>DHVR01000045.1 GCA_002412765.1 Leptolinea sp. UBA5203 | reverse complement strand
TCAATGTACCGATAAATATTTGAAAAGTGCCTGACAAATGTGTCTGGATACCCTTCTGCATGACCACCTGGATAGGCGGCATATTGCCTGGTCTCAGGTTGCATTAAAGCCGGGTCCTTGAGAAGAATTTCATTTGGTTTGTTGCGGAATCCCATCCATAAATGGTTTGGCTCTTCCTGATGCCAACTCATGGAGCTGGAGGATCCGTTGATCTCCCACCAAAAGTCATTCTTTCGTCCAGCACTCACCTGAGAAAGTGTAAGGATGCCTCTTGCCCCATTATTAAAACGGAATAATATGGAGGCAAAATCTTCGGTATCGATGCGAATATTCTCAGTTGCCATGGTTTGCTGGAGTTTATTATTAAATGTGTTTGCAGCATTTATAGGTCTCTGTCTCACCGGGATGAAGGTCGCAAGATCTGCCATGACTTCGGTAATATGTAATCCTGTTAGCCAAGTTAACATATCCATCGCATGAGTACCGATATCTCCCACCACCCTTAACGCACCACCTTCCTTGGATACCAACCTCCAGTTCCAATCTGTGGGGTAAAGGAGCCAATCCTGACAGTACTCTGCATGCAGAATACGAGGTTCTCCAAGATCACCTGCAAGAATTCGAGTTCGTGCTTCCTGATTCATTGGATAAAATCTGACACTAAAATTGACTGCCCCAATCCTATTCTCCCTCCTGGATATTTCAGCCAATTCTCTACCTTCCTCGAGGGTATTTGCGAGGGGTTTTTCGATGACCACGTGTTTGCCAGTTTTCAATAAAACTTTGGCCATGTTGTAATGTAAATAATTGGGAGTACAAAGGTGAACCACGTCGACGCTGGCATCTTTTGCCAAATCATCCAGGGATAAATAGCCCAATGGAATATTGTTTCGTTTTATGAAGGCTGTTGTTTCATCGTGATTTTCTCCCAGCATACCTATAACGGGGATGCCAAGTCTATGTAGGGCTTCGACATGGGTCGCCCCCATAAATCCTCCTCCGATGATTGCGGCTTGCAGCATGATTTTCTCCTAGTCCAATTGACTAATAAAAAAGTAGGTTGACCATCAATGGCAACATCATATTAATGTCCTGACGTGATTCATGTCAGACAGCTGGTTTGGATACCATTTCCTTGGAGAATTTGCGAATCAACTCGAAAATCTACAAGGCATTAAATTGGGTTGGGAATAGCTATCCAATACATTCATTGGATAGACTTGTAACTAATTCATGATAATTTTCGCACCATGTAAACATCAGTTGTGTTATATAAAATTTCAATGATGGTTCCAAGAACAGCAGCGCGTTGACCTAAATGTGAGGCAACTAGTTTGGGGCGAATCGGGATGACACCCTCAATTCTTTGGTAAATTAATTGAATCAGTAGCTCAGGGGAATGAGCAACCCAACCGCTTAACACAATTAGATCTGGATCGTAACAAACTGTCAGGGTAGCAACAGTCTGTGCCAGGTAATCGACAACGTCAGTAATGATATCTTGAGCCCATTTTTCTTCGTGTTGGTAGGCTTTAAAAATGTCTTCCATCGATAGCGATCTAAGGTCTGAACTGGGTCGTTCATTTCCTAATAATTCACGTGCACGAGCAAGAATGTATGAATCGGAAGCCAATGATTCCAGTGCTCCCAGGCCTTCTCGTTTGATTCCAAGGTGAGATCGATCAGGTAATAGGAATCCTATTTCCCCGGCAGTTAAATGGGAACCCCGATAAACTGCACCATCAATAATAATTCCCGCACCAATCCCTTGCCCGACGATCATCAAAACTAGGTTGGTGCAATCCTGACCTATGCCAAACCACATTTCACCCAGAGCAGAAAGGTTGACGTCATTATCCAAAATCACAGGCAGATGGAATCTCTCAATTAATTTTTCTCGAACCGGAAAGTTACGCCATTCCAGGGTGGGAGCCCAAATCACTTTATTGTTTTCGGTGAAGGTGATTCCCGGAGCTCCAACACCAATACCACGGATATGCTTGCCCGTATTTTTTGCTCCTTGGTATAACTGTTCAATTATATTTTCAAGGGATTCGTAATTGATTTTTCCTGTAGGTTTCTGCGGTATCGATAAATCCAGGAGAATATTGCCAGCAAGATCTGCTACTGCCCCATATAACCGGGCCTCATTCATATCGACGCCAATGACCACATGACCTTCGGCATTGAATTCCAGCAAGGGTCTTCGCCGTCCTCCGCTGAATTCTTTTTTTCCAGTTGGTCTGATCAGGTCTTCCTCGATTAATTCATCGACAAGGCGTACAACCGTCATTAAACTAACCTGTAATAATGCTGCAATTTCAGTGCGTGCAATTGGGCCTTCTCGCCTGATAATCTCTAATACAGCAGATCGATTGATTCCATGCATTTCAGTAGAGGTGATTGTAGGTGTTGATCTCATATTTTAAGTTTTCCAAAATACTAACACAATGTTATATATATTCACATGATGTTAATAACTATCATACAACTCTAAAACAAAAATGTCAAGTGAAGATTAATCATAATGTCAGCCAAAGTTGAAAAGGGAACCGATAGCAGTTGAAAAGTGAACTCACTCCTATTGAAAAGTGAACTTAGGAAAACTTTAAAAGAGAACTAAAAAACTTGAAAAGTGAACTTGAAATGTGCTACATGGTGAATAAAAAGGATTCCCATGACACAACTTCATAAACAATTTACTGCTGACCAGGTCAAAGTACTTTTGATATCATATGAAAAAGGGCACTTGAGCCGAGAAGAAATTGAGCATACCCTTGGGATCGGAAAGACGCGCTTCTTTGCCCTCTTGAAACAATTCCGTGCCAGTCCGGATAATTTTTGCATCGACTACCACCGTCAAAGCCACCCACGTTTGACATCTATGGACGAGGAAAAGATCCATAAAGAACTGCTTCGAGATAAAGAATTGGTCGATAATAAGGATTTACCCATCTTGGGTTACAACTACGCTGCCTTGACCGATCGTCTACAAAAGGACGGAGTACACGTTTCGACCACAACTGTGATCCAACGCGCAAAAACTATTAGATGCTATCAAGCCAAAAAGAAGAAAAAAGATCGACATGATCGCGAAGTAATTACTGCTTCTGCCGGAGATTTAATCCAACATGACGCATCTATCCACCTTTGGTCGCCATACGCCAGTGAAAAATGGACCTTAATTACTTCATTGGACGATTACAGCCGCATGGTTTTATATGCTGAGTTGGTCGAGTCTGAAACCAGTTGGGCTCATATTCAAGCAGCAAAATACCTTATGCAAACTTTTGGTATTCCTCATCGCTATTATGTTGATAATTTACGTGTTTTCCGCTTTATCCAGAACCGTGACAGCGTTTGGCAAAAGCAGGTCTTGGGTAAAGATGATGTTAATACACAATGGCGAGAAGTTTTAGCGTTAATGCATACTGACGTAGTTTATGCTTTATCCCCACAAGCTAAAGGTAAAATCGAACGTCCTTATCGCTGGATGCAGGATCGTATTGTCCGAACTTGCGCCCTCGACCGTATTTCCTCACTCGCAGAAGTACGTAAGGTTTTAAGAGAAGAGATCCATCGCTATAACTATCTTCAAGTTCATTCCACAACGAAGCAAATCCCTTCCATTCGTTTTGAAAAAGCCAATTCAGATCATAAGTCTGTTTTTCGTCCTTTTGTTTTACCTGATGGGTATCATGACAGCAAAGATGTGTTTTGACTTCGCCATAAAAGGGTTGCTAATGGTTACCGTAAAATTTCTTTCAGTGGTCATGAAATCCAAATTCCAGGTATTGAACCCAGACAAGAGGTAGATCTACATTTAGTCCCAGATGAAGAAAAAAACTTGGTTGCGATCCGGATCTGGGCTAATAAAAAATTGGTCCATTGCATAAATTTTTCAATTTCAGACATATCTAAAGCTGTTCACTTTTGAACTTTTCCTAACATTCTGTGTGCTGGATTAGTCACAAATTTTACAGCTACAATTCTAGAAACTGCTAAATGAGTCATTCTATTATTGAATGAAAAACAATATTAGCAGTGGTGATTTTGTGACAAGGAAATCTTTGTATATTATTTTCTCCTGGTAGATTATAAAATAATACGATGTCTCTACTGAATTCGATCTGACAAGCTTAATACTGGCTATTTTGGTTTATATCCATTACACTGAACCCATTGAATTATCGGAAGGATAAATGTATGCCCAATATTCCCACTCGTTTTGTTATCTGGTTAGCAAAAATATTCCGCTTGGATGAGTTTATGTCTCGTTATGCTGGAGTAGCAGAAGATCAGAAAAAATTCAACCAGTATGTTTCTGGTATGCGTCGGTTGGATCAAAAGATGCCCCCTAAGTTTTACCGAAAATCCTTGCAAGTTACTCGGCAGGATATTCAAGGATTTCCTATCTATCTTATGTCCGGCTTGCACGGCAAGAGCGGAAAAGTAATTTTCTATCTTCATGGCGGAGCCTATACCATTGGACCATTGATCCCACAATGGGCACGCATGAAGGATCTGGTGGAGGCATCGCATTGTACAGTTGCCTTACTGGATTATCCCAAAAGCCCCGAGAACCAATGCGATAAAACATTACAGGTTTGTATGGCTGCCTTTGATGAACTCTCCATGTTGTATGGTGCGAAGAATATCATCCTTTTGGGAGATTCGGCAGGCGGCGGATTAGCCTTGGCACTTAGTATGCACCGAAAATCTCTGGGAGAGTCTTTGCCTTCCAGATTGATATTACTTTCTCCCTGGCTGGATATTGCCATGGCTAATCCGGATATTGCTGATTTTGAAGAGCTGGATTTATCACTGGATGTTGAGGGGCTAAGAGTTCAGGGATCTTATTATTGTGGAAATTTACCTGGAACCCATCCCTGGGTATCTCCCATGTACGGAGATATGACTGGTCAACCTGAAATTGACATTTATGTTGGAACGCATGAACTCTTTTACCCGGACTGCCGCGACTTTTCCGAGAAAAATAAGAACATGGGTGTGACCCTGCATGCCTATGAGGGAATGCAGCACGATTGGATGATGCTGCCGATTGCTGAAGCCGATCAGGTATTGGCTGAGATTGTAGAGATGATCAAAGAATAACCTGACCTTACTTCAATATTTAGCATCAGAATTCTGTCCCAATAAGCAAACTGCCCCATTTCCGGGGCAGTATTTATTTGAAGGTTCGGATGGTCTTCTATTCAAAGAAAAGGGGTAAGTGCCCCAGTGCGATGATGTCTGCCCATTCTGCTTGATCGCCTTCAGTAAAAATGGCTGCTTGAGCAACGATGGTTCCCCCAGCCAATTCGATGATGGTTTTCATCCCTTCCAAGGTGGAGCCTGTGCTGATGACATCATCTATGATTAGGATGTTCTTGTTCTTGACAAGGGCAAGATCTTTCTCGTCCAGGAACAAGGTCTGGGGTTTGCCGGTAGTAATGGAAAGGGTTTCAGCTTGCAGGGCATTGCCCATATAGGGTTTATAGTCCTTGCGCAAAACCACATAAGGCACGCCGGATTTCACGGAAAAGGCATAGGCCAGCGGGATACTTTTTGATTCGGCAGTCACGATGACATCAAAGGAGAGATGACTGGTTTTTATGACCAGAGCAGCAGCCGCAGCTTCGACCAGTTCAGTATCCCCAAGAATATTAAGGATGGCAATTTTCAATCCGGGTTTGACTTGAAACAAGCGCAGCTTGCGTTGGATACCGGCAATTTTCACCGGATAATAGGTGATTTCGCTCATGGAAAAATCCTCCCAAAAGTTGGGTTGAAGTTGATGTAAGTTTATCACAGATGAAAAAAAAGGGAGTTCCTGCTTAAGTACTGAGAGCCAGGGACGCCGACCCTGGCTCTCATCTAAGGAGGAGAAGAAGAAAAGAAGTCATTTGTTTTATAAAACAATAATAATTGATCTTGAAAGGTTCTACTTGACGCTTACCCTACGCTGACCCTACGAACACCCAACAATTTGGAAAGTCTAATGCTTTATTAATATTACTTGTTGGATCAATCGACCAATCATTTTGTTATATTCTTATTATTGGCTGAATGGTTATTTTCTGCATAAAATGTGGATAAAAAATATGCAAATAGTACCTGAAAGGTGATTTAAACCGTGCACAATAATTTGACTGTTTATAAAGCATTTGAATTATAATCTTATCAACTAACTGGAAAATTTGGGGATACAATGCAGAAAAAAGAAAGTGATTTCACACGCGGTAAAGGTTTGTTGGAAAGTTTTTTGGCCGGCATGCGGGCAAGAAAAGCTAATCAGCTGATTCCGGATGATTTGCGAACCGGACGAATTCTGGATATCGGTTGTGGCGCGTACCCGTATTTTTTATCCCATACTTTTTTTCATGAAAAAGTAGCAATTGATCAGCAGGATGGAGTTTCCTGTCCATCGGATATTGATTGGCACATTCTTGATTTGAATAGTGCCCCTCATTTATCTTTTCAGGAAGAAAGCTTTCAGGTTGTAACCATGTTGGCTGTGGTTGAGCATCTGGATCCGGGTAAACTAAGTCTGCTGGTAAAAGAAATCTATCGTGTGCTTGTGCCGGGTGGGGTATTTATCATGACGACACCAGCTTCCTGGACCGATGGATTATTGAAGAGTATGGCAAGATTAGGTCTGGTAAGTAAGGAAGAAATTGATGAGCATGCCTTTGCATATACTTTGCCATTGTTGGGTTGGTATATGGGAAAGGCTGGTTTTGATTTAATGAAAGTTCAGTTTGGGATTTTTGAACTTGGTTTGAATTTATGGGCTAGAGCAGAAAAATAATAACTAAAAGTATGAATTGTGGATTTATTTTGGATTTGAGTATCTTTGGAAAATTCTCTATTTTTCTTTTGTGAAAATATTAATTTGACGGGGATATCTTAAATCCTTCAGCCAGGGTATTCCCGCGCAATACCAAACCGGGATAAGGCGATTTGGAGCAAGGCAATGGGGCATCCCAACATTGATCTCCGTCAATGGGCATATAAATTAGTAGACCTGGACTGATTAGGGTGGATTCTGTTTGAAAAATAGGGACTTTTGCAGGAAATAAAAAGTTTGTTTTGAAGGAGGGTTGATTTATTGATCTACTCGTGAATAAAAGCATAAGAATTAGCGCAATGTATTGAAGAATTTTCCCTGGAATGGGGGTAGTCAATAATGGTTTAAAAATTCGCAAGATGAAGTACATAAAGGCGGACACAATAAGTCCAGTGATAAATCGCGGGTCTGGAGCTGAAATAAACCAATAGAATAGCGATAGAATGAAAAAAGCATCCAGAAATAACCAGAATGAGTGATCTTGGTAAGGAGTATGACGATTTTTTATTGTATATCTGGCATCCATAAAGAAGAACAGACTTATTCCAATATTAGAGGCAATCAAGGAAATCAATTCTTTAACCGATCTATTATGAAACCATGCAGAAAACCAATCCAGAAAAGATAAATTTAACACAATCTCTTTGGGTACCCATGGAATCATAGCCCAGCTAAGAATCGTTTTTGACATTTCCTGTACATTAATTGCTGGAATATTCCAATCAAACCAGGGAAGCAAGAGGAATGAAAGCGGGTATAGAATGGTGCCGGATAGGATGACATTTCTGATCAACCAGGGTATCAGGAAAAGACTACCTATCAGGAACACTTGCCAAAAAATTTTGCGGTTTTTTCTTGATGAATTAATTAGAATATATAATGGAATGAGTAGTGTGGGTACTGTTGATACTTTAATAGTGATTCCAAAGATTACCAGCAGAAAGATAATCCATGAACGGATATCCCAATTTGAGAGGGTAGATTGTTCATTTTTTTCCAAAAGGAGGACTAGTATCACCCATATGAGTAAGTGCACTGGTAGGTCTGTGGTAGGCGAATTGGCGGCTATATAGCAATTACGGATTGAGTAGCAAAAAACCAACAACGAAAATATACAGGAGTTCGTTTTATCATGGGGCAATCTGGATATTTTTTTGAGTAAAAAGAAACCAGTCAGTAAAACGACAAAAATATTTAGTATATAAACCCTGTATGGCAAAAAAGAACCAAACCCAAATAATGCTGAAAGAAGAAACCAATTTGAATTAAATGCAAAACGGCCGTGTAAATTGCCTAATCCAGGTACGATGGGATAGTTTTCTATCCATTTTATGCTCTGAATGTAATACAATCCCGAATCATAATGATATTCAGGATTCGTTGTTTTTAGGATGATAAAGATTAAGAAGAAAATTCCTAGCATAACAGTAAGTAGATTAGAAAATTGATTCCATTGAATACTCTTATAATATTGGTAAAGAGGTTTTGCTTGAATAAAGAGGGTTATTAATCCAACACTCCCAATGATCACGGTTACTATCATTCCTATCTTTATAAAAAAAGACAGGAGCATCAACATCCAGCAAATTAAAATTAATCCAAGCCAAAAGATATGGCTGGGTTCGATTTCTTCCAACTGAAATTTCTTTCCTGTTATAAAAACCAGGAGTTGAATAGTCAGCGTACCGTATAAAAAACATAGACTTGCAGTGGTGAGCAATGAAATAACTGCAATGATCATGTAGCCCTCATTCATGCAGTAAAAAGGTATGAGTATAGATCACTTCATTATGCCACAATCTTTCCAATTTTATTGAGCGCTGAACAAGAATAACGAAAATGGAAATACGATATAATTAAAATTAAATCTATTCTAAGGGGAATGGCAGATGCGAATTTTAATTCTTGGTGGTGGGGGTATGTTGGGGCATCGCTTGAGCCGGGCTTGGGCATCCCATTTTGACGTTTGGGCAACCTACCTGAAGCCTGCTCTTGCCTATCAGCACTTTCATTTGTTGGATGAAGCCCATCAGTTTGGCGAAATTCAGGCCGAAAAATTAGAAGATATACAATCCGTGATACAAAAAGTAAACCCGGATGTTGTGATCAATGCTATTGGTATTGTCAAACAACGCCAGGAGAGTTCTAGCCGCAAAATTGCCAATTCTATCAATGCCGTTTTTCCTCATCAATTAGCAGCCCTGTGTCAAAAGAATCACTGCCGTTTGATTCAAATATCAACCGATTGTGTTTTCTCGGGCAAAAAAGGGCATTACTCAGAAATGGACCAACCGGATCCGGTAGATGCCTATGGCATGGCAAAATTGCTTGGTGAAGTCGATGAAGATGATGTGTTAACCTTGCGCACTTCCTTGGTTGGCTGGGAATTGGAAAATCGATTGAGTTTAATGGAATGGTTTGCAGCCCAGCGGGGAAAATCGGTGTCGGGTTATCGCAAGGCAGTATTCAGCGGATTTACCACCCAGGCCATGGGAACCTTGCTGGAACAAATTATCCTACAACAGCCAGAGCTGAGCGGCATTTTTCATTTAGCGAGTGAACCTATTAACAAATATGATTTACTGATGTTATGTAAATCCGGATTAGGCTGGCAGGACATTGATTTACAGCCGCAGGATGATTTTGTCATCGATCGCAGCCTGGATGGATCGGAATTTAATACCATTATGCAGTGGCAAATTCCGAGCTGGACAAAGATGGTAGAGGACTTGTGCCTGGATTGGTTGTGGTATCAGCCTTATCGCCAGGAAAAATAAATGCATATCTTCCAGGTTCTCGAAAACAGCACCAATTCCTCTGTTCCGCAGAATCAAACCTGGCGGAGAAATTTGTACGAGCCATTATTAGAATTAGGGCATGAAGTAACCCTTTTTTCGAGCGAAAATGGCAGAAAGGCGATGCAGAAGAAAAATTCTAAGCTGCGTACTAGCTTTGGAGAAGACCTTCTGATTGCATTCAAAAAAACTATTGCAGCAAAACCGATTGATCTTTTCTTTGCGTATTTGATGGATGGGATGATTGATCCTGAGTTTCTGGCTGAGATTCATCATTATGGCGTTCCCATGGTGAATTTCTCCTGTAATAACATTCATCAATTTGACCTGGTGGATGACATTTCGCCTTACTTCGATTTGAATTTGTATGCTGAAAAAGATGCCGGTATTAAATTTGAACGCATCCGCACCGCCGGTTATTGGTGGCCAATGGCTTCCAATCCAAAATATTTTTATCCAATGAACCTTCCCCGCGATGTGGATGTTTCCTTTGTGGGTGCCAACTACGCTTTACGTGCCGAGTATGTCCGGCATCTATTGGAGAATCGTATCGACGTACAGGTTTTTGGCCCAAATTGGCTTCTGGACCCGGATCAATCCTGGAAGACATCCCTCAGAGAGCACTACTATCAGACCCGAAAAATTCTGGCCATCGAGCCTGGAGACAGAAAAACTGAAGAAATCCGACAGGAAAACTATTTTAAACATAGAGAATTAAACCAGAAATATCGATCCAATTTGCATTTACCAATCTGTGATGATGAGTTAATTGCCCTGTACAGCCGCTCCAAAATCAGTTTAGGATTTCTGGAAGTGTATGAAGATCACGATCCGGCAAAACCTGTTCATCGGCATCTGCATTTGCGGGAATTTGAAGCCCCCATGTGCGGTGCTTTATACTGCACCGGATACAGCGAAGAGTTAGCTGAAATGTTCGAGCCGGAGAAAGAAATCCTGACCTATCATTCGAAAGAAGAATTGTTGGATAAGATACGATATTTTGCGATTCATCCCCGGATTGGAGAAAATATACGCCAGGCGGGCAGAAAACGTGCCCTGGCTGAGCATACGTATCAACAACGCTATCAGACCTTGTTTAAAGTGATGCGATTAGGGTTCCATGCCAAAGGTTAGTGTGATCATCCCATGTTTTAACAGCCAAAACACGATCCAGGAAACAATTGAGAGTGTGCTGGCGCAAACCATGCAGGATTTTGAGCTGATTGTAGTGGATGATGGATCAACAGATGATACGAAACAGATACTTTCTGATTTTGGCAATCGAGTGAAATATCTATATCGGGAAAATGGAGGACAATCTGCCGCCAGAAATACCGGCATTCGGGCTGCGATCGGGGAATTCGTTGCTTTTGTGGATTCCGATGATCTTTGGTGCCCAGATAAGCTGGAAAAACAGATTCGGATCCTGGAAGATACTACGGTGGATTGGTGTTATTGTGATTGCCTGTATTTTTGTAACAGCGATTCCACCAGCCTTGGCAAGCACAGTGATTTGTTTTATCCAGCAAAAGAAGGTTGGATTGCGAAATCGCTTCTACTGGGTAATTGTATTGCCTCACCTACCCCGTTGATTCGGCGCAGCATATTTGATCAGTGTGGTTTGTTTGATGAATCCCCGCTGTTTCGAATTGGGGAGGACTGGGAAATGTGGTTGAGAATAGCTGCTCAATATCCGGTAGGATATCGTGCTGAGGTTTTAGCCAAACATCGCGAACATACCTTTAGTTTATCCTTTGGAGCTGACCCCATGACAGCTTTAGCCAGTCACCTGGCGGTGATCGAAAAAATTACCGCCCTATACCCACAAGACCTAATGCCAATAAAAGAAAAAGCAATGGCATTTTATGCTGCCCGATTTTCAAAAAGTGCCTGGTTAAATGGGAATATTGTAAATGCCAAAGAGCTTATTCAGCAAGCCGAATCCCTGGATCCATGGAATTTTCGCTATCGCTTCTACCAATTTCTTTATCACCTGCCAATTGGGATGGTGAAAAATGGGTTGATTTTGCGTAACTGGATGAGACGTCCATGAACAGTATGCGGATTACTTTTTTTATACCCTCTTTGGCTGGTGGCGGTGCTGAGCGAATGGTGCTTAATTTAATTCGCGGGTTGCTTGATTATCCAGTTCAAATTGACTTGGTCGTAGCGAGAGCATGTGGCGAATTAAAAACTCAGATCCCGCAGGGGATCAATTTTGTGAATCTACATCAAAACCGCGTCTCATCTACATTGTTTCCATTGATGCATTTTTTACGAACAAACCGCCCGAATATATTGTTTTCAGCTGTTGATAATGCCAATCTGATTGCGATATTGGCTATCTTGTTGAGCAGGGCAAAAACAAAATGTGTGGTCAGTGTTCATCAGATGGGTTCAAAATTTAGACAAA
This sequence comes from Leptolinea sp. UBA5203, assembly GCA_002412765.1. GTDB lineage: Bacteria > Chloroflexota > Anaerolineae > Anaerolineales > Anaerolineaceae > UBA5203. The sequence continues at coordinate 75,789 of DHVR01000045.1, read as the reverse complement.
TTCATTACGGTTTTCGGGAAAAGATCCTGCGAAATGGAATTTTGTTACTTTTTCAATTTGCACATAAAATTGTAGCCGTATCCGATGGTGTAGCTGAGGACCTGATCCATGAATTGAAAATTAATCCCTCCTGCATTGCCACGATAGGGAACCCCATTCTCTCCACTCAGAAATTTGAACAATTAAAAAATCCCTTGAAAAAAAAAGTTAAGGGTGAAGTTCAGATTATCTCGGCAGGACGGTTGGTGAAGGAAAAAGATTTCCAGACCTTGGTAGATGCCTTCGTCATTCTCCGAAAACAACTTGCATGTCACTTGACCATCTATGGTGAAGGCCCTGAGCGGGCACGACTGGAAAGCCAGCGGGATGCGTTGGGGCTAACCGAAGATATTGATTTTCCTGGGTTTACAGAGGATATTTTCCAAGCCCTAACGCCCGCTGATCTTTGCGTGGTTTCTTCTTTAACGGAGGGCTTTGGGAATGTGATTGTGGAGTCGCTGGCGTGCGGGGTGCCTGTCGTTTCGACGGATTGCCCCAGTGGTCCGCGGGAGATCTTGCAGGACGGTAAGTTTGGCCGGTTAGTTGAAATCCAGCAGCCAGAGAGATTAGCTGAAGCGATGCTGGCCTCCCTGAAACAAAAAGCAGATCGCAGCCTACTGCAGGATAGAGCCAGTGATTTTACAATTGAAAAAATTGCTGTTATCTATTACGATTTGTTCAAAACACTCATGGTTGGAGATGAGCCTTGAAAATTGCACATATTATTACCGGCCTATCCACTGGGGGGGCCGAGATGATGTTGCTTCGTCTGGTAAAACAGCAACAGGCTATGGGTGTGGATGCTGTGGTGTTTTCCCTTGTTTCGGATGGTGAGTTGAAACCTCGACTGCAGGCTGATGGCATCGAAGTCATTGATTTAAATTTTTCCCGGGGGCGGTTGAACTTTTCGGGTTTTCTTCGCTTGTGTAAGAAATTGCACGATTTGAGACCTACCCTTGTCCTGTGTTGGATGTATCACGCCAATTTGATCGGTACTCTGGCAGCTAAGTTGACTGGATCCACTCCAGTACTTTGGAGTATTCATAATACCACCCTGGATTCTCGAACAAGTTCAAATATGACCATCTGGATTATGAAATTGGGGGCTGTTTTGTCTTTTTTACCTGCGGCCATTATTAGCTGTTCTGAGATCTCCCGAAGCATTCATGAAAAGATTGGTTACCGCAGGGATAAATTTGTGGTCATTCCCAACGGATTTGATACGGTATTGTTTCATCCGGATCAAAAAGCTGGGAATCAATTCAAAACCGAATTGGGCATCCATCGTTCAACAAGGGTGGTGGGGATCATTGGTCGATATGATCCTCAAAAGGACTTTCCTACATTCATTGAAGCTGCAAGGCTCATGACTCAAGCGATTCAGAATATTGAGTTCATCTTATGCGGACAGGGATTGTCGGAAGATAATGCAGTGTTAATGAATTTGCTGGAGCAGGCAGGAATAGTAGATAAGGTACATCTATTAGGGAGAAGAACAGAAATTGAACCAGTATACCAGGCGCTGGATATTCTGGTATCTTCATCTGCCTATGGAGAAGCTTTTCCGATGGTGATTGGTGAAGCCATGGCCTGTGGAGTGCCATGTGTGGCTACCGATATCGGAGATGCCCATATTCTGATCGACGATACTGGGCTGATCGTCCCCCCAAAAAATCCTCAAATGCTCGCTTCTGCCGGTATCAAGATGTTGACCAAATCCAATGACGAATTTCAGCAGATAAGAATGCAAGCGCGCGAGCGAATAATTGACCGGTTTTCGCTGCCTCGGATTGCAGAACATTATGTTGAAGAATTTAAGAAATCTATCCATTTCTGAAATCAGTGTAATTAAATTACAGTCTAAATTATCCAATTAATTTACTTTCTCTGATTTGAATAATTATGTATACTTGGAATTAAATTTAGGTGACCTAGCTCAGTTCAAACAGTGATCATCTATCATGCAACGGTAAACAAAAGCCCATTGGTTTGAAATGAGACCTTACTAAAATCAAAATTTGGGGATTTATGATGATTTTTCAATTTAAGGTACTTTTTTGGGGATTACTAATATCTTTGCCTATTGGCAAGTTGTGTATTGAATTTTGTAGAAAAATAAATTTGATGGATGTGCCAGGTACTGCACAGCATAAAATCCATCGTCGCCCGGTTCCAATTGCGGGAGGGCTAACTCTGGTCCTGTCCGCTAGTATTATGTTTTTCATTTTTCGCCGATCCATTCCCAGTTCATTTCTTTCGATTCTTATCCCGGCTGTAATCATATTTGCTTTCGGTTTATTGGATGATATCAAAGGTCTTTCGGCACCCTGGAAACTGCTTGGCCAGGTTTTGGCCGCATTTGTCATGATATGGATGGGGGTATCGATTCATATTGTTGAACATCTTAATCTTTTGAACGGCAATGACCTGGGGCTGCTGCTCCCAAAAGTGATGGATTACTTCCTGACAATTTTTTGGATTATTGGCATCGTGAATGCGTTTAATTTGATTGATAGTATGGATGGACTGGTCTCAGGAATCAGTGCATGGGCATGCGGCTTTTTTATCTTTGCAGCACTTGGGTCCAAACAAACGGACCTGTCCAATTTTTTGGCAATTTTCTTGGGGATTATTTTGATCCTCTCTTTTTATAATGCTTTCCCGGCTAAATTATTTTTGGGGGATTCGGGGGCCCAAACGCTTGGATTTATTCTTGCGGCAGGTTCTATAATTTATGCCCCAATTTATTATGTACAGGCATCTTCCTGGTTTGTACCGATTTTGTTTTTTGCGATACCCATCTTTGATACCTGTTTGGTATTTGTATCCCGTGTCCGGCGCCATTTACCTTTTTATAAAGGCAATCTAGATCATACCTATCATCGATTGTTGAATAGCGGGATTGATTCAAACCGGGCGGTTTTTAGTATGCAATTGGTTGCGCTGATCTTTGATTGTTTGGCAATGATTGCTGTCTCCATGGTGCCAATCTATTCCAATTTAATCTTCTTAGCTTGCGTATTGCTTGGTGCGGCAGGCATTCTGATTTTAGATAACCCGAAATTTCTAGTAAGAAAAACCTCTTCACAGTCCTAAATGCTGAATAATCCTATTAATGCGATAACCTTTGTCAGACCGATGTCATCCAATTTTCACGGATTCGACGCCTTTTTGGTACAATAAAAAGTTGAATGGGTAAAAACCTCAAGTGAACAGAGGAGAAAAAAATAATGGCAACAACGAAAGCCATGGTATTGGAAAAAATCGAAAAGAAAGATATGAAAATTGCTGTCCTTGGGATAGGCTATGTTGGCCTGCCATTTGCGACAGTTTTCTCTGAAGCAGGTTTTGAAGTTCTTGGCATTGATCCCATCACTGAGAAAGTGGATTTAATCAACAAAGGAATTAGTTATATTCAGGATATTCCCAGCGAAAAGATACAAAAACTGGTGGCCAATGGTACCTTACGAGCCACCACGGATTTCAGCATCCTCCGTGAAATGGATGCGGTGAGTATTTGTGTCCCCACACCTTTGCGCAAGACAGGTGATCCGGATCTATCCTTCATCGTTTCCGCAACGGAGGATCTCGCACCTTATTTGCACAAGGGCATGATCGTTGTGTTGGAGTCTTCCACTTATCCTGGAACCACACGCGAGTTGGTTTTACCGAAACTGGTGGAAGCCAGCGGGTTGGAAGTGGGTAAGGACTTTTTCCTGGCTTTTTCACCGGAAAGGGTGGACCCAGGCCGGGAAGATTGGACCACGAAAAACACCCCAAAAGTAATTGGCGGGATTACTGAATCCTGCAGTGAAGTATCTTCGGCTTTGTATTCCAAAGCGTTGGATACGGTAGTCTCAGTCTCCTCCACTGAAGTGGCCGAGATGGCTAAATTGCTGGAAAACACATTTCGAATGATTAATATTGGCCTAGTGAATGAACTGGCTATCATGTGTGATCGTCTGGGCGTGGATGTTTGGGAAGTGATTGATGCTGCAGCGACCAAACCTTTTGGCTTTATGAAGTTTACCCCTGGTCCGGGATTGGGAGGACACTGCATCCCCATTGATCCCCTTTATTTATCCTGGAAACTACGCTCGCTGAATTACACAGCTCGCTTTATTGAGTTGGCTTCCGAAATTAACACCGGTATGCCCCGCTTTGTCGTGAACAAGGTTCAGGATGGTTTGAACGATCACGGCAAGCCGATTAAAGGCAGCCGCATCCTGATCGTAGGCGTGGCCTATAAACCTGATATTGATGATATGCGCGAATCTCCGGCGTTGGATGTGATTGGATTATTAAAACAAAAAGGGGCTGATGTCAGCTTTTTTGACCCATTCGTGCCGGTGGTTAAACACGATGATTGGCAGTTGGAATCCGTTGCCGATTTTATGAGGGAAGTAAATGCTGTAGATTGTGTGGTGGTTATCACCAATCACAGTCAGTTGGATTATAAAATGATTCTGGATGATGCTAAGTTGATCATTGATACGCGCAATGCCTTTGGAAAATTGGCAAAGAATAATCCAAAAGTGATAAAACTCTAATGGGTACATATCTGGTTACCGGTTCATCCGGTTTTATCGGTGCAAAAGTAAGCGAGCAATTGTTATCAGCCGGCCATACTGTAGTTGGCGTGGATAATATGAACGATGCCTACGATTTACGGCTAAAGGAATATCGGCTGAATCGCCTGAAAGATTTTAAGAATTATAACTTTCAGGAAATTGATATTTGCGATTTTCCTGCGCTGGAAGGTGTTTTTAAGAAGGTAGGCGGTTTTGATGCGGTGATCAATCTGGCTGCCCGGGCAGGCGTACGCCAAAGTGTGGAAGACCCCTGGTTGTATTTGCAAACCAACACCACCGGCACCTTAAATCTGCTTGAGTTGTGCAAACGCCATGCTGTTCCGAAATTCCTACTGGCCTCTACCTCCAGTATTTATGGACAAAATGCCCCCATGCCGACGCCGGAGACCGCTTCCAGTGATTATCCTCTGCAGCCTTATTCAGCCAGCAAGAAAGGGGCTGAAGCCATGTGCCATGCCTACCATTACCTAAATGGTTTGGATGTCAGCATTGTACGCTATTTTACCGTCTACGGGCCGGCGGGCCGGCCGGACATGGTGATGTTTCGCTTTGCTCAATGGATCTCGGAAGAGAAGCCGTTAATGGTCAACGGGGATGGAGAACAAACTCGTGGGTTCACTTATGTGGATGACATTGCCCGCGGAACCATCCAGGCATTGAAACCAGTTGGCTATGAAGTGATTAATTTAGGCGGCCATGAAACCATCAGTATCAATCAGCTCATTGTCCATATGGAAGAGTTATTGGGAAAGAAAGCTAAGATTGAATATCATCCTTTCCATCCGGCGGATATGCTGGCAAATTGTGCCGATGTAACGAAAGCCCGCCAACTCTTAGGATGGGAACCCAGAGTGGAATTAAAAGAAGGCATCCAAAATTTAGTATCCTGGTATCTTGAGCAAAGAGATTGGGTCAAACAGGTTATCACACGATGAACTTTGTGCAAAAACTGATCCAATCCTGGAAAGCGGATGTCCTGATGCAAAAAGTAATTCGCAATACAGGGTACCTCTTCAGCAGTAATACCATCGCCATGGTTTTAGGGTCCGCTCAGGGGATTCTGGCGGCTATTTTCCTTGGCCCGGCGGGATACGGTACTTTGGGTATGGTCATTATGCTGGCCTCCAGTCTGAACCGTTTCTTTTCCTTTAGAATGGGCGAGTTGGTGGTAAAGTTTGGCGGTGAGGATTTGGCTTTAGGGAATCGTCAACGTGCTGCTGCCATCGTGAAAGTGGCCTTGCTCAGTGAAGCCCTCACCACCATCCTGGCATATGGTATTCTCGTTCTCACAGCGCCATTGGCGGCTAAATGGATTATCAAAGATTCCAGCGTAATTGGATGGATTGCCATCTATGGAATATCTTTATTATTTAATTTGGTTAATGAAACCAGCACGGCGATTCTGCAATTGGGAAACCACTATCGCAGTCAGGCGATTATCAATTTAATCCAGAGTATCGCCACGGCTTTACTGATCGTCATCGTATTTCTACGCCATGGTTCTGTTTTTGATGTCATGATCGCCTATCTAGTTGGAAAGGCTATTAATGGATTGGGTATATTTCTGATTGCAATGTCCAAGATGAAAACCATCTTTGGAGAAGATTGGTGGCGTGCCTCTTTGCGCCTGATCGAAAAACCATGGTCCATGGCTCGTTTTGCCATCAGCACAAATTTAAGCGGCACGATTAATTTAATCATTCGGGATTCGGACATATTGTGGGTTGGCTATTTCCTGACACCTGCCGCTGCTGGCTATTACAAGTTCGCTGCCGGTATGATGAATGTGTTACTGATGCCAATCACTCCCTTTATCTCAACGACCTTCCCTGAAATCAGTAAAAGTATCGCCCGCAGACAATGGGGGATTTTACGAAAATTATTAACCCGAACTTCCAGCATTGCAGCAGTTTGGACGGGTGCCTGCGCGATTGGGGTACTGGTCGCCGGACGCTGGGGGCTGTCCCTCATTAAGAATGGTGTGTATTTACCCTCTTTTGAGGTGATTCTGATTCTTATGATGGGTTATGGGGTGGCCAATATCTTGTTCTGGAATCGTCCCCTGATGCTGGCTTTCAGTAAACCTAATTACCCGCTGCTGGTGACCTTTGTGTTCGGCGCCGCCAAAATCATTTTAATGTTCCTGCTCGTTCCAATCTATGGAGTTTATGGCATGGCCTGGTTGATGACCGGATATTTTGTCTTTTCCATTGGCATCATCGCCATGCGTGGGTTTGGCTTGATGCGCAGTGCGCAAAATCAAGACGCTCTGGCTGCACCCATTCAATCCGGGAGTATGCCGTGAAAATAGCCAGTGTTTGTACATCGGATATTCCATCCAGCAAAGCTAATGCCATCCAGGTGATGAAAGTGATGGATAGTTTATTGGCCCTGGATCACCAGGTTCGATTGTGGTCTCCTGGAGACTCGGTTTATGAGCCGGATGAACTGAAGAAATACTACGGATTGGAACAAATCCCTGAATTATCCTGGGTGCCTTCGCGGCGAAAATGGAAACGCTATGATTTTCTATCCCAGTCTTTCCTGCAAGTGATGCTGTGGAAGCCGGATCTGCTTTATACCTGGACGCTTCAGACAGCCGTTTTAGGTCTGCTCTTTGGCTTGCCCGTAGTGCTGGAATTGCATGACCGGACGACGGGGACAGTGGGGAAACGCGCTTTTCACTATTTCGTCAAACATAAAGGCAAAAAACGCCTGTTGCTAATCACAAAAGCTTTAAGGACGGCGCTGGAAGAAGAGCAAGCGATTGCCCTGGATGGAAATTTCATCCAAATCGCGCCTAATGCGATTGACATGCGTCAGTACCAAAAAGTGTTATCGCCCAGTGAAGCCCGGGATGAGCTGCGAATTCCGCAGAAATTTACTGCCGTTTTTACCGGTCATTTTTATGCTGGCCGCGGCATCGAATTGTTATTCGGGCTAGCTCAAAGCTTGCCGCAGATACAATTTTTATGGGTTGGCGGTACACCGGAGGCGGTTCTTCAATGGGAGCAGCGTCTACAGGTGGCTGGAATCAGTAATGTGATTCTGACAGGTTTTGTTTCACAAAAAGAATTACCACGCTATCAGTCAGCCGGGGATGTTCTGCTGATGCCTTATGGCGCTCAAATAGCCGGCAGCAGCGGAGGGAACTCCGCGGATATTTGCAGCCCGATGAAGATGTTTGATTACCTGGCGACCGGCAGGCCCATCCTGAGCAGTGACCTTCCCGTGATACGGGAAGTGCTGAGTGAAGAGAATACCGTGTTTTGCCCGCCAAAAGATATTCAAGCCTGGGCAGATGAGCTTAAAGCCCTATATGAGGATCCAATCCTATGTCAGGAGATGGGCAGTCATGCCCGGCAATTATCCCAAAACTATACCTGGATGGATCGCACAAAATCCGCTCTTGAAGGGTTTGAAGAAGCCTGATTCTAATGGCACTTTTGTACCGGATTAGGAGACTCTCTTGAAAAATAAATTTTCCTATATTCCATTGTTAATTTGTTTATTCTCCGGACTGATCCTTGGTACTTTGGCGGCTGGGTTATACGGCCCCACCCATTTTTGGCAGGGATTACCTGGAGCCTTTATCCTTGTTTTCCTGAGCGTTTTCTTTTTGTTCATGGCCTGGCGGGTGACAGACCGCTACAAAATTGCAGGCTGGATCATGGCTACGGCCTTTCTTTTACGCCTGTTCCTGGGGCTTGGGTTGACCTCCTGGCTGCCGCAGTACGGCTATGACACTCCTCAACAAAATTCCGGCTATTTATTTCGGGATGCGTATGAACGGGATCAAGAATCCTGGGGAAATAACCTCTCACGTGAATCACTGTGGGACGTATATCAGGTTGGATTTGATACGGATCAATACGGCGGTTTGCTGCTGATTGGGGCCATTGTCTATCGAAGCCTAAGCCCGGATTTACATCGTGCGGCACTTTTAATCATCCTAAGTGCCTTTTTTGCTGCCCTGGCTGTTCCATTCTTATGGAAAGCGGTGCGGCATACCTGGTCGGAACAAATTGCCACCCTGACAGTGCTGGTATACACCTTCTATCCGGATAGTATTCTCTTCAGCAGTTCCCAAATGCGGGAGCCGTATATTTTGGCTTTTTCCGCAATAGCCTTTTGGGCGGTACAAACCTGGCGGGAGCATCGTATAAAATCCACTTTAATTTTTGCAGGCTCTGCTGCTTTTATGCTGCTGATTTCTGCAAAGGTTACCCTGTTTATTCTGGCCTTTTTACTGGTCTGGTTTGTTTTGGTTCATTTCCCTCCGCAACAAAAGAAAACCCAGTTCATTTTTCTTGGGGTGTTACTTGGCGGCAGTCTCCTGATGGCTGTGTTTAGCTGGGGCTGGCTGAAGAGTTCCGCAGCCTGGGAACTGGCGGTGAGTGTGCAAAATTCCGGATGGGTGCAAAAGATTGTCTCTGAACTCGGTCCTCGCTGGCAATTACCTTTCCTGACAGGCTACGGCCTGGTTCAGCCGCTGCTGCCAGCCGCCATTGCGGATCCTTCCATTGTTATTTGGAAAACCATTGCCATTTTACGGGCTGCTGGGTGGTATTTCATCCTGCCTTTAATTGTCTTTGGTTTTTTCTCCATCGGGTTGGAAAAGAATACCCAAAAACGCTGGCTGCTGCTGTGGACAGCCATGTTCCTGGCCGTCTGGCTTTTGCTCTCCTCGGCACGGGCTGGCGGTGATTTATGGGACAATCCACGCTATCGCTTGATTTTTATGCCGTGGATCAGTTTGTTTATTTCCTGGGCGTGGGAAACAGCACGGTCGGTAAAAAATGGATGGCTGCTGCGGTGGGTGATCCTCATTTGGTCGTTTGTGCTATTAATCTCTCATTGGTACGTTGGACGATACACCCAATGGTTCGCCCCCCTGGATTTGAAGATATACCTGGGAAGTTTCGTATTGTTGTCCATTCTGATTGTAGGACAGGGTGTTCTACTTCATTATAAAAAAATACCGTCTCGCTCAAAATAAAACCGTTACCGGCTGACGGCCTGTGATTCTGACTGATGTTATAATGCATACTATATTTCATTCTGGATATATCTTCTATCTTGACTAATGTAGAAGATTCGGAGAGCCCCATGCACGTATCAATTGTCATCCCTGTCTATAATGAAGAAGAAACGCTGCCGTTTTTAAAAAAAGCAGTGGACGACGCCTTGAAAGACAGTACTTTCACCTGGCAGGCTATCCTGGTGGATGACGGCAGCCGGGATAAAAGTTGGGCATTGATGGGTGAAATAGCAAAAGTCGATCCTGCTCACTATCAAGTGATTGCCTTGCGGCGAAATTTTGGCCAAACCGCAGCCATTGCAGCAGGAATTGATCATGCAGACGGAGATGTCATCGTCTTGATGGATGCGGATTTGCAGAATGATCCTATCGACATTCCCATGCTGGTCGCCAGGATTGAGGAAGGCTATGACGTGGTCAGCGGGTGGCGCATTAAAAGGCAGGATAATTTATTCCGACGTCTGCCCTCTAAAATGGCAAACGGATTGATCTCCAGAGTGACCGGCGTGCACCTGCACGATTACGGCTGCACCTTAAAAGCCTACCGGCGTGAAGTATTGACCGGTTTTCGGTTGTATGGCGAAATGCATCGCTTTATTCCGGTCTATGCCAACACTGTAGGTGCCCGGATTCTTGAAGTGAAAGTGAATCATCATGCCCGTAAGTTTGGAAAAGCCAATTATGGCCTGGAACGAACGCTGAAGGTTTTATTGGATTTATTCACCGTTAAATTCCTTAGTGAATACAGCAACAAACCCATTTACCTGTTTGGGGGAACCGGAATTGGTATGATGGGTATCAGTATCGCGGCTCTTCTTTATCTCTTCATCCGACGCGTATTTTTTGACATCAGTGTTCTAGGCTCACCGATTTTCCAGATGGCGACCATGATCTTCATCCTGGGATTTCAATCCATTTTGATGGGATTAATTGCCGAATTACTGGTTAGAACTTATCATGAGTCACAAAATAAAACCACCTATACGGTTCGGGAAATCATCAATGGCTCAAAATCCTGAATCTGATGCCATTGAGCAAAAGTCGAATACATCCTGGATACGATTGGCAGGTTCAATCATTTCTGCACTGCTGTTTGTCTGGTTGATGACTCGATTTGGTTGGCAGGACCTGCTTTCTTCTTTAAAAGAAATTGATTGGATTACCCTCGTGGTTGCTTTCGGCATGATTATGATTTCCCGATTTATCGTTTCTTTTCGCTGGTACTTTTTATGCCGTTCCAATAAGATCAAGATTACCGTTCGCAATGCGGTGGAATTAACTTTTGCAGGGTTTTATGCCTCCAATTTCCTGCCTTCCACTATTGGCGGGGATGTGGTGCGTTATCTGGGCGGCATTCAACTGGATGATCAAAAAGTAAAATGCGCCGGCTCATTGATCATGGATCGTTTGGTGGGCATGTTCGGTATGGCTGTAGTGCTTCCTCTTGGATTGGTTAATGTTATTCCCATGCTTATGGAAGGGAAATTTAATCAGACCAGAATCAATTCAACGAATTTGCTGGCATTTGTTCTGCCTGCGAAATTGACAGCGTTATGCAAAAACATGATTAAGGCCTTCAAACAATTGCTGTTACAGATTCGTGATTGGGTAAGTCATCCCATTTCTTTGGTCATGCCACTGACTATGACCTTTATTCATATGCTGCTCTTGTTTGGTGTGATTAGCCTGATTTTTAACGCCATGGGGGAGCATGTTCCGTTTTTGATGATCTGCGGTTTATATAGCGTCGGTTATTTTATCACCCTGATTCCTATCTCGATCAATGGATATGGTTTGCAGGAAATTTCCATGACTCTTTTGTTTGTCACGGTTGCCCAGGTCTCCACCTCCCATGCGGTGATTATGGCACTGTTGCTTCGATCATTTACCATGGCTGCCAGTCTGCCAGGTTCTTTCTTTTTACCAAAAGTCATTCCGGATCATGCTTTTACCCGGCGATAAAATCTATCCTTTAGAGAACACCATGAATAAACAAAAATCACAAACCCTTTCTTTTCTTCTGGTCACGGTCATCATCTCCATCGCAGGATGGATCGATTTATTTAATATGATGGTTGAACGAAATTTCATTCAGGCCTCCCTCAAGTGGCAAGCCTTGTTGGCTGCAGACAGCCTGCTGATCGTTCTGCTGGTGACTCTGACCCTATTCTATTGCCTTCCCGCAACGCATAAAAAAGTCAACAACGGTTTAGAGAAGCTGCAATCCATTCAGTTACCCCCGATTATCCAGGGAGGGATTCTGATCCTGCTTAGCGGCGTTTATACTTTGTTGGTATATTCGTTCTTTGGAAAATTCTTCGAGGGACTATTTTTGCGAATCTATATCCTCTGGTTCATCGCCATCATCGGTGCTTTGGCTATTGGGCAGAAACATAAAATCAATTTTCTTGTGCGCATGGCTTTTGTTTTCTCCCTTTGCAGTTTATTTTTTGTGCTTTACAGTTTCCGAAAGAGCATTTCCGACTGGCCCTTTACAATGGCCTGGTCAGAGGCCAGCCGTTATTATTACGCTTCTTTGTTTAATTCAACCCAATTGTACGGGCAGCGCTTGGCCTGGCCATTTTTACATCCCAGCCGTTATCTTCTACAGTCGATCCCCTTTTTTGTGGGCGATTATTCCATTATCGTTCACCGTATTTGGCAGATAATCCTGTGGATCAGCATGCCCTTAATCACTATTGGGATTTATCTGCGCAGGATAGTCCCATTGAAGGGACTCAAAGCCTGGATATTTGTTGTCTGGTCATTTTTGTTTCTGTATCAAGGCCCGGTTTATTTTCACTTGTTAGTATGCGTTTGGATTGTTTTCCTTGGCTATGACAAGGATAAACCCTGGAAAACCACCCTCTTTGTGGTTTTAGCCTCTATATGGGCAGGCATTAGCCGAGTGAACTGGTTCCCAGTTCCTGCCATGATCGCCATAACCCTATATCTGTTAGATACACCCTTTCCTGGAAAACAAAAATTCCTGGCTTACTTTACCTGGCCAAGTGTCTACGCTCTGGTGGGGTTGGTCAGCGCCTTGGGAGCACAAATTGGATATGCGGTTTTATCCGGGGAAGAAAAAATTGAATCTTTTGGTTCCAGCTTCTCGTCCGATCTGTTGTGGTATCGATTATTTCCGAATGCCACCAGTAAAATGGGCATAATCTTGCCCATATTGTTTCTGACTCTGCCAATTCTGGTTTTCCTTGCGATAAAATTTTCCAGATCCAAGTTTCACATATGGCAGCGTTTGCCTATTTTAGGCATCAACTTTGTTTTGTTTGCCGGCGGTTTGGTGGTGAGCACCAAGATTGGCGGTGGTGGAAATTTGCATAATTTGGATGCCTGGCTGGTTATGCTTTGGCTGATTGCCGGGAAATTGATATCTCTTCCGGATGATCAACTCAATCCATCGGATGTAAAAAAGAAACTTCCTAACTGGATATGGATTAGTTTAATCCTCCTTCCTGCTATGTATCATATGGATATAAACCGATCTTATCAGAATATTTCGGGTGGAAAAGTTGATGTGCTGGTTGGCAGTGAAGAGCTGCAATCGATTCTCTCTATTGCAGAAACCGCGCACAATGCTGGTAAAGAAGTGTTGTTTGTTTCCCAACGCCAATTATTAATGTTTGAGGACATCAATGTACCGCTGGTTCCAGAATATGAGTTATTAACGTTGATGGAAATGGCCATCTCAAATAACGAACCCTATCTCAAGGTTTTTCGTCAGGATTTACAGAATCACCGCTTTGGAATTATTGTGATTGAAAAACAAGTTCCAAAGATTACAAGTCAGGTTGAGGACTATTTCTCTGAGGAAAACAATGCTTGGGTGAAAAATATTACCATTCCGTTGCTGGAATATTACACCGAGACCCGTGCTTATCCAATTTCCGGTGTGACAATTCTGGAACCGAAGCATTAATTTGTGATATTCGGGTGATCCGTTCCTGTGCACTTGTCATAGTTGTTGCATTAATTGGATTGATTAAGTCGTGATAGCGCGGTAATGTTAAAGTCTGGTATGCTTTCTAACAATTGCCCAGGTTAATTAACCTAAAAATTATTCAGAAACTGTGATAATAATTGTACAATATGAGTCCAATAACTCATCAAAATTTATTCAAGAAAGAAAAAGGATTAATTTAATGAAAAATATTCAAGTTGAAAAACGACCGCAATTCAATTTGCCAAAATCTCTTGAGCGGTTAGGAGAACTTGCGTTCAATATCTGGTGGGTATGGAATCACCAGGCACAGGATTTGTTTGCTCAGGTGGACAGGATTTTGTGGGATGATGTGAATCACAATCCGATCACATTTTTACAGCAAGTGAGCTATGCCCATCTGACTGCTCAAGCCAATGATACGAATTATTTGGGCATGTACCAGAAAGTGATGGAATCCTTCGATGCTTATCTGGGGGAGACCAAACCGTATTATGCCAAACACTATCCTGAGATGCTTAAAAAACAAATTGCTTATTTTTCGTTTGAATTTGGCTTACACGAATCTCTGCCTGTGTATGCCGGCGGATTGGGTATTCTATCCGGAGATCACCTGAAGGAAGCCAGTGATATGGGGATGCCTTTGGTGGCAGTGGGCTTTATTTACAATCAGGGTTATTTCTCCCAACGGTTGACAGAAGACGGCTGGCAGGAAACGGACAATTATGTATTGGATTTTAAAAAACTGCCTCTTCTAACCGTTTTTGATGGAGATGGCGAACCGCTAAAAATTCAAGTGGATCTACCAGGCAGGTTGGTGGCAGCGAAAGTTTGGCAGATGACGGTTGGCCGAATCCCTCTGTATTTATTGGATACCAATTTACCTGAAAATGGCGAGGCGGATCGGCAGTTGACGGCCAAATTGTACAGCAATGATTCCGATATCCGCATATCCCAGGAAATTTTACTAGGTATGGGCGGTGTGCGTGCACTGCGAAAGTTGGGTTACGAACCCGCTGTCTGGCACATGAATGAGGGGCATTCTGCTTTCTTAACCATTGAACGGTTGCTTGAATATGTAAAGGCCGGTCTTTCCCTGGAAGAGGCCAAGGAAAAAGTAAAGAAAAATAATGTCTTTACCACGCACACACCTGTTCCTGCCGGGAATGATGAATTTCCCTTATGGTTGATTGACAAGTATTTCTCCAGAGTTTGGCCGCAATTGAATTTATCCAGAGATGAGTTTATTCAAATGGCCCATAATACACAGTCCTGGGGGGATACTTTCAGTATGCCGGTGTTGGCTTTAGATTTATCCAATCAACGCAATGCAGTTTCTAAATTACATGGCCAGGTTTCTCGTAAAATGTGGAATGGTCTCTGGCCGGAACTGAGTGAAGATCATGTCCCGATTGGGCATGTGACCAACGGCGTACACACCGGCACCTGGCTATCCGCCAAATACAAGAATTTATATAACCGCTATCTGGGTGAGGATTGGCTGGAAAATGTGGACCTGCCCGAAACCTGGGCGAAAATTGAAGCGATTCCGGATGGAGAATTATGGGCAGTACGCCAGTTTTTGAAACGCCGCCTGGTGCATTTTGCCAACCAACGGGCTCGTAAAAAATGGCTCAGTGGAAAAATTCAACCCTCACAGGTGGTGGCCAGCGGGGTATTGATGGAATCCAATGTGCTGACGATTGGCTTCGCCCGCCGCTTTGCCACTTACAAGAGGGCCAATTTAATCTTGGATGATCTGGACCGCTTGCTGGCGATTATTAATTCTACAGAAAGACCGGTTCAATTTGTTTTCGCTGGCAAAGCGCACCCGGCGGATGAACCCGGAAAATTATTAATTCAAAATCTGTACCGCATGATCAAAGATCCACGAACAGGTGGACGCTTGATTTTCCTGGAAGATTATGACATCAAAATTGCGCGTTATATGGTGCAGGGTGTGGATGTCTGGTTGAATACGCCGCTACGTCCCAATGAAGCCTCAGGAACTTCCGGTATGAAGGCTGCTTTGAATGGTGTCTTGAATTTCTCCGTGCTGGACGGCTGGTGGCATGAGGCCTATGACGGTAAAAATGGCTGGGTCGTTGGGGACGAAACCGATTTACAAGAACCCTCCCAGCAGAATCATCATGATGCAAATTCTTTATATCGTATTTTGGAGACCGAGATTATTCCCTTGTACTACGGCAGCCGCAATGCAGAGAATGTACCTGTAGAATGGGTAGCCAAAATGAAATATTGTATTCGCACCCTGGCGCCTCAATTCAGTATGCGCAGAATGCTGCGCGAATATATTCAAGATTTATATAAACCGGCAGGCGAATAAAGGAAATCCTTTCATGGAAAATTTTCTTCATATTGATTGGTCGGTTTTATTAAGCTGGGATGCCTGGCTCATAGGGTTTGGTATATTTTTTCTGCGAGTGGCGAACAACGCGATTGACACCGTTCGAATTCTATTTATGATGCGTGGAAAACGAACCTTAGCCTGGATTTGCGCTTTTTTGGTCTCTTTGAACTACATCGTGGTCATCAGTTCAGTTCTTTCTGATCTAAAAAATCCAATCATCATTTTAATGTACTCGTCCGGTTATGCAACTGGGAACGTATTGGGCATGTGGTTGGAAGATAAATTAGCGCTGGGGCATCTGAAACTTACCATCATCTCCACCAAATTAGGGAGCTTATTGGCTGAATCGCTGAGAACGAGCGGCTTTGCAGTGACAGAAATTGCTGCCCGCGGCAAGGACGGCATGGTGGCGGTTTTAAATTGCGATGTGCTGCGAAAACAATTAGCCTTGATTGAGAACCTGGTTAAAGAAGTGGATGATACGGCTTTTATCACGGCTGAAGAGGTTCGTCCGATTCGGCGTGGATTCTGGAAATCCATCAAATAGAACCAAAACAAACATAGTTTTCCGTTAATGCCTGTAGGGGTAGGTTTTTGAAAGCAAGTATGATGAACTCGGCTTATAAAACCTACCCCTATATTTACTGGTTTATGTGCTAGATGAAGGATTGCAAGTAAATCGAAAAACTTGAATGATTTGGTATATATTTCTAAAATTGATGTGCAGGGGGCGAATGGCCATCTCGATTGACTCGATACAGGCGTTTGCCTCTACTGTTGTGAACCCTGGTTTTTTTTACCAACCACCAAATGTAATCCATCCCTTGTCTGAACCAATACTTCATCGCCTGACTGGATGATTGCCGAATCAGCCGCTCGTTTGGCCTGCCATAATTCGCCGTCAATACGTACCATGCCTGCTTTCAGAATATCCGTTTCTGCCCAACCGCTTTTTCCGGGTAAGGATTCCGGGCCAAATAATAGGGGGCTTTTTTGGGCACGTAATGCAAAAGAAAGAAGGAAGAGAAAGAATGCTGCAAATGCCAACCCCATCCCCACGACCAAGAAGACGTTGACCTGGGGAAATCCTGGCCAACGGGTGGTGTTGAACAAGATTAATGCGCCGGAAATAAAACTAATCGTCCCGGCAGTCGTTAGAGCCCCGTGGGTGGGGGCTTTTATGTCCAAAATGAACAAAACGAAGGCCAGGAGAAGAAATAAGGCGCCGAACCAATTGACGGGCAAAATACCCAATCCGTAGGTTGCCAGAGACAGGCAAATGACCCCTACAAATCCAGCCACCCAACCGCCCGGCGAGGAGATCTCAATCAAGATTGCCTGAACACCCAATGCCAGTAAAATAAATACCAAATTGGGGTTCACTAACAGCAGTAAGAGTTCCTCGATCAAAGTGTTTTCCATAACTTGAACGCGGGCTTGATGTGTATCCAATGTGACAGGCTTATCATTGACCAACACCGTTCGGCCGTCCACTTGTTTCAATAAATCAACTATATCCACGGCTTTGTAATCCACCAGTCCTATGGCCAGCGCTTCCTCAACAGTAACGGCGGTGGCATTTTCAATGGTATCTTCTGCCAAGGCGATGGCTTCGGGGGAGCGGCTGCTTGCAATGGCACGCACCTGAGCCCGCAGTGCCTCCTTGATCTTACTCTCCAGGGTTGCACCGATATCCTCTCCCTGAGAACCCACCGGACTTGCGGCTCCAATGGTTGTTTCCGGTGCCATGGCCGAAAGGTGCCCTGCCAGAGTGATCAGCGTACCGGCGCTGCCGGCCATTGCGTTTTGCGGGGATACATACACAATGATGGGAATTTCACTGGTACGTATCTGCTGAACAATTTTGCTCATCAAATCAATGCCCCCGCCGGGAGTGTCCAATTCAAGAACAATCACGTTTGCACCATTGGCTTTAGCTGCATCAATGCCTCGGGCTAAATATTCAGACAGAATGGGAGTAATAGGTCCGGAGGAGGTAAGCTGAATGGCTAATGGCGTGGTCTCCGTTTGGCCGGTTATCGGCTGGAAAGAAACAGCTCCTAGGGTTAGAATTATGGAAAGAATATATCCAATGGTTAGGATGGAGAATTTTTTCATCGTTTATTCCTCGGTACCAGGGTGGTTCAAACCTGTACGCAATTCTATTATAACGAAAATTATAAAGGATTGGCACCGCGGAACTTTACCCTTTACTTTTACGTTATATATAAAGATATGGAGGTGGTATGAACAGACAATACCGCAAGATTTTGATTCAATTATTAACCATAGCCAGTATCCTTTTTATGCTTTCTGGTTGTAATTTTCCCAAAGCGGAACAGCCTGGTGAATCCGGCGATATGCAGCTCATTATGACTTCGGCAGCCGAAACTGCATCGGTGCAGTTGACTCAGATTGTAATTGATAGTTTGGTTCAACAATTGACGGCTCAGTCCTCAACTGTCATCGTTCCCAGCACAGCTACACCGCAACCCAGCGGCCTGGTTGTTCCAACCTCAACCCTTGCATACAGCACGCCAACCCCTGTGCCATGTTACAGCGCCCAGTTTATCTCGGATGTTACCATCCCGGATGGCAGCGAATTTGCCCCGGGAGAGGCATTCACTAAAACCTGGCGGCTAAAAAATAACGGTTCGTGCACCTGGCAGAGCAATACCCAGTTGATATTTGTCTCCGGGAATGCCATGAACGGTCTGGCTGCCAAGGACATCGGTTTTACGGTGGCTCCAGGGCAGACAGGCGATATCTCCATTGCCCTCAAAGCGCCGGATGGTTCTGGTATTTATCAAGGTGATTATCAACTGCGCAGCCCGGATGGCGTTCGATTCGGTCTGGGTGCCCGAGCAGACGTTTCCTTTTGGGTGAAAATCAATGTTGCCCAGGTGAATTACACCATGGATGCTGCCCATCCTTTGGATTTCGATTACAACGTTTGTGCGGCAAAATGGAGTACCACGGCTGGCAAGATCAGCTGTTCTGCCAGCAGTGTGGATTTTATTAATGGTTCCGTACGCAAGACCAACAGTCCAAAATTGGAAGGCGGCTATCAGGATGACGAGGGTACGATCGTACTTTCCCCCAGCAGCGGCAGCGGCGGCATGGTTATGGGTCAATTCCCGATGATCGCCATTGCCAATGGGGATCATTTTAGGAGCATGGTGGGTTGCATGGTTTCCCAGCCGGATTGCAATGTGCTTTTTGAATTACAATACCTGGATTCCAGCAGCACCTTGCATAGTTTAGGCAGTTGGGCTGAAAAAAGTGACGGGCAATACACCCATATTGATGTGGATCTGAGCTCCTTAAACGGCAAGTCGGTAGCTATTATCCTAAAAGTACAAAACAATGGTGATTCCAAGGGCGATGAAGTATTTTGGCTTTCTCCGGAAATTGTTCGCTAAAAACTAATCATTATCAAATGGTTTTTTTGCTAATTTCGGCTATACTATGGATACAGGTTTGGATGTTTTCGGAATAGAGAGAACATCCTTTGGAGGATAAATGAAAACAAATTCCGCAATGCAAAAATTTCCCAGGGTGAATATTCCCTGGACAACGCTAATTACGATATTAATGACCATGGTTCTGATCATGGGGATTGTGACCCCTGTTTCGGCCATGCCCATCCCGACAACCAGCATTCTCAGTGTCGATCCTGGGGTTTCAGTCAAACTACGCACACATAATTTCCCTAAAAATATGGATTTTGTCGTGACGATTGGCTTGTTTGGCACCTTGGGAAAAGGCGGGATTGAAGTTGCTACGACCAATTCAGGTGAAGGTGGGTCATTTGAGGTTAGCTATAACATTCCCGATTCCTTAAAGAATGAGAAAATGTTATCCATTCGATTGGACACTCACAAAGGCATTTACGCTTATGATTTTTTCACCAATAAAGCGGATGGCACAACCACGAGCAGCAGTTCAAGCACAACATCCACGACGACCCCTGCCTGGTATGTCGGATATCCGACGACCAGCATTGTCAGTGTCGTCGCTGGCGAATCCGTGTCCATTAAGACCTACAACTTTCCCCCAAATCGAACCTTCAGGGTGCGCATCAATCATTTTGGCACTCTGGGTGTGAATGGCACCGAGGTGGGTACCTATGAGTCCGGCGGTGGTGAATCCAAGGAAGTGACGTTTAATATTCCCGATGGCTTGAAGGGCGACGCTCAGTTGGCAATTCGCTTTGAGACCACCAGCGATAAACTTTACTACGCTTATGATTGGTTCAACAATGTCACCGGTGGCACTTCATCCAGTACCAGCACCACCTATGGAACTGGCGGGCCCTATACCTATGACAAAAACTATACCGGCATTCCATTGACCAGCATTATCAGTGTCAAAGTGGACGAATCGGTTACCGTAAAAACCTCCAATTTTCCTAAGAACCAAACTTTCAAAGTATTAATGAATGATTTTGGGACACTGGGCGTGGGTGGTACGGAAGTCGGCACCTATGAATCAGGTGATGGCGCTGCTAAAGAAGTAACCTTTACCATTCCGGATTCTCTGAAAGATAATGATCAGATTGCCATCCGTTTCCAAACGTCCAATGGCTATTATTACTCCTACGACTATTTTTCCAATAAATAGAAACGGAAATCACACATTTTTTATGCCTGTACTGCTAGTCAGTGCAGGTTTTTTTTATATACTGTTAAAAAAAGACAGGGACTCCTATGAAACAGAAAGAACCTCTTTTTCTCCTTTTGTTGGCGATTTTATTGATGGTAGCATGCAGTGGTGTCAGCGGAGATGCCAACTTAAGTGAAGCTACCCGGATCGCAGTAGGGATACAGCAAACACAGAATGCTTTCATCCAGGAGACATTGAGTGCTGCCACGGAACATAGTGCAGCGCCAACAGTTCAACCCCCAGCCACCGTGGATGCTCCGGCAACACAGGCGGTGGAAACGGCCAATGCGGAGGCGTTGCAGGCCTCCCAGGCGACTGTGGAGCCTATGCTGGAGGTTTCTCCAACCGTGGAAGTTGTATCTGCCGGTGATTTTTCAAAGATTGAGCCTTATGTCAGGGCAGACGAGGCTACTTATTTTAAGCTGGACTCTGTCGATCAATCCTGGACGGACAAGAAGAATTATTGGGAATCCTTAAGCTCACAAGAAGCCGGCAATTTTGTACTGTCCGCAAAAGTTTATTGGACAGCTCCCCAGGATATGATTGAACCTGCGCGGTATGGCTGCGGCTTCATTTATGGCAAGAGTGATCCGAAGCATTACCATGTGACCTATATCTCTCCGGATCAAAAAGTGCATACCTTCCGCAAACGGGCCAGCGAAGAAATTGAGATGAAAGGCGGAATCGTACCCGGGGGTGGTTTGGGGACTACTACCGGAGGCGCTGAGATGGTGCTGGTAGTGGAAGACAAAGTGATGACCTCCTACATCAATGGTATCCAGGTGGTCATGTTTAATGATCCCTATATTGATTTTGGCAAAATGGGTTTGGCGATTGGCACGGGTTCAACTTCCGGCTTTACCTGTTCATTTGAAGATGTGGAACTTTGGATTTTGAAGTAAATAAATCAGGGGTGTCATAAAAGGAAGGTGACCCTGCCGTTAATAATTTAATCCAATTGGAGGGGTGCCCCTCGCGGGTGCCCGACCGCATGTGCAAAGCCGCTTCCATCCCGGGCAGGGGCGAGCCCTACCCCTACGCAGTTGATGTCGTTCATCCAATCGTAGGGGCTCCCCTCGCGGGCGCCTGACCACATGTGCAATGCGGCTTTCATCCTGGGCAGGCAAGCTGCCCCTACGGCGTTTTATAAATAATCAATGGATCGGATGTGCGGTTGTGGCCAATGAAGAAAATATTGTTGGACAACCATTTTTTTTAATCAATCAGGGGACCTGCGTGTAAAACAGTTGATTTCCATAGGCCAAGAGCAATAAGCGGTTGGTGGTGATGCCAAATGCGCTTAAGGGCTTTTTGGGCTCAGGATAGCCTTCAATCACGCTGGGAATCAGGATGCGCTGTAAATTCAAGCGCAGTGAGAAGTGATAAACCGAAGGTTTGTTCTGATCCAGCATATACAGGGAGGCATCCGGCGCCTGAGTGGTTAAGGTTTCTGTAAATTTTGCTTCCCCAAAATTAGCCAGTTCAGCAGGCTTTCCCGGACGGATGTCTCCATACAAAGCGGGATCGGTACATTTGGTTTCTGCCTGAGAATAAGCCCGGAAAGTACAGGTGGTCATGCCGCCTGTGTTATGCAGTAAATATAGATCGTCGACGTTCAAGGCAATATCGACCACGTCGCGGATATCCGGAACCACTTTGTCAAAAAAGAAACGTGCCTGATCAGCGTAACTGAAATTATCGCCATAATACAGCCAGACGGCGTTATTGGCGGTATCCAGGATATATAAGTTTCCAAGGTTCATGGTGATGGCGGAGATATTCCCCCAGCCGTTATCCGGTTGAATCAAGGTTTGTGAAACGGGTGATTTTCCGGGAATACAATAAAGTAAATTGCCGGTGTCATCAATGCCCATCACGGTGGCATTAAAGGGATTATTCGGGGGTACCGCCACGATATCGACCAGTTTATTGATCATCACAGCATCCACGATGCCTGGCCCGCAATTGAAGGTGGAATCCAATTCAAATCCCTGACCGGTGAGGAACAAGCGTATGACCCTTCCTTGTGCCTTATCCAGCAAGTAGGTGTCATTGGTATTGGGAATGATCTCGCTGATTTCCACGTTGGCGGGCAATCCATTAAGAATGGCAGGCTGCATGGACAGGTGATAGATGTTATCCAACTGATCCAATTTGGATTGAATTTGCGTGCGCAGCGCGGTAGAAGACTCCGACACGCGGTAATCCTCGGATTTATTCAGCCAGAACAGGGATTGTTCCAGGGTGTTGCGCAGGAGGGTGACATCTGAAGCGGCGGCTGCTTGAGAGGCGTAATTTTGAGCTGCCATGAGGTACAACTGATGCTGCTCCCGTTCCCCAATTTGGAAATAGATGGTGGAAGCGATGATGGCGATCAGTATAGGAACACTGATGGCAATCATCAGCAGGCGGGTGGGCGTGAGGGTGTCGTTTTCATCCAGTTTTTCCGGCAGCAAACGCGCTATCATTGGCCCCAGTTTTTCATCCAGCCAGGCTTTAGCCTTTTTGCCTTTAAAATAAACCACGGCCAAGGCGCTTTTTATATCCTCGGCTTGTGGAAGAACATCCTTCCGATCCCGCAGGGTTTGGCTGCGCTGCATGGGCATGGGTTCTTGCACGGATTGAGAAGTCCCGTTGCCATTGGTTTTAATTTCCCGATTGAAGATCGAGGGCTGGATGGGTTCAGAATGGGCAGCCAGACTGGCTTTTCGCATCTGCTGCTGATCGGGCAGGGTGTCCGGCGGGGTAGTTTGTTCCGTTTGCTGAGCTTCGGAAGCTTTGGGCACTGCTTCCACCTGGACAGGCGGCGAAACAACCGGCGGAATGGCTTCGGGCTGGGCTTGGATCATGGGATGCGGCTGGGATTCCACAGGGGGCCGAATGGCTTCCTCCACACTGGGAACATAAGCGCTTTCGGTTTTGATGCGTTCGATTTTACCCGTACCGGTTTTAAAGACCAGAATGGCAGCATCCAGATGCTCATCCGGCAGGGAAAGGACACGCTTGCGAAGCTGCTCCAGGGAAGTTTGCGAGGAACCCTGCAAGTGTTTGCTTTGCAGGCGTTTATCCGGCTTGGGCAAGATCAGAAGCATATCGTTGGGTTGAAGGTTAAATTGTGAGAAAACCAGTTTGAAGGTGCGACTGAGCCCCAACCCTTGGCCGGCTTGATCAGCTTGATAATACTCAACCACTTCTGTGCGGTTGAGGAAATAGGTATGCGTCGGCCCGGATTGTGCCAGGAAGAGCTGGGTGTCTTTTTGGATCATCAGGGTGAATAGACCGATGGCATGCGAGCCGCCGATTTTCCACTCCAGGTTCTTTTTGAGTAATTCATTGTTGAGTTCTTCACAAACCTTGCGCATGGCTGCGGTGGTGGAGCCGTGGGTTTGATAATATATGGCGGACATTTTATCGAGCAAGGGGACAATGATCTGCTCATTGATGGGGGCGTCCCCATTAAAAGCACAATGCATGATGACAATATCTTTGGCGCGGCTGCGGTCACAACGCTTTGGGGCACGAGTAACCCAAAAGCCTGGCAAGTCCGGCTGTTCTTTCCCGGCAATCAGGTTAATTGGCAGGAGATGAATATCAAACATGGGCTAATTTCCTCAAAAAGCAGAATTCCAATCCAATCCATTATGGCATGAGTTGCCTGCCTTTGTAAAGGTGCAGGGCTGGATGAAATGGAGTTGAGGAACAATGATTTAGTTGGGATGTATTTTCTGGGCGAGAAATAATGTAGGCACAGGGCATCCGCCGGATGCCCCTACCTTGGTTAAATGCGGGACAACACCAGTCTGTTGGTTTGGGGAATGCCGGTAGTTGTGTTTGAATCAAAAAAAGCTGGCCATTTCGGCCAGCTTTGTGATTTTGGATTGAATCCTATTCCCGATAAAACTTCATAAAGGCGGTCATGTTCCAGCGCAGACCTTCGATTTTCTCATCCGGCAGCACGGTGACGGTGTAGGTTACATCCCCTTGAATGTTTTCTCCAAATAATTTTACTTTTTGAACCGTTCCCTGAACAGCTACATCCGGCAGAGCATCGAATTGGATACCCACTTTATCGCCGACTTGGACATTCACGATGTCTAATTCGGTTAAATCGGTGGTTTCAATCACCCATTGATCCAGATTACCAACGGACACGGCTGTTTCGCCGGCATTGATATACTGACCGACTTCCATGTTGGAGGAAACCAGCTGGCTGGTAAATGGTGCGGTAAGGAAGGAATCTTCCAAATTTTTCCTGGCGGATGCCAAACGGGCTTCTGCTGCTTTTTGGCTTGATTCCAATAAGGCCAATTGATCCGGATCGGCGCCATCTTTAACGGCATCGTAATCTGCCTGAGCTCTGTCCACATTGGCTTTAGCCAGGCTAATTTGAGCATCGGCTTTAGAAACCTCATCGGCATCGGGAAAACCTAGTGCGTAATTTAGATTGTTGGCTACTTTTTCATACGCTTTTCGTGCTTCAGTCAATAGCAGCATGGATTGAGCTCGAGCCAGATCTTCCATGGGTTTATTATCTGCATAGTACTGGTAATCTTCTTCCTTTTCCTTGAGCGCATCTGAAGCCAGAACAAAATCTGCCCGCAGTCCATCAAGGGTAGTATCACTGGCGCGTGCCAAATCCATTCGTTTTCGGTTATCTAGGGCATCTTCCAATTCAAGCTTCATCGTGGCTAATTTAAGTTCTGCTTTCGCACGATTTATCGCATCGTTTTCGAGGAAGGTATCCAGCTTGTTTTTAGCATCCAGCAAGGCAAGTTCCGCACTGGCAACTTCCGCATTTAACTGCTCATAGCCAGATAAACTGGCAAGGGTGTCTCCTTTTTTCAGGCTGTCACCCTCTTCGAAATAAATCTCCTTTACAATGCCGCCGTTGACGAAACTTAGCATGGCTTTTTGCTCCGGGAGGACAATTCCTTCAGCGATGATGTATTCCGGGCCGATATCCGGACTGGCATCTAAATCAATGGCAGTACTCTGCGCGGTTGGTTGTTCAGTGGTTGTCGCTGTGGATTGAGTGGTACAAGCCGAAAGGAGCAGGAAAATCCCTGCAAGCGCTGAAAAAAGAATGATTCGATGATGTTTCATACCAATACTCCGTTCTAAAATGAGCCGGTTGGTGCTTTAACCACAGGAGATAAAAGAATCAATTTCTTCTCTGGTTGCCAGAATGCTATCGATTTTACCATCTCGCATCTGGATCATGCGATCCACATATTTACACATCCGCAGATCATGGGTGACCATCACACCGACCTTGTTTTGTTCATGAATTAAATTGCCGTACAGTTCAACTACTTGAAACGCTCTTTCGGTATCCAGGCTTGCGGTTGGCTCGTCTGCAAGAACCACGCTGGGATTGTGAATCAAGGATCGTGCGATGGAAACCCGCTGCTGCTGTCCGCCGGAAAGTTGGCGGGGAAGATTATTCAAGCGATCCTTCATACCCAGACGATCCAATATTTCTACCGCGTACTCCTTATCCTGCTTCGTTGTGCGTTGGTTTAACTGTAGCATTAAATATACATTCTCTAATACGGATAAATAGGGCAAAAGGTTGTTAGATTGGAAGGTGAATCCTATTTTTTGCCTGCGAAACAGAACTCTATCGCGATCATTCATATCGCAAAGTTGTAATCCATCAATGGAGACACATCCTTCGGATGGTTTTAATAAAGCCGCCATCATGGCCAGCATGGTGGTTTTACCCGAACCGCTGGGACCGACCAAACCAATGAATTCACCTGGTTGTATGGCGAGAGATACATTATCCACCGCATGAACGATTTGCGTGCCAACCGAATATGTTTTTCTTAGTTGCGTTGTTTCAATAACAGGGGTCATCATGTACCTCAATTCGAAAGGCCGAGCGCACGGAGCGGCTCAACCTGAGTAGCCAGCCGGACAGAAACCATACCGCCCAATGGGCCGATCGCTAATAATGCCAGAATGTCAAACCAAAGAATCTGGACATCCAATACCAGGGGAACGGTATCCGGAATAAAAAGTGAAAACAGCCAGGTAACAAAACCACCTAAAATGACACCGAAAGTAGTGACCAGAATAATCTGCATAATGACGGCGGCAGCGACGGTATTGTTTTGAGCGCCAATGGCTTTTAGAACGCCAATTTGGGGCACTTTCTGCAGGGTTTGGATTTGGAAGAATCCGCCAATGACCAACACCCCAATCAGCAGGGAGAAGCTCTGTTGAGTGGTCAACGTATTTTGCTGTACCAGATACCCGGGAATGGCACGAATAGCAGTTTCTTTGTCGACTACTTCCACACTGTCTACCTGATCCATGATTTTTGCCTGCATCAGTGCCAGATCATCCGGGTTATCCAGTTGTATAGCGACCACATTGGAGACTGTTTCCACCAATACCGCACCCTTGCTGCTTTGGGGTCGAATTTTTTCCCATGTTTGATAAGGTAAAAAGATGGATGGAGAATACAAATACGTCTGGGTATCGGTAATGCCGATCACGGTTAATTTATAAAAGGATTCATCCAGACCTTGAATTGTTTTTACAACCAGGGTGTCTCCGAGACGGATATTGCGTTGGCTGGCAATATTGCCATCAATAACAATCTCACTGCCGCGATTTGAGCGCAGGGTTTCCCCCTGCAAGGAAGCCGGTAAGCCGGGTTTTCCGGCGTCGACTCCGATTAAGGAGACGTCAAGGTCATCTTTTCCGTCAGTGAACACCAGGGTCCCGTTGCTGAAGCCAAGCGGTCCAATGGCCTTGATACCCTCGACACGGCGAATGTCGTTTAATTTTGAGTTTCCAATGCGGCTGGAGTTTGCCGACAGCTCAACATTTTTTTGGAAGAGTAATAGATCCGCATCCAATTTATCCAGGTATTCACGGTTGGCGGAGGATAATCCCTCAGCCAGGCCGCCTACAAATAAAACCAGAATAGTAATCAGGGCGATCACCATACTAAACAGAAGGAATCTTCCTTTGTTCCGCCAAACTTCTTTAAAAGCTAAATAGAATGCCATACATCACCTTTATTGTTAACTAACTCATTGATATTCCAATAATACCAATACGGATAAAAAAAGTCAAGAATATATTGACAAAACATTGACAAATCATGGAAATAAATGTTATGCTATAGATAGGAAATGAAGAAACATGAAGTATGAACGTGAAATGATGGAACCGAAATATAACCTGGGTTGGGTGGTTCGTCAGACAGGGATTACGGCCGACACGATCCGAGCATGGGAAAAACGTTACGGCTTGCCCACACCCCAACGCAGTGATGGCAATCAACGCCTGTATTCTGATCATGATATGCAAGTGTTAACCTGGCTGCACGATAAAATCCAGGAAGGCGTGCAGATTAGTAAAGCCGTGTCCTTATGGCAGGAACAAGCTTCCAGCAGCGGACAGGAAACTAGGGATGATTTCCATGTCATGGAACCATGGGATCAACCAACCGATGAAATGCATCACCTGATGCAGCAATGGGTGGATGCCTGTGTCAAGTTGGATGATGAGCTTTCTGGTTTTATTTTGGATCAAGCTTTTTCCATTTTTTCTCACCAACTGGCTTCCCGATACGTGGTTTTCGCCGGGGTCAAAGCCATGGAAAATTTATGGTTAAGCGGGCAGCGAAGTTCGCAGTATTTGCATTATGCCAGGCAGGCAGCTTCCAGAAAGATCTATTCATTGATGGGCGCCTACCCCGCCTCTTCCCAAACGGCTGGTACACTAGTACTGGCGACGGTGATGGAGGAGGAAGATCCTTTTCGTCCGGTGTATCTGGCGTATTTGGCGAAAATGGCAGGCTGGAAAACGGTGAATGCCGGACCTCAAATGATTGCGGAGCCTTTAGTTCATATCATCACAGAGACAAAAGCCACGGCCCTGGTCCTAGTGGCCAATCAATTACACACAGCAGCCAATGCGTTTTCCATACTAAAAACTATTCAAAACAAACCATTCCCCGTTTTTTTCTGCGGTACTTTTTTTGAAATTCATCCCGAATTGCAAACGCGCTTCCCAGGCGTTTTTCTGGAAGAGCCCTGGGTTGAACAGATTCTTCAGATGAAGAAAAACCTCAGTGATGCTTCCCGTAAAAAAGGCGCTGCGCTGGATACGACCTGTGGCCAAATGATGGACCAATACCAACAATTACGGGTTGAGATAGAACAGGAAACTCAGAAAGAACTTGCTCAAATGCCCATGCAGGACCAACATTTCGCCATGGCAAACTACTTCATGCAGCGCGGGATCACGGCTGCGATGACGGTTGGGAATCTTCTTTATCTCGAAGAGGATCTGATTTGGATTCATCGCTTGATCTCTAATATGGGGTTTGGAAAGTCAGTCATGCCAGCGTACGCCATGTTCTATCGAAATAGCATCCTAAAAGTGGGCAGCGACGCTTTAGAACCCCTGTCTGCGGCTCTTTCCCGAGCCGTGGAGCGAATGGGTATAGGATGAACCTCAATAATGATCTGAAAATTTGCTCGGGTCAAGGAATCCGTGAGTAAGGGTTGGGCGAATAATAAAAATCAGCAGCTCAATTTACTGAACACTGCTGATTTTTTTTTCCTAACGTATTCTAATGGAACCTGGTGTTAACCCACTTCAGAGCGAAAAAAACTAACCCCAAGGGCTTTAGGACCGGCATGTACCAGGACAGCCGGGGGAAGGTCGCAGATTGGAATGTGACTCAGTTTTAATTGGTCCGCGAACCAGGTAGCCAATTCCACCGCATCCTGTTCTGCCCCGCCATGCTGAACGCATAAATGGCAGGTCTTGGGATCCGGTTTGCTATCCATTACCAACTCTTTAATGCGGGCTAGAGCGGTTTTCTTCGTCCGTTGGGATTCAACGGGTTGGATCACCCCTTTTTCCATGGTCAGGATAGGCTTGATTTGCAGTAAGGAGCCAAATAAGGCCTGGGCTCCCCCAATTCGGCCGCCTTTATGCAGATATTCCAGCGTGTCCACCAGAATAAAGATCGTTTCCGATGCGGCCATCTTTTCGGCGAATGATAAAATTTCCTCCGCACTGGCACCTTGATCGCGGCGTAGCGTAGCAGCACGAATAACGGAACCCAGGCCTGCAGCGATTAAGTTGGTATCCAGGATGCGAATATCCGTCTCCGGAAAATCTTGTGCGGCAACCATGGCGCTGCGATATGTGCCGGAGAGGGAGGCTGAAGGGCAAAGAATAATCAGGGTATCCCCATTTTGTTTGGCTTTTTCGAAAATCGGAAAATACAACTGAGGAGGAGGAGCGGCAGTTTTTGGCAGAACCGTCGCGGCTTTTAATTTTTCCAAGAATTCAGGGCTGGATATTTCAAAATCATCCCGGTAGGTTGTTTCGCCAAAAATGATCAATTGCGGCAAAAGAGGTAGGTTTAATTTGGCTGCTTCAGGTGGAGCAATGCAGGATAATGTGTCGCCTACGATTCGTATCATGGGGAGGAACCTCCGAATTTAGTTCATAACAGGTTTGGGGTTTGACATAGTGCATAGCAGCGTCAAATCGCCATCTTCTTGTGGAGTTCATCACATACTTCTTTCATTATACCTATAACCCATTTCCAGCCAATACGATTCGTGGAGGTTTTTTTGCGTGGAATGGATCACTGACGTTTAACAACGAAAAAATTTATGGAAAATTTATGCCAGTAGGTGCTTGTATCATCGCCATGGCAATGATACAATATTATTGATTTCCTACCGGTTGCCCCCCTCAATCGGTAGGAAATCATTTTTTAATTCAATCGAGTTAAGAAAGGCCCTGAAGGTTTCAATGCAAGCTTATATTAAGGAAAAACTATTGGAACCATTCGGTCAGGCTTGATGTACAGTTTTTCACCCCCCCCTCAATTCAAGTGTTTCTATGTTTGTACGATATAATATTAACCGATAGAATAATTTTTTCTATGAAATTAATGGATAATCCCTGGAAATCTCCTATTCTTAATAAAGAATGAAAATAATCGCGAAAGATATACTGGAAAAACTAAATAGCATCCAACAAGGCGAAAATGACATCCGCTTCCTGAATATGTATCAGGGATTGCCGATCAGCCATATTGGAAAAATACTTTCCTTTGATGAATGTGAAGTTCGTTTTCGCATTTCGAAGTATCAAGGGTTATGTTTGCAGTTGGAGTTATCTACCATTCTGCTGCATGATCAATTTCCTAATAAAATCAAGGCTATCCCCCAAAAGATTGATTTATCTGCGGAAGAAATCTCCCTGACCGGATTGGAATATTTCCCTACCACCATCGACAGCCGCCAACAAATACGTGTTGAAACAAACAAACCGGTCAAAGGGATTCTCGAAAACGGGACCAAGGCAGAGATCAAGATCACCGAGGTCTCTAAAACCGGAATTGGACTCTCGATTCATCGGCGTGATTTTAATCCCAAAGCCTTTGGTAAAGGAAAACCCGTACGAATGGCTTTCATGCTGCCAGTCGGATCGGATGCCGATATGCATCCGCTTAGTATCGAAGGCATTGTTCGTAATGTTCGTCCGATGAGTAATGATTTTTACTTCCGCTTGGGTGTTGAGACTTTCCCTCGACCTAGTGTGGAAGCACATATTGAAAAATATATCATGATTCGCCAGGAAGAAATTTCCGTGGAGATGGCACGGCTTTGCTCTCTGAACATTTCCTCTCTCTTTGTCGGGCAATAATCATCCGAATTTTACACCCCAACTCTTGTTAGAGTATCGAAAAAATCCATGACCGTCTATGCTCGCCTTCATTCCTATCATTCTTTGTTAAGGGCTGTGGTATCCCCACAGGAATTGGCAGGGGCGGTGGCCAAGGCTGGTTATCAGGCGGCGGTGCTGACCGATGAATTGAGCCTCAGCGGTGCGGTTTCATTTTACCGAACCTGCAGGGAACAGGCGATTCAGCCCATCCTTGGGATCAGTATCCCTTTTTCGGTTAACCCCTCCGGTGGTCTTGTGCCTGTACCTCAGGAAGGCGGTACTTCCCAGCTTGGGCAAATGCCCGTCACCTCCGGGAACCTGTCTTTTTTGGCTCAAAATGATGAGGGCTGGAAAAATTTGTGCCTGCTTTTGTCACGGATCAAACTGGATGTTCCTGCCCAGTGGCAGATGGAGAAAAACCTGAACTGGCTAATAAAATACGCCGCGGGTGTAGTTTGTCTTACCGGGGGCATGGAAGGGCCCTTTTATCCCTTGCTGCGGGATGGGAACACTGCCGCAGCCAAAAGTCTGCTGCAAAGCTTGCAGGATACCTTTGGGGATGCCCTTTATTTTGAATTGAATCATCAAGCCCCGTATGCCGAGGATGTTTTCGAGCAGCAGATTTCCTTCGCCAGGCAGCAGGGCATCCCGCTGCTGGCGGCGCATGTCCAGCGTGTGCTGCAGCCGGATCAGACGGATTTGCTGCGCACCCTGCATGCCATCCGCTTGAATACGGATGTCAACCTGATCCCTTCCAGTCTGCTGCGGGAGCAGGACATGGTCCTCTTACCGCTGGAGAAATATCAGGCGCGCTTTGCGGCCATCCCCGAAGCGCTGGAAAACTGGCAGCGCGTTTGCCAATCCTGTACCTTTGAACTATTAAACAGACAAACCTATTTTCCAAGCCCACATCTGCCGGAAGGCAAAACGCCACAGATGGTTTTGAAGGAAAAAGCTCAGCAGGGCTTGCTTAAGAAATATGGCAATATTCCACCGGCGATTCAACAGCGCCTGGATTATGAACTGGACGTGATTCAACAAAAAGGATACGAAAGTATTTTCTTGATCGTGCAGGAATTTTTACAATATGCCCGCAAAGAAGGCATCGTGACTTCTTCCCGGGGGTCCGCTGCTTCCTCCCTGGTGGCGCATTGTCTGGATATTACCTCGCCGGATCCGATCAAAGAGTCCTTATATTTTGAGCGTTTTCTCAATCCGGAACGCTCCTCACCGCCGGATATTGATACCGATATTTGTTCCCGCGGACGGGAAAAACTGATTGCCTATTTATTTGACACTTACGGAGCGGACTATGTGGCTGTGGTGGGCACAGTAAACCGCCTGCAGCCGCGCTCCGCGGTGGGCAGCGTTGCCAAAGCCTTTGGCTTCCCCCCCGAGCGAATCCGTGCGCTAAGCAAACGCTTCCCTCACCGCTTTATGGCCCATCTCAGCGGACAATCCGGCTCGTGGAAGAAATCCTTCGCGGAGGCCATTCAGCAGACCCGCGACCCGCTGGAGCAGAAGATCTTCCGTCAGGCGATGCAACTTGTCGACTTGCCGGATCACTTGTCCCAGCACGCCGGCGGCGTGGTGATTACTCCCTTCCCGGTGGCGGAACGCATCCCTGTGCAGCCTTCCGGCAGCAAAAATATCACCATCACCCAGTTTGACCATCATGATGTGGAAGCCATGGGCCTGGTAAAAATGGATATGCTCGGCATCCGCGGTTTGACTGTGCTGAGTGATGTGGCCGCTCAATTGTATACCTGGCGCCGGCTTGAATTTGATACACCGCTGGCTGTGTTGGATGCCATTCCCCTGGAGGATGAAGCCACCGAGGCGATTGTTCACGCCGGGGATACCATCGGCTGTTTTCAAATAGAAAGCCCGGGCATGCGTTCCACCTTGAAAGAAATTGGCTGTAAGAGCATTAAAGGCGTCATGCAGGCACTGGCGCTGTACCGCCCTGGTCCGCTGCAGGGCGGCTTGCATCAAAGTTTCATCCGCCGCTACCGGGGTCTGGAAGCGGTGGTTGATTTGCATCCGGCGCTCAGCGAAATCCTTGCGGATAGTTATGGGGTGATTCTGTATCAGGAACAGGTGCTGCGCATTGCGCATGATATCGGCGGGTTGAGCCTGTCTGAAGCAGATATTTTACGTCGGGCGATGAGCCATTTTGACCCCGGTAAAGAAATGCAAACCCTGAAGGAAAAATTTATTCTGGGGGTAGCCCAGCGGCATCAGATGTCGCTGGAGACGGCTGAATCCATCTGGCAGATGATGAGCGCGTTTGCGGGGTACGGCTTTCCCAAGGCGCATGCCGCTTCGTACGCCAGAGTGGCCTGGTGGTCCGCCTGGTGCAAGGCGCATCATCCTGCTGAATTTTTGTGCGCGGTACTGGCAAACTGGGGCGGTTATTATGCTCAGCAGGTGTATGTCAATGAAGCCCGCCGCAAAGGGATTCCCATTTTTGGTCCCAGTCTGCATGCCTCGGAGCCCGAGTTCGGCACCCGCTTCCCGCAGGGTGTTCCTACGCTGTATATGGGGTTTAACCAAATACAGCGCTTATCTGGCAAAACCATTGAACGCATTCTGGAGCTTCGGCCGTTTTCCAGTTTTGATCATTTCCTGATGCAGGTCAATCCGGCGCGTCAGGAACTAGAAAACCTGATCCAGGTGGGAGCGTTGACCCTGTTTGGCAATATTCCGACCTTGCTGCATCAGTCAGAGAGCCAATCCAACCGGCGTCAACAATACTCCCTGGCGCTGGATCAAAAGAGCGATTTGCCGGATTGGACGATTCAACAGAAAATCGATGCCCAGCAGAAACTATTGGGCATCAATATGCTTTGCCATCCCTTGACCATGGTGGAGGAGCAGGCCGCCCGTTTGGGCTGTATGAGCATCCGCAGTGCAAAGAGCAGTCCGGCGGAAAAAATCCGTCTGGCGGTAATGCGTCAAACCTGGCGCCGTATTCGCTCGCAGAAAAAAGAGATGATGGCCTTCGTCACCTTGGAAGACCAGACGGACATGCAGGACGCGGTGTTATTCCCCGCGGCGTATCAGCGCTGTCAGGCGGTGATTTCGGACGATGGTCCGTTTTGGGTGGAAGGCAGATTTGACCAGGACGTCACACGGGGGGATGTGGTTTTTTTGATTGAGAAGGCGGGAAAGTTGTAATTCAGCAAATGTAAGGGGTAGGTTTAGAAAGGGATTTCTGATATCAAACCCTTTTAAAACCTACCCCGGATAATCATCAAACATCCTTCTTGTTACTTGACCTGAATGCGTACGGTCATGGGGCAAAACGATCCGGGATCTCCGGATAACATCCAGGTTGCCTGGTACGTTCCTGCGGACCCTGGCGCCTCCATTGAGATGGAGAATGAAAAATTTCCAGTTGGCGGTACACTTTGCGGCAAATCGATAAAATTGTCCCCTTTTTGCATTTCTGAACCGGCGACATACACAATATCCAAGCCGGCAGCATTCCAGTAAGCATTGCCTCGATTTTCCACTGTCCAGCCAGCTTCAAAACTTTCCCCAGGAAACATGACTTTACTGTCGGCAATGGTTTGGGAAATGATGGCACATCGAAAATCCTTGTTGACTGGTGTGGAGGTTTTTTCGGGTGTCGAGGAGGCAACCCATTGGACTGTTGCTGGTGTGACGTAGACCAGTGCGCTGGTCATGGTATTTATGGGTGTAGTTGTGGCCACGGCAATACTGGAGAGCGGTGTAGCGCTGGCTGGCACCGAGGTTTCGCTTGGCTGCGCCAGGGCGGTTTGGCTGATTTCCGCATAGACCGTCTCGGCAACACTGGTTGAGATGTTAGCCTGTTCCGCGGTGACGACCAGGATATAGGGGGTCAGGGTGGGTCCTTGCGGCGCAGCCGTTGGAACACAGGCGCTCAGGACGAGGCCGGAAAGCAGGATGCAGAATAGAAATTTTTGATAGATAGATTTTGGTTTCATGGGTATCCCTCATAGTGGAATGTCATTTTGACCAAACCATCGATTGTTTTATGGATATACGTTGAGTTAATTATAAACCCTTAAAGATGGGGATTGCTGGGAAGGGGAAGGTTTGGTTGGTGAGGTGAGGGAGATTGTAAGGGAATTTATTTTTATTACGATGTCAGCTTTGAGATCGCCTACCCCTTTGGGGTACAGGCCGGGCTTACAGTTAGTCTCAATGCAAACAGCTTCAGGCCCTCGCGATGACACAACCGACGTGTCTAGTACAAACATTTTTCTCCCCTGATATTTTTTCGCTTTTTCCAATATACTTGGCTTACAGGAAAAAGACCCCTTCCATGCAAGCTACGATTTTTGATCTTAAACCCTTCTCCATCCATGACGGCCCCGGCATCCGCACCACGGTGTTCTTTAAGGGCTGCCCGTTATCTTGTGCCTGGTGTCATAACCCGGAAGGGATCAGCGCTTCGGTGCAGTTGGCCTGGCATGACGAACGCTGCATGGGCTGCGGGGATTGCCTGCAGGCCTGTCCGACGCAGGCGCTTTCGAAACACGGCTCGCTCATCCAGCGGGATTTGACCGTCTGTGAGGAGAGCAGGGCGTGTGTGGATGTCTGCCCAACCACGGCCTGGGACAAAATTGGCCGTCAGGTGACGGTGGCGGAATTGCTTGAGACTGCCTTGAAGGACCTCTCCTTCTTCGAGGAATCTGGAGGCGGGGTGACCTGTTCGGGCGGCGAGCCGCTGATGCAGGCGGCGTTCCTGCAGGAATTTTTCGCAGCTGCCAAAGCCAAAGGGCTGCACCTGGCTCTGGATACCTGCGGTTTTGTGGACGAGAAGGTTCTGCTGGACATCCTGCCGCTGACCGATTTGATCCTGTATGATTTGAAACTGATGGACTCTGGATTGCATCAAACCTATACCGGTGTGTCCAATGAGCTAATCTTTAAGAATTTGAAGCTGCTGGATCAGGCTGGAGCAAAGTTGATACTCCGCTTTCCGCTGATTCCAACGATCAATGATTCGGATGGCAACATTGAGCATATGATCACTTTTCTCCGTGAGCAAACACACTTTCGCCGTATTGACGTCCTGCCGTATCATCACACGGCGCAAGCCAAGTATGAGCGGCTGCAGTTGCCTTACCGCTTGAGCCAAATCCAACCGGGTGAACCGGTTGATATCCTACGCATTGCGGGAGCCTTCCAAAAGGCTGGCTTCCAGGTAAAAATCGGAGGTTGATTTCATGAACGAACGCATTCAACGCCTGCGCGCGAAGAGCCTGGCAGCCATCCCCACCTTATCTACGGAGCGGGCTTCTCTCTGCACCCGCTTTTATCAGGAATATTACCGGGGCAATGAATCCAAGCCGGTGGAACGGGCCTTGCTGCACGCCTTCATTTTGGCGAATAAAGAAATTTATCTGGGAGAGGATGAGTTGATTGTCGGCGAACGCGGACCGGAACCGATGGCCACGCCTACCTTCCCGGAAATCTGTCTGCACAGCGCGCAGGATCTGGACATTCTGGATCAGCGCGAGAAAATCTTTTTCAAAGTCTCGGACATAAACCGCAAAACTTACCTCGAAACCATCACTCCCTTCTGGCGCGGAAAGACCATCCGCGAGCGCATTTTTGCAGAGATGGAAGAAGAATGGCTGATGGCGTATACCGCCGGTGTTTTTACCGAGTTCATGGAGCAGCGCGGACCGGGTCACACCGTCCTGGATGACAAGATTTATCGCTTTGGCATGTTGGATTTTATCGCTCGCATTGATGCACGCCTGGAAAAGCTGGATTTTCTGACGGATGCAGATGCCTTTGACAAACAGGAACAATTAAAGGCCATGCGCATCACCGCTGAGGGTATGATCTATTACGCCCGCCGGCACGCTGAAAAGGCGATGGTTCTGGCAGAAGCCGAAAACGACCCCGCACGTAAGGCGGAACTGCTGGAAATTGCCCGCGTCTGCCGCAAGGTGCCTGCTAAAAAGCCGGATACTTTTCGCGAAGCCCTGCAAGCCTATTGGTTTGTGCACCTGGGCGTGATCACAGAGTTAAACCCTTGGGATGCTTTTAATCCCGGCCATTTGGACCGCCACCTTCTGCCGTTTTATCAAAAGGAAGTGGAGGCCAACCAGCTCAGCCGGGAAGAGGCTATGGAATTGTTGGAATGTCTGTGGGTGAAGTTCCACAACCAGCCGGCTCCCCCCAAGATTGGGGTGACCGCCGAGGAAAGCAACACTTATACGGATTTCGCCAACATCAATTTGGGCGGCATCCTGGAAAACGGTCAGGATGGGGTGAATGAGGTTTCATACCTGATTCTGGATGTGATCGAGGAAATGCGCTTATTACAGCCCAGTTCCAATATTCAGCTCAGCAAAAAGAACCCGGATGCTTTTCTTAAACGGGCTTTAAAAATTGTCAAAACCGGTTTCGGACAGCCCTCCATTTTTAATGCTGATGTGGTGGTGGAGGAGATGATCCGCATGGGCAAGAGCGTGGCGGACGCGCGCAGCGGCGGTACCAGCGGCTGTGTGGAGACGGGCGCTTTCGGCAAGGAAAATTACAACCTGACCGGATATTTCAATTTGGTGAAAGTCCTGGAACTGACCCTCAGCAACGGGTTTGATGCGCGCACCCATCGTCAGCTTGGTCCCAAAAGCGGCGCGGCGGTGGAGTTTGGCTCCTTCGAAGACTTGTGGGCTGCTTTCCTGGTGCAGTTGAATTATTTTATTGATCTTAAAATTCGCGGCAATCAGAAAATTGAACGGCTGTATGCCGCTTTCCTGCCAGTGCCTTTTCTTTCGCTGCTGGTGGATGACTGCATTGAAACCGGCAAGGATTATCATAATGGCGGGGCACGCTACAACACCTCCTATATTCAGGGGGTCGGCCTGGGCAGCATCACCGATACCCTGGTCGCCATTCAAACGCACATTTTTGAGTTGGGTTCGCTCTCCATGAGCCAGCTGCTGCAAATATTGGATGCTGATTATGTGGGCTACGAAAAAGAACGCCAGATTATGATCAACCGTACGCCCAAATACGGCAACGACGATGACCGCGCGGATGATCTCATGAAGCGGGTTTTCGAGGCTTATTACGAGGCCATCCACGGCCGGCCGAATACCAAGGGCGGGCATTATGAGATCAATTTACTGCCCACCACAGCACATGTGTATTTCGGTTCGGTGATTGGTGCCACCGCGGACGGGCGCAAAGCCGGTCAACCGCTTTCGGAAGGCATCTCCCCGGTGCAGGGGGCGGACCGCAACGGCCCGACGGCAGTCTTGCGTTCGGCAGCCAAGATGGATCACATCCGAACGGGGGGAACGCTGCTGAATCTGAAATTCACCCCACAGTTGGTGCAGGATGAGGCGGGGCTGGAAAGGTTGGGTCAGTTGGTGCGCACCTATTTTCGCCTGGATGGACACCATATCCAGTTCAATATTGTGGATGCGGCGACGCTGCGCCAGGCACAGGCACACCCGGAAAACTATCGAGATTTAATTGTGCGCGTAGCCGGATACAGCGATTATTTCTGCAATTTGGGTCTGGCCCTTCAGAATGAGATTATCTCTCGAACTGAACATGAGAATCTCTAACATGGTGGATGATTACTACGTTGAAATGCAATCCGACTTGTCGTTGGTTTCTCATCAACATGCATTATGCATTTGATGAGACTTCATGATGGTTAACAAATTCAAGCTAAGAAGAATTTATTAATACTTGATTTACTTGCGATACGATCAGACGTGCTATACTCAGAAATAGATACGGATTTGAGGGCCATGATACCATCTATCTCAGGTAAAGAAGTCATTAAGAGGATATTAGCCATTGATGATGGCATAGAGATTACACAGTTAATCCATATGCTATTGACCGCTAATGGATATGCGGTGGACGTTGCCCTATGCGGCCGGGATGGTATTATTCAGGCCATGAAGCGCACCCCGGATCTGATCCTTTTGGATTATATGATGCCGGACAAAGACGGCTTGCAGGTGCTGAGAGAAATTCGTCAGACGCCCGGTTTGGAAGACATCCCGGTGATTATGCTGACGGCGATTGCCAAGAACGATATTATCAAGGACGCGCTCAAGTTAAATGTCAGCGATTATTTGTTAAAACCCTTTGATTTGAAAAACTTGTTGGAACGCATCGAAAAATTTATCTAGTACTCTCTTATTTAGTTATATCAAAACTAAACGGGATGAAGCTCAAAACTGATGTTCAACCACCACCTGCCCTATAAAAGGAATTGTATTAGCTAAGGTGGTATCCAATCCAATTTCAGTGCATGGTTTTATAACATTTTGTTTGCTGCAATTTTTGCTTATTGACTTTTTTTATATTTAACGCAATAATAAAGACTAATATAGTCATAATAGTCTTTATAGGAATATGGAA
The DNA here is from genome assembly GCA_002412765.1 of Leptolinea sp. UBA5203. GTDB lineage: Bacteria > Chloroflexota > Anaerolineae > Anaerolineales > Anaerolineaceae > UBA5203. Next base: position 36,007 of record DHVR01000045.1, on the reverse strand, counting down.
AACCAGATGAAAAATTTATTTGCAATGTGTATGTGTATGTGGAATATGCGGGGAGCGCAACCTCCTCAGCGTAGCTCGGCTCGCCTGCAAGGTTAAGCACACAGCACAACACACCTGGCAGACACGATCAAAATGCTGATGTGACGGATGGCTTCTCGCAATAAAAATGCGGAAGCCATTTTTTTATTAAAAAATTAGGGAAACTAACAAAGGACTTAACAGCATGAAAATCGCAAAGAATGTAACGGATTTGATTGGAAATACGCCTCTGGTTCAATTGAACCGATTGAATAAAGATGGTGTTGCACAGGTTGTTTTGAAACTGGAATACTTCAATCCCGCCCACAGCGTTAAAGATCGTATTGGGGTGGCTATGATTGATGCCGCCGAAGCAGCCGGTCTATTGAAGCCGGATACTATCATCGTCGAACCCACCAGCGGCAACACGGGCATCGCCCTGGCTATGGTGGCAGCTGCCAGAGGGTATAAAATCATCCTGACCATGCCTGAAACGATGAGCAAGGAACGCAAGATTTTATTACGCGCTTACGGCGCTGAATTAATCCTGACCCCCGGCCCCGACGGTATGGGCGGCGCGATTCGTAAAGCGGAAGAAATTGCTGCAAATGATCCCGCTAAATATTTTCTGCCCCAGCAATTTAATAATCCGGCCAATCCTGAAATCCATCGTAAAACAACCGCCAAGGAAATATGGAAGGACACAGATGGAAAGGTGGATATTCTGGTGGCCGGAGTGGGTACCGGCGGAACCATCACCGGAATAGGTGAAGTACTGAAAGCGCGCAAGCCGTCTTTCAAAGCCATTGCGGTCGAACCTGCGGCGTCCGCGGTGCTCTCCGGCGGACCCAAAGGACCGCATTCCATCCAGGGCATTGGCGCGGGCTTTATTCCGGATGTACTCAACACCAAAATCTACGATGAAATCGTGCAGGTAAAGAATGAAGATGCTTTTGATACTGCCAGACGATTGGCCCGCGAAGAGGGTTTGTTGGTGGGTATCTCATCGGGTGCGGCAACCTGGGCAGCCTTGCAGGTGGCAAAACGACCTGAAAATAAAGGCAAACTGATTGTGGTCATCATCCCTTCTTTCGGCGAGCGTTACCTAAGTACTCCCTTATATGCCGATTTAGCGGATTAAGGGGAAGGTGTTTGTCCTTTCTTTTCTAGCCCGTAGGGATTAGAAAAAAGGAATTTCGCAGCTCTTTAACATCATCCTATAAGAATGCTCTTATCCAGAAAGGTGGAGGGATCGGCCCGATGAAACCTTGACAACCAGTTCGCAAGAACCAGGTGCCAAATCCGACAGAAAAAAACTGGAAGATGAGAGGAGATCTGTCCCTTCCATTAAGACTCTTCTTATCGTTCAGGAGAGTCTTTTTTTTACTCTACAAAAAAATGGAGGGTATCCCGTGTCATGATCTATCGTAAAAATAACGCGCTGAGATGAAGAAATGCGCTTGTTGGCTGAAAAAACTCGTGGAAGTCATTCCACCCAAACTAGTAAAAAGGAAAAACATCATGTCAAAGAAAGAATCTCGTCAATTTGGTTTTGCAACCCGTCAACTGCATTCCGGTCAGGAAGCTGATCCGACCACCGGCTCTCGCGCCGTACCGATTTACCAAACAACCTCCTATCAGTTTAAGAATACAGAACACGCTGCCAACTTGTTTGCCCTGAAGGAATTCGGCAACATTTATACCCGCATCATGAATCCGACCAGTGACGTCTTTGAAAAACGGATTGCGGATCTGGAAGGCGGCGTGGGCGCATTGGCTGTCGCTTCCGGTCATGCGGCTCAGGCTCAGGCGATTTTCACCCTGGCCGGTGCCGGTGATCATATTGTCTCCGCTTCCACGTTGTATGGCGGCACCTATAGTCAATTTGTGTATTCCTTCCCGCGCCTGGGTATTGAAGTTACTCTGGTGGACCCGCGCGATCCGGAAAATTTCCGCAAGGCCATCCGCCCCAACACCAAGATCCTCTACGGAGAGACACTGGGTAATCCTCAAATCAATGTCTTCCCCTTTGAAGAAGTGGCAAAAATTGGCCAGGAATTCGGCATTCCCCTGTTGATCGACAACACTTTTGCCACCCCCTATCTGGCTCGACCCTTCGAATACGGCGCCAATATTGTTGTCCATTCTGCCACCAAATTCATCGGCGGACATGGTACTTCCATCGGTGGTGTGATTGTGGATGGCGGTAATTTTCAATGGAAGGACAACCCGCGCTTCCCGAATTTCAATACCCCCGACGGCAGCTATCATGGGCTGGTTTATTCCGATTTGGGCAATTTGGCCTTCATTTTGAAAGCCAGAGTTCAAATTTTGCGGGATTTTGGCGGCTGCCTGTCCCCCTTCAACTCCTTCCTCTTCTTACAGGGTCTGGAAACCTTGAGCTTGCGCATGGAACGGCATGTTTCCAATGCCCAAAAAGTTGCGGAGTACCTGAGCGCTCATCCCAAAGTCACATGGGTGGCTTACCCCGGATTGAAAAGCAGTCCGGATTATGTTGCCGCGCAGAAATACTTACCCAAAGGCCCCGGCGCCATTCTGGGTTTCGGCATCAAAGGCGGAGCCAAAGCCGGTAAGAAATTTATTGAAAGTCTGAAACTGTTCAGCCACCTTGCAAATGTGGGCGATTCCAAGAGTCTGGCCATTCATCCAGGCAGCACCACGCACAGCCAATTGAATGAAGAGCAGCAGATCTCCGCTGGGGTTTCCCCGGATTTCATCCGCCTGAGCATCGGCACGGAAGATATTGAAGACATCCTTTGGGATCTGGAGCAAGCCCTCGCGTAAGTGAGGGGGTGCCTGCTTCTACCATGGCCGTGCGTTGACCGATCTTTATCGCGCCGGCCATGGGGCCTGGTGGGTCTGGGCAGGATGGTGGAATCGGCGGAGATTGTGGACAGGGTGTGGATGTTGGGGGAGTAAAGGGTTGGTAGGGATAGACCTGGGGTTGATCCATTATTAGTTTAGTGGTCGACACAATTTTGTTAAATTAATTGCCCAAATTGTTTGGCTTAATTACTTCCTCTGGCTTCTTTCTATCGAAGAAAGTCTGACAAGACGTTGCTTTTGGATCAAGTTGGTTTCGTTCATAAACAGATGGGTTTCGCCATTGATTTATTATCAAGGGAATATTCACCTGTCGAAGCGCTTTCCATCGGCTCCATCCATCCTATGATTTTCTGCAGGACAATCGACATAAATTCTTTAAATTAATTGCACAAATATTATTTGGCTTATTTCTATTCACTGGATTCTTCGATCAGAATAATTGGAAATGGGAGTGGATCTGACTTAAAATTGGCAGCCAGGTTCCTTGCTTGATCATAGGTGAAATTACCATTGATCGTACCCGTGCCTGCAGTAATTGCGGAATTGATGCTTGGAGTGGATATGACTTTTTTATCGACTACAATTCCCAAAATTTTACCAATATTCTCCGTAGTGTATTCCGCAAACTGTTTGGCTCCTTCTTCAGTGAATTCAAGATTGATCTCGTAGCTATTGTTTTGATAAAATACCGATACTTCTTTAATGGCTGTATTTGTCATGACGGTATGCCATTTCTTGCCTTGTGCCTCAGGAAAAGACCCGATGGTGCTATCTGTGTTGATAAGAGTTCCAATTGGTAAGAGTGTGTCACCAAAATCGACAAATTCCAATAAGCCGGTGGCTTGAATCCTGTCTGCAACCTCTTTTGTATCGACAGCATTTGGTACTTTGGCTGTGATTAATTGGTTGTTAGTGACTGAAAATATCATTCTGGGGTAGCCCAAGTCATGGACGCGGTGAGTTAAGATTTCTGAGACTGCTTGCAAGCTTTCTGTATTGCAAACGCTTAATGGCGAACAAACGGGTTCAAAGGTGATGGATTTTTGTGGAACCAGATAATAGGACAATAAATTTCCGAACAGATAACATCCTCCAGCAAAGAATAAGGTAATGCATAATATCCCTGCAATCACGAATAGTTTTTTGTGATTTTTACTTTTTGAGGGAATTGACTTGAATGAGATATTTTTACTATCCTGGGTGGTTTCATAATCCATTTCTATTTTTTTCCTGTCAGGGGAAAATTCTTGATAATCCTCATAGTTTTCCATGTCTTCCGTGCCTGTCTCTAGCTCAGACAATTTATATCCGTCCTCAATCGCTATATCTGATTCATCCATCCTTAAACTTGAAAAAACGTTCAATAATAATGCGGCACCAATAATTGCTAACGGGCAAAAAACAAGGACAACGAAAAATGTACTCAAATCATCATTAAGCAAAATCGGCAAACTAAATAATGGTATACAAAGGATTAATCCTAAGAATGTCATAAATAAAAGATAAACGGGATTGCGTGTGAGCAATTTTCTGGTGAACATCCAGCGGATCATGACCCCTTCCATGTGGGCTTCCTCAAAATCCAACTCCAAAGGATCATACCCACTGCGGCCCCAGCGAGTCCGGTGGCCAGGCCATCCGGGTAAAAAATACGCTGTTTCGTTCATATAACACCAGCCGGGGAGAATGACATCCTCAGGCCATGGGGATTCATCCATTTCCATGGCGAAGTCCGATTCTTCCGGAGGAGTCTTCATCATAGCTTGTCGAAATTGCTCATCCTCCAACTTTACCCTGGCATCCCTTAAGTTTTGACGCGCCGCATAAAAACGAGGGTTGAGTTTAACAGCATTCAGATAAGTATCAACGGCAAGCTCAAGTTTTCCGCAGGTTTGGAAAATCAGGCCAAGATAATTGTAGGCGATGGCGATGTTGGGTAGATTGGCCTGGGTCTGTTCACAGGCTTGCAGGGCTTTTTCAATAGCTCCTTCATTAGCATAATCCAGCGCCTGGTCGAGATTTTGTTTTTCGGTGGAGTGTTGAAATTCCTCCACCATCTCTTCTTCCAGAAAACGGAAATTTTCCTGGGCATCCATATACTCCGGATCAAGCTTAATGGCTGTCCGGTAATCGGCAAGGGCGTTTTCCTTCAGTTCCATCTCATCGTAAATTAGGCCACGCAGATGATTGGCAAGTACATCCTTGGGTGCGATTTGAATGGCCTGATCACATTCCTGCAATGCCATTTCCAAATCCCCATTTTGGAAGTATTCTTCCGCTCCCCCAATGAGTTTTCTGAGCTGAGCGATAGTTGATTTGGGCGGCAGAGAATCCAGGCGTTCCACCAGGATTTCTTCAATGATTTCAAAAACGGCTTCATCCCAGCCGTCTTCATCCCCATTTTGCCAGATATCGAGCAATTCTTCGGTATCTTTGATGAGTAGATTGTTATAAATCTCAGTTCGTCTTGATTCTGTCATGGTTTTGTATCCTCAATGACTTATGGGTCATTTCTCTTGGTCCCCTGCGAGATAGTAAGGAGAGTGGAAGTTTTTTGATGGGTAAGCTGACGCCAGATCTTCTTGCCAAGTTTTTTGCTCAACGCTGATTATGATGTACCAATGCAGATGATTCGATGATAATTAAACTTGGATGCTCCTTATCCCCGTGCGAGATTCACTTTGTCTACAAAGGCTTGCCAATCTTTTTTCTCCACCATCCATGCAATGATATTTACGGATATGCGCTCTCCATTGTGGTTGAAATAGACTTGATTGTTATCGATTTCAAGTTCATTAATGGATTCAAAGGTATAAGTGGTTTTTCTTGGGCCAAGGATAGCTCGTTTTTCCAAGCTGGTATCATTGACCGTAAAATATGGCCTTGTCATTGTTAATAGACAAAAGACTAAAAGAAGAAAACCAGCCGTAAGCAAGAGTGATCCATTCCCTGTGTTTCCCGCAATGGAAAAATGGACCCATGACAAGACAATTCCTGCGGCAAGGGATATGAGGCTCATTATTCTGTTGTATCGAACTTCCATGATGTTCTCCTGATAGTCCCTATGCTTGAATTTTGGTTATCCATGGTTTGAATTTGTCACCATCAAAAAAATATAGCACAATTTTGTTCTGTGCTGTCAGAATTGCTATCATTCATTTAATCTAAATGGCATAATTCAGCATTTCTGTACGTGGTTTCTTATGGAATAAACCGTTATTGGTTTACTTGTCTAAAGAAAATTCATGGGGGATTTGATTTGTCACTATTCAAGTTTAATTTCAATCACTTCGTTGCGTAGCCCTATTGAATGAATTCCGATGGGTGGCAATAAGGAATCCCATACCAGCAATTCTCCGCCACCCATCCTACGATTTTCACTCTGAGTCCGCCAAAAAGAGCCAGCCTTGTAGGGGTTTAGCATCCATAAACCCGTTGCCGTTGTTCCCATTCATGGATGCTAAACCCTTGCGATGGATGGAATTCCAACTCAATTGTGAAGTCACAGATGGGAGTAGCCATGGGTTGATGATCAAGCGTGTTTTCATCACCCGAAACGTGTTCCATTGGCTCAATCCATCTTTGCATGATACTGAAAGGTCCGTGGCGAGCTAAACGCTGGGCATGATCTTGACACAGGGTTATGGTTCCCCAGCCAACGTTGAGATTGCCGCACTCGCTTTCTTTCAGTTCAGTGGAACCTTCATCCAGGCCGCTCGTTCGCAATGACACACATTATGTCATCGCAACATAGATTGGTTTCTGATGGGTGGCGAACCGTGAATCCAAACTGGACGATCTCTGCCACCCTTCCTATGGATACGTCAAAAATCACCCATAGTGTAGTACATTTGCTTATTGACGAACGGGTTTAAATTTCTTATAATAGTATTATATGGAACTAAGTCCCATTATGTGGAACAATTTGAACAAGGAAGCTGATATGCCCCAGGCTGATTCAACCATTAGAACCATAAACCGCGTGTGTGATATTCTCAATTGTTTTAGCAGCCGGGTTACCCGATTGACATTAACGGAGATCAGTATTAAGGTGGGGATTCCCAAAAGTACCACCCACCGGTTATTGGAAGCCTTACGAAGCCAGGGTTTTATTAATTACGATGTCAATAGCCGCTCGTTTCAGTTGGGCTATCAACTCATCCGCTGGGGAACGGATGCCCAGGCTGGGGTGGATGTGCGCAATATCGCCTGGCCATACTTGCAGGAACTGACCGACGTGACCGGTGAGACCGCAGTGCTTTCCATCCGTAATGGGTATTCCGGTTTTTGCCTAGAAATGTGCGAGAGTTCGCATCCTATGCGCCTCTCCATGCGCGTTGGGCAGCCCCTGGATTTGCATGCCGGATCATCCGCAAAAATTCTCTGGGCGTTTCTGCCCGATAATGAAATTTATGAAATATTAGAAAATATTAAGTTGGTTCCTTTGATGGATCACACCATTACCGATGCAAAGCAAATGGTGGAAGAATTGCATCGCATCCGTGAGCGGGGCTATGCCCGCTCCTTTGAAGAAACGGATAAAGATGCCATGGGTGTGTCCGCCCCGATTTACAATCACCGCATGGAATTGGTGGCTGGTGTCGGTGTCATCGCCCCCATTTCCAGGGTGACTGAAGATGTAGAAGCCAGAATGGTGGAGAAAGTTGTTCGTACGGCTAATTTAATTTCAAAACTGATGGGTGCTCCGCTGAAATAATTCGTTTGATCAGGGGTCAGGGGCAAAAGATTTTTCTATATCAAGTTTGGTACTCTTTCATTAGGGTCCAAACTTGTTTGGTTCATAGACAATAATTCCACATAGTGGAACAACAGGGAATTAAGTTATCAAATCAGGCATTAATGATTCTCAAGCCAGCAGAGGAGAGAGGAATGGATAAGACCAAGTTCAATTTTGTAGGTAAAGAACTCCGCAGAAAGGATGGGTATGCACGGGTAACCGGCAAGGAAAAATATTCCATCGATATAACCCTGCCGGACATGATGCACGCACGGGTTGTTGCCAGTCCGCATGCCCATGCCAGAATCATCAGCGTGGATACTTCGGAAGCGGAAGCTATGGGGGTTATCTGCCTCACTTTTGATGATATTCCCAAAGTTCGTTATAACGAGCGCCTGGTAACCGTGCCCTGGGCCTTACACAAAGACAATTTTGTGATTGCAGACAAAGTTCGCCGTATGGGCGAAGCCGTGGCCGCCGTGGCAGCAGATACTGAAGAATTGGCACAAAAAGCAATCAATGCCATCAAAGTGGTTTATGAAGTCCTGCCGGCTGTGATTGATGTGGAAAAAGCCATGTTGGACGGAGCTCCTGCCGTGCATGACAAAATTATGCTTGGCGATCAAGAAATCCAAATTCAGAACAATATTGCCACCACCCGCGAAGTTAATGAGGGTGATATTGAAAAAGGGTTTGCTGAAGCGGATGTGATTGTGCAAGGCCAATTTCGGGTCCACAAGATTTATCATGCACAAATGGAACCCAAATCCGTTGTGGTTCGTCCGGAAGCGGATGGCGGCCTGACCGTTTGGCCGGCCACTCAAACGATTCACAACACACGCATCCTCCTGGGACAGATTTTCAGCATCCCGTTGAGCAAAATCAATGTTAAGAAAGTACCCGTAGGCGGAACTTTTGGTTCCGGTATTCAGACCAATACCCCCATTCCCATCTGTACCGCTTTAGCTTTAAAAGCTGGCCGCCCGGTACGTCTCTCCCTCACCCGGGAGGAGGATATGAATGATCATACCCGCTATCCGGCGATCATTGATCTGAAAATCGGCGCCACGAAAGACGGAATCCTGACTGCCGCCAAAATGGATTTGATTGCGGATATTGGCGCTCACATTATTCAAAGTTATTCCTACCTGGGCGTCACCATCGGCTGGCTGGTCTCCTTATACAAGTTCCCCAATGTGTCTTATCACGGCAAAGCCGTTTACACCAATAAACCACCATCCTGTGCCATGCAGGGTTTTGGGAATCCGCAGGTGGCTTTTGCCGCAGAATCGCTGATGGATGAACTGGCCGAAAAATTGGGCATGGATCCGCTGGAATTGACCCTGAAAAATTACATTGGTCTAGGCGATACCTTCTGGGGACAGGGTCCGCTGGTGCGCTCGATTGTTTTGAGCGACGGCGTGCCTCAATTAATCAAAGATGGCGCAAAATTGATTGGTTGGGATCGGCGTAAGAAAGCCGGCACTCAGACCGGACGTTACCTGACCGGTATCGGGCATGCACGCAGTTTCCATACTTCCGGCGCCGGTGCTCCGCAGCCAGGGGATGTGATTGATTACTCCGGCGCATTTATCAAAATCAATGAAGACGGCTCTGTGGATGTGGTCAGCGCCTTGATGGATCATGGCGGCGGTACACTGGAAGCCATGGCCAAGATGGTCGCAGAAACCCTTTGCGTGCCTCTGGATAAGGTCAACCTCTCCCCTGCCGAAACAGCCTCCACGGTTTATGATGTCGTCACCCATGCTACCCGCGGTGTGTATATTGGCGCCGGGGCAGCAGTTAAGGTTGCCGAACAGGTTCGCAAGGAATTGTTCGAGACCGCAGCTCGATTCATGAACGTCATGCCAGAAGCCTTACACCTGCGCCTGGACGAAGAGCTGGGACAGGGCGTGGTCTATGTACCTTCCATCCCGGACAAGAAAATGACCATTGGTGAAGTTGCCAACCGATGTTGGTCCTCCAGTTGGAAAACTATTGCCGCGGTGGATAGCTACCGCGCAGTTAATTGTCCTCCTGCTTATGTGAATACCTTCCTGGAAATCGAAATTGATTCCATGACAGGTATTGTGACCACCAAGAAAGCGGTCATGGGCAGTGATTGCGGTACTTTAGTGAATCCGGAAATGGGACGCGGCCAGTTGGAAGGCGGGCTCTCCCGCGGGGCGGGGTACGCCTTATACGAAAATAATGAATGGAATGAAAATGGCAGATTAACTTCGGGCGGTTATTGGATTGATGCCAAGACCCCTGGTGTGATGGAAACTCCCAAGATTGAAGAGATGGTTACTTATTTTGCCGACACCTACGAGCCCAGTGGACCTTTTGGGGCAAAAGGAATCGGCGAAGCAGCGTTCAATCCTGTGGCGGCAGCCTATGCCAATGCCATTTATAATGCCACCGGCATCCGCTTTTATGAACTCCCGATTACCCCCGAAAAACTGCTCAAGGCCTTAAAGGAGCGAAAATAATGACTGAACCTCATGCCCCTCACAAATCAGAGAATACCCATCTGTTGTACGAATTTGCTTACCGGGAGCCAGCCACTCTGGCGGATTTACTGGTCCTCATGGATCAATACGGGAATGAAGCCGAGTTATTAGCCGGCGGTACCCACCTGATGACCCAGTTGAAGATGAACCGTACCCAGCCCAAAGTGGTGATTAACCTCAATCAAATTCCTGATCTAAAGGGAATCAGTGTCAATGCTGCCGGCGAACTGGTGATTGGGGCCAATACTTCCATCCATGAAATTGAATTTAATGCGGAAGTACAGGCGCACTACGCTGCCTTGGCAGCCTCCTGTGCGTCTTTTGGCAGCAAGCAGATTGAAATCATGGGAACTATTGGCGGCAACTTGTGCAACGGCTCTCCTGCTTCGGATACTCCCCCGGCTTTGATGATTTTTGATGCCAAAGTGGTCTTGCTAAGCAGTAAAGGCACTCGTGAGATGCTGCTGGCTGATTTCCTGGTCAATCCACGCGAGACCAAGCGTAAAGAAAATGAAATCATGCTCGCTGTGGTTTTACCCAAGCCCGTTGAGAACAGCGCCAGTGCATTTTTGAAAATAACCCGGGTTGTCGCTGACCTGGCCAAGGCAAGCATCGCCATTCGCGTACAGAGAAATGGCGATACCATCGTCAATTGTGCGATCTCCATGGGAGCTGTGGCGCCCAAAGTGATCCGCCTGCCGCGTGCGGAAGCCCATCTGACAGGCAAGAAATTCAGCGAATCCCTCTTAAGCGAAGCCGCACAAATTGTCTCCGAAGACATCACCCCCATCGATGATGTACGTTCCACTACCTGGTATCGACGTGAAGTTTCCAAAGCCATGACCCTGGATACGTTCCGCATGGCCTGGGAGAATTGCGGCAAGAAACAAACGGTCAAACTGGACGGCATGGAAAATCTCTTCTCCACGTTGAACCATGCCCCGATTGATCTTAACGAAAATGAAGAGCGCGATATTTTTATCAAGCTCAATGGACGGGACCGTAAAGTGCGGGTACAGCCTCACGAATTGTTGATCAATGTCATCCGGGATCGTCTGGAACTAACGGGCGCGAAATATGGCTGCGGCATTGGCGAATGCGGTGCCTGCACGGTGTTGATGGATGGTATGGCTGTGCTCTCCTGCCTGACCCTGGCGGTACACGCGGATGGACGAGCCATTATGACCGTCGAAGGCTTGGAAGGTAAACCCGGCAAGTTTGATCCTGTTCAGGAAGCCTACATGGAATCACAGGCTTTCCAATGTGGATATTGCACGCCCGGATTTTTAATGGCTACAAAATCCCTTTTAAATGAGTTACCCAAACCCAGTGAAGATGATATTCGCGATTATCTGAAAGGAAATCGCTGCCGTTGTACCGGTTATGCCAGTATCGTTCGCGCCGTCGTTAATTCCGTTGAAAAACAATAAAGCGGGCAAACCAAAATAATTTATTTCAAGGAAGATAGGACAGAGGAAGGGAACCATGCGAGTAACATTTGATATGCTGACACCAACCACCTTGCAGGATGCATTAGCCATGTTGGGAAAGGATGGTGAACAAATTACTCCGGTTGCTGGTGGAACCAACTTGATTGTTGACTGCCAGTCTGGCCGACATGAACCCAAAGTGGTCATGAATGTGCATTATTTGCCTGAATTGTGCCAGATTGAAGAACTGGATGGCATGATCCAGATTGGCGGCGGAGTAACCCTGAGGCAGCTTGAACAAAGCGGCCTGATCCAAGCCAAAGCCAATGCGTTGTATCGTTCCGCGCTGCTATTTGCGAATCCACTGATTCGCAACCGTGCCACGGTTGGCGGCAACTTATGCGATGCTTCACCGGCATCCGATACGGCTACGCCTTTACTGGCGCTGGGTGCCGAAGTGCAGTTATCCAGTCAAAAAGGCTCCCGCTGGGTTCCCCTAAACGAATTCTTTGTGCATGTGCGCAAAACTGTCCGCAAATCCGATGAGTTATTAACCGCTGTACGCTGGCCGGTCCCTGCGGATCGCAGCGCCAATACTTTCTATAAACTGGGGCTACGCAAGGCGGATGCGATTTCCGTGATCAGTCTGGCCATCTCCGTCACCCTGAACAAAGATGATACCATCGCTGAAACCCGGATTGCTCTGGGTTCTGTTGCCCCAACCCCGGTACGCGCTCTGGATGCAGAAGCCTTCCTCAAAGGTAAGAGCCTCACCGAAGAGTTGATGGAGGAAGCCGGTAAAAAAGCCCTTCTGGCCTGCAGTCCTATCTCGGATGTACGCGCATCTGCGGATTATCGCCGCCAGATGGTGGAAGTATTGGTCAAACGACTTTTACGCGAATCCGTCAAACAAATCAGTGGAGGCAAATAATGGAAGCGAAAACAATAAAACTGACCGTCAACGGCTGCAAGCATGAGTTGAACACAGCCCCCAACACCACCCTGCTGCGCGCCTTACGGGATCAATTAGGCTATAGCGAAGTAAAAAATGGCTGCGAAAGCGGCGACTGCGGCGCCTGCACTGTGATTATGGACGGCAAGGCGGTCAATAGCTGCATGGTGCTGATTTGGCAGGCGGATGGCTCGGAAATTACAACGGTCTCCGGACTGGGCGATGTCAATCATCCCCATCCTATTCAACAAGCTTTTGCCGATAGCGGCGCCAGCCAATGCGGATATTGCACGCCAGGCATGGTCATGTCCACGTATGCTTTGCTGGAAGAAAATCCACATCCTACCGAAGAGGAAATTCGCATCGGTTTGTCCGGTAATTTATGCCGCTGCACAGGATATGGTCAGATCATTGAAGCTATTCAACAAGCCGCAGAAGTGATGAATCCAACAGGAGGCCAGAAATGACAGTAAAAGCCAAACCCTTACCCCAAGTTGATCTGCCAATATTACGGCAGGTGGGCAAGCCCATGCGCCGTGTGGATGCGTTGGATAAATGTACCGGCTCCCTGCGTTATTCCGGCGACCTGGCCATGACCAACATGCTGCATGCCAAAGTCTTCCGCAGCACTAAACCGCATGCAAAAATCGTCAAACTGGATATCAGCAAAGCCCTGGCTTACCCGGGTGTGGAAGCTGTTCTGACCGCCGAAGACATGCCTAATCAGACCCTGGTTACGGATATGCCCGGTCAAACCGGACAACAGCGTCGCGCTGGTTCCGATGCCCCGGTGCTGGCCAAAGACGTTGTCCGCTTTTATGGTGAAGCGATCGCCCTGGTGGCTGCGCAGAGTCTTGACATCGCTGAACGAGCTTTACAATTAATTGAAATTGAATACGAAGAACTCCCCGGAGTTTTTGATACCGAAGAAGCCATGAAACCGGGTGCACCTATTGTCTTTGCGCCGGATAATATTGTTGCGGAACATACCGTAAAGCGCGGCGATTTGGAAAAAGGATTTGCGGATGCGGATGTTGTAGTTGAGCGCGAGTATCGCGTACCCTACATTGACCATGCCTATCTGGAAACGGAAAGCGGCGTGGCCTGGTTGGATGATCAGGGCGTAGTTCACATCCGGGTTTGTACTCAGGTTGTGGAACACTATCGCTCGATCGCTTTGGCATTGGGATTACCTCAGAATAAGGTCCATATCCAGGGCACCCTGCTGGGCGGCGGTTTTGGCGGCAAGGAAGATATCACCGTGGAAATCTACATCGGTTTGTTGGCTATGAAAACCAAAAAACCGATACGTTTGGAATACACCCGCGAAGAATCTCTCAAAGCGCATTGTAAACGACATCCCTTCATCATTCGTCACAAGACGGGTGTGAAGAAGAACGGTAAAATCACGGCTTCGCATGTGGAATTGATCTCCAACTCCGGCGCATATGTTTTCTTGAGCCCGTATGTCCTGTTATATGCCACCTGCAGCGCAGCCGGTCCTTATTATGTTGAGAATGTGCTATTGCACGGCGTCTCGGTGGCTACCAATAACCCCTTCTCCAGCGCCTTCCGTGGATTTGGTGCGGCCCAGGCCTGCGTGGCTTATGAGCAGCAGATGGATGAGATTGCCAAGGTTTTGAGCATGGACCCGCTCGAGCTGCGCAAAGTCAACTATATCAAGAAAGGGGAGACCACTCCCACCGGTGCGGAAGTCACCAGTGAAGCCTGGTTGGAAGAAACAGCCACGCATGCCCTGGCGCGATTAGGCGACAAAAGCAAACCAGCCAATGAACACATCAAAATTGGACAGGGCTTTGCCTCTTACATGCAGAGTTACGGGCGCATCACCTTCTTCCATGACACTTCCCAAGCCTGGGTAACCCTGGAATTGGACGGCAGCGTGACCATTCGCTGCGGTGTGCCGGATTTGGGCGCCGGGCAAATTTCCTCCCTGTGCCAAATTGCTGCCGAAGTGTTGGGTGTACCCATGCTGGAAGACGTGGTCATTTACTACACCGATTCCGCTCTGACGCCATTGGCCGGCACCTCGACCGCCACCCGTCAGTTATATATGTCCGGGAATGCTGTGCTGATGGCCGCTTCCCAGATTCGTACGAATATCCTGACCTATGCTGCGAAAATCTTCGGCGTGACCGAGCAGGATATGGACCTCGCTGACCGCAAGGCTTTTGTAAAGAAAGATCCCAGCAAATTCATTGCCCTGGGTGATCTGGCCAAAAGCTGTGCTGCGGATGGCGTGGAACTTTCCAAACTGGCCATGTTCAAGGCGCCTTTCAATGATCGTCCTGATCCTGTTACGGGTCAGGGTGAAATTTGGCCTGACTTTACCTTCGGCGCCATGGCGGTGGAAGTTGCCGTGGATATGGAGACCGGCGAAGTCAGCGTCTTGAAGAGTGTCGCCTGCCATGACGTCGGCCGGGCGATTAATCCGTCTGCCGTGGAAGGACAGATTCAAGGCGGCGGTATGCAGGGATTGGGCTATGGCCTGATGGAAGATTTAATTGTGGACAAGGGCTATTTGAAAACCCATTCCTTTGCGGAATATTTATTGCCAACCACCTGTGATATGCCGGCGATTCAATGCATCATTCTGGAATCGGGCTCAGGCAAGGGGCCGTTCGGTGCCAAGGGCATCGGTGAACCCGCCCTAACGCCTGCTGCGCCAGCCATTGCCAATGCCGTGGCAAACGCCATTGGGGCACGTGTACATCAACTGCCCCTGACCCCTGAGCGGGTATTAAAGGCCATCCAAAAGTAATTAGCGACCGAACCCAATGACCATGTCTTTAACCGGATATGGTCATTTTTCCTTTTTTATCCTGCTGTATGTCATGATGGGCTTTAATCCGGTTATGCTATAATATAAACAAAAATATTGTTGCAAAATAAAGAGATTGTACAAATACCTATTACATTCAAAGGAAAAACGATGAAGATAGAAAATATTGTGCGTCCTACTCTTTCTGGATTAAAAGACTATGTCCCCGGGAAACCCATTGAAGATGTTCAGCGAGAATATGGCATAACGGATGTAATCAAACTGGCCTCCAACGAAAACCCGTTGGGCGCATCCCCTAAAGCAATAGCCGCCATGCTGGAGGAAGTTGCCAATCGCAGTCATTTGTACCCGGATGGCAGCTCCTATGAGTTAATCCACAGCCTTGCAGCCAAGTTTGGGGTAACCCCCGGACAGATCTTCATGGAATCCGGCCTGGATGGGGTGATCACTAAATTGGGTTTGGCATTCTTAGACCCTGGGGATGAAGTCATCATCAGCCAGTACTCTTTCCCAGCATACGAAAGCATCGTCCTGAAAATGAATGCTGTACCTATCTTGATCCCCCAGACTGCTGATTACCGCATCCATATCGAAGGCATTTTTAAAGCAGTCACATCCAAAACCAAGATGATCTGTCTGTGTAATCCCAATAATCCAACCGGAACAATTTACACCCAATCTGAATTTGAACGGTTATTGGCAGCTGTTCCTTCCGATGTGCTCGTGATTTCGGATGAAGCGTATTATGAATTTGTAGATGATCCCACTTATCCGCAAACCCTGACCTATCTCCCGAAAGCGCCCAACCTGTTGGTGATGCGTACCTTCTCTAAAGTTTATGGGCTGGCCAGTGTGCGCATTGGCTATGCTGTTGGAGATGAAGGCTTGATCAAGTGTCTGCTTAAAGTGCGCGAAGCTTTTGCGGTGAACCGCATAGCACAAGCGGGCGCATTGGCCGCCATGGATGATGATGACTTTATGCGGGAAACGATCAGCGCCAACCGAAAAGGACGGGAGCAGTATTATCGAGCCTTTGACCGGCTTGGAATTCGCTATTATCCAAGCCAGACTAACTTTATATTTTTTGAAGTGAATCGACCCGGTGTGGAGATTTATGAAGCCATGCTGAAAATGGGCGTCATCATCCGGCCTTTGATAGCTCAAGGCTTGCCCCATCATTTAAGAATTTCCATAGGAACAGAAGAACAAAACAAAAGAGCGATAAGTGCGTTGGAAAAGGTGCTCAACCAGGCGCCTTGAGCGACGTTTAATATTATTTAAGTAGATTTTGGAGGTACCATTGAAAAGATTAATGACCGGAAATGAGGCTGTTGCGTACGGTGCAGTCCGAGCAGGCGTAAAAATGGCGTCAGGATATCCTGGCACGCCGTCGACAGGTGCATTGGAGTTTCTTTTGAAACAGAAACTGCCAGAAACCCATGTGGAATGGTCAACCAACGAAAAGGTTGCCCTGGAAATTGCCGCGGGCGTAGCCTGGGGTGGGCATCGGGCGTTATGCACTATGAAAATGTCAGGCATCAATGTAGCCTATGATTCCTTGATCTCCATTGCCTATTCCGGTTTTGATGGTGCTTTGGTCATTTACGTAGCGGATGATCCCGGAGCGAGCGCAGGGATGTGCGAGCAGGATTCCCGCGGATTTGCCCTGATCTCCGATATGCCCATGTTTGAACCTGCCACAGTTGCTGAAGCTTATGAGTTTACCTATCTGGCTTTTGAACTGTCACAAACCATCAAAGGACCCGTGTTTGTCCGTCTGGTGACGGCCATTGCCAATTCCTATGGTCAGGTTGAACTTGCCACTCCGGAGCCTGTCTCCCAGGCAGATGCGATCCTGGAGCGCAATATTGAGCGCTTCACCAAGGCCGGTGCCAAGATCGGTATGGATCAACACCAGGATCTGATTAATCGTCTGGCTGCTTCCGAAGTTTGGATGCGCGAGAAGGGCTTGAATGAATTAATCCTTGCTGCAAAAAGCGGCGGACTGGGTGTTGTGAGCAACGGCATCGTCAATGCCTATCTGGATGAAGCTTTTGAATGGTTGGCGCCTTACAACGTCAAACGCAGCGATATTTCGATTTTGAAAATGCGCGCCAGCCATCCGGTTCCCGAATTGGAACTGAAGCAGTTGTTGGGCCACTGCAGCAAGGTGGTTGTACTTGAAGAGTTGGAACCGCAGATTGAACGCTTCTTGTATGTCATTGCCCAGCGGATGCGCTACACGGGCGACATCATTGGCAAGATTGACGGCACCTTGAGCCGGATCGGTGAGTATGGGGTGAAACAGGTGGTTAGCGGCATTGCTGCCGGATTGGGACTCACTCTCGCCCCGGAATTATTCTCGGATGCGATTCACGCAGATGAGATCGCCGCTGCTCGTCCGATCACTGTTTGTGCTGGCTGCCCTCACCGCGGCACCTACATGGGTATCAACAGTGCCCTGAAAAAGTTGAAATTAAAGAAGAGTGAAGTGATGGTGACCGGGGACATTGGCTGCACCATTTTAGGTATGAATCCGCCTTTCAACACCATCTGGAATGAAATCTCCATGGGCGCCAGCGTCAGCCTGGCTCAGGGATTTGTGTATGCCGGTGTGAAAACCCCGGTGATTGCCACCATTGGCGATTCCACCTTTTTCCACGGCGGCATGCCCGGCTTGATCAATGCCATTCAACATGACGTTAATATGACCCTGATTATCATGGATAACCGCTGGACAGCCATGACCGGTATGCAGGTGAATCCTGGTACTCCTGAAGAATACCAGCGGGAAGCCAATGGAAACCTGGATCTGGTCAATCTGGTTCAGAATATGGGTGTGAAGCAATTCTATGTGGTGGACCCCTTCAATCAGGAAGAAACCGTGGCGGCCATTCAGGAAGCCCTGACGCTGACCGGTGTCAAGGTCATTATTGCCCGTCAGGAATGTGCTATTCAATCCCGTCGCTTCAACGGCGCCAAGGGTGTTATGCGCGTCAACCCCGAAAAATGCACCAACTGTAAAGTCTGCCTGATGGTTACCGGCTGCCTGGCCCTGGGGCTGGGGGACGGTGTGATTACGGTGGACCCGGCCTTATGTTACGGCTGCGGACTTTGTGCTACGGTTTGTAAGTTTAACGCTTTAGAGTTGGAGGTGTTGCGATGATGTATGACATTTATCTGGTTGGTGTTGGCGGTCAGGGTATCCTGACCATTGGCAGCTTGATTGCCGAAGCGGCTGAGAAAAAAGGCCTGGCTGTTAATTTCTTTCCCAGTAAAGGGATGGCGCAGCGCGGTGGTTTTGTAAAAGCCCAGCTGCGTATCGGCCGGGAAGAAGTTGGCCCCAATATTCCGGAGAAAAATGCAGATCTGGCCATCTCCATGGAACTTTCTGAATCTTTGAAAGCCGTGCGTTATTGTAAACCCGGCGGCGATTACATCCTCTTTGCCGATATCTGGGCGCCGACTGAAGTATCCCTGGGCAAAGCGGCTTACCCTAAACTGGAAGAAGTACAGCAAAAAATTACTGCTTCAGGCATCCACCTGCATACTTTGATGCCGAATCAGTTACCTGTTTATCATGACTTGCCGGTACAGGCGAATCTGTTCCTGGTTGGGTATGCCATTGCGCATACTGCCCTGGGGACTTTGCTTTCTGCTGATGAATTGGAAGTCTTTATTCAAAAGAAATGGACCACCGAAGCCGAAGCCAATTTGTGCGCTTATCATGCTGGCCTGAAAGCAAAAGCGATCCAGGCGTAGGCATAAAGGAAATTCAATGAGTTTTGAACAGTTATTTACTCCTCAGGTTGTGGCCGTCATTGGTTCAACATCAGCCGGAAAACTGGGCGCCGTTTTAATCAAACAGATTCTGGATGGCGGTTTTGAAGGTAAGCTCCTTTCTGTAAACCCGAAAGCAACTGGCTGCCACGGCGTTCCAGGGTTTGATTCTGTGCAGGCGTTTGGCAGCCGGGTTGACTTGGCGGTGATTGCGTCTCCAGCAGATACGGTGGTCAGTGTATTGGAGGATTGCGGAAAGGCCGGAGTGAAGGCTGCCGTTGTGATTACGGCAGGATTCAAGGAAGTCGGCAATCAGACCAGCGAGGACGAACTCCTGGCAATGGCCCGCCGCTACGACATCCGCTTGATTGGTCCCAATTGTGCTGGGATGTGTAACACCAAACATAAATTGTTCCCCACTTTGGAAGTGCTGCCGCCCACCGGCGAAGTGGCGTTGGTCTCCCAAAGCGGAGCCCTGGCTGGGGTTGTCCTGGCCTGGGCCGCGCAGCAGGGGCTGGGCATTTCCAAGTTTGTCAATTTTGGCAACGGCAGCGATTGGGGCGCTGTTGATTTCCTGACTTATTTAAAAGATGATCCCGACACCAAAGTCGTGGCGGTCTATATCGAAAGTGTACGCGACGGCCGGGCTTTCATGGATGCACTGGCAGCTTGCAGCGCGGTGAAACCGGTGGTGGTAATCAAATCCGGGCGAACCTCAGCCGGAAAACGGGCCACCGCTTCGCATACCGGCTCCATGGCCGGTGCGGATGCAGTGTATGACACCGCCATTGAACAGGCCGGTGCCATTCGGGTGAAGACAGTTGAAGAAATGCTGGATGTATGCAACGGTTTCGTCTCCCTGCCCCCAATCCGTGGCAGCCGCGTGATCATTGTCACCAATTCCGGTGGTCCTGGTGTGCTGGCGGCGGATCATGCCGAAGAATCCGGCATGCAAATTACCGAACCCTCCGAGAAGGTAAAAGAGAATTTGCGTACCTTTTTACCCGGACATTGTTCCTTGCGCAATCCCATTGACCTGACCGTGGAAGGCAATCGCCCTGGTTATCAGAAAACCCTGCAGTTTGCGGCGCCGGAATATGATGCCGCCATTGCGATGAACATTTGCCCTCCTTATCTGGATGCGGATGAATTGGCCTGGGGTGTGATTGATGCCGCCAAACAAAGCGGCATGCCGATTGTGGCGAATTTCCTGCCGGAACAGGTGGTGCGCTCCAGTGTCAAGATTCTTAAAGAAAATGGGATCCCTAATTTTAGCAGCGGCGAAAAAGCGGCCAGTGTCCTGGCTGCGATGAGCACCTTCTATAATCGTCAGGATGCTCGTGCCAAACTTGCCCCGGCAAAATGGGCGGATGTGCCCTATCAACAGGAAGCTCTGCCGGTACAAGGGGCCATGTTGGAACCGCAGGCTATGGCCTGGTTGAGTGGAAATGGCATTCCGGTGCCGGAATTTTATTTTTGCGTGGATGCTGATTCGGCTGTGACAGCCTGTGAGAGCCTGGGATATCCGGTGGTGATGAAAGTGGTTTCCCCCCAAATCATCCATAAATCGGATGTGGGTGGGGTAATGGTCAACATTCGCCATGAAGTTCAGGCAAAGACGGCCTTTGAGCAAATAGCCCTTAATGCCCAGGGAAAGGATTTCCGCGGGGTGGTGATTTATCCGATGATCAACTACCAACAGGAAGTTCTGGTTGGCCTGACAATCGATCCGCAATTTGGTCCGGTGATTGCCTTTGGACTGGGCGGCATTTATACTGAGGTTTGGCGGGATATCTGTCTCCGTGTTGGTCCCCTGACGCGGGAGAATGCCATGGAAATGATCCATAGTATCCGGGGGAGCAAGCTGCTCACCGGCTACCGCGGTCAACCTGCCTGCGACGTGGATGCACTGGCAGAATTGCTGGTTAATTTTTCGCAGCTTCCATTTCGATATGCCAATCTGGCAGAGATTGATCTGAATCCGGTGTTCATGCTGGAAAAAGGACTGATGGTTGGGGATGTCCGGGTGATTCAAAAGTCATAATGGTTTTGTCTTTCCCCCCAATGTGGCCGGCCGCTTTTGATCAACGCGGCTGGTCCGCATTTAACCATGCAGCAGGTCTTCCAATCCAAAGGGGGTGGGAAGGATCTCGGGTTTGATTATTTTAATCAGGGTTTGAAAAGCTGAGAGAAAGAGGGGAAAAAGAAACACCACGATTAAAACAATTGCCATGATGCGCAGGGTCCAAGGGTTGGGTGCAACCGATTCACTGGCTTGATCCTCTGTTTCAATTTCGGGTTCCTGCTCATTAAATTGATTCATGACATTTCCTGCGGTATGATTATGCAACGCCGCCATCCCAGGAGATGACGAAGATTTTATGAAAAATAAAATTCAAGTTCTTTTGATCATTATACTCTTGCTCGCTTTGCTCATGGGCTGCCAGGTGAGCCCTATTTACTCAGACCTGGCGGCCGAGCGTTCCACCATGCCTGGGTCGGAGACAGTTGATCTGCCGACACAGACAGAAGAGTCCACCACCACGCCAGCTGCGACAGCCACCCTGCCGGTAACCGAAACGCCCAGTCCAAGCCCCACTCCTGCACCAACAGAGGTTCCCCCCTTACCTGAAAGCTATTATATCGAGGATATCTATGGATACAGGCAATGGTTCCCCCTTTCCTGCGAGGCCCGATCCGCCGTGGATTGGGCAGCTTATTTCGGGGTGACCATCTATGAATATAATTTTCAACATGAATTACCACTCTCGGATAATCCGGATTTCGGATTTGTGGGTACTGTGGATGGCCCTTGGGGTCAGATCCCGCCGTATGCTTACGGCGTGCATGCGGAACCGGTGGCGGCTTTGCTGCGGACTTATGGGCTGAATGCTGTAGCTTACAAAAAGTACACCATAGAACAAATCCGTGAGCAGCTTGCCGCGGGCAACCCGGTGATCGCCTGGGTGATTGGCAATGTGGAAGGCGGGGTACCCTATATCTATACCGATTCTGCGGGGAACAAAGTACAGGTAGGAGCCTATGAGCACGTGGTTATTTTAACGGGTTACGGAGAAGATTCCATCCGTTACTTGAATAACAGCCGTTTCTATGATGTTCCGGTGGATGTGTTTGACAATTCCTGGGCCGTACTGGATCGCATGGTGATTGTTATGGAAGATTAAGCGACACAATCCGGAAATTTTCCGGATTGTGTCGTCTTACTGTAGTGCATTTTTATAAAGAGAGAGATTGTTGAAAAAGTCCCAGGCGATTTTTTACAAGAGTTATTTCGTAGTGCTTTGAATGAATTTTTCCAAATTGCTGGTGGTGATGGATTTGGGCCGTTCAATCGGTTTCCCGATACCGCGATCCCATACCAAGCCGGCCGTGAATCCCATGATGCGGCTGATGCCGAAGAGTACAGTATAGAAATCAAATTCTCTAACCCCGTAATGGTATTGCAGGGTGCCGTTGATGGCATCCACATTCGGCCATGGATTTTTAATCTTGCCGGATTCCATCAAGATATTCGGGACAACTTCAAACACTTGTTCAACCAGCTTGAAGATTTCATCATCCGGGAGGTGCTTGAGGGCAAAATCACGCTGTGCAGTAAAGCGGGTATCGGTGGTACGTAACACGGCGTGGCCGTATCCGGGGATGACCAGTCCATTATCGAGGGTCTTGCGCACATAGGTTTCCAATTGTTCTTTTGAGGGGAGCCCTTTAAAGTGTTCATAGACTTGCAGCAACCAGGTGATACAGCCTTGATTGGCCAAGCCATGCAGAGGACCAGCCAGGGCATTGATGCCAGCCGAGCAGGCATAGTACACATCTGCCAGGGTGGAATTGACCAGGCGAGCAGCATGGGCGCTGGCGTTCGCGCCTTCATGATCGGAGTGGATGATGAAGAAAAGACGGCACAAATCATGATATTCGCGGTCATCACCTTTTCCGATCATATGGGCGAAATTAGCACTCCAGTCCAGATGCGGATTGGGTGAAGTTAATTCACCATCACGATATAGGTGATTGTAAATCATGGCAGCAATGGAAGGCAACTTTGCGGTCAGGTTGAGGCTGTCCTCCAATGTGGCTTCCCAGTAGTCCTCTTTATGCATGCCTTCTTGATAGCGCCTTGAAAATACTGAATCGCTTTGTAGCGCCATAATGGCCTGGGAAAATAGGATCATGGGATGGGTGTTGCGCGGCATGGCTTGGATGAGGGCTAACAGGTGAGGGGGAAGGGAACTGCGTTCGTACCAGGTATTTTCCACAATCATGGCATCTTCAAAAGTCGGCAGTTCACCCACCAGCAGCAGATAAAACAGCCCGCCGGCCATGGGAATTTCTGTCCCTTCTGCTTTGGGGAGAATGTCCAGAAGCTCGGTAATGGTATACCCGCGCAGCCGGATACCTGCATCCGGATCGATGTGGGAAATATCGGAGACGATGGTGGTGACACCACGCAAGCCGCCGTATATTTGAGAAACGGTAACTTTCTCAAAAGCCGAATCACCGTACTGCTCAATGAGCTGCTGGATCTGTTTGCGCCACTTGGGCAATTGTGCTGCTATACGTTCATCCATACGGTATTTGCGTTCGCGCCAGGCGGGGCGCAGAATACGGACATTATCGGCTTGTATCATGACAGACTCCTTTGGACATTATCAATCTAAAATTTTCAAAAAAGGTAAAGGTATTACCTGAATCCCAGGTTTGCAGAAATCATCTTTGCGGCGTTCAGTAAGATGCCGGTATAAAGAGCCACGTTCTCCGGTGTAAATCGTTGATTCGGCCCGGAGATGGTAATGACGGCTGCGATTTCTTTGCTTTGATCAAAAATTGGGGCGGCAATGCCGGAAGCTTCCGCCATCCATTCGCCGAAACTTACTGCGTAGCCTTGCTGGCGGATTTTAATCACTTCTTCTAATAAAGCTTTTCGATCGATGATTGTGTTTTCAGTAAATGGCGTGAGCATGGTCTCATTCAAAATTTGTTCGCGACGTTCTTCTGAGATATAAGCAAGGAATACTTTCCCGGCGGATCCGGCATACAGGGGCAAGTGTCGTCCGATGCGGGCAACCATACGAACATTATGGGTGCTCTCCAGACGTTCCACACAAAGGCGTTCATTGCCTTCCAAGATATAAAGACTGATGGTTTCGTCGGTATCTTGATGGATTTTATGCATGGCCGGCAGGGCAATGCTGCGAACGTCCAGCGTGGCGCTGTAGACTCCGGCCCAGGAAAGTAAGCGGCCACCCAACTGGTAGAGTTGAGTGTCACTGTTTTGGCTCAACAAGCCGGCTTCTTTCATACTGGTCAGGATGCGGCCGGTGGTACTGGAAGGCAGTTCGATCTTGCGCGCGATTTCACGCACCCCAAGCTGTGGTGAGGTGAGGGTGAAACAATCCAGAATGGCGACAACGCGATCGATAGCTTGCATCTTGTTGGTGTCCTAATCATTGGGACGCTGTCCCGAAAATCTTGACTTATTATACCTTCTGGTGGTATGATATGTCAAGTACCCAAATTGGTAGTAAAAAGGAAACTCCATGAGTAAAACTGACCGAAAAGAGATGAATCAACAGGCACTGACCCATGGCAGTGCGATAACCATGCAGCAAGGCGGCTTATCTGTACCGGATCAACCCATTATCCCCTTTATAGAAGGCGACGGTATTGGCCGCGACATTTGGCGGGCAGTACAACCTCTGTTGGATCAGGCAGTTGACCTGGCGTATCATGGCAAACGAAAAATTTATTGGTTGGAAGTCCTGGCGGGTGAAAAAGCGTTTCAGGCTAGCGGGGAATGGCTGCCCAAGGAAACCCTGGATGCGCTTGAAAAGTATCGAGTCAGTATCAAAGGTCCACTGACAACCCCTGTGGGCGGGGGGATCCGCTCGTTGAATGTAGCGCTGCGCAAGACACTGGATTTATACGTTTGCATGCGGCCCTTGAAATACTACCAGGGCGTTCCCTCCCCGGTGAAACACCCGGAATTAATGGACATGGTGGTCTTTCGCGAAAATACTGAAGACCTCTATGCCGGTATTGAATTTTTACAGGGTACCCCGGAGCATGATCGATTTTCATCCATGCTGAAAACAGAATTTCCCGAAGCCTACGAAAAAATCCGTTTTCCGGAAACGACCAACTACTCCTTGAAGCCCATCTCCCAGCAAGGCACGGCACGTCTGGTGCGGGCTGCGATTAACTGGGGATTGATCAATAAACGCAAGAAAATTACCCTGGTGCATAAGGGCAATATTATGAAATTTACCGAAGGGTATTTTTCCATCTGGGGCTATGATCTGGCCGAGAAGGAATTTCCGGAGCAGGTCTTCACCCAGCGCCAGGTTGATCAGATCCTCAAGAATCAGGGCGAATCCGCGGCTAACGAAGCCAAACAGCAAGCCGAAGAGGCAGGAAAGCTATTCATCAATGACATTATCGCGGATATCGTTTTTGAGCAAACCATCACCAATCCGGTTAATTTTGATATTCTGGCAACCCCCAACCTGAACGGCGATTACCTTTCGGACGGACTGGCTGCCCAGGTGGGCGGTATGGGGATTGCTCCAGGCGGCAACATTAATTTTGATACCGGTATTGCGGTCTTTGAAGCCACCCACGGCACGGCACCCAAATTTGCAGATAAAGACGTGGTCAACCCCTGCTCTTTGCTGCTCTCCGCCGTGATGATGTTTAACTATTTAGGCTGGCAGGAAGCCGGGCAAATCCTCCTGGAAGGGCTGGAGAAAACCGTTCAAGCGGGCCGGGTGACTTTTGATTTCCATCATCTGATGCCAGGTTCCAGCATGGTAAAAACCAGCGAATTTGGCCAGGCCATCGCGGATGCCATGCAAGCAAAATGAAAAAAATGATTGACTGAATAAGAAGGAAGGTCTGATGAGCAATTTATCCCAAACCGTTACACGCACTACCCCACTGGGGGAGGTTTCGTTTTATGATTTACGCCAGATCGAGGAGAAAGGCATTGGAAGTTTGGACCGCTTGCCCTACTCCATCCGCATTTTATTGGAATCTCTGCTCAGGAACTTTGATGATGAACTGATTCGGGAGGAGCATATTGCCCATTTGGCGAATTGGCAGCCCAAGGTTGTCCAGCGGCGCATGATGTCCTTCTATCCGGGACGGGTGCTGATGCAGGATTTATCCGGCGTGCCGGTTCTGATTGACCTGGCAGCCATGCGCTCGGCTGCTCAAAAAATGGGGCTGGACCCTGCCAGCATCAACCCGGTTTTACCGGTGGATGTGATTGTGGATCACTCCCTGCATGTGGATGTCGCCGGACAGGCGGATGCCCTGCAGTTGAATATGGCGCGAGAATTTGAACGAAACAACGAACGTTTTGCCCTGATCAAATGGGGTCAGCATGCCTTTAAGAATTTCCGCGTTTTTCCTCCGGGAAACGGCATCATCCATCAGATCAACCTGGAAACGCTGGCCAACGGCTTCCTGATGCGGGAGAAGGACGGCAAGAAACTCATCTTCCCGGAAACCCTGGTGGGTACCGATTCCCACACCACCATGATCAATGGATTGGGGGTGATCGGATGGGGTGTGGGCGGGATTGAAGCCATCGCCGCCATGATGGGCCAGCCGATTGAGATTCCCATCCCCGATGTGGTGGGGGTTGAAGTGATAGGCAAAATGCAGGAAGGCGTTACCCCCACGGATGTGACCCTTTGGCTGGTTTCCGAGTTGCGCAAAGTGGGCGTGGTGGGCAAATTTGTTGAGCTGTACGGCAGCGGTTTGCAGGCGCTCAGCCTGGCGGACCGGGCCATGATGGCCAACATGACCCCGGAAACAGGCGCCACGGTGACCTATTTCCCCTTTGATGATGAAGCCATGCGCTATCTGCGCGCCACCGGAAGGGACGAGGCCATGGTTGCCACCCTGGAAATCATGTTGAAGGAACAAAAAATATTCTGGCAGGCGGATGCCCGCGTACCGGATTACACCCAGGTGATGCAGTTGGACCTTTCGAAGGTCAAACCGATTGTCGCCGGACCGCGCCGGCCGCAGGACCGTGTGGAAATCACGGCGCTGAAGACTGCGTTTCGCTCTTCGCTGACAAAGGAAATCGCCCAGGGCGGATTCAAAGTTCCGCAGGAAAAGGCAGCCCTCCAGATACCTGTCACGGTGAAAGGGGAGAAGGTAAACCTGACCCACGGCAGTCTCTTGATTGCCTCGATCACGTCCTGCACCAATACCTCCAATCCGTTTGTCATTCTAGCGGCCGGTTTGTTGGCCAAACGGGCGGTCGAATTGGGGCTGAAGATTGGTCCGCAGATCAAAACCAGTTTTACGCCCGGTTCGCGGATTGTGGAAGGATATCTCAAGGATGCCGGTCTGTTGCCCTATCTGGATCAGCTCGGCTTTAATATCGTCGGCTATGCCTGTGCCTCCTGCATCGGCAATACCGGACCCTTGCCAGAGGATGTGGTCAAGGCGGTGGAAGAGAACGGCTTGATCGCCGCCTCCGTGGTTTCAGGCAACCGCAACTTTGAAGGCCGCATCAATCCGCATACGCGGGCCAATTTCCTGGCCTCCCCTCCGCTGGTGATCGCCTATGCTCTTGCGGGTCATATGGATGTGGATTTGACCACTGAACCTCTGGGGACCACCCCGGAAGGCAAGCCCATCTTCCTGAAGGACATCTGGCCGAGCAACGCCGAGGTCAATGGCCTGATTGAAAAGCACGTACAGAAAGATCTTTTCCAATCCCTGTACCGCAAGGATCAAAAGAATTCGGCGGAATGGGAAGCCATTCCGATTGAGAAGAGTGAAATTCCGGTCTGGAATGCGGAGAGCACCTATTTGCAGGAGCCTCCTTTCTTTGAGGATCTGGTCAATGGGCTCAGTCCGGATCGCAATCAGGTTGCGCATGCCAGAGTGCTGGCCATGTTTGGCGATTCCATCACCACCGATCACATTTCTCCGGCGGGTTCCATCATGCCGGAAAGCCCGGCGGGTCTGTATCTGAAAGAGCATGGCGTGCCGGTACGAGATTTCAATACCTATGGCGCACGGCGTGGGAATGACCGGGTGATGATCCGGGGAACCTTTGCCAATATCCGTTTGAAAAATCGCCTGGTAGCGGGTGTGGAAGGCGGATTCACCAAGCTCCTGCCTGATGAACAACAAATGACGATCTATGACGCGGCGATGACCTACAAGGAAAGAAAAGTTCCTCTGGTGATTCTGGCGGGCAAGGAATATGGCACCGGTTCCAGCCGGGACTGGGCAGCCAAGGGCGCCGGGCTGCTGGGTGTGCGGGTGGTGATTGCCGAATCCTATGAGCGCATTCACCGCTCCAACCTGGCGGGCATGGGGATTCTGCCGCTGCAATATATCCACGGCGAGAATAACGACACCCTGGAACTGAGCGGTCATGAAACCTTCTGGATTGACGATCTGGAAAACAAGTTAAAACCCGGCAATATCATCCCGGTGAAGGCCATCCATCGCAACGGCACGGCCACTTTCTTTAACACCATTCTGCGCCTGGATAATTTGCGGGAGATTGATTACTACAAAAACGGCGGCATCCTGCAGACCATTCTTTTGGAAGCCAAGGATCAGCAAAAATAGGGATACAAAAGCCCCATGAGAAAATCCTCATGGGGCTGCTTTTCACTTGTTCAGACCAGGGTACATCCAAACAAAAATACGATACAATAAAAATAAATCCATTCAAATTGACAGGGAAGGCAAGATGAATCACCCCACCAATGACCCCTTAGAATATCACAGCATGGGCAATCGGCCCGGCAAAATCTCGGTCACCCCGACCAAACCGCTGGAGACCCAGCAGGATTTGAGTATGGCTTACACCCCCGGTGTAGCCCAGCCGGTGCTGGAAATCGCCAAAAATCCCGAGGATGTCTATAAATATACCGATAAAGGCAACCTGGTGGCGGTGATTTCCAACGGCACGGCCATCCTGGGCCTGGGCAACCGCGGCCCGCTGGCCTCCAAGCCAGTCATGGAAGGCAAGGGAGTCCTGTTTAAGAAATTTGCGGATATTGATGTCTTTGATATCGAAATCACGCCCACGGACCCCAAAGAGGTTATAGACGTGGTGGCGGCGATTGCGCCCACTTTTGGCGGGATCAACCTCGAGGATTTCAAGTCCCCGGAATGTTTTGAAATTGAACGCACCCTGATTGACAGGCTGGATATTCCCGTGTTCCATGATGACCAGCACGGCACGGCCATCATCCTCAGCGCGGCCTTACTCAATGCGCTGGATATTAATGGCAAGAAGCTGGATGAGATCAAGGTGGTCTTTTCGGGTGCCGGCGCTGCCGGCGTGGCTTGTGCCAACCAATTGTTGAATCTTGGCCTGCCCAAGGAAAACTTGTGGATCACGGATATTGCCGGGCTGGTGTATGATGGCCGTAAGGAGGACATGTTCCCCGAGAAGCTGCATTTCGCCCGTGGAACAAGCCCCGCCACCCTGGGGGATGTGATGCAGGACGCGGACGTTTTCATCGGGGTTTCGGCGGCGGATATTGTCAATGAGGCCATGCTGAAGAGCATGGCGGCCAACCCGATCATTTTTGCGATGGCCAACCCGAACCCGGAAGTGAAGTATGACCTGGCCAAGGCTGTCCGCCCGGATGCCATGGTGGCGACCGGCCGCTCGGATTTTCCCAATCAGATCAACAATGTGCTGGGTTTCCCCTTCATTTTCCGCGGCGCGCTGGATGTGCGTGCCAGCCGGATCAATGAGGCCATGAAAGTGGCCGCCTCCCAGGCGCTGGCTGCCCTGGCACGGGAACCCATTCCGGCCAGTGTGTTGAAGGCTTACAAATTGGAAGCCCTGGAATTTGGGCGGGATTACATCGTACCCAAGCCGCTGGACCCGCGCGCCTGTCTGTGGGTGGCGCCAGCCGTGGCCAAAGCCGCCATCGAAAGCGGCGTGGCGCGGATTGAATTGGATTTGGATACCTATGTGGATCAATTGCGCGAAAGGTTGAATATCAAGGAAGAGTAGGGTTATTGAATTATGAATGTCGGACCTGCCTGGTTTTTAGTAAACCTGGCAGGTCTTTTTTGATTCCGTCCTGAGCTTGGGCAGTTTTTTCAAGGCTGTTTCTGATAGGCGCTTGGGATTAAATCTGCCCCTACTTTTTTCGATCTTTCACAGCGAAAGGTACCTAGAGAGATACAGACAGGGACTGAGCAATTCTGCCGAGCTGGGGGTGGGTAGTTATCCCGTTGTAGGGCGTGGGTCGTAGACCCCGCCGAATGTTGGGTAATCAACTAGAAAAATTTTGGATTCCATCTTGCGCCAAAAGCGGCGGGGAAAAACCCCGCCCTACTTGAAAAACCCCTTTTTCATGTGTTTCGTGTGTTTCTTGGTCAATTTTCTTGCGTTGGGTGGCAAGCCAAATTTGATTGGCTCTCGGGATTAAACACGCTCTACTTTTTCCAATCTTTCACAGCGAATGGCAAATAGAGAAGTACACAGATCAATAATGCCAACCCAATCATCTCGGGGATGTAGTATGGCCAGGGGCTGAGCAGATCCAGCGGACTGGCGGTGGATAATTTGCCCGCGGTGTAGAGGTAATTACTGCCGAGGCGGAAATTAATCAGGGTGACGAAGCCCAGATAGGGCAGCATGATCAGCCCTATGGAGCCAATGGATCGCCAGGTGGGGCGCAGACCTTCGACAATTGTCATGTACAACGGAGCAGTGACCAGCGCGCCGTGGACCATTAGAAATTCAATGAATCGATAATGGGGAAATCCGTAGATTTCCATATCCGGGGTGAGCAGGGCCAGAGATCCGCCGAGGATGCCCATGAAGTAGAGAAATTCGTATGCTATTTGGCTGTGCTTGAGCAGCATGAAAGCGGAGACCCAGACTGACAGGCTGCATAGCCACAGGGGCAGCATGTCCCGGATGATCCATTGACCGGTAGCCAGCATCCAGACGTGCCAGGAAGATTCCCCGCCGAGCAGAATGACGGTCAGCACAATGCGAATCGTACGCCGGGCTTTTTCATCCAGGCGGCTGCGCAGCGGCCGCCAGCTCAGATTGATCAGCAGGACGATGGCAAGGGAGATCAGATGCGAGGGGCCGAAGAGCACAAAGGGTGCGCCTTGATAGTCCCTTGCAAAGTAGAACAGGATGTTTTCCATGAGGGTTCCTCCTTTATGATTATCCCCGATATTGGTTTTGGGTGTGCGTAAGGAGGTGTGGCAAATTGGTGGGGAGAACTCCATTCGAAGGAACTCAAGGAACTGGTTGTAGTTTGCTGAGTTCCGTCGAAGCCGGAAATCAATCATGTTGATTGTGAATTCCAAATCCTAATTGTTATATTTCACCCCTCGACAAGCTCGGGACATCGCCCTTCGATAGGCTCAGGGAACGATGGATTAATATTTATACTTCTCTAATACAAATTGAGGTGGTTTGGCGTGCAATTCCCCTTGGATTATTCTATAATATAGATAATAAAAATCTACTTTATAGTTTACCAATAAGCGAGGGAATGATGGCAGAGATTAAACGAAAAGCAAGTAGTGTTTGGAATGGTACTTTACCCAAGGGTAAAGGCAAATTGAGTACCGAGTCCGGTGTTTTACACAACACACCCTATTCCTTTTCCACCCGATTTGAAAATGAGAAAGGCACCAACCCGGAAGAGTTAATTGCGGCAGCCCATGCCGGCTGTTTTAACATGGCATTCTCCTTCAATCTGGAACAGAGCGGTTTTGTCCCCGATGAATTGGTCACTGAGGCAACCTGTATCATGACCCCCAATCCCGGCGGCGGATTCAAAATCGCTCGCATGGAATTGTCTTTGAAGGCGAAAATCCCAGGCATCGACAAAGCCAAGTTTTTGGAAATCGCCCAGGCAGCTAAAGCCGGCTGTCCGGTCTCGCAGTTGTTGAGCCCAGGCCTCGAAGAAATCAGCCTGGATGCGCAGCTGCTCTAGGATTTGAATCAAAATAACCATCAGGAAGGTTCTCAGGAATCTTCCTGTTTTTTTCTCTTGTTTTATTGGTAGGAGGTACTTGATGAGCAAACAAACCGCAGCAGATATCCTGGTGGATACCCTGATTGCCTGGAAAGTGGATACGATCTTCGGCTTGCCCGGGGATGGGAACAACGGTATTTTGGAAGCCCTGCGCCAAAAGCAGGACAAAATTCACCTGATCGTGGTGCGACATGAGGAATCGGCGGCCTTCATGGCCAGCGCCTATGCCAAATACACCGGACGCCTGGGGGTGTGTCTTTCCACCGGCGCACCGGGCGCGATCCATTTACTTAACGGTCTGTACGATGCCAAGGTGGACCGTCAGCCAGTTTTGGCGATAACCGGCAACCAATTTCATGATCTGATGCAAACGCACGGCCAGCAGGACGTCAATTTGGACAATCTGTTTGCCGATTTGACCGTCTATAACGCGCGCATCATGGGCGCTTCACATGTCGAGCCGGCCACCAATCTGGCCATCCGGCATGCCCTGGCACAGCGCGGCGTGTCCCACTTGACTTTCCCCAAAGATTTACAGAGCCAGCTGGTGGAAGAGGATAGGGCCTCCATGCGCAATTATCCGCATCACACTTCGCAAGTGATGGCTGAAGGCGATCATCAAGCCAATCCGTTGGCGATTCAAAAGGCGGCAGATCTGCTCAACGCGGGTGGAAAGATTGCCATTCTGGCCGGGCAGGGTGCCCTGGATGCCGGAGATTTGCTGGAGCAAGTCGCGGAGATTCTCGGCGCGCCGATCATCAAAGCGCTGCTGGGCAAGGCCGCCGTCCCGGATCACAGTCCCTACACCACCGGAACCATCGGCTACTTGGGGACGGAACCCAGCCATACGGTGGTGCAAAACCTGGATACGTTGTTGATGGTGGGGACCAACTTCCCCTATATGGAATACATGCCGCACCCGGCGCAAGCCAGGGCGGTGCAGATTGATTTGGACCCGACCCGCATCGGTATTCGTTATCCTGTGGAAGTGGGTCTGGTGGGCGACAGCCGCAAGACTTTGCAGAAACTGCTGCCTTTATTAAAACGAAAAGAGGATCGCACCTTTTTGACCCAGGCGCAGGAAGGCATGCAGCAGTGGTGGAAGTTAATGGAAAAACGCGGTACGGCGCAAACTCTGCCGATGAAACCGCAGGTGGTAGCCTGGGAGTTGGGGAAGCAGCTCACCTCCACCGCCATTGTCTCCTGTGATTCCGGCTCGATCACGCATTGGTGGGCGCGGCAGATCAAGGCGCAAAAAGGACAGATGTTTTCCATCTCTGGCAACAACGGCTCCATGGCCTGTTCGCTGCCCTACACCTTGGCTGCCCAAATTGCGCATCCGGACCGTCAGTGTGTGGCCTTTGCCGGGGACGGCGGCTTCTCGATGTTGATGGGCGAGTTTAGCACGGCGGTGAAATATAACCTGCCGATTAAAGTGGTGGTGTTTAAGAACAACAAATACAGCGCCATCACCTGGGAACAGAAAATTTTGCTGGGCAACCCGGAATTCGCCACCGAGATCAGTCCGATTGATTTTGTGGCCTTTGCCGAAGCATGCGGCGCCAAAGGCTACCGCATAGCCAACCCAGCCACTGTGGCGGACATCCTGCGTCAAGCGCTGGCCGAGCCTGGTCCGGTGATCATTGAAGCCGTGGTGGATCCGGATGAAATGCCGCATGCCCCGTCTATGACGCCGAAGGAGTTTGTGAGAAAATCCTGAACGAAAAATTAACTGCATATTTATATGAAAGTTACGCTTTGATGGCAGGTCATTCCAGTAAAATGGGGATATTCACAAACTGAAGATCTCAGGTATAGCCATTTTGCATGTTGGATGTCCAATCCTGTACAATTAATGCCTATTCCCATGACGGCACCTTAATCATGGGAATCTTTCTGGGGTAAATTTGCATTGAATTAATAAACAGAATTAAATCTAACCGGAAAAGCTATTTCGATTTCACCTGGAGGGTTAATCATGCAATGTGAATCGTTGAGTTTGAATCAACGCAAGAATTCCTATTGTATTTTGTGGCTTTCATCCAAGGTATTGATAATTGCATTGCGAAAATTTACTCGAGCACAAGAATAAAGGATTGCATTTGATGGAAAGAAGCCACGTTCCTGAATTTCTCGCACAACTTCTAAAGCATCTTGGTCGGGGCTATCCATATGTAGTTCTGCTACAAATGCAATTTATTAATACCCTGTTTATGATTATTCTTGCGTCAATACTGGCTCATCAAAACGCAGAATTCAATAAATTCCAGGCCAATCATTTATTAATCTTCGCTACGATTGTCATGCTGCTGAAAAACTTTTCCTTGCTTGTTCAATTCTATTATCAGCATTCGGATATGTTTTCCCGCCTCCAGGCTTATAGCGGTCAGCAGGAGAGGGATGTGACAGCTGAGCTGGAACTTCGTGCATGGAAGCAAGCCACAGCTGCCACAAAAGATTATATTTTTTCAGAGTTTATCCAGCAAATGATCCTGGTTTTAATTCCAACCCTGGTCTATGGATTTTTCATTCTCCATCTCAGCATCGCACAGGTAGTTTACCTTGGTGTGGCCATTTTTGTGGTCAGTATTATCAATTTTATTTTTGAAAATCTTGCGCTGGACCAATGGTTTGAGCCAATTTTTCAGGTTCTGATTCCCAAACAATTTGAAGCCTCTCTGGCTGGAATGCGAGGCATGAGATTGTGGACGAAATTGTCGATCACCATTGTGGGATTATTTATTTCTGTAATTCTTTTGGTTATCTCTACGGGTTATCATCAGGTGCAGGTCCTTTCAGCCAGTGTCTCTGCAACGAAGGAAATAGCTACGATTGCCTCACAGCGCATCATGATGATTGGGTTCATTACAATCTTTCTTGCTGGGTTAATCTCCACACGTTTGATTTTTTATTTTTCCACCCCCTTTCAAAACCTGATTAATGTCTTTAAGGAAGTGGAAAATGGAAATCTGGGGAAACGAATGCAGGTCAACACCCCGGATGAGTTTGGTGAGCTCAATATTTATTTTAATCACATGATCACTCGTCTTCAGCAGTTGACTACCTCGTTGGAACAACAGGTAGCTGAGCGTACCCTTAAACTCAGCCTGAGCAATGAACAATTGCAATATGAACTGGCCGAACGTAAACGGATTGAGGAAAAGTTATCCTATTCTGCCTTGCATGATGCTCTTTCGGATTTACCCAACCGCACCCTCTTTCTGGATCGATTACAGCATGCCATACAGCATTCCAAGCGCCACGAAAATTATTCTTATGCAGTGTTTTTCCTGGATTTGGACCGGTTTAAAGTGATAAATGACAGCCTGGGGCATAATGTTGGAGATTTGCTATTAATCGAGGGTGCACGCTGTTTACTGAATTGCGTACGGTGCGAAGACACGGTTGCCCGTCTGGGTGGGGATGAGTTTGTGATCCTTATTGAGGATTTGGAGTCCAAAGCGGATTATCTGGCTATTGCGGATCGCATCCAGCACGATATGGCTGTTCCGAAAGATTTGAAAGGTCAAAAGGTGTTTGTTTCTGTCAGTATGGGAATTGTGCTGAATACAGATCATTACGACAGCCCGGAAGATGTGTTGCGCGATGCGGATATAGCTATGTATCGCGCCAAGCGAAACGGGCGAGGTTGTTTTGTGATTTTTGATTCCACCATGCTGGATGGCGCTATTAGCAGGATGGAACTGGAATCTGATTTGCGCAATGCAATGGAAAATGACGAGTTTATCATCCACTATCAGCCAATCTTGGATATGCTCCATAATACAATCATAGGATTTGAAGCTCTGGTCCGCTGGCAGCATCCCAAGCGCGGGCTGCTACTTCCTGCGGAGTTCATTACCACTGCTGAAGATATGGGATTGATCATTCCCCT
>DHVR01000004.1 GCA_002412765.1 Leptolinea sp. UBA5203 | reverse complement strand
GTCCAACTTTTGGGGTGCAGTTCAATTTCCCGGACTGTTTTATAAAGAATGGGCAATGCCATATACATATGTTTTTGTCCGATCGGGTGGCCTGTAACGTAAAGGGGTAGGCAATCCCTTCGACGGAGCTCTCCCCCTTCGGGGACAGGGGGCTCAATGCTGGATTTGTATCGGTGTCTGCTGTTGGGTTTCGCCGGGGTTGTTGCACTGGCTGGTTTGGTGAAATATCCCCGACTCAACCCAACCTACGTTAGTGCCGAATATTTCACAGAAACATCCTGTGAGACATCGCACCTGATCATGCTACCTGCTAAAGAAAACTTAATACCATCTGTCTCTCTTATTTCTGGAGAGACTGTTTTGGAATCAGGCCAGTGATTTTGCTTTTGTTTTCAGAGGTGCATCTTTCTGGTTGATCAAGAGAATGCCGATCAGGATCAACGGGGCAGCGATGATTAACTGGATGGTGATGGGTTCTCCCAGAATAGGTACTGCCAAGAGGGCAGTCACGACGGGTTGCAGAATCATGGTAGGGGATATGACGGAGGCGGAGAGATGCCCGCTGGCATAGGACAGGGAGAGGTAGCCCACGGCTTGGGCGAAGACGGCTGCGGAGATGAAGGTCAGGATGGTTGTTCCTGAATAACCACTAATGGGCATCCCATTAAAAAGAGCGGCAATGGTCAAGGTCAGGGTTGCAGCGAGGGTGACCAGCCATAAATACTCCACCACCTGGGTCACTTTCCGGCCCTGTTGTGAAAACAAGAAGTAGCCGGCATAGAAAAAGCTGGAGATGATGGCCAGGGAATCTCCCAGCCCGATTTGAGGGTGATGAAGGAGGTCATTGCCGAAAATAGTTAAAGCGCCCACCATTGTCAGGCCCATGCCGCCCCAGAATTTCAGAGTCAGTTTTTCCTTATAAAGAAAGTAAGCAATCAGAGCCACCCAAACAGGGGCAATATAATTAAACAAAATGGCGTTAGCTACAGTGGTGTAGCCAACGGCAGTACTCCAAAAGTAATGATCCATCGCAGAGAAGACCCCGGCGAGTAACGGAAAGATGATTTGTTTTTTGGTAAAAGATCGCAGGGAGCGTTTTTTGAGCACAAAGGGGGTCAGCAAAAGCGCAGTAAAAGCCATGCGGAACAGTGAGGTAATCGGGCCGGGCGCATCCGCCCAGCGGACGAAAAAGCCTGAAAAACTCAATGCCATGACGGATAATGCCATGGCGATGTTCGCTTTGGTGTGCGTTGTTATGGCTTTGAACATAAAAGTATTCCTCTACCCTGGTATTGTGAAATTGTACCATTGATAAGGTGGGGAGTAGCCCGATAACTTCGTACTATAATTAATACCAAGACGGAGGTGGGCATGCAAAAACAAAACCCCTTACAGGTGGAATGGCTGCGGGATGAATATGTCGTTTCAACCGATGCTGAACGCATTGATCGTCACGTGGTTCACCGCTATTTAAGCCAGGAATCGTATTGGGCGCTCAATATTCCCAGAGAGATTGTCGACCGATCTTTGGATCATTCCTTATGTTTTGGGGTGTATGACCCGAATCAGAAAATGGTCGGCTTCGCCAGGGTGGTCAGTGATTATGCTACCTTTGCCAATCTGATGGATGTTTTTATCCTGCCCGAGAACCGCGGGTCTGGGCTTTCCAAATGGCTGCTGAGCTGCATTTTGTCCCATCCGGATTTGCAGGGCTTACGGTCGTGGACCTTAAAAACAAGGGATGCGCACGGATTATATGGTCAGTTCGGCTTCCAATTGGCAAAATACCCGGAAAAGATGATGGAGAAAATTCATCTTCATCCTTATGGATGAAGTTAGTTTGCCAGGTGAAGAATGCGCCCCCCATGGGCAGGGATATTTACTGACAGAGAGTTTGAATCGGAAGTGAACACGTCCTGCGGGTGAAGTGCATCCACCCAGGATCTTTCTGGGATAGGGATTGGCAATGTGACCTGAACCGGTTCATCCGCGATATTGATGGCCACCAGGACTGAGTTTTGCGGGTTAGTACGAAAAAATGCGAGCTGTTTACTTTGTACAAGTAACTCCTGATATCCGCCCGTGGTCAAAGCAGGCAGGGATTTTCGTATCCCGGCTAATTGCTGAAGCAGGGGAAACAGTTGGGGAGCAGGAGGGTTGGCCTGTAGCTGTTGTAAGCTCAAGCTCGGGCGCAAGTCGCGATCCGAAAAATCGGTCTTCTCCGCTTGAATCCCCCACTCACTGCCGTAATAAATGGAAGGGATGCCTGGCATGGTGTAGAGCAGAATATATAGGGTGTTTAGATATTCTTGACGTTTTATCATGGAAGCAATGCGGTTGACGTCATGGTTATCCAGGAAATTATATAGTGCCAAATTTTCATACAGCCCGTTTTCACCTGATTGACGGTTAAAGGCGTACGCGATTTCAAACAGGTTT
Source organism: Leptolinea sp. UBA5203 (assembly GCA_002412765.1). Lineage (GTDB taxonomy): Bacteria > Chloroflexota > Anaerolineae > Anaerolineales > Anaerolineaceae > UBA5203. The sequence continues at coordinate 120,563 of DHVR01000004.1, read as the reverse complement.
TGATCATTGTGGCTGGAATATAATCCCTTATAACATTCGTAATTGGTGATGCTATGAATCATCTCGGGATTTGCCCAGGTTTTGTAATCCCCGTGGACAGATTCGCCCATCAACCAGGCATCCGCATGGATGGCGTCTGTGGTTTGACGCAGTTGGCGCAGAAAATCTAAATCCACCTGATCGACAGCGTCCAGGCGCAGACCATCAATGTGCCAGCGCTCAAACCAACTGCGCACGGCATCCAGTAGGTGAGTGCAAACCGCCGGATTTTTAAGATTAAGTTTTACCAGGCTGTAATGACCGGCCCAGGTATCATAGGTGAAAGGATCCCCAAGGGGAGAGGATTTGCTAAAATCGAGCCCGGAGAACCAATCCCGGTAGGGTGAGTTTTGTCCCTGTTGCTGCACGTCCAGAAAGGCGGGAAACTGGCGCCCAACGTGATTGAATACCGCATCCAGAATCACGCGCATGCCGTTCTGATGAAAGGCATCCACCAAAGCGGCAAAATCATCGTCGCTGCCCAGCCGGCGATCGATGTGGTGATAATTGGTCGTATCATATCCGTGTGAGATGGATTCAAAGATTGGTCCGATATAGATTGCGTTGATACCCAGAGATTTTAGATGAGGAATCCATTCCTGCAAGGAGGCAAGGCGATGGATTGGCGGGGTGCTGCCATCATTTTCTGAGGGTGCACCGCAAAGACCCAATGGGTAGATATGGTAAAAGATTGCCTCTGAAATCCAGCTGGGTTCACTCATGGACAAATTGTAACAAAAAAAATAGAAAAATGACTCCATATTCCATTAATCTTTTATAGGATCGCTCCACTTTATTTGACATTCCCTCTGGGTTCATGCTATCATCCAATATATCATTACTATTATTGCCGGGCTCTTTAACATATTTATTTTGGACTTATTCGGAGGATTTATTATGAGTGTGGAATTTATTTTACGATTAATTGGTATGATCGTTTTCACCATCGTAGGCGTTTTTTGGGGGATTGAAATTGGCGGCAGTATTCAATTAAGCCAGAGCAAAGATATATTTCCCACAGAAGTTTATGCGGTATCCATTGGGTTGGTAGGCGCTTTGTTTGGTATTATCCTAACGCCTTTTTTTACTACCCGACCGATGCAGGCTTTAAAGAAGTTGTTTACCCATATTGATGCAAAAATTCTCTTTGCATCCCTGGCTGGCCTGACCGTGGGTTTGATCGTGGCGGCCCTGGTTGCATTTCCTGTTTCCATGCTGCCCTCTCCCTTTGGCGATGTATTACCCTTTGTCGGGGTAATTTTGTTTTCCTACATTGGCATCATGGCGTTTGTGCTTCGGCAGCAGGACTTGTTTAATGTGATTACGGGGATGTTTGGGGGCACTACCCGGGCTCCTGCCGGTTCCACCGATGAACGTGTGATTTTGCTGGATACCAGCGTGATTATTGATGGACGCATCCTGGATGTGGCTCACACTGGTTTTATCCCCGGCGCTTTGTTGATTCCCCGTTTTGTGTTGAATGAACTGCAATACATCGCGGATTCTTCGGATGGCTTGCGTAGACAACGCGGACGCCGCGGCATGGAAGTGTTATCCTCCATGCAAAAGGATTCGGCGATTGTGGTACGGCTATCCGATATTGACGTGGATGGTGTGCGGGAAGTGGATGACAAACTGGTCATTCTGGCACGTCAGTTGAAATGTCCCATCCTGACCAATGATTATAATTTGAACCGGGTGGCTGAGCTGCAAGGTGTGCGCGTGCTGAATATCAATGAGCTGGCCAATGCGGTTAAATCAGTCCTCCTGCCAGGTGAATTATTGAGTGTGCGGGTCATTCAGGAAGGCAAGGAACAGAATCAAGGGGTTGGTTATCTGGATGATGGCACGATGGTGGTGGTTGAAAATGGCCGCGAGCACATCAATCAGGAGACGATCGTTACGGTAACTAAAGTATTGCAAACAGCAGCTGGACGGATGATCTTCGCCCGTCCGGGTGATTACAGCGATCTAAAGATAGAGGAATAGAGTATGACGATCAAACTTTTCAGTACCTTAACCAGAAAGAAAGAAGAATTTGTCACCATTGAACCGGGTAAGGTGCGCATGTATGTCTGCGGACCGACCGTCTATAACAAAGCACACGTTGGCCATGCCATGTCCGCCCTGGTATTTGATGTAATTCGGCGCTATCTGGAATACCGCGGTTATGAAGTAAACCACGCCATGAACTTTACCGATGTGGATGACAAGATCATCAATCGTGCGGCTGATTTAAAGATGGACCCCTTTGCATTGGGGCAGATGTACATTGACGAATTCAAGGGTCACTTGAAGGATTTAAATATCCTGCCGGCGACGATTAATCCGCTGGCCACCCATGAGATGGATCAAATTCTCAGCATGGTCAGCGCCTTGATAGAAAAAGGCTATGCCTATGAAATGAATGGGGATGTTTATTTCCGGGTGAAAAAGGATGACGATTACGGGCGATTATCCGGGCGGAAATTGGATGATATGCAATCGGGAAGCCGCATTGATGTTGATGACCGCAAAGAATCTCCGATGGATTTTGCCCTGTGGAAGTCCGTCAAACCTGGCGAACCGTATTGGGAGAGCCCCTGGGGACACGGCCGGCCGGGCTGGCATATTGAATGTTCCGCGATGAGCTTGCATCATCTCGGGGAACAGATTGATATTCACGGCGGCGGCAATGATTTAATTTTTCCGCATCACGAGAATGAAATAGCCCAAACCGAGAGTGTGACCGGGAAAGAATTTGCCCACTACTGGGTTCATAATGGCATGCTGCAGTTGAGCGGCGAGAAAATGTCCAAATCTTTGGGGAATCTGGTGACGATTGAGGAATTCTTGGCCCAACATTCCGCAGATGTATTGCGCATCATGGTACTTAATTCCGGCTACCGCAATCCTTTGACCTTTAACGATGAGGTGATTGGGCAGGCCAAAAAAGGTCTGGAGCGCTTACGTTCGGCATTAAAACCCGCTGCAGTTTCAGCCAGCGGGCTGGATGCGGCCGCAAAAGAACAATTGAATCAGCAGGTGGAACAGACGCAGGCTGGTTTTATCCAGTCCATGGATGATGATTTTAATTCAGCCGGTGCCCTGGGTATTTTGTTTGAACTGGTGCGAGTGATCAATCAAGCTCGGGATAGTTCAGCAAGCGATGCGGAACTCAAACCTGGGCAGGAAATGATCCGATCGCTGTGCGGCGTTTTGGGTTTGCAATTACAAGAGATGGAAACAAAAAGTCACGATGCTGACGCCTTTATTGATCTGCTGGTGAAGCTGCGCACTGAACTGCGCGGCCAGAAGCTCTATGAAATGGGTGACAGTATTCGCATTCGGCTGGCTGATCTGAACGTGGTAATTGAAGATACCCGTGAAGGATCAACCTGGCATTGGCAATCATAGGGTTTATAGGAAAAAAACATGCGTGAATGGATAACCGGACGACACTCTGTCGCCGAAGTGCTGAAAGCCCATCGGCGGGATGTGTTTACGTTAAAAGTGGCCGATGGTGTGAAAGCCAAGGATACGGTTAATGATATTATCAAAATGGCGAAGGAACGCAATATCCAAATTGAAACGGTGCGGCGGGATAAACTGGATAAATACGGCGACAATCACCAGGGGTTTGCCTTGGAAGCCAGCGGTTATCCATATGTTGAGCTGGTGGATATCGAACAACACTGGGTGGAGAAAAACGAAATTCCGTTTATCCTCGTGCTGGATGTGCTGCAGAATCCTCAAAATTTGGGTACCTTATTACGTACCGCAGAATCCGTGGGTATCCACGGCGTGGTGATGGCGCATCACCGGGCAGCCGGGATTACTCCGGCTGTGGTGAATGCCTCATCCGGCGCGACGGAACACTTGCTGGTCACGCAAATGAACATTGCCCAGGCGATTGACCGGATGAAGGAAATGGATATCTGGGTGATCGGCTTGGACGGCGGTCCTGAATCTCAAGCCATTGAGCAGACCCGCCTGGATGGAAAATTAGCGGTTGTGGTCGGCAGTGAAGGTGAAGGGCTGCGTACCCTGGTTAAGAAATCCTGTGATGTGGTGGTAAAGCTGCCCATGCTGGGGCATATTGAATCTCTAAATGCCTCCATCGCTGGATCGGTTACGCTTTACCAGGCGCTTTTCCAACGCAACAAGAAATGAACGCCATTAAAACATTAATAATCTTCTGATGTGTCAAGGCGATAATTTAGAGTAATATTAGTGTATTAGAGCACGTACAGGAGGATAAAATTATGATGATCAGCAAGAAATTAAACGATACCTTTAACGCACAGGTTGGTAATGAATTTGGCGCTTCGATGCAATACCTGCAAATCGCTGCCTACTTTGATGCGATGTCCCTTTCCAATTTTGCGACCTTTTTCTTTTTACAAGCACAGGAAGAGAACGCCCATGCCATGAAGTTACTGCACTATGTCCTGGAGACCGGTTCTCCTTTACAGATTCCTGCCATTCCCCAGCAAAAGGCTACATTTACCTCCGCTGAAGAGGCGGTTACGGCAGCTTTGGGTTGGGAAAAAGAAGTTACCCGTCAGATTTATAATTTGATGGATATCGCTGTTGAAGAGAAAGACTACATTAGCCAGCGTTTCCTGGATTGGTTCATCAGCGAACAATTGGAAGAAGTTTCCACGATGGAAAACCTTCTCAATCTGGTAAAATTGGCAGGTGAGAAGAATCTCTTGATGTTGGATAATCGTGTGATGAGTTTGCGCGGACCGGCAGCAGGTGCTCCTACCGCTAGCGAATAAAGCCGCCAATCAAATCATTCCTGAAGTTCCAGGGAATAGTGGAAACGCTATTCCCTTTTTGTTAACTCGAAATTGTAGCCCTTTCATTCTAAAAATGTTTTAGAATGAAAATGGAGATAAGAGCCTGATGTTGTGGACAAGACCTGCACACCCTCAAAAAGAGCGGGACACGTATTATTGGACAGCCATCATTATCACGGTGATTGGCAATGTGCTGCTGGCTGTCGGAAAAAGTGTCGCTGCAAAGCTGACGGGTAGTGTTGCCCTGTACGCGGACGCGGCCAATTCTATATCGGATGTGTTGTATTCTGTCTTGATGGCTCTTGGCCTGTGGATGACCATTCAGCCGCCTGATCTGTCCCATCCTCAAGGGCACAGCCGATTTGAACCGCTGGTCGGCGTGGCCGTGGCTTTCTCCATGGGCATTGCAGGTTATGAAGCCAGTCGTGCTGCCATTGAACGCTTTATTTCCGGAGGTACCTCCATCCCCCTGGGTTTACCGGCTGTGGTGTTAGGCATCAGTGCATTAATCAAAGCCGGGATGTTCATCTGGATCCGGTTTATTGCCAAAAAAGTAAGCAGCCCAAGTTTACGGGCGACTGCCAAGGATAACTTGAGTGATGTGTTGACATCCAGTGCGGCTTTCATTGGTATTTTGGGATCCCGCTTTCTAACGCCTTTACTTGATCCATTTGCCGGTTTGATTGTGGCGGCCTGGATTTTCCGCAACGCCTTTGTAACAGCCCGGGAAAATTTGAAATATCTAACCGGGGCCGGTGCTGATCCTGAAATCCGCAAGAAGATTGTGGATGAGGCGATGACGGTGGAGGGGGTTCTGCGGGTACACCACATGATGACCGAATATGTTGGTCCGCAATTGGTGGTGGACGTGCATGTCAACGTGGATGGCACAGTAAGCCTGAAGAGTGCGCACGCCATCAATGATGAAGTGATTGAGAAATTGGAAGCCATTCCGGAAGTGGACCGGGCTTATGTGCACATTGAACCGGATGACTGGGTGGATTAATCACGGTTTATTGCGCAATCATGGGCGCAAGCTGGTTTGGGGGATTTTCCTCCTCGGCTGCGCCTATTTTTTAATTCCTTTCTTTAGCGCTGCGCCGTATACCTGGAAGCTGCTACATCCTGCATGTAAAATAGACCAGCCTTTATCACCCGCGATGGAACTCATAACCTGGACGGATGAAAATGGGGTGAGGACTGATTTCTGGTTCGTTCCCCCGCAAAACGGGAGGGTTCTCGTATTGGTGGGCGGGCATAACGGCACGCTGGCCGATTGGCAGGCGGAGATGGATCATTTTTCCGCAACTGGCTATGGTTTTGTCATCTTTCCAGACCCGGCTTGCAATGACCTACCCGCCAGCCTGGGACTGAAAGAAAGCAAGCAGGTGCTGGCGGCGGTTTCTTTCCTGCGCAGCCGACCGGAAGTCACTTGGGTGGGGTCGCTGGGGTTCTCTTCCGGCGCGGCGGCATTATTGATGGCTGGTCCGCAGATGCCCGAGATGCAGGCCATGGTGTTGATGGGCAATTTTGCCGAGCTGCGCTCTGAGATGCTGTTTCAACCCTCGCCTTTTCTCTCGTTTTCCTGGCTGGCGCAGCGCAGTGTGATCCTCTGGTTTCCCTTGTTCACTGGAGTCAGGGTGGATCAGGTCCGTCCGGTGGAGGCGTATGCCAGTCTGCCGCCGCTGGGTTTGCTGTTAATATATGGGGAACAGGAAGCGGAGCGCACCCAGGCAATTACCCAAGGACAAACGGCAAAAGAGGGCAGCGCCCGGTCGGTGAAGTTGTGGATTGTGCCTGAAGCATATCATGGGGAGATCCCGCCTGATTCACAAGACCAATATTGGCAGGTTTTGGATGAATTATTTCTTCCGGAAAACAAGTTGGGGTATTAAAACGTTTCGCCCTTGCTCGGACAGGACTTCTGGATTGTTATTGAAAATCCCGTTTGATGCTGAGGGCAAAGCATTCGATAGTGGGAATTCCATTCAACGGTCGTACGAATGCTTGGCCCCTACGGATTACGACAAGCGAGGTAAGTAAAATCGTGTATGGAATAATATAATGCAGTGACCAGTAGGTGCACCTATATTTTGAATCAATTAAATGGGACCTGTAGGGGCAAAGCATTTCAAAAAGAAGCTGGGAAATCACGGCATCAATGAAATGCTTTGCCCTTTCTTGGATGAGATTGCCACAGGATTGTGGAATATTCTGTTGGGCGGGCAGGGCAAAGCATTCGATGGATAGGACTGTTATTTGAAGCTGTGACGAATGCTTGGCCCCTAAGGCGAATGAGGAAAAACTCAATATGATTCTGAAATCCCCTTAAAACGAGAAGAAAGTGAAATGAAAATTCACTGTTACCCCAACAGGCTGGTATCGGGAAACGATGTTTTTTTGGTGGATGCGTATGAGTCATTAAAACATTTTTTGAATACCCAACAAAAAAGGGCGACCACCGGTCGCCCCTACGAGAATATATTTCCATTTTAAAGATATTCTTTCAATTGCCGCGAACGGCGGGGATGGCGCAGGCGGCGCAGGGCTTTGCTTTCAATCTGGCGGATGCGCTCCCGGGTCAGGCCAAATTTTTCGCCCACTTCTTCCAGGGTGTAGGTGCGGCCGTTTTCCAAGCCGAAGCGCAGCTTGAGAATGCGAGCTTCCCGCGGGGGCAGGGTATCCAGCACGTCTTCAATTTTTTCGCTGAGTAATTTGGTGTAGGCGCTTTGGGAGGGGGAAGGGGTAATGGTATCTTCCACAAACATGCCCAATTCCGTTTCTTCGCCATCTTCATTGATCGGGGATTCCAACGAGAGGGGCAGCCAGGAAACACGCAGCATCCAATCCACTTTTTTGGCGGAGTGGCCCATTTCATCGGCCAGTTCTTCGGTGGTAGGGACGCGCCCGAGGGTTTGTTCCAGCTCATGGGAGGTGCGGTAAATCTGGCGAATGCGGTCCACCATATGCACAGGGACGCGAATGGTGCGGCCCTGATCGGCAATGGCGCGGGTGATGGTCTGGCGAATCCACCAGGTGGCGTAAGTGGAAAAACGAAATCCGCGCTGATATTCATATTTACGCACGGCCTTCATCAAGCCCAGGTTGCCTTCCTGAATTAGATCCAGAAATGGGACCCCGCGGCCAATGTAGCGTTTGGCGATGCTGACCACCAGACGGGTATTGGCTTTGATGAGATGCTCGCGGGCAGTTTCGCCGTCGCTGAGCAATTCTTTGAGGTGTTTGTATTCTTCCGGGGTTCCATTGCCATTCAGACGGGTGAGTTTGAGGCGGGCTGAATTCCCTGCCTCAATTTTCTTGGCAAGGTTAATTTCTTCTTCCACAGATAGCAGGGGAACCCTGGCCATTTCTTTCATGTAGAGGCCAACGGTGTCATCACTGGAGATGGCGGCAAGATTGCTGTGAAGATTTATTTCAGATTCAATATACTCATCGGAATCAAAAGATTCGGGTTCGACATCGTCAATAATTTCGATGCCTTTCCGACGTAAAGAATGCATGATAGCTTTTAAACGATCAGCCTGTTGTGCGGCGTCCGGATATACCTCTATGAGGTCATCCGTGGTTAGGTAACCCTGAATATCTGCCTTGTCCAGCAAATTTTCCAGAACTGCCTGGGTACGTTTCTTTCTCACCGGATCAATCAATACCAACCCTCCTTGATAAAGTGTTTCCGGAAACATGTGGCCAGCGATGCGCAAGAACTTCAGAACCGATTACAATGGAAACCTTCTTAGGGGCGTTCGTCCTGCGTTATATGACCAGAATGTTCACAGTGGATAACATTCAAATTGCACCCACATTCGGGGCACAGGCCAGCACAGTCATCTTTGCATATTGGGTTAATGGGAATTTCTACCAGTAAGTATTCAAGCAACAGGGGTTTGAGGTCAATGTAACCATTTTCGGGAACCATCAAACCAGAGTCCGTTGCGTTTTCCTCTTTAAACGCGTACAATTCATCGAAATCAGTCTTGATATGAAGTTGAAAATCATTCAAACAACGTACACAAGTGGATGGGGTCTCAGCGCTAAAGTTCCCCTGCACCAGCAGGCCCTGTTGGGCTCGACTGATTATCGATGATCCCTTGACGGCAGTGAAAATTAATTCTTGATCATCCTCTACTGCTAGTTCCGGCAAGTCAAATGCAAATTCTCGATATGTGCCTGCCGACTGGGCAATTAAGAAACCTATATTGATCCGAAGAAGATTTTTATTGTTGTTCACAGGTTGTATTTTTCTTTGTCAGTAAATTTTTAATCAAACCGATTATAGCATACGGATTAAGCTAAGTCAAGAATATATAATTTATATCATATAAATATGAAAAATAAAACCATGATGCTCGCCAGCAGCAACGCTGGCAAATTAATTGAGATGCAGGCCCTGCTGGCAGGCACATCGTTCCATCTGGTGACTCCCAAACTGATGGGGATTGAACTGGACGTGGAAGAAGACGGCCTGACCTATGCCGAAAACGCGCTGAAAAAAGCGCGCGCCTACGCTGCCGCCAGCGGATTGCTGGTGATCGCCGATGATTCCGGCCTGGAAGTGGACGCACTGGACGGCCAGCCCGGGCTGCATTCGGCGCGTTTTTCGCCCATCGCGGGGGCTTCGGATGCCGACCGGCGCGCATATTTGTTAACCAAACTGGCCGGGATTGCCCGTCCCTGGCGGGCGCAGTTCCGCTGTGTGATCGCCGTCGCCAGCCCGGATGGGGAGGTCTTTACCACCGAGGGTATCTGCCAGGGGGAGATCCTGCCCGAGGAACGCGGCCAGCAGGGATTTGGTTATGATCCGATCTTTTTTCTGCCGGACCTGGGCAAAACCATGGCCGAGATGAGCATGGAGGAGAAGAATACCCTCAGTCATAGGGCGCGCGCGGTGCTGGCGGCTATTCCGAGGATGGAGCGGATGGGGGAGTAAGGTTTGTGTGTTTTGTGCTTGCCCTTAAAGGAATATTATTATTCCAGGGAATGGTTGGGAGAAAACCGGATGGAACAGGCTGATTTTACAGAATTGGTAGAGAGTATAAAAGAGGGGGCGAGTATATTGCGGGGCGAAAAAGAAGCCTCAAGGACGTTTCAATTGGAACCGCTCGATATAAAGGAAATTGAGGATGGGGATGATTTAACCCAGGACTGATTTACCAGTCTGATGGGTGTGCCACTGTTGGATTATTTGTAGGAGTAATAAGAGGGGTATTTCTAACCTTGTGTTGTGGGGAATTTATATATAATAAAAGAGATGCACAGGGGGTGTAGAGGGTGATTACTACGAATATTCTAACCAAATATGTTTTTTTCGAATATATGGGATTATATTTTCATGCCTGAATTAAAACGACCAGATATAAACCGAAAATTATCAATGAAAGCGTTAAGCATTGCTAATTCTTATGTTGATGGATATTCGGCTTTACTATTTATGAGAGAAATTTTTGAAATTCAAAAAGATAATCCAAAAAAATATATTAGTTATAGTGAGTTTTTTAATTTGATTTTATTAGTTTGTAGAAAATCTGTGATTATTAGTTTATCAAATATTTTAATTAGGAATAAGGATTCAATAACATTAGCTGATTTTGAAATTTTCCTAGAAAATAATTATAACCATGAGTTAGATAATGGTTATTATAAAGATCTTCTAGCATCAATAAAATTAATACTAATTGCATATTCAGATGATAGTGATTTTGTTAAAGAATTAAAATTTATTCGTGACAAATATGTTGCCCACATTGATAAAAGCGCATTTCATTCACCAAAGATTCCTGAATATCAAATTAATATGTGTGAATTTCAAGCAGCCTTTGACGTGATAGGCAGTTTTGTAGGTTGTTCTGTTGGCGCACTTGGTATTAATCCCGAGCTAATAAATTTTCATCTATTGGATTGTGCTAATCTACAATTTAGATTAATTGTTGATAAATTGGAGTAATGTTTTTATAAACAATTCTTTCGATGATGATTAGTATTAGTTTAACTTGTCATTGATAGTCCATAGTATTATTTCATTGAAAAAAAGTAAAATATTAGTACCCCGATGATTTTTAGTGGAGTATTTTGATAAAGATGGATGAATATTATTTACTTTTGGAACAATTAAAGTCATCGAAAGCCTATCAAATTGAAGGGCGATTGATTACGCTTAGTGATTATATATACGTGTTTAACCACAATTATAAAGACGTTGTTGATTTTGTTAATAAAGTAAAAAACCCTCAAGTAATATTTCCACTAATATCAATTGAAAATACACAAGCTTTGGATATTTCGATAAATGAGGTTGTAAGAAGATTATTTAATTTTTTGTCATCTGCTACAGCTTTAGTTGATCAAACTAGAATTGCTATTAATTATTGGTATGCCGGAAACGAATTTCTTTATGAATACAAATCTGAGGTAAAAAATAGATTTGTAAATAATTCGTTAACTGGATTTATCGAGGAATTACGCAATTTCAGTCTTCATTACTCATTACCAATAACCCATGCGGTATTTTCAATAAATATTGAAAACGGGATCAGTAAAGGATTACCCAATTTTCAATATGTAATTAAAAAAAGACCTTTATTACAATTTTCAGGGTGGACACAAAAAAAAGGAAAACCATTTTTCTCAACTTTTGATGATGAGATTGAAATTCAAGGTCTTCTTGAAAGTTATTATAAACAAGCCAGTGATTTTCACTCTTGGCTATTTAACAGGATTAAAGAAATTCATTCTGAGGATTTAATTTGGCTCTCAGAAATAAAGGAAAGAATAAATTCATTACTACCTAAAGAATAAAAAAATCATAATAAGTATAAAATCACATAATTTGTCATTCAGTCATCCCAATAATCTATGTTTTGATTACTACTCATATCGAAAGTAATTTGTGTATATACAATCGTGAGCAAACTAATTATAGGGAGGGTTGTATGTTTAGTTCCTATTATGAAAATCTGACAAATGATGATAAATATAAGTTTGGTTACAATAGATTTTTCAAAGAGCCGGATTCTGAAATTGATTTTGATGATTATGGAGATAAAGCAAAAAGTTCTCTCTATATGATCAGAAAAGATATTAATCACTGTTTAGATAAAGATGTTAAGAATTATCAAGCAATGTGGGCTTGTACAGCATTAATACTTACAGGAATTGATTTTTTAAGTCAATTTTATTTCGGTAAAGTAACAAATATTGACAAGAAATCAGAAACTAATATTTTGTTTACTCAGTTTTGTAATGAATTCTCGATTACTAAAAATAAATATAATCCTAATATTGAATCTAATCCGTTGTATTATTTACGGAATAGCTTTCTGCATAATTACGGTCTAAAAAGTAGCACAAAAAATAGCACAAAAAAGAAAAATTATTATTTTAATGTTTTCAATGTTGCAAACCCAGATATACCAGTATTAAATTTTCATGCTGAAAACAAACAAAAGGCAATAAAATATTTCAATGTTAATTTATGGTCCCTTAAAGAAGTGTTTATTCAATCAATTTATTCTTATAAAAATAAATTAGATGACAATGAATGTGGATTGAGAAAGAAATTTGTACATACGCAAAATTATTATGGGTTTGTTCTTTCTTCCGATGAAATTCCTTATCTGAATTCTGAGATTGTTACTATTTCGGCATCTAGTATTTTAAATAATTCAAATATGTCTATTATAAAAAATTCATCTGGTTCATATGTTAATACTGGTCGAAATTAATTATTTTATTCCTTTGTACCACTTAACCTGGTGCTAGGTTCCTTGTTTGAGTCCGGTACGAAGTGTGGTCAGTGGGTCATTGATCCACCAGAGCGACAGGCCAGAAGCAAATCCGACTTGCAAACAAATAGTTTTTTTATAGGTTTAGATGGAATTGCCTTTGATTCCAACCGATATTTTGGTTGACTGCTTTAAAGGTTTAGCTATAATTATTGATATTGAGGGAAATTAATGATACTACCCAATCAAGTAAAACTTAGTTGTGGTATTTTAATTCGTACTAGCATATTTTTTATATAACAATTTATATTATTTCTGTTAATTTTAGTGTATTCCACTTTCACAAACCATATGCATAAAAAATTTGATCAGGAGAAAAAATCACCATGACAACGTGCCCAAAATGTAACAAGGATGACAGAATTCAGAAAGCTTCTTCTGTTTATTCTTCAGGTGTCGGAACCGGTACTTTTGCTGGGCCAGCAACGACAATGAATTATACCGATGGAAAAGTGGGTGTAGGAGGGGGATATGTATCCGGAACTAACTATTCCATAAGCGAGACAGCTAAGAAATGTTCCCCACCAGATAAACCGCAAAAACCTAGTACACCATTAAAAGTTTGGTTTGGTCTCTTATTGGGAGTATCGACCATTTGTTTGATGAGTATTCCGAGTGGACTTGGTGTGTTGGGAATTCCGCCACTAATTCTGGTTGCATATTTGATTATAAAAGGCTTGTCAGATAAAGAAAAAAAAGACAAAGCTTATCCAGAATTACAAAAACAATATGAAGAGGAATTAATGGAATGGAATCAGCTTTATTATTGCATTCGCGATGATATTCTTTTTAATCCAGAAACGGGAGATATTTGGTCATTTATTAGCAGGTAATTGAATGGGTAAACTACCCACCAGAACTACGGATCAGGAACAAGTCCAACTTGCAGACGGATAGGTTCTCAACCATGTTTTGGTGGAATTTGCACCTGCAAAACCTGCCAGGTCTGGTTGGAAAGGTACGGGAGTTGATATCAAGACCTGGCAGGTTTAGACGAGAGAATGGCTAGTTGACCCACCAGAGCGACAAACATGGAGCCAGATTACCTTGTCAATGAATAGGCTCTTATAGGTGTTTCGGTGGGATCAAAAGCGATCCCACCTACGGATTTTTCTTGCAACAAGATGACAAAAATGAGTGTCATTGCGAGGCCCAATAGGTTTAATTATGGGTTCAAATGGTGGGCCGTGGCAATCTCCCTGTATGGATTGAAGGTAGCTGGTGAAAGTAGAAACCTTTACCCACCCAGCGTTGAGATTGCCTACCCCTACGGAGTACAGGCCCCCCTATCGGGCTCGCAATGACATAGTAGTATTTATCAATTCGAATATGATGAGTGGGTCATTGATCTGTGATGAGTCTGGAGCCAGTTTGTCCTACGGATTGACTGTTATCTCGCGGGCGAGTTCCAAGACATAATCGGTTTGCAGCCCCATCCAGCGGTACCAGAAAATTAATCACACCACCGGCATGGCGCAGCCGTCGCCGCGCGGATCGCTGCCGGCGATGAGGACACCGCTATCTGAATCCCGCAAGATGATTTGGCCACGGCCGAAAGCGCCGCGCCGGTAGCCGTTGACGGGGGTCACACGGTGGCCCAGCTCGGCCAGTTGTGCCATGGTTTCCAGAGCGATACCGTCTTCCAGCAGTACTTCGCTATGGGCAAGATCCTGCTGAATGCAGAAGCGGGGCTGGTCCAGCGCGGCCTGCGGATTGAGCTGATCATCCAGCAGGGCGGATACCACCTGCATATGTCCTTGAGGCTGCATAAAGCCGCCCATGACCCCAAAACAGGCCGCCAGGCTGCCATCCCTGACGCGGGTGGCCAGGGCTGGAATGATGGTATGGTAGGGGCGTTTCATCGGCGCGGCGCAATTGGGATGGGTCTCCTCCAGGGAAAAATTGCAGCCGCGGTTGTGCAGGGCAAAGCCGCTGCCGGAGGGCACGATGCCGGAGCCGAACCCCATATACAGGCTGTTGATGAAAGAGCAGGCGTTGCCTTCGCCGTCCACCACGCTGAGGTAAACGGTGTCGCTTTTCGCCAGCGGATTGCCGGTCTGAATGTCCGGGTTGGTACGCTCCAGGAAAATTTCTTTGCGGCGTTGGGCGGCATAGGCTTTGGAGAGCAGTTCGTCCACGGGGATGGAGGCATGCTCCGGGTCGGCGATAAAGCGGCGCGTGTCGGCAAAGGCCAGGCGCATGGCTTCGATTTCGATGTGCAGGCGTTGGGTGGATAAAGCCGGTAATTCGGAAAGATCAAATCCCTCGAGGATGTTGAGCGCGATCAGGGCGGTCAGGCCCTGTCCGTTGGGCGGACATTCCCAGATGCGCCAATCCCGATAGGAAGTGGAGATGGGCAGTTCCCAGGTGCTTTGATGAGTGGCCAGATCGTCTTCGCTCATGCATCCGCCGGCTTTTTGCAGGGTGTCCATGATCTTCTCGGCGATGGTTCCTTGATAGAAGGCTGCTTTGCCGCCCTCGGCGACCTGGCGGAAAGTTTGCGCCAGTGCCGGATTGCGGAACAGCTCACCGTCCGCCGGTCCGCGGCCGTGGAGGGTGAGTTCAGCTCCATTGGGGGAGGACGCCAGGACCTGCTCCGCGGCGGTACGCCAACTGCGGGCAGAGAGCGGTGAGACCGGGAAGCCTTCCTCGGCCAGGCGGATGGCGGGCGCCAGCACCTGAGGCAGGCATAGTTTTCCTAGTGTCTGCACGGTATCGCACCAGGCTGCGCAGGCGCCCGGGACGGTGACGGCATAGGGGTGATGGTCGGGGATTTGCTGCTGGATGCCGGCAGCTTGAATTCGTTCGAGGGTCAGGGCTTGCGGGGTGCGTCCGGAGCCGTTGAGGGCATGCACAATGCCGGTCTTCGCTTCGTAGTAGAGCATGAAGGCGTCCCCGCCAATGCCGGTGGAGGCAGGTTCGGTAACGTTGAGCGCCGCAGCCGTGGCGACGGCGGCATCCGCGGCATTCCCGCCCTGGGCCAGGATGGACACTCCGGCGGCGGTGGCCAGGGGTTGGCTGGAGGCCACCATGCCGTGCAGGCTGTAGACCGGGGATCGACGGGAGTGGAAGGGCAGGGTTGGGGTCATGGGGGATTCCTTGGGGAGGGGTAGTTGTATGGATCGCGGGCTTCGCTGGACGAGGTTTTTGATTTGACCCCCACCCGGCCTCCCCCATTTTCTCAGGGGAATACAAATTAAGTATTTAAGAAAATGGGGGAGGAGAAAAAAAATAATTTTTACTTCACGACTATTCCCTTGCCGCTTTTGATGTAGCCGATTTTCCAGATGGGCAGGGCTTCGTCGCGGGCTTGCTGGACGAAGGCGGCTTCATGGTCCGGATGGACGCCAAAGCATAGGCCGCCGCTGGTTTGCGGGTCAAAGAGCATCAGGCGGGTGATCTCATCGATTTCAGGTTCAAAGGTAACATGGCTGGCAAAGTGCATTTGATTATTGGCTGCACCGCCGGGGAAAAAGCCCAACTCGGCGTAGCGGCGTGCGGAGGAGAGAAAGGGGATGGCTGAAAAGGTCAGGATAGCCTGAACGCCGCTGGCCTGGGTCATCTCACTGAGGTGGCCGAGCAGGCTGAAACCGGTGATATCGGTGGCTCCTTTGACGCCATGCTGCGCGGCCAGTTCGGACGCGGATTTATTGAGTTTCATCATCCAGTCGATCATCTCCTGGATGTGTTCCGGAGCAGCGGCTTCCTGTTTTAAGGCCGTGGCCGTGACGCCAAAGCCCAGAGGCTTGGTGAGGTAGAGCTGATCGCCAACGCGTAAACCGCCTTTGGTGAACATTTTGGCGGGATCGACAAAGCCAATGACCACCAGACCAAACTTGGGTTCTTTGTCCTGCACGGTGTGTCCGCCGGCGATGACCACGCCGGCTTCCCGGGCTTTCTCTGCCGCACCGCGTACAATTTCAGCAGATATGGCGGTATCCAGCTGGGGAGGCAGGGCGGCCACATTCAAAGCCAGGAAGGGCTTGCCGCCCATGGCGTAAATATCAGACAGGCTGTTGGCAGCCGAAATCGCACCGTATTCGTAGGGCGTATCGACAATGGGGGTGAAAAAGTCGGTGGTGAGTACCAGCGCACGCTGCTCATCCAGCCGCCAAACCGCCGCATCATCGGGGGAATCCAGGCCCACCAACAAATCGGGGTAATCTTGTGTTCGGAAAGTGTCCCTGATCGGGCGCAGCACGTGCGCCAGCGCATCCGCGCTTAGCTTGGACGCTCAACCCGCGCAGGTGGCGAGGGTCGTCAGACGGATCTGCTTTCCGGAGGGAGATGGAGCTTGATTATCCATTTCTTTATTATAGTGTGAAAGTAAATTAATTAAATGTACTATTCTAGACCCTAAGTGTTTTCTAAAACATAAGAGACTGTTAAAAACTCTAAGGTAGACAAATGCGCGTGATGGGTTGCCGATTGCAGATTGCCGTGGCGGTATGCAAGTTGTATTTGTCCAACGTGGCAATCATTGTGCGGGGGAGGTGCCCATCATACGTAGGGGGAGGTCTGAGACCTCCCCCTACGTCGGTCGGGAATCGTTTTGATTATTGGATTTGCCCTACTTTATATTTTTGACCAGTTTTATTCTCTTTCAATTATTGTTTTTAACAACCTCTTAAGGTCTTATTTTGTTAACTTTTTTACGACTGGATTAATATTGTTGAATGAAAAACAGCCCCAAAAATAATGGGACTGTTTTGACGGAGTAAATCAAACCTTTATTGCTGTGGGCCGATTTCCGGTAAGGGGAAAAGGAAACTGTTATCGTTGGGCAGCAACATGACTTCAATATTGGGGGAAAGCTTGGTGATGTACTGGTAAGTGAGTAGATTGGGATTCTTACTGAGCACTTCCGCAATCAAGTTCAAGGATTCAGTTTCGGCTTTGGCTGCGATGACGCGGGCGAGCGCTTCGCCTTCGGCTTCAGTGACAGCGGCATCGGCTTTACCCTTGGCTACTTCGCGGGCTTGATCGGCTTCCTGTTTCTTTTGCTCCACGACAAATTTAGCCTGCTGTGCTTGCTGCTCGGCAATTTGTTTTTGCTCTACGGATGCGGAATACTCTTCCGAAAAAGCGATGTTGCGCAGGACGAAATCATCCAGCAGGAGGCCATTATTTGCCAGTTTAACTCGCAGAGTGTCTGCCATTCGAGTTGTGAGCTCTGCACGCTTCAGGCTGTAAACTTCCTCAATGCCGTATTGAGAAATGGCATCCCGGATGATGCCACGGGAGATGGCCCGGATGAGATCCGTGGCATAGCGGTTCTGCCAGGTGATATGCACATCCACCACTCTGGCCGGATCTATGGAATAGATCACAGAGGCATCCACCAACACCTCCTGCCCATCCGAGGTTCTGGCAACGATGGAATCATCACCACTGACTGCACCTTCGCCAGGAGCAATGGACATGGTGTAGGTCTGTTTGGAAATAGAATAGCGCTCGACGCGTTCCACAAAAGGCACAATCCAGGATAAGCCTGGCTGGATGGGTTCGGGGCGTACACCGCCGCTTTGAATGGCAGAAATCACCACCCCGCGTTCATCCGGATTAATAAAGACGATGCCGGCGCTGACCGTAGTGAGCATCACTGCTGCCACAGCCATAGTAATAATATAAGCAATCCCATTTTTGATTTTTTGACCGCGGGCGGATTGAAAAACCATGAAAGCAATTAATCCTACAAATCCAACCCAGATAACGGCTGCAATCCCTGAAAGTAAACTGGCGATATCCATCGAAACTCCTTTGACAGATTTAAAGACCTGATTGATAATTTGGATCAAATGTATCCTACTATGTGTATACCATATTTCTTTCTGAATTTTATTAACATGAGGTGATTTTGTGCGGATTTTAGTGTTTTTTGCCCACCCGGATGATGAAACCATGTTGGCCGGCGGCACTTTGGCTTTTTTGGCAAAACTTGGCGCTGAGGTGCATTATTTTTCTGCCACACGCGGGGAAGGCGGGGATCTAGGGGAACCCGCACTTTGTACCCGTGCACAGGTGGGTGAACTTCGGGAAGAGGAACTGGTGTGTGCCGTTCGTGCATTGGGCGGCAGCTCGCTGCATTTTATGGATTACATAGATCCAACCGTGGGCGCAGAGAATGAATTATACGCTTTTGAAGGCGATGACGTGGTCTTTGCGGAGAAGATCATGGATGAGATTCGTGCCATGCAGGCGGATGTGGTGATCAGTCACGGGAGTGATGGGGAATACGGCCATCCAGCACATCTAAAGGTTCATCTTGGGGTAAAACAGGCGCTGCTGAACCTGCCCGAAGCGGAATGTCCATTGTTTTATACGTTTCAGGGTGCCTTTAGCGGGCATCCCAAAGAACGGGTAATGAATGTTACTGATCCGGCGCATGTGATTTTGGATATTGCCAGTGTGACGGCGGAAAAATTGGCGGCGATTGCTTGCCATAAAACCCAGCATGCATTATTTTTACGGCACGTAGAGCCTGATGAACAAGGTCAGCGGTTGTTAAAACTAGCCGTGATGCCGCTGGAAAGTCTGCACCGCGTGTTTCCGGCGGTGGAGTCGCTGCCTGTACAGGATGCTTTGACGGATCTATTGGCTGGGGTGGAGGGTGTCACCCTTTTAGCCGAGCTTAGTATTCCAGCAAAATCGTGACCGGGCCGTCATTTTGAATGTTGACCTGCATATCAGCGGCGAATTGGCCGCTTTGCGTGGGGACGCCCTGAGCGCTTAGCAGCTCGATGAAGGTTTGTACCATGGGCTCTGCCATTTCTGGGGGACCGGAATTGATAAACGAAGGTCGGTTGCCTTTGCGTGTATCAGCATACAGGGTGAACTGGGAGACGACCAGGGCGCTACCCCGGATATCCAGGATGGAGCGGTTCATCTTGCCGTCTTCATCGCTGAAAACGCGCAGTTGGGTGATCTTTTTAGCCATGGTCTCTGCCGTGGTGAGGGTATCCTCCTTGCCGATGCCCAGCAAGATGACAAATCCGGATTGGATGGAGGCAATTTCCTGGCCAGCGACACTGACGCTGCCCTGGGTTACACGCTGGATGACGGCTTTCATGGGGGGTTCTCCCTGATAGTTTTATGGTCAATTCTTTTGTGAATTATAGCCAATAACCTCAGGATCAGGGTTACCTACTAGAGAACAAATTCTGGCGGAAAAATTTGAATTGTTATTCGATCCAATAAATCATTGCCAAGAGCAGACGCTGAATCCACCCTGCGTTAGGGTCCGAACCTCGCGCCCCTACAGTTATTTTGTTTCCTTAAGAATAAAGGTCGTTATCGCTTAGGATTTTGAAATGTAATGAAAACTTTTCAACTTTGGCTGACATCGACACTTTTGCAACTTGACATTTAGGTGAAATAAATATACACTTCTGCACGTTTGAATTATTGTTAGTGTGGAGTATGGGGCTCCATTAATGGGTTTCCCCTATACTTCGGAGGCACTTATGCTTGCTCGCAAGTCCTTATTTTTAGGGACTGGCTTAATGATTATTGGATTATTGGTCTTATTCGCAGAACTGAGTGGTGAAAACCTTTTATTGGTATTGATGCCCTTTGTTTTGATCGGATTGGGCCTGTTTCTATTAATCAGCCCAACCCTTGTACCATCCAATGTAAATCATGCGGTGCAATTTATTGGCGAATATCGCCAATATTATTGCCAGGCCATTGATGATAAATCCATCTTTTTGGGTGTTGGGGATGTGGACCTGGATTTTAGCCACATCTATTTACCCCCAGGGGAGACGGATCTGAAGATCACCTGTTTTGCCGGTGATATCCGCTTAAAATTCAGGCGCGATTTTCCCTACCGCATTCAATCCCGCGCGTTTGTCAGTGAAGTAAACGAGAATGAACAGAAGCAGGAATTTATTGTAGATGGGTTTGAGAAGAACAGCCGCTTCTATGCTGAAAGCGACAGCCGGCTGCGCATTCAGATCTTAAGTTTTGTGAGTGATATCACCATCAGCTAAGGAAAAAACCATGCCAGTCCCCGACCTGACCATCGCCGTCGCATCCACCAATCCAGTCAAACTGGCCGCCGCACGGAACGGTTTCGGACTGGCTTTTCCCTCCCTCAGTCAGCAAGTCCAGGGTTATTCCCTGGTAACCAACACCCCTGATCAGCCGTTAAGCGATTTAGCAACCTATCAAGGCGCCATGCTGCGCTTATCTTTATTGCGTACCCAGGTTCCTGAAGCGCATTACTGGGTGGGTATTGAAGGCGGGGTGGAGAGACAAACCAACGGGGGATATGATTCTTTTGCCTGGATTGTGCTGGGAGATAGCCAACGCCAGTACGCCAGCCGAACGGCTACTTTTTCGCTGCCGCCGGCAGTCTGTCAGTTGTTGGATGAAGGTCTGGAATTGGGCGATGCGGATGACCGCGTTTTCGGACGTACGCAGTCTAAACTGGTGAACGGCGCTGTCGGTTTACTGACTGGGGACCGCATTACCCGCACGGATTTGCTCTCACAATCTGTTTTTTTGGCCCTAATCCCCTTTCAAAATCCGGCACTATTTCAGTAAAATTCTAGCAAAGGAATAGTCTATGAAACATCGCATCCGAACGGGTGTCATCATTCTGCAGGGAGATAAAATCTTGCTGGTAGAGAATGGACATCCATTGACTGACGACATCTGGTGGACACCGCCCGGCGGCGGAAGGGAAGCCCAGGATTCGGATATCTTTGCCTGCGCCCGACGGGAAGTGATGGAAGAATGCGGCCTGGAAGTAGAGCTGGAGCGGATCATTTACCTGCGTGAGTATTACGATGCCCCTCTGGACACGCTGATGATGGAAGTTTACTTCCTGGCAAGCCATTTTCAGGGTACTCCTAGGGCAGAAATTGAGTCGGAGGGTGAGCTGCCATATCCGCCGATCACCCGCGTGGGTTGGTATACTCAAAATGAGATTCAGCCCTTGATTGTCTTTCCTGAGATCTTGAAGGATGAATTCTGGGAAGATCTCAAGGCAGGGTTTCCAGGTGTGCGCTACCTGCCGCAGCGTTATCCAAAGGAATGAATCAGGAGGGTTAATAATGATCGTCTATCGTGAGTTTGAAATGAAGGATTACGAGGCTGTGATTGCCTTGTGGCGCTCTGCGCCGGGTGTATCGTTGAGCGGCGCGGATGAGCGTGAACCCATTGAGCGCTTTACACAGCGCAATCCCGGTTTATGCTGGCTGGCTGAAGAAGACGGCCGGATTGTAGGCACCACGTTCTGCGGGCAAGACGGCCGGCGTGGTTATATCCATCATACGGCCGTGGATGTTGTCTACCAGCGTCAGGGCATTGCTCAAGCCTTGTTGGAGCGCTGTTTGGACGCGTTGGCACAAGAGGGAATTCAGAAATGTCATTTGTTCGTGATGAAGACCAACGAAAGCGGAGTTTCTTATTGGCGCAAGCGCAATTGGCAGGAACGGTCAGATATTATTATGTTTTCCAAAACAGTGGAATAAGAGGTTAAGATGAAACGAATCCCCGATGTCGTGAAATATAATCAGGATGCTTGGAACCATGAAGTGGCCAAGGGTAATATCTGGACGCAGCCGGTGGCGGCGGGCGTGATTGCTGCAGCCAGGGCAGGTCAATGGGAATTGGTACTGACCCCGACCAAACCGGTTCCGCAGAATTGGTATCCGCCGATCCAGGGATGTGAGACGTTGTGCCTAGCCTCCGGCGGCGGGCAGCAGGGGCCTATTTTGGCAGCCGCCGGCGCCAAGGTGACCGTGTATGATAATTCGCCGTCGCAACTGGCACAGGACCGCAGGGTGGCCGAGCGCGAGGGATTGGAGATTAAGCTGGTGCAGGGTGATATGCAGAATCTGACAGCGCTGCAAGACGCCAGTTTTGATTTTATTTTTCATCCGGTTTCCAATGTGTTTGCCGAGGATGTAAACAAGGTGTGGCATGAGGCCTATCGCGTACTGCGCCCGGGTGGGGTGATGCTGGCTGGATTTGTTAATCCGCTGATGTATCTGTTTGATTTTGACCTTTTTGATCGAGGAGAATACAAGGTCTGCCGAACGCTGCCGTATTCTGATCTGGAGCAGCTGCCTGCCGCAGACCTGGAAAAGCTGATTGAGAACCATGAGCCTATGGAATACGGGCATACGCTGGAGGACCAGATCGGCGGGCAATTGCGAGCCGGGTTTATATTGACAGGGTTTTATGAGGATATTGATCCACAGGCTCCCTTCAGTAAACACGCCCCCTTGTTCTGTGCCACAAGGGCGGTGAAGATGGGGTAGAAAGCGCCCAATAATCCTGATGAGTTTATGGGTATACCTACATAGCAAGAGATTTTACGATTGGCATTGAGTATTGCCCTCTATTCCCGTAGACGAGAGTTCATCGAAGGGATTGCCACCTCTCAAATTAACTCGCGCCTAAAATAAAGAAGTTAGCAAGTTTTTTTCTCGGATCCATTTTTATTTTGAATAGAGTGTGTTGGCCTTGTAGATTTACCCACAATTACAAGACAAGAGTGAGTGTCATTGCGAGGCCCAAAAGGTTTTTTATGGGTTCAAATCGTGGGCCGCGGCAATCTCCCTATATATATATATATTGAAGGTAACTGGTGATACTTGACAGCCAAATCAAACTGGCTTTGAGATTGTCACACCATATCGGGCTCTTAAGTAACAAACAGACACCTATAACAGTTTGAAGAAAAATCCTGAAAGCGCGGAGATTGCCACGCCCCGCGAAAATGAATTAAGGGCAGCGCCGAATGGGGCTCCTAAGAAACAAACAGACACCTGTACCAAGTTGGAGAAAAATCCAGCATGCGTTGAGATTGCCGCAGTCGCTGAAAAGCGCTCCTTCGCAAAGACACATTCGTAAGCACTGAAAGTATGACCTCAGTTTCCTTAAGAATGAAGTGCGTCAGCGCTGTGGACTTACTCGCAATGACATGACACCTAACTAGTTTCCTCTAGAATGAAGTGCTTTAGCGCTGTGGACTTACTCGCAATGACATGCCTCTTATGAAACGAGTAGACCAATAATTTTTTTTATTACATCTGCCCAGTTTCCTTTAGAAAGGAGTGCGTTAGCGCTGTGGACTTACTAACGACATAATGGGCTGGAAAGATACCTCAAGCATTTCAAGGATTTACTATTAGCTATCCAAAGCAAAATTGTAGAAGTCGCAATGACATAATTTAAAGGTCTTGACATAGACCTGGCTTATTGTTATGATAAACAAATCGACCGACCGTTCGGTCGATTAAGGGAGCAATATATGCCAGCATCCGAAACCTATACAGCAATTCTTGATACCGCCCGACGTTTGTTCGTCAAACAGGGCTACACGGCCACGTCCATGCGTCAACTGGCGGCTGAAGCGGGGATTGGCAAGGCCACGATTTATCATCACTTTCCCGACAAAGAAGCCCTGGTGCTGGCTTTGTTACAAAGCGATATTGCCAGTACAGAACAAACACTGCAACTTGTCAGGGAAGAGATCGATCCGCAAGAGCGAATCCGGGTGGCGGCAAAAGCCAGCATGGATTTCTTAACCGAATCGGCTTCCATTATCCAAATTGTACGCCGTGAAGTTCCGCGAGGAAGAGATCAAATGCAGGCGGGATTTAATCTCTTTTTTGTAGAATTCATGGATCTGCTGGCGGAAGGCATCCAACGCGGCATCGCGCAAGGCGTTTTCCGCTCAGTGGATGCCAGAGAAAGCGCGCGGATTTTGATGACCATGCTGCAAGGTAATTTTGCCATGGCGTATCTTGGCGGTGTGAGACCGGTCTCCTCGCAGCAAGCGGTAGACTCCCTGTTGGACATTTTTTTTCACGGTATTGACGCATAATCGTGCTTTTTTTATTTAACATAAACTTCGACCGTCCGTTCGGTCGATCGAAACTCACCTAAACCTTTGATCTTGGGAGACAACCATGATGTACATCCGCACATTATCTACCCTCAGCCGTTTAGATTTTCACCTTGCAGGTGGGAAGGCGGTTAACCTTGGTGAATTGCTGCAAGCGGGTTTGCCTGTGCCCGCAGGGTTTGTCGTTACCACGGATGCTTATCGTCTGTTCGTCGCAGAGAATCGTTTGGAGACGAAAATAGACCAGATTCTCCACCAAACCGCATTAGACGATCCTGCCCAATTGGAAAATGCCTCAGAACAAATTCGGGACGTCTTCGAAAACGGCCGGGTGCCTGCCGATCTGCTGGATGAGCTGCGCCAGGCTTACACCGGCATGGGTAGCTTAGCGCAGCCGGTGGCAGTCCGCTCCTCGGCCACTGCGGAGGACCTGCCCGACCTCTCCTTTGCGGGCCAGCAGGATACCTATCTGAATGTGATTGGCGAAGACCCTCTGTGTAAAGCAGTGGTCGCTTGTTGGGCCAGCTTATGGACCAGCCGGGCGATCGCTTATCGGGCTCACAATCAGATATCCAATCAGGGTATTGCACTGGCGGTAGTGGTGCAGGAGATGGTGCAAAGTGAGGTTTCGGGGGTACTGTTTACCGCCAATCCGCTGACCGGTAAACGCACCGAAAGCATTATCGACGCCACCTTTGGTTTAGGGGAGGCGCTGGTGTCCGGGCAGGTGGAACCGGATCACTATGTGGTGGATAGGGTCAATGGACAGGTGATCGAACGACAACTGGGGAGTAAGGCGCTAAGTATCCATAGCCAGGCAGGTGGCGGGACTGTCACTCAACATATATCCAATTCACAATCCAGCTTAACAGATGAACAAATTCTGGAGCTGACCCGCCTCGGGCAGTGCGCCGCCGAGCATTTTGGCTGTCCGCAGGATTTGGAGTGGGCCCTGGCGGACCAACGCCTTTTGTTATTACAATCCAGGCCGATTACTACTCTGTATGCCTTGCCGCCAAAAGGAAAAGAGGATGGGTTGGAAGTATTTCTTTCCTTCGGGGTCTGGCAGGGTATGCTGGATCCATACACCCCGATGGGACAGGCTGTCTTCTCCTATCTGGTTTCCGGGATTGGCAGAATGTTCGGATCCAGGGTGAGCTCGTATGAACAGCGAGTTTTTTGCCCGGCAGGAGAACGGCTGTTTGTCAATATCAGCTCTCTTTTCCATCAGGCGATGGGGCGAAAAGTTCTTGGTGTAATCATGGACTCTATGGATCCAGTCACCAGCCAGATTATTAACCATTTAATAGAAGATGAAAGACTAAAAAAGGTAGAACGCAACACTTTGGAAAACCAGATGAAATTATTGGGAGGCTTTATTCCCTTTGGCAGGAATATTCTCTTTAACCTGCTTTTCCCTGAGAGGGGACGTTTACACCTGGAAAAGATCATCCACCAAAATTTTACCCAGCTTCAGCAAGCCTGTGATCAGGCTCAGGATGTGGGTGAACTTGTGGACATTCTTGAGTCATTCACCATGAAACTTACTTCCCGAATGTTTCCCACCCTGGTGGCTGCTGTAGCTTCCGGACAGGGAATGCCCTATGTTCTTCTGACGAGATTGATGGCTGACAACCCTGAAGGCGAAGCCCTGATGATGGATTTGTCCCGTGGACTGCCGTATAACGTCACAATGGAAATGGACCTGGCCCTGTGGAAAACGGCTGTCTCTTTACGGGAAGATTCTGAGAGCTGTCAATACTTCATCGAGACAGAGATTGCTGAATTGGTGGCGGCCTATCATCAGGAGCAATTGTCAAAAACAGCACAGGCAGTCATCCAAAAATTTTTGGTCGAGTATGGAATGCGCGGTGTGGGAGAAATTGACCTTGGACGGACGCGCTGGCAGAATGACCCAACACCGGTTTTCCAGATACTGAAAAGCTACCTGCAAATTGAGGATGCGCGCTCACCAGACACAGTTTTTCACGAGGGAGCAGCAATTGCCCAAAAAGCAGGTTTGAGAATAAGGGCTGCCCTTTCCAAACTAACCGGCGGATGGATAAAAGCACCCCTGGGAAGTTTTTTGATTCACCGGTTCAGAGCCCTGGGTGGATTACGAGAATCGCCTAAATTTGCCATTGTCAAACAGTTTGGTATTTACCATCAGGCATTTCGTAAGTTTGGCCGGGTGTATACGGAGAAAGGGGTATTCAGCCAGGTGGATGATATATTCTTCCTAACTCCGCTGGAATTGAAAGCCCTTGCAACTGGGGAGCTTAAGCAGGTGCAGGTTTTGATTACTGAACGGCGTGAGCTTTACCAGCGTGAATTCCGGCGCAGACGTATTCCGCGCATTTTGCTCAGTGATGGGACTGCTTTTTATGAGGCAGCAAGAACAAGCCTGGTTGATGAGGAAAATACGCTGACTGGAAATCCGGTTTCTGCCGGTATTGTGGAAGGCAGGGTGCGGGTGGTGTTTGATCCACACCAAACCCAGTTAATGCCGGGTGAGATACTGGTTTGCCCGGCCACCGACCCAGCCTGGACGCCGTTATTCCTATCGGCTGGAGGATTGGTGATGGAGGTAGGCGGCATGGTGACGCATGGTTCGGTCGTGGCACGCGAATACGGTATTCCGGCGGTGGTGGGTGTGAAACAGGCCACCGAGCGCTTGAAGACTGGGCAGCTTGTACGTGTGGATGGGTCATCCGGCAGGGTGATTATTTTGGAGAATGTCTCCTGAGTCTCACATATTTGTGTCCCGAAATAATAATTTCACGGAGAGAAACCTAAAAAACAGGGGAAACTGAGGAAAAACCTAACCAATCCTTTGTGATTGATTAAATCATAAAGGATTGGTTGTCCAGATTAAAGCACCCCCTCCTGCACCTCCCCCATTTTCTGAAAAACGAAAATAGGGGAGGAAAACGACTTCCTTAAAAAACAATAAATCATCAATTCCTGAAAAATTCGCTTAAAACTGGAAATGTGGAAAAGGCAGGTATCTTAAAGGTTGTCTAATTTATATGGATGCTTGGTGAGTATCCTAATCATAATAAAGCAGGACTGATGAAGAATTTCTGTCCTGCTGATTTTTGTAAGTATTATTATTCCCGGGTAAATTACACGGTCATGGCATCCGACATGGCTTGGGAGGTGGGGGTTTTTACCTTAAAGGAGAGGACGACGAAGCCCGCAAAGCCGATCATTCCAACCACCAGACAGCCGATCCAGATGGCTTTGGGAAAATAGAAATCATTCAAGGCGCCAGCCATGATGGGCCCCAGTCCGATACCGGCTTCCATGGCGATGCCGTAGACACTCATATACCGTCCGCGCAGGTGCTGCGGGGCGATGTTGGCGGTGAAGGTGGTGGCGGTCGGCATGAGGATGATCTCACCCACAGTCAGCACGGCCATGCTGAGGATAAAGTGAATCAAGGTGCTGCCCAGTCCCACACTGCCTGCTCCCAGGGCGTAGAGCAACGCGCCCACGGTCATCATGGCAATCGGAGAGCGTTTTTCAGTGAATTTGGTGAAGGGGAATTGGAAAAGAATCACCATGACTGCATTGGTGGTCATGATCAGTGCCAGTTGGCTTTCCGGTATGGCGAAATTTTCACTGGCGTAGGCAGTCAGGGTGATGAATACCGGTGCCATACAGGTGGTGGTGAAAAAGAACAGCACACAGATAGCAATGAAGACTTTGTCTTTGAAAATTTCCCGATAGCCAGGTTCCCGTATGCCGCTTGATTTTCGCTCAGCTTGAGATTCGGATTTTACCAGCGTTTCGCGGATGAGTACCCACAGGAAAAGCCCGTAAAATATGAGGCAGGCGGCAGAGACACTGAACATAAAGGCATAGGACTTGAGAATCAAGAGGCCGCTTAGCACAGGTCCAATGGTCATGCCGATATTGACGATCATTCGCATGGAGGCGTAACCGCTGGAACGGGACTGGATGGGCAGCATGTCGGCCACCATGGCGTTGGATCCGATGCGATACATGGGTTCCACCGTGCCGCTGAGCGCCATTAAGATGACGAACACCCAATAAGGATTCTGGGGGATGAAGAGCAGGTAGATCAGTCCTGAGCTGATCAGACTGAAGACCATGACGCTTTTGCGGCCCATGCGGTCTGTCAGGGTGCCTGCCAGAAAGGAGAAGGCCAGGCTGGCGGCGGCTTTTACGGTCAGCAGGCTGCTGGCTTCCAGCATGCTGATGCCGAGATTGCTGCGAAAAAACAACAGCAGGAAGGGCCAGATCATGGTTCCGCCAACCGAATTAATGAATGCGCCGCAAAGGAGCAGCCAGAACTGCCCGGGGTATTGACTAAATCCGGGAATGTTCCGGATGGTCCGCTTGATGGATGTGAGAATCATTAAACTTTTACCTTATCATTCCTGTACTAAATTCAGCTTGATTGTAGTGTAAAAAACTTAATTCTGCACGAGGAAAGAAATAGGGTTTCGATGCTATAATTTTTTTGTATGGACGGAATCAATGGATGGATGATGCGACGAAGCAGCAAAATTCCTTGCACAGGGCTGGAGAATTTATATGGATGAGATGAGGTCAGCATCGAATCAACCACAAGAACAAATTTATCATGTACAGGCCAATGAAAAGCTCATTCTCCAGCTTTCCGATACTATGGTTGAAGTTCTAGCCCTTGATGAGGGCGGCTGCGAGATAAAAGTTAGCGCAGTAAAGAAAGCAAGCGTACCCAGCTGGCAGCGTTTTATCGGCGAACAAAATTTGAGCATTCAAAGGATATGGAAGGCGCTTTCTACCCGCAAGGAAGAAGGTTTTAAAACCATTTTACCCTGGCTTCTGGCTGGGATATGTCTGCTGCTTTATCTCAGTACGCGATTGATTGGCTTGAAGGAATACCCGATTTACTTTTTCTCGGATGAAGCCACGCAGACCATCCTGGCGGAGGATCTGGTACTGGGGGGCTACAGCGATCCGCAGGGCTATTTTTTGCCCACTTTTTTTTATAATGGTTATCAATATAATCTGGGCACCTCGGTTTATTTGCAGGTCATCCCCTATCTGCTCTTTGGCAGGGTAGTGGAGGTCAACCGCGGGGTTTCAGTCCTGGCAACCTCTTTTTCAGCATTGTTTCTATTTTTGATGGGTCTGCGGGTTTTCCGGATGAAGTTTCCCTGGTTGATGATTTTGCTGCTATCCATTACCCCGGTATGGTTTTTGCATTCGCGGACATCATTTGAAACCGGGTTGGCTTTCACCTTCTATTGTGGATTTCTCTATTTTTACCTGCGGTATCGACAGGGACAAATTGGGCATTTGTATGGAGCAGCGGTCATGGCAGCGCTGGCGTTTTACACCTACAGCCCTGTGCGCTTCGTGGTGCTGGGCAGTGCGCTTTTGTTTTTCCTGGTGGATTTACGCTATCACTTCCAGAATAAAAAAGTAATCTGGCGCACCCTGGCTCTTACGACTTTGTTGGCGATTCCCTTTCTGCGCTTTGAAATCCAATATCCGGGCCAGAACATCAACCATTTGCGGGTTTTAGGATCCTACTGGGTTCAGGATATTAGTTTCATGGATAAGCTGGGGCGTTATTTCACCGAATATTTCCTCTCTTTTTCACCCAAGTATTGGTTTTTAGCTTTTGCGGACGAACTCGGACGCCACCGCATGGGGCCGCATGCGTTCATTCCATTCTGGATGCTGCCCTTTATTTTGGGCGGGATATTTCTATCAATTCGGCGCTGGCAGGATTTCCGCTATCGAATATTGTTCTTTTCTTTATTACTGGCTCCCATGGGTGGTGCTTTGGTGGCCCGCGGCATCACCCGTATCCTGGTGATGGTGATTCCGCTGCTGTTATTCAGCGTTCTTTTTCTGGATTGGCTGCTGCAAAAGCTTCAGCAGCGCTTCCATATTTCCAATTTAATCATCAGTCTGGCCATGCTGACTGTTTTGGGTTGGGCAAATATTTATTTACTGACTGATGCCTTAAAAAATGGGCCCACCTGGGATCAGGACTATTCCATGTCCGGAATGCAGTATGGGGCTGTGCAGTTGGCAGAAAAGATTCCTGAATTTTTAGCCTCCCAACCTCAACCCGTCCACCTGATTCTCACCCCGACCTGGGCGAACGGGTCTGATATCGTCATGCGTTTCTTCTTTGGCACGCCGGTGCCCTTTGATATGGGGAATATCGATACTTTTATCAACCAATATGTGCCTCTAGAGGATGACATGGTGCTGGTAATGACGCCGGAAGAAGTGGATCGAATGGAACAAAGTGGAAAGTTCACGGATATTCGTATCGTGGACAGCATTCCCTATCCTACTGGGCAGACCGGGTTTTCGTTTGTCAAACTTAAGTATGTGGACGGCATCCAGGCTGTTTTTGAGGCGGAAGCCGCTGCACGAAAAGTGCTGCAGATTGAGCAGACGCCTGTGGAGGGAGTACCTTCCAGCGTGGCATATTCCTATCTGGATATTGGAACGATTGATAAAATTTTTGATAGAGACCTGGGCACCCTGATCCGCAGCATGGAAGCCAACCCGATGGAGATTCGCATCACTTATTCTCGACCACTGGATTTGGAGTACTGTTCGGCGCGCGTCGGCGGGACGCCTACTGATTGGGTGCTGCAACTCTATGACGTTGATCAGCAATTGATTGGGGAGTATAAAAGGCATGAAACAGAGACGCCGGATCCGCGTACGGTGGATTTAGGGATTGTCCCCCAGAAAGGAGTTGAGCAAGTTCGATTTCTGCTGAAGAATTCTGACAATGGGGAACCCGCGCATGTTCATTTATGGGAATTCACCTGCACCCGCCAGGCAGACTGAAATGAGGGTTATTGCTTTGAAACACAAATACTGGACCTGGTACCGCGTACCGTATTTTCTTGCCTGGGCTCTGATGGCTGTATTCTATGGGACGCGCATTCAACAAACCCTGCGCTACTGGTCCCTGCTGGAATCCTGGCATGTTTATCCCGGACGGGTATATTTATTAATGACCGGGATCCTTCTTTTTTTGATTGGGATCGGGGTTTGTGTGCTGCTGCTCTTAAAGAAAGGACTGGCCGTTCGCTGGGTGAGCGGTTTGGGTACATTGGTAGTCGTCTGGTTCTGGGTGGATCAACTAGGGCTTTCTCGCATCCCGGATCGATTGGAGAACCTGCCTTTTCTGGCAGCCGGTACGCTCTTTTTCGCAATTTGGACAATTTTATTTTTCCGCAAGGAGTCCTGAATGGTGACGTATATTGAACAGGAAGCAAAATTCCGAATTTCCAATCCTCAAGCCCTGCGTTCCCGTCTGGAAGCGTTGGGAGCAGTGTTAATGCTGGATCATCAACATGAAATCAATATCCGTTTTGATCAAGCCGATGGGTCCTATAAAGCCGAGCATAAAGTACTGCGTCTGAGAATTGATCAAAAGGCTCGATTGACGTATAAAGGGGCGGCTCAGGAAGGCACTGAGGTAAGTGTGCGCAAGGAAATTGAGTTTGAAGTGAATGATGCGGACGCCGCTACGGCGTTTCTGCAATGCCTTGGATTTCAGCCCTTTGAAACGTATGAAAAATACCGCACAACGTATCATCTTCACGGCCTTGAAGTGGTGTTGGATGAATTACCGTATGGGGATTTTGTGGAGATTGAAGGTGAGGATGAAGACCAAATTCACCAAACTGCGGACGCGCTGGGTCTGAATTGGGAGAAGCGCTGCAAGTTCAGTTATCTGGAATTGTTTTATCACTTAAATGAGAAACACGGGTTGGACTGTGCCCATTTGACCTTTGACGGTTATCCCGCGCAGGATCCAGCAGAAGAATGGCTGGATGCTGAAATCGCAGATGGCTAGGGGTTAATTTCCGGTTTTTTACCAACAGACGCCGCATAGACCACAAAATGATTT
This sequence comes from Leptolinea sp. UBA5203, assembly GCA_002412765.1. GTDB lineage: Bacteria > Chloroflexota > Anaerolineae > Anaerolineales > Anaerolineaceae > UBA5203. Next base: position 88,169 of record DHVR01000004.1, on the reverse strand, counting down.
TCGCCATCCAGGTGAAGCCAGGCATTCAGCCGGGTGTCATCGTAGGACATGATGGCGCATACCCCGCAATCAATGGGTTCGGCTGCTAGATACAAATTCTGACAGACATGGCCAGCATCCAGATGCAAATAGCGGTACCCGCGCGCGCCGCTGCGCCAGGTCATCCGATCCACCACTGCGATCCATAAAAAAGTCACAGCGCTCTGAGAGACAAATTCCTGCTGATTACACAGATCGGCTAATTCAACGGCTGCCTGAGAATTCTGCACTAGAGGCAATAGGGCGTGCTGGCTGGCGACGTAACGTATCAATCCCGGCTGGAGCCCTTCGACATGGTTGATCATCAAGATGGTTTCCAGGGCATGCCGTGCACCAGCGGATGGGACGGTGCGCAGAGTGCCGGGGGCAGAGGTCATTTTTTGTATCCCTTGTGTGCACCAAAGTAAATGGCCTACTTCAGCTAAAGAGAGCGGGGTTGGCTCATAACGGCGAATGGAACGGCGTTGTTCAATAGCTTGAGTAACATCCAGGACTGGACTGTGCCAGTCCTGGGGGTTGGGTAATTTAATCAACTCATTGTCGTTCTCAAGCGGGAGTTCATAGGGCGGCATGGGCAGGCCCTGTTTCTGCGGGGACAGGGGCAGATTTTCGCGGCGCGTCAAGCGCATGAACTGGGGTCCAATTGGGTCTTCCATAGGATTGATCAATTGTTGATCTATTCTTCAGCCGAGTCGTTGTGGAGTTTTTTACCTACTGTGGCCAAATAGATGGCAAACATGGATTTTCCATCCAGGCGCAAACTGGTGTTAAGGTCGTTATCTTCAAAAGCCGCCACGGCGCAAACACCGCAATCGATAGGTTCGGCAGCCAGATAAAGATTCTGACAGACATGCCCGGCGTCCAGATGCAAATAGCGATACGCTCGTTCTCCATAGCGCCAGGCCATGCGCTCCGTCACTGCCACCCAGATAAAGGTGATGGCGTCTGACTCGACCATTTTCTGGCTGAAGCAGGCGGTGGAAATTTTTTCATGAATGGTTGTGGAAATATCCAGCTCAAGCAGGGCATGCTGACTGGCGACATAGCGATATAAACCGGGAGTCAGACCAGCTACAGATTTGATCAATAAATACGTTTCGAAGGCATGTCTGGCGCCGGCAGAAGGGACGGTACGCAAGGTAACCGGGCGAGAAGTGGTTTGTCGGATGCCCTGGGTACACCAGAGCAAATAGGATAGCTCCTCCAGAGAAAGACTAGTTTCGGCGTAGCGGCGGACGGAGACCCGGCTGTCAATGGCTGTGCGAACATCCAAAGCTGGAAAATGAATGGTCTCAGCATTAGGCAAAGCCACTAGGTTCCCGTTTTCCGGGATGGGGATTTCAAGAGGGGGTTGGGTTTTGCCGTCCATCTGTTGTGTTTGACCGACGTAAAAAGGTTGTGTGCGGCGCATGAATTCCTGACCGATTGTTTCATTCATAAGGAAGCTCTCCATTTCCAATAAAATTGTGCATCATTGATATTTATTTTTCCGATCCTTCATCGTTGAATCCGGGGTGACCTGCAGCAGGCCGGCAGATGATTTCATGAATTTTAAGATCAAAAAATGTTTGAGCATTGGTGGGTTGCAAGACGACAGCCGTATCGGCGCCGCGCCCGGTTCCGCTGATACTGATAACCGGACTATCTACATCCACCAGGCCGGCATCCGCTGCCATGAGGGCGATTTCAATGGCGGCTTTCATGCCCTGTCCCCAGATTCGCAGGGTGTGGGCGATGATTTCATCGGTTTGATACGTGTGCAACATTTTTCGCACAGCGCGATTGACTCCGCCTAAAGCATGCTGGGTAGTGAGAATAAGGACATGGTTGGCTTTCAATTCCTGTTCAACCTCAGGCAAAAGCTCCTGCTGGTTGGGCTGGATATATCCCGTGGAATGGGTGACGGCGATTAACCGTAAAGCGGGTAATTCTTTTACGGCTTGCACGGCCGTGGCGCCCGTTGTGGTTGCTATAAGGACTGTATTGATTTTCAAATCTGCAGCCCGCTGTTTTACCAGGAGGAGTAAGGCCTCCGTATTGGATCTGCCGGGGTCGGAAAACAAGGTTGTTTGTTGGATGAGTTGAGCCATGATCACCTCCTGTCTGGGTGAGTTAAGTGCCTGAGCACTATGGATTTATTAATACTATACAAAGGATTTTACCGCTGGTCAATGAATGTGGGAATAAAAATATTACCGACGCAGGATGCGTTGTTTTAGCATACGACCCATGGAAAGAATTTCTGGCGGTTTGAGCAATAATAAAATGGTCAGGTATAGAATGGAGCCGATGATCACGCCTACCCCGGCCTGGATGAAAACAGAAGTATTCCCGCTAAGCGAGTTCCAGATCCATAATCCAGCGATCATGGGCAGAACGGCCAGCCCTGCTGTACCGACACCGGTAAGCAATCCCCGGATTTTTAGACCGCTCAGATGTTTGCGCATGAACCAGAGCAGAATAAGCATTTCCAAAAAGGTCGCCAGGGAATTGGCCAGAGCCAACCCGCCGTGCGGAAACCATCCCCATTGACTGAAGAGATAGCTGAATAATAAACTGAAGCCGTAATTCAAACTCATAGTCGCCACACTAACCATGACCGGAGTTTTGGTATCGTGCAGGGCATAAAAGGCCCTGCTGACAATTTCCACTACACAATGCCCGATCAGGCCGGTACTGTACCAGAATAAAGCCCAGGTAACCATTTCGGTTGAATGGGTTGAAAATTCATTACGCTGGAAAATCGCTGCCACCAACGGCCTACCTACCATTAATAACCCAACAGTTGCCGGGACAGCCAGGAAAAGCACGCTGCGCAGGGTTGAAACCAGGGAGGAGCGCATTTCATCCAACTTCCCTAGCGCAACCTGCCGGGAGAACATGGGCAGGGAGGCAATAGCCACTGATTGTGCAATGGCGGCCTGCGGCATGATCATCAGAGCAAAGCCCCAATTCAATCCAGCCACACTGCCTTCCGGTTGATGTGAAGCCAGGAAGGTGTTCAGCCAAAAATTAAGCTGTACGGCTGCCACACCTAAAAGGCGCGGCGCCATTAAGCGGCCAACTTCACGGACGGTGGCGTCTTTCCAATCCAAAATAACGGTATAGTTGCGATGCGGCAGTTTGAGGAAGGAAGGCAGTTGAACCAGCAAATGAAAGCCAGCCCCGATGACGACTCCCCAAGCCAGGCCGGTGATCCCCATGCTGGGGCTGAGAACCAGAATGCCAAAAATCCAACCGAGCTTATACATGGAGGGAGCCAATGCTGGCAGCAAGAAATGTTGGTGAGTGTTGAGAATACCCATCAACAAACCGCTCACGCCAAAGATAATGGCAGAAGGCAGTTGAATGCGCAGCAAGGTAATGGTCAACTCAAGCTTTTCAGGCGAAGCGGCAAATCCCGGAGCGATGATGTAACGCACGAGCTGGGGCGCAAAAATTTCAGATAGGATGGCAATACTGGTCAGAAGCAGTAAAAGGAAATTGACGATGGAGGAAGCGAGTTTCCAGGCTTGTTCCCGTTTTTCCTGAGCCAGAAGACCCGAAAAGGTGGGGATAAAAGCCGAAGCCAGGGCTCCACCGGCAATTAGATTGAAGAGAATATCCGGAAAACGGTTGGCAGCATAAAAGGCATCGTTCTGCAATCCGGCACCGAAAGTGGATCCGGTCAGACTGGTGGCTACCAGGCCGATGATCTGGCTAAAGACCATGGCGATCATGACGGTGCCGGCTGAACGGGCGATCTGTCGGTTGGCGCTGTTTAGGCTGCTGTTGACTGTTTCTTCCATAGTGAAAAATTATATCATCGAGGGTGTTGAATGACCAAAAGAAACATCAGAGCCTAAGGATCTCTTACACCACACTCATCCTGGAGAATCTGGGGCACTGCCAAGCGAGCCGAGGTGTACAGGGTAAAAGGAGATTGTGACTAGGAGACAAAACCGTTTATTGGAACCATCAGGTGAACGAATGTTTCCAATCCGGGATGCCCTTCGTTCGAAGACTTTCTCTCTCTTTACCTGGGCTTTCATTTTGAATAATCCCTTTTTTTCTATTTGAATTGAAAGGAACAGAAGAACAGTTGCAGTTGTTAATCAATCCATTTGGCCGGATGAAGCGAATATTTGCCTGCGATCTGCGAAGACGCCCATGGGTGGTTGAGGAATTCAGAGTCAGGACGGCTTAACTTGGACAAATTCCATGCCCAACTGCCCTTGACTTGAGCCGATGAAAATGAGATGATCAAGATAATGAACAGGAATATTCATTTGTTGAAGGAGTTCGTATGATTGACAATAGAACATCAGTAGATCCTGATGATGCGCCCGTCGTCAATGGAAAATCGGAACAATCGTCCACTGCAGAACCATCTGACAGTGATCAAGTTTCTCCAGTTGTAAAGAAACCCAATATTTTCAAACGCTTTTTTGCCTTTTTGTTTAATCCTGATACCAGCCTGGGACGATTCAGTAAATCATTCCTGAGATTTTTGGTGGCGATTCTGGTGTTATTTGCCGCTGGGGTACTCGTTACCTTTTTTGTGTTATATAGCCCCACCAAAGCGCAGTTAACTGCTACTACGGCCACCTTGAAGGATACAACTGCCCAATTAAATACCACTGTGGCAACGCTGGAAAAATCGGATGCCGCCCTGGCAGACATGACCACGGCTTATGATCAGCTCAGCGAGGATTACGCTTATACCAGCGTGCAAAATCAATTGCTGCGCGTGAACGCCCTGGTGGTGAATGCCCAGTTACTGATCAACGAAAAAAGCCTGGTGACTGCCAAGAAAGATCTAGCTGAAGCGCGCACTTTGCTGGACACCGTCCTGCCGGAGATGAAGAAACTGAATGCGGAAGATGCTGACCGGCTGGATGCCCGGCTGGACTTGGTGATTTCAGAATTTGGCAATGACGTCAAAGCCGCTGAATCGGATTTGGTGGTACTGGTGGATTGGTTAAAGCAGTATGATGGACTTCTGCAAACCGCCATAGATAAATAGGTAAAGAAATTGAACGACAAGCTGGTTGGAGACAACCAGCTTTTTTAATTAATGAATTGAAAAATTTACTAATGTATTCATTGGGTTTTATTGGTGCGAGAAGGTATAAATGATATATAATAGACAATAATATATCATGTGATATATGTTGCACAGCGGTGGATTAGCCTGAATGAAAGATGATCCATTCGTTCTAATGATATTGATTTTGAACAATAGAATCAGGGAGTGCGAAGATGGAGAATTTTTGCCCAAATTGCCAGAGGAACACACAGCAGACTTTTAAGCAGCGCAAGGATGAGATCGTCGTACGGGGGGAATCCATTCCGGTGGTGCGGGAAATTTTCTACTGTAAATCCTGCGGAGAAGAGTACGAAAATCCCGCTGCAGATGCTGATCCGATGGTACAGGCGCAACGGGTATACCGTGAGCGGAAGGGCATGCTGCAGCCGAGGGAGTTGATTGGCTTTCGTAAATCGCTGGGACTGACCCAAAAAGAATGGAGCGGACTGCTGGGCATTGGCAATGCCACCTTGATTCGCTATGAGAACGGTGCCTTGCAGTCGGATGCGCATGATCGCATGATCCGTTTGTGCATGCAGCCCAAGAATTTATTGAAATGCCTGAATGAAATAAAACAGGCGTATGCCCCGGAACGGCTTGCGCAATTGATTATGAAACTCGAACAGATGGACCAGGATGGGCCGGATCTATTGGCGGCTGCCGTAAAGCAGTTTGCTTCCTATTCGGCGGACATCTTCAGCGGGCAGAAATCCTTTGATGTGGAAAAACTCTTTGAGGTGATGAAATATTTTTGTTTTAAGGATCACATTCCACGGACGAAATTGATCAAGCTCCTCTTTTATGCCGATTTCAGCCATTTTAAGGATCATCGCGTGTCCATTACCGGGATGCGTTATGCGCGCGGGGATCACGGCCCACTGCCGGAGAAATTCGCCACCTGGCTGTCGGTTCTATGTGAGTGGCGCAAAGAGATTCAGGTGCAAGAACAGGATAATGGAGACTTTGTCGGGGAGGTCTATTTTACAACTGCCTACGATTGGACCGGATTTAGCGCCGCCGAGCTGGCTACCCTGGCAACGGTCAAGGATAAATTTCAGGAGTTGAGCGCCAAGCAATTCCGCGAAGTGGCGCTGAAGGAAGCCGCCCTGCAATTAACCCACAGCGGGGAGTGGATATCCTATGCCTTGGCCAAGGATGTCAGGGTGTAGGGATTTGTGATTAGAAATTTTAATAAAAAAAACAAGACGAAAAATCTTTTTAAGAAATGGATTTTTTGTTGTAAATAATACCGTTAGGTAGTTTACATCCTCGTAAACTTCTCGCCTGGGATAATTGTTCTTCGCTAATTATTGCACCAGTAAGGTCTGCATCAGTAAAATCAGCGCCATATAATATTGCTCCCGTAAAATCGCATTTTTGTAAATAAGATCCTTGGAATACAGCATCAAACAAATACGATTTTGTCAGATTACAATTTATTAATGTTGCATTATTGAATTTTATTTTTTCCATAAATGCATTACTAAAATCCGTTTCATTTAATGTAGATTTTGAGAAATTTGCATTGGTTAAGGAAGTGGATGTTAAGTTGCTTATCCAAATAGTTGAATTATAGAATTGTGCATTTTCTAAAAACGCACTGTAGAAATTTGCTAATCTAAATCTCGAATTAGAAAAATCTGTGTTTGTTAGAATTGAATATTCAAAATTCGCTTCATTGAAGTTGATATCTGAGAGATTTGCAGATTCAATAGTTGCTAGGTTAAGTTGAACATCCATTGCATCTGCGCCATGTAAATCTATAAAAGAATTCTCTTTGTTTATTAAGCCAGATTCATATAAAAACAAAATGACTAGACCTTGTCGACGATCAAATTTTCCTAGGACTCGTAATGTGTTTATTGTCATGCTGCGGGCGACTTTTCGAATTATTGATCCATCAACACTATCTGCAATTTTATGATTCCCACGCAATAATAAATCGGTCATTCTATCTATATAATTTTGTAAAGCTTCTTCGCTTTTTCTATCCTCTTCTTGTTCAAATTCTTTTTTCTTTTGAGCATCTTGTTTGGACTGTTGCTCGACTTTCTGTTTATTTTCAATTTCCTGTGATCTTCTGTTTAACCAATATGCGATAAAAACTAAAACAATAGGAATGATTAATAACTCTAACCAATCCCATAAAGTTCTATAATGTAATTCTTTTTCGATTGGATTATTTGATTGATCAAGTTTTACAATAAGGTATGGTCCAAACCCTGTTTCTGGTATCCATTCATAGCCAAGAATTAAATGGAGACTGAGGAGAATTTCGAGGACAAAAATACCCACTATAATTATCGAAAGTACAGATCTGTTTTTATAAACAATATCAAATATGCTTTTCTTTTGATTGCTTTCAGTTACCATTTTATTTACCCCAAGAAACGATCTGCATACTATATACTAGTATAGTAGCATTTTCGTTTTATTGAAAATGACTCCCGAATTAATAATTAATTTGTTAATCCCCACTTAATTTTCTAACCCATATATAAACCCAGGCTGCCGATTCGGTAGCCTGGATTGATTTATTTCTCTGAAATATTTATTTTTAATCCAAAGGTTTCAATCGGCGGGGTATCGGGTTCGAAGGTGCGCCAGTATTTTAAGTGCAGGGTATGTTCCCCTGCTTCCACGGCTTTAAAGCGGAAGGTAAACATGCCGCCGCTGCCGGTGGCGCTGCTGTCTGCACTGTAATCCGGCTCGCCGACCTGCTCCATGCCGCTGCTGGCTTCTGTATCCAGCTCCCAGGTGTACCCCGTGGTGGGGTTGCCCTCGAGCTTAACCAGGATTTCCTGCCCTACGACAAGGTCAATGGACTGGCCATTTTCCGCTTTGGTGTAGGTGGGGGATTTAGGTTGACAGGCCGTCATCAACATCAAGGCCAATAAGACACATCCAAACCATACAAAATATTTTTTCATAGCATGCCTCCCAGGGAATGGGTTGCAAAAGGCTTTACCAACCGCTGATGACGGTGACCCGGGTTTCAAAACCACCAAACTCTGGCAGGGAAACGATGAGCTCATCGCCAACCGCCGGGACTTCCACATCGGCTGTGATCGCACTGCCAATGCCACAGGTGGCCGTGTTTTTGCCGTCTGCCCAGGGGACATCTGTGCCAGCATAGCAATAGTACTCTTCCGGGGTGTAGCTTTTATCCAGGTAGTTTTTGCCTGAATCGTCCTTGACCGAGACCTGCACGGTATTACTGAACATGGGTGCGGCATCCAATTTTAGAAGTCCGGCAGGCGGGGTGATATCAAACAGAACAATAAAATACTCGCCGTCCATGGTGGCGTGGACGTCCTTGATGCAGACGCCAAAACGACAGCCCGTTTCTGGTTCGGTCTCGCCGCTGGTTTCATTTTTCTCCTGACATCCGGTGAGCAGCAGGACAAGCATCATGCCGATCAGAAGCAGCCATCGTTGTTTCATAAAGCCTCCACAACCTTGAATCATTAGTATAGGAACGTTTCTTTCATGCGCATGGTTCCCGCATGCTATAATCTGCTTATGAAAAAGCAACCTCAAGCCATCATTATGATTTTGCTATGCACCGTTTTGATGACGGCTTGCAGTTCTTCTTTAATAAACCAACCCGAAGTACAGAGCCTTTCATCCGAGACGCTTGCGGGTGGATTAATCCACGTGTATTTTACCAGCCCAAGCGCTGATTCAGGATGTGAGTTATTGACGCCTCTGCTGAATTCCATGGAGGGTGCAGAGGATAGCATTCAACTAGCCATGTACAATCTTAACCTGAAACCGGTAGCCGAGGCGTTAATTGCAGCCCAGGCGCGCGGGGTGACGGTTGAGGTAGTGATGGATAACGATAAAATGGATAACAAGGTGCCGCGGTCCATGGCTTCTGCCGGCGTTCCAATGGTCACTGATTCTGATGAATCCACCATGCATAATAAATTCATGGTGATTGATGGAGAGCAGGTTTGGACGGGATCCTTGAATTACACGGATACTGGCTGTGGGGAGGATTACAACAATCTGATTCAGATCAACAGCACGGAACTGGCCCGGAATTATCAGGTGGAATTTGAGGAGATGTTCAGCGCACACCAGTTCAGTGCGGAAAGCCCTGAAAATACGCCCAACCCCATCGTGAATATTCAGGGGGTGCAGGTCCATACCTATTTTTCGCCCGATGACGGTGTTCAGGACGCTTTGTTGAAGGTGATTTCAAAAGCGGATCATAGCATTGTTTTCATGGCCTATTCTTTTACATCGGATAAACTGGCCAAAGCGCTGATGGATCGGGCGGAGCACGGTGTAGTGGTTACCGGGGTGATGGATGCAGAGCAGATTCAATCCAATACCGGCGGGGAATATGAGAGGCTGCGTGAGGCGGGTATTTTGGTTGCAAAGGATGATATTCCCGGGCAGATGCACCATAAAGTGATCATCATTGATGAAAAGATCGTGGTGACCGGTTCGTACAATTTCAGCGGCAATGCCGAAAAGCGTAATGACGAGAATGTGCTGATTCTTTATAGTCCTGATCTGGCCCGGCAGTATTTGCAGGAATATGCGCAGATTAAGACGCGGTGATTTTTATAACGGCAAGAGGTACTCTTTCTGAGTGCAGCCATCCTGATCCCATACACTGATCCCAAATTCCTTGACATCCGCGTAAAAAACGCATAAACTTTTTAACAGCACGCAATGCAGTTGGGGGCTATTAAGCGCATCCGCCCAAAGATAAAAAGCAGCACAAAAAACCGTTGGCGTCATAACCGAAAAACGTATTGGTAGTTACCGGTAGGAGGGAAAAAATTCAATCCGAACTCACGGACAGGTTTTTGCGCTGCTTAAACCGGAGGGGATGTGTGTATGCTTGAAAATAAATTAAATGCAGTCGGTCTGCATTTTGATCCGACCCTGGCGGGCAAACGCTTCATAGATTTCATCCTGCCGGTGCTGGCAGGCTTTGTGGCTTTTGGCCTGGGTTGTTCTCTCCAGGTGTCTTTAAGTCCGGGTGCATTGATTGGCCTATTGCTGGCTGTTCCGCTGATCCTGTTCCTCTTCATCCCATTGATTCTAAAAATTCCGTTCTTAACTCACCAGGTGGATGCCCTGCCGGACTGGCTGAAAACAGGCGTGCAGTGGCTGGTTTTGCTCGCCTATGCCCTGCTGCTGGGCACTGGATTTCGCCTGAATCTCTCCGCCGCGCCTGTCTGGACGATGCTGTTCCAGGCTTTCCTGGTCCTGAGCGTTTTGTTTTTCCTGCTTTTTATCACCCGCCGCAGTTGGATCCATTTTCTGCCGCTGGTTTTACCCTGGGAAGGCAGAGTGCGTCTGATTAATTTGGTCCTGTTACTGCTCATGCTGGCCTGGGGATTTCTGTTCAAGCAAAGCGCCCCGGCCTTTTTACTGATGACCATCTCCGTGTGTCTGGGCTTATGCCTAGCGCTCAGCCTGCTGCGCCTGTGCCGTGAGAAACAAAGTGTGCAATCCTATTTGCAGGAAGTAAGCGGATTTGTCTTTCTGCTGATCGGCTTTCTGATGCTGCTATTTTCGGTTCGTTAAGGGGATGCTATGAAAAAGACATTGCTTTATGTGGGTTTGATCCTCTTTGCAGGTATGCTGGCTGGCGCACTGGTGTGCGGGCTGGTTTGGATGCAGACGCTGTATGAACTCTCTATGTCCTATTACGTCTTCACCGTGATTTTCTGGCTGGAGATGGCGGCTGTGGTTTTATTTGGCATGAGTTTACGCAGGTACTTTCCAGCCGTCTCTAAAGTATGGGTGTTTTCCTCAGTCCTGCTGTCTTTAATGTGCTGTTATTTGTTTCCCCAATTCCTGACCCCAAAATGCAGTGGAATTCCAACGGTAAAAGCGTGGTGCGAAAATGTTTGCGTACCAGCTTGTTCCTGGTGGGTTGATAATGGTGACACATATACGATTAATGGCGTAACACATACTTGTCGTGTAAGTGCGCCTGATCTAGGATGTTGTGTAGCGTATGACGGACAAAAATGTGAGAGAGTATGTCACAACGATCCTCCATATGTAAACGGTTACACCACTTGCACCGAGTTCGGTTCCAATGACTGGTGTACGGCTGGAGGGCAATTACACATGAGCGGTGGTGACTCCGAACAGTCTATCACTATCAGCGGAACCATGGTTGGGCAAGCTTTTTCCTGCCCTACAGGAAATTCTTGCCTGCGTGATTTGGTAGAAGGCAATGGCGCGGCCATTTTCCATGCTTATGATGGCGAGCTTTCCTCGGGTAATTTTTCCGTGGGTTACAAGTATGATATCACTCCGCCTACTCTCAGCCCCACTGTAAGCGGTACGGCTGGCAGCAATGGCTGGTATACCTCACCGGTCAGTGTTTCCACCGGCGCGCTGGATGCTGTCTCCGGGGTGGGGATGGCTAAAATTCGCCTGTTGAGTGGGGATTGGCAGGACAGTCTGGATTTCAGCGCGGAAGGCACCCAAACGGTGGAAATGAGTGCGCTGGATAACGCCGGGAACGAATCCACCCAGCAGGCGCAGATCATGGTGGATACGGTTAAACCTGTCATCGATGTGCAAGTGAGTGGAACTGCTGGCATCCATGACTGGTACCGTTCGGATGTAAGCTGGGAGGCATCTGCCAGCGATGCCACCAGCGGCATGGCCAGCATTGAAGTCAATTTGGATGGTGCTGGTTGGGCACCCGGTATTACTGCCGTATTCAGCACGGAAGGTGCGCATAGCGTGGATTTCCGCTTTACCGATGTGGCTGGGAATCAGGAAGTCTTTACCAAAGCATTTAGTATTGATAAAACCAACCCGACTGTCAACCTATCAGCACCCCTGGAAGGAGCCATTCTCAGCAGGGTTGTCACCCTGGTGGGCACAGCCGCGGACCCCTTATCCGGTCTGATGGATGTATCCGTGACAACGAATGGCGGTGCGACGTGGCAATCGATACCCTGGGCTGCCGACGATAGTTGGAGTTATACCTGGGATACGACCCAGGGACCCAATGGCGTCTTTGCCCTGATGGCTCGCTCTACGGATGAAGCCGGGAATAGCAGTACCCAACAGGTTAATGTCATCGTGGACAACGCTCCACCTTCCGTGAGCATCACCGAATCCTGGTGGATCTGGGAAACGGCTGACGCGTCGGTGTATGAACAAATCATCCCGCTGGGCAATATTAGCATCACCGTGGAATGCGGCGATTTACTGGACCGAACCTATGACTACAACCCCAACCGCGGACCGTTTACCTATCAATGGGACCGTCCCTCGACAGGCTCGGTAACCACCGCTGTGGGGACGGGACATTGGCTGTCAGCGGCAAGTACAGCGTGGTACTGCGTGCCTGCGATATTTACGCCAACTGTGCCAGCGCACGCGGGAAAGTGGAAATTCCTTTTATGGCTTTAGCTCTGCCCACTTCGACTCCAATGGCTACTTCGACCCCCATGCCGACCTTGCAGGCAACTCAAGCGGGTGCGTGGTATCAGAACCCCACCCCCATACCTTCGTTGACGCCCACCCCGCAAGGTACCATAGTCTTCCCTGTACTGCGTACAATTAATGAGCAGGAGGATGGCAAGGATTCTTCCGGAACATCCGACCAACCCTTATTGCCCCTGGCCGCGGCTGCGCTGGGTACCAGCGTACTGCTGGCCGCCGCCAGCCGCAGGGAAGAAAAGCAAAACCTGGTGGGAGAGACAGCGCCGCCCGCAAAAGTAAGCACCCTGGCCATGCTGGCCGGTGTGGTGAAAGAGAGCTTCGACGGCATCTGGAATGAAGCCGTGCGCATTTCTCCGGCAGATGCACCCACTGTCACGGTAACTACCTACTATGTGGGCACAGAGGATCCAGCAGAGTATCTACAAAGGCAAGCTGCTATGGGAGCTGTGGTTTCTCAAAAGGGGAGTACAGGATCGGCAGGCGCCGCCGGAAAAGTAATTAAGAAACCATCGGTATCCACAACAACTACCTACCAGGATTATTTATACGGAACCAGCACAACGAAAGGTGTGATAGGGACTTCAACAGGCACCACGAATTCAGGGAAAAAGAAAACGCCCAGCGTCACCAACGCGAAAAGTACAACAACTTCTACATCGTCCGCCGCTAAGACAAGCAGCTCAACAAAAGCGACAACAACCACCTCATCTGGTGGCGTATTGAATTGGATTTCAGATACAGCAAAGTCAGTGGTGAATACAGTAAAAAGCGTTGTAACCACGGTTGCAGCAGCGATTCCTTCCACGACAACTAAGGTGATTGATTACGTGAAAGAAAAAAGTAATCAATACATCATTCCACCTGTTTTATCTGGAGTTGGATATGTATCTGATGGGGTGAAGTCCATCCAATCAGGAATTCATACAATGAGTGAAGCAATACAATCAATTCCTGAAGTGATTGAAAATAAAGTTGTTGATCCTTTTTTGAATTTTTGCAGAACAATACCCGATTTTGTTGTTACAAAAATTGCTGATCCAATGGATCAATTTGAAGAAAACATGACAGATGATTCATCCACATTGAGTGATTTCGTGAAAACAGATGTGGCGGATCCATTAGAAGATTATTCTGTATCTAGTGGCTTTGAAAGTAAAGCAAAAGAAGTACTAGCTTTTTTGCAAGATTTTAGTAAAAATCCATATAAATATACAAAACCATATATAGTTGATCCAATATCCAAAGCTATTAATAAAATTGTAATGGATTGGCAAAAATTTAATGAAATAAGAAAATTTATACCAGGAATATTGCCTATTGATCCAAAGGAAATCGAAATACTACTAATTCAAACACCTGTTTTTAATGCTGGTGTGTTTGCAAATTCCGAGTGTAATATCTTAGGAACAGGCGAAAATTTAGCTACAAAAGATGGTTTTGTATTAAATCTTGGAGATATTTTAGAATATACTCAGAATTCCACAGGTTATAATGTGACAGTTTATGCGCCAAATTATCGTTATCTTCAAGAGGTAGTCCAAGAAGGTTTAGATATAGATTCAAACTACATGTTTTCTTATTCAATTGATAGGAGCCCTGGTTTTTGGGGAACAATTTTAGAAATGAAAATGGGCACGCAAACGGAATATACATCGGATACTTTTCAAACAAACATTGAAAATGGAATTAAAATAAAGGGAAATTATTGGGGGATGGTAGCTGTTCCTGTACTTTTGGTATTAGGAATTGGAGCCTTCAGTATGACAGGAAATTCTGATTTAGCTACACAGCCATTGCGTATGTTTCCAGTAACGCCATAGGAAAAGAATTATGGATAAAAAGAATATATATGAATTTATAGTAGGAAACAGAAATACTTCAATGAAAGAGCTTGAGAAAAAAATCGAAGCTCACTATTTTGGCGACGAGAAATTACAACAAATTTTGAATTATTACCTGTTAGGTAGAAAATTTGAATGGGAGGAATTAAAGGAGTCTATATCACATGATGAAAAGAATGATTATTTTTCATTTTATAAAGAGTTATTTTTTTTAGAAAACTATAAATTAACTTTCACAAAGAATAAAAAAGCACTAAAAGAAAAAAAATACTTCACTAATCAAGTACCTAACGATATAAACGAATTAATTGAATTGGGTAATAAGATACTAACAAATAACGATGCTTTTTTTGTAGAATTGTATTTAGCTAATTTATTTGCAATGATAGGAGATGCGAGAAAGGCTGAAGAACTTCTAAAAGAGTTGGAAGAAAAAAATTTAGAGAGCAAAATTATTAAAAATTTAATTTATTCTCAAAGAGAAAGGATAAGATTCAATTATTATCCAAGAGAAATGTTTTTACAAATTGTGGAAAAAGAAATCCATGGGCAAAATAAAATATTTTATAAATTTTTATTTGAGACAATTCGATATATTAGAATCGAATTTGTTATTAATATTTTAATATTTTTTATAAACTCCGATAATCTCATTTCATATTGTTGGTTTGCATTTCTTTCTATAATTAATATTATTGGTTACATAATTGGATCAAAGACAAGTAATCTCTATATGGTAAAAGCATATTTACGGAAAGAAATAATATTAATTGCTTCATTTGTCAGTGTACTGATTATCTATACGCTAATTTTGAATTGAATTTCCTCTGCAAACTAAATCTAAGAAAAATGGATGCTATATGTTGGAGTTTTTGAATGAAATTAAATAAACCTGGTGTTTATAAAATAGTTATAATTTTATTGTTTTGTATTTTTTGTTATTGGGGATTTGGAAAAATATTTACTTTGAATATGGAAGATATTCTTTCTTCAACAACAACATATGAATACAATCCGAAAACGATTAAAAAGGATATTGGTGAAGGAAAACAAGATTTGTTTACTGAAACTGAAACCACCATTGCAACGAATTTCATTCATAAAGACGTAGATCTTACTATTTTTTCGGATCAAGATTTTTTCAGATAAGCAAGTATATTATGCAGGACAGATTTAACGTTGAGACTCAAAAATGGAACTTGATAGAGGTAAAATACAGGTATTTTGATTGTCCTCCTACTCAAAATGAAGATGCTGTTCTGGGTGTATTTCTATATGAAAAGAAGGCACAAAATGATGGAACTGATAATATTTTTTGTAGTATTGGTATTACAACGTATAGTAATACTGTTACATTCCATATCAGTGAAAAAAGTAGTACTGATCAAATGAATATCTTGGATCTAGATGGAATAGTTTACTCTTCTTCAGAAATTATCGATATTGTCAAAAAGACTGATATATACAAAATTAAACAAGAAGAAGCAGATCATTGTGGATATTTATCGGTTACTTTAGACGGTAATGATCCTTATTGGAAGGTAAATTATTATGCAGGAAATAACGCAGATTTACTATTTAGTCTTGATGTGGATTCGATAACCGGTGAAATATTAATTATTGATAATTAAATTCCAAAAATAAATATGAGAAATTATATTTATGCGAAATACTTAATTCTTGTTTTTTTGATAAATTGAGACAAAATATTTTGATGGTTTTGTAACCACAACCTTCTTATTACGCTGTGCTTTGACAGGTGCTACCACGACCCTGTGCATTCGATTAGTATTTGTATTCATTATAAAACATTGAAACACATAACATAGTCTGCTCCTTAAAACCAGCATTAGTGGTGTCCTGCTCAGCATAGCTGGTGGGTTTGCTGGATACCTGGTTTCCACCTTGGTAGCTGAATTCAGTCAGCATTGGTTATTGTTGTTGCTCTCTGCGATTGTCGCTGCTTTTGTTGTGGGGTGGATATTGCAAATGGTGCTTGAACGTTTGGTCTGTCATCGGTTTAGGTGAGGATAGTTGATTTGTGAATGGGGGAATGTGATGGTAAACGTGCTGGTGGATAACGCCCCACCCTCTGTGAGCATCACCCCCTCCTGGTGGATTTGGGAGACGGCTGACGCAGCGGTGTATGAACAAATCATCCCTCTGGGGAATATCAGCATCACCGTGAAATGTGGGAACCTGCCCGACCGAACCTATGACTACAACCCCAATCGCGGACCTTTAACCTTCAAGTGGGACTCTCCCTCGACAAAGTCCCCTGTAGGGGAGGCTCGGGGACTATTCTTCGGTAAAGTCACCGAAAGGGGATGCACGGAGCTCCATGCATCCCCTTTCGATTGTCACACCTTTCAAGCAGGCTGTAATTTCACATCCGGTTTTTTGCGCAGAAGGAACTGCATGGCCAGGGGAATGAGCAGCAGGTTCAGACCGGCGAAGATCAATAGCGATGGGGAATAATCCAGTCGGACAATCAACATACCGATGACCGCCATACCCACGCCCTGGCCGACGTTGGAGATGGCCATGAAGATCGAATACATGGTGGCAGCCACACTGCGCTCCACATTGTTCATCGCCATGGCGTAGTAGATGGTTTGGTAAGCGCCGTAGGAATAGCCGAATAGAATCACAAACAGCCAAATGGTGCTCATAGAACTGATCAGGAGCAGGCCGACGACACTGAAAGCCCCAATGACAATGACGGAGAAAAGAATGCGGTTGAAGCCGACTTTTTTGATCAGCCAGCCAGTCAGCATGGCGCCGGCCACTACGCCGATGCCCCACACTGAAGCCACGTTCCCCGCCGTTTGCAAGCTGATATCCAGGGTTTGGGTGAGGAAGGGATTCATCACCTGATTGACGCCGGCAATGATGAAGAAGATCAGGAAGCCGATGCCGGAGAGCAGGATGATGCGGCCTTGCTTGAAATGACCGAAGGCGGACCATTGAAATTCACGCTGTTCCACGTCTTTGGGCTCGCTCATCTTCATCACGAAGGGCACGGGCAGGAGAGTGAGGAGAGCCAGCAGCCAGAAGACATACTGCCATAAGCCCTGATTGGCCAATATCCCAACCACGGATGCCAGCAGGATGGTGCCCAGCGCCCGTCCACCGACCATGAAGCCCTGAATGATGCCTTCTTCTTCCACGGGCGTGGTATCAATCGCCAGACCGTCGGTGCAGGTATCATAAAGGGCCATGCCGGTTTGCAGCATGAAGGCCACGAAGACAAATCCCCAGTAGGATTTGGCCGGGTCGACAAAGGGCACGATGACCAGACATAGGGTTTGAATGAACAGGCCAATAAAGATATAGGGTTTGCGGTGCCCCATACCAAACAGGTTGACCTTATCACTGAGCAGCCCCATGAAGATTTTTAGTACAAATGGCAGCAGGGCGATCATGGAGAAAATGCCCACGTTTTCCATGGTCAGGCCATGGTCCAAAAGGTACAGCGCATTAAGAGAGACGAAATATCCCAATACGGTGCCCTGCACAAAATAAAGTAATCCAAACATGGTATAGCGAAACGCTCGAGAATGCATAGGAGAGTCCACCTTCGGCAGAAAGAATCAACAGGATGAGAATATCTTACCAGAGTTTACTGGATGATGGGAGCAGAGAGGAGAGCCGGGGGTTGTTTCCATGCAAAAGTCAGGGGCATCAAGTACAATAATCAGTAGAATCCCATCCTTCATTGAAGAGGAGTGTGCCATGCCATACCTGATTCCTTTTTTGATTATTGTACTTGTACTCTTCGTTGCCGTTATCTTGTTCCGTACCTTCACCTTTGGGGACGCGCAGCAGAAATTTGAACCCCTGCAAGTTTTCGCCCCCAATCCCGATCGGGTGGCGGAACGGCTTTCAAAGGTGATTCAATGTCAGACCATCGCGTTTGATGAAACGACTCCCGTTGAACCCCAAAAATTAAAAGAATTGCGTTCTGTGCTGGAAAAGAATTTTCCCCACCTGCACAAGACCTGTGAAAAACAACTGATTAACGATGGATCGCTGTTATTTACCTGGAAGGGGAAAAATGAAGCCTTGGATCCGATCTTGTTTGCCGGCCACCAGGATGTGGTGCCGGTGGATGGGCAGGATCTGACCAAGTGGACTCATGCCCCGTTTGATGGGACGATCGCAGACGGCTATCTGTGGGGCCGCGGGGCACTGGACATGAAGAACCAGGTCGTGGCTGTGCTGGAAAGTGTGGAACGGCTGATCGAGAGTGGTTTCCAACCCAATCGAACCGTCTATCTGGCTTTAGGACACGACGAAGAGATTGGCGGCACCCGCGGGGCTGCCAAAATCGTGGAGTGGTTGAAGCATAATAATATTCGCCTGGAGGCGGTGATTGATGAGGGCGGCATGATTATCTCCGGTCTGCTGCCCGGCATTGACACGCCCTTTGCCACAGTGGGAATCGCCGAAAAAGGTATGGCGACCATCAATCTGCAATTGGAAATGGCACCGGGACATTCTTCCGCCCCCCCCCATCACACCGCGATCGGCATCATGGCACAGGCTATTACCAAGCTGGAGAATCACCCCATGCCGGCTGAACCTGAGATTATGCTGCCCTTAATGCGCGCGGTAGGGAAATCCCTGCCCTTTGTGCTGCGTATGGCTTTTGCCAATCTGTGGCTTTTCAAGGGGCTGGTGATTAATACCCTGCGCAAGAATCCGCAGGGGGATGCCGCCATCCGCACTACCACCGCTGTCACTCTGATCAAAGGTGGGATCAAAGACAATATTTTGCCGCCCAATGCCAATGCTACGGTCAATTTCCGCATCAAACCTGGGGAATGTCTGGCGGATATACTACAGCACATCCGGGACACGATCCAGGATGAACGCATTCAACTGGTTCCCAATGAAGACATCCTCTGGGATGCCTCCCCGGTTTCGGATACCGAGAGCACCCCCTATGCAGTGTTGAAAGAGACGATTCAAAAAGTGTTTGACAATGTTCCGGTGGCTTCGCAAATCTTTCCGGCAGCCACCGATTCTCGCTATTACTATGCGGTGTGCAAGAATGTTTACCGCTTCATGCCGCTGCATATTTCGAAGGACGCCATGAAGGGCATTCACGGGATTGACGAGCGAATCTCTGTGGAAGCGCTGGAAAAAATGGTGCAGTTCTTCGGCGCATTGATTCAAGCTTATGATGGGATGAGAAATAAGAGCTAATCCATGAACTCAGACAAGACATCCGGTCAGCAACCAAAGAAAGGAGTATGCCAGCTTATTTGGTTGGTTATCTTTATTACGGTACTGACCGGGTGTCAGGTTCCTCAGAGATCTCAACCTGAAAAAAATCTTCAAAAACCATCAATTTCAGCAACTCCATTATCGGCGACAGAAACACCCACCATCAGCCCTACCAATATTCCTACACCTTGGGAGCCGTTGACGGAAGGGGATGGCATCCCTGCGGATGTTCTTGTTCTTTCGGTAGAAAATATCGCTGATCTGCAAGTCCTGGGATCCTGGGGGGACGGCATTGCCTATGAGATGCAGTGGTCGCCAGATGGAAAATTTCTGGCGATCAGTACCTCCCGGGCCATCCTATTAATTGATCCGCAAAGCATGACGCTGTTAAAGCGCATTCCGGTTCGTATCCCTCTTTACACCTTTACCTTCTCCAGCGATGGAAAATCCCTGCTGGGCGGCGGAGCGCAGGGTAAGTTCTTCCATTATGATTTGGCAAGTGAAACGTTGGAAGAACTCCCCCTAAAGTGGGACTCGCCGATCATGGCGTTGGCTAGCGGGCATACCCGCCCGGTTTTGCTGGCAGCGGATTGGAAAGCGACTATAAGCCTGGTGGATCTTATAGATGAGGTGCAAGCAACCCACCTGATGACCACGCTGCAAGGCAGTGAGGCATTGGGTTTTTCCGCGGATGACAAGAAAATCTATACCTGGTCCACGATTGAGCCGATAAAGCGCTGGAATTTGGCCACGCTAAAGATGGAGCAGGAAATTTATTTTGGTCTGGACGCCAACGAGAAAACGGGCTCGCAAGTGCGCTTCTCCGGTGACGGCAAGAGCGCGGTGGTAAATCAAACCTGGCTGGTGCGCGTGCAAAGCCTTGAGGACGGCACCACCCTGGGGCTTTTTAGTGGATTCAACCAACCGGTGTTGGATATTGCCATCAGTTCTGACGGCGCATTCGTGTTTGCTTTGCTGAAGGATAAAGTCCAGGTCTGGGAAAGCAGGAAATCCAAAGTTATTGCGGAAATCAAACTGGCTGAAGAGATCAATAATCCGCGCTTTCTGCAACTTTCAGCGGATGACAGCCGGTTAGTCCTCTTAAGCAACAGGTTGAATTTCTTCACCTGGAATGGGGATACAAGCCAGATCGAAGAAGAAAATAGCCTGCCGCTGGCGCTTGCTTCGGCGGAAGCCTTCTGCTCCCTACGTTTATCCGGAAATGAATTGGGCTTTGCCCTGGTGGATGGCACAACCCTGCGTTTCGACCTGGCGACTGGCGGTTATTCTTCTACGCCCAGTTTGAGTGAGATTTTTCCCGTGGCGGCGCTGGTCGGAAAGGATGGCGTTTCCATTCAGGCTTTCGCGGATCGAACGATGCAGATAAACCAGGAGGGAGATACGCAAGCACCGATTAAAATTCGCGGATTGAGTCAAGCAGCAGTTCAAGTGCTTCTGGCTCCCGAAAGCGGACTCGTTTCCGCCCAGACCGGGCAGCAGCTCAGCGGGTTGTGGAATCTGCCGGATGGCAGTTTTCTAAAAAAACAGGATTGGAAAATTGTTGTGGAAAGATTGGACTTTTCCCCGGATGAGAAAGTTCTCATTGCCAGCGGGCGTGGGCAGACGCAGGTCTATGATATCGCCATGGATTCATTGAGCGGGGTGGTTGAAGGGCGGTATTTGACAGCCACAGCGCAGGGAATGCTGCTGGAGCGGTATGCCGTTGATGGACCTCATCTGGTGATGATTGGGTATGACGGCACCAATATGTTGTATCAGTTACCTGGGGGAGCACATCAGGCTGTATTCAGCCCGGATGGAAGCCTGCTCGTTGTGGGGGGTGCCAACCTTGTGATCTGGAATACAGCCAACCAGCAAAAGTTGCTGGATCTACCCAATGCTGACCCCAGTGCGAAACTTGTCTTCAGTGAAGACGGGCGCGCCATTTTACTGGCAGCCAGCGACGGAAGCGTTATTTTTCTGGGAGTGCCGCCTATCGAGTGATGCTCAGCCGATAGAGCTGACGGTTCTCCGCGCCGAAGCGGTATTTGTACTCTTCATCGCCGCGCATGAAATCAAAGCGGTTTTTTCCTTCCACAGTAGACCATTCAATCAATTTTCCAAGGATCACCCAACCCAGGGAAAGATCCTGATATTCAGCGCTGATGCCGGAATTGTACAGCCAGATCTGATTGTTGTAATCAAAACTGAAATTACAGGCGGAGGCTTTGCCGTCAACTTCAAGGAAGGCCAGATTTAAAATGCCTTCGTTGAATGCCCAGACTGCGATTTTCTCAAACAAGCTTTCCATGGCTGGGGTGAGGAAGATTTTCTTTTCCTTATCAAAGCGCATCAGATGGAAAACGTCCTGTATGGCTTGGGGAAGCTCTTCCAACTGATCGATCACTTTGAAAGTAACCTGCAATTCGGATTCATCCGCCCGGCGCATTTTGCGGCGGATTTCGTGGCGCTGTTTTTTCTTAACCGTAGCCAGGTAGGCTTCCCAATCACCATCCAGGGTGATGGCAGGGGCTACTTCTACGGGTTCCAGGTTTAATTCCAGAGAGGCTTTAGCCATGGTTTGCTGAAAGGCAGGGATGAGAGGGGACGTCTCAAGAATATTATCCAGGATCATGACCTTCCAGTCGATTTTCTGCAGCACATCCCACACCCCGGCGACAAAGGCGGGTGCATCCTCTGGTCGGACAACAAAATCGAGGAAATCAGAGATTTCGGTGCTGCCTACCAGATGAAGCTCACCCTGTGGGGTGCGAAAGAGGGGCGCCACGCCGCGCAATATGCCGGCGTCTTCAGCGGTGATTAGTACCAGTTCGCTATCCATGCTCCATTCATTGGCGCCGCGGCTTTCCCACCAAATCTTTTGATAGTTATATTTAAGAAAAGGCACATTGCTTGCGCTTACCGCTAAGAGTTCATCCCAGGCCTGGGATAGGTTATCCGAAAAAGTGATATGTGTACTAAAAATCATGCTTGCCGTCCACTGATAAAGTTTGATGTGTGCTTTGGCATTATACCCTGTTTCTCTTTTCAGTCAAATTTTACATTTCCAGGCGATAGCCAAAACCCCTCACAGTCACCACCCAGAGCGGCGCTGAGGGATCCTCTTCGATTTTGCGGCGCAGTAACCAGATATACCGGCGCACCACGGAAGAGTCCTCCTGTCGATTGGCGCCCCAGATGGCCGTGACCAATTCAGTCTCCGAGACGGCGTGTCCGCGGTTTTGTGCCAGAACTTCCAGCAGCCGGTACTCCGTGGGGGTGAGGGCGATGATTTCGCCTGCCATTTTTAATTCCCGTCGGGGGATATCCAGGACGCAGTTGCCAAATTGGATGGCGTTATCATCCCGAAATTTTCGGTGTAAACGGGTAAGTACAGCACGAATTCTGGCGGAGAGTTCAGCAAAGCTGAAGGGTTTGGTGACATAATCATCCACGCCCAATTGGAAGCCGCGCAGCTTGTCCGCTTCGGAGGTTTTACCGGTGATGAGAATAATGGGAATATCGGCCATTTCACGTAAGCGGGCGGTGACTTCCCAGCCGTCCATACCCGGCATCATCACATCCAGTACCACCAGTTCAGGGTGCTCCATATAGGCCAGACGCAGAGCCTCCTGTCCATTGGAGGCTTTCAGGACCTGTAATCCGTCGTTGGTCAGGAATTCGGATACAAATTGAATCAGGGTAGGATCATCATCCACCAATAAGATTTTTTCATTCATAAGTCCATTCCCTCCTGAAAGAGCGGCAGACAGACGCTAAACACTGCGCCGTGAGGTAAACGATTCTGAACCGAGACGCGCCCTTGCATGGCTTCGGTCAGCCGTTTGACAATATAAAGTCCCAATCCATATCCATAAACGCTTTGGGCGTCCTGGGAATCTGGCCGATAGAAACGATCAAACAGGAGCGGCATCACATCTTGCTTAATGCCTGGGCCTTCATCTTCGATATAAATAGTAATTTCATCCGCCGTTTTTTTAGCGCGGACCCAAATATCCCCTTGCGGGGCGTATTTTATGGCGTTATCCAATAAGTGAAACAAAATGCTGTGCAGGGCATGATCATCAGCATACAGGAGGATATTTTCCTGAGGAATTTGCCATTGGATTCGATGGATGGTTTGTTGGTGTTGGAAGACTTGCTGAAATTGTTGGATGAAGGAAGAGAAGTCCATGGGCATAGGATATAGCGGCAGCTTGTCGGCATCCAGAGCGGATAAATCCAAAATGGTTTCGACAAAGCGGGTCAGGCGGTTGATTTCTTTTTGTACGAGGAGGAGTTTTTGTTGGCTGCCTGCTGGTTGCTGCTGCCCGGTCAGGAGAAGTTCGATCCCGCCGTTGATATTGGTGAGCGGGGCGCGTAATTCATGGGATACCATGGAGACAAAGTCGGATTTGATTTGATCCAACTTTTGCAAGGTGATGTTTTGTTCTTCCAGCTGTTGATAGGCGGACCGCAAATCCCGGGTGCGCTCAACCACTATCTGTTCCAACTGCGTGTTGAGATATTCCAGTTGTTTGCGGTCCAGATTGATTTGCTCATTGGCCGTAGTTAACGCGGCTTGCTGCTGTTTCTGCTCGCTCAAGTCAAACAGGGTTCCGGCAATAACCAGACGGCGGTCTTCCTTGGGATGAATGGGACGCAGGGAAAGTGAAACCGGGATATCGTTTTGATCGGGATGTTTCAGACAAATTTCCCCGCTCCAACCCTCTCTTTGCGCGTCCTGAAGAATAGTCTGCCATGCATTGTCCCCTTCAAAAATCTGCTCAATATTAATTTCGGCTAAACGGGCAGCCTCAACAGCTGTCAGGGCGACAAAGGCTGGATTAACCAATTGCAGATTTCCTTTTTCGTCACAGACAAAGGTGGCTTCAGCAATGCTGTTGACCAGGCTGGCATATTGCCGGATGGAAACCTCCCCGGCAAGCATGGCCTGGCGAACGATCATGGCCAGGGATAATAGAAAAGTAACCCAGAGACCTAAGGCGTTAAACCTGCCGACCACCCACCAATCGATCAGGGCGTACCATCCCAAGCCGATGATGGCCAAGAATGGCAGCAGGGTTTGAAAGCGAGCAAAGACGGCGCTCTGGAATCGGCCAGGATGACGGTTTGGCGTACGCAGTTGCTCAAAGGCGCCAAAGATGAATAGTCCATCCCCGATGAACCAGCCAACATCCAGCATGCCGCCAACTGCATAACTCATCTGTGGGATCAATTGGGCATAAATTAGATCCGATAAGAGATAAGCGAGAATTCCCAAACTGAATAAAGAAAGCGGCAGAGAAGTTTTACGTGTATCGGAAAGTAGAAAAAAGACCATCATCAGGATGAGAGAAAACAAATCAGCGATGGGTATATATGAAGCTAACCACGATCCCCCGGGTTGAATCGGAATCTGCTGCAGGGGTGTGATGAATACAATCCAGATCAAGGTGACCAGGGCGGTAGTGCTTACGGTGATATTGATCCAAAGTTGAATTCGATTCCGCATCAACAGGCGAGTTCTGGGGTAAAGCATCAATCCAACCCAGATGGGCAGGAAACCCAGTAAAAGGACCAGGTCATGGAGCATGGTGACTGTGTTGGAGGACATCCAGGTTCCTGATGAAAACAGCCGGGCTGCATCTGATATTGTCCAGAGTATCAACCCTATGGACAGCCAGATCCAGGCCGTCCGTAGGGCACCCTTTTCCATTGAAGCAATAACCCAGACGGCCATACTAAAGGCAGCCAATGAAGTGAACAGCAGACTGATGGATCCAATGATTAACCGTTCATTGACAGATTCTCTTCCCAAAAAAAGCCAGGCAATATACAGAGCGGCGTACAGACAGACAGCGGCAATTATTGTCTTCTGCCAGCGTCCGTATAGCGAGGTAGTTTTTTCAGCGAGCATGTAGTTTTTTCCTGACGATTCGATCCAACCTATTGCGGGACAGGATAGGTCTTCTTCCGGAGAGAAATCATGAGGCTAAGCGCAATAAGCAATAGAAGCAGCCCGGCCCCATCAAATATGATGAAGCGAAAAATAGAATTTCGTAACAAACCAAACTCCGTGGGGATTTGGCTGACCAGCCAGGATTCTCCCAGCAAACCGGTAGCTTGCATGAGGACACTCTCCCATAAGGAGATATGATATTTTATCGGGTGCCAGAACGCAAACAGGTATGGAACATTCCACATACAAAAAAGGATGGCAAAACCGCGGATGGCAGCATCGCCAGGAATTCCACTTAATTCATAGGACGATGTATAGACATCAGGGTGGATTAAAAAAGCTATGGCGGATTCTAGATTAAAAAAGACCACCAGACCAATCAGGAATCGCACTATCCAAATTCGATAGGGTGGGGATAGATGAAGTTTCATGACCGGCCCCTGTTTTCCTGATTGAAGCTGGAAATACACGGAATACGTCTATTTTGTTGGTCTTCCTGTTAGAGCAGGAAGAAATAAATGCCTACTACTGTGAACAAGGATACCAATAATCCACCTGCGATTAAATAGGTAGCCAACTTTTTATATTTTTTATTAGCATAATACAAAATGGCACCGCATAAAGATACCGATAAACCGATTGGGACACCCAGTGACCAAGGCATAATAAACTCCTTCGTGAAAACAGCAATCAATGAGAAATGCGTTGTTTTAGTAGCGGGTTCTCTGTTTCATTAAAGAGAAAATGATTCCAATAAAGGAGATAATAATGGATGGTTCCAATAGCTTATTTTACATTAAAATAAGAGTACGCGCCGAACGAATCCTCAGGGATTTACAAAAATGATAACACCAACTTAAAGTTGGAGGAGTGATTTCATGGATCTCAGCCTTGTACCGATTAAAAAACCGCTTGATACTAATTTTATCCTTGGGCAAGCCCATTTTATTAAGACTATTGAAGATATTCACGAAGCTCTGGTTAATACAGTTCCCGGCATTCAATTTGGCTTGGCATTCTGCGAGGCCTCCGGTAAACGCCTGGTTCGTTGGTCTGGTACCAATGACGCCATGATTCAGTTGGCGCAGGATAATGCCATAGCCATTGGCGCAGGGCACAGTTTTATCCTCTTCCTTGGGGATGGCTTTTATCCAATCAATATCCTGCGGGCGATCCGTGATGTACCGGAAGTTGTGCAATTATTTTGCGCGACAGCCAATCCAACCCAGGTTATTATTGCCTCTGCAGGAGAGGGCCGCGGAATTGTGGGCGTCATTGACGGCGATTCTCCGCTGGGGATTGAAGGAAAAGAGGATATTCAATGGCGCAAAGATTTCATCCGTATGATAGGATATAAGCAGTAATATATTTCAGGTTAATTTGATCAAATTATGGGGTTGGCACGTCTATTGCAACTATGCCCTATAGATTGATGTGCCGATGTTGGTACCGCCAAGGAGTAGATGGATGAAAAAGATAATCTTCAGTTTGACCATTGTTATTCTGTTAGCCGGGTGCAGTATGCTGCCGCAAGCCCCTGTTGATCAGGATGTTGACCTTTCCACGCGTGTGGCTCAGATTCTCACTGAGAATCCGGATGCCAGTACTCAGATACCCAGTCCAATGGGTAATGAGACATTGGCAGTGCTGCCGCCGACAGCTACGCCCACTGCGCTGGTGGAAGAAACCGCAGTTCCTACTGAGGACCCCGCCACCAAGACTCCTTTACCCACCATGACGCCGCTGCCCAGCGAAACGCCTACTATTACCCCAACCCTGCCTCCTACTCTCATGCCGCCGGCTTCTGATCCGCGCTTGAAATTGGGGAATCCCTCCTCAACAGATACCTTCACTGCCGGAAATCAATGGGTTTGGCCCATTGGTCAAGATGAATACTCGTTTAATGAAATCAAAGACGGGTCTATGACCATGCGCGGTGAAGGCACCACCTCCGGTTGGCGCTTGCCGGCTGTCCAGGGCGGTTCCAATTTGTATATTGAAGGCACCTTCAAGACCGGTACCTGCGCCGGAAAAGACACCTATGGCATTGTTTTCCGCGTACCGATTCGCAGTGAAGCGGACCGTGGTTATTTCTTTGCAGTCTCCTGCGACGGTATGTATCGCTTATGGTTGTGGGATGGCAAAACGAAAAAAGCGACCACCTTGATCTGGTGGAAAGCCTCGGATGCTATTTTAACCGGCAGCGACCAGACCAACCGGCTGGGGGTGATGACCACCGGTGAAAAGATTGAATTGTATATCAACGGTGTTTTGGTGGGGGATGCCACGGATGCCACCTTCCCAGGCGGATATTTCGGAGTCTATGTGGACCCGGATGCCACGGAAAAATTTACCTACTCCCTGGAAGAAATGAGTTACTGGATTCGCTAAATCATCCAACCTGTCTGAAAAACAAACAGAGACCGAGGAACCTTCCTGGTCTCTGTTTTTGTTTATTGGTTGCATTGCAAATAAATAATTTCCAATACGGTTTCAATTTCCTGCATGACCTGTTTATTGCTAAATCGAATGATGCGATATCCATGGGAGCGCAGGAAAGCTTCTCGGCGCTGGTCTGCTTGTTGTTGGTATTGGTGAATATCTCCATCTATTTCAATGATGAGCGCGGCTTGATGGCAATAGAAATCGACAATGAAAGGATCGATAATTTGCTGGCGGCGAAAATGGATGCCCGCCAAGCGGTCTGCCCTGAGACGCGCCCAAAGTTTTGCTTCGGCGGGTGTCATTTTGCGGCGAAGTTGTTTGGCAAAATCATGTTTTTGCGTTGTGGTTTTTTGTCCGCGAACGGTAAAATTTACGGGTTGGGGTTGGTCTTCCATTGGGTTTTTCCATGGGTGATTGTTTTATTAATTGTATAGTTAAGGGTGGATTTTGGAAATTTAAAGAGGGCAGGGAATTTATGGGTTAGCAGGTATGGGTTTTGACCTATCCCTGCCCTTCCCTGGGAGGGAAGGGGAGAGGCCGGCGGGGTGACAGGGTTATGGGGGAGTGAGTGACTGGCACTTTTTGGGGATTGAAATTGATTGGGTAGTTGGCAAATTTGTGGATGAAGTTTGTTTGGTTATTTGAAATCCTGTTTGGATTGGATTCATGGAATTGTTGGTTTGGCAGGTATGGGTTTTGACCTATCCCTGCCCTTCCCTGGGAGGGAAGGGGAGAGGCCGGCGGGGTGACAGGGTTGTGGGGGAGTGTGTGACTGGCACTTTTTGGGGAATGAAATTGATTGGGTAGTTGGCAAATTTGTGGATGAAGTTTGTTTGGTTTTAAGAATTACTGTTGGATTGGTTGCAGGGGATTGTTGGGTTTGGCAGGTATGGGTTTTGACCTATCCCTGCCCTTCCCTGGGAGGGAAGGGGAGAGGCCGGCGGGGTGACAGGATTATGGGGGAGTGTGTGACTGGCACTTTTTGGGGAATGAAATTGATTGGGTAGTTGACTATTTTGAATGTTGATATAGTTTGGTGGTAGGAACTCCTGTTGGATTAGTTGCAGGGGATTGCTGGGTTTGGTAGGTACAGGCTGTGACCTATCCCTGCCCTTCCTTGGGAGGGAAGGGGAGAGGCCGGAAGGGTGATAGGGTTTTGGGGGAGTGTGTGACTGGCGCTGTGTGAATAAATCGCTAAATTGTGGATTTGTTGTCCACTACGCAATTTCCTTAATCATGTAATGCTCACTAAGGGTAAATCCGCGGTCGCGGTAGTATTTACGGGTGCCGATGGCGGAGATGACGGCCAGACGATGCAGGCCTTTTTGGACGGCCAGACGCTCCGCGGCCAGCAGCAGTTCCGTACCCAGGCCGATGTGCTGGGCGGCTCCATCTTGTTCTTCACCCACTGGGACGGATTGGCCGTAGACATGCACTTCGCGGATGATGGCCGCGCCCTCCAGATCGGGCATGCCGGTTTGAGGGGCTTGGACGCTGGGAAAGGAAAGACGCAAATAGCCGGCCAAATGGTCATCGGGGGTATTGAAGGAGAGGAAGTGCTCCTCACTGAAGGCGGGGTTGTAGGTGAAATCTTTGAAGGTTAATTCATCCAGGCTGACTTTGGTATGTCCCACTTCCCGGCAGCGAACACAGCGGCAAACACTACCGCGGGCTTTGACCAGATCGGATATGTCCTGACGCAAACTGGTGCGTTTGTTGCCTTCCACCACATGATTGGAGGGAATGTCGCGTATGACACGGTTAATTCGGCAGTATTCCGGCACACTGGGTTTGATCCCGGCTATCAATTCAATCAGTTGATCCGTATCATAGGGGTGGTATTGTCCCTGTTCCCAAATGGTGTGAAGGACAGTGTTTTCCAATAACTGGGTGGGGTAAATTTTTAGTTCATCGGGGCAGTAACCCAGCCCTTCTTCGGCAGACTGCCACAGACGGGCAAAATCGATGCGGTCACTCTCCAGGGTGGCGCCCAATAGATTGGGCATCCAATGCAGCACGATTTTAAAACCTGCCGCGCGCAAGAACGCCGTGGCTCTGAGGGTATCCGCCGGGGTGTGGCCGCGCTGGTTCATGGACAGGATACGATCATCCAGACTTTGCGCGCCCAGTTGAACTTTGGTCACGCCCAGGGTGCGCAGCCATTGCAGTTCATTGGCATTGATTTCATCCGGACGGGTTTCAATGGCCAGACCAACGTTGCGGTGTCTGGCTGTTTCATTCTTCAGTTGGGCTTCCAGCAGGGAAGCGGAGTCCTCTTCGTTCATGGCGTCCAGACAGCGCTGCACAAATCGCTGCTGATACTCGCGCGGATAAACACTCCAGGTGCCGCCCAGAATGAGCAGTTCTATTTTGTCCGTAGGATGACCCACGGCATAATAGGCATCCAGACGGGATTTCACCTGAAGGTAGGGGTCAAATGCGTTTTGAAAAGCACGTGCAGCGCCGGGTTCATCCGGCAGGTAGCTTTTCGGCATGCGCTCATCATCCGGGCAGAAGATGCATTGTCCGGGGCAGGCATGAGGACCGGTCAGGACGGTAACGGTGGTCACACCGGAAAGGGTGCGTCCGGGTTTCATGCGGATCTTGCGCAGGAAGATTTCATCCTCTTCCCATTCCCCTTTTTCTACCAGATAGCGATAGACGCCCACCAGCGTGTGTTTACCCAGATGGCCGATAACCGGCAGGGGATGAGCACGAATGGCTTCCAGAACATCACGACCGGCCTGGATTTCATTTAGAATAATCCGGGCCATCTCCACCTTTTCAGGGGTGAGCTCGCGTTCTTTCATCCATTTTTCGAGATCTCGCATTCATAAACTCCGTTACACTATGAATAAGCCGGGCATGTTTTATAATTAACCCATGAAAATGGAAATGCAAACCAAATTAATTGATCTTAATGATCAATTTTACCAGACATTCGCAGCGGCTTTTGCCGCCACCCGCCTGCGCATCCAACCCGGTATTCGACAGGTGTTGGAAGAAATTCCGATTAACGGCAGTTGGCTGGACTTGGGCTGCGGCAATGGGGCCTTGGGCAAGGTGTGGGGCGAGCAGCAGCGCACAGGATTATATATCGGCTTGGATTTCAGTGATGAATTACTGACGCATGCAGCCGAGCTTACAGAGGGAATGCAATCGGAGAAGTTAAAGATTCGATATGCAAAGGCAGGCTTGACCAATGGCTCATGGCCGGTGGAAGATCAAAAACAATGTGAAGCCTTATTTGATATGGAACAAACGCCGATCTTTGATGGGGTGCTGTGCTTTGCAGCGCTGCATCATATTCCTGGTGCAGAGACACGTTTGGCAGTTTTAAACCACATTCACCGGCTGTTGATACCCGGGGGTATCTTCATTCATTCGGAGTGGCAGTTCCAGAACAGTCCACGGCTGATGGAGCGCTGTTTACCCTGGTCCCAGGTTGGGCTGGATGAGTCTGACCTGGAAATTGGGGATACCCTGTTGGATTGGCGATACAGCTTGCCCGGACAACCCGAGACGGTGGGCACCCGCTATGTGCATTTGTTCAACGAGGATGAATTGACTGGCATGGCGGCGCATAGCGGATTTAAGATTCAAAAAAGCTGGTATGCGGACGGAAAATCGGGCGATCTGGCTATTTATCAGATCTGGCAGCGGATGGACAAAAAGGCCTAACCGCCGTTGGGTGGGGGTTGACACAAGCCCACCCGGGCGGCTTTACCGACGAATTCCGCGCGAGTTGTGGCTCCCAGGCGCTGCTTTAACATGCGAATGTGCATGGAAACCGTGGTGGGCTGCACCCCAAGCTGGCGGGCAATTTGTTTGGTGGTGAGGCCCTCGCTTAGGTGCTGCAACACCTGGCGCTGGCGGGGACTTAGCGTATTGATTTGGTCATTAACCCCACTGGGCGGGCTGGCTTGTTCAGGATAGATCAGGATCATTTCACTGCCGTTTGTGCGGCAGCACCAATTTGAAGCAGGGTCAAAATAACCCAATAACGTCAACGTAGCATCCAGGGTTGGTTGTTGAGTCATTTGCCTGGCGCTTAATTTTTCCAGCAGGTCATGGGCTGAACCCTGCCCATACAGAACGTGGACTTCGCCTGCCCTGCCGATCAATAGAAGGATTGTCATTCTCACCTCGCATTTCCCGCCTGAATAAGTAGAACATTATTTCTAATAATAAGGATTTCTGTGAAATTGTCAAGTGGAAAATGGATTAAATCTGGCGGATTTTCGAGAGTGCCCATGCGATTGTCTGAAAACTATTCTTCTTATATAATCAATTTATTATGACTCACTAAGCCCCTCCCCATTGGTATGACATAAGTTGATAGGAACCTCCCGATGCAGGTAGACGGAAGGATCTGTTCGTTCCGATTTTTTTTTGAGGGATTTCCCGAAGGATATGCTATATGTTTAACGCCTTACAGAAAATGCAAACACGGCCTGAGCCGTTTGAGTTCTATACCACCGATGTACTCTGGACTGATGAACACATTGCCAGACAAATGCTGGCTTATCACTTGAATGAGCAGGTGGACGCAGCCTCACGTAATCCAAAATTCATCGATCGCTCCGTTGCCTGGATGGTGGATACTTTTCATATTCGCAAAGGCTTTTCGTTGATTGATTTTGGTTGCGGGCCGGGATTGTATACCCAGCGATTGGCACGCAGCGGAGCCAGCGTGATGGGGGTGGATTTTTCAGGCAATTCCCTGGCTTATGCGCGCAGCCAAGCGCAGCGGGAAGGCTTATCCATTCAGTATGTGCAGGAGAATTATCTTAATTTTGTCAGTAATGAGCAGGTGGATTTTGTCAGCATGATCATGTGCGATTTCTGTGCGCTCAGCCCAGTGCAGCGCAGACAAATGCTTCAGCGCTTTGCGGCCTGCCTGAAACCCGGCGGTAAGATATTGCTGGATGCTTACACTTTGAAGGCTTATCAAAAACGCGAGGAAAAGACGCTGTACGAATTCAACCTGATGGACGGATTTTGGTCTGCCGAGCCTTATCATGGATTTTTGCACGTCTTCAAGTATGATCAGGCGGTGGTCGTGCTGGACCAATACACGATCATTGAGTCCGAAAGCACCCGCATGGTGTACAACTGGCTGCAATACTTCAGCAGGGAGCAAATCGCGCTGGAATTTGAACAGGCTGGGCTGCGTATTCACGCTTGGCTGGGTGATGTGGCAGGTGCTGACTATGATGATCAGGCGGATGAGTTCGCTGTGATTGCCGAGAAAATTAACTGATTGTTCCTATATAAACACCAAACCTACCAGGTCTTTCAGAGACCTGGTAGGTTTTAAATCCGCAGTGTCTATTTGTGGTAATTATTCAATGTTTCCAGGTAATACTCCGGCAGACCGATATCAAAGCGCTCGCCGTTCATGACCAAGCCTTGAAAACCGTCTGCTTGACGCAGCATATCCAGGGCGGAAGTAAGTTGGAACTCGCCCCGTTCCCGGAAATTATTGGCAATGTTTTTACCCAGATGATGGAAAATTTCGGGTTTTATGATGTACTGGCCAAAGACAGTCAGATACTCATCGCTGGGGTAACCTGGGATGTGCAAATTCGAGTTAGCATAATCGAGGGTCGGTTTTTCGGCAAATTCGGTGACATTCAGCAGCTCTTCGTTATCCAACCACGAGCCGGTCACCGTACCAAAGCTGCCTATCAATTGTTCGGGTGTTCGGCGGACGCCGACCACACTGGTGCCATGTTTCTGAAAGGCATCCATCAGTTGACGGGCACAAGAACGCTCCTCTTTGGAGCGGTAGATATGGTCGCCCAGCATCAGCAAAAAAGGTTCATTCCCGATCATATCTCGGATACAGTAAATCGCATGCCCAAAACCATCCTGATTGGTCTGAATCTTGAATTTTACCCGTCGACCCATCTCGAGGATGCGGCGGGAATAATCCTGAAAATGAGCAGGCAGCTTGTTGAAATTTTCAATCGTGATTTGGTCGTTAAAGAACGATTCAAAATCTTTCAGGTCATTTTCCTGGACGATGATGATTACTTCTTCAATACCTGCATTGATGGCTTCTTCCACGATCAGCAGGATAGCTGGTTTTGCCACGCCGTCCCGATCGATAATCGGGAATAATTCCTTTTTTGTGGCTTTTGAGGCAGGAAAAAGGCGCGTGCCAAACCCGGCAGCCGGGATGACGGCTTTGCGCACCTTGGGGCCCGGTTTGATGGTCAGCTCCAGGCAGGGCAAGTGTAGGTCTCTTTCAATGATCTCTATCACCGTGCGTTGCTCTTCTGGCGTGCGCATGATAAATTGCGCGGTACCATCCCCCTGGGAGCCCACACCTTTCCCCCCACAGATGAAAGGTTGGATGGGCGGATAATGCAGCAAGGCGTTAAGTGCCGGAGCAGTCAGTTCTTCAGGACAGGCTGGAATGGCATAGGTGTTGAACTGTTCCTGAGCTTCCACCATCAGCTTGCCCAAGTTTTCGGCATCGCCACTTTTAAGCATGTCAACGGCTTTGTGGACGATGCGCTTGTTGGTTGCACCAAGCAGTTCCTGTACGCCTTTTTCGATCTCATTTTCAGCAGTTGGAAAGCAGCGGTTGAGGTGGTTCAGAATAGCCAAGGTATCCTTCTGGGCTAGCAAATCCACCACCACCAGATAAAGTTCTTTATTGACCAGAATCTCGTCTGTATCCAGACGGTCGCCATCAAACGTCATCAGCACCGGACGGCTGCCGAAAGCGCAGCCCTGATCCAGACGTCCGCAGCGCGAAGGCGTGGTGATCTCGCCTTGGTAGGCTAGATCCATTTCACCCGGAATGGTTAGCTTCAAATCATAAATTCGGTTGAACGCGCGAGCAGTCAAGACGCAAATGGCAGCGCTGGAGGAGAGGCCTTTCTTGATGGGCAAATCGGTCATGTAATTGTTGACCACCATGCCGCGCACATGATAACGGGTAAGCGCCTGGTAGGCCACCCCAGCCATATAGCTCCAGAAGCTGCCGCTTTGGGCTTCTTCCAGGAGGGGTTTGGTTTGCATCGGGATTTCGTAAGGGCCGATGTGTTTGCCTTCCGGTGTGACGGAGCTAAGCACCAGTGCATTGGGGTGGGGTTCTACATCCGCATAAACCCCCTGGTTTGTGCCTACGATGATGGCGTACCCACTTTCTATGTTTGCGTTAATGCGGCGGTATCCGCCTGCCCAATCCGAGTGTTCACCTAACAGGCAAATCCTGCCCGGGACAAAGATCTTCATATTCCTGCTCCGCTTTTATGAATTTACATATCGGTTCAATTATACATTTGTACTCAAAAGCGTGAGGGTGAGATTTTTTTTATTGCTCTCCTCAGAAACAAGGGTAACAGGTTGATTTATACTTAATCCATCAATCAGAAACAATCTTCTATTGAAAGATGCCAAACCTGTAGTGACGAGGCCTCGACACTACAGGTTTGGCATGTCGTTTTCTTAAATATAACTTTTCCTATATGTATTTTGCGTTCTATCTACTAGTGTGCAGATCGCCCACCCTTTTGTTATTGGCTTCCTGTCAAGAAACTAGGAAGATAGATGGTATTTTTACACATCTGACCAGTTTGCTTTTGCATGAAGTGCTGTAGCGCTCTGGATTTACTTGTAATGTAATTTTGTATCTCGCAGACAAAAAAGCTATAATTTCCGCATGAGGTAAGATCGTATGGAAGAAAAAATGCGGACTTGTGTTGCTTTTTTACGGGCGATCAACGTGGGCGGGCACACGGTAAAGATGGATGGGCTGCGTCAGCTTTTTGTGGATTTCGGCTTAAGCCAGGTGGAGACTTTTTTGGCCAGCGGCAATGTGATTTTCCAAACCTCCCTGCAGGATTTACCTGACCTTGAAAAAACATTGACCCAGAAGGTGTCTCAGGCGCTGGGTTTTGAGACGGTCGTTTTTCTGCGTACACTGGCAGAAGTGGCTGCGTTAACGAAATATCCGGCTTTTCTGCAAACTGAAGTGGATCAAGCTACGGCTTACAACCTGGCTTTTCTGGCAGCCGAACCGCACGAAGACGGCGTTCGGCGGCTAACGGCTTTAGCTTCCGAAGTGGACCGTTTCCAAGTGCATGAACGGCAGGTGTATTGGCTGGGCCAGAAAAAGCAGAGTGAATCCACTTTTTCCAATGCGATGTTGGAAAAAGTGCTGGGGCAATCCTCTACAATGCGTGGGATGAGTACGTTAAGAAAACTGGTGGAGAAATATAGCTGAGAACGCAGCGTTATAAGGATCATTTCGATGAAATATTTACTTCTGGAAAAAGAAATTGGTGAGCCGAGTGCTGAGGCATTTCATGTACATTTGGAAGCGGAGGCTCGGCATGTTTGGAAATTGGTACAAGAGGGGATTGTGCGCGAGACCTATTTTAACAGCGACCAGCACACGGCGGTGTTGATGCTGGAGTGTGCATCACGGGAGGAAGTGGAGAAGCACAAAGCCGGCTTCCCACTGGTGAAAGCCGGCTTGATTGATTTCGAGATCATCCCCTTGCAGCCTTATGATGGGTTTGCGCGATTATTTAAATCTGAAGTATAAAGGTTTATGAGGCAGCAGAAAATCCGTCCAATTCCCCGACCATGACGTAATTGAGCAATTCTTCGACGCTCATCTGATTGAGTCCTAAAGCATCCACGGTGCGGCCGCGGCGCCAATAATCCGTACGGTGGATGATGCAGGCCAGGCGGATGATGGAATCCATAGCGTTAACCGAAACGCCGAAACGCTGGCCGAGGGAGGCAATGGGGACCAGACTCATGGGGATATCTTCAAACAGGTAACGATGTTTTAAGGTTGGAGGGGCTTTGATGCCGTAATAGCCCTCCTGATTTTGGATGGCTTCATACAAATCATCGCCGGTAGAATCATAAGCCAATTTCAGCCATTCGAGAGCGGTTCTGGCGCGGATACCCACGGAAGAAGCCACCGTCACCCTTTCGCGGTCCAGGGCTTCCAAGACACGGGCAACGGAGGGGGTTACGCCGTCAATGTAAAATTGATAGTCCCCATGTGTATTTTCAATCCGACCGGTATTTAAAATCACCAGGGCAGGGTGGAAGATAGCGCCCATATTATTCAGCCCGGTTTGCAGCACATTGATCCCATCGATATATTGGGGATAGGCTTCATGGATGTGGTCCAGCACCAGACGGGTGCGGGAGGCAGGCAAGGCGGCCAGGGGGACGGCTTCCTTGATGCGAAATATCCGGGACTGAGCTGGACCATCGGAGCGGGAAGCATAAATGAAAGTCTCGGCCTCTGATACAGTGACATCCGCTTTGCATTTGTTATCCCGCAGGATTTTGGCAAATTCAATGGCTCCGCAGGTTCGTCCTGGATGGAGAACTACAATCTGGCCATCCTTCAAGTAGGGGGCGCAAGCAGCGGCGATTTCACGATGCGCGGAAGAAGGAATGACGATCATGATCATTTTGGCATGCTCCAATGCTTCCGCAATGTTGGAGGTAACCTTTTCGAGACGAGCGGAGCCTTTGATGGAGCCGTCGTTACTGTCCACGTCAATTCGCCCCAATTCCTTAATGGCTGCTATGTGGCTTTCCGTGCGATTATAGAGGGTGGTTGGAAAGCCCATTAGGGCCAGATGGCCGGCCATGGCTTTTCCGCCATGCCCTGCGCCAATTACAGTGTATTTCGTTTTGTGTGTCATGTTATTCCTCCCATTAGTCAAGAAAAGTTTTCAAGCGTTCCTGTTCATCAACAGGGCTGCCCAACGAGTTAACGGTTTGACAGGATCCCTGAAGAATGTTGGTTTTAATCGTTCCACGGGCAAAAGCATTGTTTTCCAATTGAGGCGCATCCAAAATACCCAGATTCACCGTCTTGGTCAGGGTAGCTGGATCAATCAGCGGATCCGTAATCTGTCCAGAGGATAAACCTTGGATGGCCTGCAAGGTAATTCTGGCTTCGGATACCAGTTTGCTGACTCGCTCTTGAATTATCGGATCGGCGGTCATATCCGGTGCACCCTGTACCGCATTTTCGATAGCGCGGCGTGCCATACGGCAGGCTTCGATGACGTCCTGCGCGGTGGCGGCATGATGGGCTTCGGTATGGCCGACAATATGAATGATATGGGGTTTCAGGGCCATTTGCAGGTAAATACTGGCGGCCAGGTGGGCCCTGGCGGCGGCAACCTCGAGGGGATAGCTTAATAATCCAGTGCGGGTCTGTACCCAGATGCGGAAATTCGGGCTGCGTAAGGGCTCGATGAGTTCCTGGATGGCCAGCATTTTTGCCAGGTCCATGGCATCCGACAGGCCGGGGGGTGAGTTAAACATGAATTGGGCAATGTAATCCTGGACACCAAAGGCGCGGGCATTATAAGCTGCCAGGTAAGCGGAAACCACAAAAATGACGTCCGGAGCATCGCGCATGCCCCAATGATGGGGTTCATTTAATTCAACCGGTATCTGATGCGATCCATACCAGGCCATGACCTGTTGGTGCTGTTCAATGGAACCTTGCAAATCCCACGGGCCGCGGCCGTCCATCTGGTTGAACCAAAAGAGGGGGATGGCACTCCAGGCGATATGAATGGTTTCTTTATAGAGTTCCGCCAAGCGGATGAAATCATCGGTACCAGAATAGGTACGCAATAAAGGATAATTTCCCCGCCGACTGGCTGCGTACAGGGCCAGGTAGTCCTCACGGGAACGTACCGGCACGCCACCGGCCCCTTTGCGGCGCGGGTCCTGCCGTTCGGGATGGAAAAAATTTTCCTGGGCATCCTGATCAATGCCCAGAGAGATGACATCCAAAACACGGGCATCGGCTATCTGTTCAATACCAGAGAGTGTATCCTGCATGGTTGGCAGGCCAAAATGATGGCGCAGCAGGGGAAAGGGGGCTTTCCAGTGGATGCGTTGCGCTGTAGATTGGGGAAATTGATCCGCACTGGGTGCATCTCCCGATTGTCCTTTGAGATAGGCCAGGACTTCATCCGCGGATTCGCCGCCCTCAAAGATTTTCTCAAAAAAGTTCATTTTGGCAGCCCGTTCTGCCAGAGGCGGGGTGCCGCCGAAAGCAAAGCGTACCCCCTGACTGTGCAATTCATCTGCGGCTTCGGCAAAATCCCCCAGCAGGCGTTCACCGGTCTCCGGGGTCAGGCGATAAGAGATTCCGACCAGATCGGCTTTTTCCTTCCGCGCAGTTGAGAGAATAAGGTCAATGGGTACAGCAGGTCCCAGGAAGATAGTTTTCCAGCCGGCGGCTTCCGCCAAACGCAGGAAATGATGCACGCCGGCAACGTGGACACATTCGCCGATGGCAGCAGCTATAACAGTTTTTTTCATTGATGCCTCCCTTAGAAACAGGCACTCTTTCCGGCCAGCGGTGCAGTGGAGTTTTGGCATCCGCAAAGGTCTGGCAGGTGGATCGGTTCAATTTGACGGGGCTGTGGGAGATCAGCACATGAGAATCAATATGAGTGAACCGGACATTGTTTATGATGATTAAAATTATAACAAAAAAACAGAGCCGTAATACAAAAATCGACTCTGTCTGGGGTAAGGAGTTGAGACTATTTTATTGGATAAAAGTACCGTCCTTCAATTCGGCCAATGTTTCAAGTATTTCTTCGCGGGTGTTCATCACGAAGGGTCCATATGGGACAATCGGTTCTTCAAAGGGTGCGCCGGCGATTAAGACGAATCGCATGGCTTCGGATTCGCTGCGAAAAGTGACCGAATCTCCATCTTCAAAAATAATCATCTGGGGAGAGTTGATACTTTGATCCGCAGCCAGACCGCTGCCTGAGAAGACATAGGCCAGGGCGGTATGACCCTGTGGAACCGCCTGGGTGAAGGTTGTGCCAGGCTGAAGGGAAACATCCAGGTAAAGCGGATCGGCGGCAATTTCCTTGACCGGCCCCTCAACTTGCGCATAGGTACCTGCAATGATGCGTACCTGCATGCCCGCTGATTCTACGATGGGGATTTGATTTTCTTTGACTTCCTGATAGCGCGGGCTGGTCATTTTTTGAGCCGCAGGTAAATTTACCCAGAGTTGGAAACCAAAAATGTTTTTTTCATCACTCAGGCGGGGCATCTCTTCATGCAGGATACCGCGGCCGGCGGTC
The DNA here is from genome assembly GCA_002412765.1 of Leptolinea sp. UBA5203. Taxonomy (GTDB): domain Bacteria; phylum Chloroflexota; class Anaerolineae; order Anaerolineales; family Anaerolineaceae; genus UBA5203. The sequence goes on along the minus strand of DHVR01000004.1, from coordinate 48,017 downwards.
ATCCACTGCACATCGCCGGCGCCGATTACGCCGCTGTTGCCCAGGCTGTCGCGGTGATGTACCAGACCGGTAAGCATATACGTGACGGTTTCAATCCCTCGGTGAGGATGCATAGGAAAACCCTGTAAGGCGCCTTCGCGGGGTTCATTAAAGGCGAAATGATCAAACAATAGGAAGGGATCAAACAGGTTGCTAGCTTGCGGTGAGATGGAGCGCTGCAATCGCACACCTGCGCCCTCTATGACCATCTGCGGGGTTATTAATTCTCTAATTTTCCGTTCATTTTTCATATAGACCTCAAAACCAAGATAGCAATAAATTCAGCTGCGTGGACGATTGTCTGGTATTCCAAAACTTGTACTTTTATTATACGGCACGTCGATAGCGCATGTACACGACGCCTGTCGGCAGAGGAGATGTTTCCACCAATGACAACGCCAGGCGTTTGCCTTCAGGGAAGATTCGTTTGCCGCCTCCCAGTACGAGAGGATAGACATGTAGTCTGTATTCATCCACAAGATCATGCTCTGCCAGTACCTGGGTTAAGACGCTGGACCCGTCCATGAGGATATTTTTACCAGGCTGCTGCTTGAGCTGTCGGACGGTTTCAACCACATTTTCGCTAATCAGGATCGAGTTGCGCCAAGCAGAAGCGGATTTAAGCGTGGTGGAAATCACATACTTGCGGATGTTGTTCATCGCATCGCCGAACGGGTCATCCAGCATGGGTTCAAATGCGCCGCCGTGGATTTGCCAGGTCTTTCGGCCCAGCAATAATGCATCACATTGGGACATGGCCTCAAAGAAATGCAAGCCGATGTCATCATGCCAATATGGAATGGTCCACCCGCCATGGGTAAAACCGCCGTCCGTGTCTTCCACCGCACCACCGGGTGCCTGAATCACACCATCCAGTGTGATGAAATCTGCAACGATTAGTTCTCTCATTTTTTACCTCCAAAGAAGGTTGATTAAGAATTATCTATACCTTTTTAATTAATATATAAATAATAACATAAAATAAGACAGATTAGATAAATATTATCGTAAATAAAATCCAGAATCGCTCTGCTATAATAAATGCAACAGTGTAATCATGCACCCTGCACCCCCATGGAGGAAGTTCGATGATAATCAGATTACATCAAATTGGTTTTGCTGTTCAGCATGCGCATGAAACCTGGCAGATATTTCGCAAGCTGTTTGGATTGGAAGGCTGGAATGAGGATGAAGATCCAATTGCAGGAATTGAACGCTCGGTGAGCCTGCCGTTTCCCAATGATTGTGAATTATGCCTGATGGAAAGCCATGATCCGGCTTCACCTGTGGCGCAATTTATTAACGAAAAAGGTCCTGGATTGGAACGTCTGGTTTTCCTGACCGACAATATTGAAGCGGATTATCTGCGCATCACCAAGGCCGGGGTGCCGATCCAGGGGGAAAAGATTCACAGTGATCTATTTGGCGAACGCTTGATTATTCCCCGCCAGCATGCCTTTGGCATGACGATTGAATTACTGCAGCCGGAGGACGTGGTGTTGTTTGGCAGCACCCGGCCGTTTGGCGGGATTTTGGGGGTCAATCATATTGGCACGGCGGTACGTGATATCCATGCCGTGTTGAAATTCTATGAAAATGTCCTGGGATTACAAGCGTTGGGGGTTCGTTCGGACCAGCATCAGGGCGAACAATTGGATAGCTGGCTGGAAACCGGCAATGACGGTTTAATTTTACATCCCACCCAAAGCTGGGGTGAGAACGCGCGCGTGCGTCAGTTTATTGAAGCCAAAGGCGAAGGGCTGGAGCATATTGCCATTGAAGTGTCTGATATCCGGGCTGCCGTGCGCCGAGTGACTGCCAGCGGGGTTCCCATCCAGGATGGCAAGATTTATACCGACCGTGAGGACGGCTTTGAAGCCTTCATTTTCCCGGAACATACCACTGGGATGACGGTGGAGCTGATAGAGCCGCATCCCACCAGCCGTTATTACCGGCATGTGCGCTGAGCTATCTATAGATATGAATCCATTGGAACCACGGGTGCGGACTTTCTCACCCGTGGTTTTTTTATTTGTCGGATTTAATGAAGATCTTGTGAAGATTTAGCGCTTTTTCAAAGAAGAATTTAGGAAATCTATGCATCCTTTGATATGATACTAATAGAGAAATATTTTGAATTGATTTAATCAAGGCAGGGAAGCATGGAAACGATCCTGATTATTGAAGATGAACCGGAATTGGTGCGCGGTATTCGTTCGTACCTGGAACAGGCGGGCTTTAAGGTGTTGGCGGAGTATCGCGGGGACAGCGGATTCAAGACCTGGGAAAACACGCGGCCGGATCTAGTGATTCTGGATTTAAATTTGCCGGGGATGGATGGACTGGATATTGCGCGCAATATTCGCCGCCAGGGGGATACCCCCATCATTATGTTGACTGCCCGGGTGGAGGAAACGGATCGTCTGATCGGGCTGGAATTGGGCGCGGATGATTACATCACCAAGCCTTTTTCAGTGCGCGAAGTGGTGGCGCGGGTACGCGCGGTGCTGCGCCGCAGCGGGAATCAGGCTCCCAAAGTGGAGAAGATCCATATCCTGGATCTGGACATAGACCTGGATGAGATGCGCGTGGAGCGAGCAGGAGAATCTATTGAATTAACTCTGACCGAGTTCAAGTTATTGAGTATACTGGCAGGCAAAGCAGGGCGTGTTTTTAACCGCCTGCAATTGTTGGAAGCGACCCAGGGGGAGACATACGAAGGCTATGAAAGAACCATTGATGCGCATATCAAGAATTTGCGGGCGAAATTACAAAGAAACAAAGAAGATGCACCCTATATCGAAACCGTGTTTGGGGTGGGTTACCGGTTTAGAAAAGAGGAGTAGAACCAATGCGTCTACGTTTATTACTGGCATTTACTGTCATTATTTTTATTACATTGGTGGGTATCTCTCTGTTTATCCGCAGCGAAACCAGTGACCAGATCCGCCAATTTGTGCGGCGAGGCGGAGAAACAGGGGTTAATGCGCTGGTGGATGATTTGGAAGAAACCTATGCTGCAAACAACTCGTGGGCAGGCGCACAGACGATTCTTGAACAATATGCCGTTCCGACAGGTAGTGGATTTGGAAAGGGCGGGCAGGGACGTAGCGAATTTCATCTTGTGGATGCCGCTGGCCAATCCGTTTTAAGTGAGGATGATTGGGTAACATCCAGAGAAGATTTGAAACAAGGCATTGAACTGGAAGTAAATAATCGCGTTGTTGGCTATTTAATTTTACCCGGTAATCAGACCAGTTCTATTGATGAACAGGAACAAAGAATAATTACTGAGTTGGATCAAGCCATGGCGCATGCTGCACTGATCTCCGGCGCGGCGGCGTTGATATTAGCTTTTGTGTTGGCTTATGCATTTGTGAAACCAATCGGACAGTTAACCCGAGCAGCTTCATCTCTGGCAAAGGGGAATCTAGAGGAACGCGTGTCAGAAAAAGGAACACAAGAGGTCAAAACGTTGGCAAAGGCATTTAATCATATGGCGGCTGCGCTGCAGACTGCAGAACGTAATCGCAAAGCCCTGACTGCGGATATTGCCCATGAGCTGCGTACGCCGCTGGCGGTGCAAAAGATAAATCTGGAAGCGCTTCAGGACGGCGTGTATCCTCTGACCCTGGAAGCCTTGCAACCCATCATGGATCAAAATGATTTTCTCACTCGCTTGGTGCAGGATTTGCGCATGCTTTCTTTAGCAGAAGCAGGTGAATTGGCTCTTGAGAAAACTGATTTTGAACTTCTGCCGCTGCTGCACCGATTGCAGGTTCAGTTTCAACAACAGGCACAACAACGTCAGATCAGCCTTGATCTCTCCCCGAACTCTGCGGATGTTAAGGTATTCGCCGACCCTACGAGGATAGCCCAGATCCTTTCCAATTTACTACAAAATGCGCTGCGCTATACCCCAGCCGGCAGCCAGGTAATTTTGAGCTGTAAGAGTTTAGACAATCAGGTTGAGATAATGGTAAGGGATACCGGCGACGGAATCCCGGAAGCTGAACTTGCTTATGTTTTTGAGCGTTTCTATAAAGCGGATAAATCACGCAGTCGATCAGAAGGCGGCTCGGGATTGGGTCTGGCGATTGCCCGACAGTTGGCAGAATTAAATGGGGGAAGGTTAACTGCTGAAAATCATGCTGCCGGAGGCGCTGTTTTTACCCTTACCCTGCCCAAAACAAATTAACGAATTCACAGCATCTTCATTTCTCCTACAATCCATCTACAGACCCCTCTTGTATGATTAGGATATCAAACAAAAAGAAACCACAGCCATGTCTGTGCAAGGAGAAATGAAATGAAAAAGAAATTCGCATTAATTGTAGCCGCTGTCAGTATCGTATCCATGGGATTGATGGCATTTAGCCCAGCAAATATCGTTCAGGCATCCATTGAAGGTCATCGTGGACCAGGAACTGATCCATCTGCACTTCCTCTCAATACTGATGGAACTGTGATGGGGCAGGGTTATGGTCAGAGTACTGGATCTGGTATGCGCGGCACTGGAACGGGCTATGCACTCACTCCATTATCTACAGAAGAAAGTGAAGATTTGCTTCGGGCTATTGAAGAAGAATACACCGCCCGAGCCCTGTATGAAAGTGTTATTACCGACTTTGGCGATGTTGTGCCTTTCAATGAAATTGTACTTTCTGAAACCCAACATGCAACGGTTCTAATTCGCCAAGCCAATAAATATGGTTTGGATGTACCGGTTTATACCTCGATTGATTTCCCTGCCTTTGCCACGATTGAAGAGGCCTGTCAGGCGGGTGTGGATGCTGAAATTGCGGATGCTGCCCTGTATGATGAATTGATGGCAGAGACCACCCGTACTGATCTGATCCGGGTATACACCAACTTGCAGAGCGCTTCACTGACCAGTCATTTACCCCAATTTGAAGCCTGTAACTAATCAACCAACAGAATATTTTTATAAGAGACTGTCCTTCGGGGCAGTCTTTTTTGCACTTGCACAGGTAGTTATGCACTCGTTATAATTAAATATTCGCTCTTATTGGAGACCTACTATGAATCCAGATATCCTTCTTGAATCTGCTGTTGCTCTGATCACCTTGATTTTGCTGGAAATCGTTTTGGGTATGGACAATATTATTTTTTTAACCATTCTTTCCGGAAAATTACCCGTGGAAGTCCGTACCAAAGCCCAGCGCATGGGGCTGGGGTTGGCTGTTATTACCCGGATTGCATTGTTATTTTCCCTGACGCTGTTGACTCGCCTTACCTCCCCACTTTTTGGTGTGTTTGGTCATGAAGTAACGGGCAGGGATTTGGTGATGTTGGCGGGTGGATTGTTTCTGTTGGCGAAAAGCACAACCGAGATTCAGGAGAATCTGGAATATCATGATCACCGAGTAGAAACGCAGGCAAAACATAAACGCAGGGCAGTCACTTTTTGGGGGGTAATCATTCAGATTGCTTTACTGGATATTGTTTTTTCGTTGGATTCGGTAATCACTGCGGTTGGTATTTCTAATCAATTATGGGTCATGATTACGGCCATCCTCCTGGCGGTGATTGTGATGATTTTATTTGCGCCTACCTTGAGTGCGTTTATTGATAAGCACCCATCCTTAAAGATTCTGGCATTATCCTTCCTCATGCTCATTGGGTTTTCTTTGTTTGCTGAAGGATTGGGTCAGGAAATTCCCAAGGGATATATCTACTTTTCCATGTTCTTCGCCATTGCAGTGGAGATGATCAATATGCGTTATCGCAAGGTGAATGCGCAAAAAGCAGAAGGTTAGACCAACCAACTTTATACCGACCAAAATCCCCCGGCAATCTTTGTCGGGGATTATTTTTTATCTTGCTGCAAACACTTTCGAATTTCCTTAAGCGCCCAGGCGTAATGACTGCTGGTGGCAGAAACGAAGTAGGTTCCCATGGCATTTTTATTGGTCCAGGGGTAGATTTCCGGGGTGAACATTTCTGCTTCATCAATGGCTCGAATGGTATTGGCGATTTCCTGGTAAGAGGCATGGAAATCCCGCAGGACATCTGCGAGAGATTTGTCTTTATCGCGCAGATAGAACATCTGATTCAGTTCTGGGATCTGCCGCCAGTTATAACCTTCCAACGGCAGGTGAGGAGTTTCGCCTTTCACACCCGCCCGATACCAAAAGAGCACCAACTGTTCCCAGGAGGTAAGGTGTGCCAGTACATCCTTAATGGCATAACCGGTCAGTTGACTGTGCCGGCAAATTTCTTCTTCCGATAATAGAGCCAGGCGATCCAGCAAGATCTGATGTTCTTTTTGCATCTGATCCAGTAGTAGTTTTTTGTTGGTTGGTCGGGGCATGAAACACTCCTTTTGATGTTGAACGGTTGGGAGAGCCAGTTGGCTCTCCCATTGATAATTATAACGAAAGACTATTGTGCGTTGACAAATTCCGCTGCCCAATCAAACGAACCGGATTCTTCCACACAGGTCGGCCAATGGGCAGACCAGGCCGGTGGCTGGGAATCCCGTACCCGGTCAATGGAGGGGGTGTAGGGTTTGATATCCAATAGCGGGGAGCCATCTTCGGCATCAATATAGGGCACAAGAATAATTCCTTTTTGTTGATCGATGGAAAGAATGGAAACGGCAGTCAAGGCGATGGGATTTGGCCGAACAGGGGAACGGGTGGCAAAGATCCCCATTTTATCCGGGGCGTGTTGATAGGGTTTATCTACTGTGGTGATGGAACGGTATTCATTCGAATCCAAATAATGACACCAGTACAACACTTGAAGAGTATCAAACTGATTCAGTTCCAGCATAGCTGGGCGGTAGGGTTCGTCAATCAGCAGGGAAAACTCCCCTTGATGGCAGCGAATACTGCCAATGGATTTAAGCTGCATGTTCATGTTTTTTCTCCTGACTTTTTTTGATCATGTGATTTGCGATAATCCAATCATAAACTGACGATTGGATTAGCACTTGATCCTGATTGTCATGCTGTTGTTGATATTGCAGGAAAAATGGTATGGATTTGATCATTCTTGCGCTTTGTAAAAAATAAAGACCATTCACATGGACTGGAATGGCCTTACGTATCATGATAAAGAAAAAAGTTAATCCTGTTGGATTTCGAGTACAGCCGAACTGATTGGCTGTGCTTGCAGCGGAATTTGTATCTTCATGGCGGCAAATAAACTTACAACGGCGATACACACGCCCAAGATGAACACGTATTGATAACCAAACACATTCCAGATCAACCCGCCCAGGAGGGCGATGGAGATGGAAAAGATATGGTCAATAGTCACGCCGGCTGTCAAGGCAGCCTGGACGTGATCGGGCTGTTTGGCAATTTTCTTGATATACATGGCGCGGGCCATATTGACGGACATTAACATCTGATCCAGCAGGAAACAAACACAGATGATCAGGAACGCTGTATGTTCGGCAAAAGTGTCTTTGGCAAAGGCATATCCCAGGCAGACCAGAACGAGGAAAGTCGCTTCAAGAATCAAAACCCGGCGTTCCCCAAGATGGTCAATTGCCCAGCCCAATAAGGGTTGGAAGAGGATCCCGATCACCCCACCGATGGTCAGCAGTGTGGCCAGGGTCTGGGTGGGCTGATTAAATATGGTGACCAGTACCCAGGGGGCAAAGGTGATGAACAATTGTTTTCTGGAACCATAAAGGATGGCCAGGAGATAATATAAGCGGTATTCCTTGTGAAGCTTTAAGAAAGCCTTCGGTACTTTCGTTTCCTGCGGCTTCATGCGAAACATGAAGAAAGACGCGGCTAAGAAGATAACGGCGACCAGGATGTAGGTCTTTTGAAAATCAAAATTCAGGTAGCGAAAAGCCAGAAAAACAAAGAAACTGCCAGTGATCACGGCGGCATTGCGCAGGGCGTTTAATTGTCCCAGACGCTGGCCGGTATGCCCCTCATGGGATAGCTCCATGCCGATGGCGGAGGAGATGGGGATGAATAGGTGCTGCCCCATGCTGTAGAGGAATAACCAGATGACCATAATTACATAGGAATTAGAAAGCAATCCCAGACATAGGGCACCGACAGCACTAAAAATCAGGGCTACACCACCCAACCGCCGGCTGCAAAAGAACCAGAGCAGGGCGGATACAAAAACAACCAGAAAACCGGGCAGCTCACGGGGGAATTCCAAAAAGGAGCGTTCAAAACCTGTCAGGTGGAAACGAGCGTCCAGGAAGTTGTTAAAGGTGGCATCCACCATGCTGTAAGCCAGTCCCATCAGGACCGAGGCCATTGCAAATAATTTAAGTTCACGGGACATGTGGAAGAGGCGGTTTATGAAATTTTTCATGTGGCTTCTACGATTTTTGCTTAGGATTGCGTAATTCTAACATAGCCTCATCCAATTCCTCCAGAGTCGATGTTTAGGACAAAGCGATTTTCTAATAAAGAATTGATAGGTTTAGCGTCTTAATATTGGTACTATGAAGAAGAAGCGATCAATTATAAGGAGTGAATTTAGAATGGGAAGCATTGGAAGCGGACAGTTTATGGCCTTGCAGACCTTTAAAAAAGATGGTCAGGGCGTGATTACTCCGGTTTGGGTATGTGAGATCGAAGGGAAGCTGTATGTGTGGACGGACGGCGGCAGTTGGAAGGTCAAGCGGATTCGCGCTCGGGGAGATGTCAACATTGCCAGCAGCGATGTGAGTGGCAACCCAAAAAGCGAATGGCAAAGCGCCAGCGCTCAAGTTTTGGAGGACGAAGAGTGGATTGCTCGGGTGCAAAAAGGCATGGCCAAGAAATATGGCTTGCAATTTCATCTCATTGGGCTATCTCAAATCTTTTCACGGCGTAAAAGTACTCGGGTTGTTTTGGAGATTGTTCCATCTGCATAGTTGATTGCGTTGGGCATAAGTGGAAATAGTTATTAATCGGCTGTATTTCCAGTGAAGAGAATAACTTCATTGCCTTAAAAAGGTGCGTTGAAAACGCACCCTTCATCTGATTTAAATAGAGTAATATTAGGAAATTATTCAACCTTCAATTAATTAACAGGACTCTCTCATGACAGCAGCATTAATGATGTATGATACAGGACAATTTCTGATTTCGTCGCCGGTTTTATGTTTTTTTTCGTTATTGGGATTGGCTTTGCTGATCTCAGCGATTGGATTTTTCCGATTTATTTACTTTATCAGTGTGGGGTATGGCTTCGCCATTAGCGGCATGGCTTTATTTCTATTGCTGGTTTTTGGGGGACGACTGAATTTGCCATTCATCCTTCACGGTGGTCTATTAATTCTTTATGGTTTGCGCCTGGCCCTGTTTCTACTAAGGCGCGAATTTAAACCTGCTTATCGCAAGGAAATGGCCGCCACTGAGCGTGAAACCTCCCCGATTGTCGGATGGGGCAGGGTGGCTGTTTGGATGATTGTTTCCATGTTGTATGTCTTGATGATTTCTCCACTGGTTTTCCAGGGTTTTGCTGCTGAGGGTGGCTTCTTCCCCTACCTAGGAGTGGTGGTCATGGCAGTAGGGATGAGTTTGGAAGCACTGGCAGATCGGCAAAAATCGGCTTTTAAACAAAAGAATCCTGCTTCTTTTTGCAATAGCGGGTTGTTTGCCTGGGTACGATGCCCGAATTATTTTGGAGAAATCACTTTTTGGACAGGGAATATCATTACCGGTCTTGCCCTTTATCGAGGGATTGTGACCTGGATGATGGCCATAATCGGCTGGATCGGAATCCTATTTGTGATGCTGGTTTCCACCGTACGCCTGGAATTAAAACAGGACGAACGATACGGGGGAGATACGGCGTTTCAGGTCTATCGAAGCAAGGTGCCTCTGATTCTGCCTTTTGTTCCACTTTATTCGTTAAAGAACCTGAAAAAGTTAATATCCCTACGAGTGTGACCCAAAATAGATGACCTCAAGAAAGGGCGAACGGCCGTTCGCCCCAATGTATATATATAAGGTGGTGTGAAGGAAATTAACTATTTTCGCCAGCCGCTTTTTTTATTCTTGAGAAATCAACTCAAGCTGGAAATAATGTGTTGAAGATCTCCGGGGCGTATTTTTTCACACTTTGGGAAGAGATACCGTTGGTGTGGCAGATGTCGGCGTAGGCATCCACGGCCGGGCGGTGCAGACGGGTTTGAGTTTCAACATCCAGCCCCCACAGACCAAAGCGCTGGCTCCAACCGCGTTCCCATTCAAAATTATCCACCAATGACCAATGGAAATAGCCCTTGATCGGCCAGGTATAGTTGATTGCCCGCCACATCTGATGCAGATGCTCGTACAGGTATCGGGTACGCAGGGTGTTGGAAGAATCTTCCACTCCATTCTCTGTGACGAGGATGGGTTTTTTAAACGAATTACACCATTTCAGCGCCTGATAAAACCCCTTGGGTTCCAGGGCGATGAAGCCGGTTTCACTCAGCGGGGATTTTGGATCGTAAAATCCTTTGTAGAATAGGGACTTCGGCGCCAGGGGTTTAAAGGCAATATATTCACGAGTGTAATAATTCAGGCCGATAAAATCCTGGGTGTTGGCTGCCTGAGGGATAGTCTCCTTACGCAGGGCGAATTCAAAACGGCCGGTTTGGGCGGCATTGGCAAAGCTTTCATTGAAGTTTTTGGAGAGAAAGCTGGCCATCATCCGGTCCGGTGCGAACCCAGCATGGGCGGGTTCAAATTTCCGGTAGTGATGCGCAAGTCCTACCCTGGCTTGCGGCTGAATTTTCTTGATGGCATGGTAAGCGGCCGCATGACCTTTGACCATGTTACGCATCACGGTATACGCGGCTTTCATGTCATTCTTTCCTGGGGGAAAGCCGCCGCCTAAATATCCGCCATTAGTATAGACATTAGGTTCGTTGATGGTCACCCAGAGCGTGACGTATTCTTTGAGTGCCTCAACAACTTTTTGGGTGTACGTTTCAAACCAAACAATGATCTGATCGTTTTCCCAGCCGCCTTGTTCCATGACCCATAGGGGATCACTGAAATGATGCAAGGTGACCATGGGGGTCATGTTTCGTTCGATCAGTCCGCGCATCATCTGGCGGTAATACTCCAGGGCGTTTTCGTCCCAACGATCCGCAGCAGGTTGAATCCGGCTCCACTCGATGGACAGGCGATGGGCGTTTTGGCCGCCCTGGGCAGCCCGGTCAAAATCCTCGCGCCACCGGCCCCCCCACCAATCGCATGCCAGGCCGGCTTTTTGACCCTGATGGATTTTTCCTTCCTGTTCTTCCCAGAATGCCCAGTTATTGTTTTTGTTTTGACCTTCAACCTGATGGGAGGCTGTGGCACAGCCCCATAAAAAACCATCAGGGAAATAGTATGTTCCTTCCGGCATGATGCCCTCCATAAAAGATAAACTTTTCTTATTATAGATGAGGATCAAATTGAATGGGAGATGAAGAGGGCGACGAGATATAGTACACCTATAGGATTACAGCAAGGGTGTTGAAATATCAAAAAATGAGCCTGATTCTAAGGGTTTATATTGAGTTTTACCTTAGAAATAAGAGTACCACTCAACCCTGAGGGTCTTTTTCAATACGCTAACAGGTATAATTGACATGTCTGGTATCGTTCTAGGGAGTGTGCTGAAAAATAGTCAGTTTTTTTTTCATCCATGAAAAATAATGTTGAGGAATATTAATGTTGGAATCTTCGCCTAAGATCGAGAAAGTGCGTCAGCCGGGGCAATGGCGATTTATTGTGGGCGGTGTATTGATCGCAACTGCAATTTTATATCTCATCCTCTCCTCGACGAAAGCGAATGCACAATACTTTTTAACCATCGATGAACTGCTTGCAAGAAAAGACGCCATGCAGGGTCAATCGGTAAGAATTTCCGGTGCGGTGATAGGTGATAGTATTCAAGTTAATCAGGACACCTTGGAAATCCGGTTTACGATGGCCAATATTCCAGGAGATCAGAAAGCCATTGATCTGCGGGGGGGGATCGTCAAGGTACTGCATCAAGCCGTGACCGATGGATCGAGTTCAACTCTTGAGGTGATTTATATTGGAGTGAAACCTGATTTATTGAAGGATGAAGCTCAGGCGATTGTTACCGGAAGACTAGGTGAGGATGGGGTTTTTAATGCGGATGAATTATTATTGAAATGCCCCACTCGCTATGAAGAAGCTTTGCCAGATCAGGGCGAATAATCCATGGTGGAACACAAATGATTGCAGAAATTGGATTCGGCACCCTTTTGATTGCTTTTATCCTATCAGGATATGCCATAACTGCTTCCTGGATTGGAAATAAGCAGCAAAAAGCAGTTTGGATGAACAGCGCGCGAGTTGCTGCGATTTTGATGTTCCCTGTTATAAGTTTATCCGCTATTCTCTTACTGATTTTGTTAACCAGTGGTCATTATGAAGTCCAGTATGTATACAGGGTCAGCAGTGTGGCGACACCGTTTTATCTCAAACTAGCTGCTCTATGGGGGGGACAGTCCGGTTCCTTATTATTTTGGACATGGATATTATCCTTCTTTAGCTTCACGGTCATGCTGCTCAAATGGGATCATGATCGAGATTTTCTGCCCTGGATCATCATCCTGCTTTCGATTATTCTATCTTTTTTTGTGGGTCTGCTTGTAATCTTTGAAAATCCATTTGTGCGATTCTGGCAGATGCCGGGTGGCGCACAGATCATCTCCATGTTTAAACCCAGTGCAGGCGTTTTACTCAGTCCATCGGATGGGCTGGGATTAAACCCGCTCTTACGCCATCCCGGGATGATTTTTCATCCACCAGCGCTTTATTTAGGGTTCACCGCTTTTGTCATACCTTATGTCTTTGGGATAGCCTCTTTGATTCTTGGCCGCCGGGATGACCAGTGGATCAAGATATCTCGTCCCTGGACCCTGCTGGCCTGGTTGTTTTTATCCTGCGGTTTGCTGTTAGGGAGCCGCTGGGCGTATGAAGTCCTGGGGTGGGGTGGGTATTGGTCGTGGGATCCGGTAGAAAACGCCGCGTTTATGCCCTGGCTCTTGGGGACAGCTTTTTTGCATGGCATCATGGTACAAGAAAAGCTCAAGCTGTTTAAACATTGGAATATGATTCTGGTTCTGTTAACTTTTTCAATGGTGATTTACGGCACTTTTTTAACCCGTTCCGGCGTTCTTTCGTCTGTGCATGCTTTTGCAGAGAGTTCCATCGGTCCTGCTTTTTTTATTTTCATTACACTGATGTTCATCGGAAGCATGACCCTTGTTTTTCATCGCTGGGGATTGTTGTCATCGGAAGGAAACCTGTATTCCATATTTTCGCGGGAATCCCAGTTATTGTTCAATACCGTTATTTTATTTGGGCTATTCTTTGTAGTGTTTCTTGGGGTGAATTTCCCATTGCTCTCTGAGTTGTTCACCGGGCAGAAGATGACCGTTGGGTCTGCCTGGTACGAACAGACGACCGGGCCTTTGTTTGCGGTTCTGCTTTTTCTAATGGCGATCGCTCCGCTGTCCTCTTGGGGCTACTCAACCTGGGAAACCATGTTGAAAGCGGTGCGCATCCCTTTACTTTTATCTCTGATAGTTGCGGGCTATGTTTATTACATAGGATTTCGAACCTGGCCTGCCGTCCTGGGATATTGGCTGGTTACCCTGTGCTTTTTAATTTTGCTTTTTGATCTGATTAATGCTTTTTTTTCTCGCCGAAAACATCACCAGGAATCTTTGGTGAGAACTTTTGTCCATCTATTAAAGAGAAACCGACGGCGGTATGGCAGCATCCTCATCCATATCAGTGTGGCGTTGATGTGCATTGGTATTTTGGGGATTGAATTAAACCAAAGCGAGACACAAGCCAGGTTGACGATTGGCGAATCGGTAACTTTAGGCCCCTATTCTGTTCAACTGGAATCCATATCGGAATTTGATCTGGACGATGGCCGCAATGTGACCAGGGCGGAAATGCGGGTTTATGAAAATCACAAATTCATTTCCACCCTTTATCCACGCCGCGACTATTTTTATACGTCCCAGCAGGCTGTAACCATCCCTGGAATAAATAGTTCGTTGCAGGATGATTTATATGTAGTGCTGGTGGATTGGGAACCGATTAATAGCAACCAGGCAACCTTCAAAGTATATCGAAATTTGTTTATCAATTGGCTGTGGATTGGGGGAATTGGTTTGTTAGTGGGTGGCATCATTTCTATGGGAACAAGGTTGGTGAAGAAACGCAAGAGCGTCTGAATCAGATTACCTGAGTCTGAACGAATTAGTATTCTCAATAAGGAACGGCCAACTGGACAATGGTGAGGATGACTGCCTGTGAGATTTGATGGCCATAGTGGCTGTTAATGTTGGCAACGGTATCTCCAGTTTGATGATAGTAAGGATTGGGATCATTGGTTGGGCAAACGCCGGACCCTTGCTGATCAAAGAAATTTTCACTGACCAGGATCGCCGGAATTTGTTGAGCCCAGAAGGATGCGTGATCCGAACGATTAGTGGCGTTTTCGTAGAGCATCTCTGGCTGCAACTGGAGCTGGTAATTGGTTATGGTGGTTTGTAATAAAAGGGCTATCTGTTGGCTTTCCGGGTCCGTGCCGGCATGAATCTCCACACAACCATCATTGTCTGAATCATAGCCGATCATATCCACATTGATCACCCCTTTGATGTTTTGGAAATCGTGATCTTGTAAATAAGCACGGCTGCCCTGGAGATTTATTTCCTCACCACTAAAAAAAACAATCTCAATCGTTTTTTCAAAAGATTCATCGGAGAGCAAGCGCAGAGCTTCAAGCAAAACCGCAGTCCCGCTGGCATTATCATCGGCTCCCGGTGCCAATACTAACGCATTGCCTTCGCGAACCACGATACTATCAAAATGAGCGGTAAGTAGGATTTTTTCTTCCGGTACCAGTTTTCCTGGCAAACGTACGATCAGGTTCTGCCAGGTATAAGATTTTTCGGCATCGGTATAGGTGTATGGATCGATTTCAATTTGTTCGGGTTTTACATATTGCAGGACCTGTTCCACCAGATATGGCATGGCCTGCGCTTCCGGATAGTCAAGGAACATGGCGTAACTGTATCGTGAGCGCAGAAAAGTCTCTTGACCTTCGATCATCACCGGTTTTTCACCAGAAAGTTTTTCAATCCAGTCCAGCCATTGCTGCGGACTGGATTGCTGCAGCACCTTTTGATCCACAGGGAGGTGGATGGAATACTGCACCATCTGGACCCAGTCTCTGGGATTGCGGATGGTGGGTATGTTGCAACTAACCTGTACCGCCAGTAAAAACAGCCAGATTGATAGAATTACACGCAAAAGGAATTGTTTACGCTTTATCTTCATTCGCATATACTATAATGGGTAGAGAACAATCTTGCAAGCTGAACCTCTGAATTGTTTTAATACTGGTACTATAGGCAAGCAAATGAACAAAAATAGTCGACATTGGATATTTCTCGTGTGCTTTGGACTGTTGTTTTGCTTGGCAGCACCAGTCTATGCAGAGGATCCTACACCAATCCCATCAGACGATGAGGTCAATGCTGTTGCCGGAAAATTATTTTGTCCGGTCTGTGAAAACATTCCTCTGGATGTGTGCGGAACCCAAGCTTGTATACAATGGCGGGAATTAATCCGTGAGCAATTGGCACAGGGACGGTCGTCCGCAGAGATTCAAGAATATTTCGTGGAACGCTATGGCGACCAGGTGTTGGCTGAACCCCCCAAGCGCGGCGTCAATGGGGTGATTTATTGGCTGCCTCTGGTTATGCTATTCGGTGGTGCCGGTTTGTTGATTCGTACACTACGTGCGCGGCGTGTGAGCTTGGTGATTCCAGCGACAGACGTAGTTGATGAAATTGCGCCATATGTAGAACGATTGGAAAATGAGCTAGAAAATTATCAGAACAATTAATGGTGGAACTTGGGAATAACTGACCCTTTCGTTGATGAGCAAGAATCAAACCAAACATCCCGGCCTCCTGTTTGGACGATGATGATTTCTTTTGCGCTGCTCCTGATCTTTCTGGTATTTATCGGCTGGAGTATGCTGCGCAAGCAGCAGGGTCCGGTTCTGGTTGGTCACCTTGCACCGGATTTTCATATAACCACTTTTGATGGGCAGGAATTTAGTAACGCTTCTTTGGCTGGCAAAATTGTTGTGATTAATTTTTGGGCATCCTGGTGCCTGCCGTGTGAAGATGAAGCCGTTTTGTTGGAAAACAGTTGGCAGGTTTTCCAATCCCACGAGGATGTTGTTTTCCTGGGCGTGGATTACGCGGATACGCCAAAAGAAGCTGAGAAATTCTTACAAAAAAATCAAATTACCTATCCCAACGGGTTTGATGAGGGTGCCCATACGTCCACTGCATTCCGTATTCGCGGGGTACCGGAGACCTTCATTATTGGACGAGACGGTAAGATAGCGGCGATCAAAATTGGGCCGATCAACTCGGTAGATGAACTGATACCCTTGATAGAATTACAAAATTCAGTGGGTATTGAACCACATGAATAAAAGGAATAGTTAATGGAGATTGGTGCAATCCTAATTCTTTTTTCGATGCTCCTGTTGGTGGGAATGGCTTTGGGTAAACCTTTCTTTGATCTGGAATCTCAGCCTGAAAATCCACCAATGGATTTAAAATTCTATGCCAAAGCACAAGAGGCCATCCCCGTTTTGTTGATTCAACAGGAGAGTATACTCGAGCAACTGTCTGAACTGGAAACTGAGGCTCAACAAGGGAAAATTTCAAAGGATGGGTATACTTATGCGCGTCATGCCCTTATCAATCAGGGGACTCTGATTTTGCAAAAGCTAGAACAATTGGAAGCCGCTTCGGTGCCTGAAGTCGAAGATACTCAATATGGCAATTATGATCAACATGATGCGCGTATTGAAGAAATGATTACGGAGCATCGCAAAAAGAATCATGAGAAAATGATCGGCTTTTGTCCAAAATGTGGAAAACCCGCTCAAAAATCGGACCAGTTTTGTTCGCGCTGTGGCTATAAAATGGAGCGGTAAGTTGAGAAGCGATAAGGCCCTATGAAACGACGACCCTTTCCTGCACTCAAGGTTACTGTATTGTTATTTACTGGTTTTCTGGTCTCCAGCTTGGGTTCTGGTTGCAGCGGCAGCTTGATGATGGATGTTACGCCTCCACCTCTGGAGGATAGCTCCAATTTAATTGCCCCAGAACCTTTGCGAACAGTTTTTCCGGTGTTTTCACCCAATTCCGAAAAAGGGGCCATTGTTTATGATCAATGGTGTACCCGTTGTCACGGAAATTCCGGTTTGGGAAATGGGCCTGAAGCTGACCGCTTGCCCCTGGCAGTTCCCCCAATCAGCCAGATTGATTTTTTGCGCGAGTCCAACTTAGTGGAATGGTATACTACGGTCTCTAATGGGCATGTGGATCGATTTATGCCAGGATTTTCCAGCAATTTGTCGGATCGGGAAATTTGGGATGTGCTGGCGTATGTTTATTCGCTCGGTGTTCCAGCCAGAGTATTTGAAGAAGGACATCTTATCTATCTGGTCAATTGTGAAACCTGTCATGGGGAAAGCGGAGCTGGCGATGGACCCCAATCATCGCAACTTGGAATTGATTTACCTGATTGGACGGATCCGGCCTCTTTAGCTGGTTATTCTGACTTGCAAATCTGGAAACGAATTTCCGCCGGAAATGATGAGGGCATGCCTGCTTTCATCGAAAGCCTGGATGATGATCAACGTTGGGCCGTCACTTCCTTTCTGCGCTCGGTGGGGTTCAGTAACTCACGTGCGTTTTATGATACTGAAGAAACACCCATTCCTGAATCGATGAATTTAGATGTACTCAAAACACCCATTCCAGATAAGATTGAAATCTTCGGGAAAATTCGTAATGGTACCCATGGCAATATTTCTCTTGGAATCCGGGTTGCCCTGCAAGTATTTGAAGGGAACAAACCGGTTATCCAGCGAAGTACCATCATGGGTTCGGATGGCAGTTATCGATTTTCGGACGTTGATCTGGTGAATGATCGGATATACCTTGTTTCCGTTTTGTACGAGGGCTTATTGTTTAATTCACAGGTGGTCCGGGGAAGTGATGTCTTTCCAAAGCATTCCCTGGAATTACCCGTAACGATATATGATTCTACGACTTTGCCTGAGGCGTTGGTGGCGGAACGAGTGCATGTTTTTTTTGATTTTTCTCAGACTTCCACCGTCCGCATCACGGAATTGTATAGTATTTCCAATTTAAGCAAAGAAGTTGTCGTCCCCAAGAATATGAATAACCCCGTATTGCAATTTGCTTTACCTACAGGAGCCATCAATCTGCAAGTTCAGGACGGGAATTTTGGGACGCGATTTATTCTGACGGATAAGGGGTTTGGTGACTTGGCAGAAGTTTACCCATCTCCTACGCAGCATCAGGTTCTTTTCCGTTACGATTTACCTTATGATAAAAATAAAACCATCACATTCAATGTACCGTTGAATATTCAATCTGTTGTGCTTGCGATTCCTGCCGAAGGAGTAACTCTGGAATCCAAACGATTAAGTCCTTCGGGTCAACGGACGTTGGAAGGTGTCTTGATGCAGGTATATGGCGCAAATGATTTGAAAAAAGGGGAAGCTGTGACAATTTCCATCACCGGAAAACCGGGAAATTATGCAATATTTGGTTTGTCGGAATATACAAATCTTCTGATTGGAATAACTTTTCTTGTCCCCATTGTTGTAATATTTGTTCTCTGGCTGATTAGCAATACCCGCCGCACGATAAAACGGAAGATTCGCCAGGAGGATATTGAATACGATAAATCCACGCTGATGGATGATATTATTGCTTTGGATGATTTATTTCGGGCGAATCAACTGCGAAGTGATGTGTATCGAAATCGACGCAATGAAATTTTACGCAACCTAAAAGAAACCTTACGACGTACGGATTCGACGGATAAATGATTACCCTGGAGCATGTAAGTAAAACGATTGGATACCAAACGGTTCTTTCGGATCTCAGTTTCTCTATATCCGAGGGTGAATTCATCTCCATTTATGGGCCCAATGGCGCTGGGAAGACCAGCCTTTTACGGTTGCTAGCCACTTTATCCCGTCAAAGCCAGGGTGAAATTAAGATTGGCGGGTTTGTTTTACCGCAGCAAGCTATTCAGGTGCGCAGGCTGCTGGCTTATTTGGGGCATGAGGCCATGCTGTATGGAAATTTGACGGCCTATGAAAACCTAACCTTTTTCGCTTCCATCTATGAAAAACAAATAGACCGAATAAAGATAATGGACTTACTTGAACAGGTTGGGCTTTCCCGGCGGGCATCGGATGAGGTTCGTACTTTTTCGAGAGGGATGAAACAACGCTTGAGGCTGCTCGTCACTTTGATGACGGACGCAGAATTGCTGTTACTGGATGAACCCCACAATAGTTTGGATGAGGAAGGCAGGCGCTTTCTAGATATCGTGCTTGCTGATTTACATCAAAAAGGGCGGACAATTTTGATGGTCTCCCATGATGCTGCCATTATTCGAAAGCTTTCTGACCGCGTGTTGGGGTTACGGAGAGGCAAATCCACATGGATCCTATCAAAGGATTTGATATTGCCAGTGGAGAATGGGGGTCAAGAAGGCTCATGAAAACGTATTTCCAAGTATTGGCCGCTTTATTATGGAAAGAATTTACCTGCGAAGTGCGCAGAAAAGAGATGTTTCCCTCCATGCTGATCTTTTCCAGTGTGATCCTGATTTTGTTTTATTTCACCCTTGCCAGTCATGGACAATTTGAAGCGGCACTCACTGCGGCTATAATCTGGGTAACTTTTGCTTTTGCCGGTATTTTAGGGCTGAATCGCTCCCTGGCGCTTGAACAGGAACCAGGTTTAATGGATGGCCTGCTTCTGGCACCGGTTGATCGTTCGGTGTTTTTTGTCTCCAAAATCCTGGCAAACTGGCTGGTCATGATCCTGCTGGGACTGGTTTTCATCCCCATGGTTCAGATGTTTTTTGGTTCAATCATGCTTTCACCCGCGTTTCTACTGGTGGTATTGCTGGGGACGCTTGGATATGCCGTAACAGGCAGCTTATTGGCTGGTATGGCGATGCAGTCGCGGATGAAGGATACCCTGCTTTCTGTCCTGTTATTTCCCGTAATCCTGCCCCTTTTACTGGCAGCAGTGAAAGCCAGCAGCGGATTATTTCACCAACTGCAGCCTGGAGAAATTGTGCCCTGGATTCAATTTATGCTGGTTTATGACGTCATATTTTTCGCCATTGGGTTGATGACGTATCCGGCCCTTCTGGAGGATTA
Organism: Leptolinea sp. UBA5203; assembly: GCA_002412765.1. Classification (GTDB taxonomy): domain Bacteria; phylum Chloroflexota; class Anaerolineae; order Anaerolineales; family Anaerolineaceae; genus UBA5203. Next base: position 27,701 of record DHVR01000004.1, on the reverse strand, counting down.
GATGGATTTTACACCACCCTGGCAGAAAATTTTGGATGGGTTGAGTGTTGTTTTTATATTGTTGGCCACATGGATGGTTTCCTTTTACGCCCCACTTGAATCTGTGATGGGTGCGGTTCAGAAGGTGTTTTATTTTCATATCGCTGCCGGCTGGGTGGGCATGCTGAGCTTTTTTTTGGCATTTGTTGCCAGTATATTGTTTTTGGTACGCAGGAAAAATCATTGGGATTGGCTTTCGGTTTGTGCAGTGGAAATTGGATTGGTCTTTATGACCATCAACATTCTCACAGGGATGATCTGGGCACGGCCGATCTGGAATACCTGGTGGACCTGGGATCCACGTCTGACGACGGCCTCAATCATGGTGTTGATTTATGCGGCCTATTTTGTTCTGCGTTGGGGGATTGACCAGCCGGAAAAACAGGCGCGTTTTGCGGCGGTATATGCATTGATTGGTTTTGTCAGTGTGCCGCTGACCTTCATCTCCATCCGCGTGTTTCGCACCATACATCCCCTGGTATTGGCGGGTGGAGACTCTGCGGCTTCAAACGCATTGGAGATGACGGTTCGTATGCGGCAAACGCTGGTTTTTGGTTTGGTTGCTTTTACGATGCTGTTCTGCAGTTTCCTGACCCATCGGTACCGATTACAAAAAGCGGAATACCGGCTGGCACAAGAAAGATGGAATGTGCATAATGATGAATAACCCTGGTTTATGGAGATCATACAATGCCTGATACGACGAATTATATGATTGCGGGCTATGGGGTCATATTTGCACTATTGATTTTATACTCCGTCAGCCTGTGGATTCGAAGCGCATGGGTTAAGAAAGCACAAAGGCAACTTGGAGAAGGGGTAAAAGGGGAACAACCCACCAAGGAGTAATTTACAAAACCCACTGCCAGTTTAGCAGGAGCATGCATAAATTGAAAATCGCATAAGCAATCAGAAGGGACGGTAGAGGCGCTTTTTTTGCGATAAAAATATTGAATAGTATGGAAAATAAAAAGGCAGGGAAAAGGCTGATGATGCGAAAGGGGAGCAGGCAAAATAGCAGCGTGCGCAGGCAGGCGGAAAGGAGGGGGGGTAAACCCTGCTGGCTGGCAGGGAGGGCATAAAAAAAGAAATACCCGGTGGCGGGGGGTGTTATCAGCAGGGCCATGGGCAGTATAGCCCAGAAGACAGGCGCCTGGTTTAAGTAAGGCAGATTGGTTGAAACACGCTGAAGGAAGATTTCGTTTGCAAACATGATGATACCCCAGCTTCCTAAACCAAGCAGCAAGCCTAGCAGCATATTGCTTCTGGAAAACTGCAATAAAACTTTTTTGCGATTCGGGTGAGCCAGAAAGGCGATACCAAAAACCAGGGCCTGCCAGAAATACATAAATAGGAAATGGGGCGATTGAAATGTACCCAAAGGGCGGGTTAATTCCTGGCTCAGGTTTTGGTAAATGATAGGTTGATTCCAAAGCAGGATCAAAAGGATGGGGAAAACCATGAAGGTCAGGTACACCCAAATGGGGTGCGCTGCCCAAAGACTCACCCAGGCTCTGCTGCGATTCAATCGCCAAAGGGTATAGAAGAAAAAAATCAATGCGAGAAAAGCCAGGCCAATCAGGATGGCGAGCTGAAGATTAACGGACAGTTTGTTTTGTAAGAAGAAACTCAAGAACAGTGCGCTCAGGGCAAGGTATAAGAGAAATGCACCGAAAAATTGTTTATCCAATCTGGTAAAAAAATACTTCACAGAAATTTTCATGGACTGCATACCGGGCCTGGAATACGACAGCGGGAAGCCATTGGCTTCCCGCTGTTTTTTAATGGACTTGATGTTTATCCACCGCCCCAAATTGTTGGCGAAATATAAGTTGTGGGGGTTTTGGTGACAGTGGGTGTCAAGGTTAGCGATGGTGTGAAGGTAATGCTCGGCGTAAAGGTATTCGTACGAGTGGCTGTGTTGGTGTTGGTAGCTGTATTGGTTGCCGTGTTGGTAGATGTGAAGGTGTTTGTTCTCGTTGGCGTGTTGGATGGCGTGAGCGTGGATGTATTGGTTGCCGTGAACGTCCGAGTAAAGGTTTGGCTGGGGGTAAGGGTTTTGGAGGGCGTCAAGGTATTTGAAGGCGTGAATGAGCTCGTCAGAGATTGCGTAGCCGTGAAGGTATGGGTACTCGTGGGTGTGCGGCTCGGTGTAAAGGTCTGAGATGGGGTAAAGGTCCTAGATGGGGTTAAGGTCTGAGAAGGGGTAAAGGTTATAGTAGGTGTGTTGGAGGAAGTGGGCGTGAGGGTTGCTTCCGGCGTTATAGGAAATAGATATTTTCCTTCAATTATCTTCGGGGTTGGTTTTAAATATGGAATTGTCCACGCCACGGTGAAATGGTCGTCTCCCGTCGCTTCTTTCCATAAGGCTTCAATATAATACTTGGTGCCGCCCTGCAAAGTAATTACATTCGATTTTTGACTTGCCAAAGCAAAATAATTTCGATAGGTTACAGAGCCGCTGACAGAGGCAATGGGTGAGGCAGTAAGACTATCTATGGCGGTGGAATTTGAGCTGAGGAACAACTTGGAATCATTATCAGAAGCGACGTAGAAAGTGTACTGGCCATCGTAGGGTGGGCAGATATAACCGCGCCAGCGTTCCCCGAATGAATTTTGACTTGTATCGACATCAAAATTGGGCTGGTACCACCAATCACTGGCATTATAAGGATAGGCTACATTGCTAGTCAGATTAGCAACAGTACTACCACTGATACCAGTCCATTGCTGGCGAAGGATTGAGCCTCCTATTCCACAGTCTTGTGGAGCAGGAACCGCTTCGGGTACGAAGGGGCGCAGGTATTTTCCGGCAATCACCTGAGGATCACTGGTGTTCAGTTCATTGGGGCCGATCCAGCCAACGGCAACATTATCTCCACCGGTCCCTTCTTTATGCAGGGCTTCGGTGTAATATTCCTGACCAGCTTGAAGGTAAATCAAATCAGAGGATATAACATCCTTGTCGTACCATGCTAAGGCTGGCGCCCAATCGTTCACATAGGAAATGGGTGTGGGGTTAATATTAAGCGGATTGGTATCCGAACTGAGATACAGCTTACTGTTGTCATCACTGACGATCCAGAATTTGTACCATCCATCATAGGGAGCACAGATATAGCCACGGAAACGGGTGCCGTAATTTTCTGGATTCCCATTCGCTACTGTAGGACCTTGATAATAAACCGGATAATTTGTACCAGAAGGTAAATAAGGGAACTCAGCTAGAGCGAGTAAGTCATTTGTTGAGGTTCCAGCTACATCTGTCCACCATTGGCGTAAAATGGAACCTGTATTGGGACAAGTGGCCTGAACAGGGGTAGAAGTGCTGGTCAGCGTGGGGGTAAAGGTGGCTGTAAAGGTGTAGCTAGGGGTCAAGGTTGCTTCCAACGTATCCGATGGGGTGAAAGTATCTGAAGGGGTAAAGGATTTGGTGGCGGCCATGGAGATACCACCGGTAAGACCAGTCACACGGGAGGTACGGAATTTTTCCACCAGCCCTTCCCGTGAGGTGGTGAGTTTAAGGGTTGGCCACCAGTTGCTTAGGAAGGGGGTGATCAGTTCGTGACGGTATGTGAGGACGACGCGCACCCGGTCTCCAGGACCGCCGGCATCGTCAACATACCGCAGAAGCGAATTGGTTGGCGTGTCTACTTCCTCGCAGTAAATGGGAAAGCGGTTTGCATCGGTTTCAACGGGCGGAATGGCATCCGTGGGATCTTCATCATACCAAAAACCGTTCGGATTAAATCGAACGTATGTCAGAACGTCTGCATGGCTGGAACAGGTGGAAATGCCAAAATAGCCGGGTGCAGAAGGATTGCCGCGGAACAATTGAGAGAGAACATTGCCATTCACGTCATAAGCATTATCCAGGTATCCCAGATAATCCCCGGAAACCGCCAGCTGTTCGTCCAGGGCAATGCCGGCCGCACCGGCCAGACCATTCTCTCGAATGGACGGGAGGCGGGCATAATCTTGCAGATCCATTGTTTTCAGGTCAAAATCGGGAATTTTATCACCAGCATTGGGTCCGGTCTGGTATTTTTCCGGAATAATGCAGTCCAGAGTGCCATCCTGGTTATCCAGGTCGGTGTAGCCCAGAGCTGCGCCGGCTTCATCACAATACTCGATGTTATATTGCCCGGTGACGGCATAGCGGACGGCAAAACGGGCGCCGTTTTCCAGCGCCAGCCAGGCCTGCATTAACCGTCCAAATTCAATGATGCCGAACATCAGCAGGAGTAAAATCGGCAGCGCCAGAGCAAACTCCACAAAAGATTGGGCAGGATGCTGCCGTATGTGGTGTTTTAACGAATTTTGAAATCTAGTTAACCTTCCCATGGTTTCTCTCCAACCCGAAAACTTATTGCGTAATCCGGGTGTAAATACGCCCGGCAATATCTTCAAAAATCGGTAATAGACGATCCCCGCTGGGGGCAAAGTAATACTGGCCGCAGTCGGTTTTCGTAGCTGTTGTCTTACAAGGATCGGTGGTGCGGTCGCCGTCATCCCCCACAGCGGCCATATAACGCAAGAGTTGCTCGCCGACGGCTACACCATACACCTGATCCCCTGCCCCTCCCAAGGCAATGCTGTAGATGGCAATGTCATTTCCGCGTAATTCCTTTGCGTTGTCGGATTTTACCAATGCGGTTGAATCGATCATATCCAGGGTGAAATCATAGACCGTATAATGATTATTCACCGGATTGGCAACTTGATGAATACTATCCGGCGGACAGGTGAGAGGATCATCGTCAATACAGTAGCGTTCATCGGCAGCAATTTTGGTATCAATACACCAGGGCGCCTGCCAGGTTTTGTCATTTTTAAAATCCACATCCATGACACTGGTGCAATACCCGTTCGGAAATTGAGTAGGAACTAGAACCGGATCTGAGGTGTGGGTATCGGTCATATTGGCAGCGCCGTCGGACAGAAAGACCATGACCCAAACAGCATTCGGGCGGCCGTAAAGTTTTAAAATATTGGAACCGGCACGCATACCGCAGCCGGTACAGGTGGAATTGATGGAGAGGGAATGGTGTTTTGGATCTGCCAGCCAGTTGTTGGCTGCATCCGTGTCTGCCGTAGTATAGACCCCATTGCCGTCAAAATCGTAGGCATCCAACTTATTGTCGTCATCACAGGGCACGCCGCCCCACCCAAAGGGGTCTTTTGTGCTGTCCCAGCGATCTTCGTCCAGCGTACAGCAATTTGATCCACTAGGGTCTGATCCGCAATCGGGATAGTCAATGTCACGGCCGTCGCCGTCGCGGTCATCCGGGAAGACTGGGTTAAACACAGCTCCGGCATAGTCTGGACTGAAGCCGCGACTGTACCAGGTAGGCCAAATTTTTGTGATGGGAGGGTCATCGTACAGTTGGATAGCATTAAGGGTATCTGCAACCGTAATGTACGTATCGTCTGTGGCAATGAGAGGGTCATCTGTAAATTTGTCGCTGAGCAGGACATCCACACCATTGGAGTTATCGATGAGATGAGTGTTGGCAATGCTGTCATAGGTGACAATGGCAACCTGGTCATAGCCTTCGTATAAGCTGTCCACCAGGGCCTGGGCAGCGGTCTTGGCATCCAGCAGGGGCTGGCAATCGTTGGCTGCATTACAGGCGCTTGGGTCATAATTTCCATTAACAAAGCCCGGCGTTTGGTTTCCCATGGATTCGGAAACATCAATCACAATGACGAGATCGACCGGCGCAGCCTCGGCAATGGAGTTGGTGGATAAGGGGACCTGGCTGAAGCCAATCAATTGCATGAAATACAGGGGAGCAGCCTGGGTAGCATCCACCCAGATTAATTTTTTCGGAGAGTAGATGGTGGTATCCGGACAGATGGCGTCAAAGGATGGAGCCAGTGTGTCCAGGTTGGGGGTCAAGCAGTCATAGACATGTAAATCCACGGTGGTCATGTCCACATCATGCAGCATGAGCACTTCTCTGGCGGCTTCGGTCATATTTTCAATTGTTTTACCGCTTTTAAAGTCATTGGCTGCCGAAACAGCAGCCGAGTCCACGGCGCGTTTAAGACGCGCATGGGTCAGATAAAGAGAAGCGGCATCAATGGCCAGCCCCATGAAAACAGCCATAGCTAGCAGCGCAGCGCCAAAAATGATCAGAATCTGACCTTTGGAAGCAGCGGTATAGCTTTTACGGCGAGACGCTGGGTCTGGGCGTAGGTGTCGGCGCAGCCGCGGGAAGAGACATAAGGGTGTATGCATGTAACCTCAAAGGATCTGGAAAAACCAAGGCTAATTTCAAGACTTGATGATAGCAATAATAAAGTTCAACAGCCACGAAACCTTTACTGTGCGGGGTATCGGTGTCACTGTTTAATCGGTCTGTGACGCTGGCGATGGTGTAATAGGGCTCTGTCTTGACGACATTGCCTTGACAATCTTTGGTCCAATTTGCATTATTGGTAGTGTCGGGGTCGTGGTCTGAAAACGCCCAATAACCATCCGGCTGCGGCCAGTCATCTTTCACTTCGTAAGTACCCCCTTCATCGCTGACACTGAAAACCGAGATGACGATGTCATCGGTTGCCGGATCAATATCCGCGTATGGGTTCACCCCATTACAAAATGGGTGCGTTAAATAATCACACTTACCGGAGTTTGGGGGAGGGGAGAAGACGCAGGCGGTGTCGTAATAAAAATAGAAAGGGGATGCTTCTCGGCAATCATAATCCGGCGTTGTACTGTCAAAGGGATCGCGGACGGAAGCGAAACGGGCGGCTTCGCGGGTGAGGTCTAATAGGTCCAGGTATTGGGACACCAGGAATGAAATCTCGACCACCCCCAAGAGGATCATGATCAGGACAGGTAAAATCAGCGCCAATTCCACAAAGGATTGGGCTTTTTTTAATGTAGGATGGGACGCCATAACGACTTTATATTTTTGAAAGAGTGATTTCATACCCTTTTCCCTGTTTTAATCTATGAGACCTGTTTATACAATACTTGATTCAGCCCCCTTCGTCAATCGTTGGGGTAGCATTTTTGGATATTGTAATGCCCTGTGTACCTAATTGTAACAAAAACCGGACAATCCGGTGTTTCGTGGAAGGGAGGAGTTTTATGTATGTTTTGGCTTTCAACCTGTTAATTTTAACAGGTTGAAAGCTTGCTGGGCGTTCACTATACTGTCTATAAATAGAACAAAATATCTATACTTGGATGGAGTTGAATGGAAAACAGGGATCATCTAAATGAAGAAATCAACTATCTGCGCAAGCTGATCCGGATTGTTCGGGACCAGTTCACGGAAGATATTGAGATCGGGCAATTGTTGAACGTGCTGGATGCTGTCGGCAAAGCCGCTACCCGGCTGGCTACCTTGATCAAGGCGCAGCAGAGTTTGGGTGAGGATGAGACGTTCGCTGCTGCCCTGGCGGAAGCCGTGCGGGATGTGGTGAGCGATTTCAAAAGCAGGGGGTAGAGGTAGGAGACCGGCCCTGGTTTCATCGGGTTCTGAAATAGGAGTACCAGCGGATCAATGAGACCCTGGTGCCCCATGAGCCATGAGGCCGGTTTTCCTCAACGGAGGAGAAAGATGCAGGATGAAAGTGCACAATTAATTGCGGAACGATTGGGGCGTGCCATGGATGGGCTGCGGGCGGAATTGAAAGAAATTCGTGTTGGGCAGGCACATTTGCTGGCGTTGAGCGATCAACGCCTGGGATTGTTGGAAAAAATGGCGGCAGATCATGAAGAGCGTATTCGCCGCAATACGGAAGGGGTGACGCGCTTCTCCGTGGCTGCGGGCGGCTCGGGGCTGGTCTCGCTGGCGGCGTTTTTGAAAACCTTTATTGGAAACATGCTGCCATGAGCCAGCGCAAGATTCAGCAGGATTTGACCCTGTTGCTGCAGGATATCGCCGTGTTTTGTGAGCGTGCCTCTGGCTTGTCTTTGCGCTCCTATCAATTGGCGGCGGCTCAGGCGGTGATCGCTTCCGTGCTGCTGCATCGCGGCCATAGTATTGTGGTCATGTTTCCCCGCCAATCCGGAAAAAATGAAGTTCAGGCGCATATTGAGGCTTATTTGCTTTCGGTGTTATCCACGCAATCGGCGGAGATGGTAAAAATCTCGCCCACCTGGAAACCGCAATCGCTGAATGCCATGCACCGCCTGGAGCGGGTGCTGAAAAAGAACCTGATCACGCGCAGGTTGTGGTCCAAGGAGAATGGCTATTGCTACCGGATTGGGCAGGCACGTCTGGCATTTCTTTCCGGCAGCCCGGAGGCCAACATCGTGGGGGCCACGGCCAATGCTTTGTTGGAAGTGGACGAGGCCCAGGACGTGAGCATCGAAAAGTATGATCGGGAGATTGCCCCCATGGCTGCCAGTACCAATGCCACACGGGTCTTTTGGGGAACTGCCTGGACGTCGCAGACTTTGCTGGCCAGGGAACTGGAAGCTTCCCGCGAAGCGGAGCAGCAGGATGGCCTGCGCCGGGCCTTCATCTGCACCGCGGATGAGGTGGGGGCGGAAGTAGCCGATTACAAGCGCTTTGTGGCAGGTCAGGTGGCGCGCTTTGGACGCAACCATCCCATGATCCGTACCCAGTATTTCAGTGAAACCATAGATGAAGAGAGCGGCATGTTCCCTGCCCAGCGCATCGCGCGCATGGCTGGTTTGCATGAGTGGCAGGATCAGCCTCGCCCGGGATTGGGAGGCGACGTTCCTCAATATGCCCTGTTGATCGATGTGGGCGGGGAGCCCCTTTCCACGGCAAGTCTTAGCGAGGATCAGCGGGATGCCACCGCACTGACGGTGGTGGATGTGGACCCCAGCGGATTGGCGGATGAAGGCTTGCAGGCGGCGATTTATCGCGTGGTGCACCGGCGGGTGTGGGTCGGCACGGCGCACAATCAATTGTATGGGGAGATTCGCGCCATGGCCCAGCACTGGCAGGCGCAGGCCATCGTGGTGGATGCCACCGGCATCGGCGCCGGATTGGCTTCGTTTCTGGAAAAGAGTTTTCCCGATCGCGTGGTGCGCTATGGCTTCAACCGAGCGACGAAATCCCAATTGGGCTGGCAGTTCCTGGCGCTGGTGGAATCGGGCCGTTTTCTGGAACATCAACCGTGTGAGCAGGAGAATTCGCTTCAGGAATTGTTCTATCGTCAATTGGCCGGCTGTGAGATGAAGATTTTGCCGGGTCCCGAGCAGCGCATGCAGTGGGGCGTTCCGGCTCAGGTTCGTGATCCGCTGAATGGAAAATTTTTGCATGATGATTGGGTGCTTTCGGCGGCGCTGTGCGCGGTGTTGGACAGTTTCACCTGGCAGCGCAGCCAGCCGACGGTGATCGTGCCGGCGGCTGATCCGCTGCTGGAATTGGATAAGGGATTTTAGGAGGGAGAGATGGTTTTTGATGGCGTAAGCCTGTTTTTGTGGCAACTGGGTGAAGTATTCAAAACACAGGATCAGGCGTCTGACCTGGAGCGATTCTCCAATGCAGTCAGCTCATTGAAGATAGCCGGAGTGTACGTCAAAGTTGCGGATGGAGCGGTGCCCTTTAACCTCACTCGGCGCACCCAGGCGCAGTGGGAAGATAGCGGCTTGCGCGCGCTGCTGGAACAAATCTCCCGCTGTGGACTGGCGAAGATCGGTTGGCATTATCTGTACGGACGGGAGCCGGAAAAGGAAGCGGAGCGGGCGCTGGAGCGCATCAACCGTCTGGGGCTGCAAGGTTACATTCTGGATGTGGAACAGGAGTACAAAACCGCCGGGAGTAAGGCCGCCGAGCTCTTCATGAAACGATTGCGGGCTGGCAGCAGCATCCCGCTGGCGTTGTGCAGCTACCGTTTTCCCTCGCTGCATCGGGAGTTTCCCTGGCAAACCTTTGCCTCCTGGCTGGACGCGGACAAAGGGGACTGCCATATGCCGCAGGTCTACTGGGTGGGGGACAGGCGGGAGAACGGCCCCGGACTGCAATACCAGCGCTGCCATACGGAACTAACGGCGGTCAAAACGTTACCGCTGGTCCCTATCGGCGGATTGTATTCGCAATCGGTCAACGGCCAGCCCTGGCAGCCGAGCCGGGTGCAGATTCAGAATTTTGTGCAGACTGCCCGCTTGTTGAAATGCCCCGGTCTGAGCTGGTGGAGCTGGGATTCGGTGACCAAAGCGGATGGTCCGGCAGAGATGACTGGGACAAAAGTGGGCTGGTGGCAGGAAATCCAGCAGGCTGCTGGTTTATGGAAGGGTGAATTAGCGGAAGAAAAAATAACCCTGGAAACCCGGGTTAAGCAGTTGGAAACACAGGCCAAACTTCACGGCTGGACAATTGAACAAATGGGAGGTTAAGCAGGATGAGAATGAATTGGATGGACAGAATCACGGAAAAAATCAGCGCGCCGTGGGTGCAAAGGAAAGTACGCGAGCAATTACAGCAAATTGAAGCGGAGAACGAAAGCCTGCCCGGATATTTCCCTTTATCCGGCGGAGACCGTGAACGAGGGCCGGCGGAACGATATGACATTATGCAGCAGGCACTGACTGCCTGGCGTGTCAATCCGTTGGCGCGGCGCATGGTTGAGCTGACCAGTCAATATGTGGTGGGCGGCGGGTTTCAACTGGATTGTGAGGACACGCCTACACTGGCTTTTCTAAAATCCTTCTGGAAGCACCCCTTGAACCGCATGTCCGTGCGCTGCATGGAATGGTGTGATGAACTGACGCTGAGCGGCAACCTGTTTCTCCTGCTGAGCACGGATGCCGGCGGCATGTCGTATGTGCGGGCAGTGCCGGCCAGTCATATTGAGGAGATACAGACGCGCAATGAAGACTGCGAACAGGGTTTGGCATACGTATCGCGCACAGCGTTTAACCTCCCCGGGTCAGCTCCCTGGCCGGCATACGATCCGCTGGATGACCAGCCGGAACCTGACGGCAGCTTTCGCACGGTGATGCTGCATTATGCCATCAACCGCACGGTGGGCGGGGTGTGGGGGGAATCCGACCTGGCGCCGGTGCTGCGCTGGCTGGCTCGTTATGCCAACTGGTTGGAGGACCGCGCGCGCTTGAACCGTTATCGCACTTCGTTTCTGTATGTGGTCAAAGGGCGTTACCAAAATGAAAGCGAACGGCTTTCACGTCAACGGGTGTTGAATGCCCAGCCGCCCACCCCAGGGTCCATTCTGGTGACCGGCGAAGGGGAGGAGTGGGACGTGCTGCATCCTAAACTGGAATCCCAGGAATCGGGACTGGACGGTTTGGCGATGAAGAAAATGCTGGCTGCCGGAGCGGGTTTGCCGCTGCACTTTCTGGCCGAACCGGAAAGCGCCACCCGCACCACGGCTGAAGCCGCGGGTGGGCCGACGTACCGGCATTATGAGCAGCGTCAGCAATATTTCAGTTGGCTATTAAAGGATATGCTGGGGGTGGTCCTCCGCCGGGCGGCTTGCTTTGATGCTTCATTAAATACGGATGCGGAGATTCTGGTACGCGGCGCTGATATCTCCGCGCGGGACAACCTGGCGCTGGCGCAATCCGCCGGGGAAATCATCCCCGTGTTGAACACCCTGCGGGATAGAAATTTAATCGATGACAGTGAATTACTGCGCCTGGCGTACCGTTTCTGCGGTGAGAAACTGGAGGAGGTGAAAAAGGAAGTCAATTGAACAACGATGAATGAGAATTATTTTATCAGGGAGGTGAAGATGGAAATTAAGGAAACCTTTGCCTGCTGTGTTTTGCAGCAGGACGCTGAAATTGAAAACCGGGATGGAGTTGGCTACCCGATCCTGGCCATCACCAGCGGAGAGGGCAACGGCTGGCAGTTTTCTGCCGATGTGCTGCGGACTTCACTGCCGCTGTGGGAAGGGGTGCAATGCTTTGTGGATCATCATCTGACCCGGCCATCCATCCGCAATCTGGCAGGGATTTGCCGGTCGCCGCAATGGCTGGAAGCGCAGCAGGGGATTGGCCTGCGGCTGGAACCTTTTGGTCCATCGGCGGGCTTATTAAAAGAAGTGGCGCAGAGTGTGCTGGAGAATCCCCAGGCTAATCCCGGGGTTGGCTTCTCGGCGGATATTCTTTTTCAGGTGGATGGGAAACAGGTCACCCGAGTGGTGAAGGTTTTATCGCTGGATCTGGTGGTCAACCCTGCCAGAGGCGGTACATTTTTAGAACAAACCCAACAACAGGAGGGAATTAGCATGAAAGAAAACGAAGAACAAAAAGTTGAGTGTTTCCAGGAAACATCTCAGACGGATTTTCCCAAGCAGGAGGGACCATCCTCCCCAGCCTCAGCCGAGCAGGATTCCTACTGGCTGAACACGGCGCTGACGGCAGCCCGTTTGCCGCAAGCCTGTGCGGATGAAATCCGGCGACAGTTTCAGGGGAAGGCGCTGATCCCGGCAGAATTGGATGCGGCCATTCAAAGCCAGCGGCGCTTGGTGAGCGCCCTGACCGGCAGGGAGCGGGTGAAGGGCAGCCCGCGCATTGAGGGCATGTTCACCGCCGAAGACCAAATCCAGGCGGCGGTGGACGATCTCTTTGGCCTTCCGGTGGATGCCGCCCATGCGGGTTTGAAAACCGCGCGGCTTTCCGGCATCCGGGAACTGTACATGCTGCTGACCGGGGATTACGAACTGCACGGCGGGATCAGCCCGGAACGGGTGCAATTTGCCAGCACCGCGGATTTCACCGGATTGGTGAAGAATGCAATGAATAAACTGGTCACCAACACCTGGGAGGAACTGGGCCAGGCCGGCTATGACTGGTGGCAGCGCGTCTCACGGGTGGAGCATTTCAACAGCCTGCACACCATCACCGGCACGCTGGTCGGTACGGTGGGCAGCCTGCCAACCGTGGCAGAGGGAGCAGCCTACAGCGAGCTGGTGGTCGGGGATTCGCCGGAGACGGCACAGTTCACCAAGTTTGGTGGATATATTCCCCTGACCCTGGAGTTGATTGACCGGGATGAAACCCGCAAACTGCGCGCGTATCCACGGGAACTGGCAGCCGCCGGACTGCGCAAGATCTCGGAATTGGTGGCGGGCATTTTCACCAGCAACAGCGGCGCCGGACCTGCCATGGCGGACGGGGGAGCCTTATTCAACACCACAGCGGTTGCCACTGCCGGTGGACATCAAAACCTGGGTACCACGGCTTTATCGGCTGCGGCCTGGGAGAGTGCTTCGACGGCTGTCTACAACCAGCCCTTGCTGATTCACAACGGCGCTGGAACCCGCGGGACTGGACCCCGTATGGCGCTCAATCCGCGCTATTTGCTGGTCCCACGAGGCTTGCAGCTCAGCGGGATGAAGATCCTCTATCCCAGTTTGGAAAACAGTTTGAACATCGTCTCCGAGAACTTGCAGCGCGGTCAGCCGGGGGATGTGGTGACCGTGCCGGAATGGAGCGATGCCAACGATTGGGCAGCCGCTTGCGATCCGCGTATTGCACCGGCCATCTTCATCGGCGAGCGTTTTGGGCTGATGCCGGAAATCTTCATTGCCGGTAACGAGCTCAGCGGAGCGGTCTTCACCCATGATGAGCACCGTCTTAAAGTACGCCATTTTCTGGCGGTGTGGGTGAATGATTTTCGCCCATTGTACAAATCCAATGTAGCGTAAGGGCAGGAGGAAACAATGACCCTGAAAGAACAGATCATGAAGGTATTGCGTTCCAGAAAATTCTGGGTACTGGTGGTGGCGTTACTCTCGGCAGCCGGCGGATACTGCACCGGCGAGCTGGAAATCTGGGAATTACTCAAGGTGGTGATTGCCTCCCTGGCGGTATATTCCACCGGTATAGCCATTGAGGATGCCGGTTTGAAACTGGGCCAGACAGGCCGTGGGCAGGACGGAAAATGAATGCAACTTCAGATGCCCAGATCAACACAGCCTGGATTTGTGAAAAACTGGCTGGGTTTTATGCACAGCCTGTGCAGGCGGATGAGCTGTTGGCTGTGCGTCGGGTGCAGCAGGACGTGATCGTGATTGGGCCGGATGGACGCAAATTTCGGCTGAGCGGTTGCCCTGATACGACAAAGGCGAAAAGGAAGGAAAAATGAACGCGGATCAATTGATGCAGCGGGCGCGCATCCTGCTGGGGGATAAGGCAGGACTGAAGTTCAGTTCTGAACAATTGGAAGCGGCCCTAGCCTCGGTCCTTGCGCAGGTTAACAGCCAGGTTCCCCACGTCGTCACCCTGGAGAGCGTACAGCCGGTGGTGGATCAGACCCTGACCCTGCAATGCGAAACAATGATTCGGGATGTGCTGCAGGTGGAATGTCTGGATTTTCAACCGGCACGCAGGGCGCTTTTCACGTATCAGGAAGCGGGCTCAACGCAGGTCTGCTTGACGGAAGCCTGGCCGTCTGCTCAGACAACAAACTGGCGGATCAAGCTGGTCACGGATCATCAGTTGGAAGGATTGGATGGTGCTTTAACCAGCACCATCCCCCCGTCCTGTGAACTGCTGCTGGCTTATGGCCTGGCTTCGCGTGCGCTGCAAATGCGCAGTGTGCAGCTGGCGGAGAGCGCCAACAGCCTGGTTTCTTCCCAGGCGGGAGAACGGCAGGCGGATGATTTTGAGACCCACTTTGAAGCACTGCTGAGGGCTTGGCAGCAAAGTCAGCCGGTCCCCATGGATGCTTTACCGCAGGAAGGCGGCTGGCAGGATAAGTTTTAAGGGAAGGAGATGCTATGGAAGATGAGAAAATCTATCGCTGGGTGACGCATGGACGCAGCACCTGTGATGTCTGTGCCGCGCTGGATGGCCGGGAGATGGGCCTGGCGGATTGGCGCAGCCGGGTGCTGCCTGGGGTTCATGCCGGTTGCGATTGCAGCCTGGAACCGGTGGAGGACCTACAAGCCGGCAAACGGGTGATCCGGACTTTCTTGAAAATGGGCAGTCCCAATAAATCCGCCCAGCGCAGCAGTGTGGATAAACGCCTGACCCATGCACACGGCACCTTAAAACCAAGGGTACAGGTACTGAAAGCCGCACTACCGGAAGTGAGAAATCGTCCGCGGACGGCTGCGTCAAGTGGAGGGGTGCATGGCAGAACTCGGTAAAGATTGCCACATTAAACTGACGCACAGCGCAGTCAGCGGGGGAGATCCCTGCGGTTTTATTCTGGAGAGCGGCAGCGCCAGCAGTCCGGGTCCGGTGTTTTCCATCCAGCGTGTGGTGGATCACGAAGGGCAGGTATCCATACGGGTGTTTTTTGATGTACTGGCTGCAGATGGGCTGGTGAATCCGGACGGCAGCCTGCACGTGGAGGGGCGCGGCGAAATTTACCAGGCTATCACGGCCTTCTTAACCTGTCTGGATGGCATAGCGGTGGAGACGCCGGTGGGGATTTTTAGCAATGTCGGTGCGGAAGGTCATTCTGCCACGGAATTGCATTACGGCGGGTTGAGTATCATTTCCTGTCAGTTAAACAATGTCGGGCCATATTTTTCACCGGCAGATCCGGATCGGTATTATGCATCGCTATGGGACGGCAGCCTGAGTTGGGCGGAAGCCTATTGGCGATGAGATTGAAAGGATAGGGAGGGAGTATGAGTTATCCAACATCCAGTGCTGTAGTAGCCGGTCAGCCGACAGCCGCAGCTCACTATAATCATTTACGTGCGGACGCGCTTTGGCTGGGCGCCAGCGAAGCAGACGCCGTCACGCTGGGCCAATTACTGGCTGGCTATGAGGATCATTTGCAATTGGAAGGGATCAGCGGAAATCGTATCCGCGTGCCAGCCAGCAGTAATCAACCCGTATGTTTGATGGTGGACGGCGTCCCGGTGATGGCGACTGTACCGGTGGATTTGCCCACCGGCAGCGCACCCAGCGGAGAAGCTGCTACGTACTATGTCTTTGCGGTGCGTTCGGCGGGTAATACTGGCTTTACCCTGGAGATCAATACCAGCAACGGCGCCAGTGCGGGGAAACGGTTGATCGGCCGCTTTGACTGGAACGGCAGTATTCAAAACTTGCAGACCATCCGCCAGCAGGCAGAATTGTACTGGTACTTGCAGCAATTGGCTCCGATCCATCAGGCCAGGCTGACTTTGGAATCCGGTGTGCCGATATCCACCCAGGACCGCAGCGGCAGCACGCTGTATCTGACCCCCTTTCGCGGGGATCGGGTCTCGCTATATACCATTGGAATTGGCTGGCGGATGTTTCGCCTCACGGAACGCAGCCTTTCCTTCAGCGGGGTAGCGATAGGTAAAAATGTGGATGTCTTCCTGCACCACAACGGATCCGACCTGGTGCTGGAGAAAATCCTTTGGACAGATGAGGATTCCCGGGCGGAGGAATTAACCCTGCGGGACGGCGTCTGGCTGCGGGCGGCCAACCTCACCTGGCGCTACATGGGTACGGTTCGTACCAGCGCAGAGGGGGTGATCAGTGACAGTGCGGCACAGCGGTTTGTCTGGAATGCGGATCAGCGCGTCCCGCGCAGCCTGTGTAAATTAGTGACTGCCGGAACTTATACTTACAGCGGTGCCGTGCGAATGTGGCGCGGGGATGCCAACAGCCGGGTGGAGTTGGTCTGCGGGTTGGGCGGGGAGGCGGTTTCGCTGACGGCTTCGATCCCTGCCAGTACGGATGGGGTGATCAAGATGGGATTGGGGATCAATGCTGCCACTTTTAGCGCCTCAATCCGCAGTCAGGGTACCAGTGTTATCCCGTTGGTGTGTCAATATCATGGCCTGTTGCCCGTTGGGTATGTGGCAGTCAATGCACTGGAGAATTGCTCACCTGGGACGGGCACTTTTGTGCCTGAAGGGATCATTGGAACAGGATCAATAATAGGAATGATTTATTCCTGAAAAGGTTTTCCAATTAAATAGGAACTATCTGGTAGATGGTTGATTATTTCTTTCTTCCAGATAGTTTTTTGTTTATTAGATAGAGTTGAAAAGTATTTTTCATTATCAATATCAGCAAATTTCTTTTGATATGCTATTAAATAATAATTGGAGTCAATAAAAATATCCAACACTTTTTCTCTGATACTAATTGGGGATTCACTTAATGACCAAGTTGCAATAAATAATACATTTTTATTTTGAAGATAGTTCTTCCTTCTTTCTAATTCATCTAATTCAGATATAAATGATATTTCGTTAATTTTTCCGGAAATTGTATTTGATAAATAATATTCCTGTAAATTAGAGAATTCTGGTAAATCAAATAGCCAATACTCATTGGTATAACCGATATTGTATAAAATCCTGCAAAGATTTCCGTATCCACCACCGAATTCAAAAATTAAATCAATTTCATTGATTTTCGAAAAGCTTACTGATTGAAAAAACTTATCTAGATGATAGGCGTGATGGATGGAATTACATGAAGTGTTCAACATTTTTAAATATCTTAGTGGATAGCCAAAATATGATTCATAAATGTTTTTTTTCCAAACATTATCCCAAATAGTAGATGAAATTAAAGAGTCATATTCAATATTACAAATATCTCTATTATTAAAAAACATAGTTTGTTTGATCACAGGCCATTGAAGAAATTTTTTCAGTTTGACAGATTGGATCATGTTATTGAGTATTATTTGATTTGATGACCAAGATGTATCCTGATTCGTTGTTGTTTTTTGATTTGCATTGTTTGCTTTTAATGCTGGAAGCAATATTATTGTGTTTGATCGAAAACAATTTATTAATGAATTCAAGGAATTTATAATATCAGATATGAAAACTTGGAAAATTGCATAACTTTTATTTAATATTTTGTTTAGTAATTTCATTTCTAGACCCCAAATTTATACCCCTGTGTTTTATTACTTGAAATTATATACTCGGCGTAGAATATTATTATTGTTTAATGGTGAGTAAAAATCAGAGAAAATTGGATAGGATTTGATAATCTAGGAGGCCTCATGTCTGGACATCCGGTTGTGCCAGTCACGATGTAGAAAAATTCGCATGCGTATTGCGTCCGATATTGGCTGGTAATACTAAAGACTAGTGAATATCAAGATGGATAACTCGGAAAAGTTACCCCAATGCTTTGGAAAGACCCTCTTTCTGACAGTTATTTTGAATCCGTTTTAAAAATCCAAAGAATTGAGTTCGTTCTGTTGAGGTAAATCCGGCTAGCACTTTTTCTTCTGATCTTTCCACAAGGGGCCAGAGTTCAGCCAACCATCGCTCACCGTTCTCACTAATTTCCCAATGGTCAGGAAGATTGGGTACAGGTTGCATCCATTGATTTTGAATAATTGGGTCAAGGAATTCTGATAATTCATTTCCAAATCGTGCGGTATCCTGACAGATTTGAGCGGTACTCATTTCACGGTCGCAGGAAAGCATCATTAGGAAAATTGCCTGATTGGCGCTAATGCCGCATAAGGGTTGGATCTCCCTGTCCAGCTGCTCAATTAACCAGCGACTGGTGCAGTTCAACTCTCTCCCCAGGGTGGAACGTATTTTTTTGGTTATCATCGCAAATACCGCCTTGATTTTAATTTCATAAAGACTGATGCCTGCAGCTACCCCAACGTTGAGAGATTCCACGTTGGGTTGCATGGGAATTTGCACGCAAAAATCTGCTAGTTCTAAAATATCCTTACGGATGCCATGCGTTTCATTCCCAATGATTAAAGCAGCTGGACGGGCCTGGAGTTTTACACTCGATTGAATTTTGGAACCGGTAGGCGTGGTCGCGATAATTTGATATCCGGCCGTTTTAAGTGCATTAACAGCCTGCAGGCTGTCATCCCAGATGGAGAGGTTTGTATTAAATACATTTCCTCGGGAGGCATCCATTGTTTTTCGGAAATATATATCCGTTTGCATATTGCACAACGCGATATGCTTAACCCCAAAGGCGACTGAAGTTCGGATTATTGTGCCGATGTTGCCATAGTCACTCAGTTCATCCAATATTAATACAAGGTCATCCTTTGGCGGCCATGGAGCTTTTGCTGGTTGTTTTCCAACTGCAAGTAAGGGAACAAGGTATGAAGTGCCACTGATTTTTTTTAAAATCCCTTCAGAAGCTAAACAAATTTCACAATCAGGGGGTAGGTCAGGTAGATTTTCGGCTTGTTGGGGTGTGCAAAAGAGACATTCAAGTTGAACGTTGGCTTTCATAGCCCAATTAATTTGCTCTTCACCATATAAGAGAAAAGACTGATGCTGGCTTCGCCCTTGATGAGTGCTACATTCTCGAGCTCGAATTACACAGGTCTCTTTAATAGAGTGGATTTGAGTGTGGTTTTTGTTAGGCATTTATTAATTTTAAATTAGGGCGGTAATTCTGTCGCCAGCCTAGTGACCAGGATATTTCTAGTCTACTGACTGAAAAAATAGGTACCTGCTCCAGCTAGCTAACAGATACAATATTTCTAATGAATAATTCAAATGTATTAATGATCGAGGAGGAACCATGCTCGGACATCCGATGGTGTTTTGGGAATTAGCCAGTCACGATATGGATAAATCGGCGGCATTTTTCCGTACAGTGTTTGATTGGGAAATTGTTTTTGATGAACGGATTGGATTTTATACCGTGAAAACCGGTCCGGTGCCTGTGGATATGGAAGGGGGCATTTTTACCTTGAAACGGGCCAAATTACCCTTCCTGACGATTTACATCCGCGTGGAAGATATTGAAGAGCGGGCAAAATTGATTGCAGCATCTGGCGGTTTGATTGTCGAAGAACCCTTCGATATTGGCTCCGGGACGAAAATCTGCCTGTTTAATGACCCATCCGGGGTGACCTTTGCCATGATCCAGGCTGCTCCAAAAGAGATTTCCTAAAGAATCAGCTGAGTACATAGTTCAGGGCAAGTCTTTGAATTGTCGAAAAGATCAGCAAGTTTGTTTTGACATGCCCCAACAAGTAGATGGGTTATTCTGATTTTCTGTATTAGAAGGGGGGTTGCTCAAAGCTCCCATTTGTTTTATGCTATACCTACCATAAATACCGGAGGCTGATTCATGAAACGAATTTGTGTATATTGCGGGTCCAGTCCGGGTGCAAATGCCAGCTATAGCACTGCGGCGAAAGCATTGGGGCGGGCCATGGTCGCCAATGGGATGGGTCTGGTGTACGGGGGCGGCAGTGTGGGGTTGATGGGCATGATCGCCGATGAAGTGATTGAGCAAGGCGGGGAAGTGATTGGCGTGATTCCCCAGGACCTGGATTTCCGTGAGGTTTCCAAGCGTTCTTTGGAGGACTTGCGTCTGGTGGGCAGCATGCATGAGCGTAAGGCCTTAATGGCCGACCTGGCAGACGGCTTCATTGCCATGCCGGGCGGATATGGCACCCTGGATGAGCTTTTTGAAATCCTCACCTGGAGCCAATTGGGGCTGCACCATAAACCGGTGGGATTATTGAATGTGAACGGGTTTTACGAACCCCTGCTGACCTTTCTGGATCATGTGGTGGCGGAACAGTTTATCGAAAAAGCCTTCCGGCAGTTGATCCTTTTGGAAGAGAAACCGGAGGCTTTGTTGCAGGCCATGACGGCTTTTGAGCATCCAAAAGTGGATAAAGCCAAATTAGCCCTGGCCAAGAAATAACAAATCTAGTGGATAGATGAATAAAAGGAAGAAATAAATCAGGCACACGCCTGATTTATTTTTACTTGAAATGCTGCTCTGAAATAGCCTGTTCCAAAGTACAGTTGGCAAGAGGTTTTATTTCCGGTAAGATAAACAGGTTACGACTTTTGAATTTCAGGAAGAAAAAATGAACCTGCTGCAACTGCACCACCTCAGCCTGAGTTTGGGCGCCCATCCGATCTTTACGGATATTAATTTGGATGTGCAACAAGGACAAAAAATCGGTTTGATCGGCCCGAATGGAGCCGGAAAAACCTCCCTATTTAAAATCATCATTGGGGAGCATGATGCGGAGCCTGGCAGCCAGATTACCCGTTCCAAAGAACTAAGCATTGGGTATCTGGCGCAGCATCCGGAATTGGAGGCGGGGCAGACTGCTTTTGAAGCAGCCTTAACAGGCTCCCGACGCTGGGCAGCCGTGCATGCCGAACTTGAGAAAATTGAAACCAGCCTGGCTGATCCGGTAGTGTATGGCTCAGAAAAGAAGCTGGCCAACGCCCTGGAACGGCAGCAAGCGCTGGTGGAAGAATACATGCTCCTGGGCGGGGATCAATATCCACAGCGGGTCAAGCAACTTCTGTTTGGATTGGGGTTGGAAGAAGGCCAATTGGAAAAATCGGTTGACCTTCTTTCCGGTGGGCAGAAAAAACTGGTTGGGCTGGCGCGTCTTTTGATGGCCCAGCCTCAACTACTCCTGTTGGATGAGCCGGATAATCATTTGGATTTGAAGGGCAAAACGTTCCTTGAAAAATGGATTCAGTCTTACGATGGAGCGGTGGTGATTGTCTCGCATGACCGCTATCTACTGGATGCCGTGGTGACGGACATCGCGGAGTTGGAAGATGGCAAACTGACCGTGTTTCGCGGGGATTATTCTGAATTTATGATTGATAAACAAATCCGCTTGGCCCGTCAGCAGGAATTGTTTCAGGTTCAACAAAAGCAAGTTGCCCGGATTGAGGCGGCCATCCAACGCTACGCCATCTGGGCGAAGACCTATGATAACGAGAAATTCGCCAAGCGGGCGCATGCTATTCAGAACCGTCTGGATAAAATGGAGCGGCTGGAGAAACCCACCTTGGAACGCCGGCGCATGGATCTGCAATTAAACGGCTGGCGCGGCTCCAACAAGGTGCTGGATTTTCAACGGGTAAGCAAAAAATTCAAGGCTCAGCAGGTTTTGCAGGATCTGGATTTCACTCTGTTACATGGGGAGCGCGTGGGCGTGATTGGTGCAAATGGCAGCGGAAAATCTGTTTTGCTGCGCCTGGCTGTTGGCTTGATGCAGCCGGATGCGGGAGATGTGGTTCTAGGCCCTAGTGTGAAAACGGGTTACTATGCTCAGGAACATGAAACTCTGGATTTTAAGCAGACCTTGATTGATTGTGTCCAGCGCGCCGGCCGCATGTCCGAGGGCAGCGCGGTTTCGTATTTGAAGAAGTATTTGTTCACTTATAGACAAGCCGGACAAAAAATTGGCGAGCTTTCCGGCGGGGAGCGTAGTCGGCTGCAATTGGCTTTGATTGTACTATCCGGGGCGAATTTCCTGCTGTTGGATGAACCCACCAATAATCTGGATATTCAAAGTGCGGAAGTGCTGGAAGATGCGCTAAGTGAATTTGATGGGACTGTGCTGGTGATATCTCATGACCGCTATTTTCTGGATCGTGTGGTGGAGCGCATTTTGGTGGTGGAGAACGGCGAGATTTTGGAATTTATGGGCGGGTACAGCGAGTATCTGGGGAACAAACCTTAATGCCTGAATTTAGCCATGCCTGCTGAAATGCCAAGTCAAATCTATGTTAAAATTCAACTCTTCACGACCCATTCTGAATGTACAGGACCCATCCCTTAAATCCTAAACCTTAAAGGGGAACTCATTAGTATTATGAATGAAAAGAAAAAAAACAATATACAAATTACTTTTATCCTTCTGTTGTTTCTCCTCGGCCTGGTATCTGATCTCAGGGTAGGTCAATCCATCTGGAAAAATTGGCAACCAGCCAATATGTTTGTGGATGCATATACGCTTTGGGAGGACCGTTTGAAATTATTA
The DNA here is from genome assembly GCA_002412765.1 of Leptolinea sp. UBA5203. Lineage (GTDB taxonomy): Bacteria > Chloroflexota > Anaerolineae > Anaerolineales > Anaerolineaceae > UBA5203. Next base: position 5,031 of record DHVR01000004.1, on the reverse strand, counting down.
ATTGACGATATTCCCACAACCGGCTCCATTGGATATTTATCCGAAATGGACATTGAAGGAGTGGTCTTCAATCCAATTGATACCAATCAGGAATATGTCTTGACGCAATATTATCTCGTTCCCCGCATTCTAATTCGTGGTAATGATTTTGACTATATTATCGGCAATTTTGCTGATTTGGAACTTCAAGAACCGGCTGTACTGGAAGCAGCCCTGGACGTGAAAGTTCTGGCTTCGTATGGCAATGGAATCTACTTGATGCGAAGGAATCAACCATGATTTTAAAAAATATTCTATTCCTGCTGCCGGTATTGATCCTTGGTATTTTAATGGTTTTTTTGTTTTTGCCCCATACGACCTCAAAGCGATATCTACTGACCTTGATTCTAGGCGGACTTGTTGGTTTGGGATTCCACAGTTTGCTTTCTTTTTGGGGGTTGTTTATCTCGACTACTGTCCGAATGGCAGTGGTTTGGGTCGAGTGGACGCTACTACTGGTTCTTCTCTACCTGTGTTTGAGGAAAATCAGGTTGACTTCGTGGCGGGCTTTTTTCATCCATCTTCGACAGGCGATATTTTCCCCCAATCGATTTCAAATTATCTTTTTCCTGCTTTTGATCGGATTTATCGTGACCTTTGTTTCAAGTACCTTGATGAAACCCATGGGTCAATTTGACGCCCATTCCATGTGGAATTACAAAGCCAAAGCCATGTTTATAACTCCCGGCGATTTGGTGCAGGCCTTAAGGCATCCGACAGACGTGACCTTTCATCCGGATTACCCGCTTCTCATCCCGATGCTGGTCAATGATTTGTGGGTCAAGCTGGGGGAGATCACCTCGCGTTCACCAATAATTTTGGCGGTATTTTTTACAACCGCCCTGGTTGTCCTCATGTATGCTGGCGTAGCTGCATTGAGGGATGATTCTCAGGCATTAATGGCGGCGGTGCTCTTAATCGGGGCGCCTTATCTTTCTTTGATTGGCAGTGGACAGACCGCGGATATACCGTTATCCGTTTATTTACTGGCTGCGATAACCTTAATGATCCTTGCATATCGTGAAAACCATTGGCGTTATGCTGCCCTGTCTGGCTTTATGGCAGGTCTGGCGGCATGGACAAAGAATGAAGGACTCTTGTTCGTTGTAGCCTTATTTTTGGCCAATGGATGGATATTGCGCAATCAACTGACAAAAACCAGGATGGGTCAATTAGCAGCCTGGTGGTTGGGAGCTTTCCTGCCTTTACTGACGGTGTTTATTTTTAAAGCCAACATGTCCGTTCAAAATGATCTTTTTGTTGGTTTTGATTGGGGACGTTTACTGCAATTGGATCGAGTTTTCGTGATTCTTACTGCTCTTGGCAAGGAAGTCTTATTCTGGGGCGGGTGGGAGATTCCAATTCTGGCTGTGTTTATCGCTTCAATGGTCCTTTTGCGTCGTCAGATGTCCGCGGAGGAAAAGAAGGAAACCGGTTTAATGGGGGCGTTCACATTAATCGCCTGGATGGGTTTCTTTACCATTTATCTGATTACACCCCGTGATTTGGAATGGCATTTGCGTTATTCTGCGGATCGTTTGATGTTTCAATTGTATCCCCCCGTGGTGATGGGTGTGATGCTATTTACTTTGAGTATAAAGGAAGTCGTAGCCAAGCTGCCAATCGGGAATCGACTGAGGCGTTTGTTTCTACCGGATCAGATGGAACCCTCTTTACAAAATAAATCTTAGGCTGCAACTCTGATGGTTATTTTGTCAAAATAGTAAAAGTAAAAGATCAGGCATGGAAATTTCATGCCTGGTCTTTTGTAATGCTCGATTCTTGTTTATGACCTTCGTATCAGGGTCATACATAATATTGGTTGGCCGGAATTTCCTGACCGATGATTTGGATATTGCGCTGCATCATTGCATCCAGCTTCTCAACCGGGCAATGGATGGCTTGCTTGGGGCAAGCCGCCACACAATGATAACAGTGCAAACACAGGCTGGCCTCAATTTGGACCAGGCCGTTTTTGTGAATGGCACCAGCCGGGCATTCGCGGATGCACTTCCCGCAGCGGGTACATAACGCAGGTTCCATCGTAATGGGTAATTCCCGCAGTTTACCAACCCAATGGATTAGCGGCCGAATAACATGGACCTTTGGGGTAAAGGGCTTAAATTGGTCCTCCGTCATCTGCCAGGGGATGGGGGCATACTTTTTTATTTCCAATTCGGACACAAAAGTATGGATGTGATGTTCAGTTTCCGGGGTAGGGAAGGGCTGAGTGTGGTGAAAATGCGGCGCCTGAATTTTGATGGCTCCTATGACCGGGATTTGCATGCGGCGAAATTGTCGTGTTGCCCTTAAAAAGGCTTTGCCAGTCGTGATGCCGCTGAAAGGCAGAAAGAAAAAAGCTCGGATAGGGAAGGGTTCGGATTGGGCTGCCATATGGTTGAACAAACTTAATAGAGGCTGAAAAAAATCCATGTGATAAGCCGGGCTGCCAAAACCGACCACTTCCGCGTGGCGGATTTCTTGCAGAATGTCGGCATGGTTCTCGCGCCAGGGGGACCGGCCAATGTCCAAAATCTCGACCTCGTGTCCATAGGGCAGGAAGGCTTTTTTCAAGAGATTGGCCGTGGTTCGGGTGGTGCCGTTAGGGGAACTGAAGACCAATAGGAGTTTCATGGATGTCCGTTTTTGATTTTATATATTCTCACTTCAACAGGAGTATATATCAGAAGTGCTTCTTATGTGTAAGAATTGTAATTTTTTATTATGCTTTGATTATAAAACCTAGGCTGCCGATCGGCAGCCTAGGAAGCAACTCCTTATTCTAGAACAGGTTCTGCCGGTCCTTCGCCGATGGCGGGTTCCTGAGCTTGGATTTTAGGTTTCAGGAATCGGGCAGACCAGAATCCCACCAACCCAAAAAGAATGACAAAAGCTTCAATGGTCCAGATAAAGGCGGTGGATTGCAGTTGTCCGCTCATTTGAGCATACCCAGCAATGGCATCAATACCGGATTTCAGGGCAAACGAGTACCAGAACCAGTGCATTTCTTTCTTTTGTATGCTGTAGAAAATTAGCACATTGCAACCCAGATGGATGCCAATGGTGAAGAATCGTTCCAGGATGGGCGCGAGACTATACAGGAAGTTATTGGCCAGTGCGATACTGCGCAGTTGAGAAACCGGAATTTGATCGGTCATGATCAAAGCACTGATCATACTGACCAGTGAGAGAGCGCCCAACAACACCGCTTCGGTGGCGCCGAATCCCAAGCTGAAAGACAATATTTTCTTCCACAGACTCTGTCCCAATTTTGTTTTGCGTAAAATCAACCAGGTGATCAGAATTTCCGTGATCCCTGTCAAAAGTCCAACGTAAATGGAGAATATCACGGTGCCGGGCAACCCTGGTATTTTTTCGGTCAGGAATTGATAGAGGGGCGGATTGAGCAGGGCAGCGATTATAAACTTGACGATCACAGTTCCCAGCCAAAAAGCGCCGCCCAAGAGGGCTATTTTTGCGCCTCCCTCTCGTATGCCCCAAATTAAGAAAGCCAGACCTACCAGTAACATACCGATTCCTGAAAGCAGAATGATGGGGCTCAGATCCGGGGCTTTAATTTCTCCCGGCTGCCATTCCAGGTTATAGGTGCCAGCCACCGGCCCGCTCCATACTACCAGCAAGTCGTACTTCCCAGTGGGCAGGGAGAACGTTGTGTTGAAATGGCTGGTGGGTGCGGAAGCCGTCTCTTCAAAAACAATTTCCTGGGTGGCTTTGTTTTGAACTTGAATGGTCACCTCACCTTTCGTCAATGTACTCCAGAAATCTAAACCGATTTCTTTTTGAGCTTCCGTGACCGAAATAACGAAATTTGCGTTTTGGCCGGGAGAAGTTTCATTCAGCGTCACCCCGGTGATGGATGCGCCCTGGAAAGGAGCTTCCGGCTGCGAAGCACAACCAGACAGATAAAAGCTTAATGAGGCAAGCAAAAATAGGAAGGATAAATATTTCTTCATCAAAAAATCTCCGTGGTGGTTGATTTCTGGCAACCTGAATTCCGATAGTGCAGGTGATAAAAACCGGAATTATTTTTCAGAATTAAAAGATTCAATCCCCGAGTTTAACAAAACCAGTAATCATACAAAAGATTTTAAAATGGAATACCAATTTTGGATAGGGTTGTCCGATAAGGGCGAGGCAAAGCCAATCTCTTGGGTGAAACAATGGACTCTATCGGTTTTCAGGAATCAGCGAGCCTGTCGAGGAGATATTGATAATTTGTAATCACCAAATCAGCCTGTAAATCCTGGGGAGGCAGGCCGTAAAAGGCTGTTTTCAAGCCAGCGCCCCGGGCGGCTTCAATATCCAGGGCACGATCGCCGATCCCCAGCGTTTCGGCAGGATTGAGATGATAGCTTTGTAAAGCAGCAAAAAAGGCAGCCGGATTGGGCTTTCGCGGAAAACCATCATCGGCGGTGATACAGCCGCTGAAATAGGCATCCAGATGATAGGCAGCCAGCAGCTTCTCCAGGGTGCCGCTGCCTCGGTGGGTGATGATGATATTCTTGCCGCCCAGTTCCAATACCTTTTGCAGAAAATCCTGCACGCCTGGAAAAGGCCGTTGGTCTTCCAAGGCGATCAAAGCATATTGCTGATCAAAGGCTTCTTCGATCTCGGCGAAAGGCAGGCTGGTCTGATCCGCCAGGGTTTGTATACAGTGGGTCATAGAGATTTTACAGAGTGCCAGGAGCTCTTCAAGACCATATTCAAATCCTAATAGGTGCAATCCTCGCTGAATGGCGCGCGCGATGGGAGGATAGGTATCAAAGAGCGTTCCATCAAAATCCCAAATGATGTTCTTAATCATCCTGCCTCCGAACTGTTCATAAAGTCTACAACTTTACCCATCATAGCGGATTCTGGAAAAGCGTGCAAGGAGAAAATTTTGGAGACTGCTATAACCATATGGAAAAGTCGTTAATCAAAACGACGCCCCAAACCGGTAGAGTCGAGGCATGCTGTATACAGCAACAT
>DHVR01000018.1 GCA_002412765.1 Leptolinea sp. UBA5203 | reverse complement strand
GTTTACGGTTGCCTTTATCATGCCTGCTGTATATACCATCGAAACCTTACCGATCCCTGGTGACCAAAGCATTCGATTTAACGTTGTACCGGAACAGCAAATGTCTGCTATCCGTTTTTCAGGGTATTTCAAAAAGGAAACGATCGAGAAGCATAAAGAACTTCTGCGTCAGTGGCTCGATCAGCTGGATCTCAAAACGGAAGGTGATTTCATCATCGCCGGCTACAATCCACCCTGGGTGCCAGGATTTCTTTCCCGAAACGAGATTTTGATAAAAATCGCCACAATTCCTGATCTATCTTGAGGATGATGATTTGCCATGCTATGATGAAAAGCGAGCCCAACAAAGTCACTTTAAAAGTTAGCAATGGAGATCAATTTCAGCGCAGTATTCCTTGAAAAACCAAAATCAGTCGATTGAAACAGGGCTGCGGTTTTTAGGTGCTTATCTGACCAGGCCCCCTCGCAGGTGGTTTTCCACCCAAACATTTTCACAACCGATCAGACCGGTGGGTCGTCTACCTACCAAAAAAACTGTCTTTTCAGAAGATGTAAAGGGCAAACCTTGGGAGGTTGAATGGCAAAGAAAAACATTCTACGGATCATTCTGAGCCTTATTGGGCTGTCGATTGGGATATTCTTGGTGATTGCCGCGCTGAGAATGGAGTCGCCCAATTATGTTGCAATGGGCGTCACTATCTACTTGTCTCTGATGAGTATTGGATGGCTCTTCAATGCACGATGGGGTAAGTTGATGACCGGGATATTGGTCATTCCAGTTGGCCTGGCAGGTTCTCTCTGGACCTTATGGGATTTCATTCAGGATATTTTTTTTGATAAAGGCGTGATTGGCAATTTCCCCCTATTAGGATACAACATGACAATTTTCCTTGTGCCATACATCATCGTATTCGCTTTCTTTTGCTGGATATTGGTCATGGGGATCAAACTGGTCAAGGATGAGTAAAACATAGAAGAATGAAAGGAATCTATTAGGGTAAGGATTCTACAAAATTTGAAAATCGAATGAAAAATGGAAGACAATGCTTCCCATATACCCCATTCCGCAAGGAGGTTCAGAATGGCGCATCAATCCAACTATTTTCCCCTAAGCCTGGAGTCCCTGCGAGCCATCGGCGGCGAACTGCGCTGAGCGGGCGCTGCCGATGTACGAGACGTACCCTGCATCAGACGCCCGGCCGCGGGCTGCTCACTGCGTTGGACGCGGGTATCCTCGCTAAAATCTTTCTACAAGATATCTGACTCCTGTTTTAAACGAAGATAGTGATCGAAGGATGGATTCGCTTTCCTGCCTATCATTTTCTATCTCCTGTTTTCCCCAACTTTTCCTGGTACAAACCCCTGGGTCGAAACATATTGAATCGCCGCCGATAAAAGCATTATAATAAATGAGAAGGCAATACTTGAGTTTGCTAATGATCTTCCGTCAATGAACCATCCAGCCGATAAATGGAAAGGGACATTAGATAGTTTTAGGTTTTGGCAGCCAGCAAAAAATTGTGTAAAGTCAAATTCTCCTGCCTGGCGCGCTTTACCCGTACTCTAAATTTTGCCTTACCCAACATTCTCAGGACACTTCCCTCGTCCTTTTAAGAAAAATGATGGTCTGCCATCTTGAAAAAATGTAAACGACTGGTGAAACTAACCGCGTTTTCAAGCAGGTAACATGGTTCAATCCAGTTCCGGGCAAAGCGGCGTATCTCGTACCGCCATTGCTGGTAACACTTGCCTTTAGCTTGCTCAATAGTAAAGAGAACCTTATGAGATCAAAATCAAAAGATTTAAATAATAACGATTCCGCCAAGAAAATTTCGCTTGGAGGCGTGATAAAGAAAAACGAGAATATAAAAGATACTATAGAGAAGGCTGCCAGTGAACTTACATTGGTAAATGAAGTTCTAAATCAAGATAATGTCCCTGCTCAGGTTATGAAACAGGCCCTCATTCAGAATGAAGATGTCGAACAGAAGGTTGCAAAAGCTGCAGACGATTTGAATGTGGTTAACGTCAAACTCGCCGAAGAAATGGCTGAGCGAATCATCATCGAATCCGAACTCGCCGATACGAAAACTGATTTGGCCGAAGCGCGCGACGATTTATCCGAAGCCCTGTTAAAAACGGAAGAAGCGCAACAAATGGCGCTTCAGGACACGCTGACTGGTCTTCAAAACCGGGTGTCATTTGAACAGGGTCTCGACCACGGGTTGACCCAGGCAAAACGGCACGGTTGGAAACTCGCCATCCTGTTTATTGATCTCGATAAATTCAAAAGTATAAACGATTTCTATGGCCATGATCTGGGAGACCAGGTCCTGCAGATGGTAGCAAATCGATTAAAGTCTTCTGTACGCAGTGAAGACCTGGTCAGTCGCTGGGGAGGCGACGAATTTGCATGCCTGTTGTTCAAAGTCAAGCAAGAAGCTGACGTCATTCGCCTTGCAGAGAAAATAATAAATCAAATTGCTGAACCCTGCGAGTTTAATGGAACCTCCTTTTCTATTAGAGCCAGTATCGGTATTGCCATATATCCTAAAGATGGAGAATCAGAAGACATTCTTTTCAAAAATGCCGACACGGCAATGTATAAAGCCAAAGAAACAAAAAAGCGAGTGGCGTTATACTGAAAATATCGTGCGCTAAAAGCGGGCTAACTGGACCAAGTATGGGAGCATTTGGTTACAATTTGCCAACAAAATAAATTTAAAGGGCGAAAATCTCTATCAAAAGCAGCAAAATTAAGCATCTATCCCAGGAGGACACTGTGCTCCCGGTGGTGTCTTTTATCAGGCGGAATAGTCGAGTTTGGCTGCCTGCATTTATGATGTCCTTGATCTTCTGAGCGTTTAAGCACACCCATGCTGGAGGTCGCAAGGTACTACTGCAAATGCAGGCCTGCATCCGCAATAAACCCTCTCCACAAGACGACTGACACCAGCTTCCCTGAAGGGGAAGGTTCTATTAACAAGAAATGAGAAATATAGCCCATGACACGTCCAATCCTGAACCGACAAACAACGCCGGATGATTTCTTGAGTTATTACTGGCTTAAAGATGAACTGATTGGATTTTTGCGTGCGCAGGGTTTACCTACATCAGGTTCCAAGCAAGCCTTAACAGACAGGATCTGTCACTTCCTGGTAACAGGTTCAGTAGAGAATAAACCATCACAGAAAATCAGCAAACGCACAGATGAAATGCCCAATACCTTCAGCCGTCAATGCGTCATTGGCGCGGGGTGGCGGTGCAGCCAGGCATTACGGACATTTTTTGAGCAAGAAATTGGGCGGCATTTTCATTTCGATGCTGTCATGCGGGATTTCATTCATTTTGGGACTGGCAAGACTCTGGAAGAAGCCATCATCACCTGGGAGGCAGCACAGCAGCAGCCCAAGGCGGAGAAAAGTATTGCACTCCAGTTTGAATACAATCGGCACATCCGAGAATACTTTAAAAACCATCCCGGCGCTGCATTGCAGGAAGCCATTCATGCATGGAATATTATAAAGGCAGAACGGCGAAATAAGGGTGAAGGCGACAAGTAACAAGAATAACATCTGCAGTCACTCCACAATCCAATTATTTTGATCAGGTTCCGAAGGTTTAAAGGCATGTGCTGGAGGTGCTTGACACCCCTCTTTGCGAAAGCTATGATAAAACCATGAACGATATTATGAGTAACTCAAAAGAATTATTACCTGAGCAAGGTGAAGCACTCCTCAAAACATTGAAAGATCGGTTTGAGAAAAACATGAACCGTCATCCGGGGATGGCTTGGGCTGCTGTGCAAGCCAAACTGAAAGTGCATCCCGAAAAACTATGGTCCCTGCATGAAATGGAGAGCACCGGCGGTGAGCCGGATGTTGTGGGCACCGATGAAAAGACCGGTGAAATTCTATTTTTTGATTGTTCAGCAGAAACACCCAAAGACCGCAGAAATCTTTGTTATGACCGAGCCGCGCTGGAGGCACGCAAAGAACATAAACCAAACGATACCGCCATGGATATGGCGGCTGCCATGGGCATTGAGATCTTAACCGAAGAAGAATATCGCGTGCTGCAAGAATTGGGGAGTTTCGATACCAAGACCTCGAGCTGGCTAAAAACCCCTCCTGAAATTAGAAAGCTCGGCGGTGCCATCTTCGGGGATCGGCGTTACGATCATGTCTTCATCTATCACAACGGCGCGGATTCATACTACGGCGCCAGGGGATTCCGCGGCTCGATGAGGGTTTAAGGTCAAGTCACTCAATAAATATACGCAAGCCAATCGGTTGCGCTGGCAGCACTCGAAAGGTGGGCCGTATGCAGGGTAGATTCATCTGTCTTCCCCTCTAGTCGTAATTTCATCATTCACCAAGTTCCAGGAGAACCCATGACCCCAAAACTCACCATCCGAAACGAAACCACATCCGATATCACCGCTATCACTGAGGTGACCATCGAGGCGTTCAAAACCCTGGAAATCAGCAACCAGACGGAACATTTTGTGATTGAAGCGCTGCGTAAAGCCGGCGTCCTCAGCCTGTCGTTGGTGGCAGAAGTTGAGGGCCGGGTGGTTGGGCACATTGCCTTCTCACCCGTGGTCCTCTCGGACGGCACGCCGGACTGGTACGGACTGGGGCCGGTTTCCGTCCTACCGGAGGTCCAGCAGCAGGGCATCGGCAAAGCCCTGATTCGAGAAGGATTGTCCCGCCTGAAGGACGTGCATGCCCGCGGCTGCTGTCTGGTCGGGCATCCGGGGTATTACACCAAGTTCGGCTTCGTGAATACGCCGGACCTGATCCTGGAAGGCGTCCCACCGGAAGCCTTCTTTGCCCTGTCCTTCGACGGTAAGATGCCGCAGGGCACGGTCGCTTTTCATGAAGGGTTTATGGCAGAGAGCTGATCCTATGGGCAAACAGCTCAACGGCAGCCAGGATAATGTGGTTATGAACGCATATGCGTTGTATGCCATTAGGAGTGCAGAGAATTAGTTTCGTGGTGTGAGTAGAAAAGACGCCCTTCATAAAGTATAAACTGTGCGGATTGAGGGTGTCTTTTTTGTTGCCGGGGAGTGGAATATGATTATAATATAATTAATTGTGAGTAAAATAATGGTGGGAAATCGAAATCAGCATAATTAGAAATAAATTACAAGAATAATTTCTTACTTTCCTAAACTTAATGTCAAATTCGCTATATTGTGAGTGCGCCCAACACATATCTCAATGTCACAAACTCACATATCTACTCTATTGCCGAATAGAAAGTTAACATTTTTAATTCATCATTAGGAGACAATATGAGCACTGACATTCCAAAGATCGATATTTTACTCTACATAGCGTTAAATGAAGAATTTAATTATTTATTTGATGAATTAGAAGCAAAATTGGGGAATTTTTATTCCACAGTTGAATTTGATGATATTGCAATTATTATATATTGCTGGGAAATATTTTCTCCAAAATGCAACAAATATTTTCGATTAGGAGTCGTTCCAGCAGGAAAGATGGGTATAGCACATGCAGCTTCAGTCACTTCTGCAATTCTTTCAAAAGCTCAGATTCGCGATGTCGTTGTACTAGGGATCGCTGGAACCATATCCGATGATTTTCAACCAGGAGATGTTTTTATACCAGATAGTGTGGAGGAATATCTTGCAAATTCTGCAACAGAAACATCGGGTGAGTCATGGATATTTAAAACATCTGGAAATAATATATCAACATCTCGTCGTTTACTTATTAACTTTCAGAATTTTCAAAAAAACAATAAGAATTATCATGATATTTGGTCGGGAGAATGTGTTTCACGATTTTCACAATTAATAGATGAACCAATTCAAAAATCCATGATTATTAATGGACTTACCATTCGGAAAGAGATTAATCTATTTGCAGGTGATGATCGCAAATTAGCAAGCGGTCCTGCGGTTAGTAAAGGAAAAGTCTTTGCGGAATGGTTAAAAGATGTAGACAGAAAGATATCTGCAATAGAGATGGAGTCAGCTGGTGTCTATGACGCAGCCCAAATTCGGACACCGGCACCAAGAGTGATTGCAATTCGCGGAATTTCCGATTATGCAGATGAAAGGAAAGAAATGGTTGAGAAAACAGCGAAAAATCGTTTTCGTATTTTGTCTACAAAGAATGCCCTATCGTTACTTATTCATGGAATAGAAGCAGGATTATTTAAACCCGATAAAACACCACAGAAAGAGAAATCTATCATTTCGAACACAAAAACGCCAAAAATTGATTATAGCCAACAGAAAAAAAATAATATAGAAAGATTGAAGAAAAAAGAGAGTGAAAATAATTTTGCTCAGATACAAAGACAAAATCGCAAAATTTTTTTTATTGGAATATTTGTATTTATTGTTTTGATTAGCATATCAATAATATTGGGTATTTTGTTAGAACAAAACTCGAAGAATGATTCTATAAAAATAACTGAAATTGCTCAATATAATTTATCTTATGGTCCTAAACAGATAAAAAGTTTAGGTGATTTCCAACTCAGTCCATACAATTATTCCAGTAAAGGTTATCAAATCATAAATGTTGGAGAAATAATTACTGCTACTGTAGGTATAAATAATTCTGGAGATGTACCAGTTACGATTAACACTCTTGAAGTTGCAGTCAGAGGCCCAAAAGTATGTGAAATAGAAGATGAATGGAATGATGGTAATAGAGGAAATTTAGATTTTCCCAAGAATACTGATATTCTTTTAAAACCAGGAGAAACATATCAGTATTCTGAATCAAAATCATATTCAGAACCTGGAATTTATTTTGCCGAACCCACTGCATATTATTCAGCACTTGGTTGGTGTGGAATACCATCGTATGAGAGAATATATTTTTTCGTAATTGATCCAAATAATATTATGACACCTGATCTATCATGCATAAAACAGTAAAACGTATTTTCATTTTTAAAAATAACAATCGAAGAACCATCATTCATATTATTATATGTAGTAAATAGATGAGTTTCTCTATTATAAGCATCTTTTTAACTACTTTACTTTAATGGATGAATAGAATAATTAATAACTTAAGGAAAGTGTACTATAGGAGATTAATTCATGACATATTTGGCAACTGCATATAAAGTAATGATAGCATCGCCTGGTGATGTCGACTCCGAGCGAGGATTAGTACGTCAAATCCTACAACAATGGAATGATGTAAATTCTGAAGACAAAAAAACAGTTTTAATGCCTATTGGATGGGAGACACATTCAGCTCCCGCTATGGGTGATAGGGCCCAATCTATCATAAATAAACAGGTACTTTCAGATTGTGATCTATTAGTTGCTGTTTTTTGGACTCGCTTGGGAACACCAACTGGTCAATCCCTTAGTGGCACTGTTGAAGAAATTGAGGAACATATCACTGCCGGTAAACCAGCAATGATTTATTTTTCAAATACACCTGTCCACCTAGATAGTGTTGATCTTGATCAATACAAAGCCCTAAAAGATTTCCAAGATTATTGTAAAAATTCTGGATTAATTGAATATTATGATAGTTTGCTGGACTTTCAAGAAAAGTTTTCGCGTCAACTCGCAATAACCATGATAAAAGAGCTAGGTACTCCTCAGATTAATAATCTTATCAGTAATAATATTTTCGAAAATACAAATCCAACAATTTCTGCTATTAGCGTTTTATCAGAAGAAGCAAAGACACTATTATTAGAAGCGGTAAAAGATAAAAATGGAATAATATTAAAAGTACGTACAGGATCAGGTTTGACTGTACAGACAAATGAGGTTGTTTTTGTAGACGAAGGAAATCCAAGATCAGAAGCAACTTGGGAAAAAGCCGTCAATTTATTGGCAAACGAAGGTCTAATTATCGATCAAAGCTACAAAGGTGAAGTTTTTCGAGTAACAGCAGATGGATATGAAGTAGCGGACAAACTTTCCTCAAAGTAATCCAAACCGTAGGATAAGTTTTGTCAATAGAGAAAACCTCAAAAAAGCTATAAAATAGATACCCGTAAAAAAGAAATCGGTTAATCAAAAACAAATATGATGAAGAGCCAATACTCCATTAAGCATCCAGGAGAAAATAGAAATTATTTAACAGCAATAGGTTGGGAACGAATCTTATTGTGTTGCAAATGATAAGCTTCATCGTAAGGGATATGGTAATGCAACAAACGCCACACGATCTCTGACCAACGGTTAGCCAGTCGACGAACGGCATTATTGGTAGATGTAGATTTGGTGGGTGAATGGATGTATTGGCAATTATTTTAATAAATATTTATCACCCTTTCACGCAAACCACTAACGAACTGCCTGCTCAAGATGCCCAGGGTAGGTAGACCTGCAGCAAGCCCGCATCGGAGGATAAAACCCACAAGTTGGTTCCGTCAAATCCGATGTCATCAACCGTGTCTCCCACTCTCAACTCCCCCATTTTTTGACCGGTTAACGAATCAAAATAGATCAAGGTTCCTTCGGCTTCCAGCCAGACCATCTGGTCATCGGCAGCAATGTTTGCCTGACCGTGGCCGGCAATTTCATCAGTTACATCGATATGGATTTCCGGTTGATTGCTCTTGTGAATTTCATAACCATCCAGGTAATACGACCCGCCCGCAGTATTGTAGTGCGCAACCAACCATACGTTGCCGTTTGCCAGGGTCAGAGGTTCGCCTAATACCCCTGTATCAAGCACGCCTGAATTCTGTTGATCTTTAAGTTCCAGTGGATCCTTCGCATTGACCAGCCACAGATCATGCCGGCAGCCATCGCACCAACTGCCTGTAATCCACATCCATTGCTCGCCGTCAAAAACAAAATGAGCTTCGCTGGGTAGACCATCTGGCAATGATTCATAGGCCAGGGTTTCTGTATCAACGATCCCAAAGTTGACCCATATTTTCCCCGGCGAGCGCCCAAGCTGAGTGGGCGCTGTGCCATAATCGCCTTCCATGCCTATGGGGATTTCCTTCACAATCTCGCCCTTGGGCAATTCGATCACATAAAGAATTTCCGCTTGCGTTGGATCCTCGATGCTGGCGAGAACCCACAAGCGATTGTTTTCCAATTCAATATCAAAAAAAATCGTCGCCTCAATCCCTGAGATAGTCCTTATAAGTTCTCCAGTCAGCGGATCCCATTGTTGTAAACCCGAGAAAAATGTACCTATCCAGATCTGTCCAGGGATCGCAAGCATTGCCCCGGATCCACCGCCCGGATTGAAGGGCATCTCTGAAACCACAATGCTTTTCATGATGAACGGGTTAAGGGGAGGGGCTGTCTGTTCCTGTGGAATTGTTTCGGCTTGCAGCGGTGCAATAGTGAGGGTAGGCTGAACTTTTTGGACTGGGATCGCTGCCCCATCTGTTGAAACTGGATGCTGTGTGATTTCTGAGGTGACGGAAGCCTTTGTCTCGATCGCTGTTGACTTGTCCATCAATGAACCTGGAAACAGAACCGTACACGAAATCAAGCAGAATGTGCAAATGAACACACTGATCAAGTTTTGAATCTTGTTTCTTGATGTCCCCATGCTTGGAATCTCCTTGATCCTCTGAAAGTTTGTTTGGCATGACCCTTCGTATGTGCAAACAACTTTTCATATTTCGTGTTTGATGGACAAAGTATTTTCTTATTGAGCGAAAAACAGGTTTGAAGAGTTGATTTTCATCCAGAAAACAATCCGTTATTAGATCTTAGCATAATTTTCCATAAGGAAATAATGCTTCCTTGGGCTTTAACTTTTCTGCATATGAATAGATAGATAAAGAGGTATGCAGGAAGGTTTCGCATGTGAAACTTGTATGAGATATAGTTGAACGAAAAATTCGTGGTGCATTGACTTTCCATTTATTCTATAATCACATCATGGATAAAAATAAACCCTCTTTAAAAGATACCTTCATCAAAGGTTTCATGGCCGTCAACGCCGGGCTGCTGCGGCTCAGCCGTGGACGGATTGGCAGTCAATTGGGTAAGCAGACCATCCTCATCCTGCACACCCTGGGGCGCAAATCCAGCCAGGATCGGGCGATTCCGATTGCTTATTTTAACTACGAAAACAAGTTCCTGATCGTCGCTTCCAATTGGGGAAAGGATTCGCACGCCGCCTGGTATCTCAATTTAAAGAATGATTCGCATGCCAGCCTGGAAATCAAGGGCAAGACGATTCCAGTCCTGGCCCATGAAGCCGAGGGCGAGGAGTTAGACCGGCTGTGGAAGTTCGTCACCGAACGCCATCCGCCCTATATGGATTATCAGAAAATGACCACTCGTCCCATCCCCATCATGGTGTTTGAGCCGGTCAGCCAGTAACAATCCCCGAAAACGCTGTACTTTGAATCATCAGCAAGTGGAGAAAGGTCATGCGAAAAATAAGCGTTTTTAATTCAGTGTCCCTCGACGGTTACTTTTGCGATGCCAACGCCGGGATGGATTTTGCCCATAACCCCCGCCCCGATCCGGAATGGGATGCTTTTGTGGCAGGCAATGCCAGCGGCGGCGGCATGTTGCTCTTCGGCAGGATCACCTATGAAATGATGGTCAGCTATTGGCCGACTCCCCTTGCCGCCCAGCAGATGCCGGTGGTGGCTGAAGGCATGAACAATCGCTCTAAAATTGTCTTTTCCAGAACCATGGAACAGGCCTTATGGAAGAATACCCGCCTGGTGAAAGGCGACATCATCCAAGAGATGCAGCGCATGAAGAACGAACCAGGGGAAGATATGACCATTTTGGGAAGCGGCAGCATCGTCTCCCAATTTACCAGCCACGGCTTGATTAATGAATTTCAGATTGTTGTGGTTCCCGTTGTACTGGGCAAAGGCAGGACTCTGTTTGAAGGCATCACCGGTCAGGTAAACCTACAGTTGACCCACTCGCGGTCCTTCATAAACGGAAATGTTGTATTAACCTATAGCCCAGGAATTGGTAGGGTAAATCATTTTTAATTTCATTGCAAAAGGACAAAGTGTCTATGGACCAGGATTTATCGGAAATTAAATCCAGGATTGAAGCTTTGGCAGAAAAGCTTGGGGCGCCGCCGCACCTGCTGCCGACCTACGGGTATTCTGAAGAGTCCGCCCGTCCGGAAATTCAACGGGATGCCAGAGGCTATCATTTTGTGGTCTCCGAGCGGGGAAATGAAACTGAACGCCATACCAGCTTTGATTTGGACGAAATCCTGTATCATGTTTTTGATGGGGTAACATTTGACATGGCCTGTACGTATGCCAAATATCATCGGAAGAAGCAACAGGATTTTCGTCGCAGCCTGTTTGCCCGCCAGGAAAAGCTGTTGACGCAGCTTTCGTCGGTCTGGGGTGAACGTAAAAGACAGGATCACGCGCAGGTTCTTGAAAAATATCCGTTTAACGACCATGGTTAGGAGCTGCTAGTAGCGCCCTTAACTGTGTATGAGTCCAAGAGTAGTGTTATAAATCCTCCGTAGGTGTTATGAAAACTGAACTGATCCGCTGCCAAATTGAAGATGTAGAAACCCTGCTGACCCTGGCAGCTCAAACTTACAACGACACCTTTGCGGCCATGAACACCCCGGAGACCATGAATGCCTATCTGGCAGAAGCCTTCACCCGTGAAAAATTCCTGGACGAATTGAGCCATCCGCACAGCCAGTTTTATTTTTTAAGAGTCGATGGCGATCTGGCCGGCTATCTCAAGCTGAACGATACCAAGGCCCAATCCGATCTGCAGGATCCACAGGCCTTGGAAATTGAACGGATTTATGTGCACCGGGATTTCCAGGGGCAGGGACTGGGCCGCGTGCTGATCGAATTCGCCCTACAAAAAGCACTGGAAATGGGCAAGACCAGCGCCTGGCTGGGGGTTTGGCAAAAGAATCTCTCAGCGATCGCCTTTTATCAGAGAATGGGTTTTAAAATTGTTGGGGAACATAGCTTTCGCATGGGCGAGGAACTCCAAAGTGATTGGGTGATGAGGAAATCTCTGATTTGAATTGCGGATGGGTAAAGATCTCCCATCCTACTTTCCGGCACGAAGGTTTTTACTAGGAAATCCTCCAGTTTTATGTATATTCCCTTTCCTGGGATTTCGCTATGATGGATATATTAGGATCAGGACTCATTCTTATCCTGACTCAAAATGGCTATTAATTATCAAGCGAAAATAAGGAACTCAACCATGGGGAAAAAACTGCAATGGTTTTATCTGGGAATTTATACTTTTACCATTCTGTATCTCGTTCTGGCCCCTGTCATTAAAGGGACCTTTGATCAATCGATCTTTACCCTGCTCCTGTCATTCGTCCTGTTTATGCTGCCGGCTGGGATAATCGCAATTGAACTGCGCGGTAAAAAAGTGTTTGCGCTGTTCACGATTTTGGCATTTTTATTCGTCCTAGTGATGTTTATAGGAAATCTGAATTTCAATGCCCTGGCTCTGGATACCATCCTAAAAGCCTTCGTGCTGGGTGTGATGCTGGTTTTGCTGGCAACTTATGCTTTTAAACGCATCTTTAAGAAAAAATAAAGTCCGTAAGATTGCCTTACCTCCCTCCTGATCACTGTGATTTTCTTTGAGAATTGCCTGGATGACAGCCTGAGCTGAACCACATATTTTATCCTGCTAAAAACACTCCCTGAAATGGGAGAGTTTTTATTCCCTGCCGTGATTCTTGCATTATTGGCTCCTCGCCGTGATAATACCCTGTGAGGGCACATTACCCTTTGGGGCACTTTACCCCAAGGGACTTGTCCCTTTTACCAGATTTCCGCGACTTAACTACTGAGATTCAACGAAACCCTGGTTTGGGCATTAAAGGGACAGGTGAGGAAATTGATGACAGAACAAAGAAACACACGCATGAATTCCCCAACAGAAGAAGCACTCTTGTTGCAAGAAGCTAGACATGATCCAAACAAGTTTGGCGAGTTATATCAATTGTATGTAGAGCGGGTATACCGGTATGTTTACAGCCATCTGAGCGATGTACCGGCTGCGGAGGATGTGACTGCACAGACTTTTCTGGCCGCTTATGAGTCATTTCCGCGCTTACGCCAGGATGACTGTTTCGCAGCCTGGTTATTTGGCATTGCGCGCAACAAAATCTTTGATCATTTCCGCCGCAGCATGAAGACCACACCTCTGCAGGATTGGGATTCCCTGGGGTCTGGGGATGATCCGGCGCTCTTGATGATGCAATCCGAACAAGCCCAGCAATTGGCACAGATGATTAAGCAATTACCTGAAGATGATCGCGAGTTGCTCCGTCTGCGCTTTTTAGCTCAAATGAGTTTTGCGGAGATAGCGGATTTGATCCAGCGAAAAGAAGATACGGTGAAGAAAACAGTGTACCGGTTACTGGCCCGGTTACAAAGCCAGGCGGAGGCTTCCCATGAGTGAGTGGATGATCAACCCGCAATTTGAAGAACAACTGATCGAGTCCTTTGCCATCCCGCCCATCCGGCCGGAGTTTGTTGAAACCCTGCACCGGCGCATTCAGCAGCAAGCGATTGAGCAGCCGAGGCAGCGAAAAGCAACAGCCGGATTCATCCGACGGCCAGCCTGGGCCATTTCCCTGGCTGTGCTGAGCCTGATCCTGGCCGTGACCCTGATCATCGGCCCAGCTAAAGTGTATGCCGCTTTCCTGCGCTGGTTTGGCTATATCCCCGGTGTGGGCGTGGTGGAACAGGGCACGGAGATCCGTATTTTGGCGGAGCCGGTGAAGATTACCCGGGACGGCATCACGGTCTCCGTCAATCAGGTTGTACTGACTGCCAATGAAACCAAACTGGATTATGGCGTAGCCGCCGTACCGCTTTCGGCCTATTCGCGGGATGAATCTGCCGTGGGCTGCATGGATCGACCTTATTTGCTGTTGGCCGATGGTACGCGCATTGATATTTATAATGAAGAGCCCATTCCTGCACAGGTAAATGAAGCCGTGTTTGTGCTGCCCTGTATTCAAAACAGCCTGCCGGATACTGTTCCCACGAATTGGCAATTGGTTCTGAAATTTATCCCCGCCCCACCGGATTTTGTCATTTTGCCGGTGCAGGAGGTATCCCCCGAACCGACGGCTATGGCAACGAAAAGCAGCCTGCCAGGTATTCTCACACCCGAGGTAAATAAAAAACCAGCCGCTGCACAGGTATCGGTGGAGAAAGTGATCGAAATCGAAGAAGGCTATATTCTGGTGGGGATAATAAAGCAATTAAACGAAGGGACAAGCATTGAACAGACCGGTGGCCTGGTTTTACGGGATGCCAAGGGAAGCAAAGTCTCTTCTACATTCGTCAATGACATTAATGAATATGAACTGATAGACCTGCAGCCAGGAGAAATACCTTTCTCATTCCAGTTTAAAGGGGCTGGTGTTGCCTTCCCAATCTCAATCAGTATTCCAGGGGTGGAGCTGCGCCTCCCGGAACCTGATGCAACTACAGAGATGGCTTTCAATGCCGGCGAGAATCCGCAGCCCGGGCAGGAGTGGGAGCTGAATCAAACGTTTTCCCTTTCCGGGCACAGCTTGATACTGAAATCCGTATCGGTGGACTTGCAAATGTCATACTCGTTCAAATTCAAGGGCGATGAAGAGATATATGGAATGGGTGTGGAAATTGAAGGGTATCCCAGTATAGGCGGCGGGGGAGGTGGAGTAGGTCCTAATGATGAATTCTTCAGGAGCATCGCTTATCAAACCTTGCCTGCCGGTGATTTAACATTGATATTTTCCCATCTGGTGCTGGCCAGCGAGCAGCAATATTGGACAACCCAATGGCAGCCGCAAACTCAGCGGGAATTTCCAACCAACCCACAGGATGCATCTGTGTGTTGGAATGCCGATAGCTTCGCCAGTATTGCGGATATGCCTGCTGGCCTGGATGGGCAAGCAATTGATTTACAGCAGCGAGCAAAATGCCGCGCTCTTGAATTTGGAAAGCGGGGAAAGCCGCCAACTCACCAATATTATCGGCATGGATTTTCGCTGGTCGCCGGATGGCAGCCATATTGCTTTTAAGTATTATGGAGATAACATGGGCGTGTATGTCATGGCGGCAGATGGCAGCGCCCTGCGCCAACTGACCCATTTGGGCTATGAATCCATTGCCGGTTGGTCACAGGACGGCAATCTGGTATATTATGCCATTCCGTCTGCCAGTGAAGAGGGATTTGAATTAATGACCGTGGACGTGAACAGCGGCACTACGCAGGATGTTTTCTTATTGAACAATTCATCCTTAAAAGCACCCATCCCGACAATTTCACCGGATGGAAAGTGGGTTGCCTATCGTGACCGGAATATGAAGAGCGTATACATAAAAAGCATGGATGGCAATACTGTACGCTTATTGCTGGATCAGCCCGGCAATGCTCTCAGCGGTATTGTCTGGGGTAAAGATAGCAATTTGCTGGGAGTGGGTGTTATGACTGAGCAAAATCAGGATGGCGAGATCGTTATTCTGGCGCCGGATAGCTGCGAAACCTACCGCATTCCCGGTCTGAGCGGTCAATTAGATGGTATTGTGATTCCGTAAGGTGAAAGAATCCAGGAACATCCCGCTTGGGATGTTCCTGGATTTCAATAAATGTCGTGGTTTACAGGACCATAATCGGTAGATGATTTTCAGGATTATTGAATACCATCTTCTGTTGGGATGGGGTAGATCTGTGGGTGAGTGAAAGGGGATTAAAACAGGATGAATCATTCCGTAATCAATCCCCAGAATCCACCGTATCTATTTATTACATTTTGGTGCGTTACAGCGCGAGGGACGGAATACCTGCCACAGATTTTTTCGCGCCCCGGATTTCTAAAGCGGGGTGTATTTTTCTGCCCTGTTGGGGTTGGTTGTGGGGTAAGTAAGGGAAGTTTTTTTATTGGGGTATGTGTATAATAGTTGAAGGTAGTGGTTTTTTCTGTATACTGGCTTGGGGAAAATTATGAAATGTAATTGGCTCCGATAACTAAATTTATCTTAACTATTAAAATATTGCCCTTCTTAAGTTGTTTATAGTGGAGGAAATAAAATGGATAAAAAAGAAAAAGTGCTAGCAAATAAACTCATTAATATCCATAAAAACCCAGCAGAAACTAAAAAAGATTTCTCTCAAGAGGAACAATTAATAATTGATCGATGGTTTGTACAGGGAATAATCAATACCGATGCTTTTGAGGATATGACTTCAATAAGTGCAGATAGTAAGCAATATTATTATTCAATAGGTTATCCATTTACTTCCAAAGGTGAAGAAGAATATAAGAAGAACAGGTATTTTCAATTTCGTGATAGCAATAGTGTGAAAATAGTAAGAGATGTATTTACAGTGATTGCTTTTTTCGCCTCACTCTTTGCAATTTTCTACAGCCTTTTTAATTAGACTTATCATAATTACCGTTATCTTAAGTTAATCAGGTTTCTTGACCAAAGCTGAGTGTTTTAGAATAGTTATTTATGGGAGGATATTTGAAATGAATAATTTTTACAATAGACTCAATAAATATTTTCTACAAGTCGCCAATGTGTTACAAGGCTCCTCAAATAGTGCCTCAATATTTCCGAATCCAGCAGATAAAGGATTATCCAGAGAAAATATTTATAAACGTTTTTTGGAGGATCATTTACCTTCTAGTTGTAAAATTGTGTCAGGAGGTTACCTTTTTGATCAAAATGGTAATGAATCCAAACAAATGGATTTGCTCGTTCTATCTCATGTCAGTCCACAATTCAATTTTCATATTGTAAATGGATCAGGAAAATCATTCGCAATGGTTGATGGCACACTTTCAACGATATCAATAAAATCATCTTTAGATTCTAAGGAAATCAATGATACATTGCTAAATATGGCTTCTATTCCTGATAAAACTATTACTTCAGGTATGATGAATCCATATTTACCAATTCACGATTATGAGGATTGGCCTTTAAAAGTAATTTTTGCTTTCGATGGAGTATCGATAGATACAGCTCATAATGCAGTATATTCATTTTATGAAAATAATCCAGAAATCCCAGTATCTAAACGCCCGAATATTATCCATGTCTTAGGTAAATATTTTGCAGTAAAAACCAAAGAAAATACGACTCTTGATGGGAAACCTTTACCAAAAGATCAATATTATTTTACAGAACATGATAATCCTGATGTATTTGCATTTTTTTATGTGATATCAGAAATTCAAAAACATGCTTGGCTTTCTCAACATATTAGTTTTCGCTTTTGGGATGAATTGAATAAATTTGTTTATCCCGATATGGATAAGTTCTCGCAATAATTTGAATTTATCCCTCCCCCTGAACCATTTAACCTGGCGCTAGGTTCCTGGTTACCCCTTTCGGGGTACACGTCGAGTCCAGGTCAAGGAGCCAAGGGTTCAAATTCCTCCCATAAATCAGTACAACTTTTTCGGTAAGTTAGTTTGTTGACCCACCAGAACGCCGGATCAGGAATCAGACTGCCCTGCTATCGAATCGGTTCTCCTATGGAATTCGGTGGGATCACCCCTAATGGGGCAGGCAAGCGATCCCACCCTACGGACTGCAGGACCGGATGGTTTTATTCGTCACCGCGCAACAAACCATCCCGCTTTTCATCCCCCGTGGACGGGGGACCGAGGGGGCTTTACCGGATCAGTACTCTGCCAGCGCCCTATGCAAATTCCTAAATTTCACTCCCCTTGCAAATTATCAAAGCGGTGAATATCGCGCAGATTCTTCTGGAATAACGGCACGGCGTAGGCGAAAAATTCGTTATAAATACGGGCCAGCTCCTCAATCTCCACCGGCAGGGCGCCGATGAACTGCTGGAAGTTAATCCCATCCAGCGCAGCCACCATCAAGGAAGCCACGTACAGGTCCTGAGGTTGCGGGGGGGTGTTAAAGACATAATTAAACAAATCCGCGGTGCGTTGGGTTTGGGCGGCATAATTGCTGGCAAACCGTGCCCGCAGGGTTTCATCCCCCAGGGCAGCCTGGGAACCCAGGTAAAAGCGCAGGTTCCAGAGGCGGTTATTGGTTAATTGCTGGGTCACTTTTCGGGCAATTTCATCCAGCACCTCGTCCGGCTTGGCTTCAGGGCTGGAACGCATCTTCATAATCTCGGCGGTAATGGCCGAAGCATAGTCCATCACGTCATAAAGCAACTCTTCCTTGCTTTTGTAATAATAATAAATAGCCCCGGTGGTGATGCCCGCTTCCACCGCAATATTGCGCATGGAGGTTTTTTCCACCCCTTGCTGAGCGATCAGGCGTTGAGCCGCTTCTATGATTTTCATTTTGCCGTCTTTATTCATAGCCATTCTCCAGAGTTATTCTACCAAAAAACCAGCCCCTTATTGACTTTCTTTTATTAGTCTCTATAATTATAAACATACCAAGTGTTAGGTATTTTAATCATCATACATCTTTTGGCGGAGACTAACAATGTTCTTATTTGAATCAATTCCCTGGTATTCAGCATTGATGTGGTTTGTCGTTCTGGGTGGCCTCATCCTGGTCAACGAACTGGCGCGTATCAACAAATGGTTTGCTCTGGCCATCTTCCTGGTTCTGCCTGCTATCCTGCCGTTCACCGTCTGGAATCATACCGCTGTTCCCGGTTCCAGTGTCGGCACCTGGTTCCACTGGGCTAAAGTGTATTCCGCTTTGGCAGGTTGTTTGGGTTTTCTGGCTATTCGCAATCTTAAAGGCTGGAGCAGCAACAAATTCGCGCTCATGTTTCCGCCCTTTATTCTGGCCTTTAACATTCTCGAAGCCGTGGTGCGTGATTTTCAAAGCGTCAATGTCAACGGTCTGGTAGACGGTGTCATCACTATCGGCGGCCCATGGAATATCATGAACGGCATCGCCGGGTTGATCAACATCATCACCATCACCGGCTGGATGGGCATCTTCATCGGCAAGGACAAAAAGAAGGACATGCTCTGGCCGGATATGCTCTGGTTCTGGATCATCGCCTATGACATTTGGAACTTTGCCTATGTGTACAACTGCGTCTCCGACCATGCCTTTTATGCCGGCGCTGCCCTGCTCGTCTCCTGCACCATCCCGGCCTTCTTCATTAAAAAAGGCGCTTGGCTGCAGCACCGTGCCCAAACCCTGGGCATCTGGATGATGTTCGTGATGACCTTCCCCAGTTTCGTGGATACTTCCAAGTTTGCGGTCAAGTCATCCCATAACCCTACTGCCCTGTGGATCGTCAGTGCCCTGGCCCTGGCTGCCAATGTGGCCGTACTGGGATACGAAATTTACAAAATCGCTAAGACCAAACGCAATCCACTCAAAGAAGAGATTTATACAGATTTACCCGCTTACAAACAGGTAGCTGCGCTCAAGTAAAGTCAGCTCAACCGCAGGGTACAAAATTGGTTAAAAACCAGGGACTACGCCGCAATCCACCCGGATTTGTGGCTTAGTCCCTCTCTACTACAAACAACCCGCACACCGGAACCAATTATCATCCATGCTGTAGACAAAAGTTGGATTGAAACCTTTAGAGGTGAATGGGATGGAAGCTTACAAAATTTTCGAAATCAAGAAAAGCGTTTTTGATGACAATGACCGTCAGGCCGCATTGCTCAGGGGAGAGTTAAAAAAGAGCAAGACTTTTTTATTGAATTTAATGTCATCTCCTGGTTCAGGGAAAACAACCACCCTGGTCAGAACCATTGAAGCCTTGAAAGATGAAATGCGTATTGGCGTGGTGGAAGCCGATGTGGATTCGGACGTCGATGCCCGCACCATATCGCAGACCGGCGCCAAAGTCATCCAGCTCCATACCGGCGGCATGTGTCATTTGGATGCCAACATGACCCAACAGGGTCTGGCCGAAATGGGAACCCAGGGACTTGATCTGATCATCCTGGAAAATATCGGTAATCTGCTCTGCCCGGCGGATTTTGATACCGGCGCGGCCAAAAACGCGATGATTTTGAGCGTCCCTGAAGGGGACGACAAACCCCTGAAATACCCGCATATGTTTTCCATCGTGGATGTCTTGTTGATCAACAAAATAGACGCCATGTCCTTTTTTGATTTTGATCTGGCGGCTGCCAGCGAGCGGGTAAAGAAACTAAATCCGAACATTGAAATTATTCCGATCTCCGCCAAAACCGGTCAAGGCATCGGTGAATGGGCTGATTGGATTCGTACCGAAGTAAAAAATTGGAAAGAACTATAAAATCATAGGACTGCGAGGAACCCTTCATGGCTGTAAAAGAAAAAGTATTGGAATTTGCCAACAAAGTCAGCAGAAAAAAAATGGGCTCAAAAGCCGGCATTCAAGCCACTGACCCGGAATACCGGATTCTCGAACCCGTGGTCACAGAAGAAATGGCCGAAGTGGCCCTGTGCCTTGAGATGCGCAAACCACAGAGTGCCGAAGAAGTTGCTGTACTGTGCGGAAAACCGGTGGAGAAGACCTCCGAACTGTTATGGGCGCTCTCCATGGCTGGGGTTTGTTTCGTTAACAAAATTGACGGCGTTGACAAGTACTGGTACGACACCTGGATCCCCGGCATCATGGAAATGATGACCAACAACAAGGAAAATGTCAAAAAATATCCGCAGATTGCCGAGTCCTTTGAAGCCTACGGCCGCGTACGCGGACCGGCCACGGCGGGTAATTTTCCGGTGGGGGTCGGTTTGATGCGCGTCATCCCCATCGAAAGCGCCATTGACGGCAACTCCCGCAAAGCCTCCTACGAAGAAGTCTCTAAATATTTACATGACAATACCATCTTCTCTGTTTCGGATTGCTCCTGCCGCACCGCCAGAGAATCCATGGGCGAGGGCTGCGGCCATCTCAAGGAAGATATGTGTATTCAGATGGGTCACGCTGCGGAGTACTACATCCGCACCGGCAGAGGCCGTGAGATCACCCGCGATGAAGCCTTTGAAATCATCCAGCGCGCGGAAGAAAACGGCCTGGTGCATCAGATCCCCAACACCGACGGCCCCGGAAAGACGCACGCCATCTGCAACTGCTGCGGATGCTCCTGCCTCTCCCTGCGCACCGCCGAGATGTTCATCAATACGGATATGGTGCGTTCCAATTACGTCTCGCATGTCGATATTGAGAAATGCGTGGCTTGCGGCGAATGTGTGGAAGCCTGTCCGGTGAATGCTTTACAAATGGGACAGAAAATTTGCGGCGATACGCCGATCATTCAATTGGAACGGGAAACCCCTCGTGATACCAAATGGGGTCCGGACAAATGGAATGCCAATTACCGCTATAACCGCAAGGACGTGGTCGATACCGGCACCAGCCCATGCAAAACAGAATGTCCTGCGCATATCTCCATCCAGGGCTACATCAAGCTGGCTGCCCAGGGAAAATACCTCGAGGCATTGGAATTGATCAAGCATGAAAACCCGTTCCCGGCCGTCTGCGGACGTATCTGCCCGAGACGCTGTGAATCCGCCTGCACCCGAGGCGATCTGGATGATCCCATCGCGATTGATGAAATCAAGAAATTCATCGCCGATCAGGATTTGGACAGAAAAAATCACTTCATTCCCAAGATCAAACATGAGTACGGCAAAAGAATAGCCGTCATTGGTGCCGGTCCTGCGGGACTTTCCTGTGCCTACTATCTGGCGATTGAAGGCTACAAAGTCACCGTTTTTGAAAAACAAAAAGCGCTGGGCGGTATGCTGACCCTCGGCATTCCCTCCTTCCGTCTGGAAAAAAGCGTGGTGAATGCGGAAATTGATGTGTTGTCTGATCTGGGGGTTGAATTCAAGGTCGGCGTGGATGTTGGCAAGGACGTCAGCCTGAATGACTTAAGAGCCCAGGGCTACGAGGCCTTTTACCTGGCCATCGGCGCGCAGGCCAGCCGGAAACTGAACATCGAGGGCGAAGACGCCCAGGGCATTCTTGCCGGGGTTGATTTCGTCCGCAGCGTAAATCTGGGTGAAGATGTCAAGCTGAAAGGCAAAGTGATCGTCATTGGCGGCGGTAATGTGGCCATCGATGTAGCCAGAAGTGCAACCCGGGTGGGTGCCGAAAAGGTGGACATGTACTGCCTTGAAAACCGCGAGCAGATGCCATCGCTGGATGAAGAAATTGAAGAAGCCGTATCGGAAGATATTGCCATCAATAATTCCTGGGGGCCAAAACGCTTCATCACCAAGGACGGGCATGTCACCGATGTAGAATTTAAGAAATGTGTTTCCGTCTTTGATGCCAACGGTAAATTCAACCCAACCTATGATGAGAGCCAAACCAAACTGGTGGAAGCGGACTTTGTTCTGATCTCCATCGGACAGGCCATGGATTGGGGGAATCTGTTAGCTGGTTCCAGCGTGGAATTGAACCCAAACCAAACCATCAAAGCCGATCCAATGACCTACCAGACCGCACAACCCGACATCTTTGCCGGCGGTGACGCCCTGACCGGCCCCAAATTTGCCATTGATGCCATCGCAGCAGGCAAGCAGGCTTCGATCTCCATCCATCGTTTTGTCCATCCCGGACAAAGCCTGACCATCGGGCGCAGCAAGCGCGAGTATAATGCGCTGGATAAAACAGAGCTGGATCTGGACGGTTACGATCGTCTGCCGCGGCAAAAAGCCGAGCACGTGGACGGAGCCAAATCCAAACTTACCTTCAAAGATTTGCGCGTCACCTTTACCCAGGATCAGGTGGTGAAAGAGACCCAGCGCTGCTTGAGCTGCGGCGCCACCGTGGTGGATGAAACCCTGTGTGTGGGCTGCGGCGTTTGCACCACAAAGTGTAAATTCGACGCCATCTCCCTCGTCCGGGAATACGATGGGGCCGGGGTTGCCTTTCAGGATCTAAAGCCGGTTGTGGTCAAACAACTGCTGAAACGCAAAGTAAAAATCGCCGTTAAAAAGGTTGGCAAATCGATCAACTCGATTTTTAAGAATTAGTATTGTATTATGTGCAATTGCGAATGTTATAACTTTGCCAATGAATGTCATTCGTTAATATTTGAAATGTTTGGGGTATCTTTCGATCCAATGTGGAGACTGCCTACCCCTGCGGAGTACAAGCCGCTCGCTCCTTAGAAAAAAAAGAGAAGGATGGTTTTTTTCTCGCATTTGCCCAATTTAATTCGAATAAAGGGCATAAGCATTGTAGATTTACTCGCAACGACAAGACAAGATTGAGTGTCATTGCAAGGCCCAAATGGTTATATTATGAGTTCAAATGGTAGGGCCGCGGCAATCTCCCTGCAAGTATTGAAGGTACTGGTAATAGTAGACACCTATACCAATCCGGCGTGGAGATTGCCACGCCCCGCCTAAATGAACTAAAGACAGTGCCGTATGGGGCTCGCAATGACACAACACGGATGTTACTGCGAGGGCGCTTTTTGCCCGGCCTGTACTCCGTAGGGGTAGGCAATCTCAACATTCGATGGAAAACTATTAAGTGGCAGTAACTTATAGCTAAACAGGTGAGCTTGTGCACGAATTAGGAATCATGTTTAACATCGTCAGATCTGTTGAGAAGTTTGCCATGGAGAACGGCGTAACCCAGGTGGAAACGCTGGTACTCCAGGTGGGGGAGCTCTCTCCTGTGGTGCCGCAATACATTGAGGCCTGCTATCCGGCCGCTGTGGACGGCACCCTGCTGCAAGAGACGAAATTGAAAATTGAGATCATACCGGGGATTGCACGCTGCAGTCATTGCAGCACCATCTTCAACCTGCTTCAGCATAGGGATGCTTGCCCGACCTGCGCAGCAGCGGATTGGGAAGTGCTAAGCGGAAAAGAGTTCATGATCAAAGAGATCGTGGCGTGTTGATTGCTTGGTGTACAGGTTTCGAGCCTCCCCCAGAGTCTTCCCTCTTTTTTATACGCAACCACAAGCAGAACATTCCAGAACTTTGTCACAAACGCAATCCCCCCGATGGATACCCATTGGAGGGATTGTTGTATTTGACGATGGAATAATTCCATTGGTATTTCTGTTTATTCTTCTTGAACTACCTGAATCACCACCTTCCCGCGGGCATGCCCTTTGGATAAATACTGCATGGCTTCCCCGGTTTTCTCCAGCGGATAGCGGCGGTCTATGATCGGCTTGATCTTCCCTGCTTCCACCAGACTCATCACAAACGCCAAATCCTTTGTGTCCGCTTTGGCTGCCAGGAAACGCATTTTCTTACCGCCCATGGACAGGATTGAACCAAAAAGCATGGCGTTGATTACCTGGGAGAGCCCACCGCCGACTGCGACAAATATTCCCTTAGGGGCAAGAATACTTTTATAGACAGAAAGTGAATGACTTCCGTTGATGCCCAAAACCAGGTCATACCGTTGTGAGCTTTTGACAAAATCCTCTTTGGTGTAGTCGATCACATGGTCGGCGCCAAGGGAGCGGACCAGCTCCACATTGGCTGGGCTGCATACAGCGGTGACTTCCGTACCAAAGTGTTTGGCCAGTTGCACAGCAAAGGTACCCACACCCCCGCCTGCGCCGCAAATCAACACCTTTTGGCCGGCTTTGATTTCACCTTGATTGCGTAAAGCCTGCAAAGCAGTCAGCGAAGCCATGGGGAGAGCAGATGCCGTTTCGAAAGACACACTGGCCGGTATGGAAGCCAGCAGGTTTTCCGGTACAGCCACGTACTCGGCAAAACCGCCGAACCCGCAGTTTGAGATATCTCCAAAGACATCCTCGCCAACAGTGAATGTTGTACAGGCTGCGCCAACAGCTTCCACCCTCCCCGCAATATCCGCGCCAAAGATCTTCCGTTTGGGGATGATCCCCATACGCATGGAGCGATAGTCCGCCGCGTTAATGGATACCGCATGAATCTTTACCAGGACTTCGTGATCACCCGGAACCGGTTTTTCCACTTCCTGATAAACCAGGGCATTGGGGCTTTTACTTTTATCATATACAACTGCTTTCATTATTTGCACTCCGAAAAAATAGAAATCTATATTGATCCAGGCATGGAAGTCTTAGTCGGGCTATTGAAACCCTTAACGATCAACCAGACAGCCAGAACCATTTCCTGCAAGGCAATCGGCATGTTGGCAGCCGTCTGAAAGGTACCAAAGCCGGGAATTAATTCCAGCATCACCAGCACACTAACCACAATGGTCAGGGTCATAGCGATCAAACCCCAAAGGGACAGCCAGCGCGGGAGCAAACGATAGCGATAAAAGGCAAAATAATACATCAGCGCGCCGATACCCCAACAAATCAACATGGGGCTGTTGGTCAGCCAATCATTTGCAGCTTTAAGCACATCCCCAATCGCCTGAAAGGAGACAGCGCTCGGATCAGCAGCTGACACAGCTGATCGACCCACGATCAGCAGGCAAGCCATCAACAGAGCGCTCAACACCTGGATCATGGCTTCAATCAGCCGGAATCCAGCAGAACCCGCAGCTAGGCCTTCATTGAATTTGTTTAGGATCGGAAACAACGCCAGACCGATGCCTGCACAACACATGGCCATGATAAACGTCAGAAAGGCGCTGAGGATAACCTGCCCTTCATGGGCTGCAATTTGGGATAAATAATCCGGCGCATTCAAAATGGGCGTAAGCAGTACTGCCGCGATGACACCCGTAACGGTTGCCAAAATGAACAAGATGCCGATCAGGGCTGCTGCTTTTCTCGTGGAACTCATCAAATCACTCTCCTTTTACTTCACATTCAAAGACTTCACCGATCGTTACGCTGAAGGCATCCGCGATGCGGAAGGCCAGCTCCAGAGAGGGCGAATATTTTCCGGCCTCAATGGCATTGATCGTCTGCCGGGATACACCGGCATGTTCCGCCAGCGCCTGCTGGGTCATTTCATTAGCAAAAAAACGCAGTTTTCTTATGTTATTGGAAATAATAAAGACTTTAGCCATGGCTTAACCCTTTTTTGTAATAATACAGTTGGGTAAACCCCTCAAATATGGAACCCGCGCTAAAAGATACAAAAAGAATATTGAGCATCACGACAGGGGAATAATTCAAAATCAGGGAGACAAGCGCAATGACAAATCCGAATCCGGCGAAGAAAAAGCCGACACGCATGGATTTAGATTGAATCAGCCTGTCCATCTCATCTTCAACGATTTCCGCGCCAACGGACCTTTCAATTTCCTTATCACCGATAGCTTCATTTTCAATTGTTTTCTGCACCGCAATGCCGATGGAGAGCAGAATATGAAAAACGATTTGGATGATAATAGTAGCTACGATTCCAATGCCGATAAACAATAGCATGGTGCCAGCCCAAAATTTCAGATCCCCAGAGACCACCGTACCCGCTTGAACCTTACCCAATGCATAGGAGAAATAGCCTGCCAAAATCAATGCGCCTGTAACGATACTGACAACGGTTCTTTTTTCCTGATAAGACATGATTAATGCACTCCTTTTGAATGTGTAAACTTGAATACACACATAGTATTATATATTAGACATTGTGTCAAGTCTATTTGACATAAATTGTCAATGAATTTTCGTCAGTATACATAAACATAGGGAAAAGGTGTGTGTGGGTTCTTTTAAAGAGCAAACGTCCTGCTACTTTTATGGCAGGATGAAATTCAAAAATCGCTTGGTCGATTGACACCGGGTCTATCGTACCCTTAAGCGAACTTACCACTGTCATACGTTTCTCCGAACTATTTATTTTAAACTGGCAAAAAAAGAGCCGGTAATTAATACCGGCTTCTCCCAAGAATTTTTCATCAACTATTCTTTTTCAATGCTTCTGTGAGAATGATCAGCATGGCATGGGACCATAGCAACGGACTGGCGTTCTTACCCCAGCGCTGTTCCCATTCCTCCAGATAATCCGGATCCAGCAAATGATCCAGCACTTGTTCGGAGAGTTGACCTTGCGTATCCGCCTGGCTTTCCACCCACTTCAATAGATCAGCGGCTTTTTCGTGCTGCCCGTTTTCAGCATAATACCATCCCAGCCAGCAGGCCAGCAATAACCATTCGCCGCCGCCGTAATAGGTATCCTGCGGATAGCGGTATACCCCGCCGCCAGGAAAATGAATATCCTGTTCAATGCGCGCGATGGTAGTCTGAGCAACCGCTGAACTCGGGGCATAAATGCCATACGGCACAAACAAGCCGATCAAACTGGCATCCACACCGTAACTCTTGGGGCTTTCCTGTTCCGCGCCGATTGGGATCATTTTAATCACTTGTTCATCGCGCAGGGCATGTTCGTTCAACCATAATCCAATCGCCTGAATAGCTTGCTCAATCTCAGTCGCCAGTTCCGGCAGATATGGGCACATGGCCCCCAACCCTGCGCTGATGGCACCCAGGGTATAGGGGTGGATATAACTCAAATGTTCTTCCCAGCAATCGTAACAGGGGGTCTGCCAACTGGCGATCAAATAACGTACCGTCAATACAACCGCCGGACGAATCTCATCCATCAATGGGGTATCCTCTGTTCGTTGCAGATATTCGCCCAACCCCCACAGCCAGGTGCCATAGCCATCCAACTGAAAATTGGTCCAATTATCTTCCACGGATACGCCTTCCAAGGTGAAGCGCGTGGGCAGAAAATCACGCTCGCCAACCGGCTTACCGGCAGACAGCATGCCAATCACCCGTTCGGCCACCGGACGGTAGCGTTCCACCACGCCAGCACACCACAACTCAAAACGGCGGATACTCTCCCGCTCTCCCAGCAGAAAAGCCGCATGAGCGATGAAAGCTCCATCCCGAAACCAACAATACTGGTAAGTCTCAAAAGTTGGACAGGCGACAAATGCACCAGTAGGGGCTTGATTTTGTAAAATAATTTCCAAACTGCGCTGTTCCAAAGCATTCATGCAAGTGGGTCTCCGTTCAATAAATTAGGATAAAAGCTATAAATTCTGCTTGATTAGTTGGTAAATTCAATCAGGATCGTGCTCCAATGGATCAGAGCAGGCAAATTGCAGATCAGCATTTTGCCCTGCTGTTGATACTCCAAAGGCTGCCACTGCCACCTCAATAAATCAGGGCTGGCCCACCATACGCCTTTTACTTCGAACTGAACTTCTACTGATACAGGCATATCCATGAAGCAGGTGCGCACGGCTTGGGCTTCCGTCCAGCAATCCTCTGGGGAAAACTGGATGAGATTCAACGCCAATAAGCTGCCATTACCGCGGGTAATCCCATGCACACCATAAGGAAGGGTTGCCGATAGTTCGATATTCTCTGCCTGCGGTCCAATCAAGGCTTGATAGGCTGTGATAAAGTCCCAGTAGCGGCGCAATTCCAACTGGTAATCCTCTGGCAAGGTTTCGCTTTTCGGGAAGTATGGGTCACTGAGCAATTTGAGATCGTCCCCCAATTCCAGGTGCGTGCCGCCGGAAGCGGCAATGACGGCATCCGCCAACAGTAAATTGGTTTTATTCACTGCGGGGATGTAAATCGGAATGACCACCGGCTTTCCGCCGGAAAGACTGCGGGCATTTTCCACAATCTGCTGGATATCCGTAAAGCGCGGCGTAGGCGGCCAGACTTCAATATACATCATGTCTGCCTGCGATTTTGCCAGCGCTTCAATCGGCCAGTTCCCCACCGCATTGAAGATCACCGGTACCTGCAAGTCATGCTTGCGGGCATCGATAAAACCCACAAATGCTTCGGGGAGGTCTATCTCATCCCCCGTACTGGTGAAGGCCTGTTTCGGATCCCCGTATTGGTCAATATGCAAACCGTCGAAGGGCAAGGCTGCCAATGTCTGCCAGCATTGATCCGCCAGATGCGCCGCCCAGGATGAGCCAGATGCGGGGTTCATCAGCCCCAAAAAATCCTCAAAAAGCAGCGGTTTTCCCTCACGGGTGTACATGCCCCAATCTGGGTGCTGGCGCCAAAATTCAATCGAAGCGCCATAGATAGCCAAATAAGGCATGGCGGCCAGGTTGACCAGATGGGCCGCTGCAATCAAGCGCCGGATGGTATGCAGCGAGAGCGGCCGTTTGAGTGGATCCAAATACTGGTCAGTTGGCGCCACAAGCTGGTCATGCCGGTATTGCCAATCATAAAATTGCAGACCATTTAGGTGAAATTTTGCCAGGTTTTCCAGGCGGGCTTCAATCAGCCCAGGTTCATCCAGCGCCGTTGAAAAATCAGACAGAAATCCGTAGCGCGGGAAATCCAGCCAGCTTTGTTGAACATCGAAAGCCGTCCAGACCTGTTTTACATCATATGACAGGCAAAGAGCATAGCCCCCACAGGACAGGTTCGCCTCAGCAGGAAGGGCCAGGCAGAGGGACTGTTCCCCTGGAGCACAGGTCAATTTCAGGGTGAATTCATAACAACGGGTCTGCATGGCATACACACTCAGGTGCAGTTCGACGCTTTGGGTCTGATCGGCCTGGAGCAATAGACGAAAAGAGGGTTGTTCATCGGGTAGAAAGAAACCTTTGAGTGGATAAACGTCTATGATTATCATCTGCTTCACTCCTTAATCCCGGTAGTGGCAATGCCTTTGATAAAATATTTCTGGAAGAAAAGGAAGATCAGCAGTACCGGAATCAGTGCCATCAGCGAAGCGGCAAAAACAAGTCCCCATTGGGTGAGATGCTGGGATTGGAACAGAGCAATCGCAATGGGCAAAGTACGTTTGGAAGTCTCCTGAATAGCAACATGCGCCCAGGGAAACTCATCCCAACTATATAAGAAAGTGAAGATGGTAACCGTTGCCAGGCCGGGTTTGGAAAGCGGCAAAATGATGCGCCAGAAAATCTGCATGTTGCTGGCACCATCAATCAAAGCGGCTTCTTCCAGGTCCTGAGGGATACCCTCAAAAAAACCGCGCAGCAAGAACATCTGCTGAGAGATGGACATGGTGACATAGACCAGGACTAAGCCCGGAAGGCTATTCAACAAGCCAAGATGTTTGGAAATGATGAACTGCGGAATAATTAGGATTACCGAAGGGACCATCATCCCCACCAGTAGCAAATAAAACAGCGGCTTTTTAAAGGGGAACTCCAGCCGTGCGAAAGCGTATGCCATCAGCGCTGAGACTAACACCGTCCCCACCGTGGAAATTACGGCCACCACAACACTGTTAAAAAAGTAGAGCAGGAAATCGGCTTTCTGAATAGCATCGCTGAAATTTTTAAGCGTCACCTCGCTTGGAATCAGGCGCGGCGGCATCTCGAAAATATAGGTTTGGGGTTTGAAAGCCGTTGAAATCATAAAAAGGAATGGGATAATGACAAATCCCAATCCGATAAGTAGCAAAAGATAGGTGAAGAATTTGGCAACAAACTGGCGGGTTCTTTTGCTGTGCATGCTTATTTTCCCTCCCGCTGGTTGAGTAATTTAAGTTGCAGGATGCTAATGATAAAAACAAAGAGGGTCAGCAGGAAACTGATTGCCGATCCGCCCCCAAAATTCAAATTGGAAAAGGTCTCTTCGTACATCAAAGTAAGCACAAAATGGGTTAAATCCATTGGATTGCCGCCATCAGTCATCAATAAATTGGAGATGTAGGCATTCAGCCCACCGATGGTAAGGACAACCAGCAGGAAAATCGTCGTGGGGCGCAGCAGCGGGAGGGTAATTTTCCAAAATGTGGTCCATTTGCCGGCGCCATCCACTTCGGCGGCCTCGTATAACGGCTGCGGCACGCCTTGTAAACCAGCCAGAAAGATTATCGCCGTCCAGCCCATGCCTTTCCAGATCCCCAACAGATTTATAGGCACCATGGCTAAGATAGGGTCAGCTAACCAGCGGATATTTTCACTTGTTACATGCAGCACATCCTTAAGGATGTAATTAATCAGCCCGGCCTGACCACTGAACATATATTCAAAGAGGAGGGTCACAATCACCCAGGATGTGATCACGGGCAGATAATACATCACCCTGAAAAAAGATTTTCCACGAATATCCTGGTTGATGAGAACAGCAATCACGATGCCTAAAATCATCTGACTGGGTACAGTGATGAGGGTATACACCAGGGTATTGAGCACTGCCCGCCGGAAAATTGGATCGGCCAAGACAGTGATGTAATTCTCCAGCCCCACGAATTTCGAGCGCTCCGGTTTGATGATGTTCCAATCGTAGAAACTGATCCGGGCAGAATAAATCATGGGGAGCAAGAAAAAGGTCAGAAAGAGCACCAATCCAGGGAGCAGAAAGATCAGAGCCTTAAGAAATTGCTGTGTTTTTTTTGATTTCATAGCAAGGTAACCCTTAGGTGCCAGTAAGCCATCGTGCAGATGGTACAAAATCGGGTAGAATAAAGTTTGGGGGGGACAAAGGGGTAGAAATGCCCCTTTGTCCTCTACGCATTCATTTCAATGAGGGTGTTCCCTCATAGATGTGGTGCTATTTCAATAGAGCGTCGATTTCAGCAGCAGCCTGATCGAGTGCTTCTTGAGGGGTTTGATCACCGTTCAGCATACGCTGAAAAGCGTTATTGATGGCATTATCCATTTCTGACCAGGCCGGATGGGGCACACGAGCCTGCGCAGTTTCCAATTGAACCATGAAGGTGTTGAAATAAGCCGGTAATGCTTCGTTTCCCACCAGGGAACTGAGGGTTGGCATTACACCGACCTCCGCCATCATCAATTGAGCTTCTTCGCTCATCAGGTAGGTCGTCCAGGCTAAAGCAGCTTCCTTGGCATCGGTATCGGCAAAAACAACTACATCCTCGCCACCCACAACAGAACTGCTGTAGCCATTCTCGGAGGGCATCATTTCAAAGTTGACTTTGAAATCAGGATATTGTTCGGCATAAATATTCTGCATCCATGGGCCATCCACAATCATGGCATACATACCGGTCGCCAGACCATCGGAAGTTCCTACGCCACCACCCAACAAATTGGGTGAGATGCAGCCGTTTTTGTACATATCGGTCAGCAACGTGAAGGCTGCTACGCTTTCGGGGCTATTAGTGTACCCAACAGCTGTCGTGATTTTTTCATCCACGACCTTGCCGCCCATGGTATAGAAGATAGGAGCCGGTGCCCAGAAATAGGTACCACCTAAAGCATAGCCATATTTTTCATTGGCAGCATCGGAAAGTTGGCAGGCAACATCTGCAAATTCTTCCATCGTAGTGGGGGCCGCTTCAATTCCGGCAGCCGCAAATACATCCGAATTCCATAAAAGAACCTGGGTGTTGGTGTTTTGCGGAAGTCCGTAGTACGCACCGTTCCAATAGTTCGTGGAAAGGGGACCTGCAAAGGTATTGGCCGCAATTTCGTCAAAGTTGGCAATCTCGGAATCAAGTGCGAGTAATGCACCCTGATCGGCAAATTCAGAGACCCAGGCAATGTCCAGTCGGGCAGTATCCGGAGCTTCGCCGCCGGCCAAGGAGGTCA
The DNA here is from genome assembly GCA_002412765.1 of Leptolinea sp. UBA5203. GTDB lineage: Bacteria > Chloroflexota > Anaerolineae > Anaerolineales > Anaerolineaceae > UBA5203. Next base: position 20,548 of record DHVR01000018.1, on the reverse strand, counting down.
GTAAAGCAGATTTGAAATCAGAATATGCATAATCTGTCGCTTCAATGCTGATACCAGGATTCTCGGCTTCAAAAGCAGCAATCAGCGCTTCCAGTTGAACAGCTTCAGCATCAGCCATGGTGTGCCAGTAGGTCACGACCACAGGTTCGGCAGCTTCTTCAACCGGAGCTTCTGCAGGTGCAGCTTCCTCAACAACAGGTTCGGCGGCAGCAGGTTCCACGGCAGGGGTCTGGCCGCAAGCCGAAAGAATCAGGCTAAATAAAAGCAGGGTGGCAAGTAGAATACTAATTTTCTTCTTCATCAATCAATTCTCCTATTTTTGTTTTAGATGATCAAGTATAAAAACCAAAAAATCAGGATGTTTTTGTCAGGGCACCTCCAACTGTCAACTGAGACTCATGGTTGAGTGAATGTTATAAAGTAATAATTGAATCGTTTCAATTTTTCCAGAAAAAAAACCTATCCCGCTGCAGGCCCAGTGGAACGGCGCACTACCAGCGTGGGCTCAATCAGGTGACTTGTCATGGGTCGGTTCTGGATCATATCAATCAAAAGCTCCATAGAAGTCACGCCGACCTGCCGCATGGATTGTTTGACAGTGGTAAGGGAGGGCGTCCAATGAGCGGACATGCGAATATCATCAAAACCAATGACACTAACATCCTTGCCAACCAGCAAACCCCGCTGAGCAATGGCGTTCATGGCGCCAAAGGCCGCATAATCATTGGCGGTAATGACCGCAGTAGGTGGGAGGGGCAAATCAAGTAACAGGTGCATGGCTACCTGACCATGAACTTCCCGAAATCCGCCAGGAACATTATAGAGTGAAATATCCTCCAGGCCGTGCTTTTGCAGTGCTTGCTGAAACCCTGTCAGGCGGTCCTGATGACAAAATAAATCAGTGGGAGTGGGAATCCAGGCAATCCGGCGATGGCCAAGGCTGAATAGATGATCCACGGCCAGCTGCATGCCAAAATTACCATCCACATCCACCCAGATCTTGTGACCGGGAACGGCTGTACGTCCAAAAGTGACGAAAGGAAAACCTTTTTCCAATAAGAATTTCACCCTGTCATCATCCGGTGTTGTGCCCAACAGCAGCATCCCATCCACCTGGCCTTCTCCAACCAGCTTGCGGTAAATATCGAGTTCACCTTGTCCATCTATTGAGGCTTGCAGTAAAAGGCCAAAATCGCGCCGGGCCGCCACCAGATTAACGGCAGAAAGGTATTCCTGAAACGCCGCATCTCCGGGGTCCCCTTCGCTATGTACATCAGAAGGGGAATCGGGGATAATCCCCACCCGTTTACTGGCTCGTGATTTTAAGGCGCGGGCGGCAGCTTTTGGATAGTAGCCAAGCTCGTCAATCGCTGACTGAATCCGCTCCCGCGTGGCATCCGCAAGCAAATCAGGGCTGTTAAGATAATTGGAGATGGTGCCAACAGAAACACCTGATTTTTTGGCTATATCATGAATCGTTGCCATGAAAAGACATCCTTTATTTCAAATTGAATCGTTTCAATTACAATACAACTTTTCAAAGTGTTTGTCAATACAGTTCAGGAAAACTGTGAAATTAACTTGGAAAGTGAACGACCTTTGGGATGTGCTCGATGAGCAGCACCAAACTCGAAACTCACTATAATATAGGTATTAATGCAGATTGGGAACATCAAATTTTAGCTGCAAATAAAACCACATGAACTCGGCTAGCTGGGTTAGGAATTATGTCTCAAGCAAATGAACAAAGGAGGAAAAGCATGGAGGATATAAGTGAAATTGACCCCGTAACAATTTCCTGGCCAGCAGGAATTTATGCCATTACTCTCTTTCAGGAAAACCTGATCGCAGCCAAACAGTTTTACCAGGAAGTCTTTGATCTGGAAGTAGTCTATGAGGACGCCAATTCGTGTGTATTTAAAATTGGGGAAACCCTGATCAACCTGTTGAATACAAATTCAGCGGATGTGCTGGTAAATCCTGCCAAAGTGGCCAAGCAAGAAGCCGGCTCCCGCTTGGTATTCACCCTTCAGGTGGAGGACGTGGATGCCCTTTGCGAGGCATTAATCAAACGCGGAGTTACCCTTCTCAATGGTCCCATGGACCGGCCCTGGGGCATCCGCACTGCCAGCTTCATGGACCCTGGCGGTCATATCTGGGAGATTGCAAAATAATTACAAATATATAGGCGGAAAACCGAGTGGAATATCATATCGGCACAATAATTGAATCAGGAGGTTAGAATGGATTTGGGAGCTTTCTCCATCAGTCTGGCAGTGAAAGATATTGAGAAATCCAAAACATTTTATGAGAAACTGGGATTTACAGTTTTTGCCGGGGAACAGGAAAACAATTGGTTGATCATGAAAAATGGCAGCCATGTCATTGGGTTATTCCAGGGCATGTTCGAAAAAAATATCCTGACCTTTGACCCGGGCTGGGACAACGATGCTCTTGAAGTCAATCCATTTACTGATGTTAGAGCGTTACAGCAACAACTGAAAAACAAAGGACTAAGCCTAACCTCAGAGGCGGATGATTCTTCAAGCGGGCCAGCCAGTTTTACCCTGGAAGATCCGGATGGCAACCCGATCCTTTTTGATCAGCACAGTTAGGGATGATCGGGGTTTTACCTACTCATGCTCACCGATATCCTAACCCTATCCAACCTCTGCAATTGATCATCAATCTCGATACAGACACATCGATCATTTATTGACCCATCAACCAAACAGGGTTTTTACCGACTCATATATAGGGTGAAATTCACCTTGACCTGATAAAATAACTGGTATCATCTTGAATTGTGACATTAAAAACTTCCACACAGTCCTGGACTGGCTTGAGAGGGATCATGCAAAAAGAGAACGGGGATTTATCCAAAAATTCATTGTTACGAAAAGGTACAAAAATGATACTTGGTTTATTGGGCGTTTTACTTCTAAGCAGTTTTCTGCTGTTTGGTTTTTTGTTGATAATCAGCCCTGGTGTACCGCTGCCTTTTATGGATGAAAACGGGAACCCACTGGAAAACAGCATTTCGGAAAAGGTGTTTGTCAACATCAACGGGGTTGAACAGGGCATGATCATCAAAAGTAAAAATACAGCCAACCCTGTGCTGCTTTATCTGCATGGCGGTATGCCGGATTACTTCCTCACCCCTAAATATCCAACCGGACTTGAAGACTATTTCACTGTCGTCTGGTGGGAGCAGAGAGGCTCTGGTCTTTCTTATCATCCTGATCTTTCCCAGAACACGATTAATGCGGAACAATTAATCGCAGACACGCTGGAAGTCACCCGGTATTTGCAAGAGCGATTCCAGACCGAAAAAATATACCTGATGGGCCATTCCGGTGGAACATTCATCGGGTTACAGGCAGCCCAGCAGGCACCAGAACTGTATCACGCCTATATCGGCGTTGCACAAATGGCATACCAACTTGAATCGGAAAAGCTGGCATATGAGTATATGCTAGGCCAATTCAAGGAAAACGGCAATGAAAAGATGGTACAAACGCTTGAAGCCGCACCAGTCACCCTGACAGGAGACCTGCCGGATGCCTACCGAAAAATCCGGGACACTGCCATGCATAGCCTGGGTGTGGGTACCGCCCATGAGATGAAATCCGTTATTAGTGGCATCTTCCTGCCTTCACTGACTTTCCGTGAATATACGCTGAAGGAGAAGGTCAATCTATGGCGCGGCAAATCCCAATCTGGCATCAGCGCGATGTGGAACGATATGATCACCGTTGATCTACGTAAAAGCATAACTGATTTACAAGTTCCGGTTTATTTCTTTAGCGGGGTCTTTGATTACACGGTATCTTACAAATTGGCAGAAGATTACTTCAAAAAAATTGATGCCCCGGTAAAAGGATTTTACATTTTCAACCAATCTGCTCACAGCCCCATGTTCGAAGAGCCAGAGAAAATGGGACAAATCATCCTTCAGGATATCCTGACCGGAACGAATGGACTGGCCGATATCCGATAGCATCAGAGCATGCCACCGAAAAAAAAGGCAGTGAGTACCTTCGGTGAAGAGCAAACCAACAAGAAGCTGTAATCATCTATCAGCGTTGAGTCGGGTAATAAAAACTACTTCCCCACTAAATTTAAATACACATCTTCAACTTTTTTGCGTGCCCAGGGAGTGCGCCGTAAAAAGCTCAAGCTGGATTTAATACTCGGCTCATTGGAAAAGCAGCGCACAGGAATGCGCTGGGCCAGCTCATCCCAACCGTATTGCTCAACCAGAACGGTGAGGATCATCTCCAGAGTGGTGCCGTGCAGAGGGTTATTGGGTTGTGGATTTGCAGTCATAGTATTTTCCTGTGGATAAGTAAAGATAATTATACTCTTTTCAGTTTGGCTCTGCCGGTTGAAGGAAATTGCGAATCAGGGGTTAAGAATTTCACTTTATACCTTTGAAAAAAAATAGGTTTTATTAATGTTTTGTATGGGACATCGATAGCTCCTTTGGCATATACTGATAGAGAAACAATTTTCATTATTTTAATACACTAAGGAGATACCTTTCATGAAACTTAACAGACCTAAAGAAATTACCTTTTGGATTGCAGTAGTGCTTGTTTTATTAGGAATTATGGCCCACCTCGGAAGCATCCCCGGCCTGGCTGGCTACGCTTTCTGGATGGTAGTATCCGGATTTGTTTTATTAGCTCTCGGCAATTTGATGAGAAATTTGTAGGTATTCGGTTACCCAACCATATTTTTATAACGAATGGTCATCATTAGTGAGTGGAATTTACTGAAGGAGCATGACATATTTTTTCAATTGTTTACTCCCCCTAGTTGCATTGCTTGGCCTGGTCGTTGTTTTCATAGTAGTGTACAAAAAATCTGGGTTGAAGACAGCACTGATTACTACTGGGGCATTTTGATTGCATTTTTAATCTTTTACACAGCAATAGTTCTTATCATAACCAGTCCGAAATAATGACTTTTATACCAAAAGAGCTCTTCGTTTGAAGGGCTCTTTTGATTAATACACTCCGGATCCACCGAAATAATAGGTTGTTCAACTAAAAAGAATTTTGTAAGACTATGACTCACAGAATAAACCCAATAATGCATGATTCACCTATAGCTAGTCGTATGAAAAAGCGCCCGATCATAGAGCGCTTTGGAATAGTCATTAATTCTAGATGGAGAATTGTATCTCCTTAAATCAAGCCCATTGTCTTAAAGTCAATTCTTCTTCAAAAATAACCGATTGAAATCAGGAATCAAACCCTTGAATATACACATCCCACAATTCCAATATCCTACGAGTACATGATGCCTCTAAGGGGATGTAAGATTCTGCGTTGATTAGGCCTTCACGAGTTGGGAAGATGGTTGTGTCATATATCATATAGGAGGGTAAAAAGTCATTTACCTCCGAATTCGTACTTGCATAACTACTGTGAATCATGATCTTTGCGGCGATTTCAGGCTCCAACAGGAAATTAATTAACTGCTCAGCTTGTTTCTTTTTGTCAGTACTTGCAGAAACAACATAACTGTCTCCCCATAAAAAAGTACCTTCTTCGGGCAGAATATATTTTACAGCCAAACCCCGGTCTTTCGCCTCAGTAATATCATCAGACCAACCAATTAGAATGTCAATTTCTCCGGATTCCAATAAGTCAATAGCTGGACCCGCTTCCACATCGACCAGTTTTATGCGAGGGGATAATTCCTTCAATTCTTCAAAAGCTGAGTATAAAACACCGGGATCACAATCATTAATAGAATAACCCAGTCCTTTTTTCGCCATCGCAAAATTATCATACGGCATATTTTCTCTCATCCCAATTGTGACCCAATCAGAAGTGTTCCATAAATCCTTCCAGGCTTTCAAGTCCGGGAGATTATTATCCTGTAGGACAATCAACCCAGTTGAACCCCAGTCAAAAGGGACGGAATATACTTTATCTTGATCAAACGTTGGGCTATGAACTGCATTGGAGACAAATTTCGCGTTGGGAATATTGTCATAATTTAGTTCGGCAACCAATTGATTTGCAACCAACCTCGAAATTGAATCTGTCTCCACGGCCAGCACATCATAATGATATGCACCATTCTGGAGATTATTTTCAGCTTCCTGACTTGATTCAAAAGTTTGATACTCTACGCTTATTCCAGTACGGGCCGTGAATTCATCAAGAACTTCAATCGGTATATCATCCTCCCAATTATAGTAAACCAGCGATTCAGCAGGGGGATTTGCGGATAGATTTGAGTTATTGTTACAAGCCACTAAGATAATGGACAAACTAATAAAGATAAGTAGATTAAAGACTCTGGTATTCAACAATTTTTAATTCCTCTAAAATTTCAGTTAGGCAAACATACTATTATACTTTACATTTTGTCCTTAATGCCTTGCTTTTATTTACAACCCAATTTAGCTAATCATAGACTTCCTGAACCTTGATTTTTATAAAAACTGCTAAAGGTTACAGCAGGCCGAAACTTGTAGAGTTCGTTTTTCCTTTAATTTTTAAACACGCGCCTAATCCTAATTGCGCCTCGAGATTTTATCCAGTATCATTAATCGTACTTTGGTATAACGAATTTTCTTGATCACCAACGCAACTGCTCACGGCAGCATGCGAAGCCTTTTTGTCCTACTCAACTTTTATGCAGTTAGCACATGCCTGATTCAAAAGGAAACCTTGCAGCATGGAAAAAGCCCTCATGTGCCCCCAATGCAACGCGCCACTTACACCGCACAAATTTGCGCGCTCCATCGTCTGTGCTCATTGCGGAGCTACCATTCAATTGGATGAATCCTCCGTCTCGGCTTCCAAATTTCACGATGCATTCCAGGAATGGAATGCCTCCGCGATGCATCTGACTGACTCAACCATCTCGCTTGGCAACCGGCATTGGGCGTTGGATCAATTCATTGCGCATGGGGATTTTTCTGATGCATACGCGGGAAGGCTCGCCAGATTCCCAACCGAATTGGTGCTCATCAAAATTTTACGGGATATAAAAGATAAAGAACCATTTAACAATGAATGGCATACCCTGCAAAGGCTGCAAAAAAGTAATGCACCCGGTGCGGATACCTTCACCCAGTTGATACCCCAGCCTGTCATCCACGGTGAATTACCAACGGGACAACAGGTAAGTATTTTTCGCCGCGCCAGCGGATTTCAGCACACGTTCAAAGATGTCATCCAAGCCTATCCGAATGGCATTGCCCCACAGGCTTCAATTTGGGTATGGCGGCGAATCCTGGAGGTGCTCTCCTTCATCCATGCTTCCGGTATGGCCCATGGCGCTGTATTGCCGGAACATCTTCTAGTTCAGGAAAATGAACATGGGGTGCGCCTGGTGGGGTATAGCGCTGCCGGTCCATTGAATGAAAACCTGCGGAGTATTTCATCTGAATATGAATTCTATTACCCAAAACCAGCTCACTCCGCGTTAGCTTTAACCGCACAATTGGATCTCGTGATGAGTGCACGCTGCATGGCTGCCATCCTGGGAGGCGATCCACAGACTGCCGATCTGCCCCAAACAGTCCCGACAGCTTTGGCGGGCATCATTCAGCGCATCGCTCATTCCGATCCTGCCCGAACGGCAAGTGAAGATGCCTGGGCTATCCGAGAAGAACTCGGCCAAATTGCCAGAGATGTTTTTGGCCCACCTATGTTTAACCCGATTGTTATGCCGAAAAATTCATGAAAATTCAAGCGATTTCGCATCATCACAAAGGAGATTTATAGAATGGGAAACGGAAATTACAGTCATGCAGCGCATCAAGCGCTTCTTCAGGGGCGCACCAACATTCCAGCGCAACAAGTTTTTAAGCAAAGTAACTGCCACCCGCTGATGAATCCAAAAGGGGTTCGATTGCGTGAGAGTCGGGATGGCAGTGATCACCCACAATCCCTGGGGATCGTATTTGCATTGGATGTCACCGGTTCCATGGGGGACATTCCAAAACTCCTGGCCAGCCGTGAACTCCCCACGTTTATGAAAATCCTGACCGATTGTGATATTCGTGATCCGCAGATTCTATTTATGGCGATTGGCGATGCGATTAGCGATAATGCGCCATTGCAAGTTGGGCAGTTTGAATCCACGGCTGACCTGATGGATCAATGGTTGACCTGGTCCTATTTGGAAGGCGGCGGCGGTGGAAGCGGTGAAGAATCCTATGAATTGGGCATGTATTTTCTTGCCATGCATACCGAAATGGACTGCATGATCAAGCGCAAGAAACGAGGTTATCTCTTTATGACCGGGGATGAAATGCCTTACCCCACTCTCTCAAAACATATCGTGGAAGGGATCATCGGGGATAAGCTGGACGAGGACCTCACCTGTGAAGAGATTGTTGCTGAGCTTCAGAAGAGTTTCAAACCCTTCTTCATTATCCCGGACCAGGCGCGGGCTAAACGTTGTGAACGACGCTGGCGCGATCTGCTAGGTGACCATGTGATCGTTCTGGACGGCCCCGAAGATGTCTGCTATGTGACTGCAGGGGCCATGCTGCTCAGCGAAGGACGGGCAGCCAGCCTGAAGGCATTGAGCAATCTTCTGACAAAAGCGGGTATGCCGTCTGCGCGAAAAAGTCACATCCTTCAATCTCTGACCCCCTTTGCCGAGGTTGTTCTTAATCCCAGTCTCGCGTCCTGATCGAGGTTTCATTTCTTGCGAGCTTATATCATTACAGATCTTGGATTTGGGGACGGCGGAAAAGGTATTCTGACAGATTTTTTAGTTCGTCAATTCAATGCCAATGTTGTTGTACGCTATAACGGCGGCGCTCAGGCAGGCCATAACGTGGTTACAGGTGATGGCCGGCAGCATACCTTTTCTCAATTTGGCTCTGGATCTTTTGTTCCGGGGGTAAAAACCTATCTCTCCCGGTATGTCATCGTCCATCCATCCGCATTGCTGGTGGAAGGCACGATTCTGGAACGCAAAGGCATCCGGGATGCCTTTGCACGTATCCGGGTCAGTGATCAGGCTTTGATCATCACGCCATTCCACCAAGCCGCCAATCATATCCGCGAACTTGCACGCGGCGAGCACCGCCATGGGAGCTGCGGCGTTGGGGTGGGTGAAGCCGTGGAAGATGCCTTAATGAATAGGGATGATAGTGTTTTAGCAGGAGATCTTGCGAATCCACCCGCCTTACGAAGAAAACTGGAGCGGATCCGCGAACGGAAACGAGCGCAGTTAATCTCCTTCGGGTTGAAGCACCCAAAAAGTGAAACCTTCTCCAATGAATGGCAGGTTTTCGAAGGAGACGATGTGTTGGAAACATGGATTTCCACCATCGCACGCATCACAGAACTGGGGTTGATCAGTTCCGATGCAGTTCTGCAAAATTGGCTTCGTCAATCTGAATGTGTAGTTTTTGAGGGTGCTCAAGGTGTCCTGTTGGATCAGGACGTCGGCTTTCATCCCTATACCACCTGGTCGCGCTGCACTGACGCCAATGCCTTTGACCTTCTCAAGGAAATGGCAGTGGATGCTCAAATACACAAAATCGGTGTCATGCGATCCTACGCCGTTCGCCATGGACCAGGTCCATTGCCAACCGAAACGGATCAAATTAACATGCTTGTAAACGAGCATAATACAAGGAATGAATGGCAGGGCAGCGTGCGTTATGGATGGTTTGATGCAGTCCTGGCTCGCTATGCCCTGAGTCACCTAGGGAAGTTAGACTCGTTAGCTGTAACGCATATGGACATCGTACCTCAGTTAAAAACCTGGCAGTATTGTACAGCATATCAAAGTCATGAAATTAAGGATTTCCTATGCCCCGCGGATTCCCCTAAGAATGATGTGAAAAATCCCCTTTTTACCCATACACTATCTCTCTCGCAAAGGACGGCATTCACACAAGCGCTTTTCACGGCCAGACCCGTCCTTGAATCTTGTGATGCAGAGATGGACAAAGTACTCCAGGTGATGGCATCACAACTTGGAAAATCGGTTGATATCATTTCCACTGGGCCGAGTGCAGAAAACGTAAGGATGATCAAATCCATTTTGTAAAAAAGGGCAGGGGGGGGATTAAAAGGGAAAGCAGAAGAATCACTTTTTAGCCCTATCCATCTTTTCATATCATCCTTTTGTATTTCTGAAAACTATGGCATAGTCCAGCTGCCTTGCAAAAAAAATGTATATCCCAAAGCGCGAGGTGTAGGCAGTGTCAAAGGAAGTATAATTATTCTTTAGTTGTAGTAATAATTTATTAACACCAATAAACAACTCTACAAACTATTAAAGCGTGGTACCCCTTGTCAATTGGCCTACAAAATCTCCTGCCAACCAAAAAAACACAAACCGAAAACCAAGATGATCTAGCTCATTCTGAAATTCAAGAGTATCTGGATATCAGACAACAACGCCGATGGATTTTTCCTAGAGCCGCCCTGGTTGGGGCTTGCGCTGGCACTGTGGCATTACTTTTTCGAGCCGCTTTAACCGGTGCTGATGCGTTACGAAATCTGATTATTACATGGGCACATGATTTTCCAAGGTTTGGTTGGATTTTTCCAATCCTTTTTACGATGTTTGGAGCCAGCGTTTCAGTTTTGCTGACTCGACGCTTTGCACCTGAAGCCAGCGGAAGTGGAATTCCTCACCTGGAAGCTGTCCTCCATCGATTCCGAAAATTAAATTGGAAACGTGTCTTACCGGTAAAATTTTTTGGCGGTATTATCGCGATTGGAAGTGGTCTTACGTTAGGACGGGAAGGTCCCACAGTCCAAATGGGGGGTGCCATTGGGGATGCCATCTCCAGGTTATTGAAGGTCTCCAAACGGGAACGTCTTACCCTAACAACCGCTGGTGCTGGAGCTGGGTTAGCGGCAGCCTTCAATGCGCCACTTTCCGGTTTAATCTTCGTTCTTGAAGAAGTTCGACGAGATTTTCAACCTATCGTATTTGGTGCTACCTTTGTTGCAGCCGTCATTGCTGACATCATTGCCAGAATCGGCGCGGGACAATTTCCGGTTTTTACCATCCCCAGTTATCCCGTCCCACCATTGGGATCCCTGCCTTTCTTTGCCCTTTTAGGAATCCTCACAGGTCTTTTGGGGGTTGGATTTAATCGCAGTTTGATGGCATCGATAAGCATATTTGCAAAGATCCCGGAGCGATTCGTGATTCCGGTTATTGCGGTCATTGGCGGAATCATTGGATTAATTGGCTGGTTTTCACCCTTGATGATCGGAAGCGGACACACACTGGCTGAAACAGCGCTTGCGGGAAAAGTGGTCCTTTCCGCAATTCCAATCTTCTTCATTTTACGATTTCTACTGACTACATCCAGTTATGGTACCGGCGCACCTGGTGGTATTTTCGCCCCATTGTTGGTTCTGGGATCCTTACTTGGATTGGCTGTTGGACAAATCGCTCACGCTATTGCACCAAATCTTGTGCCTATTCCGGCTGTCTTTGCAGTTGTGGGTATGGCAGCCTATTTTACAGCGATTGTGCGGGCTCCCTTAACAGGAATCATGCTGATCATCGAGATGACGGGGAATTACTCTCAAATGCTGCCTCTATTGGTAAGTTGTTTTTGTGCCTATGCAGTGGCTGAAGGCTTGAAGGATTTACCCATCTATGAAGCCTTACTAACACGGGACCTGGGACGAAGTGGCGTTCCTACCCTTTTAAAAGAACCGGCCGTGGTGGATTTCAATATCCAGGCAGGTGCCCCCTTCGATGGATTATTAGTTCGTTCCCTTGGATTGCCACCAGGCTGTATCGTTGTTCGCTGTTCTGATGGAAAACGGGAATGGGTTCCAAAGGCAAATACCCGCCTGGAAGCGCATATGCGCCTTACTGTGGTCATTGCTCCGGATGTAACCGATGCGCTGGAAATATTGCGGAAAGGATGCATGAAATCCGAGTAGAGAATAAGATAGTGCTTGCTATCCTTTATTCAAATTATTTCACGGTTCACCTTTAAAACAGGATCATTTTATCGCAGAGATTTTGTGTTTTTCATGTCCCTACTGCGATTGGAGAAGAAGATTGATTCATAAATTTACCCTCGCTGTTAGTCAGGCTTTTCAAAAAAAAGGGTATCTGGTCCATCAACCGTGTAGGATTCCGGAGATAAGGTCATCCCTTTATGTTCAAACAACCGAGCCAATCCGTTTGGGCTTTGCAAAAGTGCTGGATCACTTTTTGTTTATCGATGCAGATGATTCTGTGTTTGACCGCCCGGATCTGCTTAAAGAGATATACAAACGCTTCAGTGCTCAGGTCAACCTGGGCTTCAAAACACCGCATGCTCTGCGCATCCTGATCCCCAACATTGCCATTGTAGCCGTCTCAAAGACGGGGTTTTCCGAGGAGATGCTATCCTTTGCCCGCACCAGCAGCCTGGAACCCTGGTACGGCGGTGAAGCTGGCCAGGTGATTTTGGTGGATCTGGCTAGGGAGCAGATTGTCTCTCTGGTCTCGCATAGCAATGGACGCTACCCCAGACCCGGCGCCATCCCACTGCTGCATGCCTCGAATTGTATTCGAAAAATCTGCCAGGAAGCGTTTGCTCAAATCAAATTGGATGAATAGTAGCTCAGGGATTTACCGGTATATTTTCTAAACAAGGAAATCGCCTCCAAAATGGAAGGCGATTGTTAATAATCCGCAAAAGTTAGGGGCATCTAGAAAATAATTGTTGTGGTGGAAACAGGCTAAAATAGAAGGATCAAAAAAACAAAAGGAAACCCCATGAGACAGAATATTGTCCATATCGCCCTGGTTGTCAAAGAGTATGACGAAGCGCTAGATTTTTATATCAACAAACTGAACTTTGAACTGATCGAGGACACCTACCAACCGGAACAGGACAAACGCTGGGTGGTCGTCGCCCCGCCCGGTTCCAGCGGTTGTACCCTGCTGCTGGCCAGAGCCTCCAAACCAGAACAGGAGCCTTTTATTGGCAATCAAAGCGGCGGACGGGTATTTCTATTCTTAAATTCGGATGATTTCTGGCGGGATTATCATCATATGCTGGCACAGGGCATCACGTTCATTCGCGAACCCAAGCAAATCGAGTATGGCACAGTCGCCGTATTTGTAGACTTGTACGGAAACCAATGGGATTTATTGCAGCTCAAAGAGGATCATCCCATGGTCAAGAGAACCCAGTAAACCCAATTGAAATAAGAAGGGAGGGGCCATGAATATTTCTTTAATTCACAGGGAAATCGCCAGGCTCAAGGATATTGATATCTTTTATCGAGATACCCAAACAGACGCCCCGGCCATACTTTGCTTACACGGCAGATGGGGACGCGGCGAAACCTGGGTGGATTTCATCCAGCACTATGGAGATCACTACCGGGTCATCGCTCCGGATCAGCGCGGACATGGGCTCAGCGGAAAACCGATCGCCAAATATACGGCAGAAGAAATGGCCGGGGATATGATCGACCTATTGGATCATTTACACCTGGATTCGGCCATCGTGGTGGGACATTCCATGGGCGGCACGATCGCAGGAACTCTGGCGGCCACATATCCCCAGCGGGTAAGAGGGGTGGCCATATTAGATAAATCCGCCAATGGGCCGGCGCAGCCTAATTCCATGCCGTTGGAAGAACTGCCCATCCTGGATCCGGTGACAAGTGATTGGCCGCTGCCTTTTACAAGTTTATTTGAAGCTCAGACGTTCATTAAACATGCCATGGATTCTGAATTAAGTTATCAGTACTTCATGAACAGTCTGATTGAAACCGTTGAAGGATTTCAGATGATGTTCAGCGCCCAGGCCATGGCAGCCAATATTGCTTATTATCAAACGTGGTATGAGCTTTTACCTAAAATAAAATGCCCGGTTCTGCTAGTCCGAGCCAGCAGCCATGAAGCCGTCCCGGATGAGGATTTTGAAAAGATGCAATCCTTGATTTCAAACTGCATGGCGGTTGAAATTTCTGACCCTGATCACAATGTCCATTTGAGTAATAAGGCTGAGTTTTATGGTCATTTTGACAGATTTTTGTTAACTTTATAATGTGCTTTTTATTCAGAGAATTACATCCTCGTGATATGGAAAGGAATCTATTTGGGTAACCTTTTCAACTTTAATGGTGACATTGATCTGGGATAATAAAGATACGGAATGCTTTTCAAGGAGGATTAGGAAATGTCAAAACTGTTTCCAAGGTGCCTTAAGATCATCAGCTTAGTTTGTTTATTATTAATCATAATTGCATGCCAGGGAAAATCAGTCACTCAGGATGGGAACCTATTACGTACCGATATTACCGGGGATATAGCTTCTGTAAACGACCCCATAATCCTGCCAGAAAACAGCTCTTGGCCTTCCGAAATTCCTCAACTCATTCCGCCATTGGATGCACCGATTGAGAGTGTCATGGCGGGAGCCACCCATGTGCGGATTTTTTACCATGATGTCCCCGAAAATAAGTTTCAGGACTACCTTGGACGTCTGAAAGCTGCCGGCTGTACCCTGGAGGCAATTGTTTATAATACCAACCCCACCTCGGAAGAGAACGCACGCAAGCGAGCTGCTCGGGGTGAATATGATGCCATCTATACCCGTCTGGGTGATCTGGAACTGCGGCTTGAAGTCAACTCCGATTGGGATGGGATTGTGACCTACGACATTGATGGACTTAATCAAGATCAGTTGGCAGGCATTGATGCCCCTGATTGGCCCGAAGAATGGGCGTCCCTGGTTCCGCAACCCTCAGGCTGCACCTTGATCCGTCCCAGCATCATGGAGGCCAGTGAAAAACGATTGATGGTCCTGTGCAATTACGCCTCAAAACCTAAGGACGAACAACTGGCGGTCTATAAGGCGTATCTGCAAGTTTTACTGAATCTGGGCTATCAGATCGAGGTGGAACCCCCGGAAGTGACCCTGTCCACGCCGCTGACCTTAATCAAAGACACCGCCAATGTCGATTTGGATCCCAATGCTGGCGGAAGTTTGATGATCAACGCAACAAAATAAGTCAGTATAGTCATCCGATATTCCTGGTTCTGACCTTAATTTGGTTTAGGATTAATTCAATAGATGCATTTCACTCAAAATGGCTTTATTTAGTTTTGTGGATTAGCTGGAGGTTATAAGAGGGATCTATGATGCAGAGTATAATTCAGTTAGAAAAGTTAATTTATTAATTGGTTTCTTGTACATTCGAAGGAGAAGAAATGCGCCAGTTCATGCTTACTCAGGATCAAACCCAGTTACTGTCGGATGAAAAGGAAGCATTATCCAACATCCTTCTGCGTCTTGCGGAAATCGATGCCGCCAAGGATAAACTACCCACCCTTCAAAAAGCCGCCCTGCAATTGGATGAACTATTCCTCATTGTGGTGGTCGGTGAATTTAACGCCGGGAAAAGCGCTCTGATCAACGCCATGCTGGGTGAAATCGTGCTGGCGGAAGGGGTTATCCCCACCACCTCGCGCGTCACCGTGATCAAATGGGGCGAGACCAAGACGGAGCAGATCGTGGATGATGGTTACGCCCTGGTCACCTACCCCTTGCCGCTGCTCAAACAGGTGAATTTCGTCGATTCCCCTGGTACCAACGCCATAATCCGCCAACATGAACGCCTGACGGATGAGTTTGTGCCACGCAGCGACCTGGTTCTTTTCACCACCTCCGCTGACCGCCCCATGACTGAGAGCGAACGTCAATTCCTGGAGCGGATACTGGCCTGGGGCAAGAAAGTCATCTTTGTATTGAATAAAGCGGACATCCTGGAAAACGAAGCGGCCTTACAGGAAGCCCAGGATTATATCCTCAAGAATGCCACCATCGCCCTAGGGGAGACGCCGGTCTTCTTCCCGGTTTCTGCAAAATTAGCCCAACGAGCCATATTGGAATCTAATGAGATCGAGAGTCAACGGCTTCGGACCGCCAGCCGATTGGATGACCTGGAGACGTACATTTCCACATCCCTGGATGATACCGCCAGACTTCAGCTTAAGCTGCAAAGTCCGCTGGGGGTGGCGGCGAATTTACTGGATCAGGTGGGCGAAACCATCCGCGCCCAGGCCGAGGATTTGAAAGAAGATGCTCTTACGTCCAAGGCGCTGGAAACCGCCATCAGTGCTTACGAGCGTGATCTGGAAAATGAGCTGGCGCCGCGCTTAGCCGAGGTGGAAAATATTCTGCACAAATTGGAAATGCGCGGGCTGGATTTCTTTGACCGGGTGATGCGCCTGACCAATATCCAAAACTTGATGCATGGCGACCGCATCCGTGCCGCCTTTGAAAAAGAAGTGCTCTATGATGTCTCCCATCAAATTGATGGGCAGGTGCAGCAGATCATCGATTGGCTGGTGGAAAAGGATTTGCGCGAATGGCAGCAGGTGATGACCTATCTGCAAAGACGCCAGTCGCTCAATCTGGATCAAATTGTAGGCGGGGCTGGCAATTCACAAGAAATCCATCGCCGCGAATTGATCGAAAAAGTCGGGCAAAAGATCACCACCATCATCGAGAGTTACGATCATGTCAAAGAAGCCAGTCACTTGGCGGCAAATGTTGAAATTGCCGTCGCCCAAACTGCCTTGTTTGAAGTGGGTGCGGTAGGGCTTGGCGCACTGGTTTCCACGGCCCTGCTTTCTTCAACGCTGGATATCACCGGCATGGTGGCCGCTGGCACCCTCGCCATCGTAGGACTTTTTGTCATCCCCTTTAAACGCAACCGCGCCAAAGAGGATTTTCGCGGGAAAATAATTACCCTGCGGACCAACCTTTTGGAAGCCCTGACGGGCGCGTTTAGCCACGAATCCAAGAACGCCATAAGCCGGCTGCAGGAAAGCATAGCCCCTTACACCCGCTATGTCCACGCTGAGCAGGAAAAGATTCTCAAAACACAAACCCAATTGGATGACCTGCACCATATCATCGCTACACTGCGTACGCGGGTGGAACGGATTAGCTAATTGGCCCGACTCGTTTACTACAGAACAGAAGGCACTCTCATTGGAGGGTGCCTTTATTGTTAACCTGGATAGGGAAATCCTGGTGTAATCCCACTCGTTGATTAAAACCTTGATGAATTAATTGCAAACCTGTATATACAGGTGGGTATTGACGTGTTTATTAATCTGATTTAAGTTAAAATAGAGATAGTCTTGGATGAATGATTTACAAAAGGAGAAAGCCATGTTTGTAGGTTCTCGAATGAAACACCCTGTTATCACTATTGGACCGAAAACGTCCTTGCAAGAAGCCTTATCGGTAATGGCCAAAGAGCACATTCGCCGTCTGCCGGTAGTGGATGATGCCGGCAAACTAATCGGGATTGTCACCGAACTGGAACTGATGAAAGCTTCTCCCTCCAGTGCCACCACCTTGAGTGTGTGGGAGATCAAATCCCTGTTGAGTGCTTACCCGGTTGAAAAAATCATGACCTGCGAAGTGATCACCGTCACGGAGGACACTCCGCTGGAAGAAGCCGCCAGCATCATGGCGGATAAGGAAATCGGCGGTATTCCGGTAGTGCGCGGGCAGAACGTAGTCGGGATCATTACCGAAACGGATATCTTCAAAGCGTTTCTGGAAGTATTGGGTGCCCGCGAAGCCGGCCTGCGCCTGACAGTTGAAATTGCCAAAACACCCGGTGCACTGGCCAACCTGACCAAAGCCATCTTTGATCTGGGCGGCAACATTTTATCCCTGGGTTCTTTCCTTGGCGATGATTCCGCATCCGCCCGGCTGGTGCTCAAGATCGGCGGCGTCAAAGAAGCAGAGCTGATGAAAGCCATTGAATCCAAAAGTACCAAGATTGTGGATGTACGAAATTATTAAAATAGCAATTTGAGCTATCACTTGGGAAAAACGGCACCTCATGGTTTAGGATCATGAGGTGCTTTATAGTTTATTTAGCTCATGATTAATAGTGGTATCTGGCCTGGAGAAAATCAATTTGATCTTCCCGGACAAGATAGACGATGCGGTGTTCCTGCGTTAACCTTCTTGACCATGTCCCCGGGGATAGATATTTGAGCGGCTCAGGTTTACCTATTCCATTGAATGGATCGCGCAGGATCGCCTCAATGAGATCAAACGTACGCAGCGCTAACTTACGGTCGGTTTCCACCCAAAACCGTAAATCTTCAATGAACTCCGCCTGAAAAATGGCCGTTTTCACTTTCCTACTCAAGGCCAACCTCATGCCGCAACGATTCAATTGGCTGCGGCTCAGTTTCGTTCTTTAAAGCACGGCCTAGAGCTGCCAGCAAGCGTTCCGCATTGGCAGGTGAGCGCAACAGGTAAGCCGTTTCCATCAAGCTTTGCAGTTCAGAGGCTGCGATCATGGCAACTTCTTCTTCACCGCGGCGTTGAATAATCACCACCTCACGGTTATGGGTTACCTGATCCAATAATTTCGCCAATCCATCACGGGCTTGGGTATAAGTAGTTTGAATGGTCATTTTTTCTCCAATGTGTACAGATATACTGTACAACTAATGGTATGCATTTGTCAAGGAGGTTTTATTTAAATTTGCAAAACATCAGCGAAACTAAAAACTGTTTTTTTTGTAGGGTGCTGTTGGGCGGTTTAAATAGATAACTTGAATTATAAACAGTCCAGCCCAACGCACCATTTACCGAAATAGTAAGGGGTATTTTCGCAAAATTTGCGACACTTTGCCCATCACAAAAAGGCGCGCTGCTATCGCACCCTGTGTTTGTTTCTTCCCATACAAATTGAGGTTAATAAATGGGGTGTTGATAAAACCTATTTTATGTGTGTAATTATTATTGCGAAAAGAAAAGGTACATATATAATTATTATCAGGAATGGGGATTCGCTCATGGTTCAAGCATATAGTCGATTTTATCCGATGGTTTTTCTTCTCAGTTAATTAAAAGAGTTATTCTTCTAGACTTTGGAAGGTAGAGTAATGATTATAGATCAAATAATTTCATATTTTCAAGAACACCCTGAAGGAATTGATGATGATGAATTGGCCCTGATTTTAGGATTAAAATCTCGTCAACAAGCCAATAAAAGATGCAGAATACTAGAAGCGGAAGGACGACTTGTCCGAAGAAAGGTAAATGGCAAAATACAGAATTTTTGGGTAGCTGGTAAGCCAACTTTCATTAAGTCTGTATCATTAAATCCCCAAGAACCTATTCAAGCACAAAACAAATTTCAGGAAACTAACAGACAGCAATTATGGTACTGGGAGGGGAACATTCAATCGAAAGTCATCAATTATTTAGCAAAAGAAGGTTTCCAAATACGCTCAGTAGCAGATACTGCCAATCACCAACGAGGTATTGATATTATTGCTGAAAAAGGAAATAAACAATTGTGGGTTTCAGTTAAAGGATTTCCACAAGGGACAGATAAAACAAGTGCGTCAGTTCAAGCCAGCCATTGGTTCAAGCAGGTGATTTTTGATGTGCTCGAATATAGGCAGCGTGACAGAAATGTTGTAATCGCAGTAGCTTTACCAGATTTTTCACGATATCGATCCATGACTCAGAAAATCACGTGGTTGAAACCCGTAGCGAATTTTGTTTATTTTTGGGTAAACGAATCTGGTGAGATAGTAGTTGAATAGTTACAAAATCTGTGAATTGCTTAATAAAAATAAATTAAGGAGAAATTATGACCCACAAATGGACAAAAGATGATGATATTGTAACTTACTATCTATATAGATATGGCAACGAATCAACTATACCGTTGTTACATGATATTAAAATAATATCTGAAATTCTTGGAATGAGTGAATCAAGTTTACGCATGCGTATTGGGAATTTTCAAGCAATTGATGGAGCCGGTGGATTAGATCATTTTGGTTTGTTATCAAAAAAAGTATATGATGAATATAAATCTATACCAAGGGAATACCATTTAAAAAAAGTAGAAGAAATTCTAGAGAATAAATCAAGAAAATGATTTTCGTAAAATTTCTTTAGTAGTACATATAATCAATCTAAGGTACTTAATCTACCTATGCCACAACATTACTGATGTTAGAAGTTGGTAAAATGAGTAATAAGTGTAGATTTTATTTTGAATCCATCAAATTGATCAATTTTTTTACCTAAATTTCTGAAATTGCGTTTAAAATATCAATCACGCGGTCTTTCCAAATCCTAGGAGACATAGACACACTCTTCCAAAACCTCAGAGCGAATGGATTCCTTCAAACAATCCAGGGTTCCAACATCTACCGGTCGTCCGAGCCATTCTTCAAGCCGCTGTTGCAAGGCAATTAATCCAAACAAACCCACTGGACGGTCAAACTCCACCAGGATATCTACATCACTGTCAGAACGGGCTTCAGATCGAGCAACCGAACCAAATAACGCCAAACTTTTGACCCCAAATGAAAGAATTTCAGTTTGATGATCCTGTAGAATTTGAATAGCCAATTCTCGTTTCATAAATCCATTATACATTTTTTACATCACTAGCGTATAGACCATAAGTTTTCAGAATGGTTTGTCCAATTAAAGATATAATTATTTTGTTGGTTTTTATCATTAAAACGTATAGCTTATATTCCACTCGAGGTGAACATGGGT
>DHVR01000072.1 GCA_002412765.1 Leptolinea sp. UBA5203 | reverse complement strand
TGAGTTTAAAATGGATGCCACTAATGGCATTTGGAAAGTCTCAGGAGAATTAAGTGTTGGTGAAAGAATAAATTATCAAGACTCAAAAGGAACTGCAAAACTAGAGCGTGGTTTTTATATTAGTACTGATAGATATACTGATTGGGCATTGAGCGCTATTGCGATATCAGGAGCAATCCTTATTTACGCAAGTGGTGGATTTGTTGTTTTTGCAGATTTATTACGAGATGTATCTGCGCCATTGATTCCATTAGGACAAAAAATCTTAGAAACTTTTTATCTAATACTTACAACGGGAAAAACGAATTAGTGCTTGTTTTGGATCTGTGACAACTACTTATCACATAATAAAAAAAGTTTTTTTTAGAATGATTTGAGGAGAACTGAAATGAATTCTGAATTTTATGAACTTCTATTGAGTTCAAGTTTAGCTAAAATTACACCAATACAGTCTATTGATATAAATAGTGATGTCGTTACTGATCTTGAAGTCTACAGTTTATACTTGATTTTGAATTCAATGCAACAGTCAGAATTACAATCCTTTTTAACATCCTTGAAAAATGTATATGTAAAAAAACTAATTCAAGAAATTCTCTTATATAAGAAATTTGAAGAATTAAAAGCAAGATATTCAATGATTTTTAGTATTACAAAAAAAGGAAGTAGTAAAAAAAAGATAGATATCGAATTAACTCAAATTAGACAAGACACAAAATATTTAGAATTCATTGATGAAGGTTTACAATTTATAAAAGAAAATGATTATCCGCTTATTGCAAGCAAAGCAGTTATATTGGTATTATCAGCTGTTAGTGATTTAAATAATTGTTTTTTAATCCTCAATGAAACAATTAAGGTTTACAGAAATAATGATCTGATACGAAATTACTTGTTTGATATCAGAATAGAGTTGCTGTTCACTAATGGATTAAAAAGAGAGTTATTCTATGAATTACTTCAACGGAAAAGTAAGGTTGAGAATTTCTTATATAAGTTAGTATATAGGTATACCGTTGATCCCGGAAATACAGGTTTTTTTTATTTTATTTCAAGTTTCATTTTTTTCATTTTTTTTCCAAAGTCACTGCTTATTCTCCTCTGTCTTTCAGTATTGATTCATTTCATCTTATTTAGTATTTCATATAAATATTCTAATTTATTATTGCAAAACCTGTTTATACATAAAGGATTGTATGTCAGTGCATGCATAATTTTAGGATATATTATTAGTTTAATATTATATATAGGCAAATAGTTTATATTTGAATTACCTCAGCTTGAGTTATTTGGGAGACGGCCGACGCGGCGGTGTATGAACAAATCATTCCGCTGGGGAATATCAGCATCACAGTGGAATGCGGCGACCTGCCCGCCCGTACCTATGACTATAACCCCAATCGCGGACCGTTCACGTATAAGTGGGATCGTACCTCGACAGGAAAGTTGGGCGCGTGATATGGCGTCCGTTGGGGTGGGGGTATAAGATATAAGGAAGCAAATTTGGAAAATATTGGTGGGATCAAAAGTGATCCCATCCTATGCACTTTAATGGAAAACAAATTATGAAAAGTGATTTTTATGAAATCCTATTACTTCCACAAAATAGTATGGAAGACATATTGGAAATTGAACAAATTTGCCATGATGTTAATGACGATAAGGAGTTCCTAAAGCTTTACTTAACATTTAATAATTTAAAAAGATCCGAATTAGTCGATCTAAACCTAAACATAGAAGATTGCGATGCGAAAACAATTTTGGTTGAAGTTATTTTTCAGAAGACATATGAAGAGCTAAAGATCAAATATCCATTACTATTTAGAATTGCTAAAAAAGGATTTACAGGAAAGAGAGCAGATACACAATTAGGTCAATTACAAAAAGATGTTTTATATGTAGAGGAAATTAATAAAGGTGTTAATTTTATTACTTCAAATAATTATCCATTTATAGCAAGCAAATCTATTGTTTGGGTTTTATCCTCTGCAAATCAAATGAGTCAGTGTTTTGAAATTTTAAATAAAATGATTGAGGTTTACAAAGGAAATGAGAAAATCCTGAGAAATTTACTTGATACAAGAATAAATCTGCTATTTATGAATGGAGTAAAAAAAGATTTTTTCAATGAATTAAAAATAAGGAAACCTTTTCTTGAGAGGATTTTTTATTGGATGATTTATTTTGTAACGATGAATCCAGAGCGATTTTGTTTTGTGTTTTCAATTTTGTTTTTTTTCATTTTCATATTTTTCCCGAAAACTTTTTTCATACTCATTGGGTCGTCAACCCTGTTCCATTTACTCTTATACCGAATTTCTTATAAAATGTCCAACTATTTATTGCAGACCCAATTTGTATATATGGGAATGTTCGTGAATTTATCAATTATTTTTGGATATTTTCTAAATTTAATTTTACATATAGGGACATGAGTATAACGCCCCGCCTTCCGTGAGCATCACCCCCTCCTGGTGGATCTGGGAGACGGCTGACGCAGCGGTGTATGAACAAATCATCCCGCTGGGCAAGATCAGCATCACTGTCGAGTGCGGCGATTTTCCGGACACAACCCCAATCGCAGGCCATTTTCTTTCAAACGAGCGCACCGCATGTTTGCATGCATAACCAGGCTGGCTTTGAAGAACACCAGCCGGGTAACTCGGAGATTTGTCAATTTTCTAGTACGAGCGGGGAATGTTCAAACTAATGACTACTATTTTCCTGGTGGCGTGTTGCGAAAACGACTACATGGTGATCGAACTGTCCGTCGACAATGGTGCCTGCGCAGGTAATTAAGGTCAGGTGGGAGAGGCCGTCTGGGGATGGCTGTGGCGCTTTGCCATTTACCGGTCCGCTGCCAAAAATTTTTGTCAACACTGCCGGGTCTGAAGACTCCTGGAGGGAGTAGTTTTCTACCTTGTCCACATTGAAGGCAAACTCAACATTTTGCAAGGTATAGCGGATGATGATCCAGTCACCAGGTTTCAGCGTGTGGAGGTTAGCGAAAATCTCGGGGCGTCCAAGCGGATCATTGACATGTCCAGCAACTGTCGCCGTGCCCGACTCACCCGGTTTGCCGCTGCCGCGATACCAATATACTGTATCCCAGATAGGATCGTCAATCTCGCCTCTTGGTGCATCCATCTCATTACCCATGGTAAGCCCGACACCAAGCACGGGGGCATTAATCTTGAGTGTAGGAATCTCAATTTGGAGTGGCACTGCCACAGGACTGGCTTTTAAGTCCAGACCTGCATCAAAGAGTGGTTCAAGGGATGAACCCGTGGGTATTGTTTGAACTGTTGATTGAACTGCTACCTGAGCCGAAAGATATTGTGTAATAAAAAAGAGAGGAACACCCGGTGTCTCTCCTGTTTCCTTATTAACGCATCCCCCCAGAATAGTCGCAATGGCCAGAACAGTCAAGAGGCAGCTGAAACCATTGTGGCGTGTGGGCATGTTTATGATTCGTACAATAATGCCATTTTACTTTGGCCGAGAGGTCTTGCGGTATGCGCGAATGCTCAAAACCAATGCCATAACGCCCAAGCAGCCAGCCATTACCAGACTCCAGGGTAATACATAGTTCTGTATGGGAGCACCACCCGTACTCGGTAAAGCACTGATGGCATCCTCATTATCTCCTTCATCATCCTCATCCGGCTCTGGCACAGGGCAGATTGGACGATTTATGGTGGTATTGTTTAAAGTAACCGCTCCGACACTGGCTAATAATCTCCCGGTGACCGTTGAGCCGCCATTATCAGTAATGGATTGGTCAGCCATGATAGTTCCTTGAAAACTAGTGGCTGTGCCAAGTGTGGCTGAAGAGCCGACTTGCCAAAAGACATAGCAGGCGTTAGCACCGTTGATCAGGTTTACACTACTATTACTCGCTGTCACCAGCGTCGTGTCAGATTGGAAGATAAAGACAGAGAAGGGGTTCCCCTGGGCATCCAGCGTCAATGCCCCGGTTATCTGAAAGTCACTCGTTGCAGTATTCTTATAAACGCCAGGGAGTAACATTGTCGAGCCGAGTTCAGAAGGAACAACAGAAAACGGTCGTCCCGCGGCATCGGTGTAGGCTGCTGTCAAATCTAGCTTGGCCTGTTGCGTGACTGCATCATTAGGGTCGGGGTCAGTATGGTTTGCACCACTTGCAAACGTGACCGAACCAAACCCAGTTTCTGTAGAAGTTGGCGATGATCCGACATCCCCAGAGATAGTAGTCGCGTTGGTATTTGAGATACCCGATCCGGCCAGAACTGCAAATGCTTCAGCGGTGCCCAGACCTACCGCAGGCACGACAGCTTGACCGAGAGGTCGTGCAAACACATTGGTGGATGGGCTAGCTAATGACAGGAACATACCCAAGATGATTATTATTGCAAAATACTTGAATTTGCCCATTTTTTTCTCCGATATCAGAAAAAGGACTCGTTGTCAAGGGACAATATCATTAAAATTATACGAAATTTCCATCATTAATACAACTTTTTTTATCCAAATAAATGGTTTTACCATATCTCGTTATTTTTCCAACATCATTGACACCCCCGCTCTCTTTCTGTATAATCACAGCAAGTAAATAAACCAAAACCTCTGGAAGTAGTAAACTGCATGGGCTCAGTCAGAGAGGGAACAGGCCGCTGAAATGTTCCTCTGGTAACCGCAGTTGAAGTCGTTCAGGAAGTGTTGCTGAAGAAAGCAGAAATGTGAGTAGAACAGCACGGGCTCGCCCGTTAGCGCGAACCTCGGATGATGGTCCGATGGGAGTGTGCCGGTCAAACGGCAAATTGAGGTGGTACCGCGGAAGCAGGCCTTTCGTCCTCTGGGATGAAAGGTTTTTATTTTAACATGGACTCAAGGAAAATTGAGTTTGGAGGAACACATGGCAAAGCCAGAATTACCCAAGACCTACGATTTTGAAAATACCGAGACCCGCTTGTATGATTGGTGGGAGCAGAAAGGCTATTTTAAGCCTCACAATGATCCGAACCAGGCCGGCTTTACCCCCGAGGTAAAACCGTTTGTGGTCGCCATCCCGCCCGCCAACGTTACCGGGAATCTGCATCTGGGCCATGCCATGTTCGTCTCCATGGAAGATTTGATGATCCGTTATCACCGCATGAAGGGTTTCTCGGCCTTATGGGTGCCGGGAACGGATCATGCCGGGATTGCCACTCAATTGCAGGTGGAAAAGATGTTGATTGCTCAGGGTACCACGCGTGAAGAACTGGGCCGCGAGAAGTTTGAAGAGACCACCTGGGAATGGAAACGGAAATACGGCGGGATGATCTCCCAGCAGATTCGTCGTCTGGGTGCCTCCTGTGATTGGGATCGCGAGCACTTTACCCTGGATGATCAACTCTCCAAAGCAGTGCGCGAGGCTTTTGTACGCTTATACGAGAAGGGATTGATCTATCGCGGACCGCGCCTGATCAACTGGTCACCCGGACTGAAGACTGCCGTTTCCGATTTGGAAGTGGAGTACAGCCAGGAACCGGGTACGCTGTATTATTTCAAATATCGTCTGGCGGATGCCGAAGGGGAGTTCATCCCTGTGGCGACCACCCGGCCGGAAACCATCCTGGGGGATACCGCCGTGGCGGTGCATCCTGAGGATGAGCGCTACAAAAAATATATCGGCCGCAAAGTGCTGGTGCCGATCATGAATCGCGAGATTCCGGTGATTGCGGACGAATACGTGGACCGCGAGTTTGGTACCGGTGCGCTGAAAATCACCCCCGGGCATGACCCGCATGACTATGAGATCGGCGAGAAGCACGGCCTGGCGATGATCAGCATGCTGGATCGAGCCGCCAAGGTCAATGAGAATGGCGGGCCGTACGAAGGCATGGATCGCTTTGATTGCCGCAAGAAATTGTGGGCCGACATGAAGGAAGCCGGTCTGGTGATCAAGGAAGATCCTTATCAATTGAATGTGCCCCGCTCCCAACGCGGCGGTGAGATTATTGAACCGATGATCTCCACTCAGTGGTTTGTGAAAATTAAACCCCTGGCGGAGCCTGCCCTGGCCGCAGTGAAGAATGGCGACATTCGCATCGTGCCGGATCATTTTGCCAAGGTGTATTACAACTGGATGGAGAACATTCAGGATTGGTGCATCAGCCGCCAGTTGTGGTGGGGGCACCGCATCCCGGTGTGGTACTGTCACGAGTGCGGCGAGGTAATCGTCACCCGTGAAGACCCGACAAAATGCCCGAAGTGCGGCTGCCAAGTGCTCAATCAGGATCCGGATGTACTGGATACCTGGTTCTCCTCCGGTCTGTGGCCGTTTTCCACCCTGGGCTGGCCCAACAAAACCCCGGACATGGATTACTTCTACCCCACCAGTGTGATGGAAACGGGATACGACATCCTCTTCTTCTGGGTGGCGCGTATGATTATGTTCGGCATCGAGTTTACCGGCAAATCGCCGTTCCACACCGTTTATCTGCATGGCCTGATCCGTGATGAGCACGGCCAGAAGATGAGCAAGACCAAGGGCAATGTGATCGATCCGCTGGAAGTGATGGACGAACTGGGCACGGATGCGCTGCGCTTTACCTTGCTGGTGGGCTCCACCCCCGGCAGCGATATGAGCCTGAGCACCAAGAAAGTGGAATCCACGCGCAACTTTGCCAATAAAATCTGGAATGCCGGGCGGTATGTGTTGGGCGCGCTGGAGAAAGCCCCCAAAGTGCCGCAAGGCAAGCCGCAATGGACCCTGGCTGATTCCTATATTTGGGCACGCCGGCAGCAATTAATTCGCGATGTGGAACGCTTGTTTGCCAGTTATCAGTACGGAGAAGCCGGACGCCAGATTTACGATTTCTTCTGGGCGGAATTTGCCGACTGGTATGTGGAAATTTCCAAACTGCAATTGAATCAAGGCGGGGATACCGCTTTTTACACCGCACGCACCCTGGTGCAAGTGCTGGATACCTGTCTGCGCTTGCTGCACCCCTTTATTCCCTTCATAACCGAGGAATTGTGGGGTCACCTGCGGGACGCTGCCCAGGAACATTCCGAGCTGCTAGCACCCGAACAGGGCTGGGGGGAAGCCTTAATGACGGCTGCCTGGCCGGTGGAAAGTCCGGTGGAATCCTGGGAAGCGGAGAAGATTGCCGACTTTGCCTTGATCATGGAGTTAGTGCGCACGGTGCGCAACATCCGGGCGGAGAAGAAAGTGCAAGCCGGCAAGAAAATCCCCGCTATTCTGGTGGCTGGGGAGCGTTATGACGTGGTGTACGAACAACGCGAATCCATTGCGGCGCTGTGTCATTTGGATGCGGCGTTGATGGAAATCCGCAAGACGGCCGGTGTGCTGCCCACGGATGCCGTCTCCCTGGTGGTTTCCGGGATTGAGATTTACCTGCCTCTGGAAGGTGTGGTGGATCAGGCGGCCGAGCAGGAACGTATGCTGGCCGAGTTGGCTGACACTGAAGCACAGATCAAACGGCTGGAGGATTTATTGAGCAGCCCTTTCGGTCAAAAAGCCCCCGCCGCGGTCATTGACAAAGAGCGCCAACGCCTGGATACCTTCAAGGAAACCGCTGAGAAGTTACGTCAGCAGTTGGGGTAAATGACAAAACCCATATTTATAAAACTCCCCCTAAATCAATCGGATTTTGGGGGGAGTTTTTTATCCTTGACGGATTATGGAAACACTTGGTGAAGTTGGTCTTTACATCAAAGACTCGTGATTTTACCCTTCGATGGAGCTCAGGGTACGGGGGTTATTTCTTTTTCTTCTTTAACCGTGCAATTTCTGCGGCAAAGATTTTTCGTAAAATGGCGATGCTGGTGGCGTAGGTGGGCTCAATGCCCTGGTAGGAGAGGGTACCGGAACCGAGATTGGCTCCCCTGCCCATGGGGGTGTCTGAGACGTAATGCAGCATGCCAATGTCAAAGGTCACGCGGTGCAGAGAGACGATCTCATTGACCGGGTGGCGTTTGGGGCGGAACATCTCATAGATGGCTGAGAGATAAGGCCCCGCTTCCATTTCCAGGTCGGTATAACTTTCGTGATAAATAATATCCATGACCTTGGAGTTTTGCAGATAGGTGCCCAATACGGTGACGGCTTTCTGATTGTCCAGAACTGATCCGGTCTGCAAATAGGGGGTCAAATCCTCACCCTGGAAGGCGTTTTTGAACATATAGGTATTGCGGGAATGTTCATCAAAGACTACTGTGGGCAGGATGATATCGCCGATGTTGCCGTTCAACGAGGCGGCTTTGCCCATGATGTAGATACCCTGGATGGGGCCAATTTTCTCCGCCAGCTTGGTGAGGATATGATAGGCCGCAAACCCCAGCGGATAATCGATGTTAAGGATGTAGGCATTGCTTTCCTGAAGCAAGTCAATTTCCGGAATCCGTACGCGAGGGTCCAGTGCGCCAGCGCACAGCCGATTCATAGCAACCACCTGAGTTTCAATATCAAAGGATGAGGCACTGGATACGCGGGTCAGGGTGCAGGCTTTTTCGGCTTCCAATTGATCCTGTATACTGTGTTTTCCTTGTGCGGATTGCTGATACTTTTTAAGCACATAATAGAGGAAATTGCCCTGATTTTCAGGCTGATTGTTACAAAGTTTTTCCCATTCTTTTAATAAATCCACTTGATCGGTGGAGGCCAAATATTGCAGCAACTCATCCTTGATTTGCAGGGCGAAACCGGTTAATAAATTGGGGATGCTATGGGGGTTGCTGGAGATGAAGTACACCGGATGGTGTTCCAATTCAGGCTCGGCATCGATGATATTGTTGGTCCACAGACGGGTAGCCCGCTGATATTCCGTCAGAGAGCCGCTGAGCAGCTGAACACGTAAATTGAGCGGACGTTTGCGGATGGCTTGCAGGTTTTCCTTGAATTGCGCATTCCAGACCACGCGCAGGCGATCAAAATCGCCGGCATCCTCATCCAGTAACGGATGAATGGAAGGCCACTGAGTAGGAGGCGTCTCCAGAACTGTTTCAAATTCTTTTACCGATAACTGCGAGAAGAGGAAATGGAGTTTATTCCATTCAATTTGCAGGGCGGTTAGGGCCGGGATGATGTCGTCAATATCCGAACGGCTGGCGATGATGCAGGCCAGGATTTCTTTTCCATCATAATAGCAGGTTCGTCTTCTGGCCTTGGCACTTACCGGCTTCCAGGCGAGGATATCCTCGTAGCCGTATTGTTGAAACATGGATATACTCTGTCCCAAGATGATGGAATTGACCCCGCCCAGGACGTCAGGGATGCGCAGCCAACTGTAGATCAAGGCGGATAAATCCGGCTGATCCGAGCGGGCGCGGGTGTGCAGGGAGGAATTGGTACGCATGTGCACTTCTTCCAGGGTGCGGATCTTGACTTCCGTACTGGTGCGCAGCAAAGAATAGATAGTCTGCAAATATAGGGCAATTTCTTCTGAACCGGTAATTGGGACGGATCTTTCCATGTTTCCTCTTCAATGCTGTAATGAGACCGCCAATCAGTCGATTGGCGGTACCCGGATTTGTTTTAGTCTCCCAGACAGGTCCCGACATAGCGGGCACTCTTGATCCAGGGATGGTCCAGTGGGACAGATTTACAGCGTCCGACGATGGAATCCAGGGGAATGGGGCAGGTATACCCGCCTTGAATGGCAACCATGACACCGAAAATATTTTGATCAATTAAATCTATGCATGCTGTACCCAACTGTGTAGCCAGCATTCGGTCTCCGGCGGATGGGGCGCCGCCACGCTGGAGATGTCCCAGAATAGTCACTCGCGATTCCAGTCCGGTAGTCTCTTCCAGTTTGTTCGCCAGGCGGAATGCATTTTCTTTCTGATGTTGATTAAACTGGGTAATTTCTTCACAGACCTGTTTTTTTTCCTCTTTGGAATTGGCCTGCTGTTTTTGGGAAATCAAGTCCATTTGGGATTGTAAATCATTGACTGAAATAGCTCCCTCGGAGACAGCGATGATACTGAAGCGTTTACCGCTGCGGCTGCGCGAGAGAATGGCATCGGAGATTTTTGAAACGTCGTAGGGAATTTCCGGGATGAGAATCACATCCGCACCGCCGGCAACACCAGCCCCCAGGGCCAGCCAGCCGGTATTGTGCCCCATAATTTCCACCACAATGATGCGGTGATGACTGTGGGCGGTGCTGTGCAGACGGTCAATGGCATCCGTGGCAATGCCCAGAGCCGTATCAAAGCCGAAGGTCACATCGGTTTCTGGAATGTCATTATCAATAGTTTTGGGGAGGGTGATGATGTTCATGCCTTTTTGCATCAGGGTATAGGCGCCTTTTTGCGTTCCGCCGCCGCCCAAACAAACCAGGACGTCCAGGTGATGTTTTTTATACACATCCAGCATGACATCCGTCATATCCAGTTTTTTGTTGCCAACCAGCATGTTATCGGGTTTGTCCCGGCTGGTGCCGAGGATGGTACCGCCGACGGTAAGGATGCCGGATAGGCTGGTGCTGTCCAGGGGGATGGTTCGATCCTGCATCAAACCGCGAAAACCATCCAAAAAACCAACCACCTTGGCATCAAATTGTTGATAAGCAGACTTGCCAATCGCCCGGATGGCAGAGTTCAATCCGGGGCTGTCGCCGCCTGCAGTGAGTACGCCGATATTAACTTTCACTGGTTTCCCTCTTTTTGATTGTCATATCTAAATTATACATAGAATTGGGAGAGAATGCAGAACTCATCCGAAGTTTGGTCTACACTGGTGGGTATGGGACGGTATGCTTTGGCTGATGGAATGAAGGACTTTTAGAAGTATCTGATGGGGATGATTACAGGATAGTTTGGACTAATTGTTTTTTTAGGTCCATTAAATCTCTTTGAATGAGATTCCAAACGATTTGTGCTTTCGCTTGCTTATCAATATGTAGGATTGTTTTACTAACCCCAATAATATAGGACCAGGGTATTTCAGGGTGTGATAATTGAAATTGTTCCGGCACCTGATTTGCAGCTTCTCCTAAATCAAGTAGATTGTTGATGATTGCATCTAGTGTTCTTTCATCATCCAGAAAAATGGAGTAGGTTGGCATGCTATAAGATTGTATTGTTACGATTGCTCTTAGCATATCCTTGAGTAGCTCTTTAGTATCTTTCATGAAAAATAGCTCCTTACTGGATTTTGTGACAAATATAAGTTCTTCACCAAGGGTGGCGCTAAAGTGGAATAGACAACCACTGAAATATCAAGTTTGCAGGCGTCTTGGTTCACCAGAGCGAGAATTGATCGATCTGGCTGATGTCCATGGATACCCTCCTGACTAATAATATAGCTTAATTTTTACAGAATGGATAATAGTTTTGATCTCAAAAAAATATGCTTTGAAAAAAAGGGCGACCGGCGGTCGCCCTACAGTTATGGGTGTCTTGATTTATAGATCGAATTGATGGAGGTGTCAGGGATTTGGATTGTCTTTTGTGTCAGACTCTTTATGGTAGTATCGGGTAAAAGTCTCTGTGATTTCTTTTTCCAATTCAAATCCCGCTCTCTGCACTTCCTTGCACATAGGCGTATCAAACTCCACCTGTTCAACCTGCACGCCGATAACGGCGATGCGGGTCTTCAGTTCCTGGAGTAAGAACTTGCCCAGCACGTGCGGGGGCAGGGTATGGGTGGAGGCACTGAAACCGTCCGTGTGTTCCCAATCCACCCAGTCGATGCTGCCTACCGGCTGTCCCATCTCGGCGGCGTCCAGCATGATGACCAGATCCGGCTGAAATTTACGGATGGGAGAGGTGAAATTCTCCGGGGCATTGGATCCGTTGATCAGGAGAAGATTTTCAAAAAAAGGCAGTTGGCCTTTCAGGTGTTCGATCACCCACGGGCCAACTGCATCATCTCCGTTAAATTCGTTTCCTATACCAAGGAGGACTACCCGAGCGGATTTGTTATCCTTCGAGACTTGCTTCAGTGTTTCCTGAAGCTGCTTGATCCAGGATGAATTTGACATTTTCTTCCTTACCGTAATAGACGGTGAAAGGTTCTTTTTCGACGGCTGCCAATTCCCATTCTTCATTGGACATTTGCAGACAATCAAACTTGCAAGATGACACGCACTGAGCACAAAAGACGCAGCGGTCATAATGGTATCGCATGACAAATTTCTTTTCCTTGCGGTCCACGACCAGAATTTCGATCGCGTCTGCAGGGCAGTCTTTGGCACACATGTTACATCCGGTGCATTTGTCGGCATCATAGACCAACGCGCCGCGCAGGCTGATGGGGGTTGCTGTCTTCACTGCCGGGTACTGTTGGGTAGCCGGTTTACTGAAGAGGGATTTTAAGGCGTTTCCAAGTAATGATCCAAGTTCTACCATAAGATCCTCCCAACGATGATGATCAACAATTGCAGCAGGGCCAGTAGTGCGCCAAGCCGCCACCAAAGACCCACTGTCTGGTCAATGCGCAGGCGGGCGAAGAGGGATTGCAGCAAGGCCATGACCATTAAGATTGCGGCTGTTTTGAGGATGAAATCCAGAGGAGAGAAATAACCGCCCAGATAGAAAGCGCCGATCAGGGTCAGGCCGATGACCAATTCCACATCTTTGCCGATACGGAAAATGGCAAAGCCGCGGCCGCTGTATTCGGTTAAAGCGCCGGCGACAATTTCGGATTCGGCTTCCGGGGCATCGAAGGGAGGTAATTCCAGCTTGCCCATTAAGCCGATCAGCGCGACCACAAAGCCAATGAACTGAGGCAGGATCAACCATGTGTGGGTTTTGGTATAAACCATGACTTCACTGATGTTCCATGTGCCAGCGACCAGAGCCGGTCCCAGAAGAGCCAGCAAGAAGGGGGCTTCGTAGGAGAAGAGCTGGGTCAGGGTACGGGTGGCGCCAATGATGGAGAAACGGTCAATGGAGTTTGCACCCGCCAGACCGAGGCAGAGGGTCAGCACACTGAGCATGTACAGCACCACCACCAGGTCACCCTGGAAACTGAATACCGGCGTCAGGCCGAACATGGGCACATACAAGGCGGAAGTTAGGGCAGAAGCCAATCCAATGACGGGTAAACCGATGAAGAGGGTTTTATCCACGCCGGTGGGGACGATTTCTTCTTTCGCCAGCAGTTTGATGACGTCAGCCACGGGTTGAAACCATCGCGGTCCGACACGGTTTTGGAAAAGAGCAACCGCCTTGCGGTCAATCCATTCATAAATCGTGCTGATGGAAAGTAAGAACAACCCGCCGGGGAAAAACAACAATGCTATGACAGGAGGAATATTAATGCTCATTTGTAATACTCGATTCCATGCAATCGGAGATCTTCCCAGCTCATTGTCCGGGTTGAATCGGTTTGTTTGACCCTTACCATACGGTCGTTGCAGGAGAAACAGGGGTCAATACCGGCCAGAATCATTGGAATATCCGCAAGGTTATGTCCAATGGATGTTGTGATGACAGAGCCCCAGTTGGGCAGAGTGGGGGTGCGCACTTTCACGCGATAGGGTTTGTCACCGCCGTCACTTTCGATGTAGTACAACAATTCACCGCGGGGGGCTTCCACGCGCATGACCACATTCCCAGCAGGAATTTTGCGGGGTACGCGTACAGCTAATTCGCCTTCGGGCATGTGATCCAGAATTTCGCGAATAATGCGGAAGGACTCAAAGAGCTCATTCAGGCGCACGATGAAGCGGGCTTCGAGATCGCCTTTGGTGTCCGTTACGATTTTCACCGGGAAGTCAGGATAAGCTCCATAGGGATCGTTGACGCGGATATCGCGCATGACGCCGGAGGCGCGGGCGGTTGGGCCGACTGCGCCCAATAATTCTGCGGTCTCTTTGCTCATGGTGCCGATATTGCGGGTACGGCCGATGAAGGTTTCATCGGAGGTGATGACTTTGAGATAGTAATGGGTGCGTTCTTCCAGGAAATCAACGCCCCGTTTGATTTGATCACTGACTTCCGGGGTGATATCATATTTGACGCCGCCGATCAGGTTGGAGCTGTAATTCACGCGGTTGCCGCTGACGGCTTCCAGCATATCCATGACGGTTTCACGGTCGCGCCAGGTGTACATGAACAGAGTATCGAATCCGCCTTCGTGAGCAGCAACGCCCCACCACAACATGTGGCTGTGGATGCGTTCCATCTCGGCGATCAGGGTGCGGTTGGCTTTGGCGCGAGGGGAGATCTCCACGCCGGCAAGTTTCTCCACGCCCATGGCGTAGACGGTACCGTGAATGTGGGAGCAGATGCCGCAAATACGTTCCAGTAAATACAAATTTTGAATCCAGGTGCGGCTTTCGGTGCCTTTTTCAATCCCGCGATGGACATATCCCAGGCGGGCGGAAGCGGTGGTTACAATTTCCCCGTCCACTGAGAATTCAAAATGCCCTGGCTCTTTTAAAGCAGGATGTTGGGGCCCAATGGGGACAATAAATTTTTTCGTTTCTTGAGTTTCCATTTGCTACTCCTCTTGAAGCCTAGGCTGAGGTTCCTAAACCGGTAAACGACTTGCGCAGTGGGTAGACACCCTCTGGCCATCCATCAGGCAGCAGCAGGTGGTCTGTATCCGGGGTGTTGGTTATGGTGACACCAAACATTTCGATTGTTTCTCGTTCATATAAAGTTACAGAGGGAATCATGCCGCAAACGGAGTCAATGACTGCATTATTATAGGGCAGGTTGATTCGCAGGGTTAATATAGCTGCGTCTTCGCAGAAATGATAGAGCAGTTCGATATGACTGGTCTCTGCGGTTTCTCCGGGACGATCCACACCGGTGATGGCGGAAAGGTATCCCCAGCGGGCATCCAGGAGGGTCCTTACCACGGACAGGAAATTCTTGGCTTGAATGTTAATATCCACCCGGTTTTCGAAGGGTTTTTGCACGGCTTCGGTCCAAGGTTTTAACAGTTCTTCCACTTTATCTAGAGCGGTAGGTGTATCCATAAAATCCGCCTCCTTAGTTGGATGTCTGGGATTCAGAGGAATCACCAGTCTGTTCAATTTTTTGGGAGCGCACTACCGGATTTTTCAAACTTTCCAACAGTTGTGCTACCCCATAAATAATGGCTTCCGGTCGCGGGGGACAGCCCGGGACGTAAACATCCACAGGAATCACATCACCAATGCCGCCTACTACGCCGTAACAGCCTTGTAAAACGCCGCCAGAAATACCGCAGGCGCCCAGGGCAATGACGAATTTAGGATCAGGCATTTGTTCATAAATACGCAGCAATCGATCTTTCTGCTGCAAACTGACGGCACCCGTGCAAATGAGCACATCTGCATGTCGGGGACTGCCCTGGAGTTTGATGCCAAATCGTTCGACGTCAAAACGGGGAGTCAGGGTTGCCAGTAATTCAATATCACATCCGTTGCAGGATCCGCTGTTGAAATGGATAGCCCAGGGAGAATTGATGCGAGCCCAGTTTTTTACCTGGTCCACGGCATTCTGCCAGGGGGCATCTAGCTTTAGCGCCATACTTCCTCACTTTTTGTTGTGTAAATCAACCTAATTGTACCTTATATTACCAATTAATCCGCTTATCCAAGTACCAGGGCGACCAGGCAAAGAATCAACCCGAGCAGGAAGATGCCGGAGACCGGGGTCAAGCCGCCGGTGGCCAAGACCAACATTCCCAAATGCAGAATAGCGAAAAAGAAGGTAATTAAGAAGAATGGGCGATATCCCGGTGCGGATGCACTGGTGGGTCCGACTTCACCACTTCCATAGATACTGGATTTCAAATCACTGGGGTCACTGGCGCCTGCCAAATATCTGCCAACGCCCGTAATGATCAAAACCAGGGGAACATAAATCAAGAACGCGAGAGGGGGAGTAAGAATTATTTCCATATGATCTCCTAGTTATGCGCCAAAGGCTGCGAGCAAACTGTTGGCAGCAGGGCCTGTGATCCAACTGAACATTGTCGGCCAGTAGCCAATCACGATCACCAGCAGGGTGAAGATGATGATGGGGAAACCCAGGCTGAAGGTTATCGGTTTGCCGGTGGCAACGATGGCAGAGGGTTCTTTGCGGTACATGCGATTAACCATAGGGGCATAATATCCCAGGGATAAAACACTGTTCAATGCTGCAAAGATGACCAAGGCTTGTACCCAGATATTTTGGGTTTGGAAACCGGCTACAAAAATCTGCCATTTGGACATAAAGCCAGCCAGTGGGGGCAAGCCGCCCAAAGCCAGCAGGGCAATACTGAAGCACAATGCCAAAATGGGATAGCGTTTGGAAACGCCATTCAGGTCATCCAGAACCAGAGGTTCGTGGTTGCCGTTGGCCAGATGCAGGGTGTAAAGCAGGGTTCCGGCACTGAAGAAGGCCAGGCCTTTCATCAAGGCATGGGTGGTCATGTGGAAGAATCCACCGGCTGCGCCGTCTAAGGTACCAAAACTAAGCGCTGCACCAAAACCAACCAGCATATAGCCGACGTGGCCGATACTGGAGTAAGCCAGCAAGCGTTTCACTTCGGTTTGGCGTAAGGCCATCATGTTACCCAGGGCGATGTTCAAGGCACCCATGACCAATAAAATGAGGCCCCACTGATTACTGGCGGCGGAAATGGCACCCACGGAGCGTAAAATACAGATCAAGCCGGCTTCAATGACTACACCGGAAAGCATAGCACTGATGCCGCTGGGAGCCTGGGAGTGAGCATCCGGGAGCCAGGTGTGTAAAGGAACCAGCGCTGTTTTCACACCAAAACCGATGATGAATAAGGCGCCGGCAACCAGCAGTGATATGGAAGGTCCAGTGATGGCTGCATGAATTTCAGCCAAGTTTACTGTACTGGTTTCCATGAAGACCAGCACGATGCCCAATAAAACCAGCACGGAACCGGCCGCACTTTGAACCAGGTATTTGACGCCAGCTTCCAGGGACCCCTTCTGATCCTGATAAAAAGCCACCAGGGTATATCCGGTGATGGTCATGGCTTCGAACCAGACCCACATATTGAACAAGTCGCCAGCCAAACCCAGGCCGATGATACTGCCGATCAGGGCGGTGAGCAGGGCATAGAATTTTTCTTCGCCAATGTCCCCTTTCATGTAGGTAGCGGAGAAGATGGTAGCCATCAGTCCAAGTCCCAGAACGATGCCGGACAGGAGCAGGGCAATGCCGTCCATTTGGAGGGTGATGCTGTTAATTTGAATCTGATAGGTGCCGTCCGTCAGGTAGGCATCTCCAGCAATGTATAGGGGATAGGCAGTCGCAAGCAGGGCAATCACCGCGAGCAGTTTTGCCGGACGGAAAGCCTGCTGGGATTTCTGCGCGCGCATGACAATGCGGCCCAACAAATAAATGATGGGAGATGAGAATAACGGGATGGCAATCAGCCAGAGTATTGCATTGGATGTATTCATATCGTTATGCTCCCAGGGCCAAAATAGCCATTAGAATAACCAAACCGGCCAGAATGTAGAGAATATTCCAATTGATGATGCCCGTTTGTGCGTTGCGTAAGGATTCTGCACTGCTGAACGTTACGTCTACAATGCTCTTGTTGATAGCTTCAAAGCCGAAATGATTGCGAGCGGCAGAGCCGACGCCACTTAAAGCTTTGCTGACGCCTTTCAGTGCGTTGCGCTGCCACCAGGCAATCAATCCCAGGGCGACCACCGTCAGGGCGATCAGTGTGGCGGGAGCCAAAACAACTTCCTTGAGGATTTCGACGGTGGACAGAGCATGGATTTCATGAAAGGGCAGGGTATTGTGCATCATGCTGGAGAAAGGTCCGGCAAGCAGCCAGGTGGTGAGCGAACCCAAAGCAAGAAGACTGAGGGAAATCTTCATGGCGGGGGTGGCATCGTGAGCATGCAGCTTGGAGCGGGCTTCCCCAAAGAAAACCAGGGAGACGCAGCGGAACGTGTACAACGCGGTTAACCCGGCGACAAAGACCATGATGTAGTATGCCCAGATGGGGCCGTGCAATAAACCAGCTTCCAGAATCATTTCCTTGGACCAGAATCCGTTTAAGATTGGAATTCCAGCCAGAGCCAAGGCACCGATGATAAAGACGGTGCGAACAAAGGGCATTTTCTTCCCCAGTCCGCCCATATCAGCCAGGTTGCGGGTGTGAACAATGTGAATGACCGCACCGGCAGCCAGGAATAATAAGGCTTTAAAGACGGCATGGCTGAGCAGATGGAACTGAGCGGCGAAGATGCCGCCGGCGCCAACAGAGTAAACCATGTAGCCCAATTGACTCACCGTGGAATAAGCCAAAACCCGTTTGAGGTCGGTGGCCACAATGGCCATGACTGCGGATAAGAGGGCAGAGATCATACCGACCAACACCACTGCCGTTCGCCAGCCTGGAACGGCTTCAAAGGCCGGGTAGAAACGGATCAGCAGGTAAACGCCTGCATTCACCATCGTCGCCGCATGGATCAAAGCGCTGATGGGCGTTGGGGCTTCCATGGCATCCGGCAGCCAGGTGTGGAAGGGAAACTGCGAGGATTTCGCGGCGGCTGCGATCAGGAACCCAAAAGCTGCGATGGCTAAAACATTCGCAGGCAGGGTATGGGCTTGGGCCAAAAACACATTCAAATCGTAGGTGCCAAAATTGACATAAACCAATAATGCGCCAGCCAGCAGGCCGATACCGCCCAATTGAGTGATGATCAGGGCTTTCATGCCACCGGCAACTGCTTTCGGATCGTCATTATTAAAGGAGATCAAGGCATAAGAACATAGGGCTGTGATTTCCCAGAATACGAAAACGAGCAGTAAGTTACTGGATAAGACCAATCCGACCATTGCACCGATGAAGAATAGAACCAGTGCATAATAGCGGCCCAATTGTTTTTCGCCATGCATATAATCATAAGAAAAAATGACTGCCAGACTACCAATAACGGTTGCGACAACAGCCAGGAAAACTCCCAGCCCATCGGCTACGAAGGTGAAATCACCAAAAACGCCACCGACAGGGATGGTTAAGGCGGTTTCAGCTGAGGTGTTTCCAAGTAAAAATGTAGCGGCAATACCCGTGGCGACCGCGAACAGGATTGCCAGCGTATGCTGCATCTTGGGGTGTTTGTCCCCGGGCAGCCAAACAAGAAATGCACCCAACCAGGGCAGGCCAATACTTAATCCAATGAGAAGTGCTGCCATCGATTACCTCCGCAGGGTGGTCAATGCTTTTAGATCCAGGGTACCAAAATTCTTGCGTACCTGAACTGCCAGCGCCATACCGACAACCGCAACAATGGTATCGGCGACAATAACGGTCAGGGCCATGCTTTGGCCTAACCCTGCATTGCCTGTCATCTGTCCTGCAAACACAAAAGCCAACATGATGCTTTTAACCAACAACTGTAAGGCGACAATAACCTTAATCAAGTTACGGGTCATCAGCAAACCGTAGAATCCTATGCCCAGCAGAGCGATGACGACAATGAAAATAATGGTAGGAATTGAAAAGTCCATCTTATTTTTCCTCTGCTTCG
This sequence comes from Leptolinea sp. UBA5203, assembly GCA_002412765.1. Taxonomy (GTDB): domain Bacteria; phylum Chloroflexota; class Anaerolineae; order Anaerolineales; family Anaerolineaceae; genus UBA5203. The sequence continues at coordinate 95,152 of DHVR01000072.1, read as the reverse complement.
TGGTGTCTGCCTTCTTCCAACAAGCCCAACACGCCCAGGATACCGGCAAAAATCAGGACGATCTGTAAAAGCACGTCCAAACTGCGTTCCTGCCATAAGGCTGTCGTGAAATCGGTGAAGGAAGGTCCAGGGATGGGGATGTTCATCAAGGGCAAAATGAGCCAGCCGATCAGGCCGACCGCCAATAAAACAAAAACCCATGCTAATCCTTTGGGGAGCAGGGGTTTCTGAGTGAGTGGCTCTTCACCGGCGATATTTATCGCAAATACAAAAAGTACAGTTACTAATCCGGCGCCCACACTGAGTTCAATAACAGCTACTTCGGGTGCGCCAAGCAGGTACATAAGCAGGGCGACCAGGGCACTGGCTCCAGCCAGCCATAATGCTGATGGCAATAACTTTTGCACTCGGACAGCCTGGATCGCACATACCAGTAAACCCGCTGCGATCAAGATGTATTGCATATTTTAAACCTCCTCTTGCTTTGTGGTTATATGCTCGTCTAAACAGATCAAATAGTTATACAATATACGCTAATTTTTGTCATGTGTATATGCTCCCGATTTAAACGGGTCAAGTTTCCCCAACATGTCCAATTTGGGTGAAATACCGATAGATTTATTGGAAATACGCATAAAACGCTTCATTTAAAGGATGATAATAAGTATATCCAATTTTCTAAAACACATTATTGAAAAAAGGGATTAGATTGTTCTAATTCGAAAACAAGGGGAAGGGAACCCTGTTTACAACTCCGCCGCAATCGGGGTATACTCACATTCAACACCTTTCTGGAGAAAAAAATGAAAACAGCCATCAGTATCAGTATTGGATCCTCAAAGCGAGATAAAACTGTAGAGATTGAATTGTTGGGCGAGAAAATTCATCTTGAGCGCCGGGGTACTGACGGAGATATGAAGGCTGCCGCAGAATTGTATCGATCCTTGGATGGTAAGGTGGATGCTTTCGGTGTGGGTGGGGCAGTCCTCGGCTTACAAGTACGGGATGAATGGTATCCACTGAAAAATTGTGAATCGCTCACTCGGGATGTCCATCAGACACCGGTAGTGGATGGTACGGGATTTAAAACCATCCTGGAACGCAGAGCCGCTGCTGTGGTGGATCGCGAATTTGGTCATTTACTGGAAAATCGCCGAGCCATGATCGTCAGCGGGGTGGATCGATACGCGCTGGTACAATCCTTTGCGGAAGCCGGTTATGAAACGTTGATTGGGGATTTAATGTTCTCGCTTGGACTTTCCATCCCCATGTATAGCGAACCTGCCTTGGTGCGTATGGCTAAATTTTTAGTTCCTATCTTAGGCAGGGTACCCTTTGATTGGTTATACCCAACTGGAGCTGAACAGGATAAACATGAAGCGAAGTTTATTTCCTCTTACCAATGGGCGTCCGTCCTGGCAGGAGATTGCCATTACATCACCAAATATTTACCAGATCACATGGATGGAAAAGTTGTGGTTACAAACACCACCACTGCAGAGGATCGAGAGCTCTTTAAGAAAGCTGGTATTAAACACCTGATTACCACTACTCCCATGCTTGAAGGACGATCCTTTGGCACCAACATGATGGAAGCAGCGCTGGTGGCTTTGATGAATCGCAAGGAGCCCGTGGACTATCGGCATTCGGCCGAGTACATGCAGCAATTGGAAAAAGTAATTGATGAAATTGGGTTTGTGCCCGAAGTTCAGGAGCTGAGATAATGATCGATGCAATTATCACTGCGGGTGGTATTCCTGTAGACGGTGATCCTTTATACAGCTATACCCAGGGAATTCCTAAAGCGATGCTGAAGATCGCGGGAAAGCCTATGATTCAATGGGTGCTGGATGCTGTCAATGAATGCGAGCATATTGAGCGGGTTGTCATAATCGGCTTGCCCAAAGATACCCCCCTGATTAGCCGGCATGAAACAATTTTTATGGAATCCCAGGGAGATATGCTCAATAATATTCAAACGGCAGCGGCTGCTCTTAAGCGATCTGACGCACCGGATGCACGTGCATTTATACTTGCTTCTGATGTTCCTGGGATTACCTCGGCGATGTTGAATTGGCTGTATGAAACTTCCAACGCTTTAGTTGGGGATGTTTTCTATACCATTATTAAAAAAGAAACCATGGAGAGCCGTTTCCCTGCTTCCAATCGCACGTTTATTGAATTGGCCGACTGCCAGGTGTGCGGTGGAGATGTGACCGTTTTTCGTTTGGAAATCGCTGATGGGGAGCGTCCGATCTGGAAACGGTTAATTGCTGCACGCAAGAATCCGGTAAAACAAGCCCGACTGATCGGTTTGGGAATTTTGATTCCATTGTTACTAAAAAAGTTGGATCTAAAAACAGCGGAGCGAAAAATCAGTCGCCGTTTACATGTTATTGGCCATGCCTTAGTCTGTCCTTACGCTGAGATGGGCATGGACGTGGATAAACCTCATCAATTTGACATCTTAAAGGCAGGACTGACAGCAAATGACTAATTTTATCGATACTCTTTTTGCTGTGGATGCTCGTTGGAGTGAACGCCTTCGACTGAAACGGGATAATCAATGGATTTGGCCGGCATCGGTATTCTTTGCCCATTCCGGGGATTCCTGGTTTTGTTTGCTGGCTTTGAGTTTGATCTGGTTATTTGGCAATCCACAGTGGCACAATAACGCGGCCCTGATGGGCGTCTCCACCGTTGCCATGGCATTAATTGTTCTGACGATAAAATTCATCGTACGCCGCAGGCGACCTGAAGGGGATTGGGGCGCGATTTATCGCAAATCCGACCCGCATTCCTTCCCTTCCGGCCATGCCGCCCGAACAGCACTGCTTGCCGTGATGGCGATGGGTCTGGGACCCGCCTGGTTTGGCCTGGCCTTGCTCATTTGGGCACCAGCCGTCAGTGCAGCCAGGGTGATTACCGGGCTGCATTATCTCTCTGATGTGATTGTCGGGATTCTAGTTGGCGCCTTGGGCGGCGTGCTTTTCCTAGCCCTGGCACCTTTGCTGATGAGTGCTTTCCCGTTTGCATTTTTGCCATAGATAATACACTCATTGGATTGTATGCGAACGATAGAAGGTTATCGTTCGCTTTTGGTTTAATCTTTAGGTTTTGTTTGGGTAATTTTTATGAACAGGCATTTTTAACCTTTGTATAATAAAGATGGATTAATTGCCTTGAAAAAAAGCAGTTTGTCCTTCAATTCTGATTTATAAAATTCATTGTGATAAACAGTTTCAGGAGGTTATTGTGTCTGTCAAACCCAAAATTCGTGTGGGACATTTAAAAATTACGGACCATCTCGCACTCGGTATTACTGCTGATAAAGTAGCAAAAGAACAAGAATCATTCAATCATCTTGAGCTGGAAACCCAGGCCTACCGCGGCTGGAATCCCTTAGCGAGTGACTTTAAAGATGGAAAAATTGAGGCTGCCTGTATTTTAGCGCCAATGGCAATGGAACTGTTTAGCTCACGGATGCCCATTCGTCTTGTACTGCAAATGCACAAAGCCGGCAGTACTATTGTGACCAACAAGAGCGCCCATATTACAAAAATTGAAGATTTTAAAGGTAAAGCAGTTCTTATCCCTCATTACCTTTCTGTGCATCACCTTCTTTTTGATAAATTATTGCGGGATAGCGGTTTCGAGATCGGTGCTGGTAAAGATGTCGTGTTTGATGTAGTTGCTCCGTCCGATATCCCTGAAATTATTGAATGGGATGAGAAGGGTACCGTCGGTGGATTTATTGTTGCTGAGCCCTTTGGAAGCCAGGTGATCAAAGCTGGAGATGGTGAAGAATTCCGCATCTCCCAGGATATTTGGAAAAACCATCCCTGTTGTGTTTTGGCAGTACGCGAGGATGTTATTGGCAGTAATCCGGATGGTGTTCAGGAATTAATTAACAGTCTAGTGCAATCCGGCCATTCCATCACAAAGGACCCGAAATCTGCTGCCAAGGTTGGCGCACAATTCTTGAGTCAGGGTGAAGACATCATTGAATCCGTTTTAGCGGATCCGCGCAAGAAAGTGACTTATGATGAGTTATTCCCTGTGATTGAAGATTTCGAGACTATGCAGACCTATCTGACTCAAACCATCGCAGCCATGTCGAAGAAAATTGATTTGGAGAAATTTGTAGAGACAAAATTTGCTAAGGAAGCAGGCGCAAAATAAAACTTGGATTAGTCCATAAAGGCTGGTAACCGTATGAATGAACAATTATTAATCGGGGTGGAAGAGTTAGAAAAAATGATGCAGCAGGGAGAGGTTTTCCTGATTGATACCCGAGAACCACAGGTTTATCAAAAGGGACATATCCCTGGGGCAGTCAATATTCATGATTTTTTCCTGTATATTTCCCTCCCAGAAAACGGCGGCCATCCGGCCATGGTGGAACATTTCACCTATTTATTACGGGGTGCCGGGCTGAAGAAAGAGCACAAAGTTGTGGTTTATGAAGATGCCCTGGATAGTGGTTACGGACGCTCCTGTCGCGGATGGGTATTGATGCAATACTTCGGTCATCCCTGGGTTGCTGTTCTTAATGGCAGCTACCGGGCCTGGAAGGCGAAGAATATGCCAATTACAGTAGATGTGCCATTCTATGAACCCTCCAACTACAAACCTGTATTGGACCCCAACATTATTATTACTACGGAACAGATGCTGGCAGCCATTGATAACCCGGATATCCAGATTTTGGATAACCGCGATTATGCAGAGTGGATTGGGGCGAACTCATCGCCATATGGATATGATTACTGCCCGCGTAAGGGAAGAATCCCCAGTGCTGTGTGGATAGAATGGTATCGATTGATGACGATCAAGGAAGGAATTCCCTGGTTTAAATCCCCTGAAGAAATTATATCTGCTTTAAATGAGATTAAACTGGACCCCGAAAAGCCGGTTTATATTTACTGTTTCAAAGGTGCGCGGTCTTCAAATACATTTATGGCCTTGAAGCTGGCAGGTTTTAAAAACGTACGAAATTATTTTAATTCCTGGAATGAATGGTCGCGAGATTTCAATCTTCCTATCGAAGAAGGATATCCTGAATATCACAATACATAAAAGAACGCCGGGCGACCGGCTTTCTTTTTGTCACATTACTTGATGAATAAGATAAAAAATATTATAATAATTTTGTTTTTCATCGCTTAACCAGGAGGTAAAAAAACATGACATTAAAAGTTGGACAACGCGCACCTGAGTTTTCTCTTCCCAGTCATACGGGCAAGGAAATTAATCTGCGCGATTTTCGTGGAAAAAATGTGGTTTTGGCTTTCTTTCCCCTGGCCTGGACCCCTATATGAACGAATCAGATCCCTTCGTATGAGGAGCGCTTGGCCGAGTTTGAAGGGGAAAATACCCAGGTTCTGGGTATCAGTGTAGATCATGTACCATGTTTACAAGCCTGGGCAAAAAGCCTGGGAGGAATCACATTCCCGCTATTATCGGATTTTTGGCCGCATGGCAAAGTAGCCGATCAATATGGCGTTTTGCGCCAGGATGGCACTACCGAACGGGCAATCTTTGTGATTGATCCGGAAGGCGTAATTCGGGATATTGATATTCACAAAATCGATGATCAGCCCGATAATGCCGAATTGTTTGGAATTCTCAAGCAAATCAATGGGAAGGAAGTGACCCAACCGGTTAAACCTGAAACAAAAACAGAAACACCCAAATCAGGGGTTGTGATGTATTGCACGCGCTGGTGTCCGGATTGTCGGACGGCACGCGAGTGGCTGGCGTATCATGCCATTGCCTATCAGGAAGTGGATGTGAATGCTAATCCGGAAGCGGCGGCCTTTGTTCGCAAGCTCACCGGAGGCCCGATCATCACACCTACGTTTGATATTAAAGGGCAGTACGTTTTTGATTTTGATGAGGAAAAATTACAAGCGCTTTTGTTATAGGTCAGCACTATTTGAATTTTGAAAAGAAATTCAAAAGCTAAAATTGTTATTGATTTGTTGGTAGAAGGAGCCATTCTATGATATTTTTCTGGCAGGTGTCCGAAAAAACTTCATGGAGTGGCTTTCTGCATTTCAATAAACGTTGGAGCGTTTATACATTTTATTCCAAGGATAAAGAGTTGGAATAGGATGGATCCAATAGAGTTCGAGAAGTTATCTTCAGGCATTGCATGTCCAATCTGATAAATTATTTCAATATATTTCCTTGGCTGTGAAGGATATTCAGTAGAAAGTCTAATCATCACTAACCCATAAAACTAAATACCAAGCAATAGAAAGTAGTTTAAAAATGAATCAGGTTCAAAGGTTCACAAGTTTGCTTCAGGAGAGTGTATTATGAAAAAGAAAGTACTTACCTGTTTGGCGCTGGTCCTGATTATGGCGAGTTTGTTGATCGGCGGTGTTGCGCTAATGTTTATCCTGAAAATCTGCCCACCACAGGGTCCCTGGCCCATGCCACCTTGGTGTAGCTCATTATTGGAAACCGTAGAAACGGAAAGCGGTTCCTCTCAAGAAACCTCTGAAGAAACCAGCGAACCTTTTCCGGAATGGGTTCCTCCAAGTACCAAGGTTGATATTTACAATAAAAGTTGCAATTTTCCATACGAAGATCCTGATGATGAAGTCATGACACCCTCTGTGGTGGGCTTTGGATGGAATCTTCATCAGGAGGCTTGGCCCATTGATCATGCACATGAGTGCGGCGCTTTGTTTATTGCTGAAGTGTCCATGATGAATCATGATGCCTGGAAACAAGTAGCGGACTTGCCTGAAGCCTTGAAAGAAGCTTATGTGAAAGATTTGGATGGCAATGTTATTTACAATCAAGATCTGGTGTTTTTAGACATGATGCATCCAGCCTATCGGCAATGGTTGCGCGATTTTATTAAAAACCAAATTGGTTTGGGTGCGGATGGATTTGTTTTTGATGAGTATCTTGGTGCTGCCGCAGCGGTCGAGGTTGGCAGTGGTCTGGATGAGAACAGCCTGGCAGGATTTCCGCGCTACCTCCAATCCCATTATTCTGATGAGCAATTATTGAATCTGGGTATTAAGGATATTATGAGTTTCAATTACAAAGATTACCTCATAGAAAACAATGCCATCGATGTGTACAAAACAGATTTTCGTCAAGCTCCTCTGGGTGAGGATTACTATCAATATTTACGCAATGAATCCAATGATTTTGTTGAAGAGCTCATTCAATTGGCGAGATCCTATGCTGCACAAAATGGCAAAGAGATATTAATATCAGCGAATTATGGTCCTCTATATCATACGGATCAATTTTCTTTTGCCAATAATCTGGATTATTACACCTTCGAGCACACTTATCTAGCAAACCCAAGAATGAATAGTGCAGGCAATATCGCGTTGCCCGGAGGCGTTCCCGCCTCACCGGCATTACGTTATGCACAGGGAAAAGGGAAGTACGGTGTTGTTTTGATGAACATATATGATTATGGTGAGTTAGCAAAACTGGGGGAGAAAACTGGCACCATGCTTACACAACACTTTTTTGCTGAAGCTTATGCAAACCAGGGATACTTTCTTTATTTTGATATGGAGATGGCTTTTGTTGGGAACCAGTTTGTGGCCAATCACGCGGCAATCCGTCCATATTATGCTTTCCTAAGGGAGCATCCAGAAGCCTTTCTTGGACTTGTCCCGTTGGCCGAAGCTGCAGTAATTATGCCGCCTCATAGCACCAGCACGGATTATGGCCCCATTGATGGCTCCCAGGGAAGTGCCTGGATTTTGGCAGAAGCTAATATTCCTTATGGAGTCATAGATATCGGTAACTTATCCCCTGCTTACAAGGTTGCTATAGCCCATGGTTATGCATGGTCTGATTCTGAATTGCAAAAGTTACTTGATTTCGTTCAGGATGGCGGGGTCGTTCTGGCTTTTGATTCGAGGTTTGCATCCCAGGATGAGTATTTTATGCCTAAAAGCCGACCAGAAATCAGTGGATTGCTGACATCTGGAACGCATCCACTGGGAAATGGACAATTTATCTTCTTTAGGGAAAATCTCGCTTGGTTGTATAGTGACCGGTTGGATCAGAAGTCGGCAGGTTTGATTCGAGACACAGTCCTTACGGCTGCACAAGCGAATGCTGCTCCGCCTAATGTTCAACTCGTCCCATATCAAGGCGAGGATCGAATGGTTGTCCATCTTGTCAATTTTGATTATCAGGTTGGAGACTTCCAGAAATCGGAAGAATTTTCAGTTCGGATACAGATTCCAGATGACTTTGATCCTACCCGAAAAACATTGTCACTGATCTCTCCTGACTTTCAAGAGGTTCTGCCGTTGACATATACCATTGAAGATGGTTTTCTAATAACCACGGTTCCCCAATTGTATCTCTGGGATGTACTGATCCTCGAGTGATGATCTACAAGAAACCTGAGTCGTCCATTGCACCAGAGGTTTGAAATGGGAGATCATTGACGTAGTGCGATGCAGAAGGTATATTAACAGGTGGGGGTGGTTGGGCTCCGGTGGGTTCCCCGGTCTTCAAAACCGGTGGCGGGTCGCGTTGCGGGCCGCGGTGGGTTCGACTCCCATCCGCTCCCGCCTCCCTAGTGGCTGTAAAAAAGTAGCGGCAATTCATGAATTGCCACTACTTTTATACAGCCACTTTTGATTGCTGGTGAAGGCCTTCCAATAGCGGTACAATCAAATTTGGATTGTCAATAAATCTTTTGGATAAATAAAGGGCACCCCTTATAATGGACAACTTAAAATCAAAAATAAACATTCTGGATTATACCGATCAACTGCGCCCCATCATTGAGCGGCATTTTCATATTGAGGTCATCCGTTATGGGGAGCACCAGGATGCTTTTCTGGCGCGGTATGAAGGGCATTTAATCCATCCGGATTCTGAAAAAGCCTATGATCAATTGGCTCTGGCGCTGGAACCCCTCAAGCTGATGCCGCTATTTAGGTTGGAGGATCAGGCACAGGTGATTTTATTGGCCCCCTTATTGGAGAAGAAAAAACCGTCCAACCCCTGGATCAATCTACTGTTTTTTATTCTCACCGTCTTCTCCGTGCTAATGGTTGGCAGTACCTATGGTCTGGAAGCTTTGCCGGAGAAAATGGATTTACTGGCCATTCAAACGCTGGTTTTGCGCGGGCTGCCTTTCACCATCAGCATGCTGGGGATTCTACTGGCGCATGAATTTGGCCATTATTTCGCTGGACGGTATCACAAAGTGCATGTATCCCTGCCGTATTTTATTCCCTTCCCAGGCAGTTTGATGGGCACCATGGGCGCTTTCATCAATATCAAAGAGATTCCCAAGAATCGCAAGCAGCTTATGGATATCGGCATTGCGGGTCCGCTGGCTGGTTTTGTCGTTGCGGTACCGATCTTGTTTTATGGGCTGAAACTCTCTGTTCTGGGTCCCTTGCCTTTGGTAAGCAGTACAACTTCCTCCCTAATCCTGGAAGGAAACTCCATCTTGTATCTCGCCCTGAAATATCTGGCTTTTGGACAGCTATTGCCTGTGCCGCTGGATTACGGCGGTGTGATGCCTGTTTTATATTGGCTGCGATATTTCTTCACGGGTACCCCCTTTCCTTTTGGCGGAATGGATGTGCAATTAAACTCCATCGCCTGGGCGGGGTGGGCGGGCTTGTTGGTGACCATGCTGAACCTGGTACCGGCTGGTCAATTGGATGGCGGGCATTTGTTTTATGTCATGTTTGGAAAAAAAGGCGCAAAGCGCGTCTATCCCTGGATATTGGGAATCCTGCTGGGATTGGGCATTTTCTGGTCCGGTTGGTGGTTTTGGGCAGCCTTGATTTTCTTTTTTGGGCGAATCCACGCGGAGCCTCTCGATCAGATCACCCCATTGGATCCAGCCCGCAAACGTCTGGCGATTGTGGGTTTGGTGATCTTCGTCCTTTGCTTTATTCCTGTGCCGCTATTGCTGTTTTAGCGATTACTTCCGGGAAACATGGTGATGATCTCACCCGAGGTCGTCATGACCCTGCCCAGTAAATCCGCGGCCAGGCAGCTGTGAGCGGGGATGATGCACAGCAATTCACCGATTTTGCAGCGGGAGAAAGCGGACTCTGGTATGGATACAATGCCATGTTCCTGGGAGAGGGATTTGACGTATGCACCAGGAATGGGTTTGCTCCAGCCGCTGCCTTCCGGGAAGCAAACCAAACCGTACGTTATGTTTCCTTCCACCTTCACCGTGTCTTTGGATAAATGCACCGCTCCGCCGTAAAGAACGACTTCATGCCGGTCCGTATGCAGAGCAACGATTGGGCAGGCAACCACAGCGGCGATCTGTTCAAAGCTGCAACTGCCAAGCATCAATTGCTGGGCATCGAAGTAAATAAAGTTTCCCGGACGAATTTCATCAGCTCCAGAAAAGGACGGGCTCAGGCTGCATCCCGGGGTATCCCCTACAGAAATCAGGACGTTTTCATGCCCTGCGTTTTGCAGAGTTTGTTGAACAAACTTAAGTCTTTGGATGGATTCGGCAAACAGAACGGGAATTATTTCCATGGGGGTGTGATAACTGTTGCCTGCATGGGTGATTAATCCTGCCAGGGTAAAAAATGGACTTTTCCGCACGGCTTCTGCACAGTGCAGGATGGCTTCCGGTTCCTGCCAGGGTAAGCCGGTGCGCTGGTAACCAGCATCAATTTTGAGCCATATATTCAAGGGTTGGTTGATGACTGTTTCCAATTGTTGCACGACGGCGGCGTCTTCCACCAGAATACCCAGTTGAATCACCGAAGCCATTTGATTGATCAGGGCGTGTTCGCGCAGATTTACTGGAAAAGCGACCGTGATATCGTTCCAGCCGTATTGAGCGAAGTAGGCAGCCATACGCAGGGAGGAGACGGTGATTTTACTCACCCCTTGCTGGCGAAACCAGCCGCCAATCTCAGCTGATTGATGGGTCTTGAAATGAGGCCTGAAGATCACCCCCAGTTGGCTGGCTTTTTGTGTCATTTGCCAAATGTTATCTTGCGCAATAGCCTCGTCCAGGATGAAGGTTGGAACGGTTACGGCATCAAAGGTTTGCATGAAACGCCTCCCGGGATTATTGATCTAAACTATCATTCTATTCCATTTTACCCTACAAAGATATGATGGCTTGCAATAAAAGAACAAGCGTTCTATAATATAAGTATGAATTCCATTGATAAATTATGCACACAAACCGAAGAAATGGATGTGGAGATTACGGAACAATCCGTCTACCAGCCGCAAGTAAAACTGCTCTCCGGTAGGGACAGGTTTGGCGACGGCGGGGTGTGTATTGATGACCACAAACGTCTGCCGATCAGTTACGTCAATGCGGGGGCGGCTGGCCCTATGCCGCTGCTCAAGACCGCCATGACCACCGTCTGCGAGAATGATTGCAGCTATTGCAGCTTCAGCACCCACCGGGACATTCCCCGGCAGACCTTCACCCCGGATGAAATGGCCGCGGTTTTCATGGCGGTGTATAACAAGGGCTTCGTGAAAGGTTTTTTTCTGAGTTCAGGAATTGTCGGCGGGGGAATTTGTACCCAGGATAAACTGCTTTCAGCCGGGGAAATTCTCCGCTATCGTTACGGCTTTCGCGGTTACCTGCACATGAAGATCATGCCGGGCGCAGAAAGAAGCCAGGTGCTGCGCGCCATGCAGTTGGCTAACCGTGTGTCAATCAATTTGGAAGCGCCCACATTGGATGCCTTACAGCGCATCGCCCCCTCCAAACCGCTGCTGCCCGCCTTGGATGAACGACTGCTGTGGATTAACGAAATCCGCGAGACCCTTCCCGCATATCAAGGCTGGCAAGGTAAATGGCCCTCCAGCAGTACCCAATTTGTGGTGGGCGGTGGGGAAAACACCACGGACCGAGATTACCTATCCCTCACCGAAAATCTGCACCGCAGGAAGAAATTATCCAGAGTGTACTTCTCCGGGTTCAATCCGGTCAGCGGTACGCCACTGGCTGGCCAGCTTAAACAGGAGCCTTTGCGGGTACTGCGTCTGTATCAATCCACTTTTCTGATCCGGGATTACGGCTATGAATCCAGCGAGTTGGATTTGTTTGAAGACGGCTTTCTGGATATTCATAAGGATCCCAAGGTCAGTATGGCTGAGCGTATCTATGCGGATCAGCCTTTGGAAATCAATCGGGCAGAGTATGAGCAGTTGATTCGTATTCCAGGCATCGGGCCTAAAACGGCCCGCTGTATACTGCATGCCCGCCGGGAGAAAACCATCCAGGATGCAGCTGGGTTGAAAAAACTGGGGGTTAATACGGAAAGGGCGCTGCCCTTTGTTTTAATGAATGGCAAACAGGCTGAGCGGCAGATGTTTTTTTCGTTTTATCAATAAAAACGCCGAAAAAATAAATAAAATTGAATATGAAATAAATAAAATTTAAAAAGTATTGACTTAAATTAAATATTGTGTAAAATAGAGTTAAGAATAGTTCAAGTCAGAGGAAACAATGATAGATCAAATCAGCGGATATCCAGCCTTCAGCTATGCTGCTCTTGATGAACATCAGCAGCGGATTTCAGGCTGGAATACAACTCACCCTCAGCAGCGGGCACCTCATGCGGATATTTATTTCCAGCTTGGCATGGCAAGTCTACGTTTGGGAAAGTGGTTGTTGCAATTCTCCTCCATGCGGTGTTCTGAAATTCAATCCACCCATCCGTTTAACAGTTAGTCAGGGAGAGGTTTATTATGTACACACAACCCGAAAAATGCCCGGTATGCCAATCCGAGTTGATCATCACCAGTTTGGCTTGCATGCACTGTGATACCCGAATCGAAGGGCATTTTCAATCTGTCAGCAACCCGTTTTTCAAGTTGAACACAGAGCAGCAGCAGTTTCTATTGAGCTTTGTACGCTGTGAAGGAAAGTTTAACCGACTCGAGGAGGAGATGAATCTCTCTTACCCCACTTTGCGCAACCGGTTTAATGAGATCGTACAAATTCTGGGTTTCCAACCCAACAAGGAAGAAGCCACCTCTAAGCTGAGTGAAGAAATTCGCCGGCAAATCTTGGAAGAATTGGAGCAGGGCACCATCACTGCCCAGGTGGCCCGGGATAAATTATTGGGCAAGAAAACTAACAAAGAATGATGCGGAGAAAACATGATGAGCAGTGAAGAACGATTGAAAATTTTAAAAATGGTCGCCGAAGGCGTGCTGACCATTGATGAAGCAGAAGAGTTATTACAGGCGTTGGGAGAAAAACAGCCCAGTCCTGAGTCTGTACCGGCTGACACATCATCCATGTCGGGGTTGAGTCGGAAAGGAAAATGGCTTCGGGTCTTGGTAACTGACACGCTCACTGGAAAAACAAAAGTAAATTTGCGAATTCCATCCAGTTTGGTATCAGCGGGGATGAAGATCGGATCAAAATTTGCGCCGGAATTACAGGGTGTGGACCCGACTGATATCTTATCTGCGCTCGATCAGAATGTGCAAGGAAAATTCATTGATGTGATTGATGAAACAGATGGGGAGCATGTTGAGATTATGATCGAGTAAGTCACTTTCCAACCTATTTTCCCGTATATAAAACATTGAATTCATTAAAACAACGCCTCCATTTTTATGAGGTGTACCATTTCTGTTGGAGTTTTTTGCATGGCAAACCACACTGTAACTTTTACTGAAACTAACTGGAAGAAGCTGTTTTTTACCATCTGGACCGGCCAGGCATTTTCCATTTTTGGCTCCACGCTGGTTGAATTTTCGTTGATCTGGTATTTGACGGATAAGACCGGCTCGGCGACTGTCCTCTCCATAAATATGCTCTTCATGCTCTTACCAACCCTGCTGGTGGGGCCATTTGCCGGTGCTCTGGTGGACCGCTGGAATCGCCGCAGGGTGATGATTGTTGCGGATACCTTCATTGCCGTGACGACCCTGTTCATGATGGGTTTATTTTATCTTGGGGTGGTTCAGCCATGGCATATTTACCTGGTCATTTTCTTGCGATCTGCGGCTGGTTTGTTTCACTTTACGGCCATGCTGGCATCCACATCCTTGATGGTTCCTGAAAATCAATTGAATCGTATCAGCGGCCTCAATCAGGCATTGCGCGGCGGCATGAACATCATTGCTCCACCCATTGGAGCTATCTTGATCGGAATTATGCCCATGCACCAGGTTTTGATGGTGGATGTCTTTACTGCCGCCATCGCAGTCCTGCCATTGGTATTTATTCTTATCCCGCAGCCGAAGAATCCATCAACCGAAAGTGTGACCTTGAATGGCCTGCTTGCCGATATGCGCGACGGCGTCTTGTATGCCAAGCGCTGGCCAGGCATGTTGGGGCTGATGCTGATGGCTCTTCTGGTCAACTTTGTTTTCAATCCAATCACTGCACTCATGCCGTTGGTGGTCAAACTTCATTTTCAAGCCGGCGCACTGCAATTAGGCTGGATTGAGATGGGCATTGGATTGGGGATAGTGGTGGGGGGGCTTACCCTCTCCATCTGGGGCGGTTTCCGCCAACGAATGCTGACCATTAGTTTGGCATTGATGCTGGCTGGGGCTAGTTTTCTGGGGATTGGCCTGCTTCCGCAAGATGGACTGATGCTTTGTATTGGACTAATCTTCTTAGTGGGTGTCGCGCTGCCATTGATTGATGGCCCAATCAATGCAATTATTCAAGCCAAAGCTTCGCCTGAATATCAGGGCAGGTTGATGACGCTTTTGATCTTCTCTTCCAAAGTAACCGTACCATTGAGTATGTTGATCGCCGGACCGGTAGCCGACCAATTCGGAGTGCTGATTTGGTATCGCCTGGGTGGGTTGTGCATTATTCTGATCTCGGTGGTTGCTCTGTGTGCCCCGTCCATGCGTCAGATGGAAAACGGGATCCGGCAGGAACTGCTTCAACCCGCTGATTAGGGATTCGATATAATGAAAAAAAACGCGCTATGAAGAAAACCATAGCGCGTTTTTGTATTTAGTTTTCTTTGGTTTAGATGAATAATACCTGGGCGCCTTCGGTCATTTCCATGAATTCCATGGCACCGAGGACTTCCGCTTCATCGAATAAGTCGGCTTTGGTTAATTTCATCATGTCCATGGACATTTTGCAGGCATAAATATGAGCACCAGCATCTGAAACTAATTGAATAAATTCGCCCACGGGAGGGAAGTCCAATTTATCTATTTCCTTGCGCATCATCCAGGTGGCCATGGCGGACATGCCGGGGATGGCACCCAACCATGTGGGGATATGGAACCAGGGGTGCATGCTGGGGTTGCCAACGGTAGCAACATTCAGCTTGTCCATTTTCTTTTTGGTGATCATATCCAAACCCCAGAAGGTGAAGAAGATATCCACATCAATGCCGCTCATACGGGCTGCGTTCGCCAGGATCAGGGGGGGATAAGCCATATCGAGTGATCCCTTGGAGGCGATCAGAGCTAATTTTCTATTCTTTGTTTCACTCATTTTTATTCTCCTTTTTCAGAGTAGGGCTAGATGCAGCCAGTGGGTTTGCCCAATCCGGCAATTTTGGCGGCTATTTTTGCGGGTCCACCGGGGAACAGACTATAAATTTCTTTGGTGTCCACATCGGTTTGCTTGGTGATTTTTCGCAGTGTGGGTGATTCTCCGGTTTCCTCAAATTCCTTGCGGGCAAAGTTGATCACCACAAAATGGCGGTCCGTTAATTCAATACCGAGGGATGCAGCAATTGCTTTGCCAATTTCAGGGGTCCAATCTTTGGCATTTACCATGAAACCATCAGCGTCCAGGGCAATATGTTCAAAACCAGCTATTTTTTCTACCATCTCAAACTCCTTTTTCCTAATTTCCAAATTTATTGAATGTTTTATTTAACATTTTTAGCTCTCATCGATCAACGATGGAAAAGTCTTTTATTTTCTTTTTCCCAGCATGCTCATATGATTGGTCACCGGCATGAATCTGCCTTTCAGCAGGAGATTCCAATACATCCAGCGGAAACTTAATTTACCCATATGATTGATATAGGATTCCTTCAACAGGGAGAATGGTCCCAGGATCGGCAAGGGGAATTCACCGGGCAGCGGTTCAACATCGTAATTGAAATCGATCAGGATGCCCTTATTGAACCCACTTTCGATGTAGCAGTTGGCGTGGCCATCAAATTTGGGTTCCAAGGGATGTCCCTTCATCTGAAGCAATAAATTATCCACCAGCACATCGGCCATGAAATGAGCCACGGATCCAGCCTTGGAAGCGGGTACATTGGCGGCATCCCCAATCACAAAGACGTTTTCCCATTTTTGGGCACGCAGGGTGTGTTTATCAGTCGGAACAAAGTTCAACTCATCACCCATACCGGATCGTTCGATGACCTCAGCCCCTTTATTGACCGGAATAGTGATCAGCAGGTCATAGGAGATTTCCCGACCATCGTAAGAGGAGATTGTATTTTTTAAAGAATCCACTTCGCTGATGGCAAAATCAGGTTCAATTTTAATATTTTTCTTTAGGAGTATATCGCCCAATAAGGCAGCCGAACGAGGTTTGGTGAAGGCACCAGGGAGAGGTGTGCTGTAAATCAACTGAACTTTGTCACGCATACCGCGTTTATGGAAATACCAATCCGCCAGGAAGGCAAACTCAAGTGGAGCCACGGGACATTTGATGGGCATTTCGGCGATGTTGATCACCATCCGGCCACCCTTCCAGTTGCTCAGGAAATCATGCAAGGCCATGGCGCCTTCATAAGTGTAAAAGTCGAATATATTCTTGTGCCAGCCATCTCCCAATAAACCGGGTGTTTCTTCGGGAGCCAGATGGGACCCTGTGGCAATCACCAGATAATCGTAGGGAATTTCCTGTTGATTGGAGGTCAAGATGACCTTGTTCAAAGAGGGTTCAATTTTTTCAATATCGGAATTGATCAAGGTCACGCCAGATGGGAGATACTTACGCAGGGGTTGGATGACATCCTTGCCCTGGTAAATTCCGAATGGAATGAACAAATACCCGGGTTGATAATAGTGCGTTTCCTGTTTATCCACCACGATGATTTTCCATGCTGCAGCGTCCAATTGCTTAACCATCTTATTGGCAATAATTGTGCCGCCGGTACCCCCACCCAAAATGAGTAAAGTTTTCATGCCTTCCCTCCAAAAAAAATTCTACAATAATATCTATTTCCAAAAACCCGTGAGTTAGACGAGCTTTAGGAAGTCAACTGGCTGATTTCAGCAATTTGCTGTAATTTCAGTATTAATCCGGCACGTTCTGCCAGAATTCCTTCAAGCGCATTAGCCGCTTTTTGTACCCACCGTTCAATCTGTGCCTGGCCATTTCGATCCAGGCATTTGATTTCGTTGATTAACCCCGAAACGGATGTTTCATCCAATTGAAGCATGGCTGAAAGTCGTTGGGATAACTCACTCTCCAAGGCATCCTGATTAATTCTGGATTGTCCTGCTAACAGGTAAGCAGTAGGTATGCCATTATCCAGGAGAGCACAAAAATAATACGTAAGACCTGCATGGCATTTCATCCAACCCTGACGCTCCCTGCCTTGGGTCATGGATTTCCAGGAAGCCTGACAGGCTCTTTGACCCGCAGGGGAAGCCAGCATGTGTTGACAGAACCGGCAGCTGTTGCTTAATTCCGTGAGAGGCTCACCATTCATATCCGTGATCACGGTGCCAATCTGGCTGAGATCTGAAAAAAGATTCTGGATGGTTTGCATACAATGGATAGGTAAAGGTGGGACGCTTCCGGAGAGAACACCCGGGTTGGTCGTTTTGTCATTGGACAGGAAGTTTTCAAACTGGCTGGCAGGGAAGCGCCACTGCTTGCCAATTTTGATGCCCTGCAATCGATGGTCCGTTAACATGCGATAAACGGTAATTCGTTCGATTTTTAGCAAGTCCTGTACTTGCTTTGAGGTTAATAAATCTTCCATGGGTTACTTCCAATTTGTAAATGTTATCTAAAGATATAATAAGATATATCAAGTTATATCAATAGTGACAAAATTCACAAAGAAGATGATTAATGTCATCATTCTTACGGATTTACGAAGAAATCTACTGGATTTCTGAGAATTTGATCAGGCGTTTTTGTTTTTCATCGTAGAGGGCAAGCCCCAGGCAGTTGAAGGAACTTCTCAATGTTACTGTGTTCTCTGCGTATTGCAGTAAGGGATTGTTCCGATAACAGGCTTCCAATTGATAATTAGGTATGCGCGGCCTGAGATGATGGACTGAATGAAAGCCGATATTGCCGCTGATCCAATGCAATCCTTTGGGCAGCGCATAGGTGGATGCTCCCAGCAGTCCGGTGCGTACAAAATCCCACTCCTCATTTCGCGCCCAATAGACGGATGGATATTGATGCTGGATGTAAAACAACCAGATCCCGGCGATGCCAGCAAAATAGAGGGTCAGAAACTGGATCCAGAGGAATGCGCCTAATCCAAAGGTAAAATAACTGAGGGTCATCATGGCAATCAACATCAGGTTGCAATAAAAAACCGAGAGTCCAGCCTTTCGATTCATCCAGGGGATGGGCAGGCGCTGGCGCAGCATGAAGACAAAAATGGGTCCCAGCAGGAACATCACGTAAGGGGAGCGAAAAAAGCGGTATTGCAGTTTTCCTTTCTTGGGCAGGGCTTCATACTCCTCGCGGGTCATGGTGTAAACATCACCGATGCCGCGTTTGTCTAAATTCCCGGCGGTGGCATGGTGAATGGCATGCGACTGCCACCAATGTTCACCGGGGGTCAATGTGAACAAGCCGAGAAAGAAACCCAGGATGCGATTGGCTTTGTGGGAAGGTAGAAAAGAGTTGTGACCGCAATCATGGAAAAAGATGAAGATGCGAATTAGAAATGCCGCGGCAAGCAGGGAAACAGGGACAACCAGCCAAATATTAATGGCATACAGGCGGATCATGACCGACCAGAGCAGAAAATAGGGGATGAGGGTATTTACTAACTGCCAAAGTGCCTTGTCTGTTCGGGCATGTTCATATTGGCGTAGATAGGGTTTCAGAGATGAAAGAGTCGGAAGTTCTCGTACCATCAGATTTCCTCACTTTCAATAAACCGATAATAAGCGCTGCTTTCATCATATATCTTTTTTATCCAAAATCAAAGAATTGGCTGGTATATACCCGGAGTATGCATAAATAAACCCTCCAGGCTAATTTCCCTGAAGGGTTTTGGATAGGATCTCAGTTGTGTCAGGATTTGGAGGTACTAGAGATAAATTATTGACCAGACTTTATAAAAACTAAGCCTATGAAGACCAGCAAGGTAAAAGCCCCAATTCGTATACTTTGTGCGAGGCTCGACTTCAGGTGGATAAGAATTTCATCAAAATTTTTCTCAATAGTAACCATCGGCCCAGCGAACCAGGCAAACACCACACCGGTTATCATTCCTCCGACATGTCCCCAGTTATCAATGCCGGGAGAAAGCCCTATGATTAGATTAATAACAATGATCATCACGGAGCGCTGAAGCATATTCTTGGCACCCGGCCCAAGGATTTCCTTGTTTTTGTACATCATAATGGCATCAGCAGCAATCAAACCAAATATTGCCCCCGAGGCTCCAAGTGCAGGGTTTGGCGTCAAAAAATAAGAAAAGAGCGTTCCGCCAATACCGGAAAGAAAGTACAAAATTGTAAATTCCCAATGCCCATAATAACGTTCCAGCTCTTTACCAATGACATAAAGGGCATACATGTTAAACATAAGGTGGGTGATGCTGCCATGCAAGAAGATCGGCGTAACCAGACGCCAATACTGGCCTGCCAGTATATACTCATTAATTTTTCCACCGTAAGCGAATAAAAGGTCATTCCCCAGAAGACTGGTTGAAGCCCATTGGAGAATAAAGGCGACCACGGTGACAAATAAAAGGGAGTAGGTGACAATGGAATTGTTAGCCCGAAAAATGAAGCGCGCCCGAGGACGGGGCGGGGGACTAATTTGCTGCGCCGAGTTTCGTATTTCGTTTTCTGTTTGATCTTGTGATTGTGGATTTTCCATGTTAACAAATTTTCCTGGGATGGACCGATAAGTGCTCTGCACGGATGATGGTTTGAATATCCTGCACTGCTTTGGCAACATCCGGTTCCGCATTGATGACGATGTAATCGAAGAGATCTATTTTTGTTAGTTCCTCTTTGACCGTCTCAATCCGAATGGTAAGGTCTTTTTCGGAATCGGTCCCGCGATGACGCAAGCGTTGGAGCCATTCCTGTGTGGATGCGGGTGTGAGAAAGATCAAAATTGCTTCGGGAAACAGGCTGCGTACTTTTTCAGCTCCCTGTACATCCAGGCGCATGATGACATCTTTGCCGCTGGCTAAGGCATCAAGAACATGCTTTTTGGGAACACCTTTATATTGCTGGTACACCCAGGCATATTCAATTAGCTCATCATTCTTGATCATCTGTTCAAATTCTTCTTTTGTGGTGAAGATATAATCCACACCATCCACTTCACCTTCCCGGGGGGCGCGGGAAGTGGCTGTCACCACAAAATGTAAATTGGGCTGGGCTTTGATTAAATCCTGAATGACAGAATCTTTGCCGGCACCGGAAGGGCCTGAGATTACCATTAAGATAGAGCAGGGTTTTAATAAATCCAATGAAGGGAGTGATTGTTCCATAAGGTTTCCATGGTTCCAAACGATGCGGTAAAATAGGAGCGGTACAGATATATTTGAGTAAATTTGATTATAACGGAAAGTAAGAAAAACTGGAGAATTTATGCCAACCTACCGCTACCACTGTCTAACCTGTAAAAAGAGATTTGAATTGTTTATGACCTTTCAGGAATATGGGGTGAAACCCGTTGTCTGTCCGGCATGCAGCAGCGAGAAAGTGGAACGCAGGATCGAACGGATCCGGGTAATGAAGGACGATGCAGCCCGTTTGGCGCGCATGGCAGATCCTGAATCTTTATCACGCATTGATGATGATCCCAGAGCCCTGGGCAAAATGATGCGCGAGATGGAATCGGGGCTGGGGGAGAAGATGGGGGCTGAATTTGACGAGGTCGTCGGCAGGCTGGAATCCGGCCAGACTCCGGAAGCCATTGAAAAAGAATTGCCGGATTTATCCAGTGGAGAAGGCGGCTTCTCAGACGATTAAGGATTCAATAAATCAAGCAATTTTTGATAATCATCCACCCAGGCGATGGTCTTAATAAACTCAGCCAAAGTGGATTTTTGTTTCCGCAAGGTGCGCACGGCTTCCCCAACCGGGTCATCTCCGGCCGCGCCGCCTGGCTGATCGGCATAGGCACCGTAGAAAGCAAAATACGCCTGGTTGATACGGCGGATGGTATAGCCATTTTCCAAAAACAAAATCCGTCGATTTTCCATATAGGTTTCCGCCTGGTCAATTTTCCTTTCCGCGAGCAAGGCATCTACAGCCACGCGGGTGGTGTGCATCTCGGCTCTATAATCAAAGACAGGCGGGGTAACTTCGGGGGTAGTGGCGCCTTGTTCCTGGGGCTGGGCGGGTGCGGGATCAGCTTGGGGCGGGTAATACTTGTTTAATATAAAAGCCCCCAATTCTTTCCCGGCAATGGAGGCCGTGGTCTCGTTGATGGTGCGCAATTCCGGTGTGGTTTCGTAATTCAAACCCAGGGGGAAGAGGGTGAGATAGTTATGAATCCATTCATGCTGAATCACTTCCACGGTGTAGTTAAAATTGGTAGTGCGCATGATCATGGTGGGGTAGGTTCCGATGCCTCCGACTGGCACAACCAGAGCTGAAACCTGGAGCTGTTTTTCGATGGTTTTTTCCAGGTCAACAAAGGTGGTTAGGGGGAGATCCGGCAGCAGTGAGATATTAACCACCTGTTCAATATGATCCCGAGGGGAAATGATCAGGGCGTAAGGCAGATCCGTTTCACGGAACAGGATCGGAGGAACTGGCTGCGTGCCTGTGGTAAGTTGATTTTCCTTTAAGACAGTACGAATCTGTTCGGTCAGGATACTTTCATAGACCGGTTCCAGCAGGGATTGCTGGGCTTTTAAAGCGTCATAAGCTTTTTTTATTTCAGCAAATTGCTGTTGATCTTTTTGTTCATCCGGGGTGCTGTAATAAAGGGTTAACTGCTGCTCAACCTGGTCCAGTCTCGCTTGCAGGCTGGCATATTCCTTCACCAGGGAAAGCGTTTCTTCAGCAGGCAGGATGTGCTGCCATCCCATGCTGGCCGCGGAAAATTTATCACTGAAGGCGTTTATTGTCCATCCGACAAAGTTAAATTTAAGAGTAGAAATAAAGGGTTGAATTCGATCTTGAAGATCGCTGAGTTGGATTTGAGACCTGTTGGTTATCAGGATAATCAACAGGATGCATGCCAAAATCCTCAACCATCGAGATAGGATTCTTCGCCCTGAACTGAAACGTTCCATATTCATAAAGAAAGATCATATCAGAAATTTGGGCGGATATCCTATCCATTTTCTGTTTTTAGGGCAACGATCTGCTCTCTGTCATCCAGAGAATGAATTCTGTATAATCAAATTAAGAACCAATCATTCCTGCAAGGCGCATTTGCATTTAATTCAGTCTGCGCTGATCCCTGATGTCCACTGGTCGAATTAATACACTTCTAAGACGAAATCATCAAGATTTCAATACAATATTAAGTATGCAATAGTGAATTGTTTAGTTTAGGAAGGTTGACTATGAAGAAGTGGCTCCGAATTGTTATTCCGGCTGTTGTCATTGTCCTATTGATAGCAGTTGTTGTTGGCTTGTTGGGAAAAAATAAACCGACAGATTCCCAATATGATACCTATGAAGTTCAAAAAGGGAACTTGATTGCCATCGTCGGGGCTACTGGTTCAGTCCATGCCAATCAATCTACCTCAATCAGTTGGCAAACCAGCGGCAGGATTGCGGAAGTATCCGTTGCAGTGGATGACCCGGTAAAAAAAGGGCAACTGCTTGCGACGCTGGATAGTACCAGTCTGCCGCAAAGTATCATCCTGGCGACGGCTGATTTGGTGGATGCCAAAAGGGCGTTGCTCAATTTACAGGAATCCTCAGTTGCCAAAGCACAGGCTGCATTAAATCTGGCTCAGGCTCAATTGGATTTGGAAACAGCGCTGGATAATCGCGGTCGGAAAGATTATCGTCGTGCCAGTGATAATACCCTGGATGGTATTCGTGCGGATTTAGTTCTGGCCAAAGATAACGCAGACAAAGCTGAAGACTATTATCGTGTCTTTGAAGAACATTACAGTGAGGAAGACCCGCTAAGAGCAGCGGCGTTAAGCCAGTTGGTCAATGCGCGCAAGCAATACTTGAAGGCACAATACAACATGAACTATGCCCTTGGCTACCCGGATGCTGATGAGGTTACCAAAGCGGAGGCACAGGTTCAATTGGCTGAAGCTACCCTGGCAGATGCCCAAAGAGAATATGATCGTCTTAAAGACGGCCCTGATCCGGATGATATTGCCGCTGCACAGGCACGCGTGGATGCGATTACCGCGACGATGGAGTTGGCATCCTTGAAGGCCCCCTTTGCCGGAACGGTCTCGGAAGTCAATGCCATGCCTGGGGACCTGGTCAATGCGGGTACAATCTCCTTCCGTATTGATGATCTCTCTCATCTCCTGGTGGATGTAGAGGTTCCTGAAGTGGATATTAACAAAGTGGAATTGGGGCAAAAAGCCACCATCGTCTTTGATAGTATTCAAGGCAAAGAGTACGAAGGTAAAGTGGTCGAAATTGGCCGGGTGGGGATTGAGACGGCCAATGGGGTTAGTTTTCAAGTTACGGTTGAGCTGATTCCTGCGGACAAGGAAGTTTTACCGGGCATGACCTCCGCGGTGAATATCATCGTGAAGCAATTGGAAGGCGTGATCACCATACCCAATCGTGCCATTCGCATCCGGGACGGTAAGCGGGTGGTTTACCGTCTGGTGGAAGGCGTCCCTGAAATGGTGGAAGTGGAGTTGGGTTCTTCCTCTGAGACAATTAGTGAAATCATTTCAGATAACGTAAATATTGGCGATTTGATCATCCTCAATCCGCCGGCAGATATGCAGATGGGACCAAGTGGACGGCCCTTCTAAGGGGGAGATTATGGCGATCGTAATTGAAGCAAGGGATTTGAAGAAATGTTATCGCATGGGCGAAATTGAAGTCCATGCCCTGGCCGGGGTCAGTTTTACGGTGGATCGGGGTGAGATGCTGGCTGTGATGGGCCCTTCCGGCTCTGGAAAATCCACTTTGATGAATATTCTAGGTTGTCTGGATTTACCTTCCAACGGCGAATACATTCTGGATGGCGAAAATGTCTCCGAATTAAAGGGCGATCAATTAGCCAGTATCCGCAATCGAAAAGTTGGGTTCGTATTTCAAAGTTTTAATCTACTGCCGCGTTCGTCGGCATTGGCGAATGTGGAGCTGCCGTTAAGGTATGCAGGCATACCTCGAAAAGAGCGCATGGAAAGGGCCGCCGAAGTACTTGAATCAGTGGGTCTGGAAGGACGTTTCCATCATAAACCCACAGAATTATCCGGCGGACAGCAGCAGCGGGTGGCCATAGCCCGTGCGCTGGTCAATCATCCGGCGATCTTAATGGCTGATGAACCCACCGGCAACCTGGATTCCCATTCCGGTCAGGAGATTATGGATTTGATTCATAAACTTAATCAGGAGGGAACCACCATTTTGGTAGTGACGCATGATCTTTTAATTGGAAAACAGGCCAAGCGTATTATCCGCTTGCGGGACGGCTTATTGGCGGAGGATTCATGAATCTGTTACAAGCCATTCTGGAAGCCCTGGAGAGCCTACTTGCCAACAAAATGCGTTCCATCCTTACTATCCTGGGGATTGTGATTGGGGTGGGGGCGGTAATCGCCATGTTGGCGATCGGTGCGGGCGCGCAGGCAGAAATCACCGGCGGTATCAGCGGGATTGGTTCCGACCTGTTGTTTGTTTTTTCCGGCAATCAGGAGGAGGATGTTCGCAATCCCAATCCGTTGACGGTGAGTGATGCCACGGCTCTGCGGGATAATTTCGCCGCACCCTCGGTAAAAGCGGTTGCTCCGGTTATTTTTGAGAATGGGGGGGATGTGAGCTATGGCGGTATTCAAAAGAAAACCAGCGTCTATGGTGTCACCCCGGATTATGGTCCGGTTCGCAATTATGAATTACTGGAAGGTGAGTTTATCAAAGATGATGAAATTTTGGGTCGTGCTTCAGTAGCTCTGATCGGTCCTGATGTGGCAGATAAATTGTTTGAACGTCGTTATGGTCTGGTTGGA
Organism: Leptolinea sp. UBA5203; assembly: GCA_002412765.1. GTDB lineage: Bacteria > Chloroflexota > Anaerolineae > Anaerolineales > Anaerolineaceae > UBA5203. The sequence goes on along the minus strand of DHVR01000072.1, from coordinate 69,884 downwards.
GAGACGATCCGCATATCCGGTCAGCCTTTTCGGGTGATCGGAATATTGGCTCCCAAAGGAGGCAGCGCGTTCGGCAGTGAAGATGATGTGGTGCTAATTCCGTTTACCACGGCGCAAAGCCGCATCATTCGTCGCAGCAGTGACCGGGTGGATTTGATTTATGTCCAGGCGGTGGATTCTGACTCCATGGATCAGGCTGCTGATGAAGTGCGTCAAATATTAAGAGCCCGGCACCGCCGATTTTTGGAAGTGGATGATTTTACGGTTTACAGCCAGCAGGATTTTGTGCAAATTGCCACCATGATTACCGGTGTGCTTACAGCCTTTCTGGGCGGGATCGCGGCCATTTCCCTGTTGGTCGGAGGCATTGGCATTATGAATATCATGCTGGTTTCCGTGACGGAACGTACCAAAGAGATCGGGTTGCGAAAAGCCCTTGGAGCACGCCGGCGGGATATTTTGATGCAATTTCTGACCGAATCTGCTTTACTCAGCTTTCTGGGGGGCGTGATTGGCATTCTCTTTGGCTGGCTGCTCTCCTTCATTGTCGGCAGGATAGCCTCTGCCTCGGGAACGCCATTGAATCCTGTTGTGGGTTGGAATGCCATCGTGTTGGCAACCACTTTTTCCACTGCGGTGGGTTTATTTTTTGGCATTTATCCGGCTAATCGGGCAGCAAACCTTGAGCCCGTGGACGCTTTGCGGCATGACTAATGAAGTAAAAAAAAACAGTATTTTCAGTGCCGATTTGAAGGTGATGATAGACTACAAAAACCAGACCCTAAGGGTTTTTGTAACCCTTAGGGTCTTGAAACGGCTAAACCTAGTTTGGCGATGGTTTTTCCGTTTTCTTTCCCTTATAATTGCTACAGACTTACAATTTGAAAATTGATTCGCTCAGGAATTTAATTCTGATATTCTTATAAATTTTCCCAAACAGGAGTTTTATGACAGCGCTAACTGAACTGAAAGAAATCTTATATGAAGTCAATGATTTAAACATGGCGCAAAATGTATTGGGTTGGGATCAAAGCACCAATATGCCTGTTGGCGGCGCTTTGGATCGCAGCTATCAGTTGGGTACGTTGGCTAAATTAGCCCATCAACAGTTTACCTCCGATCAGGTTGGGGAATTGTTGCAGCGTTCCCAGGCAGAGACAGCCGGATTGGACGAGACCTCCGATGATGCCAGTCTGGTGCGGGTAGCGGGTAAACAATACAGCCGTGCACGCAAAGTTTCCGCCAAATGGATTGAGAAATTTGTGCAGGTAACCTCCAATGCCCAGACGGTTTGGGAAAAAGCCAAGCAAGAGGCGGACTTTCCTCTTTTCCAACCCCACTTGAGTGAAATATTTGAATTACGGAAAGAATATAGTTCTTTCTTCCAGCCCTATGAGCATATCTATGACCCATTATTGGATGAGTTTGAACCGGGTTTAAAAACCGCTGAAGTTCAACGGATTTTTAACGACATCCGCCCTCATCAAATCAAGTTAATCTCTGCGATCCAGCAGGCGGAACCAGTAAGGGACGATTTCCTCTATTTAAACTATGCCAAGGATGCTCAATGGCAATTTGGCATGAACGTGATCAAAAAATTCGGCTTCGATTTTGAACATGGCCGGCAGGACATTTCCGTTCATCCATTTACTACCAATTTTGGACTGGGGGATGTGCGGATTACCACGCGCATTGATGAGAACTATCTGCCGACGGCCTTGTTTGGCTCCATGCATGAAGCCGGCCACGCCATGTACGAGCAAAATATCTCGCCCAGCTTACGGCGTACCTTGCTTTGTGGTGGCGCTTCCATGGCCATCCATGAATCCCAATCCCGATTGTGGGAGAACATGGTTGGGCGTTCTGCCATGTTTTGGCAGCATTTTTATCCAGCGCTGGTGAAGTTGTTCCCTAGCCAATTAGGCAATGTGGACTTGCGTACCTTCTATCGTGGGATCAATTATGTCAAACCCGGTATGATCCGCGTGGAAGCTGATGAGGCGACCTATAATTTGCATATCATGCTGCGTATGGAAATCGAAATTGCCGTTCTGGAAGGCAAAATTGCCGTGAAAGATTTGCCAGCAGTATGGAATGAGAAGATGAAATCCTACCTCGGCATCGTCCCTTCGAATGATGCGGAAGGCGTACTGCAAGATGTACATTGGTCCGGCGGCATGATGGGCTACTTCCCGACCTATGCTTTGGGGAACATTGTCAGCGCCCAAGTTTGGGAAAAATTAAATTCCGAAAATCCGAATTTGATGGATCAAATCAGCAAGGGGGAGTTTAAATTGATGCTAACCTGGCTCGCTGATCGAATTTATCAGCATGGATCAAAATTTGAGCCCAAGCAAATTATCCGTAATATCTCCGGGGGCGATCTGCAAGCGGCTCCTTATATCCATTATTTGGAAAATAAGTATCAAGACATCTACAATTTGTAAACCGGTTCTATGATAAAATTCTTCCGGGATGAAATATTCCCGGGAGATTTTTCCCGAGTGGGAGTTATGGCGAAAATTTTATTTGTCGATGACGATATTATGGCCTTGGAATTAATGGGGAAATCCGCTTCTTTATTGGGATATTCGCCAATTTTGTGTGATTCTGGTTTAGGTTCCCTGGAACTATTAAAAAATTACTCTCCGGATATCATTTTTGTGGACCACAGTCTAAATGATATTGACGGGATTACATTGATTAAAAAGATGCGATTATTGAAGCATCTCAATGATGTCAGTATTGTGATGCTTTCTGCTGGGCATGGTTTTATAGATGCAGAGAAAGCTGTCAAGGCTGGCGCAGATAAATATCTGCAAAAACCATTATCCCTTGACCTGTTGGCTGAAACAATTCATGCCTATGTACGTGTTCAGCAATAGTCTGGATCCATCCGAAGATGCAAAAATTCTGTGAAAAATAGCTTAAGAGCTGACAACAGGAAATAAAGTTCAGGAATCGAAAAGTTGGATGCCAGGAATGTTAAAATGATAATCAAGAGAAATCCCACATCCAAAAAAAAAGATGTTTTATTACTGATAGGGTGGATTGTCCTGAGTCTGACAGCCTGTCAACCTTCGCGTGAACCTGTGACTTTTAAACTTCCCACATCCTTGACTTCCTCCTTGCCCGCCGAAATGGCCTCTGCAACGCTATCTCCGGTTTCCAGTGAGACCATTCAAATGGCTCCAACAGAAACCCCCACCCCGGAATCAACCCTTACAGATAGTCCAAGTCCAACTCTAAGTTTGGAACCCTCCGAGACACCCACTCCGTCCGCCACGTTGAATGAAACTGAAATCATCCAAGCCAGCTATACACTGACCTCCAGTCTGACACCTTCCAGGACCCCGACGATTACCAAGACCCGTTATCGCTGGGTTACCAAAACACCTACTCAAACCGCGACAGCCACCGCTACGCTGACCCCGACACCCCCTTTCGCTCAGATGCGAATTCAAAAACCGGGGCCTTTTTCCAAAGTAGTTTCTCCATTTCAAATTGAAGCCATGGTGCATCCCGGTGAAGACGGCTTTGTACGCATTCAAATTGTCGGTGAGGACAGCCGGATTATCAGTTCGCAAGTATTAAATTACACCAATGATATTAAGCGCCGCTTTTGGATTGCCCCCAAGATCGATTTTTCAATCAGCGGTGTTGCCGAAACGGCTCGTTTGGAGTTAATTGCTCAAGATCAATTTGCCCGGCCAATGGATATTTATACTCTGGATTTGATCTTATTAAAATTGGGGAAAAGCGAATTGACGCCTGCCGAGATTTCCCAAGAGCCCTACATTATTCGTTATCCGTCAGCGGAGGATGTGGTTCGGGGCGGTAGCGTGTGGATTAGTGGGCTGATCCGCCCAGTTAATGCAAACACGATTACGATTGAATTGCTCAACGAGAAAAACGAAATTATTGGGCAAACTGTATTTCAAGTGGCTCCGCCTTTTGGCGACTTGAGTCATACTCCCTTCGCTATTGAAGTCCCGTATCAAATCAAGGAGACAACCCCTGTACGGGTGGTCATCTACCAGAAAAGTGACCAGCGAATTCCTGGGGTCGCCCATTTATCCAGTTTTCTGCTTACCCTTGAACCATGACCCTTTCGATTGATGAAAAAGGAGGGGGGGCGATGAAAAGCCGGACGAAAGACCATTTGACCAGTTTGGCTATGTGACTATGAACCGATTCGTATGTATGGTGGGTTATTGGGTATGAATTATTCTTTTGGTACCCACAGGTCATAACTCGTATGATCTGAATTTTCGAAATTTATTTACCCTAAATTAGAATAGTGCGAGATATAGGTTCAAATATACGATTTGCTCAAGACGCAATTTTCAACTGTAGGGCGCGGTCATGACCGCGCTCAACAGTGTTATGTATATTCAAGTATTTACTACTTTAATAATCTGCTATTGAAAATCAGATGACTTTGATGGTTACTTGATAAAAAATCTTGTTCAAAGGTGACCTACTCTATGGCAAATAAAAAACATCCCGCCAAATGCTGCGGAATGTTTGCTTTTATGCTTAAGCCCCACCCTGTTTATAAAAGGTAGGATCGGTTGGGGTTCTACCGGATGGGTCATGGACATAGACCCAGTCTCCTTCATTCGCCCAATCATAGATCCAACGAGAATCTCCTATGGACAAGTTGACACAACCATGGGATTGTGGATATCCGAAGAGTGTCCGCCAGTAGGCGCCGTGTAAAGCGCGCGCCTGATCAAAATACATGGTCCAGGGGACATCCGCCAGATAGTAATAGTCCGATTTATCTGCTGCGAAAGCTCCGGACATATTTTCTGTGGGTTTCTTTTCGTAAATTTGAAAAACACCCGGCTGTGTAAAGTAGGGTTCATCCCCGGTGGCGATCAGCGCTGCAAACACCAATTCGTTTTTATCGTAGACAGATAAGGTTTGTTCGTAAAGATTGACCTCAATCCAGCGATCAGTCGGGACGCCTTCCGGTGCCTGGGTGTTGAGTACCACCTGACGTACGTTGGGGCGATCCAGCCATTGGTTAAAGTTGATCAAATACCATTCAATCCCATTGACCATCTTAACATCGAAAATCTGAATCACATCTTCCCGATAGTAGGTCAGATTGAGTGTAGGGTAGTCATAACCGGGTCCGGAATGCGGCTGGCTTTCATTTATCACCCAGCCAAATTCGTTGGTTGGCGTTTTGGAAAATTCAAGGCCTTGAAAATCGCGATAAGTGGATGGGGAAGCGCGCACCCATTCACCGCTGGCTAATTGCAGGTAGTGGTTGTTGTTGACATCAGCGGATTGGACATAGGACAGATAAATTAACATGCCAGCATAAATATCACGCAAGGGGTTGGTGCCATCCACCGCATCCTGCAGGGAACCGAAAACGCCTGCTTTCTCTCCAAACTCAAGATTCAATTTGGCATATTGGAAATTTACATAGTTCAGATCCGCACTGGGATGCATCGCAGGTAAGGGCTGTAAAGGATAGGTCATTTTTATGCCGGTCAGATGATTTAAAATTTCTGATGGACCTAAAGCCAGGCAATCATCCGCCAGGGAGGTTTCTTGACCAGGCAGGCAGAGTACATCGCCATCTGCGGAATTTCCAACCGTATTCAGGGCAGCATTCTCAGAATTCTTTGCTTGAACAAGATTTACTGGCATCAAGATCGTGAAGCAAATGAAAAGCAAGGTGTGCTTAATGGTTTTTTTCATAGGATTAAGTTTCCAACTAATTGATGAATAAACCTAATTGTAATACAATATCATCATTGAATCAAAAATCCATGATAGGGCATAGTCGAAATTAATATCATTTTGGAAATATCCTCATTTGTGAAACTTGACACATGGAATTCGCTATGCTAAAGTAAATCAACCAAATAGTTATGCATTCGTCAGAAAAGGAGCACTGCCTTGACAAAGTCACGAACCCAACAAATGGTGGAGCAGTTACGGGATCTTCAAGCTTCATCCCCTGATATTGAAGCATCGGCAGTTGTGAGTGTAGACGGTCTTACAATCGCATCCGCACTGCCTCAAGATGTTGAGGAAGATAGGGTTTCTGCAATGTCTGCGGCAATGTTATCTCTTGGGGAAAGAATTGCGAATGAATTAGGACGAGGTAGTCTGGAGCAAGTCTACATCAAAGGGGAGATGGGCTACGTTGTCCTGATGTCTGTTGGTGAAGAGGCTGTCCTTACAGCACTGGCCCGTGAGAAAGCAAAATTAGGCTTGATCTTTCTGGATATGCGGCGTACTGCTGAAGCGTTGTCAAAACTGATCTGATCGCATAAGGGCTGGTAATATTCATGGAAATTATACCAAAAAGTGGATTGTATTATCCAAACAAAGCTGCTCGGATTGCGATTTTAGCGCTGGAAGAAGTGATGGGGAAAAACGGAATCAATGTGATTCTGAACTTGGCTAATTTACCAGAATGGATTAATACCTATCCGGCAGATAATTTAAATAAAGAATTCGATTTTGCCGATTTTTCAGCCATCAGCGGCGCCCTGGATATCATGTATGGTCCTCGGGGTGGACGCGGGCTGGCACTTCGGGCTGGCAGGGCAACATTTAATGATGTGTTGAAGAATTTTGGCGCCCTGGCTGGGGTTGGGGATATCGCTTTCAAAGTTCTGCCGATGCAGACGAAGCTCAAAGTAGGGCTGGGCGCGATGGCAAAAATTTTCTCACAAATCAGTGACCAGCACAGTACCTTTGAAGAATTTGATGATCATTATCTGTATGTAATCCACAAATGTCCGGTTTGTTGGGGAAGGCATACCGATAAACCTGCTTGTTTCATGGCCACGGGGCTGTTGCACGCCAGTACGGTCTGGGTATCCGGTGGACAGGAATTCCGCATTATTCAAACCACAAGCAAATCCACCGGGGATGAAACCTGCAATTTTGCCATTATGAAAGAACCATTATCTTAGCCTTTTCAGTGAAGTAAACCATGGAAAGATCATGATTTCTAATGAGAAATTGTGATCTTTTTCATTCTCCGGATTATGAAATGGGAGTAGAATAGAGTAGCTCACTCTGTGGGATGCTCGAATCTGAAATTGAGGAATGAATGAAAACAACAATCGTCATACCAACCTATAATGAGAAAGAAAATCTCCCCACTTTACTTGAAAATATATTTGCTTTACAGCAAGAAAATTTAAATGTCCTGATTGTTGATGACAACAGTCCGGATGGAACAGGCCAACTTGCAGAAAAGTTAAAAGAAAAATACCAACCCTATCTGGAGGTCTTTCACCGACCGGAGAAAACCGGATTGGGGCGAGCCTATATTGAAGGATTTCAAAAGGCTATTGATGCCGGCGCTGATATCATCGGACAGATGGATGCTGATTTCTCTCATCCGGTCAATAAGATTCCTGATCTAATTGCTGCAGCATCCAAGGGCAATATTGCCGTAGGATCCAGGTACACTAAAGGCGGCAGCCTGGATGAGAAATGGCCATTATGGCGGAAAGCCCTTTCCCGTTTTGGAAGTATTTATTCCCGGACCATCTTACGCTTGAAGTTGAACGATGTAACGGCGGGGTATCGATTCTGGCCGAAGCAGGCATTATCAGCCATGCCATTGGATCGTATTCGTTCCGGCGGCTATGTTTTTCAAGTCGAAATGTCTTATCTTGCGCACAAATTGGGCTTCCAATTTTCAGAAGTCCCCATACATTTTGCAGAGCGTGTGGCTGGTATTTCGAAAATGTCGTTTAAGATTCAAGTGGAAGCGGCAATACAGGTTTGGCTATTGCCCAGACGATATCGCGATATTCAAAAATTGGTATAGCAACCAAAAAGACGAACCTTTCACTGGCTCGTCTTTTTTTTACGCTTGAATCAGGTTTTTCCATTCTTCGATGGATAAGGTCTCTGCTCGACGCTGCGGGTCAAGATCTGCGCGAGTAAACACCTCTTCAATAGCTGTGGTGGGGAGATTCAACCCTGCGGATAAGGAGTTGCGCAGTTTTTTTCTTTTCTGGGAAAAACCGGCTTTTATCCATTGGAAAAATTTATCCAGATCTACCGGGGGGATTAATGGCTGGTCATAGAGATCGATACTGAGCACACTGGAATCCACCGTAGGGGCAGGGTAAAAAGCGCCGGCAGGAATATCAAACTGGACTTTGGGCTGTCCGTAGACCTGAACACTCAAGGCGAGCAAACTCATATCTCCGGGTTTTTGGCAGATTCGTCGGGCCACTTCTTTTTGGATGGTCAGGATCATCTTTTTGGGTTTAGCAGTGTTTTCCAGACTCCGGCGAATGACCGCCGAAGTGATGTAATACGGAATATTGGCAACAATTAGATAGGGGGATTCCTGCAAGCTGGCGGGCAGGTCAACTTTCAAGATGTCGCCATGGATCAGTTCCACATTGGAAAAGGGCGAGAGAACGTCCCGCAAGGCGGGCATCAGGCTGGCATCCAGTTCCACTGCGACAACTTTTTTGGCCGCTGCGGCGATGTGACGGGTTAAGCTGCCAATGCCAGGCCCAATTTCAAGGACGATATCTTCCGAGGTTATCCCGGCTACATGTACAATAGCTTGCAGGGCATGATTATCGGTCAGGAAATTTTGTCCCAAACTTTTTTTGAGCTGAATATCATATTTTTTAAGGATTGCCTTAATAGGCAGGGATGAAAGATTTACGGCAGAATCCATGGGATGACCTCCGGAACTGGGGTGAGAAAATACATGGTAACGGTTTGAGGCCAAACGCCGATGGCCTTGCTTTCAAATTCGTCATCCGTATACCCCAGATCGATCCAGCGTTTCCCTGGAATACCCCCGCCTACATCGGCGATGACGGCACTTCCATACCCAGGGACGTAGACGGCCTGTCCAGCCAGATCTGCATACCAGGCACGGGTCACGCCAATCACCCCTTGCTTGACCGGAAGCCCCAGGGAAGTCCCGTAATAGCATCGGTCGGCAGCCGAACGGCAGGGGGAGTAGGCCGTGGCGTACACGCTTACCGCCCGCCAATATTCAATTGTCCCCTGCGGGGTGGAGAGGGTATTGATGACTACTTTTTGGCCGTAAGAGACTTCTTCCGTCACCGGTTCTGCGGCGGTCCATTCGGCTTCTGTGCTGCGGGTGTATTCCACCCCATTCTCGTAGCGGATACGCTCCCGGGCAACCTTCACCCCATACTGACCGGCTTTAGTGATTTTCCTTTGATCCAACTCCAATTCAGGGTTACCCACAAATGTAGATTCATAGGGGATTTTGGTTTGGCTGAGGTTGATCTCTTCTTTTACGCGGATGACCTGGATGGTCCCATTTGCAGGTAAGGGTTGATCGGCTGAGGGAATGCTGTAATCCAATCCTTGCAGGGAGATACCGGCATTGGCCAGGGCTGCGCCGGTGGTTTTGGCGGCCGCCATCACCTGGATGGTGCTGCCGTCAACCTCAATGGTGTAGGGTGCCGCAGTAAAATAACCGAGATGTTGAACTTCAGGTAAATTGGTTTGCAAAGGATAACCGACGTAATCAGTCGCCTGAATGGGCAGGTTCCTTTCATATAAAGCCAGTCCAACCGTAGGCTGGCTGGATGAGAAAGTGCTGCTGCCGCTGCCCTGATCCAACATCAGGGTCGTGCCCCGGATTAATTGCAGGGTTTGATTGGGCTGATAAGGGATCCTTTGGTTGGGATCCACATCCAACCCATTAAGCAGAACACGGTCTCCAGGAAACAACGGTTGGTCGATTGCGGCAAAAAGATTCCCTGGTCGCTTATCCGGACTGATAACGACTACCGGAGCAGATTGCAAATCTGTGTAGAGGGCATAGGTGACGGCTTGCTCAATTTTCAGGACGGGATGGAAGAGTATCCAGCGATTTTGTGTGGGTTGAACGGCATCGTACACGCTCGTTTGAATACCCAACTGACCAACGGCTTGATTCGAGGTCAGCGCGAAAATAGGTATTTTTAAAATCTCACCGTTAAGGCTGACCGTGAGGGTTAGCATGTGTCCAAGGATCAGCGCAATCATACCGCTGAGGAACAGAATAATGGGGAGAGATTTTTTGAGGCTAGGTTTAATCATCATCTCCATGATTGTATCAAAGAAAAGAAGGGATTGAATAGATAAAAAAATAGTCCCCGTGAAGGGACTATTTTGTGCCGAGAGACAGGATCGGACTGTCGACACCACAATTTTCAGTCGTGTGCTCTACCAACTGAGCTACCTCGGCCTGTCAGTTATGACATTAACGCAATTTTACCCAGAGAGGGGATTTCTGTCAAGCTGCTGGTGCAGCATTTGGAAAAGTAGCATGTCATTTAAGGTTTCCAATGCTATTTATTGCGCATAGTTGTAATTGATGATTTAAACTCTTTGAAGATGGGGCTATGGACCGCTTCCGAAAACTCACTTAATTTCCAAGCATAGGCAGAATGGTTTGACATTCCGTATCTGCGAGGCTAAAATTATTTTATTGATCACCAACTATTGGTTGCATAAGGAGTTGCGGTGTCTAAATGGGCGGGTAAGCATGTTATTGGATTAACAGGCAATATAGGTACCGGAAAAAGTGTTGTTCGGAAAATGCTCGAACACCTGGGGGCTTATGGTATTGATGCAGATGTGTTATCTCATCGAGCCATCTCTAAAGGAGCTCCTGGCTATCAACAAGTTGTGGATATGTTTGGGCGGTGGATTCTGAACTCAGACGGAGAAATTGACCGTGCGAAGTTGGGACAACTGGTTTTTTCCAACCCGGATGCCTTAATCATTTTGGAGACCATCGTTCATCCCCTGATCAATCAGGCTTTGGATATGTTGGTGCGCCGTTCAACGCAGCAAGTCATTGTCATCGAAGCGGTCAAGTTGTTTGAAACGCCGCTTCATGAATGGTGTGACAGCATTTGGGTTACCTATCTTCCGCAGGAAACTCAGATTACACGCTTAATGAAAAAACGTGGCATGTCTTTAGAAGAAATTCAGAAGCGGCTGGAATCTCAAAGCGAACAAGAACAAAAAGTTAAGGATGCAAATTTCGTCATCTACAATGATGGCGAATATGAAGAAACCTGGAAACAGGTGGTAGCTGCCTGGAACGCCATGTTTCCCGGTGTTGAACCGGAACAGGCTGAATCCGTCATTGAGGATTTTGGCGAACCCGGCGAGGAATTAAGGTCCGTACGTGGGAAACCCAGCAATGCCCAGGATATCGCTGAATTGATCAATAACATTGCTCCCAATGCGGAACAACCGGTAACAAAAAGTGACGTTCTCGAAGCGTTTGGCGAGAAAGCCTTTATTTTGTTGAAGAAAGGAAAAGCACCGGTTGGGTTAATTGGTTGGCAAATTGAAAACTTAGTCGCTCGAACTACCGATATCTTAATTGACAGCTCGATCTATGTTGACGAAGCCTTGCCCAAGTTACTCACCGAGATGGAAAAATCATCTATTGATTTACAGTGTGAAGTCTCCCTGGTCTTTGTCAATGACGAGATTGCCAGTTATGCTTCCCTTTGGGACTTAATGGGCTACAAACAGAAAACACCCAAGCAGCTTGGGGTGGCAGCCTGGCAGGAAGCAGCTCAGGAGCACATGGAAACCGGATTGATATTGTATTTCAAGCAACTACGTCAGGATAGAGTGCTCAGGCCGATCTAACATTGCCATGCACCGTGAGAATAATAATGCCCTTCGGATACCATAGTCCCGGGGTTTAAGGGAATCATTGACTAATTTTATAAGTGAATTATCCTTTATATTTCAACGAGTTAACTGGCTGAGTATTGTTGATATTCTGCTTGTAACTGTCATTTTCTATATCCTGCTAATCATTGTCAAAGATACCCAGGCCGTAGTCTTGCTGCGCGGGGTGATATTCCTCTTGATTCTGATGAGTGCCTTGGCAGGGTTAGGAAATTTACCGGCTTTCTCCTGGCTGCTCAGGTCAACCCTGCCAGCCTTGCTCTTGGCAATTCCGGTAATTTTTGCGCCAGAAATCAGGCGGGCGTTGGAACGTTTGGGTCGTGCAGGGAGTACAGGTTTGTTTTTCAATCGTTCTGCTATGGCAGGAAACGAATATGAAGAAGTGATTTCTGCTATAGTGGCAGCTTCGAAACGGCTCTCCATCCGCAAACATGGTGCACTGATTGTCGTCCAGCGCAGTGACAGCTTGAATGACTATATCAAAACGGGGGTTTTGTTGGATGCCAGGGTTGCCCCGGAATTGCTAATTCAAGTTTTTTATCCTAATACACCTCTGCATGACGGTGCTGTGATTATTTCCGGGAGCATCCTGCGTGCGGCTTCCTGTGTGATGCCTCTTTCCGCCTCGGGGATTCTTACCCGCTCGCCGGAACGTCAGATGGGATTGCGCCATCGTGCGGCGCTTGGAACTTCAGAAGCGACAGACGCGGTGACCATCGTGGTTTCTGAAGAGACAGGTTCCATATCTATTGCACATGGCGGCAGGATCATTCGCCGATTGGATAGTGAACGCCTGGAAAACATCCTCAAAGCCTTTTTTCGTCCGGCCGATGAACCCAAAAGTCTTAAGCGCTTTTCACGTCAGGCTCTCCACTGGCTGAATTCCATTTTTCATACGGAGCAGGACGCATGAATTGGATTAAAACCTTAGGTAAGAATATTCAATCCTTAATTTTGGCTTTCGTGTTAGCCCTGGTGGTTTGGGTATCTGCTGTGACAAATGCTGATCCCACACAACAAAAAATTCTGCCTCAACCGGTCCCGCTGGAAATTATAGGACAGGATTCGGCTTTAATGATTACCAATAGTATTCCCATGCAGGTTAAAGTGACGCTGAGCGCACCGCAATCCATATGGACGCGATTAACCAATGAAACCGGTCTGGTCCGCGCAATTCTCGATCTTTCGGATTTGGCTGATGGCGATCACCGCGTTCCGATTCAGATTCAAGTTGGAATTCGACCTGTAAAAATTGTGGAATACACTCCCACAATGATTGATGTTGCCCTGGAACAAGTCACTACCCGGGAGTTTGACATTCATTTCATCCAGATGGGAACCCCGGCTGTGGGATACCTGGCACAAGCGGCTGTCCTGGAAAATACCAAGGTCATGATTAGTGGCTCAAAATCTGCTGTAGAGAGGGTGGTGGATGTGCAAACCACAGTTTTCTTGACTCAGATCAAAGAAACCGTGGATCAGGTCTTCCCATTAGTGGCATTGGATGAAAACGGAGATCCGGTTGATGAAGTTTCCATCGAACCGGATGGAGTTCGTGTTACAATTCCTATTGAACAACGCGGCGGTTATCGTAACGTTGTCGTAAAAGTTGTCCTGAGTGGTACAATATCCCCTGGGTATCGGGTGACGAATATATCGGTTTATCCGCCAGCCGTGACAGTTTTTTCGGCTGACCCTCAATTGGTTGAAGAATTGCCAGGGTATGTGGAAACACTCCCCATTGATCTTTCCGGTGCCAAAGATGATCAGGATTTGAAATTACAATTAAACCTGCCTCCCGGGATTTCCGTGGTTGGTGAGCAAACTGTGGAAGTACAGGTGGGGATAGCCACGATTGAAGGCAGCCTGACATTAAACAATCAGGCTGTGGAAATCATAGGTTTATCCAAAACGCTTACAGCGGTTGTTGCGCCTGAAACGGTGGATGTGATCCTCTCCGGACCATTGCCAATTCTGGATGCACTACTGACCAGTGATTTGCGCGTAACGATTGATGTGAGTGATCTTGTTGAAGGAACCTATCAACGAATTCCTCAAATTGAGTTGAATATATCAGGTTTAACCGTAGAATCAATTCTTCCGGGTTCGGTGGAAGTAACGCTAACTCCGATCGGAAAAAACAAATAATCGGATGGCGTTAAAGGGCATGTTGAGTTAATGAATAAACCGGTAGTTGCATTAGTAGGTCGTCCCAATGTTGGGAAAAGCACCTTATTTAATCGTTTGATTGGGGAAAGAGTAGCCATTATTGATGACGTCCCTGGCACCACCCGTGATCGTTTGTTCGGGGAATGTGAGTGGAATGGAAAACGTTTTGACGTGGTGGATACGGGGGGTATTGATCCTGAAAGCGGACGAGCTGAGCCTCTTTCGATCGGTTCCGCTGATTTTGTGAAGCAAATTCGCTCGCAGGCACAAATTGCGGTCGATGAAGCGGATGCTATTTTGTTTATTATGGATGCCAAAGTGGGGGTAACCCCGGCGGATGTGGAAGTCGCTCAGATTTTGCGCCGCAGTCAGAAACTGGTTGATGGCGTCCCTTCCCCAAAAATATTTCTTGTCGCCAACAAAGCCGACAACGTGAACATGATGAATTCGGTTCATGAATTTTATGAACTGGGTATGGGCACTCCCTATGCCATCTCCAGTTTGCATGGTATGAATACCGGCGATCTGCTGGATGATTTGGTTAAGATTTTCCCCACCCAAGTTGAGGATGAGGACGAAGACCGTATCCAAATTGCTATCGTGGGTAAACCTAACGTTGGAAAATCTAGTTTACTGAATTGCCTCATTGGTGAAGAACGAGCCATTGTCAGTGACATTGCTGGAACAACGCGGGATTCATTGGATACAAAACTGGTTTATGATGGCAAGGAAATCACCATCATTGATACAGCCGGCATCCGAAGGCGCGGAAAGATTGACCGCGGGGTGGAAAAATTCAGTGTGGTACGTTCCATGCGTGCCATTGAGCGTTGTAATGTTGCTTTGTTGATGATTGACGCCACAGAAGGCATCACCGCACAGGATACCCATATTGCGGGATACATTCTGGATGAGTGGAAGAGTGTGGTTGTCATTGTTAATAAATGGGACCTGGTTGAAAAAGATTCCTACACGATGCAGGAATTCACTGAGAAAATCCGCTTTGAATTAAATTTCATGAGTTATGTGCCGATTCTGTTCATTTCAGCCAAGACCAAGCAGCGTGTGGATCAAGTACTGCCTTTGGCTGTAGAGGTTTACGATGAACGCATGTTTGAAATGGGTACGGGGCCATTGAACAGAGTTCTGCGCAGGGCACAGGATTTACATGCTCCAACTTCGAAATCTGGAAAAACCCTCAAGATTTATTACGGGACACAGGTACGAAAGGATCCTCCGACGTTTATGTTATATGTCAATGAACCTAAATTGGCTCATTTTACCTATGAGCGATTTATTCTAAAGCAGATCCGTGAAGAACATGAATATATGGGCACACCAATTCGACTGGTCTTGAAATCAAGAAGACGAACGGATCACTAAACTGGAGTCATCATTGGAAGACAGTCATCCTCAATTCGAAGAAACAAAAGCAACAACTCAGGCAGAGTGGATTTCAAGGCTAATTGAATATGCCCAGGTCTTTTTACTGGCGTTTATCATTTATTTTGTCATTGATTATGCTATTCTTGCCAGGGTTCGAGTTGAAAATGTTAGTATGCTGCCGACTTTAATTCCCGGCGACCGGGCCTTGGTCAGCAAATTATCTTACCGCTTTTCAAGCCCTGACCGGGGGGATGTGGTTGTTTTTCACTCTCCAACCGAAGCCGCTGATTATATCAAGCGCGTAATTGGCGTTCCCGGTGATACGATTGTGATCGATCTGGATACGGTTAGTGTGAATGGGTCCGTGATTAATGAACCCTACCTTGCAGAGCCGCCTCATTACCGGGGCAACTGGACCGTTCCTGAAGGCTATTTGTTTGTTCTGGGGGATAACCGAAATCAATCCTCCGATTCGCATGAATGGGGCTTTATCTCAGACCGAAGCCTTGTTGGGAAAGCCTTTTTGGTTTATTGGCCGCCAACGGAAATAAAAATATTACAGCACACCTTTCAGATTGCTAAGTAGATCAAATCCTAAAGAGCAGGCAGCTGCTCTTTTTTTGTGCATGGGGGTGTTATCTCCTGCTTTTTGTAAATTCACATCCGTTTAATTTGTAGAAAATGGGCGGAAAGTACACCCCCACCCGGCCTCCCCCAAAATTCTGAAAGGCGAATTTTAGGGGAGGAGTGTTGGCAATATGATTTACGGATTTTGTGGGAAAGTTTATCCTTCTGACCTCGGGGGCTAAAAAAGTGAGTTTTTAAGTGAGGTATTTTGAAATATTAATAAAGCAGATTGTAAGTTTATTTACAGCCTGCTTTTTTGTAAATTCATATGGCTTTACTTCAAGGCAATTTCTTTCAGGAAACTGGTTCCAATGGGGGGAGCTTGCAGGGAGAAGATCTCCGCGATGGTGGTGCCGGCATCGGCATAGGAATTGCGCACCCCCAGGTCAATATCGGATTTTATGGGTTCTCCAAAGACTAACAGGGGACTGTATTCCCGGGAATGATCGCTGCCCGGCATGGTGGGGTCCACCCCATGATCCGCGACAATCATGGCGATGTCATCGGCGCGCATGTGGCGTTGAATTTCAGGCAGATAGAGGTCGAAATTTTCCAGCGCCTGGGCATAGCCCTTGACGTCATTGCGATGGCCATAGATCATGTCAAATTCAATCAAATTGACCATCAATAATCCCCGGAAGGATAATTGGATAAATTCCAGAGCGGCATCCAGACTATCCTGATTGTTGGTGGTATGGTTGGAAACGGTGATGCCCTGGTGAGCAAAAAGATCATCAATTTTTCCCGTGGCATAAACCTCAAGTCCGGATTTGATCATCTTATCCATCACCGTGGGGGTAATGGGCTTCAGGGGGTAATCTTTGCGCCTGGATGTGCGGGCGAAGGTTTCGGGGGAATCGCCGGTGAAAGGACGGGCAATCACCCGGCCTACGGCGTGTTCGTCACGCAGGAAGTCTCTTGACTTTTTGCAGATCTCGTAGAGTTTTTCAATGGGGATGATGCTTTCATGGGCGGCAATTTGAAAGACGCTGTCCGCTGACGTGTAGACAATGGGTTTGCCGGTCTTGATATGCTCCATGCCGTACTCCTGGATAATATCAATCCCGGAAGCCGGTTTATTGCCGAGCAACTCCAGACCCGTGGCCTGACGAAACATCTCCACGACTTCTGGGGGAAATCCATTGGGGTAGGTAGGGAAGGGCTTTTCCAGGTAGACGCCCATCAATTCCCAATGTCCGGTGATGCTGTCTTTTCCGGCAGACTTGGGGGTTAATTTCCCAAAGCATCCTTCCGCCGGACGCAACGGGGCGACACCCTTCATCGGGGTGATGTTTCCGAAGCCCAACGCTTGTAAATTGGGTAGATTGAGCCCTCCGACGGATTTGGCCGTGTTGGAGAGAGAATTGGATCCCTTATCGCCGTAGGCAGCAGCATCCGGCGCTTCACCCGCGCCAACACCATCCAGAACAAAAACCAGTACCCGATTAATTGGTCTCATAGATTTTCCTTTTTAATTCCATAACGCTAAATGTACTTAATAGTACCCAATCTTGCTGAAAAAATCAAAATAAATGGAGATGGTTCTCGTCATTGGTAGGGGGTTAGCATCCGTGAAGCTTATTGGCTTGTGAATTTAACTACCAGATACTAAACCCTCCCCTGTATAAATAACAAATTAGTAATCCAGGAAAAATGTCCCTGAATGGGCCAACATCCATTCCGTCAGGCACAAGGGGTTAGTATCCGCACGATAGAATATTTTGCGGATTTCTCGCCGGATGCTAAACCCCTACAATGGGCTGGTTTTCCATGACAAAAAGGCGTGCTTCCAGCGCACCTATTCCTCAGTCCAAACCATCCACCTGGATTGTAGATCGGTTTACCTTTGCGAATTGGCTGAGAATATGCTAAACTACGATTAATTGACAAGGTTAATAGGCGGTGACTGGCGCAATCTTGCAGTCACCTGTTTTGTCTCAGGCAATCAGAAGGGCAAAATGGGAAAATACGAAGTCGATCAAATTCACAATGCTGTCCAAAAAGTGGTTGCTTCGCAGATTGAAAAACACAAACAGCCACAGTCTGTTGAACTTTCCTTTCCTAAAAGCAGCTCAAATCGCTCTGTTGCCATCGGAGCGGATCACGGGGGATTTGCGATGAAATCGGAGCTGATTCCTTTTCTGGAAAAGATTGGGTATGTCGTCAAAGATTGCGGCACCTTCAGTACAGAAAGTGTCGATTACCCCGATTTTGCTCATGCGGTGGCCAGGGAAGTTTCCGATGGCCGGGCATGGCGGGGAATCATGATTGACGGCGCAGGTATTGGCAGTTGTATGACAGCCAATAAAGTTAAAGGCGTGAAAGCCGCCATGTGTTATGATTATTCTACAGCGGTAAACAGCCGCGAACATAATGATGCCAATGTGTTGACCTTGGGTTCCGGGTTGATCGGATTAAATCAGGCTAAATTAATTGTGGAAACCTGGTTGAAAACCGAATTCGGCGGGGGACGGCATCAGACACGAATTGACAAAATGAATCAGATCGAACAACTTTATTTTAAACATGGATAATGAAGATGAAACTGGATACGAAAGATATTGAAGTTTTAGTCGAAATAATTACCCGCGAAGTCCTGGCTGCCATTGAAGAAAACGAAAGTAAAAAAGTGGACTCCGCCAGGGAATACTGCCGGGTTGAATATGCGGATCAGGTGTGTGTAAAAACCTGTTTTGACAACGCCGGGCATGTAATCACAGCCGGTGCGGAACGCCTGTCCTCCACGCTGGGGCATATTCCCAATGACGCGAGCATGGCCAGCTTGATCGACCATACTCTACTGAAACCGGATGCCACCGAAGATCAAGTTCGCCAGTTGTGTAAAGAAGCGGCGGAGTACCATTTTGCCTCCGTTTGTATCAATCCCAGTTTTGTAAAACTGTGTGCCGAACTGCTCAAGGGCAGTACCGCCAAGGTTTGCACCGTAATTGGTTTCCCTCTGGGGGCTACCTCCACCGATGTAAAATGTTTTGAAGCCCGTACTGCCATTGAAAACGGCGCCACCGAAATTGATATGGTGATTAATATCGGCGCCATCAAAGCCGGAAAATTGGATGTCGTGGCTTATGATATCCGCGAAGTCGTGATGGTGGGGCATTCAGCCGGGGCACTGGTTAAAGTAATCCTGGAAACCTCTTTATTAACCGATGACGAAAAAGTATTGGCCTGTCTTCTCTCCAAAGAAGCCGGAGCCGATTTTGTGAAGACCTCCACTGGATTTTCCAGCGGCGGTGCGACTGTAGAAGATATTGCTCTCATGCGGCGTACCGTGGGACCGGATATTGGTGTGAAAGCCTCCGGGGGTATCCGTACCCGCGAAGACATGGAAAAAATGGTCAAAGCCGGGGCTACCCGGATTGGCGCCAGTGCAGGTGTGCGGATTATCAAAGGGGATGCAGAAGCTTCCCCAGCCAAAGGATATTAATCTCCATCGGAGGATAGTATGCTAATTGCCAAGGTCATTGGAACCACAGTATCCACCATTAAAGATGAAAAATTAACCGGTCGAAAACTGATGATTTTGCGTCAGACTGATGAAAAAGGCGAACCTACCGGCAAACCTTTCGTGGCGATTGATACGGTCAATGCCGGGGTGGGCGAATTGGTGTTGACGGCCGCAGGTTCGAGTGCAAGGCAAACAACGATTACCAAGGATTGTCCAGTGGATACGGTCATCATGGCCGTGATTGATTCGCTGGAAGTGGATGGGCAGCTTACCTTTGTAAAATCATAGGCAAAAGCATGAAGCTGGATTCGGATTTACTCTCTATTCAGGAAGCAAGAGATTGCGCTGTGAAAGCCAACAGTGCAGCTCAACAATGGCTGCATGCTTCCCAACATGAGGTGGATCGAGTATGCGAAGGGGTGGCACAAGCCGCTTTTGAAGCCTCCGAGCGATTGGGCCGCCTGGCCTGTGAAGAAACCGGCTATGGTGTTGCCGAACACAAACGATTAAAAAATGAATTCGGATCCCGCGCGGTATGGGAGAGCATCGCAGCCATTCCTACCGTGGGCGTGGTCCGTGAAGAAAGAGAGAAAGGTCTGGTGTATATCGCCTGGCCGATGGGTTCCGTTGCCGCTTTAACCCCCAGTACCAATCCAACTTCAACTGTAATGGCGAAAGTCCTGATGGCCGTGAAAGCCAGGGATTCGATCGTCATTGCTCCCCATCCTTCCGCTTTAAAATGCAGTCAGGAAACAACGCAGGTGATGGCGTTGGCCGCAGAAAATGCGGGGGCTCCCGAGGGACTGATCCAGTGTCTTTCGGAAATTTCCCTGGGCGGCACCCAAGAATTGATGCGTCACCAATATATCTCGCTGATCCTGGCGACGGGCGGCACACCCATGGTGAAAGCCGCTCATTCGGTGGGAAAGCCAGCTTTGGGGGTGGGTCCAGGGAATGTGCCGGTGTATGTGGACCGTTCCGCGGACCTTGAGAAAGCTGCCCGTTATATTGTGGCCAGTAAAGCCTTTGATTATTCCACCATCTGCGCTACAGAGCAGGCGGTGATTGCCGATCGTCCGATATCTAATCGACTGATGCAGTTGATGCAGGACCAGGGCGCGTTTTTTGTAGACGAAGCACAGGCAAAAAAACTGCGCACTACCTTGTTTTACGCGGATGGCAATATCAATCCTCTCTCTGTGGGGAAATCCCCGCAATATCTGGCCGCCATGGCCGGCATTAAAGTACCTGATGATGCGCGTATTTTGGTTGTCCCATTAAAAACTGTCGGTAAAGAAGAACCGCTTTCCCGTGAAAAATTGACCACCGTGCTGGGTTGGTATACCGTGGACGGCTGGGAAGAAGGATGCGAGCGCAGCATGGAAATGATTCGCTTTGGCGGGCGCGGCCATACCCAGATCATTCACGCCACCAATCGGGATGTGATCATGGCGTTTGGCATGGAAAAACCCGTCTTCCGTATTTTGGTCAACACCATGGGCACTTTGGGCGCAATTGGGCTGACCACCGGAGTGATGCCTTCGTTAACTTTAGGGGCGGGCGGTTTCGGCGGCTCCATTACCGGAGATAATATCACTGTGTATCATATGTTTAACACCAAACGTCTGGCCTATGAATTAAGGGAACCGCCTACGGCAGCGCTCATCCCCGGAGCCAAACTCTCAGGACCAACCCCGCAGGAAATTGAAAAGGCAGTGGAAGAGATCGTTTTTGATCTCTTATCAGAGAACTAGAAATCGAAAACCTATTTAAAGTGAGGTATGTATGGCACTGGATCAATCTCTCATCGCATTGGGTATGATAGAAACGAAAGGCCTGGTTGGAGCGATCGAAGCAGCAGATGCAATGGTCAAAGCAGCCAATGTGGTTCTGATCGGATCAGAATATGTGGGCGGCGGATTTGTCACCGTCATGGTTCGCGGGGATGTTGGCGCGGTTAAAGCCGCCACGGATGCCGGCGCTGCCGCAGCAAAGCGAGTTGGCGAACTGGTCTCCGTGCATGTCATCCCCAGACCGCATGAAGATGTCGAAATGATTCTGCCCAAGGGCAGCAAGGGTTCCAACGGCGGCCGAACCAGCACCAAATAAACCGGCTTAACCGGACTGGATACGATTCATGCAGGTTCTGGATAAGACTGCCGTCAATACACGCATGGCAGCTTTATCGGATATGTTGTCGGCTTCCCCTGGAGGTCAGCCCTTTCTAGCTGAACTCCAGCTGGATCAACTGAAAGTCGGGGTTGATTTGGGGACCGCCTATCTGGTGATGCTGGTATTGGATGCAAATAACCGACCGCTGGCCGGGGCTTATGAATTTGCCCAGGTTGTGCGCGATGGTCTGGTGGTGGACTTCATCGGCGCTGTGGATCGATTGAAATCGATCAAATCTCGACTGGAAAGCCAACTGGGCTGCACCTTGCAGCATGCAGCCACAGCCTATCCCCCGGGTGTCTCCCAGGCGGAACGACGCTCTACCGCCTATGTGTTGGAATCGGTTGGGCTGGATTGCAGAGACCTCATCGACGAACCTTCGGCGGCGAATTCCGTATTGGGCATGAGGAATGGCGCCGTGGTGGATGTGGGTGGCGGCACGACCGGAATCGCTATTTTGCAGGACGGCAAGATTGTCTACACCGCAGATGAAGCCACCGGGGGAACCCATTTTTCCCTGGTGATCGCCGGAGCGCTCAACCTCAGTTTCGAAGAAGCCGAGGCCAGGAAGAAACAGGCGGATCAACAGGCGCTGCTGTTTAGCCATATCCGGCCGGTGATGGAAAAAGTGGCCTCAATTATCAATCGTCATGTACAGGGATATGCTATAGAAGAAATTTCCCTGGTTGGCGGGACGGCCATGTTTCCGGGCATGGACACTGTGATTCAGGAATGGACCGGAATCCCAACCTGGATTCCGCAGCATCCCATGTTTGTCACCCCGTACGGCATTGCCATGCAGGACGGACTGCACAAAAATTAAGGAAAATAAAATGGCTGAGAATTTTTCTTTAAGATGTTACTGTTTTTTGGATCGTATGCAGGCTCAGTACGCGGCATTCATCGGTACGGTCACACAAGGTGATTTGCCTACGGAAGGCATGGCCTCGTTATATATTGAAATGGCACCAGGCAATGAAGTTTTCCGTATGGTGGATATTGCGGTTAAAGCCACCGAAGCCCGTCCCGGCGCGCAGATTGTGGAACGCGAATTTGGCATGTTTGAAGTGCATTCCACCAATCAGGCTGCCGTGTTGGAAGCCGGGGCTGTGGTGCTGGATCGGTTGGGGTTGAAAGTGCAGGACCGCATTCGTCCACAAATTGCCTCGACCCAGATCATCACCCGCATTGATCCATATCAGGCGCAATTGTTGAACCGCTTCCGTAGAGGCTCCATGCTGGTTCCAGGGGAAACCCTGCTGGTGCTGGAATGTGCTCCGGCGGCTTACATCAACTTTGCCTGTAATGAGGCAGAAAAGAAAGCTTCCATTAATATTATCCATGTAACCTCCGTTGGACGTTTTGGACGCATGTGGTTATCGGGCACGGAATCGGAAATCAACTCCGCGTGTGATGCTGCCACTCGAGCTCTGGAAAGTCTGGACGGCATTAACGGATAAGGTACAGGAGGAAAAATGGCTAAGGTATTTTATACCGAGCGGGACATAGAAGACATGGTGCAGCGCGGTGTGCGCAGCCTGATGCTGACGGATGAGGTGGTCCTGACCGAGCTCGCCTATGAACGCGCAAAACGATTGGATCTGAAACTGGATCGAGGGAATGTTACCCCGCCCAGTGCACCGGTACGTCCTTACCTCTCTGAGGCGAAGAACCCTTTGTTGCAGAAGGATAACAGCCCTTGCCAGAAACCTGATTGCGGCTGTTCGTCCTCGGTCAATGCCTCGACGGTAAAGGAACGGGTGCGCAATGCGGTTAAAGTTCATTTTGGCGAAAAGGTGGATGACCATCTGCTCGAAGCCATCATCCAGCGCGTGCTCAATAGTGTAGGCGTTTAAGATGCAATTGGGCAGGGTGCGGGGCAGCGCAATTTGTACGGTCAAATATAACGGGCTGGAAGGGTGTAAGCTGCTGGTGGTCGAACCCTTAAACAGGCGCCTGGAAGCCACTGGAGCCTTGCAGATCGCTGTAGACGTGGTGCAAGCGGGCCCAGGTGATTTATGCGTTCTGGCGCGCTCACGGGAAGCTGCTTTAGCTTTACCGGAGATCAAGTTTGTACCGGTGGATCTATCCATTGTGGGGATTGTGGATGAGGCTTTTGTGAAGCCAGACGGCAGTTTTGATTTTACTTTAAAGTCGGGTCATTTTTCCTGATATGGACGGCGGTTTATGATTTTAGCGAAAGTTGTTGGCACAGTGGTAACTACTATAGGGCATTACCATTTTAAGAACCGCAAGCTGTTAATCGTACAACCGTTGGTCATGCCTGGGGAGGATGCCGAAGGGGATTTCATCGCTCTGGATGCCAGCCAGGCAGGCATTGGGGATACCGTACTGATCAACCGCGAAGGTGGGGGAAACCGGCAGGTGTTAAAGAACCCGGACGCCTGTGTAAACTCGGTCATTGTTGGGATCGTGGATTCAGTTTCCATTCCCCTAACATAAACGCTTCAAACTGTCTATATTTGATAGAATCTGGTAGAATTGAATTATGTTCAATTCTATTAATGAAAAATACAAGAATACCACCTGCAGAGATTGTCAGGTTGGTCATTTTGCTTTCAAAGCAGTCAGTTATTTTACCTGGATGGGCGAAGAAATGGTGGTTATTCCGGATTTTCCCGCCTGGGTGTGTGATGTTTGCGGATTACGGATTTATGACGAGTATGCTCTGACTCAATTGAATTTCTTATTGAACCCATCTGCAGGCCGGCCCATTCCACAAGCACATCCCTGGCCGCTGCCCGGCACCCCGCCGGAAAATGATTTACCGGATGCCTTGGAGCATAAGCCTCATACAGGATTGGGGTAATAAACGTACGAAATATAAAAATGGCGGAGTAATCCCCGCCATTTTTTGGTTAATTTCTAATGGGTTGAAATCTCTACAAAAAATTCAACAGCTCTGCTACTGAGGGAACTACATATTTGGGGCGATAAGGGTAGGTTTCGATACTTTCCTGGCTGGTGACACCGCTTAGTACCAGAATGGTATCCATGCCGCTTTCCGTTCCCGCGATGATATCCGTATCCATGCGGTCGCCCATCATGATGGTTTCTTCCGAATGTACGCCCAGGTAATTCAGAGCGGAGCGCATCATGAAGGGATTGGGTTTCCCGACAAAGAAAGGGGCTTTCCCGCTGGCGGATTGCATCAAAGCTGCCATGGCGCCTGTGGCAGGGGAGATGCCTTTATCGGTGGGTCCGGTTGTATCGGGGTTGGTGCCGATGAACAAGGCGCCTTCCATAATCAAGCGAATCCCTTTGGTAATATGCTCATAGTGATAAGTAAAAGTCTCGCCCAGAACCACATAATCCGGATTGGTATCCGTGACCACATAACCGACTTGATGAATGGCTTCGGTCAGGCCGCTCTCACCGATGACGAAGGCTGTGCCGTCCGGTACCTGGGATTGGATGAAATTTGCCGTGGCCATGGCGGAAGTAAAGATTTGTTCAGATGGAATATCCAGCCCAAAAGTGGATAAGCGGTAGGATAAATCCTTTTGGGTATAAAGGGAATTATTGGTTAAAACCAGAAAGGGAATCTTTTTTTCTTTCAAGGTTTGGATAAACAAATCCGCGCCAGGGATGAGCCTTTTTCCCTGGATTAATACGCCGTCCATATCGATTAAAAAATTCTTTTTCCAAATTTCTTTCATACTACCTCATTCTTCTACTAAAATTGGCTGCCATGCAGGCTGCCGATCGTTGGCAGGATTCATGGAGATATTCGATTTTAACAATCCGGTGGAGGTCATGATATAAAGCTCCTCCTGATCACTATCCTGTTCTTTTGTGGTGTAAATGATCCATTGGCCATCGGGTGACCAGGCTGGCCAGCGGTTATAAACGGTTTCACTGGTTAGGAGCGTCTTCTTGGCTCCAAAGGTTTTGCTGTCAGCTGAATAAATTTGATACTGTTTTCCATTGATTCTGGCATAAGCGATAAATTGACCATCTTTTGACCAGGCCGGGTCGGCAACCTCACCCAATTGCCCGAAGATGGTGGTCTGATCATAAGGTCTGGGGGTTGGAAACGGGGTTGGTAAGATATCCCCGACCCACTGATGTTTGAATAAATATTGATGCCCTCCAACCTGAATTACATTAACCAGTAGCTTCATATCCGGTGACCACATAGGGGAGTATTCGTCAAACTCCAAACTCAATCGGCGGGCATCCCTGCCGTCGGCCAGCATAAAGTAAATCTGCCTGACATCATTATACCGGCCTTTGTTAACAAAGGCGATGTATTTTCCGTCTGGAGAATAGATTGGATCAAAGTCGTCGCCTTTTAGATAGGTCATATTCTTGGCGGGAACATCCGGTTGGTTTAGATCCACAATCCAAATCTCTTTACCTTCGCTGCCAGAACCTGCTGGTCCTTCAGCCGAGTAGATTAATTTAGTACCGTCCGGTGACCAGGCGGGTTGGGATTTTTGGAAGGGGTCAAAGGTCAATTGTTGCGGTTCATCGGTTACAAAGGCCCCATTGATATCCATAAACACATTCATCGTCCAGATCTGATCCAGTCCATCCTCGGATCGATTGCTGATGAAGGCGATTCTGCCGCCACCGCCAATGCGTTCCATTGCCGGTGTGGGGCTGAGGGTTGGGCTTTCCGTGGCGGTGGGCTGAGGCGTATCGCTGGGCAGAACTGCCGCGGCGGCAGGCTGCGGGGTATCCGTGGATGCAGCCTGATTTTCGGGTTCCATAGTCTGTGTGATGGGAATAGATAATGCGACTGATTTGTCTTTAGGGGAGAGCAGTCTGGGAAGCACAAGAATCCCTGCGATAATCAATCCAACCAGGAACAGGCCGCCTAGAGAGGGAATTAGCCATTTTGTCGTGGCTTTCGGTTGGATGCGCACGGTTTGACCGGTTTCTACCTTGTTAACTTCAGGTTGATAGGATGGGTCTATCAGGCAGCGGACAAATTCATCCACACTGGCATAGCGTTCTTCCGAACGAATGGAGAGGGCACGTTCAAAAACAGCCGGCATGGTATCCGGAATGGAGGGCAGCAAAAGCTTCATCGGGGTTAGCACTGCTTTACCCAGAGCGCGTTGAACGCTGTCCGCGGGGCGTTGGCCGGTGAGCATATGGAATAAAGTGGCGGCAAGGGAATACTGGTCGGAGAAGGGGCCGGTACGCGTGTTGCCGTATTGCTCCGGCGGGGCGTATCCGGGGGTGTAGCCCTTGGCGCCAGCGGAAGTGGCTTGTGCGGCACTACCGGTTTTGGCGATGCCGAAATCCACCAGGATGCAGGTGCCTTTTGCGTCCACTTTAATGTTGCCGGGTTTAATGTCGCGGTGAATGATGGGTGGATTTTGCCGATGGAGAAAATGAACTGCATCTCCTAACTGTTTGGCATAGGATAAAACCACATCCAGGGGAAAAATTTTATTTTGATCGAGGGTTTCCTGTAAATCCTGGCCTTTGATGTAATCCATCACCAGGAATTCGTCACCTTCCAGAATAAAGTGATCAATAACACGGGGTAGATTGGGGTGATGTAAAGCGGCCAGTAATCTAGCTTCTTGAAGGAATTGCGTGGTGCTTTCCGGATTTGGATTGTGGTTGGTTTTAATCGCCACTTCCATTTCCAGGTTCTGATCAAAGGCCAGAAAGACGGACCCCATCCCACCTTTGCCTAACAAGCGGATAATCCGGTAACGATTCTTTAAAATGGTTTCTGGTTCCAAATTCATACAGCCTCTCCTCGATAAAACAATCCTGCTTAATCTTAACAGGAAATTAGTGGAAAAGAAACAGGAGAGTACCAAGGAATTGATAAGATTGGATAAACGAATGGTTAATAAATATTTTGTGGGATCTCTATGGTATGAATTAATCGGCATCGGCGTAGGTTGAGGTTGAGCTGGGTGATCATTGCACATGCCAGCTTGATAATCAACCCCGGCGAAACCTAACAGTAAACTCCTGTACCCATCAGGAAATACCTGAATTCACTTGAATCAAATGGAATGTCCTGTTGGGAATGTCGGGTTTCGGCGAGAGGATTGTTATATCGATATGGGTCTCAACGCCTCAACCACGACCTACCAAAAATTCCTAGCTGTAGGGCAGTGGTCGGTAGACCCTGCCGGATGTTGATTTGGAAATCAATTCATTATGGGAATTTCATCCAACGCTAAAAGCGGCGGGACTTGTGCCCTTCAGGGTAAAAAATCCCGCCCTACAAAATCAAATTGGATAATTTATCTCGGATGCTTTGATTTATTTTTACAAACTGGTTCCAATCATAATCAACCCCATGACTAAAACCAGGACATAAAGCGCATTTTTGAATTTGTCCGGGGTGATGTGTTTGGAAATTTTGGAACCGATAAAGAATGCCACCACAACGGCTGGAAAGGCCATCCAAAACAACTGGAATACCGGTGGCGTCCACATGCCGCTGCTGACATGACTGAAAATGATGAATAAATTGGTCGGCAGAAAATAGCTCTGCATGGTGGCGCGCATGGTGGAAGGTTCCCATTTGCGCATCAGGCCATAGAGCAGGATGGGCGGTCCATTGGTGTTGTAGGCGCTGCCCAAAATTCCGGCGATGAATCCAAATCCATACGCGGACTTTTCCGGGGTGGTGGGCATGTGTTTGGGGTAAAAGATGTTGATCAAGCTGGTCAGGATCAGAATAATGCCCAGGCCGATCTTTGTGGTATGTTCCGGTACGGTTTGAATATAGTAAATGCCAAACGGTATGCCGACCAGAGAAGCCAGGATCAAACGCCAGGTGCTGTCAAAACGGATGGATTTCCATTCGCGTATCAGAATACTGATCGCCAGCACCAGGCCGTACGCTGCAATGACCGGTGTGGCGATTTTCACGCCCAGAAGCAAAGAAATCAAGGGCATACCCAGCAGGGCATCCCCAAAACCGAAAACAACACGGATCATCGCTCCAATAAAGAGCACAAGAATGGCTATGGCGAAGGGGGAATGAAGAAATTCCATCGCAAAAGTATACTGTTAAACCTTGTATCAAATTGGTTTAATTGTTCTGTTGGGATTAAGTATGGATGAAAATCAGATTTATTTATCCAAATGGCGGTTAAAGAGGTGACAGATTACCTTGCCGTTTTACAGATGGGAACCCAATAATCAGACTATAATCGAAAATATAGACATTGAACCAGGTGGAAGTCCATGGAATCCCATACACGCGATCTTTATATCCGGGGTGTTGCCGCGGCTAAAGCAGGTGAAGTCGCTGAAGCCAACCATTATTTTGAATGGTTATTGCGGTTGGATCCTCCCATAGAAGAAAAAATTGACTCGTACTTCTGGATGAGTGAAATTGAGCCGGATGTCGAGAAAGCTTTATCCTATGTAAAAGAAATTTTAATGTTGGATGCATCCGAACCGCGGGCCAGACGTAAATGGGCTGTGGCGAATGGAACTCTGCAAGAGAAAGACATTATCTCTCCGGATACCTTTCAGCCAATTCCTGAGACGGATCACGATGCCAAAGCGTCCCGGTTTGTCTGCAGCCGCTGCGGGGGCAGATTAAGTTTTCATCCGTCTTCCCAATCCCTGGTGTGTGAGTATTGTCAGGTGGTAACCGCACAGAAAACCGCCCTGCCGAAATCTCTGGGCGATGTTCCGCAAGATGATTTTATTGCCAATCTGGCCACAGCAAAGGGACATATCCAACCCATTGTCGCCAGCGTGATTCATTGCCAGGGTTGCAATGCTTCTTTCCTTATGTCGCCGGGGCTGATCAGTAAAAATTGCCCTTATTGCTATTCCCCCTACGTATTGGATACACAAAAAGAAGAAACTTGTATACTCCCTAATGGGATTATCCCCTTTAAAATTCCCTTAAAACAAGCCATGCAGTCTTTCAACGAATGGCTGGAAAATCATCTGGATCTGGCGGAAGTGAGTATTACGCAGCCCATGATTGGGACTTATGTGCCGGTCTGGACTTTTGATGTTCAGGGGGTCATCCCCTGGGAAGCTTCTGAGCAACAAGGGCGAACCATTCAGACAAAAACAGGTGAGAAGACCATCTTCTATGATGATTACCTGATGCTGGCGACGATCCGGGTATCCCCCGTGCTGCATGCGGCATTAAAGGCCTTTGATTTGCGCTCGCTGGTTCCGTTTGATGAATCCTATGCCGTGGATTGGCCGGCGGAGATTTTTCAGATCCCATTGGCGGATGCTTCGCTGCGAGTGAGGCAGGAAATTCTTTCATTAGCGCGCGGGGAGATTGAACGCAACGAGGCGCAGGAGACACGGAATCTCCATTTGGATTCCACCAAAATGTACATTGATGCCTTCCGGTTGGTTTTGCTGCCGGTTTGGCTGGGGGAATATGAAGTGGATGAAAGGGGATACAAAGTGGCCATAAACGGTCAAACCGGCTGTGTTTATGCCGGGCTGCCTAAATCCGCAAGGAAAAGTTGGATCAGTGAATTCCTGGGGATTTAGTCTATTCTTCAACAATTTTCAACAAAACAAATTTCAAATATTGCAGTTCCGTCATCACCAGGGGGGCTGGATGATCTGAAGGCTGAGAGTTCATTCGCAAAAAAGTGGCTTTACGGCGTGATTTGGAAACGCCCTCTTCGCAGCATTCCATGAACATTTCCCGGGTAATGTGACTGGAACAGGAAGCCACAGCCAGAAACCCTTGATGATTGGTCACCGATGCCCCTTTTTGAATCAGGCTTTGATAGGCCGCCATGGCTTTGGGTACACCTTCTTCGGAATGGGCAAAGGAGGGAGGGTCCAGGATGACCAGGTCCCAGCGTTTTTGTTGGCTGATGGCTGTATCCAAAAACTGGTAGGCATCGCAGGCCACCGCTTGATGGGCTTCCGGCAGGAGATAGTTCATCTCCCAATGCACCTGGGCCGCCTCAACGGCGGGTTTGGCAATATCCACCGTGGTCACTTCGCTGGCGCCGCCCATGCCCGCATAAACGGAAAATCCACCGGTGTAACCAAACACATTCAAGACGGTTTTTCCGGCGGAGACAAATTGAATCAAGCGCCGGTTCTCCCGCTGATCGAGAAAAAATCCGGTCTTCTGCCCTGAGATCAGATCGGCGGTAAAGAGGTTGCCGAACTCGGTGAAATGGACCGGCTCGACAGGCGCTTTGCCCAGATGGATTTTCGGTTTTGTCAGGAACCGTGAACGATTGATGACGGTTTTGATCTGAAAAACATCCTGCAGCCAGCGCACAATCACATCCACGGCATAAAAATCCATGCAGCCCTGGCTGTCAAATTGGATCACGGCAAAATCCTGGTAAATATCACAAATCAAGCCGGGTAAACTGTCCCCTTCGCCGTTGATCAGACGGAAGGCATTGGTGACAGGGGGCAGGGTCTGGCTGCGCAGGTCGGCTGCCAATTGCAGGCGATCCACCAGCCAGGCTTCTTTGGTGATGTCGCTGATCTGCGTGCTGCAAATGCGGAAGGAAATGGGGTGCTTTGGGTCGAGAAAGCCGACAGCCAGCGGGTGGCCGCCGCGGTTATCCAGGAGAATGGCCGCTGTGCCTGGTTTTACATCCGGTACCGAACGCAGCGCATTGCCATACACCCAACTATGGCCGCGTTTGATATTTTTAACCAGGTCTTTTTGTAATTGAATTTTCTGAAAACCAAAATCTTTTTCGGCCATGGGGTATTATGCTCCTCTGAAGAAAAAACCTCCCGATGATGCAGGGAGGTTGGCATCCACTGTTTAATTATTTTAACTCATTCAAATCGAAGGGTGTTTCCTGGTAGACATAATAGTTAAGCCAGTTGGAGAATAACAAGTTGGCATGGGCGCGCCAGGAGACAAAGGGCAGCCGTGTCGGGTCATTCTGGGGGTAGTAGTTCATCGGAATTTTGATATCCATGCCCTTGTCCACATCGCGGTCATATTCGCTCTTGAGGGTCATGGGGTCATATTCCGAGTGGCCGGTGACAAAAATCTGACGGCCGTCCTTGGAGGCTACGATATACACCCCGGCTTCTTCCGACTCAACCAGAATATCCAGCTCGGGATGGGTTTCAATATCTTCGCGGCGGACTTCGGTATGGCGGGAGTGGGGAGCGTAGACAATATCATCGAAACCGCGCAGTAATTTCACGTGCTGTTGATTGATGGTATGGGCATAGACGCCAAACATCTTTTCGGGCAGGGGATACTTGGGGACTTTGTAGAAATGATACAAACCAGCCTGTGCTCCCCAGCAAATATGGAAGGTGGAGAAGACATTTTTTCTGGCCCAATTCATGATCTCGGTTAATTCGTTCCAGTAATCCACTTCTTCAAAAGGAAGTAATTCAACCGGCGCGCCGGTGATGATCATCCCGTCAAAACGGCGGTTCTTGATCGCATCGAAGGTGGTGTAAAACGATTCCAGATGGTCCTTGGAGGTGTTTTTGGAATCATGCGAGATAGTGCGCATCAAAGTGACGTCCACTTGTAAGGGGCTGTTGCCGATCAAGCGCAGCAATTGGGTTTCTGTGGAGATTTTGGTGGGCATGATGTTGAGGATGGCAATTTTTAAGGGGCGAATATCCTGGTGGCTTGCCCGTTCCTCACCCATCACAAAGATATTTTCGCTTTCCAGAATTCCTTTGGCGGGAAGATCTTCAGCTATTTTTACTGGCATGGTGATGTACCTTATTTCAAAGAAAGTCCTCTTGATGATTCAGCACCTGGTTGTCAAGACAATCAAGAAGTGGCACAATTTTACCATAAAAAAACCTCCCGTTTTTGACGGGAGGTTCGTTTGAGGCTTGGTTTGCCTAGTAAGGCATCTGGGGTTGTCCGCCGCCAGCAGGGGCTTCTGGCTGGGGAACATCGGTCACCAGAGCTTCCGTGGTGAGGATCATGGCTGCGATGGAGGCTGCATTTTCCATGGCGCCGCGGGTGACCTTGGCGGGATCAATGACGCCAGCTTTGACCATGTCAACATAGGTGTCAGTGAGTACATCGTAACCGATGCGGGTGGTTTTTTCTTTGAGCTGTCGTTGGCGAACGTTGTCGATGATGACAGCGCCGTCTTTGCCAGCATTTTCAGAAATCTTGCGCATAGGAACTTCCAATGCTTTACGAACAATGTTGACACCAATCTGTTCGTCATCGGTATCCATCTTGATGTTGTCCAGAGCAGGGATGGCATTAATCAAAGCCACACCGCCTCCTGGGACGATACCTTCTTCAACGGCTGCGCGAGTAGCAGACAAAGCATCTTCCACGCGATGTTTCTTTTCTTTCAGCTCAGTCTCGGTTGCAGCACCCACACGGATGATGGCAACACCACCGGTCAGCTTGGCAAGTCGTTCCTGAAGTTTTTCGCGGTCATAATCGCTGGTGCTTTTGTCGATCTCGATGCGAATCTGTTCGATGCGGCCTTTGATAGCCAGTTCGTCGCCTTTACCGCCGATGATGGTGGTGTTTTCTTTATCGGTGACAACTTTCTCTGCCTGACCGAGGTCAGCGATGGTAATGGATTCCAACTTGCGGCCGGTTTCTTCAGAGATAACGGATGCACCGGTGAGGGTGGCGATATCCTGCAGCATGGCTTTTCGGCGATCCCCAAAACCGGGGGCTTTGACGCCTAATACATTAACCATACCGCGTAATTTGTTCAAAACCAGGGTAGCCAGGGCTTCGCCATCAATATCTTCGGCAATGATAACCAGGTCACGTTTGCCAACCTGGACCAATTTCTCGAGAATGGGGACGATATCTGCTGCAGCGGAAATTTTCTTGTCGTAGATCAGGATGTTGGGTTCGCTGACGACGGCTTCCATGTGCTCGGGGTCGGTAACGAAATAAGCGGAGATGTAACCACGGTCGAACTGCATACCTTCAACGTATTCCTGTTCGAATTCCAAGCCTTTGGATTCTTCGACAGTGATAACGCCGTCTTTACCCACTTTGTCCATCACGTCGGCGATCAGGTTACCAATGGTGCGGTCCTGGGCAGAAATGCTGGCGACATTGGCGATATCATCTTTGGTGGTCAATTCAATGGCCTGACCCTTGATGTGATCGGCAATGGCTTTGGCGGAGGCTTCAATGCCGCGTTTGAGCAGCATGGGGTTGGCGCCGGCAGCCAGGGTTTTTAAGCCTTCGCTGACAATAGCGTGAGCCAAAACGGTGGAGGTAGTGGTACCATCACCGGCGATGTCGTTGGTTTTGGTAGCGGCTTCTTTCAATAATTGGGCACCCATGTTTTCAAAGGGATCTTCCAATTCAATTTCTTTTGCTACAGTCACACCGTCGTGAGTAATGGTAGGTGAGCCAAATTTGCGATCGATGGCTACGTTACGGCCTTTGGGGCCTAAAGTAGTTGCGACTGCGTTGGCGACAATATCGATA
This sequence comes from Leptolinea sp. UBA5203, assembly GCA_002412765.1. Lineage (GTDB taxonomy): Bacteria > Chloroflexota > Anaerolineae > Anaerolineales > Anaerolineaceae > UBA5203. The sequence continues at coordinate 35,982 of DHVR01000072.1, read as the reverse complement.
CCTTTCTTCAAACTTCGGCGGGCATCTTCACCGAACAATAGTTGTTTTGCTGCCATAGGTAAACTCCCTTTCTAAATGGTAATTATTTTACAATCGCGAGAATGTCGCTTTCGCGCAGGATGAGATATTTCTTCCCATCGATTTTGATTTCAGTTCCGCCATATTTAGCGAACAGAATGGTGTCGTTAACTGCCACGTCCATGGCGATACGATTGCCTTTGTCATCCCGGTCACCAGGACCAATTGCTAATACAGTACCCTTCTGGGGTTTTTCTTTTGCGGTCTCGGGGATAACGATGCCTGACGCTGTAACTTCTTCCTGTTCCAGGGGTTCAACGACAACACGGTTCCCTAATGGTTTAAGATTGAATGCCATAACTGCCTCCAGTATCAAATTTTGAGCTTTTTGTGATTATTAGCACTCAAAGCATGTGAGTGCTAATCCGTCAAAATGATACCTATCTTTGAAGGAGAAGTCAAGGAATTCAACTCTATTCTTATAAAATTCTGATATGGGTTTCTCAGGGGATGGCATAATTGTATGAAAAGCAGATTTCTTGGCTTGCCGCTACGATATCGTGAATGATCGGATCGGCGGCATAAACATCATCCACTTCTTTTAAGACCTTCATGGCTTCTTCACAATAGCCATTGGTAGGACGATGCATGCCAGCCAGAACGCTGCCATAGGTGTAATAATAAACGGTGGTATTATCCGTCAGGGCCACACCAGTCACTGGCAGCATAACATCTGATGTTGAATCGCAAGCGCGAACTTCACAGCTTTCTTCGGCAGTACAGCCGCGTACGGCACATTTCAAAGCAGGTATGGCGCCTTCATAGTTTCTGGATTTGAAATAAGTAATCCCAACGGATGCAAATACATCCGGATTGGTGGGATCAAAGTTGAGCGCTTTTTTCATGTTAAGCGAAGCAGCAAAGAAATCCCCGGTTTGTGAGTAGGTTTTACCAATGGCAAGATATGGAATCGGATCTTGAATTTTAAGCTGCTCGTTAATTTTTGCGGCTTTATCAAAGTAACTCAAAGCGATATCATATTGGCGAAGCTGCCGGTAATTCACTCCGATTTGAATGTACAGGAAGGTTAAGTTAGGGGTGATGGCAACCGCTTTTTCGTAAGCATCAATGGCTTTACCATACTCGCCCTGGGATTCTAAAATCAAGCCATTAATACGATGAACATCCATTAAGGTATCATCCTGTTCGAGGGCTTGTTTGATATTTAACGCTGCGGCGGTAAGGTTTTGTTCATCAACCAGAATTTCTGCATAATAGGCCAGTGCTAGCGTATTTCGGTTGTCCAGGTCCGTGGCGATTTTGGATTCGTTGAAGGCTTCGGCTAAAAGGGTAGCCCGTTCCTCACCGGCGAAAACCGGATTGGAATTCCAATCGAGCACGAATGCGCGTATCCCATGGGCTTTACTACTGGTGTCGTCTAGCTCTACCGCTTTGTTGATGGTTGCCAGGGCTTCTTGTAAACGCGCCTTTTTCTGCACGTCCGTGGTTAGCAGGCTGGAAGAGTAGGTTTGGATCCGTGCCAATTCAGCATATAAATCTGCATTTTCAGGGTCGATAGCGATAGCAGATTGATAGACTTGAATGGCTTTATTTAAATCTCCGGAATAAAAATGAGCATCAGCCTCCATCTTGAAAGAACTGGCTGATCGGGTCGGAATGGGTGTTGGGGCAAATGGGGAAACGATTTTCCCCTGTTCCTGTCCCTGGAGGATAAACGCGCCAAGGATCAACAAAGCCAAGAGAATCAAAACTCGATTCGGATTACTTTTTGCTTTTTGATTGCGAAAAGTTAGGTTTTTCCCATTCAGGTTCATGGTTCTGGAGTGCTCTCTACGGTACTCGTTACATCAGTTGTCGGTTCCCCTGTACCTGAGGGAAAAGGTGTACTAGGTTTATTCACTTGGATCTGACACATGATATTCATTTCCTCGGCGTTGGCTACAGCGTAGATATCATCCGGGACGATTTGAACCAGGGATTGGGCAATTCGTAAGGCTTCCCCGCACTGACCTTCGCGGGCTAAGGCCAGCCCATAAATATAATAAAACTCGGAGACTCTGCCGTAATCCAGCGGCAAACCTTCTACGACGATCCCATCGGCGGTAGTCCCCCCCTGGATAGCCAGACGTAAGGAATCAATGGAGCGGTTGAACTGTTTATAGCGATAATACAGCACGCCCAGGTTTCCATGAAGCAGCGGATCTGTCGGGGAGTCTTTAATCGCCTGTTCACCAAATTGGATGGCCTTAACAAAGTCACCAATGGAGGCATAGGTTCTGGAGATGTAATACTCGGGAATATAGTCATTGGGATTAAGCGCATTGGCGCGGATGAACTCTGATACTGCGTCCTCGTACCGTTCCAAAACACGATAATTCCTGCCGAGGGCGATATGCAAATCGGCAATATCGCCATTTTGAGCAATGGCCGCCTCAAATTCCAAGGCAGCTTCAGCATAGTTGGAGGTTAATTCCAATATTAATCCGCGGGCGCGATGGGTTTCCATGCTTCCGGGTGCTTTTTCCATGGCGAGTTGAGAATATTCAATCGCCTGTTCCAGTGTGCCGATTGTATCCTGGCCGGATTGCTGTTGTAGGGCTAAAACTTCAGCATAATAGGCATACGCGGTTCCATTATTGGGGTCAGATTTTACAGCATTTTTCAGGGATTCCAATGCGGTCAAATAATCGCCACCTAATCCAATAGCCCAACCGCGGATAGCCAGCGCCATGGAATTATTGGGATTCAATAACAAAGCATTCTCAGCCTGGGTGGCGGCCTCAACATAGTTGCCGGTATAGGTTAATAAGCGAGCAACCTTAATATAATTACTGACATTCTTGGGGTCCGCTAAAATTGCGTTTTTATAAGAGGCAATGGCGGGTTGAATTTTCCCATCAGCCAAAAAGCTCTCTGCCTCATTGATGAAGGAATCCGGAGAGCGGGTTGCTGTGGGGGTGGGCACAAACCAGGGTTCTGTTTTGGGAACCACAATTTCATTTAGATACACAAAGCCGCCTACCAAACATAACAGCAAAATCACACGCCAGGGATTGGAATGGCGTTTTCTTTTATTCATGCTCCATTTACTACCACTTAAGTACATATTTTGATCTTACCATCCGGTAGGACGGCTCGTCAAGAAGGGATTCAAGCTTCAAACACGTTTCTTATACGAGAATCTTCTGGAAAGGACTTGCCTGTGGATCGGCATGCGTTTAGAATAGAATCATGCAGTTTGATGTATTCTCCCTCTTTCCAGAAATATTTTCACCTTATCTTCAGATCAGCATCTTAAACCGAGCCATTGAAAATGGCCTGATTAAGGTTGCTCTTCATAATATACGCGATTGGACAACCGACAAACATCATGTCACTGATGACACCCCCTACGGCGGGGGAGGCGGCATGGTGATGAAACCAGAACCTGTCTTTGCTGCGATTGAAGCCGTGATGGGTGTGCCTTCCGAGGCGCCAGTCATCTTGTTGACCCCACAGGGCAGGGTGTTTAATCACAAAATCGCCGCAGAACTGGCCGGCTATGAACGGATTGGGCTGGTTTGTGGGCGTTATGAAGGAGTGGATGAACGAATTCGTCAGCACATCATCACGGATGAAATATCCATTGGGGATTATGTATTGACCGGCGGCGAACTCCCAACGTTGATTTTGATGGATGCCATTGCGCGCTTGATTCCTGGTGTATTAGGCGATCCGACAGGTGCTGAAGACGATTCCCATGCCGGCGGTTTGCTGGAATACCCTCATTACACGCGGCCGCCTGAATTCCGTGGTTGGCCTGTTCCGGATGTTTTGTTATCCGGAAACCATGCTTTTATTACCAAATGGCGCAGGGAACAATCCTTGCTGCGCACCTGGAAAAAACGACCGGATCTACTAGGCTCTGCTCCCTTAACCGCTGCAGATAAAAAATATTTAGCTGCCCTGGACGCAGGGGATTCCGAACAACACGCATAAAAACTTCCATATCTACAATAGTAAAAGGAACCAACACATGCAAAAAACATTCAGCTTTCCACGAATCTTCTTGCTCGGTTTTGGCTTTTTTGGGGTCAGCATTATTTGGTCTACCTATAATGCTTTCGTGCCTATTTTCTTAAATCAACGTTTTGGACTCAGTGCCGGACTGGTGGGATTCTTTATGGTCCTCGATAATATCGCCGGGTTGTTGATCCAACCCCCCGTGGGTGCCTGGTCTGATCGGATGCGCACAAAACTAGGCCGGCGGCTGCCCTTTATTGCGCTGGGTGCTCCGCTGAGTGCGTTGGCTTTCGGATTTATTCCTCTTGCACAAGTTTTGCCTTTATTTGTGGCATCCACCATGAGTTTGATTCTCTCCATGGCTTTTTGGCGGACTCCTGTCATTGCCTTGATGCCGGATATTACCCCCTCCAAGTATCGCTCACAAGCCAACGGGATTATCAATTTCATGGGTGGGTTGGGTGCTGTGGTTTCTTATTTTGTGGGTTCGAAATTATTTGCAATGAATGAAGCCTATCCATTTTGGCTGGGTTCAGTATTGGTGGTGGTGGCATGCTTGATGGTTTTGATTTTCATCAAAGAACCCCGTGATTATGAAGAAAAACCGCGGGAGGAAATGCCTGGTTTGATACAGAGTGTTCGTGGTTTATTTCAGGAAAAAGAAAAGAGTGCCCTGCGCTTATTAACCGCAATATTCCTTTGGTTTGTCAGTTACAATGCCATCGAGGCATTCTTCACCTTATATGGTATTCACCATCTGGGTTTAAGCCCCAGTGAGAGTGCTTTTCAATTAACCTTTCTCTCGCTGTTCTTTTTATTCATTTCACTGCCATCCGGTTTTTTGGGGGCACGCTTTGGCCGCAAACGAACCATCATGAGCGGGTTGGTTCTGCTGGCTTTATCCATCTTTGCTCTGTTTATCCTCAAGCCTGAAACATTAACCATCTTGCTCACCACCATCCCTGTGGTAGGAAAACTACGCTTGATTGGGGTAATCCTGATGGTTGCCGGAACGGCATGGGCGTTGATCAATATCAATTCCTTACCCATGATTGTGGATATGACCGAAGATGCCCACATCGGTACATATACCGGATTGTATTATTTTGCATCCACTCTGGCAGCTATTTCCGGGCCGATTGTCTTTGGACAATTGATTGTCAACACGCAAAACAACTATAACTTGATGATGTTGGTCAGTCCGATCTTCATCATATTGGCCATACTATTAATGGGTGGAATTCATAAAGGGGAGGCGAAGGTGGACTAGTCTATTCGTCATCAATAAAAATGACAAAGATATGTCTGACAAGTTCACTAATTCAATTGCAAGTGGATTATAATTACAGTATACTTTTTAACACATTACAGAAGACAAGAAAACATGTTATGTATCCACGATTCATAAAATGAGGAGAAAGAAATGTTGAAAAGACTTTACCCAGTATTTAGTTTGTTAGTTGTGCTCGCCATGTTATTATCGGCTTGCCAGACAACCGCAACTCCGACTAAAGCACCTGTAGCCGAAGTACCTGCTACTGTAGCGCCTGCTGCAGTAGCCCCCGCCGCCTTCAAGATCTGTGAAGTTACAGACGCCGGCGGTATTGATGATAAATCCTTTAACGCCACTGCTTACAAAGGCATAGAAACTGCCGTTGCTGAGTTGGGCGTGGAAGGTAAATATCTGGAAAGCCAACAGCAGACCGACTACGAAAAGAATATCAATGCCTTCGTCGAAGAGGGTTGTGATCTGATCGTAACCGTTGGTTTCTTGCTCGGTGACGCCACCCAGGCTGCCGCTGTTGCAAATCCCGATCAAAAATTCGCCATCATTGACTATGGTTACGATCCTGTAATCCCGAATGTTTTAGGTCTGGTTTATGCAACGGATGAAGCCGCTTTCATGGCTGGTTACGTTGCTGCTGGCATGACCAAAACCGGCAAAGTGGGTACCTTCGGTGGTATCCAAATCCCCTCTGTCACCGCCTTCATGGATGGTTATGCCATGGGTGTGAAATACTACAATGTCCAAAAAGGCACTGCAGTAAAGGTGTTAGGATGGGACGAAACTACCCAAACTGGTTTGTTCGCTGGCAACTTTGAATCCACTGACGATGGCCGCAACCTGGCCGAGAGTCTGATGGACGAAGGCGCTGACATCATCATGCCAGTTGCTGGTCCTGTTGGTTTAGGTGCTGCTGCTGCCGTTCAACAACGCGGCGATGCTTACATCATTGGTGTGGACTCCGACTGGTTCGAAAGTGCCTCCAATTATGCTGATGTTACCCTGACCTCCGTTTTGAAGAAAATGGACCAATCTGTCTTTGATGTTTCCAAACAGGTTGTGGATGGAACATTCACTGGTGGTTTCTTCGCTGGTACCCTCGAAAATGGTGGTGTTGGACTGGCTGAATTCCATGATGTGGACAGCATGGTTCCCGCTGAACTGAAAGCAGAATTGGAATCTTTGAAAGCCGATATCATTGCTGGCAAAATTGCTACCAATCCTAATGACGAAGTTGTCATGTCCTTCCCCGACGTCAAAGTCTGCGAAGTAACCGATGCTGGTGGTATTGATGATAAATCCTTCAATGCGACTGCTTATAAAGGCATCGAAATGGCTATGGAGAAAATGGGCGTTGAAGGGAAATACCTGGAAAGCCAACAACAGACCGACTACGAAAAGAACATCAATGCCTTCATTGATGAAGGTTGTGATCTGATCGTGACCGTAGGTTTCCTGCTCGGTGACGCCACCCAGGCTGCCGCTGTTGCAAATCCTGATCAGAAATTCGCCATCATTGACTATGGTTACGATCCAGTAATCCCGAATGTTCTAGGTTTGGTATATCAGACTGACGAAGCCGCTTTCCTGGCTGGTTACGCTGCAGCTGGCATGACCAAAACCGGTAAAGTGGGTACCTTCGGTGGTATCCAGATTCCTTCCGTCACCATCTTCATGGATGGTTTCGCCATGGGCGTCAAATACTACAACGAACAGAAAGGCACCGCAGTTGAGGTTTTGGGCTGGGATATGGCCAAGCAGACTGGTTTGTTCGCTGGCAACTTTGAATCCACCGACGACGGCCGCAACCTGGCTGAGAGTCTGATGGACGAAGGTGCTGACATCATCATGCCGGTTGCTGGTCCTGTTGGATTGGGCGCTGCCGCTGCTGTACAACAACGCGGCGATGCTTACATCATTGGTGTGGATTCCGACTGGTTCGAAAGCGCCTCCAATTATGCTGATGTGATCTTAACCTCCGTTTTGAAGAAAATGGACCAATCTGTCTATGATGTAACCAAACAGGTTGGTATGGGTGAATTTGCTGGCGGTTTCTTCTCCGGTACCCTCGAAAACGGTGGTGTTGGATTGGCATCTTTCCATGATATGGAAAGCATGGTTCCTGCCGAACTCCTGGCCGAACTTGATACTTTGAAAGCAGCAATTATTGCCGGCGAAATTGAAACTAGCCCCGCCAAATAAGTGTTGCGTGACCTTGATTAGCTGAAGGTTTCAATGGCTTGTTGGATTGATCAACACGCCTGCATAGCAAAATGAATCGCAATGCTGGGCTGGCCTCATGTTCTGGGTGCCAGCCCAGTTTGCAAATTGCAATGTTGAGAACCCTTGTGGGAGTAAAATATGACGCCGATTCTGGAACTAAGTGGAATTACCAAGCGTTTCCCGGGTGTTTTAGCGAATGATCACATTGATTTAACCCTGGAAGAAGGGGAGATTCATGCTCTATTAGGGGAAAATGGAGCCGGAAAAACCACCCTGATGAATATTCTATATGGGTTATATCAGCCGACGGAAGGGAAGATTCATGTACGCGGGAAAGAAATTGCAGTTCATTCCCCCAGTGATGCCATCAGAGTGGGTATTGGGATGGTTCACCAACATTTCATGTTAATTCCTGTTTTCACCGTCACTGAAAATGTGATGCTGGGTGAGGAAACAAGTAAGTTTGGATTTTTAGATCGTACAAGTGCAGCTGCAAAAATTCGTGAGATTTCTGAGAAATATGGTTTGGAAGTGGATCCCGATTCCTATATACGGGATTTGCCGGTGGGTGTTCAGCAGCGGGTAGAAATTATTAAACTTCTTTATCGCCAGGCCGACATTCTTATTTTCGATGAACCGACTGCCGTGTTAACCCCTCAGGAAGCAGATGAGTTATTTAAGATCATGCGTTCCCTAGCCAAACAAGGAAAATCTATCATTTTCATTACTCATAAATTGCGCGAAGTTCTGGATATTTCTGATCGAATCACCGTAATCCGTAGAGGAAAAGTCGTCGGATCTACCCGCCCGGAAGATGCTGATCAAAGCAAATTGGCAGAGATGATGGTGGGCAGACCGGTTGATCTGGATTTAGAGAAAGCAATAAGCAAGCCAACTGATCTGGTTTTAGATGTAAAAAATCTGGTGGTCACCAACCAGTTGAATCAGGTGGCTGTGGATGAGATTAGTTTTCAGGTAAAACGCGGAGAAATTGTAGGGATTGCCGGTGTCCAGGGAAATGGCCAAACGGAATTAGTGGAAGCCATTACTGGTTTGAGAAAAGTGGAATCGGGTAGTATCTCACTTTTAGATGAAAATATTGCCAATGCTTCTCCAAGAAAAATCACGGAATTAGGATCAGGGCATATCCCTGAAGATCGTCAACGAGATGGCCTGGTCCTTGGTTTTCCTGTGATGGAAAACTTAATCCTGAATATGTATTACCATAAACCGTATGCAGAAGGAATCAATATGAAGTGGGATAAGGCATTAACTAATGCCCAACAACTAATTACTGATTTCGACATTCGAACACCCAGTGCTGAAACAAAGGCTGGCTCCTTATCCGGTGGAAATCAACAGAAGGTCATTGTTGCCAGAGAACTTTCCCGACCCTTGAATTTCTTAGTAGCCAGTCAACCGACCCGTGGTTTGGATGTTGGCTCCATTGAATATATACACAAACAAATCCTCAAACGTCGGGATGATGGTGTGGCAGTGCTCCTTGTTTCTACTGAATTAGATGAAATTTTACAATTATCTGATCGGATTGCAGTCATGTATCGTGGAAAAATCGTTGCCATCGTGCCGGCTGGAGAAGCTCATAAAAATTATATAGGCTTGTTGATGGCAGGTGTATCCGTTGAGCACGCGAAGGAACAAGTAGGCGTGCCCCAGAAAATGGAAGTTCAGCACGAATAAGGCAAATGAAAATGACGGAACAAGCGAATCAAAACGAAGCTCCTCGTCCTGATGCCGGGAAAATACTTCTGGAAGAAATTCAAGAACCAAGTCCGCTGGATGGAAAATCAGGGAAACGCGGGATTGGTCAAATTATTCTGATACCCTTCCTGGCAGTCATCACCGGTTTACTACTCGGTGGAATATTTATCATCTTAACCACCGAACAAGTTTATGCAGCTTTCGGCCAGTCCTTTGGTGCGGGAATGCAAAGTGCCTGGGAAACTGTACGAATCGCTTATCAGGCGCTATTTAATGGCTCTATCGGCGATCCCAAAGCGATTATTTCCGCCCTGGGTTCCGGAAATCAACTGGAAATCCGCAAAGCCTTCAATCCATTTCTTGAAAGCCTGGTGGCCTCCACACCTTACATTTTTGCTGGTTTGGCAGTTGCCCTCGGCTTCCGTGCCGGCGTTTTCAATATTGGAGCTGAAGGACAGATTTTTGTAGGCGCTCTTGCAGGAACATTTGTGGGATATTCTATACCCGGCTTGCCGGCTTATATTCATATCCCATTGACATTGTTAGCGGGTGCTGCGGGTGGTGCTTTTTGGGGTTTTATTCCAGGATGGCTAAAAGCGAAAACAGGTGGGCACGAAGTCATCAATACCATTATGATGAATTATATTGCCTTCCGTCTGAGTGATTGGCTGTTGAACGGACCGATGAAACGCCCTGACTCTTTTAACCCGATCAGCCCGGCAATTTTGGATAGTGCCAAATTCCCTGTATTTTTCGGCCCTCCAACCCGATTCCACATGGGATTTTTTGCGGCTCTGCTGGTTGCCTGGTTGGTCTACTGGTTTTTGTTCAAGACCACCTGGGGATTTGATCTGCGAACAGTTGGCGCGAATCCAAAAGCTGCCAAATATGCTGGGATGAATGTTACCCGTAACGTTATTCTGGCCATGGTTATATCAGGCGCTCTGGCAGGCATGGCGGGGATAAATGAAGTGATGGGGGTCAATTATAACCTGGCGATGGCATTCTCTTCCGGTTATGGATTTGACAGTATCGCCCTGGCATTGTTGGGGAACAATCATCCGGTGGGTGTCGTTTTATCTGCCCTGCTCTTTGGCACCTTGCGCAACGGCGCAACCAAGATGCAGGTGGTGGCTAACATCCCAGTGGATATTATTTCCATTTTGCAGGCTGTCATCCTGATGTTCATTGCTGCCCCAGCGATTATCCGCACGATCTATCGACTGCGAAAACCCGCTGAAGGGGATAGCGAGATTACCGTTCGAAGTTGGGGAGGGAATTAGCCATGACAGACAAAATTATCCACCGTCAGGTTACCCATGAATCACAGACTCGCCGAATTGTTATGGGAATCTTATTCCTCCTGCTTGCCATGGTGGTTTGGCTCTTTTTTATGAGCAATATGGCGGGGGATGTTATCTCCGAATTTGGCCTTACCCGTGGTACTGCTATTGCATTACCCCCATGGGAAGTACCTGCCCGGCAAGCTCTCTCTGTGATTGCGCTGATATCGGCCGTATTAGGCGGCTATCAAATTGCCAGAGGCTTTAAGAAGTGGACCAATTGGGTTCTAGCCATTGTGGTTGCCCTGTTTGTGTTTGGTTTTCTGGTTTGGGCTACTGCTGGAAAATCCCTTAATTTGGCGGGTTTACTGGCTACGACGCTTAGTAAGGCCGTACCCATTACACTAGGCGCATTATCCGGAGTTTTATGCGAACGGGCTGGTATTGTCAATATTGCTATTGAAGGCATGATGCTTTCCGGGGCAATGGTTTCGGCTTATGTCGGCAGTGTGGCCAGAATCAATATTCCTAATGAAGCGCTGGGCCTTTGGTTGGCTTTGGCGGCAGCCGTAGCAACAGGTGGAGTACTAGGTTTACTTCTCGGTGTGCTCTCCATCAAATACAAGGCGAATCAGATTATTTCAGGTACGGTAATCAATATTTTGGCAACAGGATTGACTTCTTATCTATCTGCCAAATTTCTCCAAAATTACCAGGAACTAAATAATCCAGCCATTTTCAAACCTTTCAGTATTCCTTTGCTTAGTGATATACCCATTCTTGGCCCCATTTTCTTTAACAACAATATGTTTGTGTATGCCCTGTTTTTCTTCTTAATTTTGATTCAGGTGCTTTTATTCAAAACACGATGGGGATTACGCGTCCGCGCGGTGGGTGAACATCCTAAAGCGGCTGATACCCTGGGAATAAATGTCTTTAAAACCCGCTATATGGCCGTTATACTGGGCGGCATGATGGCTGGCTTTGGCGGCGCTTATTTCACCCTGGGCTCTGTTGGTCGTTTTGATGAAGTGATGACTGCTGGTCGTGGTTTTATTGGCCTGGCCGCCATGATTTTTGGTAATTGGACGCCTTTTGGTTCCTTTGGCGCAGGTTTGCTCTTCGGTTTTGCCGATTCTTTGGCCTCCCGGATTGCCATCCTGCAAATCAATATTCCATCGGAATTCTTATTGATGGCTCCTTACATTGCTACCATGATTGTCTTGGCTGGCGTTGTTGGTAAAGGCCAAGCTCCTGCAGCCGATGGAGAAGCGTACGAAAAAGAGTAATCCCAATCCTTGCAGATATAAGTCAAAAATTAGGTCTCCCTCTTGGGGGACCTTTTTTTTCGCGCTATCTGGATGAGTTGACGAATATCGGATATGATTGGGGTAGCTTGTAGCATAGGGAGAAAAAAATGGCATCCATCATTGTGGATCAAATTGTAAAGAAATTTGGGGAACAAACGGCAGTCAACCAAGCCAGTTTTGAAGTTCAACCAGGGACAATATTTGGTTTATTAGGGCCGAATGGTGCTGGAAAAACCACGCTTATTCGAATTATTCTGGATATCTTTAAAGCGGACAGCGGTAGTGTGGAAATCCTGGGGGGCGCCATGGATGACGCCAAGAAAAACCGGATTGGATATTTGCCGGAAGAGCGGGGTTTATATCAGGATATTCAACTGGAAAACTGTTTGCTGTATTTGGCATCCTTGAAAGGATTAAAGAAAAATGATGCTCAGAAGCGTTTAAATGAGTATTTTGAATTTTTTGAACTTACAGCCCATCGACGCAAGAAAGTAAAAGAACTAAGCAAGGGTATGCAGCAAAAGGCACAGTTAATTGCCACACTGATCCATCAACCGGACATCATCATCATTGATGAACCCTTCTCTGCTCTTGATCCTGTCAATACTCAGATGGTTAAAGATTTGCTCCATGAGGAGCGCAATAAAGGCCGGACAGTAGTCATGTGCACCCATCAAATGCATCAGGCAGAGACGATGTGTAATCAGATTGTCTTGATCAATCAGGGCAGCGTTTTATTGAACGGGGACGTGCACGAAATCCGTCGCTCATTCAGCGGCCGGGATATTATTTTGGGTTCGCCCGATGTCCTTCCTGACCAGATTCCAGGGGTAGTAAATATCAAGAAAGAAAACGGGAACTTGCGTTGTACATTGGATGACAATGTCACTTCCCAGGAATTGTTACAAACACTGGTAGGCATGAATATTCAATTGGATCGTTTTGAAGTTGCCGTACCCTCGCTGGATGATGTGTTTATCAAGGTGGTCAAAGGGAAAACGGAGTAATCCATGGATAAAATCTGGCTGATTGCCAAGTATGAATATTTAAGGCATGTTTTACGAAAGCGTTTTCTCCTGGTTTTATTAGGTATGCCGCTTTTCATTATTTTGATGGGTGGTTTGGGTGTGGTAATTGGCTTGATGCAAATTGATCGCACACCCATTGGGGTGGTCGATCTGGCCGGGTATCTGAATCAGGAAGCTGCCCAGTATACTGAAGAGATGAAAAACAACAGCTTTTGGCATGATTCGCCCCTTCTTTTTATGGATCAACTCGACAAGGCCGAAGATATGCTGCTTAATGAAAAGATGCAAGCGTATTTTTTGATTCCACAGGGATACCCCCAGACCGGCAGCGTGCAATTATTCTCCAATGCTGAACCTTCCGGGTCCATGCAAACTGCACTGGATAGTCTTTTGCAGCAACGGCTGCTGCGGAATGTTGATCTGGATTTGAAGGCACGCATCCTGGATGGCCCGGAGATGGTTATCAATTCGCTGGAAACTGATCGTCAGCAGTCTTCCAGTGAATGGTATATGATCATGATTCCAATTTTCAGCGGTATCCTGTTCATCATCGTGGTCAATACCAGCGGGGGATACTTGTTACGTGCTGTGGTGGAAGAGAAAGAAAATCGCACCATGGAAATTATCTTGACTTCGGTATCCTCTAATCAATTAATGAGCGGGAAAATATTTGGCAACCTCTCCGTGGGGCTGACCCAAATGTTCTTCTGGTTTGGTCTGCCCATTTTACTCTATTTAGTATTAGGCCCGATATTCCTTCAAGGCTTAAACGTGAGCATTGACCCACAATTCCTTCTTCTAACGGTATTGACCCTGGTCCCGGCTTTTGTGCTGGTGGCTGCCTTGATGGCCATGCTGGGAGCTACCGTGACAGAAACCCAGGAAGCCCAACAGGTAGCCGGTTTGTTTACCCTTCCGCTTGTAGCGCCGTATTGGTTTATGTCTTTGATTATGATGAACCCAAACTCGGCTTTTAGTATTGGTTTGAGCCTTTTTCCACTGACAGCGCCGGTCACCTTGCCCTTGCGGGCGGTATTCACGGATGTGCCTTTGTGGCAAAGTGTGATTTCCATTGGGCTGTTGATTCTATGTGCATATGCAGCCATCCGGTTGACGGGGAGTGTATTTCGCCTGGGGATGCTGCGCTATGGAAAACGCCTGACATTAAAGGAAGTGGTGCAGGGTTTACGGAACAGGGAGGCAGCATGAAATCCAAACTTTGGACGATTTTTCGCTATGAATTAATCAGTGTCGTCATGCGCAAATCCTTCCTGCTGACGTTGTTTTTGCTGCCATTGATCTCCGTCAGCCTGTTTACCATCGCTGGCCGAATTAACCAACAGGGAGGCGAGACCAATGCCCTCATGGATCTGATTGCGCCTAAAGAAGAAACTGTCATGGAAGGTCTCGTGGATGCTTCCGGATTGATTACCGTAATCCCGGACGCCGCCAAGGAAAGCATAGCAATATTTCCGGATGAAGCTGCTGCAAAGATAGCATTGGAAAGTGGCCAGATCCATGGGTATTATTTGATACCCGAGGATTATTTGACCCGTGGTGAAGTCACCGCTTATCAGCAAGATTACAACATTATGAGTGGATTGGACGCCACCTGGGTGATTGAGGAAACATTACGCAGTAATCTATTACAGCGGGCAGAGATTTCGCCGAATCTGTATCAAACGCCTTTGCAAGATCTGAAAGTTAACGTTTTACCGCAGGCTGCCAGCGAGCCAGCCCCCTTGCCGCGGGATGAAGATCACGCGCTCAATTTTATGGTTCCTTATATTGTGGCTTTGATGTTTTATATCATCATCATTTCTACCTCCAGCATGTTGATGAATAGCATCACCACAGAAAAAGAGAACCGCATGATGGAGATTTTGCTGACATCCATTGATCCGGAAACCATGCTGGCAGGAAAAATTTTGTCCCGGGGTGTGGTGGGCTTGCTGCAATTCATCATTTGGGGCGGCACCGGCTGGCTGCTGCTGCGCTACAGCGGGCAAACCTTCCAAATACCGGATCAATTTCAAATCCCAATGGATTTCCTTTTCTGGGGTCTTGCCTTTATTCTGCTGGGATATTATTTGTATGCCGTCTTGATGGCTGGGGTGGGGGCATTGGCTCCCAATATGCGTGAGTCTTCGCAGATTACATTCCTGTTTATTCTGCCCATGATCGTGCCGTTAATGTTTGTCAGTGTATTTTCACAAACTCCCAATGGTGCTTTCCCGGTATTATTAAGCTATTTTCCACTCACCTCTCCTCTGGCTATGATGATGCGCTACTCGGTCGTTAGGGTACCTATATGGGAAATGCTCCTATCTGCGGTGGTGCTTGGGATGACCGCCTATGGTTGCATGCGCTTGATCGCCGGATTATTTAGAGCCGATGTGTTACTTTCTGCCAATAGCTTTAATCTCAAACGCTATTTCAGCGCCGTATTTTTACGCCGACGTTGAGAGTCCAGAAAAAATATGCGCATAGATAATGAACGCTGAGCGATTGGCGAAACAAGAAAAATACAGTATAATTGGGCTGTAATTGCCCTAGTAGCTCAATGGATAGAGTACCTGACTTCGAATCAGTTGGTTGGGGGTTCGAGTCCCTCCTGGGGCACCTATATATGGGGGTTTGTGGAACTGTCAGACGGCACATATACGGGTTTGTGCCGTCTGGCTGTTTTAATCCTAAAAAAACGTGCACCAAACGTGCAATTCTTTTTTGGGCATTCTCTACTTTCTTTTAAGATTCTAAAATCATTTATTAAGATTCCAAGGGCTGAGAAATTCTGCAGGTAGTGGACTGGGTTGTGTTTTTGCAAAGATATCATCCATCAAGCAGGCAGCTTGCAGTTCCATGACCATAGCAGAAGCCAAAATAAGAAATGCATATGCACTAGCATCAGAGAGATACACTGCACTGGGGGTGGATACCGAGAAGGCTGTCGCTCAACTTGAGAAAGTTGCTATCAGCCTACATTGCTGGCAGGCAGATGATGTGGGTGGTTTCGAAAACCCTGGTGGTGAACTCAGTGGTGGAATTGCTGCGACCGGAAATTATCCTGGCAAAGCCCGTACGCCAGACGAACTGCGAAAAGACCTGGATCTGGTGTATAGCTTGTTGCCTGGGTCACATAGATTAAATCTCCATGCTATTTATATAGAAGCGGATCATGAGGTGCCTCGCAATGGTATCGAGCCATGCCACTTCTCGGTCTGGAAGGTTTGGGCGAAAGCAAACAACCATGGGATTGACTTTAATCCAACCTGTTTCTCGCATTCCATGTCTGCGGACGGATTTACACTTTCTCATCGCGATGAAGGCATTCGCAATTTCTGGATAGAACACTGCATTGCATGCCGAAAGATCGGTGAATACTTTGGAGAGGAATTAGGAACACCGGCCATTACGAATATCTGGATTCCTGATGGATATAAGGACACCCCGGCAGACCGCCGTACTCCTCGTGAATTACTGCGGAATTCTCTAAATGCGATTCTAGCTGAAAAAATTGATCCACGATATAACCTTGATGCCGTAGAACCAAAACTATTTGGTATTGGCTCAGAAAGTTATGTAGTCGGTTCAATGGGGTTTTATCTTTCATATGCACTTAGTCGGAATATCTTGTTAACCTTGGATACCGGCAATTTGCATCCCAAAGAATCCAATGCCGACAAAATTCCAGCTTTGTTACCTTTTTTTGATGAATTGCTTTTGCATGTGAACCGTGGTGTACGCTGGGATAGTGACCATGTGGTCACATTCAATGATGAGATTCAATCGGTTACACAAGAAGTGGTTCGCAATGATGCTTTAGAGCGCGTTCATATTGGATTGGATTATTTCGATGCAAGTATCAACCGGGTCGCAGCCTGGACTATTGGTACGCGCAATACCTTGAAAGCATTGATGATGGCGTTACTTGAACCACAGGAAGTGCTAAAACAATTTGAGATCGAAGGTAACTTCTCAAGCAGATTGGCTTTGCAGGAGGAGTTGAAAGCGATGCCTTTCAGTGCCGTTTGGGCTTACTACTGTTTGCTGGCACAAGTACCAGTGGGGTTGGATTTTATGGATACCATTAAGGAGTAGGAGATGAAGGAGCTTGCAGGAAGGCAAGGAAGTTCTAATAAGGTCGCGTTCTATTATGAAAAATAGGCTCCCATATTTGGGATTTTTACTTCACGCGTCGGTCCTGATAAAGACTAATTCTATTAAATGGAATTCTACTATGGAGGTATATTATTGGGGTATGAAGTTAGACATGGAATAGCGAACTTTATTGACTCCTCAAAAAAAATTGTTTGTAAAAATAATAGGAAGCTCAGATGAAAGTCATTCTGAACTTCCCAGGGGATAATATGGAGAGGGGATTTTTGAAAACTGGTTTTAAAGGTTTCCGTAGGTACCGAACTTTTTCATCACAGCTTTCATTTCTTCATCAGAAAGGATTGTGGGCTCGCCGATACATTTTGCTTGGTAATAAAGTCGGGAAACCAGTTCAATTTCTTCTGCCGTGGCAAAAGCGGATGCCATACTGGTGCCTACCGTTACCAGACCATGGTTCGCCATCAAACAGGCGTTATAGTTCCCAATGGTCTGCATGATGTTGTCAGATAATTCCTTTGAGCCATAGGTAGCATAGGGTGCAACAGGAACCTTGTTGCCCGATAATCCCACCAGATAATGTACCGCCGGTAATTCCCACTTTAAGCAGGCGATGGTGGTGGCATAAACCTGATGGGTGTGCACTACAGCGTTGATGTCTTTACGATGGTGGTACAGGCCGAGATGAAAGTGAATCTCACTGGATGGTTTTAGATGACCATCTATTTTGTTGCTGTCAAGGTCGACGACAACCACATCCTCTGGCTGCATTTCAAAGTAATCTATACCGCTTGGTTTAATGGCTATCAGGCCGTTTTCCCGATTACAAATGCTCAGGTTTCCACCTGTCCCTGTGGTAAGTTGTGAAGTGATTAATTTTTTGCCATAGGCAACGATGGTTTTACGTTCCTGTTCTAACAGCATGTACTACTCCTCTACGTTTGAAAAAATTAGTTTCGTTAGCTTGTTTAGGATCAAACCCTTGCACAGTGGATTAAGCGAGAGCCTGGTCAAGATCAGCAATCAGGTCAATTACATCTTCAACACCCACAGACATGCGCACCAATCCATCACTGATGCCTGCCCGCAGACGGTCTTCTGGTGGGACTTTTGAATGCGTCATGCTGGCTGGATGTTCGATAAGGGAATCAACGATCCCCAGACTGACGGCCCGGCTGATCAACTTGAGACGATTCATTAAAAGCACACCCGCTTCAAGTCCGCCCTTAAGTTCAAAAGCGAGCATACCGCCAAACCCGTTTTGCATCTGGCGGCAGGCCACTTCATGGCCGGGATGATCATGTAAGCCAGGGTAATAAACGCGTGCGACTTTGGGTTGTGCTAGCAAATAATCCACCACCGACAGCGCATTTTTATTATGGGCTTGCATGCGGAGATGGAAGGTTTTGAGTCCTAAATTGACCAGCCAACAGTCAAATGGGCTTGGGGATCCGCCCAGTTTTAACCATCGGCCAATACCATTGCCTCGTGGATCCATATAATCAAGATGGTTGCTGATGATAGCCCCACCGATGACAACTCCATGGCCGCAGAGATATTTGGTTGTGGAATGCACCACTACATCACAACCCAGGGTAAGGGGGCGCTGGTGGTAAGGTGTTGCGAATGTATTGTCCACTATTGTCCACGCGCCGTGGCTTTTGGCGATGGCTGCGATGGCCTGCAGGTCGATAATATCCAGAGTGGGATTTGCAGGCGTCTCGATGTACGCAATTGTTGCGTTCGCATGCGATGCAAATGCTGCCTCCCAGGCACTTGGCGAGAGATCATCTACCCAGACTGTTTGGACTCCCACTTCTTTTACCAGATCATTCAAAAAACCGAAGGAATTTCCATACAGGCAGTGGTATGCGATAATGGTTTCTCCATTATGAACGTGCCCCAGGATGGCGGCCGTAATGGCAGCCATACCGGAAGAAAACACCCGGCCGGCTACGACTTCGTGCAGCTCTTTTTCTGGATTTTGCCGCAAAAGATCAAGGCCTTCCAATAGGGCGATTTTTTGGGCTAATTGTGTCGCATTGGGGTTCCCTGCCCGTGTATAAAGATATCCTTCCTGTTCTCCAGCAAAAATTCGTCCACCCGTTTCTGCATCCGGAAAACAAAATGTCGAGGTCTGATAAATGGGGGTTACGTGTGCTTGATGAGGGTTGTTCCCCTCTGTTGCGTGGTTTACCAGGGTACCAATCCCATGTTCATAAACGATGTTAGTCATTTCTTGTTTATCTCCATCCGTCGATTATTATCGGGTATCTCAGACCATTTGGACTTGTTGAGCGATCTGGCGTACCTCTGATTTTACTTTTTCTTCATCCAGAGTCAGCATTTGTCGGTTCTGCATGATCATTTTGCCATGTATCATGACATGGCAAACATCAGCTGGCGACATGGCGTAAATAAAATGAGAGTACAAGTTGTAACAGGGAGTCAGGTTGATTGCATCAAAATCAATCACGATCAAATCGGCCAGTTTTCCAATTTCCAGAGAGCCAATCTGGTTTTCCAACCCAAAGGCACGTGCACCGTCGATGGTCAGCATTGCGAAGACTTTTTCCGCGGGCAGTATCGTTGGATTTCCGCTGACTCCTTTTTGAACTAATGCAGCCAGTTGGGCTTCATGAAACAAATCAAGATCGTTGTTGCTGGCAGGTCCATCCGTGCCGATGGAAACATTAACCCCAGCTTGGAGCATATCAGCCACTCGTGCAATTCCAGACGAGAGTTTCATGTTGGAGGAGGGGCAATGGCTGACACTGGTACCAGTCTCGGCCAGGCGAGCTATCTCTGCATCCGAGAGATGCACGCAATGAGCCAGGAGGGTTTTCTTGCCTAATAAACCGACGGAATCCAAAACTTCAATCGGGGTTTTGCCATATTTATTGTAGACATTCTCGAGCTCACCCTTGGATTCAGATGCATGAGTGATAAAACCAATATTGCGGGACAGAGAGATTTTTAGGATATCACCCAACATGGGTAAGTTAGTCATGTAGGTGGAATGTGCCTGGATAAAAAGATGGATCAAGGATTCATGCTGATACTGGTCAATCAAATCAATGGCAGTTTGATAGGCTGTATCCCTGCGTTCCTCAAATCCAGGGATATCCGCAAAACTAGGGCCATTAATCATGCGGAATCCGGCTTGGATGACAGCATCAAAGGATTCCGGATAATGCCAGTACATATCGGCAGCGCAGGTGGTGCCAGAACGAATCATTTCGATCATGGCCATTTGTGAACCTGCGACGACTGATTTCGGGGATACGACGGCGGCTTCGACTTTCCAAATCCTATCCAACCAGGCTTCCAGGGGGCAATCATCGACCAATCCGCGGAAGAGTGTCATTGCCCAATGACCATGGGTATTTACCAGGCCTGGGGTAACTACTTTTCCATTTAGATCCAGTTTTTGTTTTGCTTCAAACTGATGGCCCACCTGATCTTGTGAGCCGATCCACTGAATTATGCCATCCTTGATGGCTATGGCACCATTCTGAATGATTTGGTGTTCAGTATTCATGGTGACAAGGGTGGTGTTTGTTAGGAGAAAATCAATTTTCTGGGGTTGCATATTGGTAGACCCTATGGATAGAAAAGGTGAGTACCTGAAAGGTACTCACCTGAAAAAAAATGATAAGAGGCTTTACTCTTCTCCCTCATCAACAAATTGCTCGCGACCGGAAAGCATAAAGCTGGCCACCAGTATTAAAAGAAGGAATGGCAATACAGATAACCAGACAGAAACCTGTCCTTGTTCTCCAGTGAAACCATAGATGGTCTGTCCAGCCAGGCCAGAAGCAACCAAAAGACCGATGATCAAACCGCCCAAAGAACCAACCATCATCAAAATGGAGCCCAAGTTTTTGGCTTTACCCGCTGCAACTTCTTGCGGATCCATGATATCGGTCCAGATCAGTCCCCAGCGTTTCACACGTGGATAGAGCAAGGAGAGCAGAATGGGGCCGAGGATGAATGCGGCTGCAAAGTTGTTAATGGTAATTGTGATGGAGAGGAATGCAAAAGGAACGATGCCAGCCAGGTCGAGATACCAGGCAATGATGATACCGCAAGCGGCTGAAGCTGTAAGGGCTACGATTTCAAAAGCAGCCAATTTTTTGCCGGTGTTGGTGACCAGGGACATATCCTTTTTGGAAACCAGACCAAATACAGCCCCCCACATCTTGTAAGGAATGAAACCGAGGAAGAAATTACCCACAAAACCGAAGATTGAGCCAATCCCCAATGTGCCGCCAAACAAATCACCAATCAGGTTTCCGATGGCTGAGCCCCATGCACCTGCAGGTCCAAACAATAGGCTAAAGACAGGAGGAAATACGTTAGCAGGGCGGACTTCTGTAATGCCAGGTACGATGGGAATCCCACCCTTAAAAACGATCAAGAAAGCTGCATAAATTGCTGCAGAAAGGGCCACCAGGATAATCATCCGGGTATTTTTCCACATAGTAAAAACTTCTTTCATGGTTATTCTCCTTTATCTGATAGATATTGAATTCGATTGGTCCACAAAATTGCAAAAACAAAATAAGTTCATTTAATTCTGGTCACCTCCTTGATGTCCAAAAGCAAAAAAATGAAAAGGAGCATTGATACACTCACTATTTTGGTGGATGCATAAACATAACAGCTTTCTCGCAATTGCAATCCAGCGTGTCTATTACTTGTAAGGTTTCAACAAGCAGGGAAGCCAACTTCTGACGAATTTCCTGCATTTTCTCACTGACAAATTCCATCTCTGCTTCCAGGCCTGCTGCCCAATTAATGGAGTAGGCAATGGCGGCATAATGCATGTTCAATTCACGCGCCAGAACCACTTCGGGTACGCCGGTCATTCCGACCACGTCGCCACCTAATTTGTCATACATGCGGATTTCAGCAGGGGTTTCGAATCGCGGGCCATTGGTCGCAACATAGACCGCGTCAGGGTGAATATGCAGATTCGCCCGATTTGCCAGTTCGAGAATCTTGTGTCTCATGGCAGGGCAATAGGGTACGTCCATGCTGGTATGCGCCAGCCCGGATTTTCCGCCTTCGTAAAACGTCAATGGCCGATTGTTGGTGAAGTCCAAAAAATCAGACAACAAAGCCAACCCCATGGGTGGAATTTGTCGATTGATGGAGCCAACTGCATACGTGGCGAGAACCCGCTTTACGCCCATCATCTCCAGGGCTTTCAGGTTGGCCCGGTAATTTATGTTATGGGGAGGCGTGGTGTGATCTATTCCGTGTCGTGCCAGATAGGCCAGTTCAAATCCATCTTTCCGGGCAATATAGACTTTCGCTACCCCAAATGGGGTGTCGACTTGTTTTTGTTCCAATTCAAAGCCGGGGATCGTGTAAATGCCTGTTCCAGTGATGATGGCAGATTCCATTTTGGTCTCCTAAATCTATTCTATCCATAATAACGATGTAAATCATAAGGACTATGTATGCCATATTGGGTAATTACACCGGCGACCAGGTGAGGAGGGGTAATATCAAAGGCTGGATAATAAGCATCAATGGCCGGGTCGGTTGTGGGAACGCCACGGCAGAATTTCATCTCTGTTGGGTCACGCTCTTCAATTTCAATGGAAGCGCGATTGGGTTTTGTTTTGTCAGGATCCCAAGTAAACACAAAATATGGAACCCCGTGATAATGCGCCGCAATGGCATTTTGAAATGTACCAATCTTATTCACTACATGTCCATCCATGGTTACCAGATCCGCTGCAGTGAAATACTTCTGGACTTTGCCTTGTGAAAGCACATAGGCTGGCATGTTATCGCCAATAATTTGGACAGGGATACCCAGTTCATGGACACTGGGGGCTGTTAATCGAGCGCCTTGTAAATAGGGCCGAGTTTCGGGAGTGTAGACTTGAATTTTTTTGCCGGCATTTCTGGCAATGGCTAGAGCCATGAGGAAAGAGGTTTCGGCAAAGCACATGGTCAAGATACCATCGCCATCTTCAATTAAGCTGGCGCCAAATTCGGCGGCTGAAGCATATTTCTTGTAATTCTCATCACGCATGCCTTCAAACCAGGTCAGTAAGGTGCTTTCAACATTTTTGCCTTCATCCAGAGCTTTCCGAATGACCTGCATGGCTCTTTCAAGTCTTCGAGCGAGGGCAGTGTTTGTGGGCCGGGTATGAACCAACCGATGTCGGGCAGCCTCCAGAACTTCCATCTGCCGTTGCGAAGACTCACTGGCAGATTGATGAGCCTTCATTACCATGGCATATAAAGCGGCGTTGGCAGGCCCGCCTCCCTGGGTGACCATCTCTTCAATTGCCTGGGCAACGGCTTCTACGTCACTGCAATAAACAAACGATTTTTCAAATGGATATTTACGACGATCCCCAATGACAACCTTACCATCTTCATAGCGGGCTACATTTTCACGACGTAATAGAAAGGGGAGCATATCGTTAATTTCAGCTTGTTCCATATTTACCTCCAGAAACTAAAAGCGTGTTAAGCCAATAATCTTGCCGTAACCCATGACGGCAAACACAATGGATACAATGGTAAAAAGAGAGGCAAAAGTCAGGACGAAATAATCAGCTTTGCGCATTTGCAGGTTAAGATAGAATGTGCGTACTTCTCTGGCGCCGAATCCTTTTGATTCAAGGGCCATGGCAAAAATATTGGTACTGCGAATGGTTGAGATGAATACAGGCACCAGCAAGGGCAAGAATTTACGGATTCGATCCATAATGCCGCCTGAATCGAGATTTAACCCGCGACTGCGTTGTGCCTGACTGATGGTCATGGTGCTGGAAGCGATGGTGGGTACCAATCTCAAAGCGGTGGAAATAGCGAAACCAACCCGGTATGGCATACCCAGGCGAATCATACCTAAAACCAGTTCTTCATTCCGGGTTGTGGTGATCAGGATCATGCCTGTTGCAATCATAAAGAGGATCAGCAAGGTACGAGCGATACTGAAGTAGAATGATTCCAACTCAAAAACCCAGAACAATGGGGTAACCCCTTGGGAGAAGAAGTTCCATAGGACCAGACTGGAAATGGTCAGGACGATCAAGATATATCGGATTCGTCGTAAGTTCAAAACGGCACTGGAGATGATTAACTGCACTAAGATAAGAAAGGCAACTGGCAGCATCCAGAACGGATCTTCAAATAACAAGAGCGCAACAAATGTCATCAAAAAAACCAGTATCTTTGTCCGCGGATCTAATCGATGAATAAATGAATTATTATCCAGATAAATTTCGGCATCCATTAATCCTGCACTCCTTCAATATAGGCATACATCTCATCGGGGTTTAAAAAGGTGTGACCAATTCGATTAGAAAATTCAACAAAATGGGGTGGGCGCAAGAAAGCATCCTTCAGTTCAGCATCATGAGAGAAGACATCTCGCGTAGAGCCTTCAAGGATGACCTTCCCATCTTTCATGACAAACACACGCCGGGCGTACTCCGCAACAACCCACATGTGGTGCGTAACAAAGATGATGGTACTTCCTTGTTTGTTAAGGCTGCGCACCATATTCATCATACTCCGCTGTTCTGCATAATCCAGACCGGTTGTGGGCTCATCCAGAATCAGGACATCCGGCTTGGCAGCCAATACGGCGGCTACTGCAACCCGCTGCCTTCCACTCTTGGTCAATGCGAAGGGGTCTTCGGCTTCAAATCCTACCAGTCCCACGGCTTCCAAGGCTTCATTTACCCGGATCTTGATCTCGTCTTCAGATAATTTTCGCAGGCGTGGACTGAAGGCTACTTCATCAAATACGGTTTCAGAGAAAATTTGGTGGTCAGGGTTTTGGAAGACATATCCCACTCTTTGACCCAGAATGAAAACACCCTGCTGCCGTGTGGGGAGTTCATTCACTAGTACTTCACCAGAGCTGGGTAGCAGTAATCCGTTAAAATGTTTGGCCAGAGTGGTTTTTCCGCTGCCATTCTGTCCAACGATGGCAACCATTTCACCTTCATAAATTTCCAGGTTAATGCCATTGAGTGCTTGAACTTCGGGTGAATAGGAAAAGCCAAGATCGCGGCATTGAATGAGGGGTCTGCTCATGTGGCTCAGTTCATCATGTTCCTTCGTTATTAATTCCTGAAATTTTTGTTCAGAAATTTTCCATCCACCTGTCTGAAATGATTTTATCCCTTCGTCAGGTGTCAGGGGCAGCTCTGGCCAGCCAAGTTTTTTGAAGAATTTGGGGATGCCTAACGGCATCACACCTAATGATTCCATCAGGTCCACATCCCTGAGCATGTCGCGCGTGGGTCCAATTTTAACCAATTTTCCGTCTTTGATAAAAGCAACCCGATCAGCAAACAGGGCTTCTTCCGTTTCGTGTTCGATGATCATCAGGGTCAGATCATCCCTTTTACAAAGGCGGTTGGTGATCTCGAAAATTCCGATTTTGCTAATTGGATCGAGATCCGTGGTGGGCTCATCCATTACCAGCACGCTGGGTTTTAAGGCCAACACCGAAGCGATAGCCAACTTTTGTTTTTGGCCTCCGGACAAAGTGGATGGCGGCCGGTGACGTACGGCATCCAGTCCCACATAATCCAGGTTTTCATTGATCCGCCGGCCGATTTCCTCACGGTCTACAGCGAAATTTTCAGGACCGAATGCAATTTCTAGTTCCACATTGGTTGAAAATAACTGCGCTTCAAAATCTTGAAACACCATACCTACAATTTCTGACATCTGGGCGACTGAGTTTTCACGCGTGTTGCGTCCCATCACGGTTACATCCCCAAGAAATTTTCCTTTGTGAAAATGGGGAATTAAACCATTGATGGTAGCTGCGAGGGTGCTTTTTCCTGCTTCACTGGGACCCATGATAACCAGGAACTCTCCCCGTGCGAGATCTAAGGTTATACCGTCCAGGGCAAATTCTTTTTGACCCCGGTAACGATATTTAAGTTCTTGGATTGAAACAATCATCTCCGCCATCTTATCTCCTGATTGAATGGTGATCAAACCTCGCCGGATTGATAAGGGACCTTCCGCATGAGGGCTTTCCAAATTGTCTGTTCGTTTTCTATGGCTTGATCCATGGACCGGATTGCCAGACCCACATAGATTGCATGAATGAGGGCATATTGCGCTATCCGTGATGAAATTGTCTCGGACATGGTTTCCTGGGACACAGATAGGAGAACTACATCCGCGTATGAGGTAATGGAGGATAGTTTGTTGCCTGTAATACAAATAACTGGCACACCAGCTCGTTTTGCTTCGGACGCCGTGCGACGCGGGTCGTATGAATCACCAGTTTGGGAGATAATTACCAACACATCTTTTGAGGTAAGCAGGGAAGTTTGCATGATTTGTAAATAAGAATCTGTCTGCACCTGACAGAGCAGCCCTAACCGTAAAAGGCGGTTGCCCATTTCATGGGCCATGGGCCCAGAGGTTCCAACCCCGGCGATTAAAATCGATCGGGCGTGCGAAAGCAATTCGAGAGTTTTCTCAAAGGCATCTTCGTCCAGAAGGGATAACGTATCATCCAATGCTTGTTTACTGCCCAGAAGGACCTTGCGCACGATCATGCCTGGACCATCTTCTGCGCTAATCCCGTTGTGAATAAATTGGGCTGAAGCCGGTAAAGCCTGAATGAGAGAAATTTTGAAATCCAACCAACTGTCATACCCAACGGATCGGGCAAACCGAACGGCTGTGGCATCGCTTACCCCGGTTTCCTGAGCAATTTCAACCAAGGTCATGCGGATGACTTTTTCGGGATTATCCAGAATGAATTTACATACTTTGCTTTCAGCAGGGGATAAAGAAGGAAATTGGACCCGTAACCTTGTCAGGGTATCAATGCTAAAACCATCATCCTGAGTTTGATCCATCAATGTCTATTCCTATGAAAAAAAAATAGGATATAAATTGTAGCTTGAATAGGGAATGTAGTTTTACTACATCAATTTCAGTATATTGATTATTTACTACAAAGTCAAGTTAATCAACTTGGCAATCTTGATCATTATGTACTTCAAAAATCAGGCTGAGTGGATGATGGCATGAGTCCACTTTATGATGTTTTGAGTCGGGCTATGATCGGGTGAGAGATGTGATTTCATTGCTCACGAGAGGAAATTGCTTGCAAAGGTCACTTCGACTGCCAAGCTCAAAGTCTTCATCATCATAACCAGGTGTCATGGTTGAACCTATTAATGCATAATTTTTGCCTGCACAAACACGATGTCCCTGCCAGGTTCCCGCTGGAATCACCATTTGCAGCACCTGTCCTTTTTGGATGTTGGGACCCATAATAAATTTTCGGAATGAGCCGTCCGGGTAGATCAAGAGGGAGTTTATCGGATCACCCAGATAAAAGTGCAGCACTTCATCACCTCGCAGGCGATGCAACGCTGAAAATCCATCCTGCTCAGCAGTCATCAGATAATAAATTGCGGTGCCAAGAGCACGCGGGCCAGGATATCTTTCCGGCAGCGACGGTCCGCACAACATGTCCTTGGATTTATAGCTTTGGGCATACCAACCGCCTTCGAAAGGAAGGCGCTGCAGGTTGAGAGTGGCAATAATGTACTGAAGATCAGGAATACATGTTGACATGGCGGTTCCTCACAAGGTGAATGGATTAAAAAGCCGGGGCAGTGGAAGCACCGCCGTCAACTGGCAGATTAATACCGGTAATCCAATTTGCGGACGGGGAAGCCAGAAATAGACAAGCATTGGCGATGTCCTGGGGTGTTCCCAGGCGTGCCAGCGGGGTATTCTTTTGCCAGCGGGCAACACCCTCTGGCCAATCCTGTTCCAATCCCGTGCGGTGGATTAATCCGGGTGAAATGGCATTGACGCGGATGTTGTAGCAGCCCAGCTCCCGTGCAGCAGTTTTGGTAAATTGGATTACCCCAGCTTTTGCAGCACAATAATGAGCATGATTGACAGTTGGAAAATTCCCCTCGATGGAAGCTAAATTGATGATGGTTCCTCCCATCTTGGGTTTCATTAAGCGTCCCGCTGCTTGTGTACATAGAAATACACTTCGTAAATTAGAATTGATCACTGCATCCCATTCGTTGGCTTTAAGGTCCAGTAAGGGATTGATAGGGTAGGTTCCTGCATTATTAATCAGGACATCAAGCCGGCCAAATGCAGCGCTGACAGTTGCAAACAAATGGTTCACTTCATCTGTGTGGGTGATATCAGCCTTACAGCTCATGGCCTCAGCACCCTGGAGATGGATTTGTCTTACGGCTTCTTCGGCTGCTTGTTGGCTGGAGTGATAATGGAAGATCACTTTTGCGCCTGCGGCTGAAAACGCGTTACCAATACCAAGGCCAATTCCGCGTCCAGCGCCGGTCACCAAAACAACAGCATCCTTTAATCCATGTGTGTTATCCATATACCTTTCCTCAACGATCCTTGAACCCGGAATAAAAGTTTTGTTCCTCTATCCTTGTTATAGTCATTATAGGGAAGTACTCTGCATTTGCAAGTCTGGTATCCTAATACTGGACAGAATTTACTTCATCTTGGGAATACTTCCCCGCTGCTCTGTGATGTGACAAAGTTAGGACACGAGTCATCTTATCAGTAAAAGTCAAAATGTATCCACCTTAGCCTACCATTCTGTGTTAAGCAAAATATTGGAGATTGGTGTTAGGGTAAATGATAGATCATGTGATAAAAGGCACATGTTAAGACAATGCGAATTGATATCAAGTAGAGTTTCTTGATATTGGAATAGATATGGACCATTTGTATTATTTTGGCGCTCTCGAAACCAACAATAAGCATAACGGAAATAAGAACAATGATTAATGACCTACCAGCGCGAGAAGTCATTGTTCGGGTACCATCGGCTAAAATCAACTGGAGGGAAACGATTTATGGGCAGATGGCGATTATGATGGCATGGGAGGGCAACACATCACTGAAGATGGTGTCATGCATTATGTTAAGAACCAAGGTCAAGAATATTTTCAATTCCATGTGCAGCAACTTAAATTGTTTCAGCAGGTCGATACCCCAACCGCTTGTGGCGAGGTAGTTCATTTTGGCTCTGTCGCTTCCCTGAAGAAAAATTTTCAAATTTGGGAAGTGAGATCGAATTATTGTAAAAGGGGGGCAGACAGGATTTATGTGGATGTCTATCTTGCGTTTTACAATCCAGAGGCTCTGATCTCCTCGTTTCTAGCAGGTTGGGTAGATTGGGCGACCGTGCATATCGAAACTTGTCCGAATTTGTATAAGACCTTGAAACCATCAAAAATGCGGGATGCAATGTAGGAGTGGCTTTAAATCCGGTTACTCCGATAGAAAGTTAGCAGGAAATTGTCCCTTCTTTGGATGTAGTATTGTTTCTTGGTAATAATCCCGGGTTTTCACGGCAGGGTTGAATTGCTGGGATGGCAGACAAGATTTCGAGATTGAAGCAATTCCTGGGAGATACTCATCCAATCTGCATTTTTCCAACCAGAAAAGCTGCCTTAGAAAGTGATACAATATCGGAAGTGGGGATTTCAACCACGGATGTGCTGTGCGGCATCGTGGAGATATTAGCACTGGCTGGGTATGCGATTGTGATGTTATACAACTGAAAAGCTAAATCAATTACTTGGAGAAAAACTATGTCTGATGTTTTTATTTCCTATTCCCGCAAAGATATTGCGTTTGCAAGGTTGATCCGTGAATCGCTCCAGCAATGTGAAATCGATACCTGGATTGACTGGGATCGCATACCGGTGGGTGAGAAATGGTGGACAGAGATACGAGAAGCCATTGAAAACGCCAATGTATTCATGTTCATTATCAGCCAGCATTCGATTAGCTCTTCCATTTGTAGGGATGAGATTAATCTTGCATTGGAAAATCACAAACGTATTATCCCCATCCTCGTTGATAATCTCACACCAAGCGTAATTAATGAGTTTGCTCCAGACTTACCGCAACTCAATTGGATCATCTTTGAGCGGGACCAACTCTTCCAAATCGAGGAGAACCCAGAGCTGCGATCCGAAAAACCGGAAGACAGTCAGGTAGCTTTGCCGAAGCTGCCGAAATTCGAAGAAGCCTTGAAGAACCTGAACAAGGCTATCCATACCGATTGGGAGTGGGTCAAATATCATACCCGTTTGCAGGTGAACGCCCTGCTATGGGAGAGCAATGGCCACAAATCAGGTTACTTAGTGCATGGGGCGGCACTGGAGGAATCCGAACAGCAATTATTACGGGCAACAGGAAAAGATCCTCAGCCAACAAGTTTGCAAGTAGAATATGTGTCCACAAGCCGGCAGGAGGAGACCCTACGTCAGCAGGATCAGTTAAGACTCGAACAAAAAGCACGTGGGCGGCAGCGGTTGGTCATTTGGGCAGTGGTTATTGGGTTGGTAGTGGCAATGGTATTGGGAGTTGTAGCCTGGGGACAGCGAAATCAGTATTTGGGCGAAACGTATGTGCGCGCCACAGCACAAGCGTCTGCGGAGGAACAACGAAACCTTGCGCAGGAACAACGCAGCATTGCAGAAGAACAACAAAAAATAGCGGAGGAACAACGTAACATTGCAGTCACACGTCAATTATCATCGCAGGCACTTTATCAGGCTGATAAGAGCTTTGACCTGGCGCTCCTACTCGGACTGGAAGCCCAGAGACGTTCTTTGGACGTTTCATGGTCGAGTGGCAATATCTTGGATGTGCTGCAAACCAATCCGCGACTCACTCAATTTTTACGCGGTCACTCTGGTCCTGTGACAAGCACTGCTTTCAGTCCGAATGGGAAAATCATGGTTTCCGGTAGTGAGGATGGAACTCTCATTTTGTGGGATGTCAGTCAGCCTGAATCTCCCAATCGTATCGGACAACCGCTTGCCGGCCATACCGATTCCGTGACCAGTGTTGCTTTCAGTCCAGATGGAAATGTACTGGCATCGGGGAGTCTGGATCAAAACGTTGTTTTGTGGGATGTCAGCAACTCCGAATCGCCCAAACAGTACGACGGGCCGCTGATCCACCATTCTCATTCTGTGACAAGTGTTGCTTTCAGTCCGAATGGTAGAATACTGGCTTCGGGTGGCAGGGATGATAAAGCAATTCTTTGGGATGTCAGCCAACCAAGTATGCCAAAAGCAATCGGACAATTGTTGGTCGATCCGAACTATCTTGTAATCAGTATTGCCTTCTCCCCGGATGGGAAGACACTTGCGTTGGGGAGTTGGGGAAATATCTCTGAATCGGGGGAGTGGAAACCCAACATAACCTTATGGGATGTCAGCCAATCAGAATCTCCGGAACAATTGGGTGAACCACTCTCTGGTCACGCCGGTCCCGTCTATAGTGTGGATTTTAGTCCGGATGGGATGATATTGGCATCCGGAAGTTGGGATAATTCGATTATCTTGTGGGATGTTAGTCAGCCAGGTGCTGCCAAAAAACTTGGTCAGCCGCTGCTTGGACATACAAACGAGGTTAGGAGCGTTGCCTTCAGTCCGAATGGAATGATATTGGCATCGGCAAGTGAGGATCATACCATTATCCTCTGGGATGTTAGGCAACCGCTGGCACCCAAACAACTTGGCCAACCATTCACTGGACATACCAATTGGGTGCAAAGCGTCGCCTTCAGTCCGGATGGGAGCATATTGGCGTCCGGTAGTAAAGATACCAATACAATCTTATGGGACGTCAGTTCTCTGGAGCTGCCCAAACCCATTGGACAACGTCTGGATGGCAGCCTTGGGGCCATCATCAGCATCGCTTTCAGCCCAGATGGACAAATACTAGCCCCAGTGGGTGCAAACAGGGATAACAGCATTACCCTTTGGGATGTTAGTCATCCAGATCTGCCTACACAGTATAACGAATCTTTACTAGGCCATACCGCTCCTATTGATAGTGTTTCTTTCAGCCCAGACGGGAAGATTTTAGCAACGGGTAGCGAAGATAAAACCATTATCCTGTGGGACATCAGCACACCTGATTCGATCCAACAGCTTGGCCAGTCACTGGTCGGCCATACCGATTATGTAAGAAGTATAGCTTTCAGACCAGACGGGAAGATACTGGCCTCGGGGAGTTCAGATGACACCATCATCTTGTGGGATGTTAGCCAGCCGGAAACGCCTAAACAACTCGGCCAGCCGCTGGAAGGCCACTCCGATTGGGTGAGAAGTGTCGCTTTCAGCCCGGATGGCAGGATATTGGCTACAGGGAGTTATGATAAAACCATTATCTTGTGGGATGTCAGTGAGCCAGCAGCACCCAAGCGCATCGGTGATCCACTAGCCGGCCATACCGATTATTTGACAAGTGTTGCTTTCAGTCCGGATGGGAAGACACTGGCTTCAGGGAGTGATGATAGTACTATTATTCTGTGGAATGTAAGTGCACCAGACTCGCCCAAACCCATCGGTAAACCTCTAACCGGCCATACTGGACCTGTGACAAGTACTGCCTTCAGCCTGGATGGAAATATTTTAGCATCGGGAAGTTGGGATGACACGATTATTCTGTGGGATATCAGCCAGACAGAGGCCCCTGAACAGATCGGTCAGCCATTTGTTGGCCATACTGGTGATGTGAGAAGCATCGCTTTCAGCCCGGATGGGAAGATTCTTGCCTCGGGAAGTGATGATAATACCATTATCTTATGGGAGGTCGGACCTGAGGGATGGTTAAACCGAGCCTGTCACTTAGCTGGCCGTAACCTTACCCAGGATGAATGGGAGCAATATATGCCATCCGGTGAAGTTTATGATAAGACCTGTCCTGATCTTCCCTAGTGGACCAACCACGCCAGTTTTAATATATTGACCTGTGGTAGGTTAAGGATGCTCAATACATAAATTACTCCATCATTGTGTGACCTACAGATTGTTATCAAAACAGTTTCTCCCAACCTGCTTTGAGTAGATAAAAAGTTAGGAACCATATTACGATAAAATACATATGGTTCCTAACCCTTTAGACCACCAGACGTGGAGTGCTTTTTCTACCTGATTTTTCCTCAAAAACAACATCGCATTCATCGGTTGGAAGCCCACCCATCCAGGTAGACAAGCTATAAAATTTTGGATGATGGTTATCCCAGTCCATAGGAACCTACTTTATTTTGTAAAGGTTTTTTTTGTCCATTGTTCGAATTAGTTGGTTGGAGATTCGAGTCCCTTCTGGGGCACACAGCAGTCTGACCATGTCAGACTGCTTTTAATATAAATGGGTGGATAACAATGATGTTGGACGTGTCTTTGAATTAATTAATCATACCAATCAGATGATGGTGCTTCGCGCGCGTCATAGATGAATTGATCCTGCTGAGTTTCGCGGTCTATACACGTCACAGCGTGACGCTGGCTTCCGTCACAGGTGTAACACTGTTTATAAGTAGTTTTCAACCCTGTTTAATAGTCGTACTGATCCTCATATCGTCGTTCGTAATAACAGCTCCTGCAAATGTTGTACCTATAATCCAGGGCCAAGGGTTTACCACATGTGGAACACCTGCGAGCTGTATCGATCTTCTTCATTAAAGCCTCATCGACCGTGATGGATAACGTTTCGCGTCTTGTTCTGACATAGGACTCTTTTGATCCGAACCGAGAAAATTCTTTGCGTTGTGCCAGCCATAAGTAGATATCAGCGCAACGGATCGAGAACTCGTAGGCTTCCAAATCATCAGCCCCCTTTATTTCATGGGGAATGTCATCTCCATTGACCGGCATTTCGATTCCGTTAATAATGGCTCGTGCGCATTTCAACCAATAGATTTCTGTGTTATTGGCAACCGGCGCATTGGTTAATATCAGCGCAGATTTTTCACCAATTTTATCAATGTCATCCTGACTCAACTTTCTTGCCAAGTCAATTTGTTCAGAAAGGTCAACAGTTTTTAATAGCTGTCTCCACTTTTCGGGAATTCCGTTCAATGCTACCCATCTTGCGAGTTTTTCAGCCAGACTGCCCGGCAGCAAGGCCAGGGATTCTGGCTCAGGCGCAACATAGGCGTATTGGATCGGTTTGAAAGGGGCATTCAGAGCGTTACGAATAATGCTCAGGTTTTGCTTATTCAGCGCCCCCACCTTTCCATGTTCGGATAAACCGAACCTACCGGCGCGTCCCCCAATTTGGTTAATTTCATTCACCGTCAACGTGCGAATGCGGTTCCCATCATATTTGCTGGTTTCATAGAAACAAACATTGTCAGCAGGAAGATTCAAACCCATGCCAATGGCATCTGTAGCCACACAAAGTTCTGTCTCTCCATTTGAAAATCGGTCTGCCTGGCGTAACCTAACTTCCGGGGGTAAATTGCCGTAGACCACAGATACGGATCGGTGATGTTTCTTTTCAAGTTCAGTTTTAAGCCCGAGTACCATTCGACGGGAAAAAGCGACAAGGATTGTCTTGGCTGGAAGGTTTGTTAAAGACCAAGGCTGTTCGGCAGTTTCAAGGGGAGTAAGCCTGGTGTAGTTTTCTACCTCGATAGAAAACCCTAATTCGTCCGCAATATTGCGAATCAAAGATTCTGCAATAGGGGACCCGATGATATGAATGTTGGGGGCATTGGTTTCCATGATGGCGCGTGTCCAAGCCCAACCACGCTGGGAATCTGCCAACATGTGCGCTTCATCAATAATGACACATTCGCCACTCATTCGGGGAGAGAACATCTCGATCGTTGCAGCGGTAATCTTTGCCCCTTCCACACGGGCGGATTCTTCCCCAGTCAATAAGTTACAGGGTACACCTTGCTTATTTAAGGTGTCATAGACCTCATGGGCAAGCAAGCGTAAGGGGGATAAATACCAGCCACTCCCCGCATCCATCAAATTTTGTAACCCGGAAAAGGTTTTCCCGCTGTTGGTGGGGCCAAGGTGCATCGTAATATGCTGTTTGGTTCTATTTTTTATCTCCCATGTAGGGAAAACCTCTAAAAGCTGTTGACGTAAGAGATTGGATTCTTCCCGCTTCTTTATGGATTGATCATGATAATCCTGTCCATCATACAAATCTCTTTCATGTTTTCCCTTCAGAGCAGTTTCGAGCCATACAGGAAATCGCACATCCAGAATCGTTTTAAATTCTTTCAAGGTCTTAGGCAGACCCTTCATACCCTGCACCTGCTTCCAAGTAGCCTTTGTTGTGCTTAATTGTGCATTTTGTAAACGACCTCTGGCTGCTGCATAAGAGATATTCGCTACGAGGGAAATATCCCTTGCTTTGACAATGGTATGCTGTGCAATCATGTCCAATTGTTCGCTGTCAATCAAGGCAGATTCAATGACGGAAGCAGGAATTCTTATCTTCCGGTTGGGGTCTTTAAAAGAAGGAATGTCTTTTGCTATTACCGCGTTTTGGATGACGTATAATGGCAAGGAAAGCCTATTGGCCGCCATTTCTTCGCTATAAGTCCGGGCAATGACATAAAGCTTGCCCGTTTGAGATTTACTCGATCTTGGTCTAGCAACATCCCCACAAAGTGGAACGCAAGCCTTCCATTCGTCATCTTTTTTCGCCCGAATTTCTTCAGAACCAGGTTGTATGATTCCTGCATTATTATTTTGTTTTTTTGACTGGGTTTCAGGGGCTAACACATGGATATATTTGCCATTATTGTCTTCAATTATTCCAAATCGTCCGCTAGATAAAAGAGATTGCAAATCCGCGTTATCAGCAATTTTTTCTTCAAAATCAGAGAAGGATACCCTGCTTGATGGCTGTTTATTTGTCCATTTTACAAGGGCATGTCTCAATTTTTTACGTCTTTGCTTTTTTTCGTGATCCGGTGGAATCAAAATATTTTGCTCCATTTATAATAATTCGATTATAGCACACCCTTTCTATGTTTTAAGGCTAAAGAGTATAAAAGAGCGGTATCTAGGAATACGCTTTGCTTGACGAACCGCCGGATGCGGACCTGCGTGTCTGGTGGTGTGAGAGGTTGCGGTTAGTCGCCACTCCCTAGAGGCTGTCCCAAAAGAAAGAAG
>DHVR01000007.1 GCA_002412765.1 Leptolinea sp. UBA5203 | reverse complement strand
CTATGGATTTACTCGCAATGACACATGATATATTATGTCTTAACCAATAAGCCTTGACTGGCAACAATGGTTTATTCCCTATATCCAAACAATTTGTTAAAACCATGGCTTGATTTTCCTGCATTTTCTGGCATGCTATTTGCAACTAATTTCACTGGAAAAAGCGTATAATAGGTAAAATAAGTAGAACAAAAACCAAAGGGTAAAACTTGCAGGCAATCATGGAAACCAATTGTATATTTTGTGCAATCATCAACCAACAAATACCGGCAACAATTCTTTACCAGGATGAAAACTTCCTCGCTTTTTCGGATATTCACCCCCTGGCACCTGTCCATATACTCATTATTCCAAAAACCCATTTCGCTTCCCTGGACCATGTCCCTGCAGATCAATCCGCCATGCTTGGGGAGCTGCTGGTATGCGCCCAAAAGGTTGCCCGTCAACAAAACCTAGCCGAAAAAGGCTACCGCTTGATGATCAACACCGGCAAAGACGGCGGACAAACTGTTCCCCATCTACACATCCACCTGCTGGGTGGCAAACCAAACTTACCTATTCAGGTCGGCTGATGAAAAATTCCCTGCGACTTCCCCTCTTTATTTCCATCCTGTTGATAACCACTGCAGTTAGCCTGCTGAGCGGTTGTTCCAAAGCCAATCCGGAAGACGAAGCCGTTGTGGATCCCATGGTCTACCTGAGCACCTATCTGCCACCCACGCCCGTACCCGGCGCGCAAATCTACACCCCCACCCCGGATATGCCCCATTCTGTTCCCATGCTCTTTGAAGATGGGGATGTTTATACCGTCATGCCGAATGATACCCTGGCGGATATTGCCGCTGTTTACAAAATTGATATACAAACCCTTTCCCTGCATAACGATATTACCGACAAAGACTATTTGGAAGTGGGTCAAAAAATCCGCATTCCCAAGCCATCCAATCTGCCCGCCGGACCGGATTTTAAAATCATCCCGGATTCCGAGCTGGTCAACAGCCCTTCCACCCTGCTGTTCAATACGGCTTCTTTCCTGCAAAAATACAACGGCTACCTGGCCGCTTATACAGAAACCCTGGAGGACAAAGTCTATCAGGGTTCCGAGATTGTCGACCGTGTCAGCCGGGAAAACTCGGTTCACCCGCGCATTCTTTTAGCTGTGTTGGAATATCAAAGTCACTGGGTAACCCAACCACAACCGGATGCCACCACCCTCGAATTCCCAATGAAATTTAAAGATCCCAGCCGTATGGGGCTCTACAAACAACTCTCCTGGGCAGCCGATCAGCTCAACCTGGGGTTTTACACCTGGCAAATCAACGCTGTTAATCGTTGGACGCTCATCGACGGCAAAGTGATCGCCATCAATCCAGTAATCAATCCCGGTACCGCCGGCGTACAGCAATTAATGTCCAAGTTATACGCCACCGAGGATTGGCAAGAAGCGGTGAATTTTCATGGTGTTTACGATGCCTATATCAATTTGTTCGGCTATCCCTTCCTGCAATCCATCGAACCGATCCTGCCTGACAGCCTGCTTCAGCCCCCCATGCAGCTCCCCTTTGAGCCGGGTGTAACCTGGTATTTCACGGGCGGACCCCACGGGGGATGGGGTAACGGCGCTGCCTGGGCCGCTTTGGATTTTGCCCCTCCCGGTGAGGGAGATGGCTGCGTCTCCAGTGACGCCTGGGTGACTGCCGTAGCCGGCGGAAGAATCGTCTTTACCGGAAATGGCATGGTCATTCAGGACCTGGAACGGGACGGCTACGAACAAATTGGCTGGAGCATCCTCTATATGCATGTTGAAAGCCGGGATCGCATCTTGGCCGGAACCGATATTCAAGCTGGAGAACGCATTGGTCACCCTTCCTGTGAAGGCGGCGTCTCCACCGGTACGCATGTCCATATTGCCAGAAAATATAATGGGGTTTGGATTGCCGCGGACGGCTCCATTCCCTTTGAAGCAGACGGTTGGATTTCCAAGGGTGATGGCAGTTTGTATGATGGTTCCATGATCAAAGGAAATCAAAACGTGGAAGCCTGGGACTCAAGGAAAAATGAAAACCAGATCTCACGCTAACCGCTTATCCCTGATCCTTGTGTCCAGCCTGTGGATGCTGGTCATCCTGGCATGCTCCCGCAGTGTCCAGTATCAGCAAGGTTTACCTACCCCAATAATCATCCCGGCAGGTTCTGTGCTCGTGGAAACGCCAATTCCGGGGGACCCCAGTTACATCGGCGGCGGAGCTGCAGTACAGGATATGCCCACGCTATTTCCCGCAGAAGGCGAAACCATCACTGAAACACCCATTGAAAACATCATCCCCGAAACGGATGTCATTCCACCCACCGAAGCCCCCACGCAAGTACCTACGATGGTACCCACTGAAAAGCCACCTATTTTGTACTACAGCCAATCCGGGGATACCCTGGAATTATTGGCTATACGCTTCGGGGTTAGTCAGGAAGAAATTGTCGCCCCCAGTGAAATTCGCCGGGATGGCCTATTGATGCCTAATCAACTATTCATCATTCCGGACCGTCTGGAGAACACCACCAATCACACCCTGATCCTTCCGGACAGCAGCGTGGTCTATTCCCCCTCAGCAGTGGGATTCGATATCCAGGATTATGTCCTAAAAGCTGGCGGGTATCTGTCCACTTATAAAGAATGGGGAAAGAATGGCTGGCGCTCCGGTGCCGATGTCATCCAACAGTTATCTACGGTCAACTCCATCAATCCAATGTTATTGCTGGCGATTTTGGAATATCAAAGCAATTGGGTCACTTCCGAACCGTCCTCCATGCTCACCATGGATTATCCGGTGGGCAACCTGACCTTTGCAGAGAAAGGCCTATACGAACAAATTAACTGGGCGATTAAAGAATTATCCATCGGCTATTATCATTGGCGCGCCGGAGATTTAACTTCGGTGACGCTCAAGGACGGCACAACCATCCGTTTGGCGCCGGAGTTGAACGCTGGCTCAGTAGCCATCATGTATCTATTTGCTCAAATCATGAATCAGGAGCAATGGGAAAACGCCTTATATGGATCAGATAGTATCGTCCAGAAATACGAAGCCATGTTTGAAAATCCATGGGTCAGTGCGCAGCTTGTGGAACCACTGTTTGCTGCCAATCTGGCACAGCCTCCCCTGGAGCTGCCCTTTGTAGCCGGCCATATTTGGAGTTTTACCGGCGGACCTCATTCCGCCTGGGATGAAGGCGGCGCCCTGGCCGCGCTCGATTTCGCCCCAGCATCGATGGAATCCGGGTGTGTATACTCCCCGGAATGGGTAACGGCGGTTGCAGATGGATTAATTATTAAATCAGAAAATGGAATCGTCATGTTGGATCTGGATGGCGACAGCCATGCAGAGACCGGCTGGGTGATTTTATATCTCCACATCGCTACAGATGGGAAGATCCCCAACGGCATGTGGGTCAAACAAGGCGACAGGCTTGGGCATCCCTCGTGTGAGGGCGGCAAATCCACCGGCACGCATGTGCATATCGCCCGTCGATATAATGGGGAATGGATTTTAGCGGATCAACAAATTCCGTTTGTGCTTAGCGGTTGGGAAGCCCACGCCGGAGACGCCCCGTACCAAGGGACTCTGATTAAAGATGATACAATTGTTATTGCCAGCGTGAATGGAACGCATGATACAAATATCTCACGCTAAATAGATATACGAATAATTGATGAATAAGAAAATAATCCTTATTGCTGCCTGCACTATACTGAATCTTACACTGCTCAGCGCTTGCTTTCCATCCATACCAGAAAGTAAACCCTCTGAACAAGGTATCGTAGAAGCCGTTGATCCAGAAGATCAGCTCGTTTTTCCTACCCCCTTACCTACACGGCCCGTCTATCAGCCCGGCGAATTGGTCTCCTATATTGTCCAAACTGGAGACACCTTACCTGCTCTTGCTGCTCATTTTAATACCACGGAGAGGGAAATTCGTCAGGAAAATCCCGTTCTGCCGGAATCAACAACCACTCTGCCGCCCGGACTGCCGCTTGAAATTCCCATTTATTATCAACCCCTCTGGGGTAGTGCCTATCAAATCATTCCGGATTGTCTCTTTCCGAATGGCCCTGCTCAACTGGAATTTGATGCCGTGGATTTCGTCAACAGCCAACCCGGATGGTTTAAGACCTACAGCGCTTATACCGGCAGTAAAACCCGCACTGGCGGCGAATTGATCGCATACATCACAGACAATTTCAGTATCAGCCCGCAGCTCTTACTAGCCCTGGTGGAATACCAGACCGGCGCACTCAGCAACCCCGAACAACCGGATGATGAGCTCAATCCCTATCCGCTGGGTTTAAATGTGAAATATCGAACAGGGCTTTACCAACAACTTCTGCTTGCAGCCAATATGTTGAATAACGGATACTATGGCTGGCGCAGAGGAGAAATTAAGAACTATGAACTTCAGGATGGCACCCTGGTCGTTCCGGATCCCTGGCAAAATGCCAGCACGGTTGCCCTGCAGCTCTATTTTGCCCGTTCCATGTCCGGTGACCAATATCAAAACGCAATCCACGGCAATGGTCTCGTCCGAACCTACCAAACCCTTTTTGGTGACGTCTGGACTGCCTGTGAAGCTCACATTCCTGGTAGTCTGACCCAGCCGAACTTCATCCTGCCCTTTGAAAACAACCGGTTCTGGGCTTTCACTGGAGGGCCTCACACTGCCTGGGGAGATGGCGAACCGCTGGCGGCAATTGACTTTGCACCACCAAATATTGCCGGCGGTTGTGTGACAACCGATCAATACGCCACCGCCCTTGCTGATGGGTTGATTGTACGCACAGATACCGCTATCGCTGTGTTGGATTTGGATCGCGACGGCAAGGAACAGACAGGCTGGGTGGTTTTTTATCTGCATCTCGCCACAGATTCCATCCCGCCGGTAGGCACCACCCTGAAACAAGGCGACCGCATTGGCCTGCCCTCCTGTGAGGGTGGACGTTCAACGGGTACTCACGTACATATTGCCAGAAAATACAACGGCGAATGGATCACCGCCGATGGCGCCTTGCCCTTTACCTTGGATGGCTGGATTGTCAGAAATGGCGATGAAATTTATCAGGGCTATTTGGAAAAATTTGGCCGACAAATCATCGCCTCAGTCGCCGGTGATCAAACGAGTCATATCCATCGCGAACCATAATAAAAACAGCCCGAAGGCTGTTTATCTTAATCGAAATCCGTTTCGATGGTAATTCGTGTGCTGATGGGCGCAATCTGCGACAACATCGCATAGGCTGGACAGTATTTTTCAGTGGAAAGTTGTACCGCCCTTTCCACCGCTTCTCGGTTTAATTCCTTGCCACTGACAATATACTCAATTTCAATCGCAGTAAACACCTTGGGATGTTCCTTGGAGCGGTCGGCATGCAGTTTTATATCAAAAGCTGACACATTTTGCTTCTTTTTCTCAAGAATGGAGATAACGTCCATTCCAGTGCAGCCGCCTAAACCTATCAGAAATAATTCTACCGGACGTACTGCGTCATCATCACCGCCAGATTCAGCCGTGGTACCTAATGGAACCGAAAAGCCGCTGTCACTCATACCTGTAAAACTCATTCGCTGCTGCCAACTGACTATTGCATCCATACTTTACTCTCCATAGATCCCTATGTGCAATTTACTTGATTTTTCGAATCTGCTCCATCAATCGCTGCTCAGGTCCAGCCCCCACCAATTCAGCCTTACCTTCATTAATTACAGTATGCGGCACTCCGCTGACGCCAAACTGCATGGATAGATCAGGGAATTCGGTGGCTTCCACCATCTCTGCTGTAACCCGCGGACTTTGCAAAGCCATCTGATGGGCTAAAATGACCGCCGGCGGGCAATAGGGACAGGTTGGGGTGACAAAAACCTGAATACGAATATCATGATCCAGGGCAGCCAGTTCTTGTTTCGTTTCGTCGCTGAGACCTGACTCCCCACTGGAAACCAGGGCCAGGGTATGAATCAGAGAACTGAATTCATGACCGGCGGGAATCCCGGCATAACGAATGCCGTAATCCACGATTTCATCCCCATTCTTCCGAGCAATTATCGTCATGGGTGTCTTTTCAATATGATACTTTTTGGCAATCTCTGCATCCTGTACAATGTCATACGTTTGAAAATCAATCTTATCGGACAAACCTGACACCTCAGCAATTAATTGCTGGGTATCTTCACAGTACTCACAATTCACATCTTTCGTACCGAAAAAATATACCGCCAATTCCGAGTCCAGATCAGCAAGCATTTCTGAAACTTGTTTTTTAATATCCTCATTAAGTAAAGAAGCCATTGATTCCTCCAAAGAATGCAATTTCATTGTTTTTTTTGCCCGCACGGAGCAAGGGACAGTCCTTATCAGGTAAAACAGCCACCTTCAATCTGTCCACAAACAGGACACACCAGAATCATCAAGCCGTTATAATCCAGCCGTTCGGTATGACAAATGGGACATAAGTCTCCAGCACGATTTCCTTTTTGAACATTTGCTCCAGGCATCACCGGATTGATAGCTACTTCATCGCAGGGGTTTGTCTTTTGCTTTTCCTTGTTCATCCAATCTCTCCGCGGGTTTTCATCATATTGGATGCATCAACTGGCTTTTGGTTACTTTATTTCTCGAGGTAATCTTCCAGATCCAAAGTCAGGAAGAGTTTTCGTTTTGTGTTCGCTGGTATCTGCAGATGCTCATCTTGTTGTTGATACAATTCAACTGTCTTCTGCAACGTGTTCACCACGATTTCACAATTGGTACAATGACTCATATGTTCTTCAAGTACCT
The DNA here is from genome assembly GCA_002412765.1 of Leptolinea sp. UBA5203. Classification (GTDB taxonomy): domain Bacteria; phylum Chloroflexota; class Anaerolineae; order Anaerolineales; family Anaerolineaceae; genus UBA5203. The sequence goes on along the minus strand of DHVR01000007.1, from coordinate 31,559 downwards.
TACAAAGCTCACCGCGCAAGGAACCGTCAACATAGTCATTTAAATAGGTCAAAAGTTCACAACATTCATTTTTTGCCATCATATACCTGCCAACTTCTACACACGATCCGCGAAATAGATGGATAATTCTTCCCGCAACTGCATGCGAGCTCGAAATAATCTGGTTTTGACATTGCTTTCCGTGGTCTCCAGAACATCCGCGGCTTCTTTGGTGGATAAGTCGGAAACGTCCCTTAAAAGGAAGACCGTACGGTTGAGAGGAGAAAGCTTTTGAATCGCCTCATCCAGAAGCTTCTTGGTTTCATCCGATAGCAATTCCTTTTCCGGTAAACAACACCAATCGACGATTTCCACCGGCTGCGGCAGCGAACTGTCTTCATTTTCCTCTGGCTCGCCAATAGGTACAAACAAAGGATGTTTCTTGCGTAATTGCATCAGGGATTCATTGACCGCAATGCGGTACAACCAGGTGGTAAGGCTGGATTTGCCTTCAAACTTGTCCAAAGAGCGAAAAGCCTTGATGTAGGTTTCCTGTAACACGTCCTCGGCATCCTGTTCGTTCGACATCATTTTTAAAGCCAAACGGTAGATTTTATCTGAAGTCAGCTCCACCAGTTCGGCAAACTTGTCGCGATTACCTTTCTTCAAAGCGCTCAGCAATTCTTCTTCATTTTGTTTTTCTTCAATCATTTAGATGCTCTTTTCATGGAACGGTTACAACCTCGGTTTGACGAGGATCATTGTGTTATCGGCCAGGTGGGTAAAACGTCCATATCCAATGAATCCACATGATCATTGATATAGCGATAATACCCAGCCGAAGCGATCATGGCGGCATTATCGGTGCAATATTTCAAGGGTGGAATATGAACGGTAAATTGATTTTGATTAAGAATGGCATCCCGCAGGGCTTTATTTGCAGAGACTCCCCCAGCCACCACAATTTGCTTGACTTTGTAAGCATCAGCAGCTTGAAGGGTTTTGGAGACCAGGGCATCCACCACCGCAGCCTGAAAGCTGGCCGCCAGGTCCGCCACCGGTATTTCTTTCTGTGCTTTTTCCATTGAGCGAACCATGCGGAGGACGGAGGTTTTCAATCCGCTGAATGAAAAATTCCAGGTACCTTCCATTTTTGCACGCGGGAAGGGATAGGCATTGGGGTTGCCTTCCTGAGCCGCTTTTTGGATGGACGGTCCTCCCGGATATGGCAGGTTCAACAGGCGGGCGATTTTGTCAAAGGCTTCGCCTGCGGCATCATCCTGAGTACATCCCAGGCGTTCGTATTGCAGATGGTCCTTCACCAAAATCAATTCACTATGACCGCCCGAAACCAATAAGGTAATCAGGGGGAATTCTGGTTCATCAACTTCCACTTCAGGATCAGCCAGTATCCAGGAGGAATAAATGTGCCCTTCCAGATGATTGACCCCAATCAGCGGTTTGCCGGAAGCAATCGCCAATCCCTTGGCGGTGTTCATGCCAACCACCAAGGAACCAGCCAGACCCGGTCCGCGGGTAACGGCAACGGCATCCACATCCTTAATACTCATGTGGGCTTCCTGCAGCGCCTTACTGATCACCTGATGGATGGTGAGGATGTGTTGGCGGGAAGCCACTTCCGGAAAGACCCCGCCAAACGGTTTATGAATTTCTATCTGAGAATTGACCACGTTGGAAAGAAGCCATCGACCGTTTTCAATCACTGCCGCGGCTGTTTCATCGCAAGAGGTTTCAATACCCAGGATTCTGATCTTTTCCACATTTTCATTCGCTGATTGTTTTTTTGTCATGAAGCTTTCTACCTCTACTTAATCAATTGCCATTGGGATAACCAGATCATGCGGATACGGCACAAAACAGCGTATACTGCCGTCGGTATCGACATAATATGTATCTTCCAGCCGGACACCCATTTCCTTCTCAGGGTAATACAGTCCGGGTTCAATGGTAAAAACGGATCCTACTTTCAGGGTTTCCGTATCTTTGACATACGCCCCCGAAAATGGTTTTTCGTGGATGTGTAAACCAACCCCATGGCCCAGGGAATGCACATACCCATTTTCGGTTTCCGGGCTTTCCTTCACCGTTGGATGTCCCTGCTTCTGGAATAAGTCACAGGTACGATAGTGATAGGATTTCAATGTTTGATGCACAGTCAATTCACTGACCACCTGATCATAGACCAGACGCACATCCTGATACAACTTCTCCACTTCAGGCGGGGCATACCCCAAACACCAGGTGCGGGTGAAATCATAAAAATATCCGCCTCCAACCTCACAGGGAAAAATATCAAAAACAATCGGTTTACCAAGCTGGATCAGGTCACTATCCGTGCCGGCGCTATGCGGAAAAGCGCCGTCCCGGCCGATGGCAAAAATGGTGCTCTCTGGATTTTCAGCACCTGCTTCCGCCAGCCATAAATTAATTTTGGATTTTACATCCCCAATGGTTAAGGGTTTGCCATCATCCTTGACCAATATTGTATTAATCACTTGATGATTTGTCAGATATTCCTGAACTGCAGCCACCACTTTGATTGTGCGCAGCCCCATGGCTCGAATGTGTTCCAGTTCATCCGCAGACTTGGTGGCCATGGCCTGCAGGATGACATCCTCATCCTGATAGCCAACGAATTCCAGCGCAGGATTTCGTTTTTGCAGTTGAGTGAATATCGAAAAAACCTCACCGATTTCCACTTCCCCATACAGAGCTACCCGGCCATGTGTAAGGCCGGCATCGGCGAACATGCGCTCATAGCGCATGACTTTGGCGAGGGACAGGTCATTGCCGGCGGCTTGCATTAAGGGCGCCATCGGATACTGACTGTAATTGATCGTTTTCAATCCGGTGCGGACCGCTTCTTCGCGTTCCATCGCGGGGTGAAACAGGATGGGCTGCTCACCAACCCGCTTGATTAAATCCGCCGAGGTAACGTGGGCCGTGCCAGTAAAGTACACCATGGCAGGATTATGCTGCGCCATGCCCACAACCAGCAAAGCATCCAGGTTCCGTTCTTTCATCAGGTTATCCAAATCGGATTTCATGGCTTCCTCTAAATAACTTCCTTTATCGCAACTTGAATTGATCCAATAAACTCATTAATTCGCTGATAAAAATCTTTTCCTGTTCTGGCAACACCGTGCGTGGATCAAAAAACACCTGTTCCTGCATCACACGCGCAATAATGGGGAACTCCAATGCGCGCAATTGAACCATAAAAGCGTTGAGCCGGACAATCGGTATCGATAGGAGTTTGCTTGGCAATGTCTCACCCGGCATGCTCCCTCCCCCGATGGTTGATTCACCATCCACGACCACGCCCACACCCAGTGCAGCTTGCCAGTTCTTGGCTCTGGTTTCGCAATCCGTCTGCGATAAGGACATCATCTGCCAGAGCGGTATTTTTACCAGCGCCTCTTCTTTTAAATAATGCGTGACAGTTGCATCCAGCGCGGCCAGACAGAGCTTATCCGCTCGTACGGCTCGTGCAAACGGATGCTTTTTGATCTTCTGCAAGGCTGCTTTCTTCCCAACCAGAATACCGGCCTGCGGTCCGCCAAACAGTTTGTCACCCGAAAAACAGACCACGTCCACGCCGGCCTGTATGGATTCCTGTACCATGGGTTCATGCGCACTGGCAAAGGATTCGGTCGGCAGGACTGCCCCCGACCCCAAATCATCAATCACCAGATGTCCGCCTTTGGCAGCTACCTTGACCAGTTCTGCCAGAGAGGGCTCCGTGGTGAAGCCGATAATTTTATAATTGGAATGATGCACCCTCAAAACCAGCGCAGATGGATCATTTAAGGCATCTTCATAATCCTGCAGATGCACCCGATTGGTGGTGCCAATTTCATACAATTTCGCCCCGGATTGTTCCAGTACTTCCGGAATTCGAAAGCCCCCGCCGATTTCCACCAATTGGGTGCGGGAGATGACTACCCGTTTGCGCCGTGCAAGGGCTGCCAAAACCAGCAGCACCGCACTGGCATTATTATTAACCACAAAAGCATCTTCCGCCCCAGTAAGAGCAATGAGTTTTTGCTCAATGGAATCTGCCCGCTTGCCGCGTTTGCCGGTCGACAGATCAAATTCCAGCGTATTGTAAGTACCCGCAATGGATAACATGGCCGTGATGGCTTCCAGACTTAAGGGAGCACGTCCTAAATTGGTGTGGATCAGCACCCCGCTGGCATTGATCACCGGTCGAATTCCAGTTTTTACTTGTTCTTGCAGGCTTTGGGTAACGGATCGCTGAATATTTTCCATTGTTGCATCCACTTGCTGACCTGCATGAGCAGCCTGACGCAGCGCTTCCAGGATAATCCTCACGGTCTGCACCGTCAAAGCACGACCATACTTTAAAATCAGGTCAGCGATCACAGGGTCACTCAGGACTTGATCCACCGAAGGGATGCCGCGAAAAGCAGACGTCATTGTCGTCTGGGTCTCCAGGTTGTTTTTTCTGTCAAACGGATTAAATATTCGATCGTTACGCCGCCGGCCAACAATAAGAAAAATAAAGCCAGGGTCAGCATGTCCCCGATTTGCAGCCAGGCGATCAGATTGCCAAACAATCCAATCATGATGGCTTCCCGTAATAAAGTGCTTTCATTAACCGAGTCTGGTTCGGAAAAGCGTTGATGCATCATACTGAGCAAGGGCAAAGATACGCCGCTCAACCCGGTCAGACTTAAAAAGAAAAATAACCAGCGGAATTCCAGGGTCGGTTTGGTAAAGTAAAAGAGGAACAGCACGCCACCAATTCCCGCCACCCCCAGGATGATACCCGTCAACAGTATTTTACGAAACGAAGGCAAAGCAACCTCCTTCATGAGCTGCGATAAAAGAACGTTTGTGCTACAATCTGATTATTGTTTTAATTATATCGCTTTATGGAGAAACTCATGCCTGAATATCCGGAAATTTTCAATCGCGCCAGGGAGATGCAGCAAGTTTTACCTGGACGGAGCATTCAATCCATCACCGTTCTACAGGAAAAATGCTTGAATCTTCCAGAAGCGGATTTCAATTCTAAGGTAACTGGACAAACTTTTACCCGGATACACTCCAATGGCAAATGGATTCTTGCCGAACTCACCCAAGGTACGCTGTTACTGAACCTGGGTATGGGTGGAGAAGTGTTCTTTCATTATAAAGACGAACCCCTACCGGAGAAAAAGCGTATTATTTTACAACTGGAAGGCGAGGATAGACTCAGTATCAATTTCTGGTGGTTCGGCTATTTTCATTACGTTCCCGAGGGCAGGCTCCACAAGCACAGCATGGTTTCCATTCTCGGTCCGGACGTGATGCAGATCAGCTCAGATGATTTCACCCGGTTGGTTTCCGGGTCCAAACAACGCATCAAAACTCTACTGCTGGATCAGAAGCGTCTGGCTGGGATTGGCAATTACTACATCCATGACATCTTCTTCAAAGCCGGCATCCATCCCCTCACCCCGGCGCATAACCTGAGTGCTGCGCAGATAGGAACCTTATACACCCGCATGCGCGCTGAACTGCAATCCAGTGTGGATAAAGGCGGTGCTGATTATGAGTACAATCTCTGGGGCGGAAAAGGCAGCTATGCATCGGATCAGCTCTTGGTGGGTTACAAAGAAGGCCGTCCTTGCCCGGTATGCCAGACAGAGATCATCAAAATTGCCACCGGTTCTACGGCCAGCTATATTTGTCCGTCGTGCCAGCCGATTTTGTAACCAAACCGTTGGCCGAACTTGTCGAGGGCTGAGGTCCAAATCACAGGTCGTAATTTCACCCTTCGACGGGCTCAGGGCACGGGGATTTCGTTGGCCGAGCCTGTCGAGGCCCGCTGGCCGGGCTTCCTCTTAGGTGATTTTATCAACGCCTGAAAATCAGATCATAGGTCGTAATTTCACCCTTCGACAGGCTCAGGGCACGGAATTATCGTTGGCTAAGTCCCCGATAGGGGAGAGCTTGTCGAAGCCCGTAGGCCGGGTTTCCCCTTCGAGTGTTTTATCTAGGTCCGTATAAGGATTTCTCTAATTTACTGTCGCCAAAGGAATTCCTGCTCCTTAAAACTCATCAACCTTATGACTAAACCTGGACTCGGGATGACCGGTGTAAAAGGTCAATGTTTTAATCCAGGCGAGCTTTTCCTCTTCACTCATCTGCTCATGTTTATACGCCCAATTGTGTTTGCGGATATATTCCAACATGCCCGCTTGATGTGCGCTCAATCGCTTTTTGGTATCTTCAATCAAAAAAGCGGCTGCTTGCGGATGCTCATCCATTAACTGCGTTAATCCGAGCCGTAGATGTGAAAAACATACCCCATCCGATTGCTGATAAATGGATATAAAATTCTCATCCCTGATTTCAATCTGCTCAAACATCGTGGAAAGGGTATTCATCCCGGTTTGCGTTGACGTGGTGCATGCCGGGCACGCCACTTTGGGTGTCAGCACTCCCGGCTTGACCCACTTTGGAAGGGGTAGTCCTAAATTTCTTAACCACTCATAGAACCCGCCGCCGGTTTTCCGGCCAGGTTTAACACCCTGCAATTCCCGCAGTGTCTTCTTCACCACGGATTCATAAATCAAATTGACCCCCAGCACTGGCCCGCTGGTGGAAAGCTCCAGCGCTACCACCATGCGGGTATGCTCAGGACAAAACCCGTAAGCATCCTTGATTAACTCTCGATGATGAAAATCATTGGTACTTTCCCACAACATCGATTTCAAGGTATGAATCGCTGTCTCCTGTTCTGTCCGGCAAATCATACAGCCGGGTTTCTTCATTGCTTCTTCCAGTTTAACGATCGATAAAGCAAACGCCATACATCACCTCGAGGAGTGGTCTATAGCATTAGTTATACAGGAAAACGGAAGAAAACGGGGAAATTCTGAATAGTACCAAAAGCGGCGGGGGGACGCCCTACCCATTCGCATTGTATTCATACATTAATTTCAACATGGGGATCACATAAGCTAACCGTTTATGCGTTTCGTCCAGACTTTGCTCCCTGGCCCTTTTCAATTCCAACGGATCGTCCGAATAAATAAACGGGTCTTCCCAGGACAACCAATCCACGTCTTTCGTTTCAACATCATCCTTTATATTCAAGACCATCTCAGCGAAAAAACTAATATCCCGACGCTTGACCTTCGAAATGACTTGTTGTAATTGACCGGCCTGGATGACCATATGACACCAGGCAAAATCCAAAGATTTACCAAAGAGCCAGTTCCCCGCAAGGGTCAGCATTCCTTCAATTTCTTGATAGTTCTTCGGATGAGTTTGCCATGCCAGATCAGAACGCTGAAAGATCAAAGGCGTGCTATCCTGCCCTGCGGAAAGAATATCAGCCATGATAACTTCTCGATGCTCCGATTGCAAAGTGTAGGCCATGCGATCCATAAAACAAAGATGCAAGATCTGGGCAGGAGCACAAGCAGAGGCAGCATGACTGTAAAGCGTCAGGAAATCCTCGCCTATGGATAAATCTTGTTCATGGTAAACCACATCATAGAAATCATCTCTTTTGACCCATTCGATAAATGCTGATTGGGACTTTTGTGTTTCATGTGGAATACTAATAAAAATCCTGGAAAAGAGCTGCTTCATGGATGGGTCAATCGCTTTGAGATGGGAAAAATAAATCCCATTGGGATCGTTCATCGGAATTACAGCCATAGGGAGCATAGTTTTTCTCCTCCACCTCCTGGACAACCCATTTTGTCAATGCAATTTCATGGTAAAAATTAGTCGCTTTTGTTGTCGCTGCCACCCTTTTTTAGGACCAGGTTAAGCTATCCGATTCGATTTAACCCATAGGCTTTGGCAATGGGCAGGACAATCAGGATTCCCGTGTTTGGACTATCCAGTTTACCGACCACCTTTTCAGTCGCCTCCACAATCTTATCAATCAATTGCTCATCTTTAAGAATCGTAAACAAGGTTCGATTTCCATCCTCTTGTGAACTGAAAAAGTCCTCAAAACTGGGCATCAACGGCATATCTTCCTGAAGGCCACGCTGTTGAATCCGATTTAACCCTGTACTGTACAAAATCGTCACACCACTAACGCCAGTAGATTCCCAGGCAGCTAATACCTCTTCACAAAAGGCTGGGTCATGCAGGACAAATAATAAAAAATACATGGTCATTTCTCCTTAATCAGTTCCAGTTTGATTATCCAGGGAATTTTTCTTCTCTTTCTTTTCTGCGAATGCAGAACGAAGGAGAGGCGGTGTGACTAACGTCGTAATCAGTACCATGCCCACAACGCCAGAAAATACATCTGTGTTGATAAAGCCGTTATCCACGCCTATCTTGGCGACAATCAACCCAACCTCGCCACGGGATACCATCCCGATACCCAATTGAAGGGACTCCTTCCAGGAAAAGTTGGCTAATTTGGCGCCTAAACCCGCCCCCAATAATTTGGAAAGGATGGCGACAATGGAAACAATGGCAATAAAGAACAAGGCTTCACTTTCCAGCTCTCGAATGTTGATGGTTAACCCGATGCTGACAAAGAAAAGCGGCACAAAAAAGCTGTAGGCAATGGTTTGTATCCCTCGCTCGATCTCCTTCTTTTCCGGTGTCCGCGAGAACATTAACCCGGCAAGGAAGGTGCCCGTGATGGCGGCCATGCCGCCGATCAATTCTGCGGCCAGCCCATAAATCAATGCCACGACTATCGCCAGGGTGATCAGTCCTTGACTAATTGGCCTTTTGCTGGTCCAACGACTGATGGCAGGCAAAACCCAAAGGCCAATGGCAGCGAAGATTCCCATATACAGCAGCATCTTGACCACAACCCACAGGACAGCAAACGCGGATCCCCCGCCGGTAAGCACAGCCAGAAAAATGGAAAGCAGGAGAATCACCAGAATATCATCAAAAACCGCCGAACCTAACAGACCCAACCCAACCCGGCTGCGCAATACATTTAATTCGATCAAGGTTTGGGCGGAAATGCTCACACTGGTTGCGCCAAGAATCAAGCCAAAAAAGAGCGCGTGGCTGCTTTCGATGCCGAACAGGATTCCGGTTAACCAGCCGAGTAAAACCGGCAGCAGCACGCCCAGAATACCTGCATAGGCAGAGACTTTGGTATTGCGCGCCAAATCCTTGAGATGGAGTTCCAACCCTGCCAGGAACATCAGGAATAAAACGCCCAACTCCGCGATTTCTTTAACCAATTCGTAGACAGTATGGCTGTCTTGAATAAACCCGAGGTGAAAAATATCGAGCAACGAGGGGCCAAGGAGCAAGCCCACTAACAATTCACCCAATACAGAGGGTTGACCGATGCTTCGTGACAGATAACCGGCAAGTTTTGCACTCACCAGGATGATACTTAAGAGGGCAATAAATTGTAGAAAAACACTCATGCAATTTCCTTTGACCTGGAATAAATGTCAGGGAAGGACATCATGGGCTAAGTATACTATAGGAAAAATTCATGAAGGAAATTTAGCATTTGGTGGAACCTAGGTTAAAGATGGCTGACCTAATTGCTCATCTGGTAAATCGCTAGTTCATTGTGTTGCGAACCCATCTATCGCAAAGTCACATATAATATATGAATGTACTGATAATGGCAATAACTAAATGCACGCTACTAATAACATGCAAAATCCGGTGAGAAAATAATGAAAAGAAGGCTATTCATTGTATCGATAATTTTTGCAATTTCTGTGCAAGGATGTATCAGAATTGCCAAAAGCACTGAGTACGTAAGTACAATGATCAGTCCATCAACACCACAGAATAATTCTCCGATACAAAATAATTCAGAAATTCTATCTGATCCAGTTCAGGAAGTATCAAATTCTGTGGACGAGACAGCAGATATACTTTCTGATAATGTATTTTCAAAATGCGTTACCATTGAGAGTAAACTTCACAACCAAGAAAAATTTGGAAGTATTATTTTATCTTCTGCAAATAATAACCTAAGTAACTTGATATTTAGTTGGAATACAAATGAATTGATTAGTTTTCAAAAAGAGAATTATTTAATATATGATTTATTTTTATCACCTGATGGGAATTGGTTGGCTTTCGATAGCAATAGAATTGGAGATTCAAGTAACGAAGAAATAGTAGCAATATATTTAACAACCGATGAGGTTCATCATTATCCTTCCGATAATCAATATCCATATACCTCATATATTAGTGGTTGGAGAAATAACCAGGAATTATTGATTTCTACATTAGACTTGGAAAACAAAAAGCTAGATTTTATAAGAGTACTGAACCCAATTACAGGTCAAATGGATGAGTTATCAACAGATTATCCTGAGATAATTAATCGCATATGGGAATGGCGGCAACAATCTTGGCCATCTGTTACTATTTATAGCCCATCCTTGGATTACGTAGTTTATATGAGTGATGATAAACCAGGTGAAAAATTCGGGGATTATCGACTGGTTCTTTTCGACAGACAAAAATCACAGGCAATTGCCAATATTGATAAATTCGGATCAACGATGGTATATCCGCTATGGAAATCGGATAGTAGTGGTTTCTATTATGTATTAACTTCTCCAAATACAGAAAGAGATGGTCACACTGATGAGTGGTATTTTATGAATGTCAATGGGGTAAGTAATCAACTTACTCAGATACAAAAGAAATATACAAATAGTGTTATCTACGGTGCAAAAATATCACCAGATGAAGAGAAAATTGCATTTGAACTATTGTTTAATCAGAGCAGTGATACTAAATGGCAAAGTAAGTTATTAGTATTAGATATTGCCTCACAACAAATCACAGACTATTGTATTTCTATAGAACACCTATCTAAATTAGTATGGTCAGTAGACAGCAACTATATTGCTTATAGTGAAAAGAATGTTGATGAATTTGTTCATGTTAATATTTTGGATTTAAATAATTTTCACACGATGGCTATTGGTGAGAACATGAGACCAGAAGTATGGACAGACAAGATCGAACTAAATGGCTATTTTCCGCAAGACTGATTCATCAATACTATTTATTTTAACTCATTCATCTCCTCCCAATTGTTAGAAATTAAACTGATCATATTGATTAAGAAAAATTTCCTACACGCATAATAACCCTGCCTATGCACATCCCCCTTCAACAATTTGACCAAACCCCTGCCCCCATGTTACAATACCTGAAAATAACCACAGGAAGCCAATCATGATTCTGCAAATCTTTTCGATGTTGATGGATAGAAAAGCCTAACGTTTCTGGATGACGGGAGTCCTGATTTTGACTTGATGCTGCCCCTCTCAATCCGGAGAGGTTTTTTTTTAAACTTTACACAACACAGCGTTTGGAGGTAGAGATGGCCAGGAAATACACGAACAGACGATATTTGGACGGGATTAAAGAACGCGTGCTGGTTTTTGACGGCGCGATGGGCACCAGCCTTCAGACCATGAACTTGACCGCCGCTGATTTCGGCGGCGAGAAAACCAACGGCTGCAACGATTATCTAGCCTTGACCAAACCCTCTGCCATTGAAGCGGTGCACCGCTCCTTCTTGGAGGTGGGTGTGGACGTGATCGAAACCGACACTTTCCGCTCGAATCCACTCACCCTGCAGGAATACGGCCTTTCCGAGAAGACCTACGAGATCAACTTTGCTGCGGCGGGCATTGCCCGTAAAGTAGCCGATGAATTCAGTCAGGGCGGCCAGCAGCGGTATGTGGCCGGCTCCATTGGACCTTCCGGCAAGATCATCTCGATGAGCGATCCCGAGCTCTCCAACATTACCTTCGACGAACTGGTGGATATCTTTTACCAACAGTCGCTGGGGCTGGTCAAAGGCGGGGTGGATTTTATCTTGATCGAAACCCAGCAGGACATCCTCGAAGTCAAAGCGGCCATTCACGGCGCGCAAAAAGCCTTCGCCGAAACCGGCATTTTCCTGCCCATCCAGGCCCAGGTCTCGCTGGATACCACCGGCCGCATGCTGCTGGGCACGGATATCAGCGCGGTACTCTCCATTCTGGAAGGCCTGCCGATTGACGTGATCGGCATGAACTGCTCCACCGGTCCGGAACATATGCGCGAGGCCATCCAATATCTCAGCGAAAACTCCAGCCTGCCCATCTCCTGCATCCCCAACGCCGGGCTGCCCCTCAATGTGGACGGGGAAGCCGTCTACCCGATGACCCCCGAGCCCTTCGCGAATGAACTGTTCCAGTTTGTCAACAAACACCACATCAATATCGTCGGCGGATGCTGCGGCACCACCCCGGCTCACCTGGATGCCCTGGTTAAGAAGATTCATCACCAGGCTCCGCAACCGCGTGCCATAGAAACCAGCCCCAAGCTGGCCTCCAGTATGCGCGCGGTGGCCATGCAGCAAACCCCGCCGCCTTTCTTGATCGGCGAGCGCTGCAACACCCAGGGCAGCAAGGCTTTTAAGGACATCATCCTGGCCGGAGATTACGATGCCGTGCTGGATATCGCCAACAAACAAATTGATACCGGCGCTCACGGCTTGGACCTGTGCGTCGCGTTGACCGAAACCGCCAACGAAGCCCAGGTGATGGAAAAGGTGATCAAGACGCTTGCGCCGGTGATCTCCATCCCCTTCATTATTGATACCACTGAGCTGCCCGTCATGGAGGTGGCCCTCAAAACCGCTCCCGGCCGTTGTCTGATCAATTCCACCAACCTGGAAAGCGGACGCGAAAAACTGGACAAAATTTTCGGTCTGGCGAAAAAGTACAACGCCGCCGTGATCGCCCTGACCATCGACGAAGTCGGCATGGCCAAGACTGCCCAGCGTAAGCTGGAAATTGCCCAGCGTATTTATGACATCGCCATTAACGACTACCAGCTTCAGCCGCAGGACCTGGTCTTCGATGACCTGACCTTCACCATGGCCACCGGCGATCCCGAATTTGCCAACTCCGCCGTCGAAACCATGCAGGGGATTAAGCTGATCAAAGCCGCCATGCCGGGTGTACTCACCTCTCTGGGCGTCAGCAATGTCTCCTTCGGCCTCAAACCAGCTGCCCGGAAATTAATCAACAGCATCATGCTCTATCACTGCGTGCAATACGGATTGGATATGGCTATTGTCAATCCCGCCCAGATTGTGCCTTACCCGGAAATCCCCGAGGAACAGAAAAAACTGGCCGAGGATTTGATCTTTAACAAGGACCCGGAAGCCTTGCAAAAGTTGATTGTCTATTTTGAAGCCAACAGCAGTACCGGTGCTTCGGAAGTCAAAACCGATACCGCCCTGATGGCCATGCCGCCGCAGGAACGCCTGGCCTGGAAAATTCTACACCGCTGCAGGGACGATGTGGACAAGGACATCGACGCCATCCTTGCCCTGACCCCTGACGTCCCGCAAAGTCAGGCCGCGGTAGAGATTCTTAACAACGTGCTCTTACCCGCCATGAAAGTGGTCGGGGATAAATTCGGCAGCGGCGAACTGATCCTGCCCTTTGTTCTGCAATCCGCCGAGGTGATGAAGAAATCCATCAGCTATCTGGAAAATTATCTGGATCAGGTAGCTGGGTCCTCCAAAGGTAAGATCGTTCTGGCAACCGTTTACGGCGACGTGCACGATATTGGCAAGGGTCTGGTCAAAACCATCCTCTCCAACAATGGTTTTGAGGTGATTGACCTGGGCAAACAGGTACCCGCCGAAACCATCATCGCGGAAGCGGTGAAACACAAGGCGGATGCCATCGGCCTGAGCGCCCTTCTGGTCAGTACCAGCAAGCAGATGCCCTTGATCGTCAATGAATTACAGCGCAGAAATCTGGCCTTCCCGGTGCTAATCGGCGGTGCGGCCATTAATCCGCGCTTTGGCCGGCGCATTTTGCAAACCGAGGACGGCAGCTATTACGAACCCGGTGTCTTCTACTGCAAGGACGCCTTTGAAGGTCTGGACGTGCTGGAACAATTGCGCGTTCCCGAGCAAAAAGCGGCCCTGATCCAGGATACGCGGGATAAAGCCGATTTCGAATTAGGCAAACTCCCTCATGCTGCCTCCGGTAAGGCCGCCGCTGGCAGCCGCTCCGCAGTGGAAAAAGCAGTCACACTGCCCAAACCGCCATTCTGGGGAGCCAAACACGTCAAGGAAATGCCGCTGGACGCCGTCTTCACCTGCCTCTCCAAACGCGAATTATTCCGCCTCTCATGGGGCGCCAAGAACACACGCGGCGAGGATTGGATTGCCCTGGAAAAAGAATACGAAGAGCGCCTGAATGCCATGCGCAAGGACGCTTTGAAAGATCCCTGGCTGCAGCCGCAGGGTGTGTACGGTTACTGGCCGGCCCAGGCAGACGGCAATGACCTGATCCTCTTTGATCCGGACAGTTTAGACAGCAGCCCGCGCAAGGAATTGACCCGCTTCACCTTCCCGCGCCAGCCCAAAGGCGAACTGCTTTGTCTCAGCGATTACTTTGAGCCGCTGGGTTCCGAGCGTATGGACGTGGTCGCCCTGCAGATTGTCACCGTGGGTGCCAAAGCCACCCAGAAATTTGAAGTCTTACAGGCTGCCGGTGACTATTCAGAAGCCTACTTTGTGCACGGTCTGGGTGTTCAAATGGCGGAAGCCGCTGCGGAATACCTGCACCGCCACATTCGCCGCGAGTTGAACCTGGGCGAAGAACAGGGTCAGCGCTATTCCTGGGGCTACCCGGCCATCCCGGATTTGGACGATCATCAAAAGGTCTTCCAACTCCTACCCGCCGAAAAGGATCTGGGTATGATCCTCACCTCCGCTTTCCAGATGGTGCCTGAACAATCCACCGCTGCCATTCTCCTGCATCACCCCCAGGCCAAGTACTATTCTGTCGGGGAAGACCGCTTGCAGCAGTTGATGGAATAAAAAGGAAAATTGGCATGAAAACAAGAAATTATTCCGGCTTTCGAGCCGCTTTACAACAATCCACACCTCTGGTCGGCGACGGCGCGATGGGCACGACTCTCAATCAGCGCGGTCTGGATATTGAGACTTGCCTGGATGCCTTAAATCTTGAGCAGCCGGCCATCGTGGCCGACGTGCACCGCCTGTATATTGAGAGCGGCGCGCGCATGATTCAAACCAACACTTTTGGCGCGAATCGCTTTAAATTGGATCGTTCAAATTTACAGGATAAAATCTGTGAAATCAATCTTGCTGGCGTGGACCTGGCCCGCAAAACAGCCGATGCTTCCTTTAAGGAAATCTTCATTGTTGGCGATATCGGCCCGCTGGGTGCGCGCCTGGCGCCCTTTGGTAAAATCCAGCAGGCGGAAGCCCGCAAGGTTTTCAAAGAACAAGCCGGATATCTGATTGAAGGCGGCGTGGACGCCATCATCATCGAGACCATTTCGGACCTCAATGAGATCCTGCAAGCCATCAAGGGCGTCAGGGAAGCCTCTGCGGAGATTCCGATCATCGCCTCGATGACCTTCACCCGCGATGACCGTACCCTATTGGGCGACAACCCGGTACGGGTGGCAAAAGACATTGCCGCCCTGGGCGTTGATGTGATCGGTATCAATTGTTCCGGCGGCCCCAACCAAATCTTGCGCATCCTGCGCACCATGCGCAAAGCCGTCCCGGAAGCCAGTTTCTCGGTCATGCCGAACGCAGGTTGGCCTGAAAATGTGGATGGACGCTTCATGTACCCGGCTACACCGGAATATTTTGGTCAGTATGCCCTCACCTTTTGGAAAGCCGGCACGTCCATCATTGGCGGATGCTGCGGCACCACCCCAGCTCACATCGCTTCCATAGCGGAGCGCTTTAATGGCGTGGATTTCAAGACGCTGAAGTTGGAGTCCATCTCCGTCAACAGTGAAAGCACCGAAATCTCGCTGGAAGATCAGCCTACGGAATTATGCAAGAAAATTACCGCCGGAAAATTCATCGTCGCCATTGAGATGGATCCCCCCAAAGGCCTCTCCACTCATAAACTGCTGGCTGGCGCCAGTCTGTTAAAAGAAGCGGGGGCGGATGTAATCAACGTCGCCGACAGCCCCATGGCACGCATGCGCATGAGCCCCTGGGCCGTCTGTCACCTGGTGCAAAAAGAACTGAACATCGAAACCGTACTGCATTTCCCCACCCGCGGGCGCAATCTGCTGCGCGTGCAGGGAGACCTGCTGGCTGCACATGCCCTGGAAGTGCGCAACATTTTCGTTGTCATGGGCGACCCAACCTCCATCGGCGATTACCCGGAAGCCATGGATCAATATGACCTGGTGCCCTCCGGATTAATTAAACTGATCAAACAGGAATTCAACCTGGGGTTGGATCATACCGGTCACAATATCGGCCAGCGCACCAGTTTTGTGGTGGGTACCGCGCTTAATTTAAATCCTAAAAATGCCGAGAAAGAAATCAAGACCCTGGCTAAAAAAATCGAAAACGGCGCGGATTTCATTCTGACCCAGCCGGTTTATGATCCCGAAATTGCCCGCCGCTTTTTGCAGCAGGCAGAAGCCGAGCTGGGCAAACTGCCCATTCCCATTTTTGTGGGGATCCTGCCCATCGCCAGTGTACGCCATGCAACCTTCCTGAATCAGGAAGTCCCCGGCATTGAGATTCCCCAACGCTACCTGCAGCAAATGCAGGACGCCGAAGACAGCCAAATTGAGGGCCAAAAAACTAAAACCGGAATCAAAATTGCGATAGAATTAATTAATGAGATGCGCTCCTTTGTTCAGGGCGTTTATCTCATGCCGGCCTTCCATCGTTATGATGTAGCCGCTGAAATAATCGAAGCCATCCGCGCTGCGGATTAACAAAGGATAATATTTATGCTGCTTGCCATTGACATCGGCAATACCAATATCACCATTGGCCTCTACCAGGGCGATGACCTGACCGCCAAATGGCGTATGGCCACGTCCTATGACCGCATGCCAGACGAGTACGGTGTGCAAATCTCCGGATTTCTCAGCCATTATGGCATCACGGCCAGTCAACTTCACGGCATTTTCATTGCTTCCGTGGTCCCTCCGCTGACGGATAAAATTTCCGAAGCCTGCAAAACCTTTCTCGGCCTGCGTCCAATGATCTTCAATCACACCATGAAGACCGGGATTACCATCGCCTATGACAACCCCTCCACCATCGGTGCGGACCGCATCGTGGATGCGGCAGCAGCCAAGGCCTATTATAGTCTACCGGCCTGCATTGTGGATTTTGGCACAGCGACTACCTTCGACGCCGTCTCCAGAGACGCCGAATATCTGGGCGGCGCCATCGCCCCGGGAATTAATATTGGAGCAGAAGCCCTGTTTGAACGCACAGCTCAATTACCCAAAATTAATCTGGCCATTCCTCCATCCGTCATCGGCAAGAACACCGTGCACGCCATGCAATCCGGCCTGATCTTTGGCTATGTAGGTCTGGTGGAAGGTATGATTGAGCGTTTTAAGAAAGAATTGGGCGAGGATACCACCGTGATTGCTACTGGTGGACTGGCCAGCATGATTGCCGAGCTCATTCCCTCCATTAACCACGTTGATCCCTGGTTGACCCTGGATGGGATTCGGCTGATCTGGGAGATGAATCAAACTCATGACTAATCCATTCCAGGACAAACAAATTCTTCTGGGAGTCACCGGTTCCATCGCCGCCTATAAAGCTGTGGAATTAGCCTCCCGCTTAACCAAACAAGGTGCAATCGTTTCCGCGATTCTCACGGAGAGTGCCACCAAATTTATCACGCCGCTTAGTTTCCAATCCGTCACCGGGGTGAAAGCCTATACCGAAGAGGATCTGTGGGGTTCCGAAGGGCATGTTACCCACATCGGGCTGGGACACAAAGCCGATTTTTACGCCATCGTGCCCGCCTCCGCCAACACCATGGCCAAGTTAGCGCATGGCTTCGGGGATAATCTGCTCACTGTGACCGCTCTAGCCTGCCACTGCCCCATGTTACTCGCCCCAGCCATGGATGCCGGGATGTATGATCACCCAGCCACGCAAGCCAATGTTTCAATCTTAAAAGAGCGTGGGCTTCATTTTATCGGCCCCGTGCCAGGTCACCTGGCCTCTGGACTGATTGGCCTTGGCCGCATGGCCGAACCAGTCGATGTGGCTGCCCGAATTCGCTATCTTCTCTCGCGCGAAGGACCACTCAAGGGAAAAAAAATATTAATCACTGCTGGGGGCACCCAGGAAGCTATTGACCCCGTGCGCCGTATTACCAACCGTTCCTCAGGCAAACAGGGCGTGGCCGTAGCCCGGGCTGCCGCGGACGCTGGCGCGGAGGTCACATTGATCATATCTCCTCACCATCTCACCCTGCCGGATCAAATTAAAGTCATAGATGTGGTCAGCGCCAGCGACATGCATGCTGCGGTATTGGACCAAATCGCATTCCATGATGTTTTGGTCATGTCCGCGGCCGTTGCAGACTTTCGCCCCATACAAAATGAGACTAAAATAAAGAAAGCCAATGGCATTCCACAACTTGAACTGGAACTGACAGAGGATATTCTCTCTGCTGTTCACAAAGCGAAAGAAAGTCAGCAGTTAAACATCAAAGTGATTGGTTTCGCAGCAGAGAGTGAGCAAGTCATCGAATACGCATCACAAAAAGTTCGCAAAAAAGGATTGGATATGATTGTCGCCAATGATATCTCCAAACCGAACACGGGGTTCGAAGGAGATACCAATCAAGTTGCTTTAATTTTGGCGGATGGATCGATAGAACACCACCCCATGATGCTAAAAAGCGACGTAGCGGAGCTAATCATCCAAAAGATAATCTTATGGTCATCCGCAAAAGAATAATTCATTTCACGGTTCTCCTGAGCGTTTTATTGGGTTCCTGCCAACCGATGGAAAAACGCCAGCCGGTTACCCAGCCTTGGGAAGCCACCATCCAGGTATCTGTCCCCACGGATACTGTCGTGCCCACCGAGATACCCACACCGACACCTGTCCCTGAGATGGTTTTGGTTGAACCCAATGATGTTGCTTTTACCCCAACTCCCTTTGCGATTAATCAACAAGGAAACCTCAATCTCTTTGCCTTGCCTTCAGCAGGTGAAAATCATATCTATGGTTTGTATGGCTTTCCACCGGATATCAATCCACTGACAGGTGAAAAAGTGGATGATCCTGCTATACTGGAACGCCGGCCCATTTTATCCAAAATTTCCAATTTCCCTGCTGGCACAGGCCGCCCGCATGCAGGTTTGTCCTACGCGGATGTAGTTTTTGAATATTATATCGGCGAATATATGAACCGCTTCCTGGCGTTATTCTATAGTAAAGACACACCCAAAGCCTGGCCCTTGCGATCTGGACGTTTGGTTGATCCCCAACTAACCAGTATGTTTCAGGGGATTTTGGTTTATGGCAACGCCGATGAAGCCCGGACAGAAGTGATACAGGAAATTCTGGGAGAACACTCTCTGGCATTTAAAGAATCCCCCTGCCCGCCCATTTGTGGATACGAAACCCATGACGCGACAGGCGTTTACGTCATTACCAATGAGGTAACAAAATTCCTCAATGATAAGGGAATTGAGAACAAGAAACCTTACCTCAATAGTTGGGTTTTTGATAATCAGGCACCCTTCAGTAACCAACCTGCAGATACGGTTGGTGTGCAATTTATCCGCTGGAATCGTGGTGAATGGCGCTTTAATGCGGCAAGCGGCAAGTACTTGCGCTGGATCGAATCCTGGGATGATGCTGATTATCCTCTGATCCCTCTGGTGGATGAAGTGAATGGCGATCAGATCAGCTTTTCAAATATTATCATTCTCTTTGCTGAATACAATGAAATTGCACCAACCGCTCACGATGTCAAAATCTGGAACAACACTCACGGAGAAAAAGCCTACTTCTTCCGTGACGGGGTCATGATACAAGGCGGTTGGTACACTCCGGATCGAAATAAACCAATGGTATTCTTAAATCAGGATGGCACACCTTATCGCCTGAAACCTGGTAACACCTGGATTGTCATCGCTGGATTAGCTTCCGAATTTAAACAAACTGATGCAGGAAAGTATTATCTGTATTTTGATTTGCCCTGATCCATTGAGGAAGTACATGAAGAAAACAACTCACTACCAACTACTCATAATCCCTGCTTTCATTTTGTTGGTATGTGCTTGTTCATCTCAACCGATTGCGGAACCCACCTTGGAAAATACACCGACCCGAAGGAATCCCACGAGTACCGCTACCAGTATTCCCACGAACGCACCAAGCCCGGCTGCAACGTCGACCATGACACCCACTTCTACACCGGTTATTGCCGGACCTGAGGTATATCCCGAAGGGATGAATCCACTGACTGGATTGATGGTTGAAAACCAAGAACTTTTAAAGCGTCACCCTGTGATGGTCAAAGTCTCCAATTTTCCCCGGGAAGGCAGGCCGCACGCCGGACTTTCCAGTGCAGATATGGTTTTTGATTATTTCATTGGTGAAGGCACCAATCGCTTTTTGGCCTTGTATTACGGAGAGGACGCAGAAAAGGTTGGCCCCATCCGATCCGGTCGTCTGGTGGATGCCCAATTGGTACGGATGTATCAAGGAATTCTGGGCTATGCCGGCGCGGATCAATCCAGTGTAAATCCAACCCTCATCAATCAATTGGGGAATCGTGCTATCTCTCAGGCACCCAAAACCTGTCCTGCATTGTGTGACGTTGGCGATCACAGTGTTTTTAGTGTTTTTGCTGATACTTCTCTTCTGACCCAGTATTACAACCAACTGGAAGGAACCACTGACTTCCAGCCCGATTTAAAGGGAATGTATTTTGATTCGAACCGACCCAAAACCGGTGTTGCTGCCGAAAGTTTGATGGTCAAATTTAACGCCTACAATATTGGCGAATGGCAGTTTGACGATATCGAAGGAAGCTACCTGCGCTGGATTGAAAAAGTGGCTGCGGATAATAATCTCAGTATGATCCCATTGATTGACCGCAATAATAATGAACTGATCCATGCCGAGAACGTCATCCTATTGTTTGCACCTTATACCCAATATGCACCTACCTTGCATGATGTTGGTTTATGGTATAACTGGAACGGTCAACGGGTTGTTTTATTCCGGGATGGCCTTGCAGTTGAAGGGGTTTGGAAATTTGTTGGTACTGATCACCCGCTTCAATTCTTTACCGAAGCCGGCGAGTCGTTAGCGTTGAAACCTGGGAAAACATGGATCATCATAGGTGGACTTGCCTCTACCTTGGAAGAATCAAATCCGGGCCATTGGACATTTCAATTTAATCTACCGTGAAGGATTATGCACGTACTTGTAATTTCTGACATCCATGCAAATTTATCAGCTCTGGAGGCTGTTTTAAGCGCCGCCAGAAGGTACGACGCTGTTTGGTGTTTAGGCGACATCGTCGGATATGGCCCCGATCCCAATGAATGCGTGGAAATCATTCAATCCCTACCCAATCTGATCACACTCACTGGCAATCACGACGCGGCCACCCTTGGCAATATTAACTTGGAAGCCTTCAATCGAGACGCCAGGATTTCAGCACAATGGACTAAATCAGTCCTATCAGCCAATAGTATGCAATTTCTTCGTCTTGCAAAAGAAAAAGAAATTATTGAAAATGTCTGCCTGGTACACGGCAGTCCACGAAACCCTGTTTGGGAATATTTACTGGACACTTACACGGCTTCCATCAATTTTGAATATTTTGAGACGGACATTTGCTTCGTCGGCCATACCCATCAACCCACCATTTATGTGGAAAGTGATGGTCCCAGAAAAGCCATCTGGAAATATCTGGCTCCTGGCGAAGTTTACAAGATCAACGGGCGCACCATTCTGAATCCCGGTTCCGTGGGTCAACCTCGAGATCATGACCCAAGGGCTTCTTTTGCCCTATATGATACCGAACAAAAAGCCTGGCGCTTGATGCGGGTGGAATATGATGTTTCCAAAGTTCAACAAAGAATCATTGATAAAGGACTGCCCCGAAGACATGCACTGCGGTTAAAACAAGGTTGGTAATCCAGGGAACTTTTTTTTACTTCCTTCCGTTTAACAAGTAAATACGCCAAATCAATCCGTTAACCAGATTTATAGTAAAGCCTGAGGAGAGATCAGATGAAGAAACAGATTGGAATTTTTCTGATAATGGTTTTCTTGTTAAGCAGTTGTGCAGCCCATGCGCCTGCCTCTGTTGAAAATATGATGAGTGAAATGACCGTCAGTTCTGCGGATGGTGGTGTTTCCGGTTATGCTCCTGAAATGCAGAATAATGAAATCTTGCCGCGGGAAGCGCCCGCAGCGGATGGCGATTATGCAGGTGGGCAAGCCAGCACAATTGACCGCATGATTATTCATAACGCTGCGATAGAAATCACCGTGACTGATCCTCAAGCCTCCAGCACCAGCATTCAACGTATGGCGGATGAGTTTGGCGGATTTGTTATTCAATCCAATATTAACCGCGTTTCACAATACATTGAAGGCTATGGATATTATTACCTCTCCCAGGCAACCATCAATTTCAGAGTTCCGGCTGATCGTTTGAATGACGCCATGGATTTTGTGCGTTCCCAGGTGAATGATCCCGATCTGGATATCGCCAATGAAAGCATAAGTGGTCAGGATGTCACCAAAGAATATACCGACTTAAATGCGCAGCTTACTAGTTTGGAAGCAGCCAAAGCTACCATGGTAAGTTTTCTGGATTCTGCTAAGAAAATCGAAGATGTGATGGCAATTTATAAAGAGATCCAACAATTGGATTCTGATATTGAACGCATCAAAGGGGAGATGAAATATTATGAAGAATCCTCTGCCTATTCCTCAATCAATGTAACCATCAACCAAAGTGAAGAAGAGCTCAATCAAATTCGAAAAGACTTGCAAGAAAAGTTAGACCAAAAAAAGAAAGATCTAGGCGGCTTTGATTTTGCCAACTGGCAGCCACTTTTTATTGCCAAAGACGCTTTGGAAACCTTGGTCAATGTGCTCATGGGGATCGGCTCGGTCTTAATCTGGATTCTGCTCTTTGTAGCTCCCGTTATCCTGGTCATCACCGTCCCGATTTACTTGCTGGTGAAATTACTCTCCAGAAAGAAAAAGAAACCGGCTCAGGAACAAGTACAGAAAAATGAATAACTCCTGATTTCAATTCAAACGATAAAAGCGTTTTCCTTATTTTCAAGACACGCTGATGAACGAACAAGTAGGGGCGACCGGCCGGTCGCCCCTACTTTATATTCACCTATTCTGGAGGATTGCAAGAATTCTCAGTCGTAAATACACTGAATCGCGACTTTTCCATTTCCGCTGACAGGAATCCGGAGTACTTTATTAAGAATTTCTTCCCAGGCAATCTGTTTCTGCTCCACCCAGACCGAACTGAGTTTCCGAGGGAGATAAGCATCCACCCAGCCACTCATTTGTTGGTGAAGATTTAGCGAAAATACAAGATTGACCGGAGTCTCTTCCTGTTTGATCAATTCCACACCCTGCAGCAAATGGAAGCTGCTCCCCAAATACATCGCGTGTTCTTCCCGAACCTTGCGCACTGCCAGTACCAGACAACCGTGGGCAGTCAGATCAAACGTCAGTTCTTGATTGGTATCCGCCTGGGTGACTTTGTCATCCCAGAAGGAACGCAGCCAATATAGACCGTCAGGAATCCCATAGTCCTTCAAACAAAAAGTCACTTTCTCCGCCCAGTTGCCCCAATGGAAACAGCCCAGCACCTTCCATGCTTCCTGCTGAGTCTGGCAATTCACCAGCATCCTCTCGGGGATGGTGTGGGTCATTAAATCCGGGACAGAAACATCAAAATCATGAATCGGCATCACTTTCTGAATCAAAGCCAGTCGTTCGGCGGATAAGGCCGGCATGTTATCGGAGACCAGAAACGCCCCACCAGATAGGCCAATCACACTGGTCAGAGTTTTTACTTCCTCGTAAGTGAGTTCACTATCCGCGCGTACTAGTAAACAATCTGGATCATTGATCCACCACTTGCGGTGCATGGACTGCCGAGTAAGTACGTTTTGAATGGCATTGCGCGCAGAAGGCATGTTGGGCTCCCCCAGGAAAGGCCGTTCCATACCGAGATATTTCGGATTCCAACTGCCGCTGACATCCGCGCCGATGCGCATGGCGTCAAAGATGCCAATGGAAGGGCCCATAGGCGCACCGCAGCCTAATAAATAGACCTCGGGGCCAACCACTGCCCTTAATTGCTCAAAGGCTCGCCGCAAAATTTGGGCACGGGTCAAACTGGGATCATGATGCACACCAGGCAACGCTGAAGCATACAGAAAATCCAATTTCAGATAGGGGTAATGCCATTCCTCAGCGGCCACCCGCACAACCTCCAGCGCATACGCCAACGCATCCGGATGGGTGAGATCCAGGGCTGTTGTAAAAACATTCCAAATAAAACCGGCATTGACCGGCTGCCCCAGGCGGTTGCGCAAAATCCAATCCGGATGCTCTTTCATCAAATCGGACTTTGGATGCACAATGAACGGCGCCATCCACAAACCCGGCATAAAACCAGCTTGCTGGATTTCATGTGCCAAGGGTGCTACGCCATCCGGGAAGGTTGACGCAAATTTCAACCAGTCTCCCACCTGCTTTTCGTAGCCATCATCAATCTGCACCAATTTAAGAGGGATGCTTTCCTTCAAACTACCAATCTGCTGCAAATTCTCCCGTATGATCGTTTCGGAGATGGCTTGATAAAAATAATACCAGGAGCACCAGCCCGCATAGGTTTCGGGTACCTGCGCCAGCCCATGAAACTCCTGTACCAGGCTTGTATAGGCTGCCAGGGGATCCCCAATCAGGCTGACGTCCTGCAGCACCGCCCAATCGGTTTGCATCATTTGGCCAGGCAGAAGTCGCGCCCCATCTCCTTTTGAAAACAGCCTGAGGGTGAACAGGTCATGCAAATCCACCGAGATGGCGCCAAATTGTTCCTGTTGGGAAATAAACCCCAGCAGTACACCTGTCTGGCTGGCTGGATCACTTAATACAGTAAAAAAGTCACTGGAAAAGCTGCCCTTGCGGCGGGAACGAGGAGTGCCATGATCGTAACACAGGGGCGCCTGTGCCACGGAAAGGTTGGATGTGACCATCCGATCCTCTATACCGTAGGAAGCCGTATGAGACCAGGATTGCCAGCCCTGGGAGAAGAATCGCAAATCTCCCTGTCGGCCTGCAAGCTGGATTTCACCTGCTTTTTGAGCAGACATTTCCAGCAAACGAAACTCCATGATCTGATAGGGGCTTTCATCCTGATTCTGGATGCTTAATCGCCAAAATGCAAATGCTGTGTCATCGGGCTGAAACAATTCCAGATGGTATTTAGCCTGACAAATGGTGGAAGCTGCCGTATAGGCTTCGTACCTGCCCTGCCCCAATCCCTTTTCCAGCCGGCTGGCTTTTTCTTCAAGCGAGAATTTCAGTCCAGTTGAGGATTCGAGAATGGTTTTGCGACCCACTTTATACTCAAAGGAAAATCCCGCGTTGAGGATTTGAATCGCCGCGTTAGTATTTTGTTCAAAAAACAGCATTCCATCATCGGGATGATAGGTTATTTTCATGGTTTTTATCCTGCCCTGAGCCTGCTGGCGTGGTTGATTTCAGATATTGTACCAAACCTCACCCGTCATAACCAAAGCGGATTCCTCTGGTATAATTTGTCCCATGCAACCCATAGTAGCACTGGATATTGAAACGACTGGCCTTGATCCCGATCAAGATGCCATTACCGAAATCGGAGCTGTAAAGTTTAATGGAAACCGGGTCATCGCCGAATGGAGCAGCCTGGTAAACCCCAATCGACCCATCCCTCCCATGATTTCCCGCCTTACGGGTATTACCAACCAAATGGTATCAAATGCCCCCCAAATTCATGATGTGATTCCTGAATTTGCCGCCTTTGTAGGTGACGCCCCGGTGGTTGGACACAACGTCCAATTCGATCTTTCCTTTTTACAGAATCTAAAGATACTTAATAATAACCCGGTCATCGACACTTACGAACTTGCCGCAGTACTTTTGCCTGGGGCTTCCCGCTATAATTTGGGCGCTTTGGGACAGCAATTGGGAATCATCCACCTGGGTTCCCTGCACCGGGCATTGGATGATTCCAAGCTGACCTATGCGGTCTACAATAAGCTGCAGGAATTGGCCAGTGAATTACCCGTCGCCTTGATTGCCGAATTGGTACGTCTTTCCAAACCCATCCATTGGGGCGCGTATTTTCTATTCCAATCCATCCTCAAAACGCACAGCGGTGAAGCCATCAGCCAATCACAGCCGGATTGGTTAAAAAACAGCCGCTTGATCAGCCAATTGGAAGATTCGGTTGGCAAAGCCCTGGAACCCCTCGACCCACCCATCCCCTTGGATGCGGAAGAACTTGGCGCGATTCTGGAACACGGCGGAGCCTTCTCCAAGCACTTCAAGCAATACGAGAAACGCAACCAACAAATTGAGATGCTGCACGCGGTGACCAATGCCATCTCCACTGGTCAGCATCTGATGGTGGAAGCCGGTACCGGTACAGGCAAGTCCTTCGCCTATCTAATTCCTGCCGCCATGTGGGCGCAAAAAAATCAGCAGCGCGTGGTGATCTCCACCAATACCATCAACCTGCAGGATCAATTGATCAACAAAGACATCCCGGATTTAAAAGCTGCTCTGGATCTGGATATCAAAGCCGTGGTGCTTAAAGGCCGTTCCAATTACCTTTGCCCCAAACGTCTTGAAGCCTTGCGCAATCGCGGACCTGAAAATGCCAACACCATGCGCGTCCTGGCAAAAATCATGATCTGGCTCTCCCAAAACGGCAGCGGTGACCGAAACGAAATCAATCTCAACGGCCCCATCGAAAGGGATATCTGGATGAAACTCTCCTCTGAAACGGAGAACTGCCACCCGGAAGCCTGTCTTTCCCGATTGGGCGGTCTGTGTCCCTATTACCTGGCCAAACAATCCGCTCAAAACGCCCACTTGATTGTGGTCAACCATGCCCTCTTGCTTTCCGATGTGGCTATGGGCAACCGCGTTCTGCCGGATTATAAATACCTGATTATTGATGAAGGCCATCACATTGAATCCGCCACCACCAACGCCCTCAGCTACCGCATCAATCAATCCGATCTGACCACCCTCTTCCGCGAAATGGGCGGCACCAGCACCGGCGTACTGGGTCGATTGTTGGTGCTGATCAAAGAGCTAATCTCCCCCGCCGAATATGCCGTAGCCGACAAAATGACTCAGAAAATCACCGATCTTGCCTTCCGCTTGGAACAGGATCTTAAATCCGTCTTCCAGACCCTGAACCTGTACCTGGAAGATCAGCGGGATGGCAAACCGGTCAGTCTGTATGGCCAACAGGAAAGGATCATCCCCGCCACCCGCACCCAGCCTGCCTGGACCGAAGTGGAAATCACCTGGGATTCCACCCAGGACACGCTCAAGGCCCTGCTCACCCAATTACAATCCTTGATCAAAGCCTACAACGAAGTGGAAACCCAATCCAAGGATGAATTCTTTGATCAGGTGGACAGCATTACCAACATCATTCGCTCGCTCAGCGAAACCAAAGATACTTTGAACGGATTGATCAGCCAACCCATGGCAGAGTATATTTACTGGCTGGACCTCTCTCCGCGTAATGGTCAGATCAGTGTCAATGCCGCGCCGCTGCACATCGGACCTTTGATGCAAAAATTCCTCTGGCATGAGAAGAACAGCGTCATCCTCACCTCTGCCACCCTGACAACCAACGGTGATTTTGACTATATTCGCAACCGTTTATTTGCTGAAGAAGCAGATGAATTAATGGTCGGCTCCCCCTTTGACTATGAAAACTCGGTTTTGTTATATATTCTGAACGACATTCCGGAGCCCAATGTTGCCGCCCAATATCAACGCGTGGTTGATCAATCCTTGCTCAGCCTGGCGACGGCAACGGACGGAAGATTGCTGGTTTTATATACTTCCTACACGCAATTAAGGAAAACCTCCGAAACCCTGGCC
This sequence comes from Leptolinea sp. UBA5203, assembly GCA_002412765.1. Lineage (GTDB taxonomy): Bacteria > Chloroflexota > Anaerolineae > Anaerolineales > Anaerolineaceae > UBA5203. The sequence goes on along the minus strand of DHVR01000007.1, from coordinate 3,583 downwards.
ATGCCCCTGATGAAAGCCGATATCACTTTGTATGAACAGGGACAGGGCGCTTCCGCAAATTCTTTATTGGAAAACTTCAAAATATCGGATAAAGCCGTACTTCTCGGAACACGCTCTTTCTGGGAAGGCGTGGATGTCCCCGGGGAAGCCCTTTCTGTGGTAGCTATCACCAAACTGCCATTTGATGTGCCCTCGGACCCGATCATTGCCGCCCGCTCGGAAACTTTTGAGAATCCGTTCAACGAATACATGCTGCCGGAAGCCATTCTGCGTTTCCGCCAGGGATTCGGCCGCCTTATCCGCTCCAAATCGGACCGCGGGGTTGTGGTAGTCTATGACCGGCGCATCCTGACCAAAGCTTATGGCAAACTATTTTTGGATTCCCTTCCGGATTGCACCAAAAAGGTTGGCTCCCAAAATGATCTTCCCAAAGCAGCCGCTTCCTGGTTAAATCTCTAAAACAAAAACAGCCTTACGGCTGTTTTTTATATCTTGGGTGTGGGAGAAGTCAGGTGATATTCCCCGGGGGAATCGTGCGGATCATACCCGGAGACAATGATCATGGCGCGGGCAATGCCCGTGCCGGTGTTATGCCAGCGGTGTTCCATATTGGAGAGAAAAAAAAGGCTGTCTCCCGGATTGAGCAGGTAGCGTTGATTTTCGATTTCATACTCCAATTGACCTTCAAGGCCGAATACAAATTCATTGCCGGAATGTAATAGTTTGTGCACCCCGCTGGAACCATTGGGTTCTGTGATCAGGATATAAGCTTCGAGCTGCCCTTCAAATTGATCGCCGCCTAAGCCTTCCCATTTGCCTTGCAGAAAATGAATCTCATTGCGTTCACTTTGTCTGCAAAACACAACTTTTGATTTCTGATTTTGCTCTCGGAAAAATGCCGCCACGGGCACTTCCAGCGCCTTGGCTAGTTTAGTCAGGGTACTTACGGAAGGAGAAGTCAGATTGCGTTCAATCATGCTCAATCCATTGGCCGAAAGACCGCTCAATTTCGCCAAGGAACGCATGGATACATTGCGTTGTTCCCGTAAATCCCGCAGCCGCTGTCCTACATCGACCCCACCATATTCTTCTATTTCCTCAATCATCATTTCCTCCACAAGCAGGTAGGGATTATCATCTCAATTTTGTGACTATGAAAACCAAAGGTTTCTTGCTGGATTATACCGTATTGCGAAATGAATGTACAAATATATGGGATGGCCTAATAAACGATATGCCAGACCCTAAGGGTCTTTGAAACCCTGAGGGTCTTTTCAATCCAAACCATAATTGACCTATCTTCATTGAGTACTTTCAGGATTTAATATACTTCTCTTTTTCAAGAATTTGCAGTCTTTATCCCAGGGAGTTGTCTACTATGTAGAGGCAATTCAGGAAATGCCTCTACATGTGGAGATTATCTAAATGTTTACCCGTATTTATGACAGCGGCTTCCTTGCAAATGACCTTTTGACAGTCGTTTGAGAATCAATTTTTAAGATAATCCCACGATTTTTCCACTTTCAAGATCAAGATCAATATCAAAGAAAGCCGGCCGCGTGGGTAGTCCCGGCATGGTGCTCATCGTCCCGACCAGGGGAACAACAAACCCGGCCCCCACGGAAACGCGAATACTGTTGATGGGGATGCGGTATCCGCGTGGCACGCCTTTCAGATTAGGATCGTGACTGATACTCAGATGCGTTTTTGCCATACAGATGGGTAATTTGTCATAGCCAAGGCGGGTATATTCAAGAATACGCTCCTCGACGATCGAGCTGTAATCCACTCCTTCCGCGCCGTAGACTTCCCTGGCGATGGTATCAATTTTGTCCTTAATCGACATATCCAGTGGATAGAGATAATCAAAATTGGACGGTTTATTGGCAGCCTTCACCACCGCTTCAGCCAATTCAATAGCCCCTTCCCCGCCTAGCTCCCAATTTCGGCAAACGACAGCGGCTTCCGCACATTCTTCCCCGATGATCCACTTCTGGATCAGATCCAATTCCGCTTCAGTATCGGTAATGAAACTATTGATCGCCACCACCACCGGAATGCCAAATTTACGCACCGTTTTCACATGATGCGTTAAATTTCGCAACCCCTTCTTAAGTAAACCCAGATTCTCCATTTTATAGACCTGATCCAGCGGCTTTCCCGCCACCACTTTGGGTCCGCCGCCGTGCATTTTTAATGCCCGCACCGTGGCCACCAGCACCACTACATTGGGCACCAGGCCTGAGGTGCGGCACTTGATATCAAAGAATTTCTCCATGCCCATATCCGCACCAAAACCGGATTCTGTGATCACATAATCCGCCAGTTTCAAGCCGATTTTATCCGCCAGGATGGAACTGTTGCCGTGGGCAATATTGGCAAATGGTCCGGCATGCACAAAAACCGGCGTACCTTCCAGAGTTTGCATCAGGGTAGGCTTGATTGCATCTTTCATTAACACGGTCAGTGCCCCAGCCACACCGATGTCCTCGGCAGTCACAGGTGTACCGCTCCGGCTGATCGCCACCACTATTTTTCCCAATCGCTCGCGCATATCCGTCAGACTAGTGGTCAAAGCCAGAATGGCCATGATCTCACTGGCAGGCGCAATGTCAAATCCTGTTTTACGGCTGATGCCTTTTTCTTCCACCCCTTTCCCAATCGTCACACCACGTAAATAGCGGTCATTGGTATCTAGAACTCTCTTCCAAATGACCTTTTCCGGGTCCATGTCCAGGCGAAACATCCGCTTTCTGTCCTCAATACTCAGGTCGCACGGATCCACTAAGTCCAGACCCAGTTTTTTCAAACGTCCGCGCATGCCCAAGCCAAAGGTACGGTCACCTTGCTTATCCGGCGGACAAAACCGATGAAAGAGTTGCTCATCGGTTTGGGTGGCTTCATGGAAAATGCGCGCATCGATGGCGGCTGCCAGTAAATTATTGGCAGCGATGATAGCGTGCATATCGCCAGTAAGATGCAGGTTAAAATCTTCCATTGGCACCACCTGGCTGTAGCCACCGCCGGCCGCACCGCCCTTGATGCCAAAGGTTGGCCCCTGGCTGGGTTGACGGATACAGGTCATCACCCGGTAGCCCAAATGCGCACCCAGCGCCTGTGAGAGGCCAATAGTAACGGTGGTTTTGCCTTCTCCCAATGGCGTGGGGGTAATTGCCGTGACGTCAATGTACTTGCCATCAGGCAGGTCTTTCAGGCGTTCCAGCACATCTAATTTAACCTTGGCCATCACCGGACCGTACAACTCCATTTCGCTTTCCAGCAGGCCCAGTTCCCGGCCAATTTGCTCGATAGGTTTTACTACCGCATCCTGCGCAATTTCAATATCCGATGGCACCGGCGATTTGGGATGAATTTTTGTGGCTTCAAATTTTACCGGGGAATGTGCGCTATTATGAGTACTCATAAAAAACCCTCCTTACCTGGGTCTATACCAATTAACAATAAAATTCCATATAAAGATTATCGAATAAGGCGGGTTTAATTGCAAGGAGTTGTAAGAATATTGATGTCATGAAAATGACCTGGAACTGGTAGGGACGAGGCATGCTGTATACAGCAACAT
>DHVR01000034.1:75738-163132 GCA_002412765.1 Leptolinea sp. UBA5203 | reverse complement strand
CTGAGCCCCGTCGAAGGGTGGAATTACACACACTCCATGTTTTTGACTGAGCCTATAGAAGCCGAATATTACAACTCAATACAATTGCAATGACCAAATCATGTAGGTCATCCCGTTTGGATAGGTCGGGTTTCGCTGCTTGAGTGAAATGCCAGAGTGTACGATTGCCCCGCTCAACGCCGACCTACACTTGCAATGTCGTTGACTAAATCCCTGTTAGGGGAGAACCTGTCAAAGCCGATGATGGCAACTCAAACCAAACAAAATCCAGCCCTGTCCGTGCCCTGAGCCCCGTCGAAGGGTGGAATTGCACGCACTCCATGTCGTTGACTGAGCCTGTCGAATTTTAAGGTTCGGATATGTCGGATTTCGCTGCTTGAGTGAAATGCCAGGGGGAATAATTGTTCCGCTCAACACCGACCTACACTTGCAATGTTGTTGACTAGATCCCTGTTATGGGAGAGCCTGTTGAAGCTGATGTTAAGTAAGATATATTACAGTAACTTACTAATAAATATCTCAAACATCATTTATGGTTGTCTATAATGTTTTCTAGGTATAGAATTATTTGATCTGGAAAGTTTCGGGGAAAAACAGAACCGAATAATGAGTTTTTATAACCAGCAGAACTGGCATCCCATGAAAGAAGCCAAAAAAATATGCAACGAAGGGTGGAGAAATGGAGCAGGTAGAACAAATCAATGAACCTGAGTGTACCCCCAGACGGTTTTGGGAGATTCCTCTTCTATGGTTGAAATTTTGGATAATGGATGAGGAATTTTTTCGGAATGAGAAATCCCATGTTGATATTTTAAATACCATATTTGGTTTTTTATTGTTTGCTGCAATTTTACCAATTACTCAAGCGTTCTTCATCAATGTTAGTCACCAGCTCGGCCCTTTCCAAATGACATATACTTTATTTATGTTTGAACCAAATTCTGGAGATTTAATTCAAGGTATGTATTTTAGAGGATTATATTTATTACCGATAATCCTTTATGCACAGAATTCTATTTTATTTGTTATTGCAAAATTATTTAGTGGAAAAGGAAATTTCAGCACACAAGCCTATTTCCTCTCGTTGGTCATTCCTCCAATATATTTTATTTCTACACTATTTTGGTTTTCTGTATTAATTCCGGTAATTGGTACTTCGTTATATTTTATCCTGATGATTGGCGTAAATATATATTATTTTTTGTGTGTATTTCGTGCATTAAAAGTTACCCATGATATATCATTTCTTCGGACATTTTTATTAATCTGCGGATTTATAATCAACTTACAAATATTTGGGTATCTAAAGAAGATACCATAAATGAAATCCTATAGTGCATTATTATTTCATATAGGCAATGAATACAAAAATTATGCAGGAAACCCTGTTCGGATATGTCGGGTTTCGCTACTTGAGTGAAATGTCAGAGTGAATGAATGTCCCGCTCAACACCGACCTACACTTGCAATGTCGTTGACTAAATCCCTGTTAGGGGAGAACCTATCAAAGCCGATGATGGCAACTCAAGCCAAACAAAATCCAGCCCTGTCCGTGCCCTGAGCCCCGTCGAAGGGCCTGTCCAGAGCTTGTCGAAGGGTGAAATTAGACGCTTGTGTTTGGTGGGTTGAGGAGCGCGGGATTTCCATCAGAGGTGATGCCAAACGCTCCTCGACGCCACCCTACGACATCGGCCTTGTTGGCTAGGTTCCGTCGAAGCCGATGATGACAACTAAGCCATATTTCATTAACATAGTAATAAATATTTCAAACGTGATTTACGGTTGTCTATAATGTTTTCAAGGTATAGAATTACTTGATCTGGAAAGTTTTGGGAATAGACAGAACCAGATAATGAGTATTTTTAACCAGCAGAACTGGCGTCCCATGAAGGAAGCTAAAAAATATGCAACGAAGGGTGGAGAAATGGAGAAGGTAGAACAAATCAGCGAACCTGAGTGTACCCCCAGACGGTTTTGGGAGATCCCTCTTCTCTGGTTGAAATTCTGGATAATGGATGAGAAATTTTTTCAGAATGAGAAATCGCATGTTGACATTTTAAATACCATATTTGGTTTTGTATTGTTTGTCGCGATTCTTCCACTCGTACAATTACTCTTCAATTTTTTATGTCATCACAACAATTCAACACAATTTATAATCAACAAACCATGGTTTGATCCAAATTCTGGCAATTTAATTCCAGATGTCTATTTTAAAGGATTATTTTTATTTCCCATATTTTTATATTTTGGAAATTTCCTGATTTTTATACTTGCAAGATTGTTTGGTGGAAAAGGGAATTTTAGTACTCAGGCCTATTTCTTTTCATTGGTCAATTCTCCCATTCAAATTATAACCACGCTAATTTATTTTCCGGTATTAGTTCCTTTTTTTAGTACTTTTTTGTATAGTATTTTCCGGATTTCTTTCCAGATATTTTCGTTTTTGATAACGATACGTTCATTCAAGGTGGCTCATAACATCTCTTTTTTACGTGCATTTTTAATTGTGAGTGGATTCTTAATTAGTCTTCAAATTTTAAAATATTTATGAAACGGATATAGCTATCTTAGAATTCAATAAATGTCATTAGGAGATGGAGAAAAATGAGACGAATAGAACAAACAGAGCAACCAGAACAAATGACTGAAACTGATTTTGCACCCAGACCATTTTGGGAGGTTCCTCGTCTTTGGTTGAATTTTTGGAAAATGGATGAGGAGTTTTTTCAAAATGAAAAATCCCATGTCAGCCATACGAATACATTTATGGGTGTTTTGTTATATGCGGCAATTTTTACTGGATTAGCAGTTCTTTATGCATTAATTTTTCGTTGGATTTATCCAATAAAATACGAATCCTATTTAGGAAATGTTGCAAGTCCGGATTCTATATTTATCAGAACTTATGGTATCAACTTTATTAAAATTCCAATTGTATTTTACATTAACAATATTCTTGTCTTTATCGTTGGGAAAATATTTCGAGGAAAAGCCAAATTCAGCACTCAAGCCTATTTTGATGCTTTGGTAAAACCCCCATTAACGATTATTTCAATGTTTTTGTCCTTTACTTTGCTAATTCCAGAAATTGGTGTGGTAATTAGGGTACTTCCGGCTTTTATCCTTTCGATATATTCAATAATTTTAACTCTACGTGCCTACAGAATTGCTCATGAAATCTCATCTATGCGGGTATTTACCATATTTCTCGGTTTGACTATTGTTTGGTTTGTAATCACAGCTACGATAACGATGCACAATAATCCTGGTGTCAGTTTAATGGATGTTTTCAGCTCATATAGCCTCCTCCCGAAAAGTCTTAAGTACTGAAACAACGTCAAATCCAATGTTAATAGATGTGGTTTTCTTTTGCTGAAAACTACCTTACCCGTGCCCTGAGCTCCGTCGAAGGGTGGAATCACAGGTGTGGATTTGGTGGGTTGAGGAGCGCGGGATTTCCAACAGAGGTGGATCCAACCGCTTCTCAACGCCAACCTACGACATCGGCGTTGTTGGCTAGGTCCCCGATAGGGGAGAGCCTGTCAAAGCCGATGATGGCAACTCAAGCCAAACAAAATCCAGCCCTGTCCGTGCCCTGAGCCCCGTCGAAGGGCGGAATCACACGCTTATGTTTGGTGGGTTGAGGAGTGCGGAATTTCCATCAGAAGTGAGCCCAGCCGCTCCTCAACGCCACCCTACGACATCGGCGTTGTTGGCTATGTCCCCTATAAGGGAAAGTTTTTCGAAGCCGATGATGGCAACTCAAGCCAAACAAAATCCAGCCCTGTCCGTGCCCTGAGCCCCGTCGAAGGGCCTGTCTAGAACTTGTCGAAGGGTGGAATTACACGCTTGTGTTTGGTGGGTTGAGGAGCGCAAGCTTCCTATCAGAGGTGACTCCAGCCGCTCCTCAACGCCACCCTACGACATCAGCGTCGTTGGCTAAGCCCTGTGTACGTTAGAATCCCTCCAACCTCCCCTCTCCTCACGGCCATTCTTTTGGTACAATCGAAAGTGAATTCACCCCGCAGGAGGGACGCAGCCATGAACAAAATTCTGGAAATGATGGAACGCACCACGCGTGCTTTTTTTATGCCGCCCAGCAAAAAAAACCGCTGGTTGAATATCGGCTGGTGTGTGCTGTTGATTGTATTGGGCGCGGGCTTGTGGGCGAAGTTCCTTAATTTTGGCAATATCCCTTTTGACTATCACGACTGGGCGGAAATCAATGCGCCCCGCCTGGCGTTTGTAAAAGATGCGCTGACCCAGGGGGTGCTGCCCCTGCACATGAGTGATGCTTCCGCGCTGCGCAATGTCACTGACCGTTATTTGAGCCTGCCGGATGCCATTGTCTCCCCGCAGCTTTACCTGCTGAAGTTCCTCAGTGTGGGTCAGTTTGTGCTGCTGGATACGCTGTTGCTTTACAGCCTGGGCGCTTGGGGATTGGTTTGTCTGAAGCGGCGCTTGAAACTCTCGCCTTACACTTTTTCCATTTTGTTCCTGCTCTTCAATCTCAATGGTCATTTGCTGGCGCATTACAGCGTGGGGCACATCACCTGGGCGGGTACTTTCCTCTTCTCCTGGTTCATCCTGCTGGTTATAAATTTGTTGGATGGCGATCAAAGCTGGGCCTGGGTGGCGAAGATGGCCGGGCTGCTGTTTGTGATTTATTTACAGGGCTCCTTTCATCAATTTGTCTGGGCGATGCTGTTTCTGGGTTTTCTGGCGGTCAGCCACTGGCGCAGTTTCTGGCCGATTTTCAAGGCAGGTTTGTTTGCCGGCTTGCTCAGTGCGATCCGTCTCCTGCCTCCCTTCTTATTATTAAATCAATTTGATGATGAATTCCTGGGCGGCTACCCGACCCTGCTGGATCTGGTCAAATCCTTTGTAATGATTGTGCCCCCGGAAAAATCCCTGGAAGTGCGCTCCATGCTCAGCAATTTGGGCTGGTGGGAATATGATATGTACCTGGGTCTGGCCGGTGCGATGATTTTGTTGATTTTCGGATTGGGATTCTGGGCGAGGAAGCTAACTCAGGGCAAGGGATTTTACCCCCCACTGGTAGTCCCCATGGTAGCCATGGCCTTGTTATCCCTCGGCCGCATTTACCGCGTCATGCGCCTGATCCCTGTGCCGTTGTTCTCCGGAGAGCGCGCCAGTATTCGTATGATTCTGCTGCCGGCACTGTTTTTGATGGTGATTGCCGCGGTGTATTTCCAGAAATGGATTAATAAACGCGATCTTGCGGATCATCCCCTTGCGCGCCTGATTGGATTTTCCATCCTGCTGGTGGTGATTCATGATCTCTGGCAGCATTTGAAGGTCTGGCAGGTTACGTCGGCTTTTGAAGCTTTTCCTACCACGCCGGTCAATCTGGCGATCAAAATAGCTGCGAATCATGCGGATGCTCCCTATACCAATTTGCTTTGGCTGGGCAGCGGACTGACGCTCCTCAGTATGCTGGTGTTGGCGGGTTTGGTGATTCGGGAACGACGCAAGGCGGAATAACGTCTCTTCATTATATTGACCGACAATCCGTATTCCGATTTTTGGTGTATCCATAGGCCAAAACCCTGGACGGCTGTCTATACAGCGGTTAACAAAACTCTAATGCAAATAAGATGTTTTCGTCAAGCACCCCGATTTATTCTCTGGTAGAATGAAATTACTCGGAGGAGTGCGTTTTAATACAAATAGTCGCCTTTAGGGGATGAACACAGTTCTTCTTAAGGCTCAGAAAGTTAACAGGAGGTATGGCCATGGCTGGAATGGAGAGATTTACGCAAAGAGCGCGCCGTGTGTTGAGCCTGGCACATCAGGAAGCAGAGCATTTCCGCCAGGTAAATATCGGTACAGAGCATCTATTACTGGGATTTATTCTGGAAGAGGGCGGGGTAGCCGGTCGTGTATTAAGGGACCTAGGATTGGAACCGGACCGGGTTCACGAAATTGTAGAGCGGATCAGCGGATTTGGCGAATCGGATAGCGGCAAATTTGAATTATCCAGTGATGTACAGCAAGTTTTGGAAGCTTCCATTGCGGAAGCCAAAAAGATGGGGCATCACTATATTGGCACGGAACATTTGCTCCTGGCTTTGGTTCAAAATGAAGATTACAAAGCCATGGAAGTTTTACGCAAGCTGGGTGTGACGGCGGAACAGATTCGCCGGCAGACACGCCGGGTGCTGCAGGAGAGCCAGAGCTCAGTGGCTCCCGCTGCCAGCAGTAAAGCCCGCGGTACCGCACAGGCTCGCAAAGAAAAAGAGACTGGAAAAGATAAAACGCCGCTGATTGACCAATTGGCGAGTGATTTAACCAGCAAGGCCGAACAGGGGCTGCTGGACCCCGTGATTGGGCGTCAGGAAGAAATTGAGCGTGTGATCCAGATTTTGGCCCGCCGCACCAAGAACAATCCTGCCCTGATTGGGGAACCTGGCGTGGGTAAAACGGCCATCATCGAAGGTCTGGCTCAGCGTATCGTCGAAGGCGATGTGCCGGCTCTGCTGTTGAACAAGCGCGTGCTGCAATTGGACGTGGGTTCTCTAGTGGCGGGTACCATGTATCGCGGTCAGTTTGAAGAACGTCTGAAACGCGTGATTGATGAATTAAAAGTTTCGCATGCCATTCTCTTCATTGATGAAGTGCACATGCTGGTGGGCGCCGGCGCGGCTGGGTCCTCTGTGGATGCTGCAAATATTTTGAAACCGGCCCTATCCCGCGGTGAGATTCAAGTCATCGGCGCGACCACCAGTGAAGAATATCGCAAGCATATCGAAAGTGATGCGGCTCTCGAACGGCGTTTCCAATCCATTATGGTGAATGAACCATCCCATGAAGAAACCCTGGAAATCCTGCGCGGCATCCGTTCCAAGTATGAAGAACATCACCGCCTGACTATTTCGGATGAAGCCATTGAAGCTGCGGTTAAACTTTCCACGCGCTACGTAAGTGATCGTTTCCTGCCGGATAAGGCCATTGATTTGATTGATGAAGCCTCCTCGCGGGTGCGTATGTACAAAAGCCCGGCCGCGAAAGAAAGCAAGAAATTACTCAAAGATCTGCGTGATATTCGCGAACAGTACAATCTGGCGGTTGAAGATAATCGAGATGATGATGCCACGGGTTTCCTGGAAAAGGAAAGCGATATTGAGAATAAAATGGAAGACTTGCGGGTTTCCTGGAACCGCAGTGAAGCCCCTGTAGTCACCGCTGAGGACATTGCCGAGCTGGTCTCGATGTGGACAGGCATCCCTGTGATGCAGATGGCGCAGGCTGAATCCGCCCGCCTGCTGCTCATGGAACAGGACTTACGGAAGCATATCGTCGGACAGGAAGAAGCCATTGAGCGCATTTCCAAAGCCGTGCGGCGCGCCCGCTCTGGCTTGAAAGATCCCAATCGCCCGATCGGCAGCTTTATTTTCCTCGGACCGACCGGTGTAGGTAAAACTGAATTAACCAAGGCGCTGGCGAAGTTCCTCTTTGGCAGCGAAGATGCCTTAATTCAACTGGATATGTCGGAGTTTATGGAGCGCCATGCGGTCAGCCGTTTGGTGGGTGCCCCTCCCGGATACGTGGGTTACGATGAAGCCGGTCAATTGACCGAGGCCATCCGCAAACGCCCCTATTCTATCGTGGTCTTTGATGAAATCGAAAAAGCCCATCCGGAAGCCCATAACATGCTGCTGCAGATCATGGAAGAAGGCCATCTCTCGGATGCCAAGGGTCTGAAAGTTGATTTCCGCAATGCCATCATTGTAATGACTTCCAATATCGGCGCAGAAGATATCAAACGTCAGAGCTCTTTGGGGTTCCGTCTGGCGAAAGATGAAAACGTGGAAGAGCAGTTGGCTTATGATGAAATGCGTAAGAAACTGCTGGAATCGCTGAAGCGTGTCTTCAAGCCTGAGTTTATCAACCGTCTGGATTCGATGATTGTCTTCCGTTCGCTGAACAAGGACGACATTCGCCAGATTGCTGAGCTTGAACTGAACAAACTTTCCGTGCGCTTGATTGAACAGGCGTTGACCTTGAGCGCCACCTCCAAAGCGCTGGACCTGTTATGCGAACAGGGGTATGATGCCGATATGGGTGCCCGTCCGTTACGCCGGGTGATCCAGCAGCAGATCGAAGATCAGCTCTCGGATGCCTTACTCTCCGGCGAGTTTAAAGCCGGGGACAATATCCAGGTGGATGTGAATGAGGACGGTATTTTTGTACTCAATTTGAAACCTGCCAATGGCGAACACGCCGTCGAAGAAGACACCGCCACGGTTGCATAGAAACAGCTGATCCAAAAAGTATTTTTTGAACCATCAGTCTAAAAGGAAAGGCGATCCCCGGAACCTCCGGGGGTCGCCTCACACCATCCAAACATGGCCAAACAACTCTCCCAATTTGTATGTACTGAATGTGGAAAAGTAAGCCCAAAACCCATGGGGAAGTGTCCTCAATGTGGTAATTGGGGCAGCATGGTGGAGCAGGTTTTGCAGGCTGCACCGGTCACCCGCAAAGGCGGCACGCCGGCTGGCGTATTTGAAGTGCCGCAGCCCCACCGGTTATATGAAATCAAGGGTGAGACGGAAGACCGTATTCCCCTGCCGATTGAAGAGTTCTCGCGCGTGTTGGGCGGCGGCATTGTGCACGGGTCCATTATTCTGATCAGTGGGGACCCTGGGATTGGCAAATCCACTCTGTTGCTGCAAATGGCGCTGGATATGACTCGCAGCGGGACGGTACTGTATATTTCCGGTGAGGAATCCGAACATCAGATCAAGATGCGCGCGATTCGTATCCTGCAATCTGGTGCTTCTGAAGAAATCAGTGAACAATTTTACCTTTTGACCGATACCAATCTGGATGCCATTCTGGAACATGCCCGTCTGATTAACCCGGCGGTGATGATTATCGATTCCATCCAGACCATGACCCTGACGGATATTGAAGCCTCTGCCGGAACGGTCACCCAGGTGCGCGAAGGCGCCACCCGACTGCGTGAATTTGCCAAACGCAGCGGCGTGGCCGTGTTTTTGATTGGCCATGTCACCAAGGACGGCAATATTGCCGGTCCGAGAGTGCTGGAACATATTGTGGATACTGTACTGGTGCTGGAAGGGGAACGCTATCAGGCGTTTCGTTTGCTGCGCTCGGTGAAAAATCGCTACGGCGCGACTTCCGAAGTGGGCGTATTTGAAATGCGGGATACAGGCATGAAGGAAGTCTCCAATCCATCGGAAGTGTTCCTGGCGGAACGCATGGCGAATGCCGCCGGTTCGGCCATCGCCGTGACCATGGAAGGCACCCGTCCGATTCTGGTTGAAATTCAGGGACTGACTAGCCACAGCTTTTTAAACAATCCGCGGCGCACCCCCAATGGGGTGGATTTTAACCGCATGCTGCTGGTGACGGCCGTCTTGACCCGCCGTATGGGCATGCGTTTGAATGAGCAGGATATCTTTATTAATGTAGTGGGCGGAATGAAAATCAATGAACCCGCCGCAGATTTACCCATCGCGGCCGCTATTGCCTCCTCCTATAATGATGTAGCCCTGCGCCCGGACACCATTTTGATCGGTGAAATTGGCTTGTCAGGCGAATTACGCTGGGTCAATCAAATGCCGCTGCGTTTACGGGAAGCCGCCAAATTGGGATTCAAGCAGGCGGTGATTCCCAAGCCGGTCCAGGCTCACGAAAACTGGCCCAAAGGCATCGAGATCTTTGAAGCCCGCTCCCTGGAAGAAGCCTTGCGCTTTTCCTTTGCGCCACCCAAGAAACCCGCTGCGTAGTCGCGGCTGCTGGATGATTAATTTGTTACAATAAGCGCAGCACGAATCCCATCTCCATAAGGCACTCGAAAAATGAACAATCCGCTTGGAATAGAATATCCATTTTCACAAATCCGAAAGAATCATGCCCTGGAGCATGCTACTTTGCAGGTATTAGCAAAGAATAAGGTCCCCGCCGGTCGTTTGTTCGGCTACTCCGGGCCGGGCGGCTTCTGGCTGATTGGCACAGTCTCCACTGAAGCCCTGACGAATGCAGCTCAAGAAGCCCTGCAGCGTTTACAGCAGGGCGAAACCAAACTGGCGATCCATCCGAATTGTGGAACCAATTTAGCCACTACCGGTTTAATGGCCGGGATGGCTGCCTGGGTGAGCATGGTTGGAGTAAAGAAAGGGTTTCGCTCCTGGTACAATCGTTTTCCACTGGTATTGTCTCTGGTCACCCTGGCGATCATGATCTCGCAGCCGCTCGGGCCACGCATTCAAGAAGTGGTCACCACGGATGCCCAGGTAAAGCAGTTAAAAATCATCCAGGTTACACGCTATGACGGGAAATTTTTGCCGGTTCATCGAATCACCACGTGGTTGAGCGAAGCCTAGCATGGAATTCAGCCGATGAAGAAAACGGTGAAGCTCACTCAAAAGAAGTTGATCGTCCTGCATGGCAACGACGAACAAACCCTTGAGGATGTGTTCCGTCAACAGGTGATGACCTTGCCTGCCGAGGATCCGTCCACGGCCGAACTGAATACCGTGCAGTTGGACGGCCAGCGCGCCTCGTTTTCCGATCTGCAAACTGCAGTGATGTCCATGCCGTTTCTGGCGGAGAAGAAATTGATCTTCATCCGCAATGCCGGCGTGTTCTTTAAGAATAAAGAAACCCACAGCGCTTTGCTTGAGATGCTAGCTAATTTGCCCCCCTACGCCATTCTGGCTATGCAGTGGCCGGATGAGGGCAAAAACCGCAAGAATGCTCAGGGTCAATGGGTGTTCACCTGGGATACGCTGACCGAGAAACATTGGCTGGTGCAGTGGATTCAGCAGCATGCCGAGGGTGCGGTCCTTCTTTCCCATACCCTTCCCACGCAAGATAGTTTGCCAAAATGGTTGATGGATAAAGCCGTTGAAAAAGGCGGCAAGCTTTCCTCTGCCGGAGCCTACGCCCTGGCGCAAGCCATCGGCACGGATACGCGTACTTTGGATTTGGAACTGGACAAGATTCTGATGTATGTCAATTACGAACGCGAGGCCACGCAGGAGGATGTGCATCTGCTTACCTCCCAACAGCAGCAAAGCAGTGTTTTTGATATGATGGACGCGCTTTCCAACCAGAAGTTTCCGCTGGCTTTTCGCTTATTGCACCAGATTTTAATTGATGAAGATGCCATGCGCGTGTTTGGTATGATCACCCGTCAGTTTCGCTTGCTTCTGCAGGCCAACGAATTACTAAACGAAGGCGGACGGGAAGGGGACATTGCCCGGGAATTGAAGCAGCATCCTTTTGTGGCCAAGAAATTAAGTGCCCAGGCGGGAAATTTTAAATTTGAGGACCTGCGGGGGTATTATCAGCAGCTGCAGGGTTACGATTCGGATATCAAGATCGGCAAAATCCAGCCTGCCCTGGCCATGGAGCTGTTTATAGGCAGTATGGTATTGGGGTAGAAGATAATTCGACGACCGGCACGGAATTTTACAAAGTTATTCATTTTCCGGATTTTCATTATCAAAGGGCCACCGATATGGATTGGCCTCAATATAGCCCCTAATTCTTTGCAATGAATTATCATCACGAATGATATGATCATAAAAGTTTCGTTGCCAAATTTCAGCACCTGGGGTGTTATTTATCATATTGATTTGGCGTGAAACCGCAGATTTAAATGATCCAATGACCATGCCTAATGTATGTGTTTTTATCTCACAAACCGGTAGGGAAGCGGCATGCCGCTTCCCTACCGGTTGAAAACGGTCTGATATTTCAATTATTCCGTGGATATGATTTGGCATGATGATAAATGCATCAAGATAGATGTTTTGATAATGATCTGGAATCTCGCACCAACATTGATTGGCATTTATGCCATTTGGATTTAACACCATTATTCCATCATTGATTTTGCCAAAAATGCATTTCCTATCTTTGCTACAAATTGTCACAAAATATAACCCCGCCTGGGAATAATCGTAATTTTCCAAGCGCATGGATGATGATACTTTCTCTATCGAATATTTCGTCATGGTTTGAAACTAATTAATGAATTAATCCCATCATATAATAAAAATCCAAATCCTATACTCCATACCTATATGCCAATCAGGTTTATTATCAGAAATTTATAACAAAGGCCCATCGATCCTAAAAATTTTGCTTTTCCCTGTCCCATTCGATTATAATTAGATATTATTGATATATATTGGAGGAATAACGAATATGACAGAGCTAGCACGTCCCATTGGGATTGGT
This sequence comes from Leptolinea sp. UBA5203, assembly GCA_002412765.1. Lineage (GTDB taxonomy): Bacteria > Chloroflexota > Anaerolineae > Anaerolineales > Anaerolineaceae > UBA5203. The sequence continues at coordinate 150,889 of DHVR01000034.1, read as the reverse complement.
TTTGCCGCCAGGGGAAAGGTCTCCGAAGTGGTGGACTGGGCGGAACAAGCCCGCCGTTACGGCATCCATTCGGTTTGGATGCATGACAGTTTATTTGAGCGGGACGCTGTCACCTATGCCTCTGCCATCGCTTCTCATGTTGCGGATATTCGCGTCGCCATGGGCGCCTTAAGTACCTACACTCGTACCCCGGCTTTGATTTCCATGACGGTTTCTGCGCTGGATGAAATGGCGCCTGGGCGGGTGATTTTAGGCCTGGGAACCGCTTTACCTTTACGTCTGGCTCAGCTTGGCATTCCCTATAACCCGGAGCAAGGCGTGGAGAGTGTCAGTAAGGCCATCGATCTGCTGCGCGCCATGTGGGCGGGTCAACGAGTGCCTTCGGCTACACCCAACTTACCGCCCGTGCAGCCGATGTATCCGCCGGTGCATCGCGTACCGATTTATATCGCTGCGTACCGCACGCCTTTCCTGCAATTGGCAGGGGAAAAAGCAGATGGCTATCTGGCACGGCCGGCGGAGTCCATCCCCAATATGAAGCGGTTGATTGAAAAACTACGGGCTGCCTCGTTGCAGGCAGGCCGGGATGAACGCGCCGTGGATGTGGCTGGCTATCTGCTCACCCATGTGGACAAATCCCGCCGGGAGGCCTTGAACCGCGCCAAACGGGAGCCTTTTGTCATTTATATGATGAGTGTCCTCTCCAATTTCAGTTTGGAGCAGGCAGGTTTCGAACCCGCCTTGCGCGATCAGATCATGGCGGCCTGGCGTACGGAAGATTATCACAAGGCGGCCGAACTGATTCCGGACGACATGCTGGATGCCTTTATGCTGTGCGGTACTCCCGAACAGGTGGCTGAAGGGGCGGCCAGGTTCAATCAAGCCGGCATGGATACGCCCATTATTCAACCGGTCGTTCAGGAAGACGACCAGGTACAACTGGCGTTAAAAGCGGCTTCCCTCTATGGCTCCATGTCAACAGCCGAGTCCCGCACTGCTGCAGGCAGCGCTCAACCTGTGGAAATCAGTGGAGCACGGGTCGAGAATAAACTCAACCCACTCGAATCCGCCTGGCGCAAATTCAGCGCCTGGGTGGAGATTGCCCGTCCCTTTTCGTTTACCGCTTCTTCCATCCCTGTCCTGGCGGCAGGGGCAATCGCCCTGACGGAGGCCAAATTTGATTGGCTCCTCTTTCTCCTGGCACTGGCAGCGTCGGTTCTTCTGCATATGGGCACCAACATTACCAATGAAATCTTTGATGTGCGTAACGGCGTGGATTCCATCACATCACCGCGGGCGAGTATGGCGCTGTTGAAGGGCCGTTTGAGTGAAAAAGAAGCGTTTGGCCTGGTGGGCGGCGCCTTTCTGACCGCGATCTTGCTCAGCATCCCCATGATCTTGGCCCGGGGCTGGCCGGTGATTGGCCTTGGCTTATTGGGCCTGATCCTGGGATACGGCTACACGGCACCGCCGTTTCAGTATAAATATAAAGCACTGGGGCTGCCGATGGTGTTTATCTTGATGGGGCCGCTGATGGTGATGGGCGCGTATTTTGTCATCACTGGAGAAATCAACGCATTATCTTTTGTCGTTAGTGTTCCCATTGGGCTGTTGGTGACGGCCATTTTGCATGGCAACGAATGGCGGGATATCGCGGATGATGCCCGGTTTGGCATTGGTACGTTATCTGCCTTAATGGGACGAAAGCGCGCTCATTTTGTCTTTATCTCGTTGATCACCAGCGCCTACCTGGCTGTGGTACTCGGTGTGCTCCTGAATATCCTGCCGCAGGGCAGTCTCCTGGCCGTTTTGTCCCTGCCCTTCTTGGTGCGTTCGATCCGAACTTCAGAATTGGGCATTAATGGACAGCAGCGGGCGATTGCCAAAATTGACCTGGAAACGGCTCAACTGCATGCTGCTTTTGGTATTTTGTATGTTATCGGCTTGGCGATGGGTGGCGGCTTATGAAAAAGAATCATTTTTTACTGGGATTTGGTTTTAGTCTGGCAGCGGCCTTATTCACGCTGACCTTTCGCGGACCGCGCAGCCGATTTTGGGATCGGATGACTGGAACCGGTTTGGCCCTTGGAACGCTGGCGGTCGTCACACAACCGCAGGTACGTAAAACTCGCATTGGATTGAAAGAAATACTTATGGGAATTGTGTCTGCCGGGGCTTTGTACGGCATCTTCCATATTGGGGATAAGGTTTCACGCATTGTGGTACCGCATGGGGGCGAGCAAATCGAGGAGATTTATAAACTAAAACGAATCCGCCCGCGCAAGGAATTAATGGCTCGTCTTGGGTTAATCATAGGGCCGGCGGAAGAATTGTTTTGGCGAGGGTTTTTGCAGCACGGCTTGATGGAAAAATTCGGTAAGTTGCGCGGCACCCTGTTAGGTGTAGCAGCCTACGGCGGGGTACATCTCACCAGTGGAAATTTCACTTTGATTGGCGCAGCCACGGTGGCGGGCGCCTTTTGGGGTGGATTATACGCCTTGGGGATGCCGCTTGGGGCTCTGATTGTCAGCCATGTGCTATGGGATAATATTATTTTTCTGATCGCTCCAACCACAAAACTTGCGGAAGAAAGTTGAACGAAAAACACTCGTTATATTACAAAATCCATTGGTCTTCGAGATTACCGATGGTTCGATTGGAATCATGGCATGGATGTTGGATCGTCCATCACGGTGACGGATGTGACAAGGATGGTATTGCAGCCCGCATCTTTAAAGTACCCTGTACTTTTTCCCTCAGGATTGTACATATTGATTTTTAGAATTTCCCGTCCACTGATGCTGACCGTATCCCATTTATCGATCTGCTGCAATTGCTCGTAAATTTCCAATGTGGCGGGAAAGACATGCAGCAAGTTGATCGTTCCCTTTGGATTTCCTTCGTCATATCGATAAAAAAACTTATGCTCAAATACCCAAGTTTTGACTACGTCCGGGTTGGCGAAATCCTCCGTGGTGATAAGGACATCGTGTGACATGAAGGGAACCGATGGATCGTGCCAGTGATTGATATGTCGAACCACCCCGCTGAAGGTGGAATCTTTTGGGAACTCAAAATCGATACCCCAGGTTCGGCCATCGTTTGCGGAAATTGTCGTGTATTTATTCTCGATGGTGAGTTCATCCAGGGCTGGTGGGGTGATCAGATCAAAGCCGCAGCCCGTCAATAAGATTGTACACAATAGGACGAAGAGCAAATTAATATTTTTCAAGTTGGTAATGGCCTTAATCACTATGATGATCCATGATCTCATGTATAAATAATTCTGACAGGCGTATTTAGTGGGAACAATACTTCATTCTGGCAAAAAATTTTGCAGTAAATTCAATTGTAGTATAGTTTTCTATTTGGCATTATCCTGATTCCTTTTAAGGGACTCTGATTGAGGATTTCACAGAATGCGGAGGTGCAACTTTATCAATTCACCTTAGCTCTTGAGGAAATTAATCAGCTATGGGACATTAGCCTGACGACCACCGAATTGCAAAGTAATACCGTACCTGGGTTGTAGAACTCACCAAAACAAAAACAAGCCCACGCAGGTGTGAGCTTGTTTTTGTTTTCCATCGAATTTAGCTATATATCAAATGTATTATTGTAAGGGTCAGGTAGAAAGACCACCTTGGATAAGGGTGATTATTTAAAATTGTGCCTACTTTGAAAAATCCAATAGTGATGTACGCAGGTCGCCCCATTTCAGCGCGTCGCGGATGCCTTCATCAATACTCAATTTGGCTTCCCAACCGATCAGCCGTTTGGCCGTGTCCGCGTTGGCATAAGAGCCGGCGATATCTCCGGGACGCGGCGGGGCTTGCGTTTTATTGATCTTGGTACCGTAAACCCGTTCGAAGGCTTCCACCAATTCTATTACGGTTACCCCTTTGCCGGTGCCTAAATTAATGATTAGATAGCCGTTTTCGGGATTGCCCGCACGTTGGAAGACGGCATCAAAATCCTGTACGGCCTGAACGTGAGCTTGAGCCAGATCCCATACATGAATGTAATCGCGGATACCGCTGCCATCACGGGTGGGCCAATCCACGCCGGTGAGGACAAATTCTTTCTGCACTCCCCTGGCTGTCTCGACCAGTTTGCCCAAGACATGGGTAGGATTTTTTACATGGATACCGGAGCGCATCTTGGGGTCGGCGCCAATGGGGTTGAAATAACGCAGCGCAATGCCTTTCATGCCATAGGCGGCACAAAAATCCTGTAGGATCATTTCCATCATGGATTTGGTACGTGCATACGGGCTGCTAGGATTTAATGGCGAACTTTCATTAACCATAAATCCGGGAACGACATCATAAATGGCAGCGGATGAACTGAAGACCACCCGTTTGTAACCCAGCCGCTGCAGGGTGTGAAAGAGTTCCAGAGATTTATTGACATTCTCGCGATAATATTCGTAAGGATGTTCTGTAGATTCAGGAACTACAATCAAGGCTGCGCAGTGGATGGTAGCCTGGATATCCGGATGATCTTTGAAGATCTGTTCCACAACTGCGGTATTGGCAATATCCGCATGGTAAAAAATACGGTTTTGAGTGAACTCTTTTCTGCCAGTAACCAGCGAATCCAGAATGATGGGGGTATGCCCCACATCTTCCAGCGCTGAGCAAATGGTACTGCCGATGTATCCTGCGCCGCCTGTGATTAAAAATTTCATTCGGCCTCCTCTAAGCTATTACGGGTTTGTCGTGCAATTTAGTGGAGCACGAACGCTGAGAATTGTATCAGTTTTTTCGCTTGAATCGCCGGTTTCACGCTCAATGCGCTCCCAAAGCCGGCAGATCATGGGATGCGTCAGGGGAGAGATACTCGCGGATTCCAGGCTCAAATCCAACGCCCGCTGCCAGTTGTTTTGATGGGCATATCCTTCCACATAGACTAATCGTTCGGCTGGATCATTGGGGTAATCCCCCAGTGCGAAGGCGGTATCACCCAGCTTTGCTACGGCCGCCCAATCCTCTTGCTGGCGAGCCAGTTCAGCTTTTTCAAAATAATAGCACCAGCCGTGATCCGGCTCGCTGCGGAAGATGTCCCGCGGAGGTTCGGCTGGTGATTTTGATTCGGGAATGATCTGGTCGATATGGGTGTAGGGTACGGCCTGACGAATGGCAGGCGGCAGCATGCTGTTTAAGTCATCCACTTCGGCATCCAGGACGCGCACACAGCCCGGTGGTTGATAATAAACAGCCAGGATGGCATCGGAGGTGCTGTCAAATGCGGCGGCCAGATAATCTTCATGGATGGCTGAGCCGCTTTGCAGGGAGGTTACACTTTTTCCCAGTCGTATGGAAGGATACGCGAAAAGGTAATCCATCTCTTTTTGATGGACTTCCCGGGCATATAACCAGTTGAGCGGGGCAGTCAATGAGTTGTCACTGGCATATTGGATGGGCAGTTCATTCATTAAAACAGTGGTTCCGGGTTTTAGCTCGGGGACACGCCAATTTAACTGCCAGAAGAGCTGCTGTTGAATTTCCCAGTCACGGCGGAAATCATTGGCGCTGATGAATTGCTGCCCTATAGCGAAGGCCATCCAAATGCTGATGAGGGTGCTTTTAACCCAAATCGGTATGGGTACCAGGTTCAACAGCCCAGCCCAAAAGATGGCGATCCCCAGAATAAACGGGATGGTGAAACGACTGTTGGGGTATTCCAATCCGATGGGCAAATTGGTCAGCCAGAAGGGCCAACCTGCAGCCAGGATGGCTGACAGTCCCAGGAGTGTGGCCCAAACAGCGGGGTTGATGGGGCTGGACTTGGTTTCTGCGGACTTGTAAAACCCCAAATATAGACCGCCTGAAAGTACGATGACCGCAACCAACCCAGCATAAACCAGGGTGGAGAGCTTGCCAAACGACTGCATATCCGGCAGGACAAATGCGCGGCTCATACCTAGGACCGTGGTCCAGTAAACATCGTGCAGGATTTGCTGAAACAAGTGACCGATGGCAAGCAAGGGGTTGCTCTTCAGGGTGTTCAGGAATAACGGTTGATAATTTTGGGTTTGGTAGGGAAAAAGGAACAGACGCCAGACCACGGAGCTGAGTAAAACCAGCGCATAGGGCAGCCACAGACGGAAGGCTTGCAAGACAGGTTTCTTTTCTTTGTCCTGATTTATGAGTATATAAAAAATTAGCGGACGGATGATTTCAAGGGTGAAAAAATATTCCATGCTAAAGAGATTAATAGCGGATAAACCAATCCCGAAACCGGTAAACAGGGCAAAGCGTTGAGGATTACGATACGCCAGCACGCTGCACAATAAAGAACCAATGAAGGCGCTATAGATTAAATAGAAATGTCCATAGGTGATGGCGATAGCCTGCTGGCGAAAGCCTGGATAGACCAGGAAGATCAGCGCAGCCCAGATTGCCAGGCGTTGCTTTTGAGGCCAAATAGCCCGCATTAAAATCCAGAGCAGGACTGCGGAACCCCAGCGCATCAATAAACTGAAGACTTGCCATTGCCAGGGGGAGTTCCCCAAAATGGAGGTGCTTAGCTGGTAAAAGATGCCCCAAACCGGACGATTAGTAGAGAAATAGCGTGCGAGGCCCTGGGAGCCAAAATGATGTGAAATCCAAACGAAAGCCCAGTCATCCCAGGAGAAGCCGAACCAGGGCAGCAGGATGCCAAATGCCAGAATGCTGAGGATGAGAATAAACCACGGCACGCTTCTGGATGAGAAGGAGATTATTTTCCAGCGCTGAATTAATTTGTTCATTCTTTATTCTGTGAAATATTTATAGGCTTAGGCGTTAAATCGGATCGGGTAACCTGTCGGATGATGTAATTGGGACGGTGTTTGACTTCCTGAAAGATATAGCCAATATACATACCGATCAATCCGAGGGAAATTAAAATAGAACCCCCAACCAACAGGAGCATGAACATCAAGGAACTCCATCCGGGAGCCAGATTTTGAGTGTTGCCGCTGATCCAGAAACTTAGCACATAAACAGCTTCAATTACCGCCAGAACTAAAAAGCCACCGCCAACGGCTATACTCAGGTATAAAGGAACCAGAGAAAATGAGAAAATGGCATCAGAAGCCAGACGGAGCATTTTCTTTAGCGAGTATTTGGATTTACCCGCTAGGCGTTTCGGGGGGGTAAAAGGAAGAATGGTGGTCTTAAAACCAACCCAGGAAACCATGCCGCGCAGGAAGCGGTGATATTCGGGCATGGCGTTGATGGCTTGGACTACTTTGCGCGAGAGCAAGCGAAAATCTGCACCGCCGGGCATTACGTTGGTATCGCCAATTTGATTAATCAGACGATAAAACCATTTAGAGGTTTCTTTCTTAAAAGAAGATTTTCCAGTTTCATCCACGCGCTGAGTAAGGACCAATTCGTAACCAGATTCGGCGAGTTGCAGCATGTCAGGAATCATGGTGGGAGGGTGTTGACCATCGCCATCCATGGTCAGAACAAAATCTGCTTCGGAAATTTCCATACCTGCGGATAAGGCTGCCTGATGTCCAAAATTACGGCTTAGTTCCAGGATGAACAAGCGTTTGTCTGTACTCGCCAATTGCTCCAGCAAACGCTGCGTGTCATCCTGCGAGCCGTCATTCACATAGATGATTCGCAGGGTATAGGGCAGGGGGTCCACAATGGAACATAAAAGGCTGTGAAAGGTTTGCAGCACCGCAGTTTCATTAAAAACCGGGATGATAATGTCCAGCGTAGGGGTTGATTGGTTTGACATATGGGTTTTCCTGGAAACACATTATTTTATCAGCTTCCATTATAATGGATAATAGAAAGTGTATTGCGGGAGAGACCCTTGATAAATCAAGCGAAATGACTGATGCAAAGGAAAATTTTAGTCTTTTCCCATTACAACGAATCGATTTTGCCAATATTAAGTAGGAACAGAAAACCAGATGAAACCTTTGGTGACACCATAATCACCCAAATAGGGGGAAAGCCCCCTTTTTTTGTGGTGTATTCTTCTATCTAGTTCTGACAAAATCAAATATAATACTCTCCATCCCCACAGCCTATCTGGAGCATCGATGATCGATATTTATCTTGGAAGACAAAACATCTTTAAATCTGATATCAACGCCTGCGCCTATGAAATCTTATATTTTTCCGATAGTCACGGCGAAAACCAGGTTGGGAAAAATTCGATCAGCTCAGCTTTATCGATCTTACAAACGATACTTGATGTAGGTGTTGATAGAATCACCCATGGGAAACCCGCATTTTTTTCACTGACCTGTGATTTTCTCTGTAAGCAGAAGAATTTACCCTTTCAACCAGATTTGGGCGGGTTTTTTCTTAGTGTTGTGGATGATCAAATTGATGAGCAAATCATCACCAAAATCAGTCGATTACATCAACAAAAATATTCCATTGTTTTTGATAACATCCATGTAAATCGCTTCACTATTCCTTTGTTGCATGAAATTCACGCCGGCCGGATTGATGTCTCCAAATATTCGAAAAGTGAACTAAACGATCTACTCAAAAAACTCAAACCCTTTGATTTGCATTTATATGCCAACAATATTTCTGATCATGAGACGCTTGAGTATTGCAAATCCCTGGGCTTCGAATATTTCCAGGGTGATTTCTTTACCAAACCTCAGATCGTATCAGCCCGTAGACTGCCGTCCCGTCGTTTATTTGTCCTAAAAATGCTGGCTTCTTTGTATAATCCGGAAATTGATATTCGCGATCTGGAATTGATTATCCGCCAGGATGTTTCCTTAGGTTATAAATTAATGCGCATGGTCAATTCTGCGTATTATGGTTTGAACAGCCAGATAGAATCCATTCAGCATGCTCTGGTTCTTTTGGGTATCAACCCATTACGAGCGTGGTTGAGTGTCATTCTGTTGTCGGAAATTGATGATCAGCCAGGACCTTTGATGGCTACTTCGATTATTCGGGGAAAAATGTGCGAGCTGATCGGCGAGATGATGCCCAATGAAGATGTAAGCAGTTATTTTGTGACCGGTTTGTTTTCTACCCTGGATGCTATGATGGGCTTACCGATGAGTGAGATTCTGGAAAATCTACCCATGACGGACGTGATCAATAAGGCTTTGTTAAACCGGGAAGGGCCGCTGGGCAACACCTTGAATAGTGTAATTGCTTATGAACAAAATCATTGGCAAGAAATCAATCTCCCCAAAATATCCATCCAACAGATTCGCGAGGCCTATTTAAAATCAATTGCCTGGGCGGCTGAATTGACCAACTCCAATTTACTTTAGTAAGGGATCCATCAAATGACAAATGTCTGCGACAGTCATCGGACACCCGAAATAGTATCCTTGTAATAAATCACATCCGTGTAGTTCAAGCAGACTGGCCTGGGAGTTTTTCTCCACACCCTCAGCGATGATTTCCATATCCAGATTATGGCCGATGGAGATGACGCCCTTTACCAAAGAAAGACCGTGGGGGTTCTCTTCCAATGCATTGACAAAGGATTTATCAATCTTCAGTGAATCGATGGGTAAATTTACCAGAGAATGCAGGGAAGAGTATCCGGTGCCAAAATCATCAATGGAGATTTTTACCCCCAATTTCCTTAAATCTTTTAATTTCTTGCTTATCTTAACGATATCTTCCATAAGCAGGCTTTCTGTGATTTCCAGAACGAGCATGGAAGGGTTAATACCAGTTTCATTCAAGGTTTGATGCATGAAAGAGACAAACTCATCCTCTTCCAATTGCCGCCCTGAGATATTAACGGCCATTACCAATGGGGCATACCCGGATTTTTCCAATACAACTTGTTGTTTACAGGCAGTCTGAATCACCCACTTGCCAATTTCCACGATCAAACCGGTTTCTTCTGCCAGGGGAATAAAATCATCGGGCATGATGCGGCCCAGGGTGGTATGCTCCCAACGCAGTAAAGCTTCCGCTCCGGTGATCTTTCGGGTATGAGATTCAATAATGGGTTGATAGAGTAAATTGAATTCGTTGCGCGCAAGTGCATGACGCAAATGATTTTCCATATCCAAACGCTTCAGAACGCGCCGATTGAGTTCTTCGGAATAAAACTGGAAGTTATTTTTTCCTAATTCTTTTGCGCGATACATGGCGATATCCGCATTTTTCAATAAAGTAATGGCGTTTTCGCCGTCCCCAGGATAGAGACTGATCCCGATACTGGCCGTCACAAAGAGTTCCTGTTCATTGATGATATAAGGTTTAGTAAGTGCATCTATAATTTTTTGAGCCGTCACGGAAGCAGGAACCATGCCCTCGTTTTCTGAGGGGTAAGAAATAATCGCGAATTCATCCCCACCCATTCGGGCAAGTAAATCATCATTGTGAATACTTCCTGATAAACGATCAGATACCTCTTGAAGTAGAATATCGCCTAAAGAATGACCAAAGGTATTATTGATGACTTTAAACCCATCCAGATCGAGATGTAGAACAGCAAACAATTCGTTGCTTTTTTGTGCCATTCGAACTGCGTGATATAGGCGTTCATGCAGTAAGGTACGGTTTGGCAGATTCGTGAGCGGGTCGTGCAGTGCTAAATGACGTAAATTATTCTCAACCAGTTTTAATTCACTTTTATCTGAAATATAGATGGCATAACAACTGATTTTATTATCTGGTTGTGAGATGGCAATAGCTCGAACCTCGGCAGGAAAAACATGCTGGTCTTTATGCTGCAGCCAGCATTCGCCCTGCCAGCTTCCTTGTTGACTTATTGCCGTTGAGATATTTTCAAAATAATTCGCAGAGTGTACAGAACTCAGGATGATATTTATGAAATGTCCGACGATTTCCCTGGCATAATACCCCAGCGTGTTGTAAAAGGTGTGATTGGCACCCATAATCTTCCCATCCAGATCTGCAAAAGCAATCCCCTGGCTGGCATGATCGATAACCGAATTCAGGACATGCGCATCAAAACAAAATGGATGATTGGATGTGATAAAACTACCTAATAATAAATACTCTTTTAAAATCCCCGCCGGATCAAAGAAAGCCTGCACGATCATTTGAATTTGCTGCGAACACTGCTTGGTTGCTGGCAAGGGAATATTAAAAATTTTCAATGGCTGCTTAAAATTCAACTGATTGATGGCTTCTCGTAAATATATAGTGTGATCCGCGGGGAGAAGGTCAAAAACCAAAACCTCTTTTTTGTCCTCGATGTCCGTGATGAAATAACCGGCTGAAATATCAGCTGATTCCTGAATTACTCCTTGGGGAGTAAAGCGGACAAGAAACTCATCCTTCTTGGAAGGATAGATATTTGCATCCAGGTTGTCCACATTGCCTGAAACCCAGCGGTTGGAAATGGTATGTTCCAGTGGTTTTAAAGTGATAATATACCCTGCTTCACCGGCCCAGTAAATATTTCGAAAACCAGCTTCAAATCGCTGCCTGGCAGGATCAATTTTTTCAGGTAGTAGGATGGTTTTTGTTTCACCAGAAACGGGTCCGAAGCCAATATTCTCTCCGGTAAGTTCTGCTTCACCTTTTTGTAAGTAAGCCAACGCAGTCGAATTTGCATAGAGGATATCGTTAAAGGAATCGACAACCAAAACCCCCTCGGGTAGATTATCAACAATCATTTGGTAATAAGGCGTATCCAAGTTCGGCTGAGCTGCCGAATGGTTTTTTTCAGCCAGTTTTTCTTTCGAGACTTGCTTTATCAATTCTTCACCAATGACATTTCGATGGTTGTGGTAAATCAATGGTAATTTTACCAAACATATGGAATTTCAATTGATTTCCACCCACAACTTCATCAAGTGATTTTTTATTACACAGTCAATTAGGTTATAACTTCATACCCGTTAACTTTAACACGGATCATGGATTTGACATATAAAGAGTAAATAAAATATGTTTAGATTTGGATGAGTATCGATATCCATGGTTGAACAATTACAAAGTCATTAAGCCCCCTGTAGCACCTCTGACCTCGGGGGACGCATGAACATAAAACATTTATTTTGTAGCGGAAGGGTAGCAAAAATGGTTTATTGTATGTTTGCTAATGGAGACGAGTTGTGCCTATGATAAAGCTTGATTATTTGCGGACAAGAATCAAGGCGGAACCTCCTGACATATGCGATTGGGTTTGTATATATTCCCCAAAAAGGTGGTTTGCTTGTAAAATAGGAGGGAAACTCCCGAATGAGATTGTAATTTAATTCACAGTGTTAATCGGATTTCTTTTGCAAAGCATTTTTGTATTCGACCGGAAATCATTCAAGTTCATCTTTGAGGATAATATTTTTTAGCAAAAAGCCTTTATCCCTTTCGACAGTTTTATTGATTAATCGTATTGATATTTCTTGTTCAATTGAGGTTGTTTTGAGCGAACACAATTTGTATCCAATGAAGATTGTTGCCTTAACCAGACCATACGTTTGGGGAGGGGACAGACTGAAGCCGTACTTTTGTGACAATGTTGTTGAACATTCTCCGTTAGCCGAGGCCTGGTTAATCGGTGAAGATAATGTAATTGCTAATGGTTTTTTAACGGGCCGCACCCTTTTGGAAGTAAGCCGCGAATATGGGAAATCCTTATTAGGTGAAGTTAGCGCAAAAAATAACAATCGTTTTCCATTGTTAATTAAAATTCTGGATTGCGCTCAGTGGTTATCCTTACAGGTTCATCCGAATGATGAGCAAGCCATCCGTTTGGAAGGTCCTGCCTTCTCAGGAAAAACAGAGGCATGGTACGTGCTGGAGGCTGAACCTGGCGCAAACCTGATTGCGGGTTTAAAGCCTGGGTTAACCAGGCAAGCTGTCGAGGATACAATTCGCCAAGGAAACGTGATGGAATTGGTGCAATACCATACCCTTCACCCGGATGATACAATTTTTATTGGTGCGGGGACCGTGCATGCCCTCGGCCCAGGGATCTTGGTGTATGAAGTGCAGCAAATGTCCGATTTGACCTATCGGATCTATGATTGGGATCGTCCGCAAACCGCTGGGCGGTTGTTGCACATTGATAAATCGCTTGAGGTGATTGATCCGGAAATTGAGGCAAGTGTCATCCATTATGACCCAACGGGCGAGCCTTTTTCACGATCCCTGGTGCGTTGCAAACCATTTGTTTTCGAGGGACTGGCATCGCTGGGGGAACCCATTCAATTGGATACACAAGGCATGTCGTTTGATGTGGTTACTGTGATTGAAGGCGAAGCCAAGCTGACTGTTGGGGAACATCAATTGAACCTGGACAAGTATGAGTCAGTGCTTATCCCGGCAAGTTGTGGTGCATATCAGCTCGAAGGTAAATTTAAGGCCTTGAAAACGCAGGCGCTTTGAATGATTGATTAATCGCCTTGCGAATGAGCCTGGTAAAACATTGGGATTCCCAGTCTTTGCTGGGAATGAGCTTTCATTTGGACTTACTTTTTCAGATGGAACCCTATCCGTTTGATCTGAAGAAGATAGTTCTTTTGACCAGACTCTAATTCGCTGCCTGCTGCTATACTTAACCCATGATTGAAATTACACCATTTTTAAAACTCGATGAAAGCGATATTCAGCTTGACTTTGTGCGTTCGTCCGGCCCAGGCGGCCAGAACGTGAACAAGGTTGCCACAGCGGTCCAATTGCGCTTTGATGTTAATAATAGTCCATTGTTGTATGCGGATGTAAAAGAACGCCTGACCCGCCTGGCCGGCAGCCGCATGACAGAGGAAGGGATTCTCCTGCTGGAAGCCAAACGATATCGAACCCAGGAGCAAAACCGCGAGGATGCTGTTCAACGACTGGTGGCATTAATTCGCAAGGCGCTGGAACGACCCAAGGCACGGCATGCCACCCGGCCGAGTTTATCGGCCAAAGCTGCCCGCGTGGACGACAAGAAAAAACGGGGTGAAATCAAACGCAAGCGGCGTGTTGATGTGAAGGATTTTGATTAGGTGATCTGTTTTTCTAGCAAAAATTATCGGTTTGAGTATGGGAGAAAATATTTCCAGTTGAGTAGATTTACCGATTTAACCGTTTATTCTAGTAAATGAGCACGAAGTATTCTTGAATAGTGGGGAAAATTAGGTTACCTAATACATTTTCAGAATTCCTAAACAAAACTATCCTGTTGAAGTTTGTTTGTAAATTATTTTTGCCGGATATCTGCTTGTGCGAATCCGATTATCAGGTCAGGTAGTAACCTTGATTAGATAAGACGGCTATGATAAAACCAATGTCAGGAATGGAATTCCCATAATTCATAGTAGATGGCGAATATAATTTAGTCATTCTATTTGTATGCTGAAAATCGGAGTAATTAAGTGGTTCAAGTTAATTTGATTAATTCAACCAAGCATAAAAAACTTATCATTCTCCTGACAATAGTATTTTTTGTCTTTTTATGTGATCATCTGTTTTCTATATGGGAACAACCTGCAGCGGTTATTTTTGTCACTTTCCTGCTTGGTATTCCAGCTAGTTTGGTTTTAATCCTTTGGGGGTGTACAAAAATAAAACTTGATCTGGTATGGAAGGATGAAAGAAAAATCTACTTGATTATTTCACTGCTAATTGGCATCGCTGGCGCATGGTTTCTTCGTTCTATGCCTGAAATTTATCAAAAAATAACCATCACACCGGTCCTGGAGACACAGCAAAATATTGAATTAGTGGAAGTAAAAGTCAATGGCAATATCATTCCGCTAGAAAATTTAGCTGCTGAGAGTCAATGGGAAATTCAGGATGGGGTGATTTTGGCAACCCTTGATTCAAAACCTCTGCTAATCATTTCGCGAGAAAAGGTAGCTGCGCCTGTAACTTTACTATTCAATACGACATCAAAAAGCGGCTCTGTGCGTGTAAGTAACGGATTTGTTGCTGCTTCGGCAAATCTGGTGACGCCCAGTGAGAGGCAGCGATCTATTAAATTAGCCCTTGGCTATCGAGGCATCCCCTCCTGGTTGTTTGCTTCATTTTTGTTTTTACTCGATTGGATTGGGTATAGTTTAATATTCTATCTACTGGTCATCTTGTTCAAGCAGGGTGAATCAAGGTTCCAGAATGAAAAAGTTACACCTTTGCGTGCTCCAAATCATCTTCGGAATCTCTTGATTTTAATTTTGCTTTCCTGCATATTCCACACCTGGTATGCATTATCGGTCCCATTAATTGTGGATTCTGATAGTCCTGGTTATTTGGATACTGCGGTTCATTGGGTAAAAAATGGCACCATTAATGGCATCACAACCATTCGAACTCCTGGAACCACTTTACTTTTTGCTCCTTTTTTTTATTTTTTGGGACGTAATTCATGGGGGATAAAAATATTGCTGCATCTCCTTGGCATAGGCTGTGTACCGCTAGCTTATGCAATTTGTTGGAAACTCAGCAAGAAAGCTACACTTTCATTGATTTCGGGATTGCTTGTTATCTTGATACCGGATATGTACTTCTTATCTAATTTCGTCATGGCAGACATCATTAACATTTTCTTTATTTTACTCATGCTTTTGTTTTTCATCGTTGCATTGAAAACCAGAGCAATGAAGTGGTATGTTTCTACTCTGCTCGTGGTCTCTTATTTGGTTTTATTGCGTCCGGAAAATCTGGTTTCTCTGGGTGTGGTTGTTTTTGCATTCGGGGTGCAGCCCATTTGGAATCTATTCCATAAACCGGATATGGAACAACATAACGATCGGCAAGCCAGTTACAAGGATTTAACAAGGATCGCAATTGCTACCTTGCTTGCGTTTCTTCCCATCCTTTGGTGGAGCGCGCATAATTATACTCAACAAGGTTTTTTTGGCTTAAGTCATTCTGTTGGACAGCCATTATATGATGGCTGGATTTATTTTGGGGAAGCCAGCCGCGTACCTATCATGGATTTGGAGTCAGAGGCTATACAAGAAATCAATGAGGTTTTAGTCCGCTTTCCGCCAAAAATCTCCGATGGTGCAGGCGTAGTAACCGGAGGAGAGATCATTGTTAGCCTGCAACAAGACGGATATACATTAGATGAATCTATGACGTTGTTAAAAACGGCTGCAATCGATGCAATTGTAAAAGATTGGAAATTGTCAATGAAGGTGCTTGGGCTCAAACTGTATCAAGCGCTAAGGCCGGAACTTTTAAGTACCCTAACCTATAATCTCCCCCACGAACCATTTATTGAACGTCCTCTCGAACCAATTTATTTTGATCCGGAAACTATTCGAGTACCGGCCCTAATTCAGGCAATGCGCTGGTTAAATGAACGGCTGGAGAGTTTTTACTTGACCCTATATCCATTTTGGGTTTGGATTGATCTTGCGTGCTTATTTCTTATCCTCTTTCGTAAGCCATCCATCCAATGGTTGGTTATTTTTATCTTAACGTTTACCACGATATTTATTCCAATCCTAATTAGTCATGGAAACTGGCATTATACCTGCTATGCCCTAATTCTCCTGCAAATCATTGTTGTGAATAATATCTATTTAATCATGAGAGGAATTAAGGGATTAACTAAAAACAGCCTCACGATTGCGTAAATTCAACGGTATACCCACATACAAACAATCTACTGAACTGAAGCTGGTTCAAAATCTGTTGCACCCCTGGAACATTTCATTGATCCAGGGGTTTTCTAAAAACTAGAGTCAGAAAACTGCGACTATGAGCAGAATTTTTGAAGGGGGAAGATCCATTGCATGGACCCTATGAGATGGAAGGAAGGGGAAGATACGTGTCCAAATCAGGGAAAAAGCCAAAAACAAGACAAGAAACTCCGAAAATTAGCGAATACGATGAATGTCATGTAGTCCATATGACATTCATCGCTTGTTTAGCCAATTTTAATCTGCTACTATGTTATCGATCCCGTGAACGATAACGGGATCGATAACATCAACTAAATCGCTCGGGGTTAAACTTTCCATGCAGGCTAACACCAAAAGATCTACTATCAAAGAAGTTGCCTCTGCTGCAGGCGTATCCACGCAAACGGTTTCTCGTGTGGTTAATGGCCGCCCCGATGTATCAGACGAAACCCGGGTGCGGGTACAACAAATCATCAAGGATTTGGGTTACCGACCCAGTGCTATTGCGCGCAGTTTGATTCAGCAGCGCAGTTTTACCCTGGGTGTGGTCACGGCAGGTTTGAAGTATATTGGACCATCCCGAACTTTAAATGGTATTGCCAGCGCGGCTGAAGCTGCCGGATATTCTTTGTTATTGAAAGAACTGGCTCATTTTCATGCCAACGATGTTATCCCCCAGTTGAACGCTCTTTATGCCATGCATGTGGATGGGATTATTTGGGCGGTTCCTGAAATTGGCGACAATCGTGCCTGGGTGAATGATCTCTCCATTGACCTACCCATCCCCATTCTATATCTGGCTATGGAGCCGCGCGAAGGGGTTTCTGTAGTTTCCATTAACAATTATCAAGGAGGGCGTATCGCTGTTGAGCACTTGGTCGAACAGGGATACCGGCATATCGGTCATATCTCCGGCCCATTGGATTGGTGGGAAGCTCGCCAACGAATGGCAGCCTGGAAAGATGTGTTGACCGAAGCCGGAATAGTAGTGCAGGATCACCACCAGGTTGAAGGGAATTGGTCTTCTTCCAGTGCGGTTCCCGCCTTTGAGAAGCTCTATAACCAGTATCCTGAAATGGATGCAGTGTTTGTGTCCAATGATCAAATGGCTCTTGGCGTCACCCAATTTGCGTGTCAAAAAGCATTACGAATTCCTCAGGATATCGCCATTGTGGGGTTTGACGATATCGCCGAAGCTGCGTATTTTACCCCACCATTAACCACCATGCATCAAGATCAGCACGAGTTAGGTACGGTAGCTGTACAGGAAGTGATCAAAATAATCGAGGCGAATCAGAGTGGCATCGAGATTGAAGAATCGCAAACCATCGTCTTAACACCCACGCTTGTGATTCGCGAAAGCTCACTACGCCAGAAGGAGGTAGATAGAAAATAAGTCGCGTGATTGAAGAAAAAGGAAAAAAAGGAAGCACTTGCTGTAGATTCGTCGTCCATGCAAGTACTCCCTGAAGGCGAACACCCTTGGGTTTCCAAGAGCATTTGCGCATCCCTAATTATAATGCACAATCAAACAAATCAAAGGAGAGTAGAAAATGAAACATTTTAAGTTAGTTATCGTGATGATCGTTGCCCTTTCCATGCTGTTATCTGCTTGTGGTCAAGCAGCTACCCCAGCCCCTGCACCCGTAGCCCCCGCAGCTCCCGCAGCAACCGAAGCCCCCGCAGCTGAAGCTCCCGCTGCCGCTGCCCCTGCAGCAAAAACCTATGCTGATCTGACCGTTTGCTACCCGCAATTAGGTGCTGAGAGCGACTGGCGTACTGCGAATACTGCATCCTTCAAGGAAACTGCAGAGAAATTGGGCGTCAAATTGATCTTCTCTGATGCACAACAAAAACAGGAAAATCAGATTTCTGCTATGCGTACCTGCATCCAGCAGGGTGTCGATGTTATTGCTCTGCCCCCAGTTGTTGAAGATGGTTGGGATGCAGTCTTAACCGAAGCCCAAGATGCCGGTATTCCTGTTATTATCGTTGACCGATCCGTCTCCGCTGACAAATCTTTGTATGCTGCTCACATCGGTTCCGATATGGTTCTGGAAGGTCAGAAAGCTGCCGATGAAATGAACAAACTCCTGCCCGATGGCGGCAAGATCATTGAGCTGAGTGGAACCACTGGTTCTGGCGCTGCTGTTGGCCGCGCAGAAGGCTTCCGCATGAACCTCAATTCAAATATCGAAATCATCGACTCCCAGACCGGTAACTTCACTACCGCTGAAGGAAAACCAGTAATGGAAGCCTTCTTAAAGAAATATGCTGGTCAGATTGATGGTGCCTTCATTCACAATGACAATATGGCAATCGGTGCTGTTGAAGCTATGAAAGCTGCTGGTTTAAAACCCGGCGATATCAAAGTTGTCTCCGTTGATGGTACCCGTGGTGGATTCCAACTGATGATCGATGGTTGGGTACAGGCTGATGTCGAATGTAATCCTCTCCTTGGACCTCAGGTAATGGAAATGGCTTTGACCTTGGTCAATGGTGGCACAGTCGACCCCGAAACCTTAACCAATGAGACTGTTTACTATCCTGACAACGCTGCTGAATTACTGCCAAGCCGACAGTACTAGATCTTTCAACCTACACATGAAAGACGAATGACTTTCATGTAAACAAATGGTGAGAAGCACTTTACTTTAAAGTGCTTCTCACCCACCTACCGATTAGTTGCTGAAAATGGATCAAACCATCGAAGACAAGGATACTATTGGATAGGTGAAACGAAAGATAAACTGGATATTCAGACTATTTTCTGAAATAACAGGTGATGTATGCAAATCAAGGTTCCTTCATTAAAGCGTATTCGTGAAAACCGATTATTTTGGCCCATTGTTGCATTGTTATTGATCTTTTTGGTGGATTTAATCTTTGCGCCTGGATTCTTCAAAATTGGAATCCTGGATGGTCACTTATACGGAAATCTAATTGATGTTGTTAATAATTCAGCTCCATTAATGTTGGTTGCGTTAGGTATGACGCTTGTTATTGCAACTGGTGGAGTTGACCTTTCTGTAGGTGCTGTCATTGCTATTTCAGCGGCTATGGGAACGGTCTTGATTAATCCTGCACTGGGAAACGAATTAATTACAAATGATATTCTCGCAGCAAATACGACAAATACACCCTTGTGGCTAGTAGTAATTATCAATATCGCTGCTGGCACCGTATGTGGTTTATGGAATGGTTTTCTAGTGTCTCGTGGGAAAATTTCACCAATGGTTGCCACCTTGATTCTGATGGTTGCAGGTCGTGGAATTGCCCAGCTCATCACGAATGGCCAAATTATGACTGTCTATTACAAACCCTATTGGTGGTTTGGGAACGGGTTCATTTTAGGACTCCCAGTTTCGATCTATATTGTACTGTTAGTTTTTATTATTGCTTGGGTATTAGTTCGAAAAACATCAATTGGATTGTTTATTGAATCTGTAGGTGTAAGCGCAAAATCATCTTATTACACTGGCATCAGCGAAAAAAATATTCGATTATTTGCCTATGCCTTCTGTGGGTTTTGCAGCGCTGTTGCAGGACTGATTCTCAGTTCTTATATTCACGGTTGTGATGCCAATAATATTGGATTGAACTATGAGCTTGATGCAATCTTCGCGGTTGTCATTGGCGGCACGCTCATGACAGGTGGACGATTTTCATTGATGGCTAGTGTGATTGGAGCGTTAATTATTTGGACTTTCACAATCACGATGTACACCTTTGGTGTACCTGCAAATGCTTTGTTAGCCGGCAGAGCCATTCTTGTACTCGTAATTATCTTGTTATATTCCGATTACACTCGTCGAATTCTAAATAGACTTTTTGAACGAAAAGGACGACGAAATGTTACAGCGAACTAAATCCTTTCTCATAACTAATGGTCCTTTGCTTACCACAATCACGATATTTATTCTTCTTTATATTGTTGGTGGAAAGCTTTATCCTGCCATGCAGAAGCCGCAAGTGTTTTTTAATCTTTTCATCAATACTGCAGCCCTGTTGATAGTTTCTATCGGCATGACTTTTGTTATCATAACCAAGGGTATAGATCTTTCTGTCGCCGGTATGATTGCATTGACCTCTGCTGCTTCTGCAGCATTATTAAAAAATAATGTCAGCCCTGCGGTTGTTATGCCTTTGATGCTGATCATGGGGATTTCTTTTGGATTTGTAATGGGATGGATTATCCAATACCTTAAAGTGGAACCCTTCATTGTGACTTTAATGGGACTCTTTTTTACACGTGGAATGGCGTATATTATTACGCTTTCTTCCTTGACCATTACAGACCCGTTCTACAGATACCTGGCCTTAACGAAAATCCATATTCCATTCTTCGAAAAGGCGTATGTCTATATTCCTTCCCTCGTTGGGCCAATTTTATTGCTGGTAGTCATCTACCTGGCAAAATACACCCGATTTGGCCGCACTGTTTATGCAATTGGAAATAATGAACAATCTGCAGTATTAATGGGGTTACCTGTTACCCGCACAAAACTCATCGTTTATTCTTTCGGCGGTTTCTGTTCTGCCCTGGCTGGGATTGTATTCAGTATTTCACTCCTCTCAGGTTATGGTGGATATGCTCCGGGGATGGAACTGGATGCAATCGCTTCCGTAGTTATCGGGGGTACCCTACTGACGGGTGGTGTGGGTAATGTAATTGGTACGTTATTTGGTGTATTAATTAATGGAACCATCGTCTCCATCCTTCAATTCAATGGTACTTTAAGTTCATGGTGGACCAGGATTGGAGTAGGCGTTTTAACCTTAATTTTCATCGGAATTCAAGGTCTTTTCTATATGAGGCAGAAACACTCTTAATTATGCAAGTAATTTGATATTGAGTTTGCCCTTTAAAAAAGAAAAAAAATCAAGTACCTGATTATTAACAGATATTTGCACTCAAACAGGTTCTTTGCATCAACGTGAGGAGGTCATGCCTGTACTCCTTCCTTTCATCGAAATAAACGAAGACTGTTAATGAAGTCGGAGGTTAACAAAAAATGGCAGCATCCACAAATGATATTTTTGTACTGGAAGGGATCTCCAAGTCTTTTCCAGGTGTACAAGCCCTGGAAGACGTAGACTTTACACTGAAAAGGGGAGAAATTCATACTTTAGTTGGTGAAAATGGTGCGGGTAAATCTACATTAATTAAAATCATGACCGGTGTTGAACATCAGGATAGTGGTCGGATCTTATTTGATGGAGAAGTAGTTCACATCAAATCCCCTGAATATGCTCAATCCATGGGTATAAGCACGGTTTATCAAGAAGTTAACCTTTGTTCTAACTTAACTGTTGCTGAAAATATACTGATTGGTAGAGAGCCTAGAAAGTTTGCTCGCATTGATTGGAAAGAGATGAATTTTCAGGCAAAAAAAATCCTTGCCGGTTTAGAGGTTGATATTGATGTAACCCAACCTTTGGCTGTTTACTCTACCGCTATTCAACAAATTGTTGCTATTGCCCGGGCACTTGAAATTTCATCTGCAGAGGTCTTAATCTTGGATGAGCCCACATCAAGTTTGGATGAGAATGAAACTCAGAAGTTATTTAAAATTATGCGTAAGTTAAAAGATAATGGTGTGGGGATCATTTTTATTACGCATTTTATCAGCCAAATTTTTGATGTATCTGACCGAACAACTGTTTTACGTAACGGAAAGTTAATAGGCACATTCGATACTGCCTCCTTATCAAGACTTGATTTGATAACGAAAATGATTGGACGAAACCTGGTTGATTTTGATGAGTTGTCAAAGAACAAGTACATCAGTAGTAAATATATAAAAAATGATCAGCCGGTTTTGGACACAAAAAACCTTGGAAGAGCGGGTTCCATAAAACCTTTCGATTTGGAATTGCATAGTGGTGAAGTAGTAGGCCTAACAGGTCTTCTTGGATCTGGTCGTACTGAAATTGCCCAACTGTTGTTTGGTATAGATAAGCCGGACAGTGGAACCATCCAGATGGATGGGGTTCCAATTGATGATTACTCACCTGCTGGTTCTCTTGATCGTGGTGTTGCACTTTGTCCCGAAGACAGAAAAGCAGAAGGTATTCTGGGTGAGTTGACCATTCGCGAGAATATCATTATTGCACTTCAAGCCCGCTTAGGTGCCTTTAAATACATAAATTTGCGGAAACAATATGAAATTGCCGATAAATATATTTCTTTATTAAGCATTTCCACCCCTTCACCAGATCAGCTTGTCAAAAACCTGAGCGGTGGTAACCAGCAAAAAGTTATTCTTGCCAGATGGTTGGCTACCCAACCCAAGGTGCTAATTCTTGATGAACCTACCCGTGGCATTGATGTTGGTACAAAAGCAGAGATTCAAAAGCTTGTCCTCTCGCTTGCAGAAGATGGAATGTCATGCGTGTTTATTTCATCCGAGTTGGAAGAAACGTTGAGAACTTGCCACAGAATTGTTGTACTGCGTGACCGAGAGAAAATTACCGAATTTGAAGGTCAGGTGGATGAAACTGTTCTAATGCATGCGATAGCTGGCAGTGAAGCCTAAATTCAGGTATGAGTAAGTGTTTGTTTTCTATGCGTATGTCATATCCATCTCGGATCTATCTGAGGATCAACGATTTTGTTTCGTTCAAACAGGAAAATACTGACAGAAAATAGGAATGCCTGGTAATAAGCAGGAGATGGCGAGAATTTATTGGTTTGATTTGGAAATTATTAATTACTGATCGAGGAATTTAATGAAAACAATTCGGCTGCATGCTGCTGGTGAATTACGAGTAGAACAGGAAGTGCTTCGGCAGCAAAAAACTGGTGAAGTATTGATCCTTATGGGCGAAGTTGGCATTTGTGGATCTGATCTGCACTGGTTTGATGATGGCGGAATCGGGGATGCTCAATTAAGTCACCCGTTGATATTGGGTCACGAGATGGCTGGGATTGCTCAAACCGGCAGGTATGCCGGGATGCTGGTGGCAATTGATCCATCCATCCCATGCGGCGAATGTGATTTTTGTAAAGAAGGCAATCCAAATCTTTGCCCAACCCAGCGTTTTGCCGGGCATTCAAACGAAGATGGGGGCCTTTGCGAGTATTTTTATTGGCCTGAGGAAAATTTGTACCCCTTACCGGAGGGGTTCACCCTTTCCGATGGGGTGATGTTGGAACCGCTGGGTGTGGCGATGTACGCCGTGGATCTTAGCGGGATCAAGCCGGGGGATTCTGTAGGTGTTTTTGGCTGCGGACCGATTGGTTTATTAATTATTCGTCTGGCACGCTTGGCAGGCGCAGGCCAGATTGTGGCGACCGATATCCTCCCTCATCGGATAGAGGTCGCCTTGGGGCAGGGTGCAGACCATGTCTTTCTAGCCAACGGCATGCAGGACCTGGATGATCTTCGTAAAGTGATTCCCGCAAATGGGCTGGATGTGGTAATTGAAGTTGCCGGAGATAACAGCGCCGTAGAGACAGCCCTGGAATTGGTGAAACCCGGTGGTCGGGTGACCCTGGTGGGAATTCCGGCGGATAATCGAACCAGCGTCAATGCTGCCACCGTACGGCGCAAGGGATTGGCTTTACAGTGGGTGCGGCGGATGAAGCATACCTACCCGCGTGCCATTGAGCTTGTACAGCGGGGGCAAGTGGAACTGCGTTCGCTGGTTTCACATCGTTTTTCTTTGGATGAAGCCGCTCGAGCCTTTGTGACGGCTCAGAAGCGTGATGGTTTGAAAATCGTGATTTCAATTGAAGGTGTCTCGGATCCTGTCCAATAAGGAGTTATTATGGCGAAATATACAATTGGGGTAGATTTCGGAACAGAATCCGGTCGGGCTGTCCTGGTGGATGTAGCTGATGGTCGGGAACTCGCAACGAGTGTTCACCCCTATAAGAATAGAGTGATTGATGAACGGTTGCCGGAATCCGGTATTCTGCTGGAGCCGGATTGGGCCTTGCAGGATCCGAATGACTATCTGGAAGTGTTTAAACATACCATTCCTGCGGTACTTCAGGAGAGCGGTGTACTTTCTGAAGATGTGATCGGGATTGGGGTGGATTTTACCGCCTGCACCATGCTGCCTACCAAAGCGGACGGCACACCTTTATGCTTTTTACCTGAATGGCGCAATCATCCCCATGCCTGGGTGAAATTATGGAAACATCACTCCGCGCAGCCAGAAGCCGACAAAATCAATCAAATTGCCCGTGATATGGGGGAAGGTTGGCTGGATCGGTACGGCGGAAAGATCAGTTCAGAATGGTTTTTCTCCAAGACGTTACAGATTTTAGATGAAGCGCCGGAGATTTATGCGGCAGCAGACCGATTGTTGGAAGCCACGGATTGGGTTATCTGGCAGTTGACCGGCGTAGAGACGCGCAATTCCTGCACCGCCGGTTATAAGGCGATGTGGTCTAAACGGGAAGGATTCCCGGATAAAAGCTATTTTGCGGCTCTTGATCCGCGCCTGGAAAATGTAATTGAAGAAAAAATGACCCGGGACATCAAGGCCATTGGGGATAAAGCGGGAGTGTTGACACAGCAGGCTGCTCAATGGACGGGTTTAAAGGCTGGAATTGCCGTAGCAGTCGCTAATGTGGATGCGCATGTGGCTGTTCCTGCCACCACCGTGGCTGAGACTGGCCGCATGGTGATGATTATGGGAACCAGCACCTGTCATATGGTTCTGGGAAAAGAAGAGCATTTGGTGCCCGGTATTTGCGGGTATGTGGAAGATGGCATTCTGCCCGGTTTATTTGGCTACGAAGCTGGACAATCCTGTGTGGGGGATCATTTTGCCTGGTTTACCGAGAATTGCGTTCCAGCAGCTTATCAAGAAGAAGCCGCCGCGGGTGGAAAATCCATTCATCAACTCTTGGAAGAAAAAGCTTCCCAATTGAAACCCGGAGAAAGTGGACTGGTTGCATTGGATTGGTGGAATGGCAACCGCTCGGTATTGGTGGATGTGGACCTAACCGGTCTGTTGATTGGCGCGACTTTACTGACCAAACCGGAAGAAATATACCGCGCTTTAATCGAAGCCACTGCCTACGGCACAAGGGTCATCATTGAAGCCCTGGAAGCCAATGGGGTACCGGTCAATGAATTGGTAGCTTGCGGCGGACTTCCTGAGAAGAATAAATTACTGATGCAAATTTATGCCGATGTAACCGGACGGGAATTTAAAGTCGCCGGTTCTGCACAAACACCCGCTTTAGGTTCGGCGATGTTCGGTGCCGTGGCCGCCGGAAAAGCAGCCGGTGGATTTGATTCCATCTTTGAGGCTGCGCCGGTGATGGGAAAACTGAAAAAAGATAGTTTCAAGCCCAATTTGGAAGCCAAGAAAGTGTATGACAGGCTATTTGATGAATACAGGCAGCTGCATGATTATTTTGGCCGTGGTGAGAATAATGTCATGAAACGGTTGAAAGCCATCAAAGCGGAAGCTCGCAAAGCAGCTTGAGCGTAGGACTCTGCAGATGCGTTTTTAGAGCATTTGAGTGGAAAAGTGAGATAAAAGTATGCTTGAAAAATTAAGAGAAGAATTGGTGACTTTGCATTTGGAATTACCGCGCTATAACCTGGTGGTGTGGACAGGGGGCAATGTTAGCGCCCGAGATCCGGGAACGAATTTGGTTGTGATCAAACCATCTGGTATTCGATATGAAAATCTCCGCCCGGAGCATATGGTGATTGTGGACCTGGATGGCAACCTTGTTGAAGGCGATTTGAAACCATCCTCGGATGTTTACAGTCATTTGTATATTTATCGGCATCGCGAGGATGTCAATGGGGTAGTGCATACCCATTCCCGCTATGCCAGCGCTTTCGCTGCGGTAGGGAAACCCATTCCAGTGGTTCTTACTGCAATTGCGGATGAATTTGGGTGTGATATTCCGTGTGGTTCATTTGCTTTGATTGGTGATGAGGCTATTGGCAAAGTTGTTGTAGATGAAATCGGAAAATCACCAGCGATAATTCTAAAAAATCATGGCGTCTTTACCATCGGGAAAAATGCCATGGGGGCGGTAAAAGCCGCGGTGATGACGGAAGATGTGGCTGCTTCGGTGTGGATGGCAATGCAGATTGGGTCTCCGCATGTTATTCCTGCAGAGGATGTGGAGAAATTGCACAACCGGTACATGAATGTCTATGGACAATAGAACGGATTCAAGAGTCCGTTTTGAAACTTTTTAAAGGAGACGCACTTATGATTGATTTAAAGCAATATGAGGTCTGGTTTGTAACTGGCAGCCAACATCTTTATGGATCGGATGTACTGGAACAGATTGCCGACCATGCCAAGGAAATTACGGCCAGTTTTTCAAAACAGCTCCCCGTTACTGTTATTTACAAACCTGTGATGACAACTTCGGAAGATATTTATGATTTATGTGCCGCTGCGAATGCGGACAAAAAATGCATCGGTTTGATTACCTGGATGCACACCTTCTCACCGGCACAGAAATGGATAGCAGGCCTAACTATTCTTAAGAAGCCATTGGTGCATTTACATACCCAGTATTATGCAGAAATTCCCTGGGCTGACATGGATATGAATTACATGAACCTGCACCAATCCGCACACGGGGATCGGGAATATGGTTTTATTGGCAGCCGCTTACGCATGAATCGAAAGGTGGTGGTAGGCCACTGGAAAAATCCTGAGGTAGTGGCAGGGTTAAGCGCTTGGTGCCGTTCTGCTTGTGCCTGGGCAGATTGGCATGCGCTAAAAATCGCCAGATTTGGTGACAACATGCGTGAAGTAGCCGTAACTGAAGGGGATAAGGTAGAAGCTCATATTCAATTCGGCTATGCAGTATTTGGCTACGGTTTGGGGGATCTGGCCAAAGCGGTTCAAGAAGTGACTGCGGCGGAAATTGATGCGCTGCTTGAGCAATATGCTCAAGAATACGAGATTGTACCGGAATTGAAGCAAGGCGGCGCACAGCATGAGGCTCTCCGTGAAGCGGCGCAGATCGAAGCAGGGATGCGCGCGTTTCTGAAGAAGGGCGGGTTCAATGCCTTCACGACTAACTTTGAGGATTTACACGGTCTGCCGCAATTACCTGGCTTGGCAGTGCAGCGTTTGATGGCGGATGGATATGGTTTTGGCGCTGAGGGAGATTGGAAGACTTCGGCACTGGTACGGGCCATGAAGGTGATGAGCGCCGGTTTGGAAGGCGGAACTTCCTTTATGGAAGACTACACTTATCACTTCAGTCCGGATGGGGATCTGGTGCTTGGCGCACATATGCTGGAAGTCTGCCCTAGCATCTCGAAAAATAAACCCCGAATTGAAATTCATCAACTATCCATTGGCGGTAAAGAGGACCCGGCTCGCCTGGTCTTTGATACAGCAACTGGACCGGCGTTGAATGCTTCCATCATGCACATGGGGGAACGTTTCCGCTTGTTGGTCAATACGGTTGATGTTGTTCCCCTGAAAGCTCCGCTGCCCAAATTGCCGGTCGCCAGGGCTTTATGGGCACCCCAACCGGATTTAAAGACCGCAGCTGCGGCCTGGATCTTTGCTGGTGGAGCGCATCATACCTGTTTTAGTCAGGTGGTTAGCGTGGAACAGTTGCAGGATTTTGCTGAAATGGCCGGCATGGAATTTTTATTGATCGATAAAAAGACCGAGCTGGATGGTTTCAAGAAAGAATTGCGCTGGAATGATCTGTACTACAAACTAAATCTCGCATTGTAAACTTGTATCAGATTGGTTCAGAACAAGAAAAAAAACACGTGTGTGGCTCCACGTGTTTTTTTTCTATTTTAGAAGAGTGTGAGATTGCTGTAGGGATATTTGGGGAAAGTTATTCTTGCAGAAATACTGATAAACTGCGACAATTATCCTGATGATGTCGAAAAACAAGGAAGTAAGCTAGAACGTATAGATTATAAAATTGAAATTACCTGGGATATAGACATTTAGATCAAAACTTCGTGATAAATATGTTTGTATTGTAACTTCTCGGGTGTTTTTAACACCTTTAAACTTGGAATTTGAATTTTATTATTTATCTGTGCCTGATGGAGGAAACAAAAACATCTGATGGCTGATCCTTATGAATCATTTACAAAACAAGAATTGATTACCAGGCTGCGGGAATTACAAAGCATCCTCCATGCAATTCAGGAAGAAAAAGGTCATCAAGACTTATTGAATTTTCCTTGGGTGGGCAACCTGGGTAACTGGTATTGGTATGTAAAGACAAATCGAGTGATATTTAATGATGCCAAGTCCTCATCGCTTGGCTATAGCAAGGATGAGATACCTGTTGAAATCGGTTTTGAATTTTTTACCGAGAAAATTCATCCGGAAGACTATGACAGGGTTATGGACAATATGCGCGACCATTTGTATGGAAGATCCACTGTGTATGAAGCAACCTATCGAATCAAAACCAAGGAAAATCATTGGCTCTGGTTTTACGATCGGGGAAAAATTACTCAATGGGACGATAACGGTAAGCCAGAGATGGTAGTGGGTATTGTATTTGATATCACGGAACAAAAGCAGCTGGAGACATTACTCCAGGAGCAAAATGAGAAATTGATTGCATTAAGCTCCATTGATGCCTTGACTGGATTATTTAATCGAAGATTCCTATTTGAGCGGCTGGAGTATGAAATGAAAAGAACCCATCGCTCTCAAAAGCCGTTGAGTGTGATCCTCATGGATATTGATTATTTTAAACAGGTCAATGATCAGTATGGTCATTTGGTGGGGGATCAAGTTTTGATTCAGGTGGCCAAACTTCTCCAGCATTCAGTACGCAAAACAGATATGGTTGGACGTTATGGCGGAGAAGAATTTTTGATCGTTTTACCAGATTGTTCTGCTGCGGAAGGCAGCAAAGTAGCTGAGAAAATCAGAACGGCCATTCAAGAAGCCGTGTTTGATAGTGATTTAAAGATAACCATTAGTGGGGGGGTGGCAGAATATAAGGATCAATCCATTGAGAAACTGGTTGATGATGCCGATCATTATTTATATGAAGCTAAGCGGAATGGAAGAAATGTTGTATTTCCACTATATTCCAAACCCACAAACTATAATTGAAGATTCAAGTTCCGGTAAAAGGTAACTTCCAAGATGATTACCGGATGATGTTTGTCGGTCATTCCGTAGGGGGAGGACTCAGACTTCGCCGTATAACAACCCCATGCTCCTTCTTGATATTGGGGGCGCTCTTTATCCATTACTGAAATCGTCTGCCCGTAAAGCGGTGACTCATAAAGAATAGATTATGGAATCAAAATAGGTGTATTGTTTACGCATAATCCAGTGCACTTATATGTATAATTTTTATTGCTACACCATTGCTTTATCCCCAACATTGATAAGGAACCTCCTTTGTCCTGGCAACCCATTTATCTGATTGTTCTCTATCTCTCCGCTGCCATCTCGTTCGGGATTGCAATCTATGCCTGGAGTCAACGCAGCCGGCCTGGATTACTCCTCTTCGCCTGCATGATGCTGATGGTCGCCTGCTATACCCTTACCGCAGGGCTGATGTCCTCTGCGGAAACCCCCGAAGGGGCTAATAAGTGGGTCCATCTGCATTACTTTAGCTTGACAAGTATGGTAGCCTTTTATTTCTGCTTCAACCTTCAATTCACCGGTCACGAAAAATGGCTGAATAAATATACATACGCGATATTCTTCTCCGTGCCTGTGATTACCCAGATCATCATCGAAACTAATCCCATACATCACTGGTTTATTCAGGAGATCCAATTTAAACAAGACGGTATCCTGCAAGGGCTGGCGACCATTCGATATGGCGGTTTTTTCTGGTTCCATACTATATACAGCTATACTCTGGTATTGACAGGCATTGTCTTGATGATCAAGATGTCCATTAGAACTTTTAAACTCTATCGGGTGCAATCGTTGACATTGTTTGTGGCAGTACTGGCTCCTTTATTAGGCAGCATTAATGATTCCAAGGTGTTTATCGCCGGATTTCCATACCCTATTGTTCCCATCTGCTTTACCTTCATGGGGATTTTATTGGCCTGGAATATGTCCCGAAATCAAATGTTAAGTATTATTCCTGTGGCACGCGATACGTTAATTGAGAGTATGCAGGACAGCATGATTGTCCTGGATGCTGTTGGAAAAATCATCGATATTAATCCGGCTGCGCTGACCTTGTTTAATTTTTCTGCGGAACAAGTGATTGGCAGACCCATAGAACAAGTGATGAGACCGTGGAAGGAAAGTTTGATTCACCTGCGCGGTAAAGTAGAGGCGGAAAGTGAAATCTGCTTTTCCCAGGATGGCGACCAAAAATATTTTGATATTCAAATTTCTCCCTTGAAAAAAATTCAGGGAAAAAGCAGTGGGCAAATCTTAGTCCTGCGCGATGTGACCAAGCGTGTCCTGGTGGAACAAAAAAATCGGCAGGTTTTGCAGGATATCCAAAATTTGCAGCAACAATTATATGAAAATAGTATCCACGATGATCTGACGGGATTATATAATCGCCGTTATTTGGATGAAGTGGTACCGCGGGAAATCGCTAATGCGACCCGCTTCAATCATCCCATCAGTTTTGTGATGATGGATATTGACCATTTTAAAATCATCAATGACACCTATGGACATACCATCGGAGACCAGGTCTTACAAAATGTGGCGCAATGTCTTAAAGAACAAACAAGATTGGGCGATATGGTTTTTCGTTTTGGGGGCGAGGAATTTCTGGCTATTCTGATTAATGCTCGAGCCGATGCTGCCGTTCATTATGCAAAACGATGGCTGGATTCCCTTCAGGAGTATAACCTTCTCTACCAAGGACAGAATATCCGAATCACCATGTCCATGGGGGTGGCTGAATTCAATCGCGATGGAGAAACATTTATGGAGGTTCTTCAAGCAGCGGATCAAGCCATGTATCAAGCCAAAGCGGATGGTCGCAACTGCGTCAGTATGTTCCAGGCGATATCGGAATAGAAAGGTCGATCATCGAGCATCGAAAAGTAGTACGCTCTCTTGTTGTGAAAGGAACATAGCTAATTCTTTTTTGACTTGGCGCCAGTGAATTTGGTGGGGTGTTTTTTTATCAGGTTTAGAAGTGAACTTGTAAAAAGTCATGCCGCAATGGAGTTCGCGGCATGACTTTAACATCCGGGATAAAACAGCTACTTAATTAACTTACGCGGCTAATCTCTTGTTCCTATTTCCATAAAGGATAAACGTTAGCAGGAAACCGGCCAGGAACCCACCGATGTGGGCCATATAGGCAACGCCACCCGTGTCGGTTGTGGCGGCAATGGAACCGATGCCGCTAAATAACTGGAGAACGATCCATAAGCCAATCACGATCAGAGCAGGTACTTGAATGACACGCTGACCCTGTAATACCCTGACTTTACCTTGAGGGAAAAGAAGAATATAAGAGCCAAGTACACCGGCGATGGCGCCTGATGCGCCCAGATTGGGGATATCGGAGCCAATACTGAAGGCTAATTGTGCAAAAGTTGCCGCAAGTCCGCAGAGCAAATAGAAGATAAGAAACTTGGTGTGACCGAAACGGTCCTCCACGTTGTCTCCAAAGATCCATAAATATAATAAATTACCGCCGAGATGCAGCCATCCGGCATGCATGAACATGGAAGTGAAGAGGGTCAGAAAGTCACCTGCGGGGTTAGCAAGGAACCGGCTTGGGATGAACGCCCATTTCATAATAAAAGCATCCCCTCCACTAAGCTCGATGAAGAAAAACAGCAGGTTGAATGCAATTAACGCATAAGTAACCAGAGGAACAGTTCGTCGTGAAGAATTATCATCACCGATTGGGAACATGGGCGTTTTCTCCTTGATTTATTGGGTTGGTTTGGGGAATCAGTATTATTAAACAACCCCGAACCTTTATGTTTCTACACCTTGAAAGTTGACTAATTACAGCCGCCTTCCGGGGCTGGAATGATGTCGTTACTGTGTTTATCATGACCATTTAGACCATTCACGCTGACAGTAATTTCATTATAAGGATTTTTAGTGCTGCCTGTTGCATGGCAGATGGTGATCTTTCCTTCCATCCCTATTACGAGACTTTCAGGGCAGCCTGCCTCCGGTGCGGGGATGAGATCATTTTCGTGATCTGCATGGCCATTCAGACCCTTTGCGCTGATTTCGATTTCGTTATATGGATTGGTTGTACTGCCAGTCGCATGGCAAATGGTGATCTTGTCATTCTCGATAACCAGGGGACTTGTGGGGCATCCGCCAATCGGTACCGGATAAATATCATTCGGATGATTAAGATGTTCTTTTGCAGTTGCATCGTCAACCGTAATTTCTTCATAGGGGTTGGTGGCATCCCCTGTGGCGTGACAGAAAGTACTGGGTGTATTCACAGTGCAACTTGTAAAGAGACTGATAGCAATAATTTGGATGACTGCTACTACTAAGATCGTATATTTATTTTTCTTTTGCATTAGTTTTCCTTTTATACCGATAATCAGGTACATTGATCCATGTTTGCGACGGATATCTGCCATTGCAAGACAATTTCAGAATCTTGTTTCATCATTTCATGCGCCAAAAATTTCTGGATATCCCTGAAATATTTGATTGGGTATTTATTATTTTAGTGATGGGATTAACGACGTCTTGAGCCAGCAAAGATACCTAAAAGAAGAAAAATAATTGCCACGCCAATCAAAAAGCCGACGTTATAGGAACTGCCGTCGTTATGCACTTCATACATCTGTACATTCGGGTCGAATAATGAGATGCCCAAAGTGATAGGCGAGATGATGCCATGCCAGATCCCCTGAACCAGACTGGATATACGATTATTTGCGTCCGGTGTATTGGCCAGTTCATTTGGGCCTGGTGCATTAATTTGAATACTGAATCCGGGTACATTGATTTGGCCGGTGGGTGTTGGGGTGGTTTCTTGTGGGTTAAGATCGTTTTGAACACTGTGTGCACTCACGTTGACGGGTGTATTGGCCATGATCAAAACCACGGCCAGCAGGATAGCCAAAACAATTGAAATGCTGCGTAAAACTTTACTTTTCATCTTCGTACTCCTGTTTTCTAGGTAATCTATCTTTATGAATTATGGGTGCCATAAATTGGGAAATTATCCCATCTACTAAAATGGCGCCATGCAGGTTTCAGCTTTTTTCATGGATTCCTGCTTAACTGAAATCACGCGGTATTAACATGCTATGCGATCCTGGCTGTTTATGTCCCCAATAAAAGCTAACAAAACCCTATATTTATGAGAGATTATTGAAATCGCCCCAAAGATTTGTGAATGAGAGGATCTTTCCAATGGATAGGCAGCAGAATTATCGGTTTATTAGGCAAAATTTTCACCAATAGACTTTGGATCATTGTTTGACAGGTCATTTTGATGTAAAAACCCTCCCTGATTTTTGCCAGGGAGGGTTTTCGGGTTTCTATTGAGCCTTTAAAATAGGTGTTGGGGGACTATTATCTACTTTCCGGGGCAAGAGCCCATGCTTTTTGATAATCTGTCAGTAGGGTATCACACAGGGTATTGAATGCTGGATTTATCTGTTGGCGGGCAGGATCGGCTTGATGCCAGGCAAGGATCTCTTCTGCCCCGCGTGCAAACGGGGTGGTGATGATAAATTCCGGAACGAGCTGTTTGATTTTGCTGTTATCAAAGATGGCACTGTGGGTTTTATCTCCCAGCAGGCTGTCGCCAATGCGCTTGTCATAGCGGGCGATGATTTCAGAGGGCACGTGCACGATTTGGGCTTCCACACCGGCTGCTTTGGCCAAAATCCGGTGGATTTGATCCCAGGTCAGCCATTCATCCGAGGTGATATGGAAAGATTCTCCGAAGGCTCTGGGGTTGCCCAGCAAGCCAACGAAACCTTTTGCGAAGTCCGTATTATGCGTCAGGGTCCAAATGGAGGTGCCATCTCCATGAACCAGGATGGGTTTGCTTTTCAACATGCGGTCAATCACGGTATAGCCGCCTTCGACAGGAACGGAACAGCGGTCATAGGTATGGGAAGGTCGGACAATCGTGTAAGGGAATTTACTCTGGCGGTAAGCCTGTAATAAGAGTTCTTCGCAGGCAATCTTGTTACGGGAATATTCCCAGATGGGGTTATCCAGAGGTGTGGATTCGCGAATAGGCAGGTTGGCAGCCGGCGTCTGGTAAGCTGAAGCGCTGCTGATAAAAACATACTGCCCGGTTTTTCCGCTGAATATGTCCAGGTCGCGCTGAACCTGATCCGGCGTGAAGGCGATCCAATCCACCACCACATCAAAATCCCGTCCTACCAGAACAGCCTGCAGGGAGGATAGGTCGTTGATGTCTGCTCGCAGGATTTCTGTTCCGGCTGGAGGTTTACGGATGGACTGGCCTCTATTGATCATGGTTAATTCCATGCCTTTTTCCAGGGCACGCACAGCACAGGCTGAGCTGAGAATCCCGGTACCCCCAATGAATAAAACCTTCATTTTCCACACTCCTGATGAGGAAATAACTTCTTTTTCTAGTATAAGCAGACCGATTGATTTTACCAACTTTCGTTAATGGTAGCGATTTTTGTAAATGAGAAAGAGCGTGTCCAATGTAGGGGGTTAGTGTCCGCTGAGAAATTTGTTTTGAAAAACCAGTGAGTGGATGCTAAACCCTTACGCATGACGGGTTGTCGTTGATTACCGGAGGGAAGAAAATGGTTATTGAAACCTGAAATTTGAAAAGTGGTGCGTTTGGCGGTGTGATTGAGAGTCCTGCTATTCGGGTTGAGCCGCCCAACAGCACCCTTCGATAAATTGAATAGGATGGGAAGGATATCCATTGTAGGGGTTTAGCGTCCCGCTTAACACCGACCTGCTGCGAATAGTTCAAGCATCCAATTTATTATGATCGGGAAAAATAGTAACCAATGCCGGGTTCGGTGATGATGTATTGAGGATGGTTGGTGTCTGGTTCAATTTTAGCTCTTAGCCGTTTGACCAAGCCGCGGACCAAATCGCGGTTGCCCTCGCCGCTATATCCCCAGACATGCTCGACAATATTATTGGTTGGAATGATCTGTCCGGCGTGAGTCATCAGGGTATAGATCATGCGAAATTCCAGTTGGGTGAGATGAATGGGTTCCCCGACAGGTTTGCCCACAGAGCGGGTGGTTGGGTCCAATTCCAACCCGGAAACGGCAATCACCGGCAAACTGAAGAAAGGAACTCCAGCGGATCGCCGGATCATGGCTTTGATTTTTACCAATAACAAGCGGGAACTATACGGGCGGGCCAGCACATAATCCGCGCCCTGTTCGTATAAGTTAATCATCAGGTCTTCGGTTTCATGTTCAATGATGACAATTAAATGAGCCAGGGACTGCGCCCTGAAGGCGCGAATTAAAGCGCCTGAATTCTGTTCATTTTTCGGTAAGGAAATTAGGGATAGATCGGCAGGATTTTCAGGCCAGCTTTTGATGGATTGTTCAAAATCCACTGCGGTACGCACCGCAAATCCTGCTTGCTGTAAAACCGTGTGTAAAATACTTTGTTCATCCGGGTATGGGGAATACAATAAGGCTTGCATTGACATCATCTCAAGGAAATCTTAGTGGAATAGAAACAAAGAATCGATAATGAATACTATACAACAACCGTGTATGAAATTCAACACCATGGTGGTAATAATTATACAGTTTTGATACAAGAATGACACAACTATTGAACAAACAATTTGTAAAATTTTTTCTAGATTCAACCATTAATGGGAATGAGTAGGAGAGAAAACAAGAAATGTCGATCATGCGCTGTCCAACCTGCGGCGATGCCATTTACATTGGAAAAACTGTCAAAGTTGGACAAATGATTACCTGCGATTCGTGTGAAGAAATTCTGCAAATTGCGTCATTGCAACCTGTAAGATTACAGATTTATGACATCACTCTTGATCTTGACCAGGATCCGGAGGAGGAATTGGTCTCAGTTTCCTCGAAGTCTGTAGTTGTTAAAAAAGAGAAGAAAACCGCAAAGTTTTCTCCTGAAGGTGTGGCCATCCAACCCGAACTCGAAGAAGAATCAGAAGAAAAAAAATTAGAGAAGAAAAAACGAAAACCCATACAAAGACAGAAAGTCGAATTTTTTGACGATTAGTTATAACGCCAGGATTCTTTTCTGCGCGATATCCAGACAGTTGCCAAGGCATCTGTTAATTATTTAATGTTGTATTTTGCCGGTTGAGAAAACCATTCCATGCAATCCCATCGAAATTTGAAAACTTATCTTGCCTTGCTAATCACCATTTTGGTTTGGGCGTCGGCTTTTCCAGCCATTCGTTTTGCTCTGCAATTCTACTCCGTTGGACATATTGTTCTATTACGTTTCCTCTCCGCTTCTGTAATTCTACTTATGATTGCCATCTGGCAGCGGATTAAACTTCCCAAACTGGTGGATCTGCCCTTTATCATTTTGTTGGGAGCAGTTGGATTTTCCATTTACAATATGGCATTGGTGAATGGTGAGAAGACCGTACTCTCCGGGGCTGCCAGTATGATCATCTCTTCGTCCCCCATTGTGACGTCGCTCTTGGCGGTACTTTATTTTAAAGAAAAGATGCGTTTGATGGGTTGGATTGGAAGCATCATTGGGATGTTGGGCGTTGCCATTATCACTTTTCGCGATTTACTTTCATTTCAATTTGAGCCGGGAGCATTAATTATTTTTTTTGCAGCCCTTTGTCTCAGTTTTTACAGTGTCTTTCAAAAGAAACTACACTCGAAGTATTCCGTGCTGCAGATTACGGTTTACACCGTCATCTGTGGAACGATTTTATTGTCCTTAAACTTTCCGGGGATAATTCAAAGCGTAGCATCCGCACCGCTGCCGGCTACCGGTTCCATTCTTTACCTGGGGATTTTCCCCACGGTCATCGGATATTTGGGATGGAATTATGCCTTGAGTAGAATCTCAGCTTCTATTGCCTCCAGTTTCCAATATCTCACCCCGTTCATTGCAGTTTTGATCGCCTGGGTTTGGCTGGGGGAAGTCCCAGGTTGGTTAACCTTTGCCGGCGGTATTCTAACCATCTTGGGTGTGGTGATCGTGAATAGTTGGGGCAAAGCATCTCATTCCGAATCGTCCAGAACATAACCATCCTGAATGGCGCGATCCACAATCTGCATGGCGGCTTGCCATAAAGCCCGCGACCCATTTTGAATTGGCTGCATCCGTTTGAGGATCTGGCTTTTTCGAA
Organism: Leptolinea sp. UBA5203; assembly: GCA_002412765.1. Classification (GTDB taxonomy): domain Bacteria; phylum Chloroflexota; class Anaerolineae; order Anaerolineales; family Anaerolineaceae; genus UBA5203. Next base: position 113,144 of record DHVR01000034.1, on the reverse strand, counting down.
TACGATTTTCGAGCCATATCGTACCCCCACAATAATAGTTGTGCCAAAGCGGCATTAAACGGTCAACGGCGTTGGCGAACCTGGATTCTGCCGTTTGCATGGCTTCAAATTCCAGCCATAGCTTGTGAAATAGCGGACTCTGGTCCGCAGGTAAAAGACCAAACAGCCTGTCTGCGGCTTGATGCTCGCGTTCTTCTTTATCCAGATTGGCTGTCTCATCATACGCGTAGGTGTCCCCGGCATCAATTTCCACAATGTCATGCACTAGCAGCATGAGTAATACTTGTTCCAAATTGACAGGGTCATCGCTGTATTCCCGTAATACGCAGGCCAAGAGGGCAATGTGCCAGCTATGTTCTGCGGTACTTTCTGTTCTTGACCCATCCAGCAGTAGATTTCGCCGTTGAATTTGTTTTAGTTTGTCAATTTCCAGCAGGAAATCCATCTGCTGATTAAATCTTGTTGGGTCTATCATTTTCACATCCGATGCTTCACTAAGACATTGTTCGATTTTCTGATTGTACCAAGGTTTAATCTGGAAAGCCGAGGAATTTATGAACCTCGGGAATCTGGAAACCATTAATCATCGAAAATTCCACCCATTCCAGACTACCCAATAGCTCCCAAAAACATATAAAAAAATATCCCTTTCTGAACTTTTTTGACATATTTTTGCTCAATCTTTATAAGTATTTTACATGAAATGATGTATGATAGCCTGAAGATTATGTACTTATTGGTTATGGGGACATGGCAGGTAAATGGAAGAATTAGGACAGCAGGAAAATAAGGCCCAGAAACATCTCCATATCCAGAAAATTCAACAATGGAATGAGGATGCTTTTAATTTGCATTATCTCAATCTTCGCATAGGGATAAATTTGGCTGGTAAAGCCTATGAGTTATCCGTTGGAAACTCCATCTCTACAAACATGTATATGCAAGGTCTTGCGGATAGTTTATATAATCTATCCCATTTTAATATGTTATTGGGCAATCTACGGATTGCAGTTGAACAGGCAGAAGAAAGTTTACAAACCTATCAAAAATTGGAGCAGGAACAACCCCAGGCCGATTTGTATGCGCATTTGGGGCAGTTGTACCATATTATGAATCAAAGAAATCTCGCGATTGATTCTCTGGTCAAGGGATTGGAAATCACCCATAAAAACCATTTTGAATTGATCGAAGGGAAGATTAGTCTGCATATTGGCTCGGTCTATTTTGGAATGGGAAATTATCATCAGAGTATTCGCACCTCATCGCAAGCGGAAGAGGTGTTCAAGAAATTTAAACTGCCTGTCTTTCAGGCGTATGCCTTAATGAATCTGGCCCAGGCGTATCGCCAAACGCAGAAAATGAAAGAAGGGTTAAATGCGATTCAATCGGCAATAGAAATTGCCAAAGAGATAGGCAGTCCGGTGATTGAAGCGGAAGCCCACTATTATCGGGGGTTGCTTTATTGTCTCAATGGAGACTTTGAACTCGCAAAGACCGATCTTTTAGATTCCCAGCAGATCAATAAAAAGCTGCACATGAAATATCTTAATCTGAGGGTCAAACTTGGTTTGAGTGAACTTTTCATCATCAGCCAGGATTTTCAACAAGCCAGTCTGCTGTTGGGAAAATGCTTGAAAATGGCTCAAGCCATTGGCGTTGAACCATTAATGCTTGAGGCTCATCAGAAATTATCCAGCGTATATGAAAAAAAGGGGAAGTATTCCTTATCTCTGACTCATTTCAAGCGTTACAGTGAACTGACCAATCATCTGTTTACACAGCAATCTTTGCAAAAAGAGCAAGCCATTGAAGTGTTGTACCGCACACGATCCGCGACCCGAGAAGTTGAACTTACCCGCGAAAAAAATCAGGCGCTGGAGCATGAAATTCTGGAACGGAAAAACCTGGAAGCTGAATTGCGTAAAAGTGAAAAACGCTATCGAACCATGGCATCCTTTGATCCGCTGACGAATTTGTATAATCGCCGCCATTTTTATAATCTGGCTGAAATAGAATTTGAGCGTGCTATGCGATATAAACATCCCCTGACTTTGCTCATGATTGATTTGGATCATTTTAAACTAATCAACGATCGTTATGGGCATTTGATCGGGGATGACATGTTGCAATTTGTGGCCACCCTATGTAAACGTAATCTGCGAAAGATTGATATTATAGGTAGATATGGAGGCGAGGAGTTTATCGTCCTCTTGCCCGAAACCGGTGCTGAACAGGCGCTTAACCTGGCTAGCAGGATTTGTGGCACCATCCGCGATTCACATATGCCTTCTCCAAAAGGCCCTATCGCCGTAACAACCAGCATTGGTGTTGGCGTTTTATCCAGCAGCAATACAAGTTTGGAATCCTTGATAGATAAAGCAGATCATGCCATGTATATGGCAAAGAATAAAGGGAGAAACCAGGTTTATCTGGCACCTAGCAATTGATAAAGTACATACTCTCTCGCATGTGGAACTGTTTTGATGAGTGATCAATCCTCTTACGAAAAGCTTCAGCAACGAAAACAATTGATTCAGAAGACCGATCATTTGATCAAAAATGTTGCTAAAATTTACCTTGATGAGCCGCTCCAGGCTTATGAACAGGCGAGTATTGCTTACCATTTATCCGTTTCGGGTCCTTTTGTTGATGAACCATATTTAGTGGGTGTAGCAAATAGCCTGCATGCGCTCAGCCGGATCAATTTGCTTTGGAAAAAATTGGGTCTGGCGCTGGCTCAAGCAAATAACAGCCAAAAAATAGCTGAATTACTAAAAGACCAGGGGTTGGTCTTAAGAAATTCACGCTTGTTGGCTGAAATCTATTATTTATTGTATAACTTTGAAAAAGCTGAAGAAATATTCACGCAAATCCACATGGCACCCAAAGCGGACAACTTCAGAGACCTGGAAGTGGAAGCTTTGCAGTTCCTCAGCCAGATGGCCCTGCAAGAGAAAAAAATACTAAAGGCCCAGGGGCATATTTTAAAGAGTATTGATCTTTGTAAGAAGTACAATCTCAATGCCCTTATTGGAAATTCCTATTTGATCTATTGCCGGGTGTGTTTGGCTGTTGGTGATCTTGCCAACGCCGCTTTCGCAGTCTCCAGAGCAATTTCCGTTTCCCAGCAGGATCATTATCCTTTGATTTATGTGCAGAGCCTGGATATTTTAGGAACCATGGATTTACGCATGGGGAAATACCCGGAAGCGGAATTAAATTTTTCCTTAATGGCCACATATGCTCTGCGGCACAAAATGCAGGAAGAATATCTGCAAGCCTTACTGGGGATTTGCCTGGTCAAGCAGCATACCGGAGACGAAAAAGCCTATCTGGAAACTCTACAGGAGATGGCCTCGCTTCCGTATTTGGAAGAGCATCACGAATTACGAAGCAAGGTCCATTTGTTATTCTCGCAATATTATGAAACAAAAAAAGAGTATAAATTGGCCCTAACCCATTATAAAAAGTATTTCAGTACACAGCAGATCTGGCAACAAAAGCAGTTGACTGAGAACCTTCAAGCGCTTGAAGCTATTCATCAAACGGATAGTGTGCTTTCAGAAGTGGAGATTGCTAGCGAGATCAACGCCAAACTTAATACTGAAATTCAAGAAAGAAAATGGGCCGAAAAGGAGCTTCGAAAGAGTGAAGCAAAATTTCGTGATCTGGCTATTATGGACTCCTTAACAGGATTATATAATCGCCATTATTTTTACCAAGTCGGGCAAAAGGAGGTGGAGCGTTCTTTGCGTTATCAGTTGCCGCTTTCCTTAATCATGATGGATATTGATCATTACAAGGAAATTAATGATCAATATGGTCATCGAGTGGGGGATATGGTTCTCACTCAAATTGGCCAAATCATTCAAAATGCAGTGCGTAAGATTGATATCGCCTGCCGGTATGGGGGAGAGGAGTTCGTCATCTTACTGCCAGAAACAGAGTTGGAACAGGCCGAAAGGGTTGCGGAACGCATCCGTGGCGCCCTGGATGAGGCGACGATCTCGCTTGATGCTCAATCGGTCACAGTAACGGCCAGCCTTGGAATTGTTGATTTATCCGCGTCTACTCCTTTGATTGAAGAGATGCTGGCGAAAGCGGATGACGCCATGTACCGGGCAAAAGAAAAGGGCAGAAACCAGATTGTCTCCTGCCCTTATTCGCAGCCATCCTAAATCCGATAACGATAGACGTTAGCCCCCATGCTGGGATCCGGATCGTAGCCAATTTTTTTCAAATAACGGGCATGCAAGGGGGATTCCGTGATCGCAAATACTTCCTGGGTACCTTGTTTGTGAAGCAAAGTGGATTGCTGCGAGAACACATAGCGCCCGGTTTTAAAATCCCGATAGCCGGGGATGGCATAATCCAAAGCTACCCATAATCGGTTCTGCTCATCAACAGAAAGGACGACCAATCCGGCCGGCACCATATCCCGTAAGATAAAGAAATATTGATATTGAGCATCTTCCGGATGGAAGGCAAAGTCTGGAAAGAATTTGGCAATATCCTGGGCATAATATGCCAAAAACTGCTTTAAATAGGTGCTGTCACGGAAAACCATCAAAGGCTGGAAATATTCTTTGGTTCTGCGCATATCGACTAGATAATAGAGATCGATGAAGATGATAAAGCCGTTGACCATGGCTACCGGGTAAGCTTGAATCCAGAGACCATAGATCGTAAAAACAATCGCTCCGATTAAATTAATCACCCTCAAACGCAGCACTGAGCGCATCATTAAGGAGACGGCAATTAAGATAGATGCCAAATATCCAATCCATTCTGCCAAACTTGCCATGGTTTCATCCTCCAGGGAAAAAAAAAGAAGCCGCTCAGTCTTGACTGATTGCTTCTTCTCTCAATAAAAATTGAGTATGTTATAATGGTGCCGAAGGAGGGAATCGAACCCTCATTCCCGTGGGAACACGATTTTGAGTCGTGCGCGTCTGCCAATTCCGCCACTCCGGCGACTGAACTGAACCTAGTATATCTAATATCTTGTGAAGGGTCAAGGATTTTTACAATTATGCAATTAGGAATTATTGGGCTGCCCCAATCTGGTAAAACAACTATATTTAATACCCTCACCCGTGGCAATCATCCGACAGGCGCTATTACCGGGAAAATTGAGGTTCACACTGCGGTCGTCGATGTCCCTGATGCCCGTGTGGATGTTCTCTCAGCCATGTTTAAACCCAAAAAGACCATCTATGCCAAGGTCACCTATGCCGACATTGCTGGCCTGGATGGAAGTGCCGGCAAAAGCGGCATCTCCGGAACCTTGCTGAATCAATTGACACAAATGACCGGGCTCATCCTGGTTGTGCGCTGTTTTGAGGATGATAATATTCCGCATCAGTCAGGGAGCATTAATGCCCAGCGTGACATTGAAACCATGGAAAGTGAATTTATCATCAATGACTTGATCATGGTGGAACGCAAACTGGAACGGCTCCAGGACGAGTTCCGTAAAGGCGGCGGAAGGGATAAATCCCTCATCCGTCACGAGATCGATCTATTTGAACGGCTGCAGCAGGCCTTAACCGAGGAAAAACCTCTGCGTGATCTGGACTTAAGCCCCGAAGATGAAAAAGATTTGTCCGGTTACGGCTTTTTAAGTCAAAAACCGATGATGATTATTTTGAACGTATCCGAAGGGCAAACACCCCCGGAAATTAAATATGCCCACACGAAAAGTACCGTAATCAGCCTCCAAGGGAAACTGGAAATGGATATTGCCCAGTTACCTCCGGAAGATGCGGCTATTTTCATGGAGGAATACGGCCTCACCGAACCGACCCTGAACAAGATGATTCAAATTTCCTATCAGTTGTTGGGGCTGATGTCCTTCTTCACCGTGGGTGAGGATGAAGTGCGGGCCTGGACAGTGGAAAAAGGCGCCACAGCCCCTGTGGCGGCCGGCGTCATCCACACGGATTTGCAGAAGGGCTTTATTCGTGCTGAGGTCATTCATGATACCGAATTGATTGAACTGGGCAGCATGGCCGAAGCCAAGAACAAAGGCAAGCTGCGCCTGGAAGGCAAGGAATATCCGGTTAAAGACGGGGATATCCTCAATATTCGTTTTAATGTGAAATAACGAGAACGTTGAATAGGTTAGACCCTAAGGGTTTCCATTAAACCCTTAGGGTCTTTTATTTAACTTAGATTATAACGATTTACAGGTAGAATATTGGTAATCTTATTGAAACGAAAATGCAAAATCATCGTATATTTGTGTGTTATTGATTGACTTTTTTACAGGAGCGATCCAGATCATTAAACATGGCAATAATTCTTTTTCAAAGGAAAATGAAATGAATGCATCCATTAAAGAATTTGTACAGCTTAAGCAATTGGCTCTCCTGGGGGCTTCCCGATCGGGCACAAAATTTGGCAATATGATTGCCACCGAGTTAAAACAGCGCGGCTATCAAGTTTATCTGGTCCATCCGGAAGGGATAGAAATTGGCGGTGAGATGAGTTACCCGAACCTGGCTGCTTTGCAGGGCAAAGTACAGGGCGTGGTGATTTGCCTGCCCCCAGCCGCTGCGGTGAGCGCCCTGCGCGATGCCGCCGTTGCCGGGATCAAGCATGTCTGGCTGCAGCAAGGTGCGCAATCCGTTGAGACAGCAGCCATGGCAAAGGAATTGGGTTTGGACCCGGTAACTGGAAAATGCATTTTAATGTATGCTGAACCGGTGACTTCGTTTCATGCCTGGCACAAAGGATTCGCTCGTTTGTTTGGACAGTATTAATTAACCACCCGCATCGGGAGCACTTTAATGAAGAAAATTTTAGTGATGTATTGCACCAACGCTGGATCCACCGCAGAAATTGCGGCTAAACTGGCGGAGGAATTGACCGTTCTGGGACACCAGGCAGCCTCTCAGGCGATGGATCAGGTGAATCAGTTGGAATCCTATGACGTGGTTCTGATTGGCGCCCCCATGATCCTGGGCTGGCATGCGGCAGCCAAACAATTTATCCGCAAAAATCAAGCTGTGCTCAGCCAGAAACAGGTGGCCTATTTTTGCACCATGGTCAGCTTGACTCAGGATGGTTCCACCCAAGCCGTTGGGTTGCCATTATTTATAGATCCCCAGCTGGCGAAAGCCCCTGTAAAGCCAAACCGTTTATCGTTCCGGGAACGCTATGCCCTGGCAGAGAATTATCTGCGTCCGATTCAAAAATCCGCGCCGAAGATCAAGCCCATGCAGGTAGCCTTGTTTGGCGGAAAGTTGGATATGGGGAAACTAAATATATTCCAAATGATCTTTGTGCTGGGAATCATCCGCGCCCAACCGGGGGATTTTCGCAACTGGGCAGCCATCCGTCAATGGGCGGCGGAAGTGAATGGATTGATTTCGTAAATTTGTTTACTGACGGATATTATGGATTTTCTAATAGCAGGGGCGACCGGAGGTTATTGAGCCTGTCGAAATACCGGTCGCCCCACGTGCATCAAATTAAGGAATTTAATTTAAGAATTAACATCGTTACCCAATAATTACCCGTAGAGGCAAAGCATTTCAAAAAGAGGCTGGGAAATCACGGCATCATTGAAATGCTTTGCCCTTTCTCGGATTGAATCGCACCAGGATTGTGGTAAATCCCGTTTGGCGGGCAGGGCAAAGCATTCGACGCAAAGGACTGATATTTGAAGCCGTTCCGAATGCTTTGCCCCTACATGTATGTTAATCAATTGTTTTTTACCTTACCAAAACTTGATACATGCAATTGAATGGGATTTATCCTGCTAGTTGATTTGCTTCTGCAGCAGGAATTAGCGATTGTTCCTTCCCGTAATTGTTTTGTACGCGAGAATAAAGCAGGGTGTACCCGGATTGAATAGCGCCCATCGCCAAATAAAGGGTGCCGCTGTATAAAAACGTGAACAAAATAAATGCAACGTATATGAGGATAAACAACAATATGGCAATAGCAGGGGATACTTCCAGTAGCAACATACCAGCCATTACCCCAAAGTAAAGCATCATACTGAATATTTGCAGGGGAACGTTAATTGCATAGCTTATAACGAACAAAAATCCATATATGATCAGGCTGAATAACAGGATGTTGCCTAACTGGCTGGAAAGATAGGTCCAGGATTTCTTAAATATATCTCTGAAAGAAAGGTTATCAAGTATGAAAATTGGAAGGAGAGTATAAAAAAGCAGGGATATGAGCATGATCATTGGCATGGAAAGCAGAAGAATGCAAATGAAAACAAAGATCATAAAAACGTTTTCAGTTATGGTCATCAGGGCAAAAGATCCAGTAATTCCCAACCCGATAACCAAACCGGGTATTCCAATTACAATCAAGTAATATAGGAAACCTGACCAGATTTTTTTCAAAAAGGGTGCGGGTAATTTATTGTTCTTGAAACCCCCTTCCTGATTAGCCAGGCTTTCCTGCATCATGATACTGCTTCCAACCTGTGACGCAAGCAGGCATACCACTGAGATCAACGTGTTTATTAACAGGATGACGACGAAAAGCAATAGAAAGAAAATACTTCCCAGATTATCCAGCAAGGTTCCAGTGTCCTTATAGAAGTAACCAGCCGCGATGATGAGTGGAACGAGAAGGATTGAGAAAACAAAAGATAATGGTACATAGGTAAGAAGAGTCACCTTCCACATCGGTTTTTGTTTCCAATTAATTTTTAGTGCGTCAAAGAAGGTTTGAAAAAGGTTCATAGTTTTCCCCTTGCTGGATTGGATGGATGAAGTTTGTATCTCATTGGATAGTATAGCGAAGAAAATGGTTCCGGGGATATTAAAGGGGGAATGAATATTTTCCGGCATAGATAAAAAAACCTGCTCCGAATCCGGAACAGGCTTTTTGTGGGTCTGAGAATAACCTATGCTTCGATGACTTCCGTGGCAACCACGGCGGCCGTATTACCAAATTCCTTGCCGGTAATGCGGCGGTAGGTGATGGTCCAGGCAGCGCCCAGGTAAGACTGCAAGACAGCGCCGATGAACATGGAAATGGGTATCAGCAGGCAGACAAAGGCAATGGCGAACGGGATCAGCATGGTGGGGTCGAGATTAGCAAACTGAGTGCCAATGGCACCGGCTGCAATGCCGCCAAAGACAACCATGATGATCGGGATGGCAATGATCAAGCCGATCACAAGCTGCATGACCCATAAAATCACACCCATCAGGATGACTGACCAGAAATTGGCCTTGAACAATTCATAAGTTTTCTTGATGGAATCCATCAAACTGACGTCTTCATTGACCATCATGGGGATCATCAATTTGATCATCAAGGAGACCAGAATACCCGCCACGAACAAAACCAGGCCGAGGACGCACAAGAATGGGATCAAGCAAATCAAGCCAACACCCAGGGTCGCAACGCTGGCAAGGATGACGCCGCCAACAATTAATATCGCCAGCAAAAAGCCGAGGATGCCGGGGATGAAATGCAGTAGGAAAACCCGCCAGAACGGTTTTTTGACGCTCGCCCACAGGCTGGAAAAGGTCAGTTTAGTTTCGCCTTCATCCACCCGCCAACTGCCTTTGGATAGCCCAATTTCACCGGCTGAACCAATGGCTGTGAAGATGAGGGACAGAAGGATCATTAAACAGAATAGCCCAACAATGATCAAGACAATCAGGCCGACATTATTTTCCCAGCCAGCTTGATTGAAAAAGGGCAGATTATTGAAGTCCTTTTCAAAATTGAAGTTAAAGGGATTTTGTTGAAAGAAATCCCCGTTGGAATTATTGAAGTTGGCAGAATTCTGACTGCCTCCTCCACCGCCACCGCCACCACCGCCGGAATTGGCTGTACAACTGGCCAGCAAACCAAATAGCCAGAGGATTTTATGTTTCCAAATGGTATCCCAGGCTCGTTTTAAAATTTCACCGTAATTCATATCGACCTCCCGAATTCTGGATACAGCGGAATGCTGCATCCCACATCAACAATATACGTTTATTCCCACTCAATCGTTGCAGGGGGTTTGCCGGTAATATCGTAAACGACACGATTTACCCCTTTAACTTCATTGACAATGCGATGAGAGACTTTCCCCAACAATTCAAATGGGATTTGCGCCCAATTGGCGGTCATAAAATCCTGCGTGTTAACAGCCCGCAGGGCAATCACTTCTTGATACGTGCGCTGGTCGCCCATCACGCCCACAGATCGAACCGGCAAAAGGACGGCGAAGGCTTGCCCAATTTGTGGGCTGCCTTCCTCTGGCCGCTGGGAAATCAAACCCGCCGCAGCCAGTTCGTCGGTGAAAATGGCATCCGCTTCGCGCAGGGTGTGCAGACGTTCCCGGGTCAGCTCACCCAGGCAACGTACCGCCAGGCCGGGGCCGGGGAAAGGCTGCCGCCAGACCAGTTCACTGGGCAAGCCCAGCGCTTCGCCCACTTTGCGGACTTCGTCTTTGAACAAATAGCGTAAGGGTTCAACCAGTTGAAAATCCAGGTCTTTGGGTAAGCCGCCTACATTGTGATGGCTTTTAATTCTTTCAGCTTTGTTCCGATCCGGTGCACTGGATTCCACTACATCCGGGTAAATGGTGCCCTGCACCAGGAAGGGCATTTTGCCAATTTTGTTGGCTTCGGCTTCAAAGGTGCGGATAAAGGTTTCGCCGATGATTTTTCGTTTTTCTTCTGGATCCTGCTTGCCGTGTAATTTGGCGAGGAAGTTCTCTTCGGCATCCACGGTGATCAGTTGGCTGCCAAATTTCCCTCGAAAGGCTTTTTCCACGGTTTCCCGTTCGTTCTTACGAAGCAGACCATGATCCACAAATACGGCCGAGAGTTGTTTGCCGACGGCTTGATAAACCAGAGCGGTAGCGACGCTGGAATCCACCCCGCCGCTGACGGCTGAGAGCACTTTTTCTGTACCAACTTGTTGGCGAATGGCTTTTATGGATTGGTCAATGATGGCATCCGCGGTCCAGGAGGGAGCCACGCCGCAGATATCCATCAGGAAGGCGCGCAGAATTTCTTTTCCCAGAGGAGTATGATGGACTTCGGGGTGAAATTGCAGCCCGAAAATGCGGTTGCCTGCGTCGGCAATCGCCCCAAAAGGGCTGTTCTGACTGGTGGCAATCACCCGGAAGCCGGCGGGCAGGCTGGCGATGCGGTCCCCATGCGACATCCATACTTTATAGTGGTCTTCTTGCAAGAGCACATTTCGTTCCGTGACATGAATATCCGCATGGCCGTATTCGCGGGCTTCTGCTGGAATCACTTCGCCGCCCAATTTCAGGCAAATGGCTTGCATGCCGTAACAGATTCCCAAAATGGGCAGGTCAGCTTGCAGGATGAAATCCTGAATGATGGGTGCATTTTCTTCATAGGCCGAGGAGGGACCGCCGGAAAGGATGTAACCCTGGGGTTGGATGGCTGTGATGTCGGCTTGTGGGGCATCCCAGGGGAAGATTTCACAATAAACATTTAATTCCCGAACCCGACGGGCGATCAATTGGGTGTACTGGGATCCGAAATCAAGGATGGCGATGGCTTCAGTCATAAATTTCTTAACTCCAAAACTTAATCTTCAGTAAAGGAAATCTTTCCATTTTCCATAGAGGTTATGCAAGCCAGGGACTCAATGGGAATGTTATATTGGGAGAGCAGCTCACGTCCGGATTCAAAGTATTTCTCCACCAGGGTACCAATACCCACCAGTTCAGCGCCGGCGGCGTGGATCAGACGAACTAAGCCAAGGATGGTGGAACCGGAGGCAAGAAAATCATCAATGATGAGGACTTTTTCACCGCGGGGCAGGTATTCCGGTGAGACAATTAATTCCACCATGTGACCTTTCGTATGCGAAGGAGCAATGGTCAAATATACGGTATCCGGCATGGTGACCGGTTTGGTTTTCCGGGCATATACCACCGGCAAGTTTAAGTAGCGGGCTGTCATCAACGCTGGGGCAATGCCGGAAATTTCCGCGGTTAAAATACGGTCTGCTCCGACATTGGCGAAACGTTTGGCCAATTCTTTTCCACAGGCATCCATCAACATGGGATCCACCTGGTGATTGATAAAACCATCCACTTTGAGAATACCGTTGCCCAGTATTTTGCCGTCCTGGATGATCCGTTGTTTTAAAAGTTGCATGCAAGCCTCCACAATTCAATGAAAATATCAAGCACTATCATTGTACATTGCAACCAATGAACACACTAGGTTAAAACCAGCGCAGGAAGGAACCAGTCTATACAAGTACCGAAAAATTAAAAATAGATAGGACTTGTTCCACCTGTGATAGAATTTAACGGATATGAATGAAAGTCATCTTCTCCTCGCATCGGTGTCTCCCCGCCGGCGCCAGCTTCTATCCTGGATTCAGCCTGGTTTTTCAGTCACGTCTTCTGACATTGATGAGACGCCGCTGCCGGGCGAGTCTCCCATCGTGTATGTAAAACGAATGGCCAGGGAAAAAGGCGAAAAAGCAGCACTGAAAGCCCCTGATTTAGTTGTTGTGGCATCGGATACCATCGTTGAATTGGACGGTCGGATTCTCGGCAAGCCAGGCAACGCCGAGGAAGCAAGATCCATGCTGGGTGCTTTACGGGGCAAGATCCACCATGTGTTTACGGCCATTTCCATTCATCAACCGGGTGCTGACCCCACCATAATAGATTGTTGCGTTGTGGATGTGCCCATGCGCGCTTATTCTGATGACGAAATGGAAAAGTATATTTTAAGCGGTGATCCGTTTGACAAAGCGGGCGCCTATGCCATTCAAAACCATGAATTTCATCCCGTTGAACAATTTTCGGGGTGCTATGCCTGTGTGATGGGCTTGCCTTTGTGTCACCTTTCCCGTCACATTATCAAGATGGGTAAACAAATTGCTGAGAATCCTGTTTCAGTATGTTCCCAACAATTAGCCTACCGATGCGAGATTTCATCTTCCGTATTATCATTTACAGATCAGATTACCTGTTGAGAAAAACAGCAGGAGGAATTCTATGAAACGAATTATCCCATTTTTACTGCTTTTGCTTCTACTCTCCTCATGTGTCAGCAAAGCAACCCCTGAAGCGGCTGGCACTGCAACTACAACGTTAACGCAAGCATCTGAATTACCAACCCCATTGGTAGAAACCACTCAGGTGCCGGATGTCTCGGCAGCTCTTTCAACTTTTCTGGAATTCTGGCGCCAAAATGACCATGCCAAGATGTATGAGATGTTAACCAGAGTCAGTAAAGATGCAGTAACTTATGAGGCGTTTGATAAGCAGCTTCTTGATTTTTCTGTTAGCTTAACGATGCAGGATATTGAATACACGGTTCTCTCAACCTTGATCAAACCCACTACTGCTCAGATCTCGTATCGAGTGAGTTATAAAACCACTTTGATGGATACGATGACCCGTGAAATGACGGCCAATTTCTCCATGGAAGATAATATCTGGCGTTTGCAGTGGGATGAAGGTCTAATGATGCCCGAACTGCGCGGGGGTAACAAACTTTTATTAAATGTATCCTCTCCGGCCCGCGGAAATATTTATGATATAAACGGCGAAGCTTTGGTTACTGAAACACAAGTTGTCTCGTTGGGCATCGCCCCTATCAGTATTGAAAATGGAAATTATGCCGCCACAGTATCCGCTTTATCTGTTCTGACAGGAAAGAAACAAAAAGAAATTTATGATTTACTTGAAAAGTATGGCTATGATAGCGGGTATATCCCCATTGGGGAGGCTCTGGCTCAGGAAGTGGATGACAAGAATTACCAAGTGAATGGTCTGGAAGGATTTGTCCAGAATCGCTATGCCTCCCGGTATTATTATGATGGCGGGATTGCACCCCATGCCACGGGTTATGTGAAACCCATCTACGCCGAAGAGTTGTTAGCTTTCCAACGTTTGGGGTATCGTGCGGATGACCGGGTTGGCGCCTCCGGATTGGAAAAATGGGGTGAAAGCTATTTGTTTGGTAAACGGGGCGTGGAATTGTTTGTGGTCGCCCCAAGTGGAGAAATTATTTCCAAGCTGTATCAGCAGAATGCCCAAGCGGCTGAATCCATCTATACAACATTTGATACGACCTTTCAACAGCGGGTTGAACGTGCCATTCAAGGGATGACCGGCGCCATTGTGGTCCTGGAACGGGATACGGGACGGGTTCTGGCCATGGCTTCCTCGCCTACTTTCAACCCAAATCTATTTGATCCCAACAATGGGAACAACCTTGATCTGAAAACGGTTTTGAGCGACGGGAATCAAAGGCTGCTCAACCGTGCCACTCAGGGGGGGTATCCTTTAGGTTCGGTCTTTAAAATTATCACCATGGCGGCCGCCCTAGAAAGTGAGCGGTTTACCATTGACACTACCTATGATTGTCAGTATGAATATACGGAATTGGCGGGATATGTGGGAGTGGATTGGACCAAGGCGAAAGAAATTCCGCCCAGCGGAGTGTTAACCTTACCAGAAGGATTAATGCGCTCCTGTAATCCATGGTTTTACCATATTGGTCTGGACCTTTACCGGAATGGATTTCCGGAATTAATTACGGATATAGCCAAAGGATTTGGGTTAGGGCAAGCGACAGGCATTGGTCAGGTGCCTGAAGACGAAGGCGCTATGCCCTACCCGCAAAATGATGGAGATGCTGTCCAACAGGGGATTGGCCAGGGTATGATGCTGGTTACCCCTTTACAGGTGGCACGCTTTACGGCGGCAATAGGGAATGGCGGCACGCTCTACCGTCCCCAAATTGTTGAGAAAATCAGTAAAATTGGAGAAGAACCCGTTTATAAATTTACGCCTGAAGTTCAGGGAAAACTGCCTGTCACGGATGAAAATTTAAAAATCATTCAGGATGCCATGCGCTCCGTTGTAGCAGATACCCGTGGTACTGCTCATTCTCGTTTCTTAAATATCGCTGTCCCCATTTATGGCAAGACAGGCACCGCCCAGAATCCTTTTGGAAATGCACATGCCTGGTTTGCTGGCTATACGGATACAAAAAACTCCTCTGTTCCCAATATTGCTGTGGTTGTCATTGCAGAAAATTCAGGGGAAGGTTCTGAAATTGCCGCTCCAATCTTCCGTCGGGTTATCGCACAATATTACGGTTTTGATGTTCAACTTTATCCGTGGGAAGCGTCCTATCTTATTACAAAAACGCCGACACCCACCGAGGAAGGCCAATAATATGAGACCACTCAAAAAATGAAAGATACTTGGATCGAAGGGACCATCATCCGTTCTCAATCAGGATTTCATACCATCGCCACCACGCAGGGGCAGTATGTTTGCCGGCTGCGTGGTCGTTTAAAACGCGGGCCGCGCCTGGGAGATATTACAGCAGTGGGAGACCGCGTGGTTATTAGTCCATTGTTGGATGGCAGCGGTGCCATTGAAGAAATTCTGCCCCGAGTAAGGGAACTGGTTCGATTAGCGCCCACACCCAGGGGAGAGTATCGTCAGATATTATTCTCCAACCTGGATCAGGTATTACTGGTTTTTGCATGTGCCTCACCCGAACCGAAATTACGCATGCTGGATCGGTTTTTGGTGATTTGTGAGAAGCAAAAGATCCCAGTGCAAATTGTGGCCAATAAAGTGGACCTGATTGGGCTGCGCGATGCCAAAGCGATGTTTTCTCACTATGAGCCATTAGGTTATCCGGTTCATTACACATCTACCCGAACAGAACGCGGGATCAAGGATTTAAAGAAAACCCTGATTGGTAAACTGAGTGGATTTGCCGGACCTTCCGGGGTGGGAAAATCCAGTTTACTTAATGTAATGCAGCCTGAACTGGGTATTGCAGTACGAGAAGTGAGTGAAGCTACCGAAAAAGGGAAACACACCACTGTGGTTAGAGAACTGCATGCATTGCACGAGGGAGGGTATGTCGCCGATATCCCCGGATTAAAATCATTGGCCTTATGGGATATTGAGCCGGAAGAATTGGATGGCTATTTTCCGGAAATCCGGAAATATGTGGAAGACTGCCAATTTAATGATTGTGTCCATCTGGATGATCCCGGTTGTGCGGTGCGGGAAGCGGTAGAAAATGGAAAAATTCATCCGGATCGATATGAATCTTATTTGCGGATGCGATTAGGTGATGAACTCGAAGCGGAATAATTAAGTCATTCATCACAATTGACAAATTGACAGCAGTGCTATTAAACTAACAATGGTAATGAAATTAACCAAATATTAATCTTTTTAGGGCGTAGTCAAATCATCAAAGGACAATGGACCAAAACCTCTCGTTAGAAAATTATGTTCGCGCAGTTTTGATATGATAAGGTTCTGAATGATCAGAGGGCGTTGTAAATTTGACATAGTTTTTTTTTCGGGTTATACTCAATTTTAACAATTTAGCTAACCCAAAAAAGGTTAACGAGGTTATTTGTGCCCATTTCCCCAAAAATAACTGAAAAGAGGATATAGTTGCATGGCCGATCTATTGAATGTGCAAGGCCTCGAGACCCAATTCCGTACGCGGGAGGGGATCGTACATGCGGTAAATGGCGTTTCTTTCCGACTTAAAGAAGGGGAAACCCTTGGAATTGTTGGCGAGAGTGGCTGTGGAAAAAGTGTTACCGTCATGTCGATGTTGCGTCTGATTCCAACACCACCTGGAAAAGTTGTTGCCGGTCAAGCTGTATATCAGGGCAAAGACTTATTACAGATGACGGATGAAGAAATTCGCCATATCCGCGGTTCACAAATCAGTATGGTATTTCAAGATCCAATGACGTCTTTTAATCCCGTGTTGACTATTGGACGACAAGTGGCAGAACCGTTGGAAATACACAACGGGCTCAGTCGTCAAGAAGCCTATGACCGTGCCGCAGAAATGCTGGAACTGGTTGGCATTCCCAATGCTAAAGATAGATTGAATGATTATCCGCATCAATTTTCCGGTGGTATGCGCCAACGGGTAATGATCGCAATGGCTTTAGTATGTACCCCCCAAATCTTAATAGCTGACGAACCAACTACCGCTCTGGATGTAACCATTCAGGCTCAAATTATTGAACTGGTGAAGAAATTACGCGATGAACTAGGCATGGCCATTATCTGGATCACCCATGATCTGGGTATTGTGGCTGGACTGGCTGACCGAGTCAATGTTATGTATGGCGGATTGATTATTGAAGAAGCTCCAGTAAAGGAACTTTACGGCAATCCCCAACACCCATACACAATTGGCTTATTAGAAAGCCTCCCCAGAATGGATGAAATTCGCAATCGCCGATTGGAATCCATTGATGGCATCCCGCCAGTATTAATGGAAAATCCGAAATTCTGCCCGTTTGCTCCCCGATGTAAATTTGTGATTGACCGCTGTCGTCAGGAACAACCCCCCTTAGCGCCGTTTGGCGAAGAAGGCCACAATGTGGCTTGCTGGGTAGATACAAAAACAGGAAGGGAACGAGCATGAGCGAGAAAGAAGTATTACTCCACGTTAAAAATCTAGTTAAACATTTTCCCATCACCCAGGGAATTGTTTTCCAACGAAAAATCGGTGCGGTTCATGCTGTGGATGGCGTATCCTTTGATTTATATAAAGGTGAAACGCTGGGTTTGGTAGGTGAATCGGGATGCGGAAAATCAACCACTGGCCGAACCATTCTCCAATTGTACAAACCAACCTCCGGTGAAGTTGTTTTTGATGGCGTAAATCTTGTGGATTTACCAGCCGAAGAAATGCGGAAAACCCGCAAACAGTTGCAAATGATTTTCCAGGATCCCTATGCAAGTTTAAACCCCCGCATGACCGTGGGCGAAATTATTGGTGAGCCGCTGGTCATTCATCGTACGCATCAGGGCAAAGAAGTCATGGAAAAAGTTATGGATCTGTTGGAAAAAGTGGGTTTGAATCCGGCGTTTGCCAACCGCTACCCCCATGAATTTTCCGGTGGTCAACGACAGCGTATTGGCATCGCCCGTGCACTGGCCCTAGATCCAAAATTGATTGTCTGTGATGAACCTATCTCAGCGCTGGATGTTTCCATCCAGGCTCAGGTGGTTAACTTGTTGGAAGATTTACAGGAAGAATTAGGCCTGACATATTTATTTATTGCGCATGATCTATCCATGGTTCGCCATATCAGTGATCGTGTAGCGGTGATGTACCTGGGCGTGATCATGGAAATTGCAGACCGCATCGAATTATATGATCATCCTCTGCATCCTTATACCCAGGCTTTAATGTCGGCTGTTCCGATTCCGGACCCCAAAGCAGAAGAAAAACGAAAACGCATTATTCTGGAAGGTGATGTACCATCCCCAGTCAATCCACCCTCCGGATGCCGTTTCCGTACCCGTTGCAGCCTTGCGCAAACGATCTGCGCCGAGCAGAAGCCGGAAATGAGAGAAGTTGTAGCCGGACATTTTGTAGCATGTCATATGGTATGATGCATTAAATTATGTATTACACAGAAATTAATCGCTTTGGAGGGTGGTTAGTTTTTGTGAGGTAAAAAAAGAGAATAACTGTATTGTCATTTTTTAGGAGGAGAAAAAATGCGTTCAAAGTGGTTTGTTGTTGCCTCAATGTTAATTGTGGCGAGTATGTTGTTAGGTGCCTGTAATGCTGGCGCCGGTGCTGCAGATCCTGCAAAGGTTCTACGTTTAAATTTTGGTCCTGGTGATATCCCCACCCTTGATCCTGCTTTGGGAACGGATACATCATCCATCCAGATCGCCATCGAAACATTCGTTGGTTTGACCCGTGCTGATGAAGTGACGAATATCGTTGCTCCCGGTATGGCCAAATCCTGGGATATGGATAGCACAGGAACCGTCTACACCTTCCATCTGCGCGATGATGTTCCTTGGGTTCGATACAACCCAGAAAAGGGCAAAGTCGAAAAAGTAGAAGGCTGTGATGGCAAAACCCGTATGGTCAACGCCAATGATTTCTATTATGGCATGCTGCGCACCTTGAATCCCGAAACCGCCAGTGACTATGCTTATGTCCTCAGTTTCGCCCTGGTGGGTGGGAACGAATACAATGCCGGCGAAGCTGGCCCCGAAGCTGTTGCAGCTAAAGTTGTGGATGAATACACCTTGGAAATGACCTTCAAGGAACCCGCCGCCTACAATGCTGCTATCGCAGGTATGTGGGTAGCCTATGCTCAGCCCAAATGGATCATCGAAGGCGATGAATGTACTGAAGCCCTTGGCGATCGCTGGACTGAAACTGGCAACTTCCAGGGCTATGGTCCTTTCGCTATGAAAGAATGGGTCCATGATTCAGACATCACTTTAATTGCCAATCCTTTCTGGCCGGGTACCCCCGAAGTTCCCCAATCCAAAATCAGTGAAGTTAACTGGGTATTCCTGGATGAATCCCCTGCATTTGCTGAATACGAAGCTGGTAACTTGGATGTAGTTCCCGCCCCATTAGCTGACCTGGATCGGATCAAGACTGATCCCACCCTGTCTGCAGAATTCAAGATTAGTCCTTACTTCTGTACCTACTATTATGGTTTCAACACCATGGCTCCCTTTACCGATGATGTACGCGTTCGCCGAGCCCTCTCCATGGCTATTGACCGCGCGAGCCTCATTGCCAATGTAACCAAGGGTGAGCAAACGCCTGCCCAATGGTTCTCTCGACCTGGTTTGGCCGGCGCCCCGACTCTCGATGATCACCCCGATTTGGGTGTAAAGACCGACCCCGCCGCTGCAAAAGCTTCCCTGCAAGAATACTTGGACGAGAAAGGCATCACTGCTGCTGATGTTGATATCACCTTGATGTACAACACCTCTGAAGGCCACAAGAAGATTGCCGAAGCCATCCAACAAATGTGGAAGGACGCTTTGGGCATCAATGTGAAAGTTGTCAACCAGGAATGGCAAGTATATTTGGATACCATTCGTGGCGCTGACACTCCCCAAATCTATCGTTTGGGCTGGTGTTTGGACTACGCCGATGCCAACAACTTCATCCGTGAGGTCTTTGTTCTGGGCGGTTCCGCTAATCCTGGCGATCCGAATGACCCAAGCAAACCCCTGGGTGGTGTGAGCTGGCAAAATACTGATTTCGAAGCCAAAGTTTTCGAAGCGGCCAAAGAACTCGATCCTGTAAAACGGGTTGAGATGTACGCCGAAGCAGAG
The DNA here is from genome assembly GCA_002412765.1 of Leptolinea sp. UBA5203. Lineage (GTDB taxonomy): Bacteria > Chloroflexota > Anaerolineae > Anaerolineales > Anaerolineaceae > UBA5203. The sequence continues at coordinate 93,040 of DHVR01000034.1, read as the reverse complement.
AATATTTTGGTCTGGGAAGATGCCGTCATGGCTCCGATCTACTGGTACACCAAACTCGACTTGACGAAACCCTACGTTACCCGCACCTGGGCGACCGGTGGTCACGAACACATCGAGAAATGGGATGTAGCAGCGAAATAGGCTTCCAGAAATAACCCTATATTAACCTTTCATTTTAGAGAGGGGAGAGATTCTTTCTCTCCCCTCTCTTTGGACTTAGCAAAATCCTTTTGGGAAATTTTTGGAGGACTACATGGGACGATATTTAGTCCGCCGGTTGTTAATGCTCTTCGTGGTTTTGTTCGCGGTCTCTTTTATTACCTTTTCATTGATGAATTTTGTGCCTGGGGGGCCTTTTGACCGGGAAAAAGCATTACCGCCGGATATCATGAAAAATCTTGAAAAAAGGTATCATCTCGATGATCCATTTATGAAGCGCTATGTGGATTACATGGCCAATGTGATGATTCCGAAATTTTCTACGGTTGCGCCCAATAAAGGCGATTTACAAGATGACTCCTTTATTACGGTCAAGCTTGGACCATCCTTGTGGTTTCGCTGGATGAATTTTGGTCCATCCTTTGCCTCTCGCAGTCGAACGGTTAATGATATTTTTCGTCAACAGCTTCCTGTATCCATTCAACTTGGTCTGTTGGCGTTAGTAGTGGCTTTGGTCATTGGCGTACCAATGGGCATATTGGGTGCACTTCGCCATAACACCATCTGGGATTACCTTGGAATGGGAGTCGCCATCTTTGGCGTTTCAGTACCAGTCATTGTTTTGGGTCCGATTATGATCTGGATTTTTGCTGTTGCCCTGGGGTGGTTTCCGCCAACAGGTTGGGGTTCCAAACCGCCATACATTCTGGGAATTTTCCCCACCAATTTGGGTTGGCATTTTTGGAAAACCGCCATTATGCCTTCGATTGCGCTTGGTTTAGGCAGTTCGGCGATCATCGCCCGCTTAACACGTGCCAGCCTATTGCAGGTTATTCGTGAAGACTATATCCGGACTGCTCGTTCTAAAGGCTTAAGCGAGCAATTGATCATGAACCGACACGCCTTGAAAAATGCCCTAATTCCGGTTGTTACTGTATTAGGCCCGATTGCTGCTGGTTTGGTTACCGGGACATTCGTAACAGAATTGACCTTTGGTATTCCTGGGATGGGTAAGTATTTTGTCACCAGTATCACAAACAGAGATTATCCTGTAATTATGGGCACGATTTTACTTTATGCCCTATTCCTGGTTGTGGCAAATTTGTTGGTCGATCTGACCTACGCTTATCTGGATCCCCGTATTCGATATGACTAGCTGATCGAATCAGGTATCTTCAGAAATTCAGAGGAGAAAACAGAATGACAGTAGAATTAAAAGTGGACCCTCATAAGCGTAACTATGCTGGTGGGCAGCCATTGACCATGAAACGTGAAAGTATGGCAAAAGATGCATTACGCCGTTTATTGCGAAATCGGGCTGCTGTAATTGGCGGGTCCATCATAATTATTTTGATTTTGATTGCGATATTCGCCGAGTATATTGCCCCACGTTACTTTGCATATCAGATTCTAACAGAACAGAATGTTGTCCCGGCTTGGTTGGTTAAAGTGTTCCCAACTACCAAGGATTATGCTGTGATCAACAATAATTATGCCTTAGGCGCTGATTACGTAGGTCGGGATCTTCTTAGCCGAATTATTTATGGTGCTCGCATTTCCCTGACCGTAGCTTTTGTTGGGCCGTTGATCAGTTTGATGATTGGGGTTTTATATGGCAGCATTTCTGGTTTTTTTGGTGGAAATGTCGATAATTTGATGATGCGGGTGGTAGATGTTTTGTATGCATTTCCCAGCCTTTTATTTATCATCTTGTTGATGGCTTTTTTTCGCTCAACTTTTTCTGCACCAGATCCCACGTCAATAACCGGTATGATCAGCTCTTTGGACCAAAAGATGGGGGGGATGTTGTTTATCTTCATTGGCATAGGCTTAACAGCATGGGAAACCATGGCTCGCTTAACTCGGGGTCAGGTGCTCTCGATTAGAGAAAAAGAATTCGTGGAAGCTGCTCGCACCATGGGGGCAACAAATAACCGGATTATGTTTCGTCATATTTTGCCCAATATCGTCGGGCCGTTGATTGTGGCTGAAACTTTGGCTATCCCTTCCTATATTTCCACCGAGGCTTTCTTATCCTTTATCGGCCTTGGCGTGAATCCTCCTACGCCGTCCTGGGGAGCGATGATTTCAGATGGTGCTCAAGTTGTGCGAACCTATCCAAACCAGGCTATCTTCCCTGCTCTGGCACTAGCGATCACCATGTTTGCCTTCAACTTCCTGGGCGATGGGCTGCGTGATGCCTTGGATCCTCGTATGCGAGGCACGCATTGAGTTTGTTTCATTGATCCATAGCCCTCTGTTGAGCTTTTCAGCAGAGGGTTTTTTTGTCCCTGATGTTACTGATGTCGAACCGGGCTAATTTGGTTATAATGAGAGTATTGTAGACTATCTAAAGAGAGGAACGTTCATGATTTACTGGCCCTTCGTCAAGAAACACATCACCCTGCTGTCACTCCTGATTGGCAGTGTAGTTTTGGGTGCTTGTACATCCCAACCCGATCCCAACCAGGCTGCTACCTTAACCGCGGCATCCGCAGCAGCCGTTATTGAACCGACAGTCGCTGAGCCTACTGCAACCGAAACACCCAAGCGTTCCATGGTGGTATGCATGGGGCAGGAACCTGATACGCTGTTCCTATATGGTGGATCCTCACGCAGTATGTGGACCATATTAGAAGGTGTTTATGATGGTCCCTTCGACATGGTGGATTATGAACCTCAGGCGGTCATTCTTGAACAGATGCCGGATCTTGAAAATGGCCTGGCTGTCAGCACCCCCGTTGAAGTCAAGCGCGGGGATTATGTGGTTGATGCCAATGGGGATTTAATTGTTCTGGACCGTGAGGCTACCGTCTTACCCTCCGGCTGCAGAGATTTAAGTTGTGCCCTAACCTGGGATGGAAAAACCCAGTTAATGATGGATCAGTTAACCGCTAAGTTTTCCTTGCTGCCCAACCTGACCTGGTCGGATGGGGAACCATTGACCGCCGCGGATTCTGTTTACAGCTATCAACTGGCTGCAGATCCGGCTTTTAAAACCTCTGTTTATGTCAATCAACGAACTTCTTCATATCTTGCCCTGGATGACCGTACTGTGGAATGGAAGGGCATCCCTGGTTTCTTCCCCGATCAATATCAGACTAATTTCTGGACACCCCTACCCCAGCATCAATTGGGGGCCATCGCGCCTGCAGATTTGTTGACCTCCGAACAGGCATCCCGGACGCCTTTAGGGTGGGGACCATATAAAATTCAGGAATGGGTGGATGGCGATCACGTCACCCTGGAAAAAAATCCGCTTTATTTCCGCGCCAGCGAAGGATACCCGAAATTTGACAATGTCGTCTTTCGTTTCATTGGTGACTATGCAGATCAAAACATCGCTGCGTTGTTGAGTGGTGAATGTGATGTCGTAGATCAGCGCTCGTTGTTAATTGAAGAATTGGAAACCGTTCTGACCTTGCAGAAAAACAATGAGTTAACGGCTTACACCGTACCCTCTGCGGAATTTGAGCATATTGAGTTAGGGATCAAACCCGCATCCTATGATGACGGCTATAACCCCTTTGGGGTGGATCGTCCGGATTTCTTTGGCGATGTGCGCACTCGTCAGGCCATTACCCAATGCATCAATCGGGAAGGCATCATCAGCCGCTGGTTATTGGACCAAACCAAAATACCGGTAGGCCTTTATCCGCCTGGTTATATTTATTCCCTGGTAGACCCAGAACCCCTGCCTTATGACGTTGAGGCTGCCAGGGTACTATTGGATCAAATTGGTTGGAAAGAGTACGATGGCGACCCCGCTACGCCGCGTACAGCGATAGGTATTCCAGGGATCCCGGATGGCACACCCTTTACCGTAAGCTATGTAACCACCACGGATGCCTTACGGGTGAAAATTGCTCAGCATGTTACGGATCATCTGAAGGATTGTGGTATTGCCTTGGAAGTCGAAACCGTTGATCCGGCCGTGCTCTATGCGGCTGGACCGGAAGGCGTTTTATTTGGGCGCAATTTTGAGATGGCCCAATTTGCCTGGAGTGCCGGATTATCTAATCCATGCGTTCACTATCAAACGGATCAAATTCCCCAGCCTCAAAATCAATGGCTAACGGTCAATTTGGGCGGATTTTCTGACGAAAATTATGATGCTTTATGTCGTGCGGCCACGCATACGTTGCCAACCGCTGGAGAGGCCTATACCAAGCAGCAGTTAGAGATACAAACGCAGTACATTGAGAAACTGCCGATTATTCCCCTGTATTATCGATTAAAGACCGTGGTCAGCCGCACTGATTTTTGTGGATTGACCCTGAATAGTTCTACGCGTAGTGCCTTATATGAACTTGAGGCCTATGATTATGGTGAAACCTGTTCCACTCAGAAGTAAGGGAAAATGAAGCAAAAAGAACCTGAAAACAAATCCTATGCGGTATTAATCGTGGAAGATTCCTTTGAAGCGGGGAAATTCTTGAAAACCGCTTTGGAAACCATGGAAACACCCTTTGAAGTAACGCTTCTGCCATCCGCAGAAGAAGCGTTACTGGCTCTGACGGACACCACGTATGAATTAATGATCGTGGATATCCAACTGCCTGGCATGAATGGGATTGAGCTGGTTAAGCGACTCCGCCGCAAAGATCGGGCAACCCGGATTATTATGCAGACCGGAATGCAGGATGAGCGGTTGCTATCCTTATTGGATACGATTCAATTGGATGGCTTTATTCAAAAACCATTCAAAGTGGGCCAGATTGTGGATGCGGTTAAATCGGCCTTGCACCTGCCGATGGAAGAACTCAGCCCGTCCATGGAAGTATTTCCGGATGTTGAAGAAGCAAAATTTCAAAATCCGGAACAAGTGGAGACGACCTTACGGGAACTGATTCAGCGATTGGGCGCCACAGAGACCATTGTTTTAGATTCGAAGGGCGGGGTCTTATTTCATGTCAGCCTCAACGGCGCACCCGGCGCCGTGCCGGATATGTTCCCAGCCATCCTGAAGGCGAGAAACTCCACTAAGGATATTCAGCGTTATGTGCAGACAGATTCCCCGCGGAATGTGTTTGTCCTCCGTGGACAGAAAACGGATATTTTATTTGCGACCATTTTTCAATATACGCTCATATTAATCTTAAACACTGGGGCAACTGCCTTAAAAGTGTCTCTGGCATTTGAAGAGCTTATTCACATTCAGGAATCTTTTACCCGCGAATTGTATCGAGAACCTGCCTTTGACATGGAGCCCACTCAACCGTCTCACCCAAGAGAGGAACACGTCAAGAAAGCGGATCAAACAGTGATAAGTGAAGTGGATATGGATCCGATTCCTTTAATTTCGGATGAGACCTTTGAAAAACTGCTTAGTAATAGTCTCCAGCAAATTAATGTGCCGGAAGAAAGCCTGGATACCTATTGGGATTCAGCTGCCGACTCCCGATTTCATGATTTCAACGGGAAGAATTTATCCTATGAAGAGGCGAAAAAGAGAGGCATTGGCCCGGTTTAATAGGTGCACTTAATGGATAAACCAAACCTGCCCTTGAAACAGCGAATTACAGACCTTTGGGATCTGATGATGGGCTATTGCCAGAATGGATGGGAGTGTGTTAAAATAGTGGAGCTATTTTTGGGGATACAGGGGCGTGGTGCAAGGGCAGCACACCAGACTTTGAATCTGTTGATCTTGGTTCGAATCCAGGCGCCCCTGCCTTGTATAAAGCCAATAAGGCTGTGTGGATATGGCTTGGTATTACATTCCGGTGTAGTATGAAGCCATGTTGTTTTTTAACGACCTATATGGATTTTGATCTATTGATGACTTATCCTAAACATAGAAGAGGACTCAAATGATGAAAATAGCAGCCGTTATTCTGGCAGCCGGTCAAGGCACAAGAATGCGATCCGACTTACCCAAAGTATTGCATCTGATTGCCGGAAAACCCATGTTGCAATACTCCATTGACCTGGTGGCAGGGCTAACCGAGGCTTCCCCGGTTGTGGTGGTGGGTCATAAGGCAGAAGAAGTACAAAAGGTCATCGGGGATCAGGCTCGTTTTGTGATTCAAAAAGAACAATTAGGTACGGCCCATGCCGTGCAAACTGCAGAAAGCCTGCTGGCTAACCAGGTTGATTGGGTTTTGGTATTGAATGCGGATTTACCCCTCATTCTGAGACAATCCGTGGAAAATCTGCTGGCTGAACATCAACGAAATGGCGGCCCTGTCACCATGCTGACCGTTGAAGCGGATGATCCTCGCGGTTTTGGGCGCATTGTGCGCTCCAAGGAAGGGAATGTCATCCAGATAGTGGAAGAAGCTGTAGCAACTCCCGAAGAAAAGAAGATCAAAGAACTCAATGTGGGCGTTTATTGTTTTCAGGCTTCCTGGCTATGGCGAGCTTTAAAATCTGTCAAAACTTCTCCCAAGGGTGAATACTATCTGACCGATTTGATTGAAATTGCCACCCAACAGGGCGAAAAAGTCCATGCTGTGCTGGCTGCCGAGCAGGATGAAGCCATAGGCATTAATACCCGGGTGCATCTGGCTGAAGTGGAAGCTGTGATGCGCCGCCGAATTAATCATGCCTGGATGGAAAATGGGGTAACCATGATTGATCCCGCTTCCACCTATATAGAAGCTGGGGTGAAAATAGGTCAGGACACGGTGATCTGGCCGAATACGGTTATCAGGGGTACCACCAGCATCGGTGACCATTGTGAGATTGGCCCGAACACCATGATTCGGGATACGCAGATAGGCAACCATTGCACGCTCATCCAAGCGGTGATGGAATTTGCCAAATTGGAAGACCATGTGGAAATGGGGCCTTTTGGTCATTTACGGAAAGGGGCGCACCTGGCGGACCATGTTCATATGGGCAATTTTGGCGAAGTCAAGAACACCTATTTGGGCAAAGGCAGCAAAATGGGCCATTTCTCGTATATGGGCGATGCCCAAGTAGGTGAGCATGTGAATATCGGCGCCGGAACTATTACCTGTAATTACGATGGCAAACATAAGAATAAAACCGTTATCGAGTCCAATGTGTTCATTGGCAGTGATACCATGTTGGTAGCTCCTGTGACGATTGGCGAAAATTCCATCACCGGTGCCGGAGCGGTAGTAAACCGTGATGTACCGCCCAATACCGTCGTGGTGGGTGTACCGGCAAAAGAGTTGAGAAAGAAAAACGATGCCTGATCTACCTCTGTTTTGGTTTTTATTTGCCCTGTTTATCCTGCTGGATATCGCATATTCCCTGATGCGCTTTAGTTTTGTGCATGCTCGGATTCCTATGCTGTTGGAATTAAAAGACCATAAACCCACCGCAGCCTATACATTGAAAATGCTTGATAAACCGAGCCTGGGTATTATCCTGCGCTTTACCCTGGTTCTAAACCATGCGGTAGTTGCGGTACTCAGTTTTCTGTGGATAAGTCAATCCGCATTTCCTTCCCTGGATTTGGGTGTGCAGTTTATTCTTGTGATGCTCATCACCCTGATTCTCCTTTGTGTGGAATATGCGCTGGAACGGTTGATCGTTAATCAGGTGGAAGCCTGGGCATTGCGATTTACCTGGCTGGCTGGTCTTCTGGATGTCCTCTTTTCACCGCTTACCCGGATCTTAATTAAATTATCCGGTACGCCCACTTTACTGCTGCGTTCTTATCAATCCATGACGGATGATGAGTTAAAGTCCTGGGTCCAAGATAGCGATGGGGAAAGCAGCCTGGAAGATGGCGAACGGGAAATGATTTACTCCATCCTCAACTTTTCCGATACCCTGTGCCGAGAGATCATGGTTCCACGGATTGATGTTTCGGCTCTTGAAGTCAACACCACCATTCCGGATGCCATTCAATTGGTTTTAAATTCAGGCCATTCCCGCTTGCCTGTGTATGAAGAAAGTATCGATCATATTGTCGGCCTGCTTTACGCGAAAGATTTGTTACGTATTCATGTGCAGGATGGTGAACAAGCCATGATTCGTAACTTATTAAGACCGGCATATTATGTACCGGAAGCCAAAAAAGTGGACGAGCTGCTAAAAGAAATGCAGGCACGCGGTGTGCATTTATCCATCGTGGTGGATGAATACGGCGGCATGGCTGGCCTGGTGACTTTGGAAGATATTGTAGAGGAAATTGTCGGAGAAATTCGGGACGAGTATGATGAAGGGGAAGAGCTGGAAATTGACAAAATCTCCGATGATGAATACATTTTCAATGGCCGGGTGGATCTGGATGATTTTAATGAAACCCTAAACACCGACTTGACTAAAGAAGTGGCCGATTCGTTGGGCGGTTTTATTTACGGCCAGATCGGACGGGTCCCTGCCGGCGGTGAGGAAATTCAAATTGAGCATTGGCTGTTAAAAGTAGAAAAAATTATCGGGCGGAGAATTCATACGGTTCGCGCTTTACGCACCCATCCAACGCACCATTCGGAGGAAGAGTATGTCACAAATCCATGATGTTACTCCCCAGGACCTGGTACAACTTGCTGTTGAGAATTTAGGAAAATCTTATTCGCCCTATTCACACTATCCCGTATCGGCGGCTTTATTAACTGCCACAGGTAAGGTCTACAGCGGCGTGAACATTGAGAATGCGGCTTATCCAGTCACCATTTGTGCTGAACGGGTGGCGGTATTTAAGGCCGTCTCGGATGGGGAAATGAGATTTGATGCCATTGCCGTAGTAACGGAAAATGGCGGTTCTCCGTGCGGGAGCTGCAGGCAGGTGTTGGCTGAGTTTGGCCTGGATACCAAGGTTTATATCGCCAACAAAAAGGCTGAAATTGTGATGGAAACCACCGTAGGTGGTCTGCTGCCAGGTGCTTTCACACCTGATAAATTAGTCAGGTAGTCTGATGTCGGCTGAATCCAAGCGCTCCCAAAAAGTTGAGGCAGTTATCCTTCAACATAATGATTGGGGGGAAGCGGATCGTATGCTGCGTATTTATTCCCGTGAATTGGGAAAAATTAAAGTGGTTGCCAAGGGCGTACGGCGCATCCGTTCACGGAAAGCGGGTCATTTGGAACCCTTGACGCGGGTAGCCCTGTTATTAGCCCGTGGGACAGGCATGTGGATTGTCACCCAGGCTGAAACGGTCAATGCGCATTTACCGATACGGGCGACTTTATTATTGACCGGCTACGCCTGTTATCTGACCGAATTGATTGATCGCTTCACCTTTGAGGAAGAAGAAAACCGGTCGCTGTACATACTTCTGACGCAATCCCTGGAACGCCTGGAATCCGATGCTGATCCATTTCTCGTAGTGCGCTACTTTGAAGTACGCCTGCTGGATTTATTGGGGTATAGGCCGGAATTATCCCAGTGTGTTGTCTGCCGCGAACCCATTGAGGCGCAAAACCAATTTTTCTCTTTCCTGGAAGGGGGCGTGATTTGCCCAAAATGCAGCGGCAAACCCATGGACGCCATGCCTGTGTCCATGTCAGTCTTAAAATATCTGCGGCATTTGCAGCGCAGCCCCTATAATCAAATCCGGGCTTTGCAAATCCCCGAACCGGTCCGAAATCCTTTTGAGCATCTCATATCCCGTTATATATCCTTTTTACTGGAACGCCATGTTCACTCGGCTGATTTTGTGCGTTTGGTACGGGATAACAATACAAAATTGTAAGTAAGAAATGAATGGAAAACCCTAATTTGATGATGGTATAATTGTAAATTAAGGTCACCCCCCCAAAAGACGGAGTCGCAATGAATTCAACTCATTATTTTCAATCCATAATCCTGAATCTACAAACCTACTGGTCAGAACAGGGTTGTTTACTATGGCAGCCCTATTATTCTCAGGTGGGCGCAGGGACGATGAATCCAGCCACTTATTTGCGTGTTTTGGGTCCTGAGCCCTGGAAAGTTGCTTATGTTGAACCGTCCGTAAGACCGGATGACGGCCGTTATGGGGAGAACCCCAATCGTTTGCAGCAGCATACTCAATTTCAGGTTATTCTCAAACCGGATCCCGGAAATCCACAGGAGCTTTATTTAAATTCCCTGGTAGCCCTGGGCATTAATCCGGCAGAACATGATATCCGATTTGTGGAAGACAACTGGGAATCCCCCGCTTTGGGTGCCTGGGGCCTGGGATGGGAAGTCTGGCTGGATGGTATGGAAGTTACCCAGTTCACTTATTTCCAACAGGCTGGCGGCGCGGTATGTTCCCCAGTATCCGTCGAAATAACTTATGGTTTGGAACGTCTGGCAATGGCTTTGCAGAAGGTGACTGATTTCAAGGACATCCAATGGAATGCCGAACGACGTTATGGGGATATTCATCTCCAGGGTGAACAGGAACACAGTGTTTATTATTTTGAAAAAGCCGACGTGGAACGGGTGCGAAAAATGTTTGAATTATTTGAAGCAGAAGCGGAAAGCGCTTTAGCTTCCAATTTAGTCCTACCTGCCCATGATTATGTTTTAAAATGCTCCCACTCCTTTAATATTTTGGATACCCGCGGCGCAGTCGGGGTGACTGAACGACAGGCGCTCTTCACCCGCATGCGCGACCTCTCCCGGCGCGTGGCTGAGGCATACATTGCCCAGCGTGAAACCTTGGAATATCCGTGGGAACCAAATCGGGCAGAAAGACTGGAAGCAGACTGTAAGGAAGTCAAGAAAAAAGAAATCAGTGACAAACGCTACAATACCCGTCCATTGGGCGCTGTGCCGTTTATGCTGGAAATTGGCCATGAGGAACTACCCGTACAGGATGCCAATCTGGCTCGTACTCAACTAAAAGCTAATTTGGAAAAATTACTGGTGGATTTGCGCCTGGAATATGAATGGTTATCCGTCTATGGTACACCCCGGCGGACAGTGATTTATGTGGAAAATCTATCCTATCGGCAGCAGGATTTTACTTCGGTTGTGAAAGGCCCTCCTTATGCCCGTGCATTGGATGAGAATGGGAATCCCAGTAAAGCGGCTGAAGGTTTTGCCAAGAGCCGTGGATTGACCTTTGAGCAGCTTGAAAAACGAGAAATTGACGGCGGCGAGTATCTCGCGGCTGTGGTCCAGGAGATTGGCAAACCTGCCAGCGCTCTTTTGCCCGATGCCATACCGGATTTGATCGCTTCCCTGCATTTTGAAAAAACCATGCGCTGGAACAGCAGCAATATTGCTTTTTCTCGACCAATCCGCTGGATCCTGTGTTTATTAGGTGACCAGGATGTTGAATTCTCCTATGCAGGCGTTTGTTCCGGGCGCTTTACCCGCGGTTTGCGTTTCCAATCTTCCGATGAGTTGATGGTGTTTGGTGCCAAACATTACTTTGACTTGTTGGAGAAGCAGGGTATCCTTCTGGATCCCGAAAAACGGAAAGAGAATATCTCCGTTCAGGTTGCCGAAAAGATGATTGAAGTGGGTGGGGCTCCCTTTATCGATGAGGATTTACTGAACGAAGTCAATGATCTGGTTGAATCCCCGACTGCCATGCTGGGGCGCTTTAGTGAGAAATATTTGCACCTGCCGGATGAAGTTTTGGTCTCGGTGATGAAGAAATATCAGCGTTATTTCCCGGTTCGGGATAAAGATGGCAAGCTGCTCAATCGCTTCGTATTTGTACGCAACGGCACGCATGAGTCTGAAGATGTGGTGATCTCCGGCAATGAACAGGTCATCGGTGCGAAATTTGAAGATGCTGATTTCTTCATCCGGGAAGACAGCAAACAAAAACTGGAAGATTTTATTCCAGCCTCCAAGACACTAACCTTCCAGTTTAAACTGGGTTCCATTTATGATAAATCCCTGCGCATCCGCCAGTTGGTGGATAAGCTGGCCAAGGATATTCCTGTATCGCCCGCGGATTTAAAAGCGGCCCAACGTGGGGCTGAATTATGCAAAGCGGACTTGTTAACCAATATGGTGGTGGAGATGACCTCCGTGCAAGGCATCATGGGTAAAACCTATGCTTTGCAGTCCGGTGAGACAGAAGCAACTGCCAACGCCATCTTTGAACATTATCTGCCCCGTTATGCCGGGGATCGCTTCCCCAGGCAGAAACCTGGTTTCTTGATTGGTCTTGCCGACCGTTTGGATTCCATCGTCGGTTTGTTCGCCGTCGGCCTGGCTCCTACTGGGACAAAAGATCCATTCGCCCTGCGCAGAGCTGCTCAAGGAGTGGTTCAAAATCTTATTGCGGCCAACCAACCCTTTGATTTGCATCAAGGTGTGGCTGCCTCGGCTGAGGTTCAACCTGTCCCCGTGACCGAGGAAACTCGCCTAGCTTGTGTGGATTTCATGATTGGTCGAATGCGCAGTTTACTGCTGGATCAAGGTTATGCCTATGATGTGGTTTCTGCTGTCCTGGCTGTTCAGGGTCATAATCCGGCTGCTGCCAAGCAAGCCATTGAAGAATTATCTGCCTGGATAAAACGGCTGGACTGGTCGGAAATTTTCCCGGCTTATGCCCGCTGTGTGCGCATTACCCGCAGTGAATCACAGATTTACCCGGTGGATGAAAAACTGTTTGAAGAACCCATGGAATCCAAACTGTATAAAGCGATTCTGGATATGGAAAAGAAACAGGTGCACGCCAATTCAGTGGATGAGTTCCTGAAAACTTTTACTTCTTATGTTGCGGATGTCAACGCCTATTTTGAAAATGTAATGGTGATGGCAGAGAATCCAAAAGTCCGCCAAAACCGGTTGGGCATGCTGCAAAAATTAGTGGCTGTCTCCGCCGCGGTAGCAGATTTCTCGCAGCTACAAGGTTTCTAAATAAAAAAAATCCCCGCGAGGGGATTTTTTTTATCATCTGATTTGGCATTCATCAAGGGGTCAGCCAGTATTCGGTTCCTTCCCCTTCGGCTGTCCAGCCGATCAAACCGGTTTGAACGGATTTCACTTTCCACCAAACCCAATCCGTAGAGCAGCTTGGGCCTTCCAGTATTTCAACAGGTTCTCCGGGTTCAATATAACCGAGAATTTTAGCATCTTTTTCTGGTTGAATTCGCACACGATTGGCATACGGAGGAAATTCGTTCACCCTGGCATTCATCCCAACAGCTAATCGGGAAACAAAATCATTCTCACACACCACCTTTTCTTTGATGTCCGGATTGATGGTGGGGGTGGAAGTGGGCAGACGGGAACCGGTGCTGCTGACCGCACCCAATCGGTTTTGATCAGCAAGAATTTGATAGACTTTTCCGTCATTATGGCTCAGACTGTATACATTATTCCCCGCGAAGAACAGCTCTTTGCAATAACGGCTGACCGGTATAACAGAAAGAATCGTGTTATATTGAAGGTCAATCCTTACCACACTGCCCTGATCCAATAAAACCCATAAGGTATTATCTTTGCCAATCATGTCATAGGCTGTTCCTGGGTAGCGGCCCAGTTCAATGGATGAAAGTAAAACGTTGGCTGTATGATCAACATGTTGGATGGTATCCGGCATATTTTCGTTTATGATCCAGATGCCCTGGTTGTTACCGTAAATACGGGTGTGACCCTGCCAAATGCCGTACAGTCCGCCGTCCGTGATTTGTTGCGTTTGAAAATCTATGATCTTGATGGCATAAAATTCATTGGTCTCTACCAGAGCCCAGATTTTGGTGTCCGAAAAGGCGAACTTGACCACCGGGGCTTGAAGGTCAATATAATTTACAATTTTATTCGTCTGCGGATCAATTTGCAGGATCCCACCATTGGGTGAGCTGTTAACATCCGGTAGAGATTCTTCTTCCTGCACACCAACCCAAATATACTGGGCATCCGCGGCAATGGATTTGATTTGCAGGGTTTGGGTGGGGATGACTGCCGTAATAAGAAAGTCATCTCGGTCGATGCGATATATTTTTTGGTTCAAGGTGTCGGTGACCCAAATTCCATCAAATGCATCCACAACATCGCCGATATTTCCTTCAATGGAAATTGCCATAAGCTGCTGCATGTTGAGATCATTAAAAACGATGATGTTTTCATCGACCACATTTTTGACCCAGACGTTGACACCACTATTAGAAAACAAAGTGGGCGCCTGAAACGGGGTTGGGCTTGAAGTAGCAGTGCTGTTTGGATCCGGCGTTTCGCTGGGTTCCCTCGTGAAGCTGAAGGGTGTCTCGCTGGCAACGAACGGTGCTAAGGCCTGGGCTGTTTGGGTGAAGGCCAAGCTGACTGCTTTATCCACACTGGGCATACAACCTCCCAGAAGAACACCAACGATCAGGACAGATATCACTTGCGTTATCAGTTTGGTTTTCATAAAATATATCTCTTTGAATCGAACAAAGTAAAATCTTTAACCAGTATAATCTGAAGTGGATAAGAAAACAAATTCCCAATCGGGATGAAAATACAGGATAAACCCTGAGAAAACCTTTCAAAACCCTGATGCCCGCCATTTAACAACCTTGTAAGGACTTTATATGTCTGTAGTAGATGAGATCAAAAACCGCCTGGATATTCTTGAAATTGTATCCGAGGGAGTTAAATTAAAACGATCGGGTAAGAGCTATTTGGGATTCTGTCCGTTTCACAAAAACACCCACACCCCGGCGTTTGTGGTATTTCCGGATTCGGGTACCTGGCGCTGCTTTGGGCAATGCAATGAAGGCGGGGATGTGTTTACCTATGTGATGAAGAAAGAAGGCTGGGACTTTGCGGAGACAATCAAGGTTCTGGCTCAGCGGGCAGGTGTTGAACTGGAGACACCCTCCCCGCAGCAGGAAGCCGCCGAGGCGGGCCGCGAACAATCCGCGGAAATTCTGGAAGAAGCAGCGCGTTTCTTTCAGCATCAATTATTACAGCATCCCAGCGGTAAATCCGTTCAGGACTATCTCACCAAGCGGGGAGTCACCAAGGAAACGATCCTATCCTTCGGGCTGGGATTTGCTGTGGATGAGTGGAGCAGCCTGCTGGATAGCTTTAAATCCAAGGGGAAATCCGTGGAAGCCCTGGATGAAGCCGGCTTGCTTTCCCAACGCAGCGATCACAGTGGTTATTTTGATCGTTTTCGCAACCGCTTGATGTTTCCTATCCGGGATGCCAATGGACGCATGTGCGGGTTCGGTGCGCGAACCCTGGACCCCGACGGACTGCCCAAATATTTAAACTCCCCGCAAACGACTTTATTTGATAAAGGCCACCTGCTCTATGGCCTGGATAAAGCCCGCAAGGCCATCCGTACGGAGGACACCGTGGTAGTGGTCGAAGGCTATATGGACGTTATACTGCCCCATCAGGCTGGATTTTTGAACGTCGTTTCGCCCATGGGCACGGCTCTGACGGAATTTCACCTGCGCAGCCTGAAGCGTTATACGCGCAAGATCGTCCTGGCGCTGGACCCGGATGCTGCCGGCCAAAATGCTATTTTAAAGGGGCTGCAAACCGCGCGTGATTCCATGGATCATGAAGTTGAAATCGCCTTCAACCCACGCGGATTGGTGATGCAGGAAGGCCGTCTGCAGGCGGATTTGCGGGTTTGTACTTTGCCGGACGGCATGGACCCGGATGAAATTGTGGTCAAAGATCCCGAATTATGGCGCAAAATTGTACGGGATGCCAAACCGATAGTCTCACACGTCATGGACACCCTGATGGTGGACAAAAACCTGGATGATCCGAAGGTCAAGCGGGATATAGCGGAGCAGATGCTGCCCTTGATTGATGATGTTGCCAATCAGGTGGAGCGGGACGCTTATCGCCAGCAATTGGCACGGCGTTTAAAGCTGGATGAACGAACCTTTGTTCAAGGTGAAACTACGCAGGCCAAGCGTGCCGCCTCCCGCCGAAAGCCGGTAATTCATCAACCCGGTTCGGTGGATAGAGCCATCCGTGAGATCGAGGATACGGCCAACCCTACGCAAAAGTTGGAGCGGCATTGCCTGTCCTTATTGCTGCGTAAACCGGATGCCACTTATTCCATTGACCGTGCCTTACAGCGGGCCGATTTGCAGCGCATCAGTTATTATGATTTTGAATATTTTGAATACCAAACCATCAGCCGTGCACTGTTTGAATCTCTGGAACAGGACCAGGTGGATGCGGAAGACTTTTTTTATCAGCATTTGCCTGAAACCTTACTAGCCGTGGTAAAGGAACTACTCCTGCCAATGGAGATGGGTGAGCCTGCCGAAGAGAAAATGGTCCTGGATTTGTACCGCACCTTATTGTATATTCGGGAATCCCGGATCAAGCAAAACAATGAAAAATTGGCTGAGATGCAAAAGGAAATGCAGGAACAGGGTGAAGAATCTTTTGAGTCTTTGCAGGACATGCATGTGAAAAACAGCCTGCTTTTAGGCCGTATCGAAAGAGCTAACCAGCTTTTAAGACGATCAATAAAACTGGATTAAAAAAATGTGTGATGGTATAGTATCCGTATGGTGAGAAAGAAGAGAGAAGAAAAAGAAGAAGTTAATCTGGAAAAAACGCAATTGGAAGAAGCAACAGTTGCAGCCAAAGTTTCCAACGGAAAACCGGGAAAAACAAAAGCATCCACTAAAGCGGGGTCCCGGCCAAAAAAGAAGAATGGTGGTAACTCAGATCAAGTCGATTCTGAATCTGACTCTGAATCTGAAGATGATGACCATACTGAGGATTGGTCTGAAGAACCTACCATCGAAAATCCGTTGGATATTCTGCAAAATCCGANNTGGATGCTGACAGTGAATTTCGTCTTGCTGCACGCATTGAAGCTGACCGGATTGTAGAGACCCTTTACAGTCAGGTGGAAGCCGCCGGTGAAGAAAACAAATGTCAGACGATTTTCCTGGCGGTTATTCAGGAGGTGGTTACCTCCTGGGTTGCCCTGCGCGCTGGATTTCTCAATCAGGGAAAGAAAGAGATTCTGGATATTCGTCTGATCCTGTCGGAAGCGCAATTGTTACGCCAACAATGGCATTCCGAGGTTCCTTCTTATTTACGATCATATCTCGATAACGGGATGTGGGGCAAAAATGAGGAATGGGAGAAGCTGGTTCGCCAGGCTTTCACCATTTATCTGGGGCTGTATGCATTGCCCGAAAAAACTGCTCTGCATCTGGCAAAGAAGCTAGAAAATTCCGATGAAATGCCCTCAATGAAGTATTTTGAAAAACAAATTGAGACAGAAACGGAATTAAAAAAAGAAATTGAACGCATCAGTTGGCTGGGGGAAGAAGCCAATCAAACCCTGATCCGCGCCAACCTGCGCCTGGT
>DHVR01000034.1:0-75649 GCA_002412765.1 Leptolinea sp. UBA5203 | reverse complement strand
CAGGCCCGCACCATCCGCATCCCTGTCCACCTGTTTGAGGCCATTACCCGCTTGTTACGAACCCAGCGCTCGATGGTTCAGGTATTGGGTCGGGACCCAACCCACGAAGAATTGACCCTGGAATCCGGCATGTTGTCTGAAGAAGACATGAAAGCCATCAAGGAAGCTAAGCAAAAGAACAACCCGCTGGATGCAGAATTGCAGCGGCGTTGGATTTGGGCAGCCGCCAAAGTCCAACGGATTTTGCAATCCGCTGAGGAACCTGTTTCTTTGGAGCGGCCTGTTGGGGATGAAGACAGCAGTCAGTTGGGCGACTTTATCGAAGATGAAGATGCCCTGGAGCCGATGGATGCTGCTGCTCGTGAAATGCTGCGCGAACAGGTACAAACCGCGTTGGCAGCCCTATCCGAACGGGAGCGACAGGTGTTGGAACTGCGCTTTGGCTTGATCGACGGCAAGGATCATACGCTGGAAGAAGTCAGCCGATATTTTAATGTCACTCGGGAACGGATTCGTCAGATTGAGGCCAAGGCCTTGAGAAAATTACGTCATCCAACCCGCAGCAGACATCTGCGCGATTACCTTACATAAGCTAAACCTAATAAAACACGCTGCTTGAATTGTGAAAGCAGCGTGTTTTTGTTTCCAGTTGTAAGCCATATCTTTTCACATTCTTTATGTCGATTTTGAATCTTGATAAGGTAGAACCTGTGTTTATCATCTCTTATTATTTATCGATAACCGTCCTCCCCTAAAATCCGCCTTTCAGGATTTTGGGGGAGGATCAGAGGTGGGGGTGTTTTTACCTGAGTTTCTCACTCATCTATTTTTTGCTTAATTTTCCGTAAAATATCTCTATACTAAAATGGTAACCTCACGAGCCGCAAACCATAGTTTTGCATGTTCTTTATGTCCATTTCGAATTACGATCAGGTAGAATAATTGTGTAACTTGATTTATGGTTCATGTCCTTCTTCCAGGAAAGAATTGGATTGTGAAGTAAAGTTCAAACTTTCCTGTGATATACTATAAAATAACAAATAAGATAAAAACAGTAAGGATTGAATATGATATCTGACTATTATCCTTTGTTTACCATATTATTTCTGGCAGTCTTTGTCGGATTTTTTGTTGTGGGTCTGGGACATACTTTTGGCCCGCATCGACCCACCAAAAAGAAAATGATGCCCTATGAATCTGGTATGGTGCCCTATGGACAGGGACGGCGAAAAGTATCTGTACGATACTATTTAATCGCTGTCCTTTTTATATTATTTGATATTGAAGTGATCTTTGTGCTGCCGTGGGCGATTGTATTTCGGGATGTGGGTTTCCCTGGGTTTTGGTTAATGGTTGTGTTCCTCGCCGTACTCGAAGTTGCGTTTGTGTATGCCTGGAAAAAAGGAGCACTGGAATGGGATTAGAGCAAAAAGCAGCAAATATGGGTGTGGTCACCACGACCCTGGAACAGTTGGTGAATTGGTCCCGAACCAATGCCATGTGGCCGATGTTATTTGGGCTGGCCTGCTGCGCCATCGAGATGATGGCCGCGCAATCTGCGAATTACGATATGAGCCGCTTCGGTATGGAGTTGATGCGCGCCAGTCCACGCCAATCCGATTTGATGATTGTGGCGGGTAGAGTCTCCCGAAAGATGGCGCCGGTACTGCGCCAATTATATGATCAGATGCCGGACCCTAAATGGGTCATCGCCATGGGCGATTGTGCTTCCTGTGGCGGGGTCTTCAATAATTATGCTATTGTGCAGGGTGTGGATGAAGTGGTACCCGTAGATGTGTATATCGCCGGTTGCCCACCGCGACCGGAAGCCTTGATTCACGGCGTGATGACCCTGCATGAAAAAGTCAAACGAGAAAAAATTACCAACTGGAAGTAAACCGGTCGAATTGTTCCACGTCAGGGAGTTCAGATGGAAGAACCTATTACAACGCTGATTAATGATTTTCAGCAGAGCTTTAAGGCGGAAACCAAGTTTTACAGCAACGAAACCAGCTTGATTCTTCAGAAAAAGCATTTGCTGGCTGCAGTGAAACGTCTTAAGGAACAATATCATTTTACTATTCTCATTGATATCACCGCCGTTGATTATTGGCCGCAAGAAAATCCTCGCATGCACCTTATTTATCAGTTTTATTCACTAGAGGATAACCAGTTACTCCGTTTACGCGTTCCCTTAAAGAATCAGGAACTAAGTGTAGAAAGTATCACCCCTGTTTTCACAGGCGCCAACTGGTATGAACGGGAAGTCCATGATCTTTTTGGGATTAATTTTGAGAATCACCCTGATTTGCGGCGGATCATCATGCCGTATGACTGGGTGGGACATCCGCTGCGCAAGGATTATCCATTGGGATACGAAGAAGTCCAGTTTACTTCGAACTTTGATGAAATTGATCATAAAAAGCCTTATGCAAAAGATTAATGCGGGCGAGTGTGTGAGGAGAACAGCGCATGTCAGAAATTCGTGAAGTAACAGTCGATGAGCTTCGCCATCTGGTATCCGATCGGGCAGTGTCCGGTGAAACCATGCTGCTCAACATGGGCCCGCAGCATCCCAGTACCCACGGCGTGTTACGCTTATTATTGGAATTGGACGGTGAGATCGTCATCAATTGCATACCGGATATTGGTTTTTTGCATACCGGTGTGGAAAAGAACATGGAAGCCAAAACCTATCAGAAAGCCGAAGTGATGACCGACCGTCTGGATTATTTGAACCCGATGGGCAATAATCTGGTCTATTCGCTGGCGGTGGAAAAGCTGGTGGGTCTGGATGTGCCCATTCGGGCTGAATACCTGCGCGTGATTTTAGCCGAACTGACCCGCATCAATTCCCATTTGATCTGGCTGGGCACTTCCGGCTTGGACGTGGGCGCTATGTCCATCTTCCTGTATTGCATGCGCGAACGTGAGCTGGTGCTGGATTTGTTTGAAATGATCTCAGGCCAGCGCATGATGACCACCTATATCCGTCCGGGCGGTTTATGGCGGGATGTGCCGGTGGAATTTGAAGATGCCGTGCGCGCTTTTTTGAAGCTGATGCCCAAACGCATTGATGAATACGAAGACCTGCTGACCAAGAATGAAATCTTCCTCGAACGAACGGTGGGTATTGGCAAAATCAGCACCGCGCAATGCCTGGATTACGGTGTGAGCGGCCCAATTTTACGAGCCACGGGCATGGGGTATGACCTACGTAAAGTTCGTCCCTACAGTGTTTATGAACAATTTGATTTTGAGATTCCCATCCGCCAGGCTGGAGATGTGTACGCCCGTTATCAGGTGCGGGTGGATGAAATGCGGCAATCGCTGCGCATCATCCGTCAGGCGCTGGATACTCTGCCGCTGGGACCTGTGCGCAGCAATAACCGAAAATTTGTTCCGCCTCCCCGCTCCGAGTTGGGTACCAGTATGGAATCTCTGATTCACCACTTCAAACTCTGGACAGAAGGGTATTTCGCACCGAAAGAATCAGTTTATGTGGCAACCGAATCCCCGCGCGGGGAATTGGGCGTCTTTATGGAAGGTGACGGCGGTCCCAAACCCTATCGGGTTCATTACCGCACCCCATCCTTTAACCATTTGCAATTGCTGCCTTTGATGTGCAAAGGTCATTTTGTGGCCGATGTGGTGGCGATTATCGCTAGTATCGATATTATTTTGGGAGATGCTGACCGGTGAGCAATTTAAAAGAAAAATACGTTCAAGAAATTAAAACCATCCTGGCAAAATATCCCGCTGAACGGAATCGCTCGGCACTTTTGCCGTTACTGACCCTGGCTCAAAAAGAAACCGGCACAATATCCGATGCGGCTATAAATGAGATTGCTGAACTAACCGGCATCTCCCGCACGGATGTGATCTCGGTCGCCAGTTTTTATACCCTTTTTCATCTGGAAGAAGGCGGCAAATATCGCATTCAGATTTGCACCGATTTACCCTGTGTTTTACGTGGGTCCATGGACTATTTGAAGCAGGTCTGTGATTATCTAGCTGTAAAACCCGGACAAACCACCCTGGACGGCCTTTTCACGGTTGAAGAAGTGAAGTGTCTGGCAGCCTGTCATCGCTCTCCGGTTTTCCAACTTCAGGGGAATGGCGAGCTTCAGTATCATGAAAATCAGTCGCTAGCCTCCACCCAGCAGATTATTGAGCAGATTCGCAGCACTCAGTCTGTGGAGGTGCATTCATGAGTTCCTACCAGTTACTTCGTCATCGGGATATCCCCGATCTGGATCAGCTTGCGGTTTATCAAAAAAATGGCGGTATGGCAGCCTTTAAGAAAGCTGTGACCGAATTTACTCCCGCCGAGATTATTCAGCAAGTCAAAGAATCCGGCTTGCGGGGCAGGGGCGGGGCGGGCTTTCCCGCCGGGGTGAAATGGTCGTTTATTCCGGATAACCGCTGGCCGCACTATGTAGTTGCCAATGCGGATGAATCCGAACCTGGAACCTTCAAAGACAGGGAAATCCTGGAAAGTAATCCCTTCCAGTTTTTAGAAGGATTGATGATCGCCGCTTATGCGGTCAAAGCCAATGTGGCGTATGTTTATCTGCGCGGCGAATTTTGGCAGATTGCACAGCAGTTGGATGAAAAGATTGCCGAACTCAAAAAAGCTGGATTCCTGGGAAGCCATTTGTTTGGCACTGATGTTCAATTAGAGTTGTATACCCATCTTGGGGCGGGGGCATATATTTGCGGTGAGGAAACCGCCCTATTGGATTCACTGGAAGGGAAATTGGGCCAGCCGCGGCTGCGCCCCCCCTTCCCCGCGGTACAAGGTCTGTTTGATGCCCCCACCGTGATCAACAATGTGGAGACACTAACCAATGTGCCCAATATTATTCAAAATGGAGCCATCTGGTTTCGTGAGGTGGGTACGGAAAAAAGCCCGGGGGTGAAGATCTTTAGTTTATCCGGCAATGTGGTTAATCCGGGCAATTATGAACTGCCTCTGGGCACCACCTTCCGCGAGTTGATTTATACTCACGGCGGCGGTATTCCGGATGGTAAGAAAATCAAAATCATCATGCCGGCGGGTGCTTCTTCCAGTTTAATTCCAGCCACCGAAGCTGCTCTGGACACCCCCATGGATTATGAAGCCGTGCAAGCTCAGTTAGGCTGTCCATTGGGTTCTGCTTCGGTGATCATTGTGGATGAATCCGTAAATATCGCCTGGTTAACGGAGCGAACTGCCAGCTTCTTCAAACATGAATCCTGCGGCAAATGTACTCCCTGCCGTGAAGGAACGTATTGGATGGCGAAACTAACCCTGCATATTCATGAAGGCACCGCGACAGCCGAAGACATTGATTTACTGGATGATGTGGCGAAAAACATGCAGGGAAATTGTCTGTGTGCGCTGGGAGAATTTTCCACCATGGCTGTGCGCTCAGGGCTGGCGCTTTACCGCGCGGACTTTGATGCGGCCATTGCAGCCGGACAAGAGCGGAGGAGCTAAGCCATGGCAGATTTGGTTACCCTGACGATTGATCATCATGTTATTTCCGTGCCCAAGGGTACGTTGATTGTGGATGCTGCCAAAAAGGCTGGTATTGATATCCCTGTATTTTGTTACCATCCCAAAATGGAACCGGTGGGTATGTGTCGGATGTGTCTGGTAGAAATCGGCCGGCCCATGATTGATCGCGAGACCGGCAAACCCTTGCAAAAAGCGGACGGCACACTGGATATTCGTATGGGTCCAAAATTGGAAACCGCCTGCACTACGCCGGTTGCTGATGGCATGGTGGTGAATACCACCACGGATCAGGTTCAACAGGCGCGCAATCATATGCTGGAATTCATCCTTACTTCGCATCCGCTGGATTGTCCCGTGTGCGATAAAGGCGGGGAATGTCCCTTGCAGAACCTCACCCTGGCGCATGGGCCGGGAACCAGCCGTTTTGATTACAATGAAAAAAGTCATGCCAAAAAACATGTTCCTTTGGGCGATTTAATTTATTTGGATAGGGAACGCTGCATCCAATGTGGACGCTGTGTTCGCTTCCAGCATGATGTGGTCAATGATCCTGTGCTGGCTTTCCATCAACGCGGACGCAAATTGGAGATTATTACCTCCTCTGAACCCGGCTTTGATTCCATCTTTTCCGGCAATACGACCGATATTTGTCCGGTAGGTGCGCTGACCACGACGGATTTCCGCTTTGGCGCCCGTCCCTGGGAGATGAATAATGCCGCTTCCATCTGCGAGCATTGTCCGGTGGGCTGCAACACGGTGAACAATGTGCGCCGGGATGCTAAACATGGCGGCCGTGCAGTGATCAAACGCATCATGCCGCGTCAGAATGAAGCCGTCAATGAAATCTGGATGTGCGATAAAGGCCGCTTTGGCTATCATTACACCGAGCAGTTGGAACGCATCACTACCCCGCTGATTCGTAAGAATGGCAGCTTGCAGCCTGCAACCTGGGAAGAAGCCCTCGATCTGGCTAGCAGGAAACTGATCGAGTACCGCGAGGATTTAATCACCCTGGTCAGCGGACGATTATCCAATGAGGATTTATATAACCTGCGTCAATTCAGCTCCGGCTGGCAGGGAATTTTGTATAACACCCTGGGCGGCGGGGACCTGGTCAATCAGGTTGGACTGGGAAGAGGGTCAAACTTAAAAGAGGTTGGCGCGGAAACGGTGATCGTAATCGCTGCCAGTGATTTACATCAGGAAGCGCCCATCTGGTGGCTGCGCGTCAAACAGGCCGCTGACCGGGGTGCCAAAGTCATCGTCTGGAACCCACGCTCTACCCGTGCGGAGGATTTTGCGGCGCTGATGATCCGTTACGTGTATGGACGGGAAGCCGAATCCATTCGCGGTTTTATGAAGGGTGAATCTGAATTTACCACGGCTGAGATGGCACAGGCCATGAAATGGATGGATGCCGCAGAAAATGTGATCGTTTACCTGGGCGGCGAAGGCATGGGGATTCCCCAATCCAATGTGGTGGCCCATTATGTGGCGGAGTATTTGCTGCGAAGCCATCATACCGGCCGGCCTAATAATGGACTGGTCATGGTCTGGCCGCATGCCAACACCCAGGGCGCCTGGGATATGGGCTTTAAACCCGTAGAGAATCTCAGTGCGGCGCTTATGGAAGGCAAAGCCGTCTATATTGCCGGGGCCGACCCGGCTGGGGATCATCCTCAACTGGCAGAAACCCTGAAACAGAAGGATTTCCTGGTGGTTCAGGAGCTCTTCCTGACAGAGACGGCGCGCATGGCGGATGTGGTTTTCCCTGTTCAAGCCAAAGCCGAACGGGAGGGTACCTACACCAGTGGAGAACGCCGTGTACAGCGATTTTATCCGGCAGTGGATGCACCGGCAGATCTTCGTCCTGATTTCATGATTGCGGCTCAGATAGGCCAGCGCATGGGTTTAGAATTGGAAGGGGCAGCAGCAAGCCTGGTGATGAATCAGATCGCCTTGCATGTGGATCGCTATCAAGAGATCCATTATCCTGCGCTGGCGAATAGCGCCGAACAGTGGCCGATTATCGGCCGCAGCGACCTGTATTTCGGCGGTACGATGTATGAAAATAAGCAGGGTCTGGGAATTCAGTTGGAAACGGCCGCGGATCGTAAGGAAGCACTGAATGTGGTGCTGCCGAATAATCCGCTTCAGGTCAGTGTACCGGGCGGCTCTATTGTGGCCTATCCTATCACCCGTTTGTATGATCATGGTTCCATGCTGAAGGATTCAACTTTATTGAAATCGCGACTGGAAGTACATGCGGTCTGGATGAATGAGAAAACGGCCAAACGACTTGGCCTTGTTGAGGATGGTATAGTTGCGATAACAATATTTGATCAGGTAGTTCAGGCAAAACTTTGTCTGGATGCGGATTTACCAGCCGATTGTGCCGTACTTCCTCGCAGCATGGGCATTCCTATTTTTGGACCGGCTGCGGTGATGATCCAGATGCTTGAAACAGAAACGCTGAGTTGAGGTAGTTGAATGGAAATTGGCCTGATTCTGGAATGGGTACTAAAATCATTGATTATTATTTTAGGTAGCACCGGCGGTTTTGCTTATCTGACCTGGATGGAACGCAAGGTACTGGCACGCATGCAGGTACGCTACGGCCCGAATCGTGCGGGTCCGTTCGGATTATTACAGCCAATCGCGGATGCGTTTAAGTTAATTTTCAAAGAAGAATTGATCCCTGGGAAAGCGGACAAACTGATGTTCATTCTGGCCCCGGTGATTACGGTTATCCCGGCGCTGATTATCACGGCTGTTATCCCCTGGGGAGACTTCAGCTTCAAGATCGGGGAACAATCCATCTCCCTTTATCTGGCGGATGTGAATATTGGCGTTTTATATATTCTGGCGGTGACCTCGATTTCCGTTTACGGCATCACCCTGGCGGGTTGGGCTTCCAATAATAAATACGCTACCATGGGCGGCATCCGCGCGACTGCACAGATGATCAGTTATGAACTGGCCATGGGTTTCGCCGTGATGGGTCCGGTGATGATGGCCGGTTCCCTGAGTATCATGGAAATTGTGCGTTCCCAGCACTCCCTCTGGTTTATCGTCACCCAACCGGTGGCTTTTGTTGTG
This sequence comes from Leptolinea sp. UBA5203, assembly GCA_002412765.1. Classification (GTDB taxonomy): domain Bacteria; phylum Chloroflexota; class Anaerolineae; order Anaerolineales; family Anaerolineaceae; genus UBA5203. The sequence continues at coordinate 67,047 of DHVR01000034.1, read as the reverse complement.
TTTTATATTGTCAGTCTGGCGGAAGTAAACCGCGCGCCGTTTGATATGCCGGAAGCCGAGCAGGAACTGGTGGCAGGGTATCATTCCGAGTATTCCGGCATGAAATTCGCTTTGTTCTTTATGGCCGAATATATCAAGATGATCGCCATTTCCATCATCGGTTCCTCCCTGTTCCTGGGTGGTTTTCAGGGTCCGTTCATTGATCAATTGCCCTGGCTGGGACCAATTTATTTGTTTATCAAAGTGGTTGCCTGGTTGTTTACCATGATCTGGATTCGGGCAACCTTACCACGCATCCGTTATGACCGCTTGATGATGTTGGGCTGGAAAGTACTCTTCCCCATCGCACTCGTCAATGTGTTGATTACAGCGGCTGTTATTTTATCGATAGGAGGGTAATTCGCATGTTTCAAGGGTTAAAAACCACGTTGAAATCCATGTTCACCAAACCGGTGACTGTTCAATATCCGGAAGAGAAACGTCCCGTGCATGCGCGCTTTCGAGGTCGTCATCGCCTGGAACGTTACGAGAATGGCTTGGAAAAATGTATCGGTTGTGCTTTATGCGCGGCAGCCTGCCCATCAGACGCGATCTTTGTGGAAGCCGCTGAAAATACGGATGATCAGCGCTATTCACCCGGCGAACGCTACGCCAGTACCTATGAGATCAACATGCTGCGCTGCATCTACTGCGGCTTTTGCGAGGATGCCTGTCCAACAGAGGCCATCATCCTGGGAGATCAGTACGAGCTTTCTTATGAGGACCGGCAATCCTCCATCTATACCAAAGATCTGTTACTGGTGCCCGTCCCAGTCGGCGGCCGTCCCACTCCGCAGGTGACGGAACCGGGGCAGTTTGATCGATCGGTTCCGCAAATGCAAGATCCAAAGGATTAGGAGGAAAAAGTATGCCTGGTGGACTCCTTTTTTACGCCATAGCGGTCTTGATTCTGGCAAGCGGTATTGGAATGCTGCTGGTTCGCAATACGGTTTATTCTGCTTTACTGCTGGTGTTTAATTTTCTGAATGTGGCCCTGCTGTATTTATTTTTGGGTGCGCCCTTCATTGCCATCACGCAGATCACGGTCTATGCCGGTGCCATCATGGTGCTGTTTTTGTTCGTGATCATGCTGCTGGGCACGGAACAACTCTCACCGAAAGAGGTGCTCAAAGGACAGCGTGGCGCTGCCTTTCTGCTGGCCGGGTTGTTTATTGTGGAAATGATTTTTGTGTTCAACCAGCATGAAGGTCTATTTAGCGGTGAAGCACTGAGTGTAGTTTTTGTCAGCCCCGCACAAATCGGCAAGGCATTATTTACGGAGTACGCCCTGCCGTTTGAAATGGTGGCTTTTATTCTGGTGGCTGCTACCATTGGAGCGGTATTGTTTACCCACAAAGACAAACAAAAACGGCAGATCGGAGAAGAGCTATCTGAAGCGAACACACAGCTTCCCGTTGAGATGGGAAAAGAGGAGCAGCAATGACGGTTGATGGTTTGATTTTACTGGCCGGCTTGATGTTCTTAACCGGCGTCATGGGTGTGATCCTGCGCCGAAATGCCATTGTGATTTTCATGTCGTTGGAATTGATGTTCAATGCGGCCAACCTGGCTTTCGTCACTTTTGCTGCGCATTACGGGGTGCTCTCGGGACAAATCTTTGTGTTTTATGTAATGACCGTTGCGGCTGCCGAAGTAGCGATTGGGCTGGCACTGATGGTGGCTATTTTCCGTCAGAAGAATTCCATTGATATTGATGAGATGAACTTGCTGAAAGATTGAACAGGATGGAGTAAGGTATGCACTTGCTGCTTGAACAAACATATGACCCTGTTTTTCGTTTAATTCCATGGGTGGTTTTCTTCCCCCTGATTGGGTTGCTGATTAATCTCCTGATCGGGAGGAGAGTTAGTGAAGCCCTTTCCGGATGGATTGCCAGTCTGGCGACATTGGCCTCTTTCGTAATTGGCGGTGTCCTGTTCTTCCAATTGAAAACCAACCCTGAGCCTGTGGTGGTTCATCTGGCGGATTGGATTAAGCTCGGCAGCCTTCAATTAGGCTGGGACTTCCGCGTGGATACCCTATCCATCTTGATGGTGCTGGTCGTGAGCGGTGTGGCCACCCTGATTCACATTTATTCCATCGGCTACATGCATTTTGATGTGCGTCATCAGGGTGATCCGGGGCGGTATGCCCGTTTCTTCGTTTATTTGAATTTATTTGTGGCCGCCATGATGCTGCTGGTTACGGCCAATAATTTCCTGATGCTTTTCGTCGGCTGGGAAGGGGTCGGTTTGTGTTCCTTCCTGTTGATTGGTTTCTGGTTTGAAAAAGGCAAGGATGGATGGGGCAACGCCAAAGCCGGTAAGAAAGCCTTCATCGTCAATCGGATTGGCGATTTCGGGCTGTTGCTGGCCATGTTCTTCATCTTCCAAAATTTCGGCAGCCTGGATTTTGATGTTGTCTTCCAGCAGGTTCCGGTTGTGTCGGCTGCCGTCCCTGGAGTTATGCTGGCCATCACCTTGTTGATGATGCTAGGCGTGGCGGGAAAATCCGCTCAGCTACCCTTGTATGTCTGGCTGCCGGATGCTATGGCCGGCCCGACACCCGTTTCAGCCTTGATCCATGCAGCCACCATGGTGACTGCCGGTGTGTACCTGATCGCCCGAACCTCGGTTCTGTATAATGCAGTGCCTGCAGCCCAGCATGTGGTCGTCTGGGTGGGGGCGGCAACCGCGCTGTTTGCAGCGACGATTGCCCTGGCCCAGAATGATATTAAGAAAGTATTGGCCTATTCCACTATCAGTCAATTGGGCTTTATGGTTGCGGCGGTAGGAATGGGCGCTTATACGGCAGGAATCTTCCACCTGACAACGCATGCCTTCTTCAAAGCTTTGCTCTTTCTTACCGCCGGTTCCGTGATTTTAGGCATGGAACGCGGTCAGGAAGAAAATGCCGGACATGATGCGCACGGGGAGTTTGATCCCCAGGATATGCGCAATATGGGGAATTTAAAATCGCGCATGACGGTGACCTTTTGGGTTTATCTTATCGGATCTCTGGCTCTGGCTGGCATTGCCCCGCTTTCCGGATTTTTCTCCAAAGATGAAATTTTAGCCGCTGCCCTGCAGCAATCCATCCCGGTTTTGGTTGTCTTGATTCTGGCGGCTTTCCTGACTGCTTTTTATATCACACGTCAGTTGCTGATGGTATTCTTTGGCACCGCCCGCACCAAGGCTGCCGAAAAAGCCAAAGAAAGCCCGGCTGTGATGACCGTTCCCTTGATTCTTTTAGCGGTTCTGGCCCTGGGTGGTGGAATACTGCAATTGCCCTGGAATCCCCTTTTGGGACCCTGGCTGGAACACAGTTTGACGGAAGTATTGCATGCTAGTTTCTCAGTCCCATTGGCGCTGGGTGCATTGTTGGTTGCCATTCTGGGTTTGCTTTATGCCTGGAATTTTTATGGCAAACGCACCCTGGGTACACCGGATCGACCGGACCCTATAGCCAAATCTTTGGGCGGGCTGTATCCTCTATTGGTGGATAAATGGCGGGTGGATGAGTTATACAAAGTCTTGATCACCTCCCCATACCGGAAACTGGCCAAATGGTCTGCGCAATGGGTGGATCAAAAAGTCATTGACCAATCCCTGGTTGGTCTGGGTGGTTTGACCCAGGGACTATCCGGTCTGCTGGCACGCTTACAAAATGGCTATGTGCGTACCTATGCCATCACCTTCTTTTGCGGTGTGGTCGCCATTTTTGCCTATTTGTTTTTACGATGAGTCTGAGTTAAAGGATCGAGTATGAGCATTGGAATTAATCCACTTACCTGGGTGACCTTTTCCCCGGTCATCGGCATCCTGATTATTCTGTTTCTGCGCAAGGAGCAGCATCGGGCCATTCGTTGGACAGCGCTGCTGGCGTCCCTGGTTACCCTGGCGCTTTCCATCTGGGTCTTGATTCAATTTGAACCTGCTCAGGCTGCCACTCAATTGGGTGAAGACCAAGCCTGGTTCTCCATGCTGGGATTAAATATCCATTATGCCCTGGGCGTGGATGGGCTGGCCCTGATGATGATTTTACTGACCAGCTCTCTGGTGCCGATTGCCTTGCTCTCCACCTGGACAGCCGTGAAAACCCAGGTGAAAGCTTTTATGGCGGTCTTCCTGCTGCTGGAAATTGGTATGAACGGTGTCTTCCTGGCGCAGGATTTGATTTTGTTTTATCTCTTCTGGGAATTCACCCTGATTCCCATGATCTTCCTGATCGGTATTTGGGGCGGTGAAAAACGCCGGTATGCTGCGGTGAAATTCTTCATTTTCACCATGGCCGGCTCTTTGATGATGTTATTGGCCATTCTCTATATTGGCGGCAAGGTGGGTTCTTTCGCCCTGGCGGACGTGATGGCTGCCCGAGCACTCTTCCAGGATGCGCAGGTCTGGTTGTTCCTGGCCTTTGCCCTGGCTTTTGCCATCAAAGTGCCCATGTTCCCCCTGCATACCTGGCTTCCGGATGCGCATGTCGAAGCTCCCACGGCAGGCTCCGTCATATTGGCGGGCGTGCTTTTAAAGATGGGCGCGTATGGTTTGATCCGCTTTAATTTGGGATTGTTCCCTGAAGCCAGTGTACAATTTGCCCCCTGGATGGCCGGTCTGGCCGTGGTGGGGATCCTCTATGGGGCAGCGGTGGCTTTTGCCCAAAAGGACATGAAAAAGCTGGTGGCGTACTCATCTGTCAGCCACCTTGGCTTTGTTGTTTTGGGTATCTTTTCCTTTACTGAACAGGGTTTGTCTGGCGCCGTTTTACAGATGGTCAATCACGGCATCAGCACCGGGGCTCTGTTCCTGGTTGTGGGCATGTTGTATGAACGCATGCACACCCGTAAAATGTCCGATTTTGGCGGCGTATGGAAAGCCATGCCGCTTTTTGGTACGCTGTCTCTGATCAGTATCTTGTCTTCCATGGGCTTGCCCGGTCTGAATGGCTTTGTGGGCGAGTTTACCATCTTGTTGGGTACCTTTGGCTCAACGGTGCTGAATACGCCCTGGTTCGCCATTCTGGCGGCTCTAGGCGTCATTTTAGCAGCGGTTTATCTGTTGAAACTATTCGAAAAAGTGTACCTGGGTCCACTGTCAGCGGAAAACCTGAAAGCCCTCACCCCAATCACCACCCGTGAGGTTGTTATCCTGGTGCCTTTGATCCTTTTGATGTTCTGGATCGGTCTGGCGCCCCAGTTTTTCCTCAATTTGATCAGTCCTTCTATGAATCAAGTTACGATGCTGCTGCAACAAGCAGCCGTCGCAGTCCATTAACGGAGTAGAACAATGAGTGAGACCGATTTTCTTCAAATTTTGCCGGCCGCTTTTTTGGCGTTATGGGCTGTATTGATTTTATTAGTTGACCTTTGGCTCCCCTTGGAGAAAAAAGGCTGGACCGTTCTTTTGGCTGCCATTGGCCTGGCTGTCTCTCTGGGGCTCAGTCTGTCTCAAAAAGTCACCGGACTTACCGCCTTCGGCGGCATGATTACCGTGGACCGCATGGCGATCTTCTTCAACAGCTTCTTCACGTTGGCCGGATTGTTGAGCATGGCCCTGGCCGTTGATTATCTGCGCCGCATGAAGATCAACCACAGTGAGTATTATCCTCTGTTGTTGATCAGCATTAGCGGCATGATGTTGATGACCTCCGCTTCCCACCTGCTTATCGTTTTCCTGGCTCTGGAGATGTTCTCCATCCCGCTGTATATTCTCTGCGGTTTTAATTTACAAAATGGAAGTTCGGCGGAAGCGGCTCTTAAATACTTCCTATTGGGCGCTTTCTCCTCCGGATTCCTGCTGTTTGGCATTGCCCTGACTTTTGGCGCTACCGGCAGTATGCAGTTTACCGAAATTGCCGCCAGCATCAGCGCAGGTGATGCGCAGCCTGTATATTTAATGTTGGGCGGGGCTTTCCTATTGATTGGTCTGGCTTTCAAGGTGGCTGTGGTTCCCTTCCACATGTGGGTACCGGATGTGTATCAAGGCGCTCCCACACCCGTGGTGGCGTTTATGGCGGTTTGTACCAAGGCTGCGGGCTTTGCGGTTTTGATTCGCTTATTCAGCACAGTCTATCCAGCCGATGCGCTGCAATTCACCACTCTGTTCTGGGTATTGGCGGCCGTTACCATGATCACCGGCAATGTGTTGGCACTGTTACAGAAAAACATTAAACGCATGCTGGCTTATTCCAGCATTGCGCATGCCGGTTATATGTTTATGGTGCTGGCGGTCTTCAGTCAGACGGATTTACTGAAGGACGGGATTCAATCTATACTTTTGTACCTGATGGTGTATGCCATTACCAGCTTTGGCACTTGGGCTGTGGTTGTTCAGGTGGAAAAAGACCAGCAGCAAGGATTGGAACTGAACGATTATGCCGGATTATGGAAAACAGCCCCATGGATGGCCTTGAGTATGCTGGCCTTTATGCTCTCTTTCACCGGCCTGCCCTTCAGCCTTGGTTTGATCGGAAAGTTATTCCTTTTCCGCACGGCACTTGCCGGAGGTTTTACGATTTTAGCTGTGATTGGCCTGTTGGCCTCCTTGGTATCAGCCTTTTACTATTTACGTCTGGTGATGATCATGTTCATGCAGCCTGGTGAACCCAAGCTGAGTGGTGAGCTTTGGACCCAGTGGATTACCCTGGCGGCCATGATCCTGGTGGTTGGATTAAGTTTCTTTCCGGGGCTCCTGATTGGATTGATAGGTTACTAAACAAACTTTTTTTTACTGAACGACGAGAGATATGCACACCGCATATCTCTTTTTTGTGTATAAATTGATTGCTTTGAATAGGTATCATTTTGTTTGGTAAAAAAAGAATATTGAGAGGGTTTCGTCCTATATCATCTGGCATACATTGGGGAGTATCGGAAGGTGCAATTCTGTGTTGTAACATGTGTCTATGGGGTTTTATTGGCATTTGAAGCCATTATTCTAATTTTCGATTTTTATCCGATATCTCCATGGAACAAAAATAAATTGGAGAAACACATGAAGAAAGTTCTTTCAATCAGTGTCGGATCACCATCCCGGGATCACACCACTACGGTTAAATTTCTGGGTGAGGAAATTGAGATCTCACGTCAGGGGACCAATGGGGATTTCAAGAAAGCAATTGAGTTATACAAAGCCAATGACGGGAAAGTAGATGCTTTTGGTGTGGGTGGAACGGAATTTTATTTGCAGGTCGGAACACGAAGGTATTTTTTTCGGGATGCAAAAGCAATTCGCAAGGCGATACAGATCAGTAAAGTTGGGGATGGAAATGGCATAAAAAGCTTGATGGCTCAGCGTGCGCTGGATGCTCTTGAGGCCCATTTACAGAAAGAAGGACGAACATTGAAGGGGATGAAAGCGCTGAAAACCAATGCTGTCGATCGCTATGGTCTGGCAGAAGCCATTGTAAACGCGGGTTGTGATGTGGTCTTTGGGGATTTCATGTTTACCCTTGGGTTACCGTTACCCATGAGTAAACTCTCCACAGTACGGATAGTTGCGGCGCTCTTGCTACCTATTGTGACACAACTACCCTTCATTTGGTTCTATCCTTTGGGGGCTGAGCAGGATAAAGCACCAAAAAATAAATGGCAAAAATATTATCAGGAAGCCACCCTAATTGCTGGGGACTTCATGCAAATTCGTCAATCCATGCCGGATGACTTAACGGGGAAAATTATCGTCACAAATACGACGACAGCAAAGAATGTGGAAGAATTACAAAAAAGGGGCGTCCATATCCTTGTAACCACCACACCTCGTTTGCAGGGCCGCAGTTTTGGTACGAATGTTATGGAAGCTACGCTCCTTGCAATGATGGACAAACCACAGGCAGATGTACTTCCCCATGATTTTGTAAAATTATTAGATGAAATTCCAATGCTGCCTAATATTGAAATACTAAATTAAACAATTGGATGTATGATAGTAGAAGGCAATTCTATCTAATTTCAGGAGGCTATGTATGCCTAAAATCATCCCCGTACTACTTTTTATTGGTATAGCTTTTAGTTTGGCATTTTCCCCAGTGAATTCGGGAAACAATGCGGTTGCTGCTGCCACTCCTACCCCAACCCCCGTGGTCTCTGAGGACCTTCCGGATGGGCTGGAATTATGGTGTCTTCCTGAAGGTGTGCCTTTTCTTAAGGATCCGTCTGAAGTAGAAAAAAGCACACTAGCAGTTGATATTGAGTATACTGATAGTTTTGTGTTAAAAGGGCCATATAGTGGATGTTTTGTACAATTACCTACTGATGCTCAGTATGAAGATGCAAAAATTGCAATTTATGATCAGAGCAACAGTGCCGCCTGGTATACCCGGAATTTGGTCAAAAATAACGATGGATTGATTGCCGCTCTGACACATAGCTATATCGTCAATCCGCCTATATGGAAAGCACACTACCGCCTTGAAATTCAGGGTGCGGATGGAGCTATCCTGTTTTCCACCCCGATGTTCTATCAGCGAAAATGGCAGGCCGAGCGCTGTTGGAATGGAAACATGCCCAACCCAACAACCTTACGCTGCCCTCTACAGCAGGATTTACATCCCTGGGATGCCGGATATGGAAAACCCCTGCCAACTTTGAGACCAACCAATAACTAATCATGCTGGTCCATTGATCCAGAATATGAAAACGCCCGACAGTAGTGATAATCACGGTCGGGCGTCTTTATTATTTAAGTAAACCATTGAAGGGTTGATATCCGGATATCCAAAAAATCAGTACTGTAATAGCAAATGACAACACCGAGCCAACCACGGTTTGTAGGAAATTGTGACCTTTGGCCCGAACTCTGGCCCAACTGATGATGGGTAGTAAAGCCAATAAAGGCGCGGCAGCCAGTCCGAAGAGATAGATCATGGCGCTGATTGGGCCAGCTACCCCTGCGGCATGTCCGCTGGCTTTGTACTTCAGGACAAGATTTAGGATTATTAATCCCAGGGTAATACAGGTGTAATTGATCGCTGTAGTGATAAAAATTGCCGGAGAATTCGTCAAGACCAGGACCAACCAACCAATCGGATAGCTGATCATCATGATGATAAAACTGGCCATGCGCTGTCTGTGCAGGACTTTCTCGTGATCCGTTGTTTTACCGGGCAAATAAAACAGGGTACTGGATAATGGAACCAGACTTAACAAAACCAGACTCCAAAGAAACCCTGATGTGCGATGCAAGGTGGCGGCAGGCAGGTCCAAATAAAAGAAAAGCAACAATAATCCCGTTAAGACAGGTACATTTAACAAGTGAGAAATAATCGAGCCGATTTTTTTGATCCTATTTTGATTGGTTTTTGTCTTCATCATGTCCCTCAGATCTTTTCTGCAAGTGTATCTTTTGGAGCCATTCACTGGATGTGCAATGGGTCACATCTCCGGCATCCTTTTGGCTGTGACGGGTACAGTGCCTGGTTTACTAATTGTTTCAAGGGAGAACAATTAGTAAACCGAATTCAGGAATATTGCGTACATATAAATGGTACAATTCTTCTTTTTAGTCGATCGAGCCTTGATCCAAAACAACAGCGATATTGGATCAAATGCTAAGGATTTTATTGATGCATCATGCCTATTCGTATTATTTTCAGGAGAGGAAACGATGATTATTCTTAAACTTCTTATTGGCATCTTGTTGTTAATTTTTGGACGGAAATTATTCTGGCTCTTGGTAGGCGGTATAGGTTTTTTCGCGGGAAGCTTTCTTGCTTCATTTCTTTTTCAAGGCAGCTCGGAATGGGTAAGTATTGTTTTCGCCCTGGTCATTGGATTTATCGGCGCGATGCTGGCGCAATTTGTCCAAAAAGTAGGTATTGGGCTGGCTGGATTTGTGATTGGCGGGATGCTGTTTTCCGGAGTTTTGTCCACAGTCCTGGTCTCGGTAGATATTCCCCAGTGGGTGTTTTTCCTGGTAGGCGGTGGATTAGGCGTACTGTTAACGGTTGTATTGTTTGAGTGGAGTCTGATCGTTTTTTCCTCCTTGACTGGTGCATGGATGATCACTCAGGCTATGAATATGTCATTTTTAGCGTCAGCTATTATTTTCATTGTGTTAATTTTAGGTGGCTTGACCTTACAATTTCGTATGAATCGAGAGAAGAATTAACGGAAAATTTCCTGGATTCTCCATTTTCAATCGGGTATAATAGAAAAGGAGAACAAAGTCCATGCAAAAGCGAACCTTGCAGATTCGAATGGTTTTTATCCAATGGTGCTTTATTTGCCCAAGACCAATCAATTAGTTTACCTCAAAGTCGGATGATTTCATCCGACTTTTTTATCTGTTGGCGGAAAGAAATGGAAGTGTTTTTTTAGCGTGTTTTTGGAGGACTGTGAATGGAAATTCAAGATGTATTGAATAAATTTGACCGTGAACAGCGCAAAGAAATCACCTTTCCGGGAATGCGGCGTGAAGAAACCGCCCATGTAATTCGCATGATACCGGATAGATCCGATGAAGGGATCATTATTTATTCTCATCTTCCAGGCAAAAACATCCAAGAGATTATCAAGAAAGAGATTGGATATTTTTCTGCTTTGGGCCTCGATTTTGAATGGAAGGCCTATGGACATGACCACCCGGAAGGTTTGAATACTCTTCTGGCTGAAATGGGGTTTGAAGTTGAAATTCCGGATTCCGTGATGGTCTTCGACCTGGCTGAGCCCAATCCGCTGATCAATACGCCGATGGTTCCAGGAATTCATCGCCTTTCCACCGCAAAAGAAGTTGAGCAAGTTATGACCATGCAGGAACAGGTCTGGGAAGACGACTTGACCCATATCGCCAATTATTTAAAATTGCAGATGGAACAATTTCCAGATCAGATCAGCATCTTTGCCGCGTTTGAGCAGGATAAACCCGTTTCCAATGCTTGGATCACCTATCATCCCGGCAGCGAATTTGCCGGGTTATGGGGCGGCACCACCCTTCCGGATTTTCGCAATCGGGGATATTATTCCAGCTTGTTGAAAATTCGCATGCAGGAAGCCATGCAGCGCGGAGTACGCTACGTCACTGTGGATGCCAGCCCGATGAGCCGGCCGATTTTAGAAAACTTCGGATTTCAATGCATTACCCACGCTTGGCGCTGTGTTTGGCGTGTTCATAAAAACTAAAATGGGTCAGTGAGGACTGTTTGTTAAAAAAAGAATTTTGGATTGGTAAAACGCTGGAAGATTTTTCCCGTGAAGAATGGGAAGCCCTTTGTGATAGCTGTGGATTATGCTGCTTGATCAAGATCATGGATGAAGAGGGGGAAGAGGTTTATTATACGGATGTGGTTTGCCGCTACCATGATTCTGAGCAGTGCCGCTGCACGGTTTACGGAGAACGTACCATAAAAGTGCCTACCTGTCTGGTAGTGACGCCTCAGATTGCAGGAAATCTGGATTGGATTCCTGAGACCTGCGCTTACCGTCTATTGGCGGAGGGCAAGGATCTGGCGGATTGGCATCCGTTGTTGGCGGGTTCCAAGGAACTAATGCACACTCGTGGAAATTCCGTCAAAGGGAAAGTGGTTTCCGAAAGTAAGGTGTCGGAATCACAGCTTGAGGATCATATAATCTATATCTGGAATGAGGGCGATATCGCCTGATGGTTTGGGGGTTCAACAGGTTGATTTATTTTCCCCTGTATTTTGTTCATTGATATAAAAAAGTCCCTGAGGGTTTTTGAAACCCTTAGGGACTTGATTTGATTTTATTGTTTTTTATATTTTCCCATCAGTTTTCCTTCCCCTAAAACTAACCCTTCCATTTTTGCCACAGCTTCCTGAAAATTGAATCCTTGATTTACATTAATGGGTTTACTAAGGGCATACAAACGGAAATAATATCGGTGAGCCGGATCTGGAGGTGGACAGGGACCCATATATCCGCCATCCGGATTGATGGTCTTTCCTGAAACCCAAGGGATGGAAAGCGATGATCCAGCATCAGTTGATGCGATGGGCGTGGTGACCAACCAATGGTTGATTCGCCCCATCGGGGTATCCGTGTCTTGCATTACAATCAGCACTGCTTGCGTGTTCTCCGGCAATTTGGACCAATGTAATTCCACGATCTGATCCTCTCCCTGACAGGTGTATGTTTGAGGAATGAAATTCCCATGACTGAACGCCGGACTGGAAAACGGGATGATCTGATTGGAAAATCTACCATCCAGGTTTAAAAAGGTTGATTGACTGAGCAGTAAGCCCAACAGCATGGCAAACCCAACGCCGGCTGCGGTGGCAGAAAAATTCACCCAATCATTATCCAGCCAGTGCCATCCCCGCAGGGGTTGGGTTGCGGTGTGGCAGGTATGTAAAGGGTGCCGCTCGGTTTCTTTTTGGCATTGGGGGCAATAGTAAATCGCCTGGACGGTGGCTCCCAGCAGGGAATCTGTTAGACTGGCTAACAAACCGGATAAGGTGATGATTAAGAAAACCAATATATTGCTAAGTATTCCGGCTGGGGGCAAAGTACCTTGCCAGAGCAGCAGTGCAGGTAGAGCGATACAGGCGGCGCCTGCGCAGGAAGCCAGCAAGCCGTGAATGGAAATGGCGCCGGAGGTTCCAGGTTCCACAGATATCCCCGTGGTGATCATACGCGGATTCTTTTTGGCCAAAACGCCCAATTCCGTCGCCCAGGTATCGGCGTTGGCTGCCGCCAGACTGACCACAAACGCCAGCCAGACCCAATTGTTATCCGGCTGAAAATAATTAACGATGACCAGCAGCATAGCCAGGCCGCCGTTGGCGAAAACCTGGGCCGCATCCCGCTTGGCGGATTTGGAGAATTTCTCTTCAAAAACCAGTTTGGAAGATTTTTTCCAATGCGAGAGCAAACTGGAGGAGATAAAGAAGACCAGCAGGATGACTGCCCAACTTAGTCCCCCCAGGCCGAAAATAATGGTCCCCATTAGCAAGGCGGCCAAAGCGCCGCTGCGATTGAGGCTCTTTTTTAAATATGCAGCCAATGCGATGGCAAATGCCAACAGAAAACCAAGCAGCAGGGTCATGAATCTATTCCTTTTAGAGGGTAGTTTGTCCGAGGAGGATCGTTGCTAAAATCAGGAGAAATGAAACCAAATTACTGGTGATCCATAACAGAAAAGATAGTACCTGAAATTCCTGCTTGCGATAAAAATAGAAACCAAGTAATAGATTAAAGGCATAAATCAAACCGGCGGCAATGGGCAGGAAGAATAATTGTTCTGACGGTACCGGGGGTAAAGGCAATCCCTGACTATTGAATCCCAGTGGAATTTCAGGTGCCGTGGGAATAAAGAGGGCCGTACTGATGAATCCCATCAGGGCCAGGAAAAATCCACTGATCAAGAAAATGCGTGCCATACGGTGTCGAAAAACGTCCTCAACGAAGGCGATGGGCATTTTAGATTCCGCTTGTACCGCAATCAGACTTCCCATCTCCATGATGCGTTGAAAAGCGATTAAAAATTGAACTTTATTTTCAGGTGAGATAATAAGGATTTTGGATTGTGTGGCTACCATGACCAGGTCATCTTCGTTGGATGCCAAATATTCAATGGTACCCAGATCCGGGTGTTTGATTTTGCCGAGAATGGCTCCGGGAAGGGACAGGGGCGGTTTAGTGAGGATGAAGCCGGTATCATGCACCGGACGAATCCATTCGATCTCCGGCAAGGGCAGGTATTCGCCCCGCAAACCCCAATGGATGCGCAATCCGTCCCGATCGAGAACATAGCGGGCGCTCTGCAGGGCCATGAAACGATAGATGAAAACCGGCAGAACGGTAAGCAGCACCAGAAAAAGCAACAGCAGCAAAACAAATCCGCTGCCGGCACCGAAGTTTAATGCCCCGACGATGGCAGCCGTTGCGGCAGAACCAATAAAGAGGATAAATCCTGCTTGCAGGATCAATCCTCTTTTCCGTGCGGGTCGAAAAACTTGTTCGGTTTCCAACATGGTGGATTATAGATAGTGCTTGATTTTTTGAGAAACGAAGTCGACCTGCTCTTCTGTCATCACGCCCGAGAAGGGGATCGCCAGGCCGCGTTCACCCAGGGACATGGTAATCGGATAATCCTCCGCCTGATACCCAAATTGATTCACGATAAAAGGTTGGATGTGGATGGGAATAAAATAGGGACGTACCGGGATGTTCTCATCCGTCAGGGATTGAGCCATGCGGTCTCGTTCGGCACGATTTTCAAAATGAACTACGTACACAAACCAGCTCATCAGGGTGGTATCCGTGGTGATATAAGGCAGCGACAGGCCGGGTAGATTGTTCAGACGTTGGTTATACCACTGCGCCACCTGGCTGCGCGAAGCTCGCAGGTCATTAAAGCGCGACATCTGGGCTACACCCAGGGCGGCGCTCATCTCATTCAGACGATAGTTATAACCCAGGTGAGTATGGGACAACCAGGTGTCGCCCACGGCTCGTCCCTGGTTTCGCAATGAAGCCATGTGGATGGCAGCTTTCTCATCGTTGGTGATGACCATGCCGCCTTCGCCGGTGGTGATTTGTTTGTTGGGGTAAAAGGCGAATACGCCAAAATCACCCAGGGTTCCCGCTGGACGATCTTTATAAACGGAACCTAAGGCTTCGCAGGAATCTTCGATATGTACCAGATTATATTTTTTTGCTATTCGGTTGATAGTATCATGATCCGCTGGTTGACCAAAAACATCCACCGAAAGGATGGCCTTTAAACTGCCGGCATTTTCCATGCCTTTACGGGGCAGCCATTTTTTGGCTTTTTCTCCGCCAGCCTGGATATCCTGTACCGCCTGTTCCAATTGGACAGGATCGATGTTGCCGGTACGCGGATCGACATCCACATAAACGGGAATGGCGCCGCAATACAGGATGACATTTGTGGAAGAAATAAAGGAAAAAGAGGTGGTAAGGACCAAATCCCCAGGGCCAATGCCGGCTGCCAATAAACACAGGTGCAAGCCTGAGGTACCTGAATTAACGCCGATGGCAAATTTGCTTCCACAGAAGGTTTGGATGGCCTGTTCAAATTCTTTGATCTTAGGCCCCATACTGAGATGCCGGGTCTCGACAACGTCCAAAACGGCCTGGCGTTCCAGATCGGTTAGATCCGGGGACGACATGGGAATAGATATGGAGGGTGTTTTATTGTTCATAGGGTTGATTTTACTACGAGGGAAGGGTTTATGCTATCGGCAGGGGGGGGGGTTTTGTTGGGTGCTGTTTGTAGAACGCACCATTTTTGGATTTGCCGAACGTAGAGGCATCCGGCAGATGCCCTGTGCCAGCCATGAAAACTCTTAATCCAACGAGATTGCCATATGAAAAGAGGGCGACCGCCGGTCGCCCCGACGAGTGTGAATTCATGTGTTTATGGAGTCATTGTAATGCATTCCGAATGTAGGGGCATCCGGCGTGCATACAGCAAGACAGGAACACCAATAATATCCATGGTTATGCATTATGGTTTGATAATCGGATCATAAAAAGGGTCTGTCCATAAAAAGAGGGCGACCGCCGGTCGCCCCTACGCATACTGATTGTTGTGTTATCCAAATTGGTTGGGATTGATTATGCCTTAACCGAACCCATATTTCGGAAAACCCGGCTTGAAAAGATCAGGCAGATTTCATCAAGCCTTTAATCACATCTGTTAACTGTTCCAAGGCAACAATTTGTTTCTCTTTCTCATGCCGGCACTTCACTTCCACGCCGCCCTGCTGCATGGCTCGTTCACTGACCGTGATGCGGATGGGCAGGCCGATCAAATCGGCGGTATTGAATTTGACCCCGGCGCTGTCGGTGCGGTTATCGTATAACGGTTCCAAGCCCTCGGCACACAATTTGGTATATAGCTCATCTGCGATGGGCTCACATTGACCGGCTTTGTCCTGCAGCAGCACCAGATGAATGGGGTAGGGAGCTACGCTCATCGGCCAGATCAGGCCATATTCGTCGTGGTGTTCTTCGGCCAGGCAAGCCAGCAAACGACCCACACCGATGCCGTAGGAACCCATGTAGACCGGGTTTTCCTTGCCGTTCTCATCCAAATAGCTGGCGCCGACCGCGTTGGTATAGCGGGTACCCAGTTGGAAAATATTGCCCACTTCAACCCCGCGTTTGGCGGTTAGGGGATGTCCACATTCCGGGCACAGGTGACCTTCTTCAGCGGCGGCAATATCCGCTACAATATCGGCTTGATAATCACGGGGGTAATTGACGTTGCGCATGTGATAGCCGGCTTTATTGGCCCCGGCGACCAGGTTGGCCGCCGCGGGGATGGAATCATCCACCAGAATTAGAGCACCTTTAATCCCCACTGGGGAGGCGTATCCCGGTACGGCGCCGACGGCTTTAATTTCTTCATCCGTAGCCGGGCGCAATTCCTTGGCTTTGATCAATTGACCCACTTTAGTCTCGTTGATTTCCATATCGCCGCGAATCACGGTGAAGACAAATTTTTCGTAGGTGGTGTTATCTTCGGGATTGTCAAACAGCCCCATGAAGAAAACGGCTTTGGCGGTTTTTTGTTTGGAAACACCCAGGAAAGCGGTCAGCTCTTCAATACTACTGGCATTGGGGGTAGCCACTTTTTCCATGGGCAGCAGCGGCTCGGCGGGCAGGGTTTCCTTGCGGAAGAGGGCCACCTGACGATTGGCCGCATAGGCGCAGGACTCACACAGGATCAGGGTGTCTTCACCCACGGGGGTGAGATACATATATTCGTGGGCTTTCTTGCCGCCCATCATGCCGGTATCGGATAAGACGGCAATGACCGGTAAACCGCAGCGTTGAAAAATGCGGAAATAAGCCTGATAGTGGGCTTCGTATTGAACTTCCAACCCCTCAGGGTTGGTATCCAGGGAGTAGCTATCCAGCATGGTGAATTCGCGCACACGAATCAGTCCGGCACGCGGACGTGGATCATCACGCCATTTGGTCTGGATGTGATACACCAGGGCAGGCAGTTGGCGGTAGGAGCGGATGATTTCACCGGTCAATTCGGCCACAATTTCTTCGTGGGTCATCGCCAGCACCATGTCGCGGTCATTTTTGTCTTTGAACCGCCCCATCTCACTGCCAATCTGATACCATCGTCCGGTTTTCTTCCAGATATCCGCGGAATGGACAACCGGCATGGTCATTTCCTGACCGCTGATGGCGTTGATCTCCTCGCGCAGGATGGCCTCAATTTTATTGAGCGATCGGCGGGCGAGGGGCAGCATGCTAAAAATGCCGGCTGCCTGTTGATGAATAAATCCGGCGCGCACCAGGAGTTGGTGGCTGGCAATTTCAGCGTTGGCGGGTGTTTCCCGTTTGATACTGGTGAATAGTTTGGATAGATACATGGTCTTGAATCCTCTTTACAGAGCCAGCCAGGCGGATGCGGCTGCCCATATGGCCCCTGGAAATACATGTCCGCTGTTTTTCATGATCCAACCCAGGATGAATTGGTTGCCAATGGTGGTTAAAATAAATTCATTGGACAGGCCGAAGCTGAGGCCAATGGGTAAAACCAGGAGCACACCGATCACGGAGGTGGCCAGCCAGCCCCAAGTACCGCCCAGCCAGGCGGAAAAGCGCGGCTGGAGATATCCGCGGATGGCTGTTTCCCAGGCTAGATGAATGACAATCAGAAAGGCGAAGGTCAGCAAAGAATCTGATGATAAAACTTCTTTGAATCGTGAGATGGCGCCGCTGAGGAAAAATGCCAGAAAAACCAGGGCAATGCCCAGCCGGCTGGCGGGGCGCCATAATTTTTTGTGCCAACCAAAACTTAAGAACGGCTGCTTGCGATAGCGCAGGACAAGAAAAGCAATCAAGACGATCAGAATGCTGAGGACGGCTATAGTCCACTGCATGGAGCTGAAGCGGCCTGGCAGGGAGAGAATCCAATCCGGGGTAAAAATGGCCAGGGCAATGGAGAGCAGGAAAAAGACCAGCACGGTGATTAAAGCCGCGTTTCTTTCGCGGGCTGGGTACTTGAAGATGAGAGGCGGCCGGTTTTTTAATTCCGGGCTGAGGGAGGCGATTAAGATGACGGCGATCACACCCAGCCAACCGCTGAGCGTTAAAATGAGAAATTGAGAACTCATATCAAGATTCCTTGGTTTGGGATTCAGGTGGAGATTGCATTTCCGGGAAGGCTTCCGGCTGGTTCTTCTCCTGCTCGAAAGTTAATTCCATTTGTTCTTCCATACGAATTTGACCGCGCAGAAAGCCGCCTTCCTCGGTGGCAAAAGCCCCGGTGAGCACATCCCCCCAAACGCGTCCGGTGCTGCGAATTTCCAATTTTTCAGCGGTGACATTGCCTTTTAATAAGCCGGCTACAATGACGGTGTTGGCTTGCAGATTCGGGCAGGTGACGCGCCCGGTTTCCCCAATCACGACCAATCCGCGAATGGCAATTTCGCCCTCAAAGGTGCCTTCAATGCGAATGCCGCCGCTGCCGCGCAGGTTACCCTTCCAGATGATGCCAGGGCCCAGAACGGAGGTGACCCGTTCCATGGTAGGCGGTTTGATGGGTTGCGAAGGTGGTTTTCGGAACATCAGTTTTACTCCAAAAAATAGTTTGCGCTGACTCGCAGACCCCATAGGGACACAAAATTAACGCATACCGAATTATACCTTATTGCGAAAAAAGGATATTTGCTGCGTGCGTGATCGTCTCGATACTGCCGACTTCATTTTGGAATGGGAGAACCAGGGTGAAGTGCAAAAATAGTATGCTATTAGATCATTATTTTCTTAGAAGTGTATATTTTTAGCTCTCCTTTGGGCAGCTAAAGTAAAATAAGGAAAATGTAACGAATACGGTTGAAGAACCCGAAGGAAAATGCGTAAACTCCGAAGGATAAGATAAGCAATGAAAACCATGACTAAAAGCGATTATCAGGAATTACTTTGTGGCGATATGGGGGACTATTACGCTGGCAGATGGGAATATTACAATGTGGTTATAAATATGATTCAGCGCAATAATCCAAAATCTGTCCTTGAACTGGGACCAGGTCAGCATTCCCTTGTTCAAGGTTGCGATATTATGGTAAAACCGGAAACTGACGATTGGGGCAGGCCTATTAATCAGGTTGGACAAATCTATCTTCATGATGCGACAGAGAAGCCTTGGCCGATCGCTGATAAAGCGTATGATCTATTTATTGGTTTACAGGTCTGGGAACATTTAAGTAATAAACAATCGCGTGCTTTTCGCGAGGTGATGCGCATTGCCAAAGCAGCTATCTTGAGTTTTCCATATCAATGGGACTGTCCGAAAGACAATGCAAACTATCCGGAGCATCACCAAATTGATGAGGCATTAATTGCGGATTGGACATTAAATATCAAACCCGAGGAAGTGGTAAAAATTCAAAGAACAGGGGAAAAGGTAAGCAAAGGTCCAAGGATAATTTATTACTGGAAATTTGAGTGATAAATTACATGGGGAATAGAAGATCGATCTAGATAGAGTTTATGCTGTTGGATAAGTTTTCCTTTAGGTAAGTGGGCAGTAGAAAAAAAGCTGACCTATTCTCCGATTTTCTGACCCGCTTGGAGCATCGATCTAAATGCATATTTGACTTGTAGAGAAACCAATACCATTTCCAAGATATAATTCGCTTTCTGTCACACGTTGGGGGCGGGATTTTTCAGACCTGGGTTAGATTGGCGTGTGGGATTGATTCTGCCCCTAGATGCGCTTGGCTGATTGGTGGGCACGGTAAAACCGCATCTGGACCAATTTGTCAGAATTGTTAAGATAATCAGGATCTGTAGGGGTTTAGCATCCAAAATTATGCAGGATTATCCGGGTTTTGTTGGATGCTAAACCCCTACAATTTGGTTGGCTGGTTGGGCGATTCGGGTAATGGGTAAATGGTCGGCAAGTAAAACCGCCAGGGTATGCTCAGCCAGGGTTCGGGGGTGCTGCCGAGGCCAATTCTTGGGCATTGGCGGATATTGGCTTGCGGAACTTGAATGCCTTCGGTGATTTGAATCAGGCCATCGGGTTGGCACAAGTCCAGACCGTTGTGGCTGCCGTTGATGCCCAGCGCCTGGCAGAGTTTGGCTGGGCCGTCACACCAAATAGAGGCAGGCCGCGGATGCCGGCGCTGAGCGATGAGGTCCAGACCCAGGGTGGGACGGATGGCGCGAATCAGCACGGCGGCTGGTTCTTCTTTCTGGTCGGTGACGATATTAAACATCCAATGCTGGCCATAAGTGAAATAAACATAGGCATGTCCGGCGGGGCCGTACATCACCCGCGTGCGATTTGTCTTGCCGGATTTGGCATGGCAGGCCAGATCGCCTTCGCCTTGATAGGCTTCGGCTTCAATGATGATGCCCGCCACCGGGTTGCCGTCCAGATTAACCTGCAGCGTTTTACCCAGCAGGGTGGGTGCAACCTGTACTGCTGATTTCTGATAGAAGCTGCGATCAAGGGGGGGAAGCAAGGGGTTTATGCCAGGGACTTAACTAAAATTAAAGCGCGGATCTCTTTCCATGGTCAACTGAAGGCCAATTTCCAGGGGAGTAACAGGTAATATGCCCAGCATTTCGCGCGATTTTTTAAGATCGGCGCACATGCGCTTCACCCCGCTGTCATTGGTATGGTTGAAGATCACGTCCGCTTTTTTACCGGTGATTTCTGAAACCAACTCGGCCACCCGGCGGATACTGGTCTCCACGCCACTGCCGACATTGATGATCTGCTGATTGACATTGGGCGCGGTGGCTGTTTTGATCATGGCGCGGATGACGTCATCCAAAAAGACGAAATCCCGGGTCTGGTTGCCGTCGCCCTGAACAACCAGGGTACCGCCGGTAAGGGTTTGTTTGATGAAGTTGGGAATGATGGGGGTGTGAACCGGCGGCATCTGTTGGCCGGGTCCATAGGCGTTAAAGACGCGCAAACAGACGGTTTCAATGCCCCAAAGTTTGCCAATGGTATTGATGTAATATTCCGCGGATAGTTTGGAAACCGAATAAGGAGAATTGGGTTTTGCAATAAAGTTTTCAGCAACCGGTTGGGTCTCTTGATTGCCATAAATAGCTCCGGATGAGATGAACACCACCCTTCCAACCCCGACATCGCGCATGGCTTCCATCAAGGTGACGGTGCCGCCGACGTTGACCAGGTTGTATTCTCTTGGATAAAGTACGGATTCAGGGACTAAAACACGGGCCGCCAGATGGTAAACGCAATCCACTTCCTGCAGCAGGGTCCACAACTTGGGGCGATCGTTAATATCCCCGCGCGTAAAATGTACGTCAGGGGAAAGAGAGTCCGGATTGCCAGCAGAAAGGTCATCCAGTCCGCGGACATCGTGTCCTTCTTTGACTAATCGATTCGCCAGTGCCGAACCAAGGAAGCCGGCAGCGCCGGTGATCAGAAATTGCATAGGTTTTGGGTATCTCTAACAGTGAATTTTTATCTCGAATCTAGATGGTCATTATAGCATAAAATGCTTAAAGGTCTGTGAAAAATAACACATGCTCTGGGTTGACAATTCAACCTGTCTGGTGAATAATCTATCCTAAGCAGTAATTATTGGAGGATAAGATGAGCAAAGCAATTGACGATTTGAAAGCAGCCATTTCGGGTGAATCACAGGCAAACCAACATTATCTGGCTTTTGCCCGCAAAGCAGAGGAAGAAGGATATGGACAGGTTGCCAAATTGTTTCGGGCTGTAGCAAAAGCTGAAGAAATTCATGCCTACAATCACATGATGGCTCTGGGTGACGTGAAAGAAACCGCCGAGAATTTAAAAACCGCCATGGCCGGTGAAAATTACGAACACACCAAAATGTATCCGGAATTTATTGAGGATGCCATCGCGGAAGATCATAAGAAAGCCAAGAAAAGTTTCCGCTGGGCACAAAAAGTTGAAATGGTGCATGAAGAATTATATAAAGAAGCTTTGAGTACGCTTTCAACCGACAGTGAAGATGTTGATTATTATGTCTGTCCGATCTGCGGAC
The DNA here is from genome assembly GCA_002412765.1 of Leptolinea sp. UBA5203. GTDB lineage: Bacteria > Chloroflexota > Anaerolineae > Anaerolineales > Anaerolineaceae > UBA5203. Next base: position 45,057 of record DHVR01000034.1, on the reverse strand, counting down.
ATACCCATCCTAAACATGCTCCAGATATGTGCCCGGTTTGCGGTGCGCCTGGTAAGGATTATATTCACTTTAAATAAACTTTCTAAAAAAAACATCGGCCTGAATCTGCTTCGGGCCGATTTTCATTTCTGGACATCTCAATCAACTGTACAGGAGTTCACCTTTGAAAATGGTGACCGCCTGCCCCCGAATGAGCACGTTCTCGTTTGTTAATTTTAACCGCAATTCTCCTCCTCTCATGGAGGCCTGGTAAGCGATCAGACTGTCTTTGCCGATTTTCTTACTCCAATAAGGCGTGAGGTAACAATGGGCGGAGCCGGTCACCGGGTCCTCATTGATGCCTGCGCCAGGGGCAAAATAGCGGGAAACAAAATCATAGGGCGCCTGGTCGCCTTTGGCAGTTACCATGATACGGTCTGCTCCCAGTTCCAGCAACCTGCTGAAATTTGGATTCAAGGTTCTTACAAGATCGGCCTGCGGTACTTCAATTAAGTACCGGTTAGGGCGATAGGACCCCATGTATATCAAATCGTTGATACCCAACGCCTGCAGAATGTCTGCATTTGGGGAAGGTAGTTCTTGAATTTCTCCACGGGGGAATTGTAATTCTATCCAATCCTGTTGTTTTTTGGCTGACAAAGTCCCTGAAAGGGTTGAGAAAATAGCGGCTTGATCATCAGCTAATAATTTTTCCTGCCATAGAATATGAGCGGTTGCCAGCGTGGCATGGCCGCATAAATCGACTTCCTTGAGGGGAGTAAACCAACGCAAATGAAATCCAACATCCTGGGGGACAAAGAAAGCTGTTTCCGAAAGATTCATCTCGCGGGCAATGGCCTGCAATTTCTCATCCGGGAGCATCTTTTCCAGAGGACAGACTGCCGCTGGATTTCCGCTGAACGATTTGCAGGTAAATGCGTCGATTATAAAAATTTTCATGGTTTTCAATACCTCCGCAATTTATTGCACGAAAATACATAATAGAAAATGGTAGCACCACGCATTGGTTTTCGCAACTAATATGTTGAAAATATTTGTGATGCGTAAGAGTATAATAATTTGTGGAAAGGAAAGTATTTAATCTGGAGGATTTTAATGAAAGTCGCCAATTACATGAAAACAACTGTAATCTCAATTTCGGCGAACGCCAGCGTCCAGGATGCGGTTCAACTCATGATAAACCATCATATCGGTACATTACCAGTCATTGACGAAGAGCAAAAATTGATTGGCGTGGTTGATTTGAAGCGATTACTTTCTCTGGTTATGCCCGATTTTGTCTCCATGGTGGAAAATTTTGATTTCCTCAGTGATTTTGGATTCTTTGAACAGCGGATGCCCAGCACAGATGATTTATCAAGGAAAGTCCTAGAAATTATGGAAAAACCGAAATCAGTAAAGGTCAATTCCGGTTTATTACATGCCGCTGCAGTCTTAAATCAGCATGCGTTAAAAGATTTGCCGGTAATTACTGAGGAAGGTTCCTTGATTGGACTGGTCTCCCATGTGGATGTAGGATGTGCCTTAATGTCCTCTTGGAAGAAGTGATTACTCATATAATAACAATGGGATCAAATTATCGATGATAGCAATCCTTGTATCAACAGTCATATTTTTTGGTACATTAGGCCTAATTTTTTCTGAAAAAGTTCACCGAACCATTATTTCGCTTCTTGGGGCATCGGTAATGGTGGTGTTTGGAATGTTATTTGGTTTTTACTCAGAAGAGAAAGCTCTTCAATCGATTGATGTGGATACATTGGGTTTATTGTTAGGAATGATGATTTTGGTGGCATTGATACAGCCCACTGGTTTTTTTCAATACATTGCCATCGTAATTGGAAAACTTTCCAAAGGCCGCCCGGTGCGATTGATGATCTTATTGGGAATAGGAACCACTTTACTTTCCATGTTCCTGGATAATGTTACGACTGTAATATTATTAGCTCCCGTTACCATCTTGATTTGCGAAATCCTAGGATTCAGTGCATTGCCTTTCCTGATGGCGGAAGCCATTCTCTCCAATACGGGCGGCGTCGCAACCTTGGTTGGGGATCCTCCAAATATTCTCATTGCCTCAGCAGCCGGATTTACTTTCAATGATTACCTGATCCATTCATTGCCCATTGTAATCGTTGTTTGGATTGTGGCTTTGTTTATGCTATGGCGTATTTTCTTACCTTATTTTCCAAGTGGTCAACAGGATAATTCAGAAACATTGTTCAACCTAAATCCCTCTGAGGCATTAAAAGATAAAAAGACAGCAATAAAGGGTGTTATTGTGATTGCACTGACGGTTGTTCTTTTTCTATTGGAAGAAATGCTGCATGTTTCTCCAGCATTTATAGCCATGACTGCAGCTGGCATAGGTCTGGTTTGGATTCAACCGAATATTCGAGATGTATTGCATCATGTGGAGTGGGATATCCTGATTTTTTTCGGAGCCCTGTTTATTATTGTAGGGGGAATGGAATCAGCTGGTGTTTTACAATTAGTCTCGAATGTGGTTGCCAAAGGGGTTTTACTTCCCCCAGTTTGGCAGGGAATCATTTTGCTCTGGGTGGTTGCTTGCCTCTCAGCAGTGGTTGATAATATTCCGATAACTATCGCTTTAATTCCAGTTATCCAAGGATTGGAAGCGAATGGGGTGAACGTCTCCCATTTGTGGTGGGCACTAGCTTTTGGAGCTGGTTTTGGAGGAAATGGGACGATTATCGGATCCACAGCGAATATCGTTGTATCCTCTCTTTCGGAAAGAACACGCACCCCAATCACTCCAGGTATTTGGATAAAAAATGGATTACCCATCATGCTGGTGACCAGTTTAATTGCCAGTATCTTGTACGGATTAGTGTCCATTACCATAGGCTGGTAGTGTTTCGATTGTTTACTCGCATCATCTTAGAGTTGTAAATGTCTCTTTTTCGTCTTTTTTTCTGAATACATGCGTAAATCAGCTTTTTGTATGGCGGTTCTTAAGGTATCACGCCGGGTGCTGGTTGCAACGCCCAGAGAGAGGCTGATTTTAAACGGGAAATCCGATTCCTGATTTGCTTGATCAATTTTGCTCTGAATTCTTTCAATCATTTTCTTTGCCGTTTGATGATTGGTGTTCGTCATTAGCATGGCGAATTCATCCCCGCCAATGCGTGCGACAACATCTGCCGGTCGGAAGGCGCTTTTAATAATGGCACTGACCTGTGCCAGTAGGCGGTCTCCCATGGCATGTCCAAACTCATCATTGGTGCCCTTAAGATTATCCACATCACCGATGATGATGCTTATTGGGAAAAAGTCGGTGTTTTCAAGGCGGAAAATTTCATTTTCATAGAAAGAGCGATTGTAGATGTCAGTCAATGAATCATGCATGGTCAGATGCACCAATTCCTCTTCCTGTTCCTTTTGTTGTGTAATATCCCGCATGATATTGATTATTTTTGATACTTCTTTTTTTTCATTGACCCTTGCAATAGCGGTAATCATGACATCCTTAGGAAAGTCCGGGGTTTTGTTGAGAATAATTTCAAACGTTACTTCTCCACCTTGAAGAATTTTTTTATGCTGAGCCCGGTAGATGCGCAAATTTTCTTCATCCAGCAGGGTATCAATGGCGTATCCGATCAAAAAATCCTTGGGTGTGGCAAAGAGGACTTCGGCGGCTGGGTTGACATATTGGATGAATCCCAGTGGGTTTAGAATAAGGATTCCAGCATTCTGAACCTCAATTAATTCCCGGTACTGGGTTTCACTGGCGATCAAGGCTTTTTCAGTCTGATATCGCAGATTTAATTCAGAAATCAGGGAGGCAATGGCCCGGATAATGTGGATGTGTGAAGACAGAAAGGTGTGTTCTTGTTCACAATAGAAAGTCAAAACCCCATAGGTTCGATCCGTCCCTGGCACGGTTAAGCTGATACAACTGTTGATTAGCAAGCCATCTAAGAATTCCGGTAATTTGAAGCGCTGTTCCTGGTGCAGGTTGGATGAAATGACAGGATCAGGGTTTATGAGGGAGTATCCTGGTAAAGAATCATTTTCGGAGCGAAATGGTTCGATAGGAAAACTATCACTGGGAAGACCTATGCTAGCTTGAAGTATAAAAATGGAATTACGGCGATCATATTCCAGTAGAGTACAAACTTGAACTTTGAAGATTTGATTGATGGCTAAAAAAGATTCCAAAATGAACTGCTGAATATCATTGTATTTGAGAGCAGATTTCTGTAAATTACCAAGGATGGTTTGTTGATGAGCAAACTCTTTGATTTCATTCTCATTTTTCTTCCATTCTGTAATGTCTTCAGTGATCCCAACCACGCGATAAAAGACGCCATCTGAATTGGTAACAGGATAGGCTTGCGTACGGACCCAATGGATTTGTTTATCTGCAAGCTGCAATCGATATTCACCGATAAATTTTTTTCCATAGCGGAAGAGGTTTTCCTCTGCTTTTTGCACCCAAATTCGATCATCCTGATAGATCTGATCGTAGTAGAGAGAGAGATTATTTTGAAAGGCTGCAGCAGATTGCGCGTAGTATTGTTCAAATAAAGGGTTAACATAAATAAATTCTTTGCTATACCGATCCCGTATCCAAAACAATTCGCGAATATTGGTGGCTAATTGGGTTAGAGTTTCATTGGCGAATTGAAGTTCGATCTCCATCTTTTTTTGAGCTGTGCAATCTGTTGCAAAACCAATATTCCGGATATGACGGCCACGTTCATCCAGCAATGGAATAATACGTGCTGAAACCCAGCGGCGTTGGCCATCTTTTTGAATGACGCGATACTCAAGTTCAATGGGCTGATGGTCAACTTTTAAGGCTTGCACCTTATTGAGCGCCTCACGCATGTCTTCGGGATGGATCAATTCAAGATAGGCATAGGTGTTTTGTTTCATTTTTTTTGATGAATAATGGAAAAACTTTTTGAAGGGTTGATTCATGAAGACAATATGATCCGGATTGTATTCTTCGATCCAAATCATATCTTTGATGTGCTGATTAAGTTGAGCCAATAATTGGACGGTTTGTTTTGTGGTAGTTTGTAGGTTATGTTGATGGGTGATATCCAGATGGAGTAGATGGTCCATCAAAGTATGATTTGTTTCATCAAAAATCCTGAAACCAATTCCTTGAATCCAATGAACTGATCCATCTTTATGAGAAATCCGGCCGAAAAATTCCACCAAGTTTGATTTTCCCATGGCGGAAATTACTGTTTGATAGGCCGGAAGATCATCCGGGTGTAATAGGCTTTCAAACAAATTTGGATTTTGAAAAAATTCACCGGGAGAATACCCGGTGATTAATTCGCAATCTGTCGAGACGTAGGCGGTTTTCGCATCTGGAAATTTTATGATTTCAAATGTCGGATGACTCTCTGAAAGAATAGATAAAAAAAGATTGATTAATGATTTTTCCGCGTCAAGGTGGCGGATAGTCCTTTGAAATTGGTAACTCAAATGCAGGATGGGAAGAATGGAAATGATCAGAAAGCTTATTATGTGTGGGTAAGGTGCCTGAATTAATGAAAATGAAGCGAGGTGGAGGAGCATACCAATACAGATCAGCATAAAGGCAATGGTTCCCATTACTCCTGCCCACCACTGAGTTAATTGAATTAGGAGCAATAAGGGAACAACCAACCATAATATGTGCCAGATGGATAGGTTCAACCTGGTAAGGATGAATTTGAGAAGGAGCCCGAGAAGAACAAAAAACATCAGTGAAATCACTGATCTCAATCTGGTTCTAAGCTTCATTTGTCGGCACCTTGTAGCAATAAGATACTATTAAATTTTTGCTTGATGTAAAATAGCTATAATACGATTTAGTGTAATCCCCTCTACATCATTGTATAAAAAAAAACCTACCCTTGTCAAGCAAACCCGGACAAGAGGTAATTCAACTGGAGAGCTTCATGCTGAACAATACCCCTTTGATCGATTTGCATCGTCATTTAGATGGCAGTGTACGGTTAAATACGATAATTGAATTAGCACAAAAGTATGGCATTACGTTGCCTGCCTATACTTTAGATGAACTCCGTCCCTACGTTCAGATTATGGAAAACCAACCCGGAGTAATGGCTTTTATTGAAAAATTTCGCTATATGACTGCCATCCTGGCGGATGAGAATTGTTGTTATCGGATTGCTTATGAATGTGTTGAAGATTTAAAGCAAGAAGAGATTGATTATGCTGAACTGCGTTTCAGTCCCTGGTTTATGGCGGAAGCTCATCAACTGAATGCGTCCGCTGTGGTTGAGGCGGTTGTCCATGGAGTTCAGGATGCCAGCCGTGAGTTTAGGCTGCCTGTGGGGTTGATAGGCATTCTCAGCCGCACGTATGGTCCGGAAACTGCCTGGAAGGAATTGCAGGCCTTAAAAACTCGCCGGGATGATCTTGTGGCACTGGATCTGGCTGGGGATGAAATCAATTTCCCCGGTGATCTTTTTGTGGATCATTTTAAAATGGCGCGGGATTTGGGTTGGAATGTTACCATACACGCCGGTGAATCTTGCGGTCCTGAGAGTATTTGGCAAGCCATCCATGGGTTGGGTGCGCAGCGCATTGGTCATGGAATTTCGGCTATTCAGGACAGAGTTCTGATGGACTATTTACAAAAACATGCGATTGGAATTGAATGTAACTTAACCTCCAATGTGCAGACCAGCATTGTGGAGGACTATGCCAGCCACCCTTTAAAACAATTTTTGGAAGAAAATATTCAAGCGACCATTAATACCGATGATCCAGGAATTAGTGCGGTGACAATTCTGGATGAATATAAGTTTGCTGAATCCCTGGTGGGTTTAACAGCCGAGCAATTAGAACAAGCTCAACGAAATGCACTGCAGCAGGCTTTTTTATCGGATGCTATTAAGAAAGAGCTGCTTGCTAGAACGAAGTAATTTACTTTTTAGCTTTGATCGAAAATAGCCTATCAGATTTCAGGATCTTGTTTATGGCGATTCTATCTTTATAATAACCAAAAATATAACGGCCAGAGTTTACCTAGTGGGTTCGTCGGAAAACAGATGCGATATTGACCCGCAATCTGTTTTCTTTTATAATAGGGAGGCTAAGGCCCATTAGCTCAATTGGCAGAGCAACTGACTCTTAATCACCTAGAGTGAGACTCTAATTTTTAACCCAAAAAGCAGGGCAACTGATTCAATATATCCTTAGTCATGTGACCATTAAATGACGCTCATCACTGTTGTGAGCGTCATTTTGCTTTTTTGAGAGCAACTGATTCGCTCACCTCCCCAAAAAAAAATGATGAATTTGGAGGTTGTGAGAATGGAAATTTTAATATGTAAGGCCATTTCTGGCTATCGTATGAGTAACGAAGCTGCAGGCAAATCGCCCGTAACGACATCATGGCACAATGCGAATTTGGGTTACTTTCTCAAATGGTTTGAATCCGAAAATGGAGAAGATTCAACACTATCCCAAATAACCCCGATTGCAATACGGACGTATCTGAATGAACTAAGGAACGGTAAACACCGTTACGAGAGTCACCCATATCGCAGCGCTTCGAATCGAAGTGTTTCTCCACGCACTATACAAGCGTACTACTCGAGTTTGTCTGCCTTTTTTAATTGGTGTATACGAGAGGAATTAATTATAGGTTCGCCACTCAAAAACATTCCTCGTCCAAAAATTCCAAAATTCTTACCCGACCCATTTTCAGAGGATGAAATACGCAGTTTGTTTTCTGCAGCCAAGCGGTATGAGGAGGCAAAATCTGCGCGCCTAATTGCGATTATGCTAATGTTGCTTGACACTGCTGTAAGACTATCTGAGCTGCTTAATATGAAAATCGAGGATGTAGACATCGATCAGGGCCGAATCAAAGTAATGGGCAAAGGTTCCAAGGAGCGTTTCGTTTTTTTTGGACGAAGTACAAAGAGAAACTTATGGCGATACATCAACCTCTACCGGTCTGACCCTCTCCCAAGGATTAGTAATTTGTTTTTGACCCAATCAGGACATCCTATAAGCTCTAGAAGATTGGCTCATTATCTGACGGAAGTGGGTAAAGAGGCTAATGTCGAAAATGTTCATCCGCACCGTTGGCGAAGGACTGCCGCTATTCAGTTTTTACGCAATTCCAATGGTGATGTTTTAGCGCTACAAAAGCTACTGGGCCATGAGACGCTTGAGATGGTGCGTAGATATGTGAACTACACCCCAGATGATGTGGCTCGTGCGCATAAAATCGCTAGCCCTGTTGATAACTTAGGTCTATAAAAGTTGGAGGTAATCAGAACATGAAAAAAACTTTTGTTTCAATTGTTGCTAATTTATCCCCATATCTCGCTCCAGTCCCCAGTGCCTATCTCGTGGCCCGCTCAAGTATCCAGCACTTAGAACTTCCTCTAATAATTGGAATCATAACTGGAGTAGTGATTGAATCCCTAGGATTGTCAAGCGTACATACATGGTTATTGCTAACGAATTGGAATTCACACTCGCGTAAGAGTGACCCTAAGGCACCTGCATTGTATGCGTTTATTTTGGTTTTACTCTATTTAGTTGTGACGATTGGCCTAACGATTGTTTTGGAGATAGTCCCAAAAATGTCGCTATATGCTCCAGCAATTTTTCCTTGTCTGGCATTAATTGGAGCTGTCAATATCATGCTGATTGAACAGCAATACCAGCGAGAATTCGAAGTAAATCGTGTTCAAATTGAGCGCATAAATCAGCGTAAGATGAACACAAAAAATGTTCTGGAAAAGCCAAAAGAATCATCCAGTTTGCCGAATTTGGTCTATAGTTTGGACATTGCAAATGAAGCTCGAAAACTCAAAAAAGAGAAGACTTTGAACAAGATAGTTGAACTATTACAACTGACACCCAATATTAGTGTTACTGAACTTACCCGTATAACGGGAGTTAAATCAAGAACGACAGTTTATAGTTATTTGTCTGAACTACAGAAATCCGGAAAATTTAAACAAGGTTATGGCAAATAATTTCCATAAATATTTGTTTTACTCAAATTGAACTCTTATCATGCGTTTACATGAAGATTCGAGTGATGACAGTATTGCGAATATTTGTGCAAAACGGGAGATTACTGATGAAGGTTGAAGTTTTTCGATTGTGCGTGAAAGAAAACTTGTCTTTACTCCATGGAGATAATCCTTTACACCTGATTATCCCAATAGGGTTGGTATTGACCTTTCTTGAACCGGAAAATGATAAGATTTGGTTGGAATTTGTAGATGAAGGAAACTCAAGCACTTTCCAATGGCAGACATTTTTGGATGTGTATGATGTTATAGGGAAAGCAAGTTTTTTGACGGCACTAAAAGCAACATCCGCTTTTCCTAATCTGTATATTCAGAATGAAGTAATTCCATTTTGGGGAGATGAGACTGAAATTTTTGAGTACAATTTTGATGAAGTGAAGAGAGAATGGGATATATCAATGCGAAGACTACATCAAGCTCAGTCCAAAAATTAAAAGTTTATTTAAAATCGCTAAATAAAACCCGGGCAAAAGATGTGGCCGGGTTTTATTGACCTAACGGTTTGCGTTTTTGGCGCTAGAGCTTTAGGGGAAATCCAGTTCGGGTGGAAAATGGCAAAGGAGCTGAAAAAGTTAGGGGATTATTCCGAATCCCCATCGTTGACTGGCGTTGCTGAATGATATGCTGGCGTTTGGAATTGCTTTACTGGTTTTCTTCAATGGGAATTGTTTGCTGACATTGTTGAAATTCAGATATACAAAAAATATTTCCTTCATGCTTGCCTTTGTTTGCACCTTTTATCTTCATTTGAAGATTGCATTTTGCATTAATTTACAGGTGATTTTTGCATGGTTTGCTATAAAATTGGACTGGAAACTTTGGACTAATTTCTAATGCTAGAACTTGTTTTATTGGCGGGTAAGTCCCTTCCACAAAAGCGACACACTATCGCTCGTTGTTTTATAAGTTCCGTACAATATGGACATACTTTTTCATCCATACTCAGTGACAGCTTCGGATTTTTATTTCGAGCTTGTTGGGGAATACTTGCTATGGTATCTGCAGAATTAATTCTGATAAATTCTGAACGTTTAATTAAATATAATGGAAACACGATAATCCACAATACTAAACATCCTAGAAGCCATCCTATTGGACTCATATCGGCTATGCCAGAGACTTGACCTTTCTTAACGCCAATTTTGGTGGCATCAAAGAAAATCCAAATACTTAAACTTGTGAGAAGTAACCACTGCAATGTAGTAATACTATCCGCGTCACTCATGGTTCTCCTATATATCCATTACAGAATACAATAGTGTCTTCACCTATTGAAGTTGATTCCTTCCATAAGCTGTTATCTACCCAAATTTGGCAAGTAACACTACCGGAATCGTAGCGCGCAGCGACGAGTTCAACATATTCTCCTTCGCTTAATGATATGCTTTTCCTAAAGGGTAAATTGTAATTTCCTGATTCAATTTCTCCTTTTGCAATAGACCATGCAATATCTGCTGATTTGACTGATCCTATAACCTCCAAGCGGACATTAGGTGATAATGATTTCGTAATGATGTTTAAAAAACCACAAACAAGAAAAATTGCGACTAGAACAGCTAAAAATATATTTGTCCAATATGAACTTCGTTTACTTCCTTTGTTGGAAGCAATAGACTCTGGTTGAAGTCTTAGCTCTGAATATTTGTTTTGTTCAACTTGATTGGATAAGTTGCGCTTGCAATATGGACAAATTATTGTGTCAGATGGGATTGACTCAGCACAAAAATAACAATCTTTTGTTTGATATGTTTTGTTTTCGTCAATGATAGTCATAGCAGGAGTTCTCTCGACAATATTTGAGAAGATGTTTTGTTGGGATTGATTCTTTAAAATGGATTCGGCGCGTTCATGGCAATAAGATGCTTGCTGTGGATTGTCTAAGAGGTCAGCAATTAATAGCCACGCAGTAGAGTTTTGTGGCTCTGCATTAACTAATTTTGCTAAAATGGCTCTGGCCTTTTCTTTTTCTCCTTGTTGCATTTCAATTCGTGCTTGTTCAATTGGAAGCATAACCCATTTTCTCCATGATTTCTATATTGATTGAAATAGACTTGCTAGCCTAAGTTTTGTGTTGCTGGCGTTGGGCCGGGCAGGCGCAACTATTATTTTTACAATTAATCCCCGATTATTTTTCAAACAAATGTTTTTGGTTTGTTTCCAAACAATTCTTCCAAATGGGATTTATTTTATCCCTGTTTTATTATTAGTTACCAAATCCACGCCATCTCTTTCCAAACTACAATTATGCAGAGCGCAGGTTTCAACCATGACCAATATCAGGAAAATGTGACCGACTTTCTTTTTCAGTGATTAACTGACCATAAACCATTCGGGTAGCCGCTTGGGAATCAGAAAGTAGATTATTACAATCCAGTCTCCCCTTATACAAAAGGAAAGTTTTTTCATCAAAATCATGGCGGATTGAACAAGCGTAACTCTCAAACTTAGAATACGCCTCTTGGTTGAATATCGTTATAATATCGTTGGAACAACTTCCGGATTCAACCGACATACATAATTTTCCATTCACATAAAGTTCGCTAAAAATTCCACCATAAAAACAATCGTCAAAGCGATAACCATTCTTTATATCTAAGAAAATACTTTTTTGTTCCAATTTAAGAGGCAAACCTAATTCTTTCGACTCATCCTTACTAAATTTATGCCCGGCTTGTGCCATCACGTGCGCAATAGATAGACCGTCTTTGTTTTTTGGATTATTAAGAAATTTCAATTCTTCAACTGAGAAACGATAACCAGCTTTTGCCATCCAATGGGCAATGGTATCGCCGTCTCTATCAGCGGGATTTCTTAATTTCCACAAAGCACCAACAGACACATCACAATGGCTAACAGAGTTTCTTAGTTCCCATATATCAGTCGCAGAAAATTCGCAATGATGTGCCATTAGATGTGCCAATGAAATCCTATAGGAATCAACGGGGTTATTCAGGCGAATAATTTCATCCAATGTGAAATGGTGTCCATATTTTGCCATCAATATGGCTACGGATTCTCTATCATTATTCATATTGCCACACAGGGCGATAATATCGTCGACTGTAAATTCGTCATATCCGTTATCAACCATGTGCCGTGCTATGGTATTTAGTCCACCATCTGACGGGTTTCCGTAGGTGATTAACTCGTCAACTGTGAAAAAGTATTTTTGTTGTGCCAAAACACGTGCACAGGTGTAATATCTTCCGCATTCCTTTTTTATAATTATCTTCAATTCATCTGGGGTAAAACGATAGCCTTTCGCCACGATTAAATCGGCAACCGCAAAACTTCCAGATTCTATAAATATTTTTACCAGATTCTCAATCGTTTCGTCGGTTAGGTCAGTCATTGAACTTCTCCGTGTATGTTTTTGGATTATTTCTATTATGTCGGGTATGGGGCAGGGGAGCCTTCTCAAAATAAGTATGATTAAGAAGATGAACCAGCCCTTGGTCTTTTATCGGACATTATTGAATACACCTTCAGCGCATCCATCCTGTTACTTGAATATCCGTCATACTTCCCCACAAAAATTGGGAACGCACCTCCTTTGTACCTGAGAAGGGTCTTTTCATCAAATTGCTGGAGGATTGTAGGTGTGTGATCAGCAAAAACAGAAAATACATCAGGATTGTAGATTCTTACAGTTGCACCTGCAACTGACATACATAGTGTCCCATTAACATAAAGTTCCCCACAAGTACCAAGAACAAAGGCATCTTCCCATGATGTACGGTTTTTAATATCCAAAAACATCGAAACTTGTTCAATGTTAAATGGCAATTTCATATTTTTCATTTCTTTTGTGGTAAATTTGTGTCCAGCTTGTACCATCACATGGGCAATGGTATCGCCATGATTGTTCTTTGGATTTCCGAGCCTCATTAAATCGTGATAAGAAAACCGATGCCCTGCCTTTGCCATGAGGTGGGCGACCGTATCCCCATCGCGATCAGTAGGGTTCCCTAATAACAACAAATCACCCACTGTAAATTCGCAATAATGTGCCATCAGATGCGCCAATGAAATTTTGTATGTGTCAGCAGGATTATTAAGTCGGATAATTTCCTCAAATGTGAAGTGATGACCGTTTTTCGCCATGAGGTAGGACAGGGTTTCCTGATTATTATTCATGGGGTCACAAAGTGCGATGACTTGGTCTACTGTGAACCCATCATATCCATTACCAATCATTCTATGGGCTATCGTCATTTTAAAATTGTCCGCAGGGTTCCCTAGGCTAATCAACTCATCTGGGGAGAACACATATTTTAGTTCTGCTAATTTATATAGATATGTGGCTCCACTGTGGTTTTTTTTAGATGAGATCAGCTTTAATTCATCAGGGGTGAAACGATAACCTTTTTCAATAAGTAATTCAGCAGCCTTGATCCAATCCCCGTATTTTCCAAACCCCATAATTATTTCCACTAAATTCTCAATCGGTTCGTTGGATAGGTCGACCATTTTATTTTTCCTTTGATCTTCGTAAAGTTACTGAATCGTAATTGAAACAATTTTTCAGAAACCTAGTATCCAAAATTGCTCAAAAAAACAGTTGCCTACGTTACCCCCTAAATAACCTGTCTTCGGGGCTAATATAGAAGATCAATAAATTATATTCTTTACCGAATCATTCAATACAATTTGGGCGGCTGGCTGAGTATCTGACTGTTTTTCTCCCCAATACCCAAAGCCATTATTCTCTTAAAAAAATTAAACAAGTTAGTCCTTCAAAATGAATTCGGATTGAATTGGCGTAATTCTTGAAAACAGAAATTGGCACCCTTGCATCCAGATTTTTCATTCGTCACAATCATGTTTGGCTTGGTTTTTCCTTCGTAACGAAATTGCTAACAATAATTGACCCGCTTTAGCTAGAATATCATGATCGGATAGTTCAGCAGAAACTTTATAAGAACTTGCCAGCAAATCTATCTTTCTTATTAATCATGATTATTAAATGAAAAACTATTTTTTAATTTAATCCTTCCCCCGTATTAATTTTCGGTAACTCTATGAGGCAATTTCTCTATCGACATAAGTTTTATATAGAATTAACCAATTGATTTGTGTAACGATACTATAATATATTTTGATAATAGCAAATCCAGTGAAAACTGGAGACGCAAAGTCATGGGTCTACAGCGCTTTAGCTATGATTGCCAGACTGCCAACCGTTTTCTTGATTTATTAATTGGCAAGTCTTTTTTGGACTTGCCATTTTTGTTTAACACGGGAAAACCCATAATTAACAGAGTAGGAATTTATCAAATTATTCCGGATTACTTTTCTCGAAAATTTTCATCTTTATAAAATTCATGGCTTTCCAATTCAAACACTTCATTATGAATGATTAGCCAAAAAAGTGACTGAGGGATTAATGAAAATAAGGGTCATCATAATTTCTGGTGTAGCGTTACTTTGTATTGGAGCATTATCGGGATATTTCTTCACGGAAATTACAAAAAATCAACAAATATTAATTGCTGAAAAAACAAAATCTTATGAGACTCAGAAGGCATACTTAATTAGTGAGCAATTAACCGCATTACCCACTAGAACGCCGCAACCAAGCTCTACTCCAACTATTACCAATACTTCGATTCCCCCAACGCCTACAATGGAACCTACCCATCTGGGTGGGGGATCAGGGAATCTCTTAATGACCTATTACCACTATGATTTACTTGGTCAGTATACTAACCAGATGGATCAATTTGTTTCTGATTTAGATGGAAACATATTATTAGAAAGACATTCACCTGATGAAGTCTTGAATATTTCTCCGGATGGAGACAAATTTGTTTACCCCACTGAAAATGGAATTGAATTAGCTACATTAGAGGGGGATATTAAATTATTTACCTCTGATATAGTGAATTCAAGAAATGGATTAATTCGCCTAGTTTGGTTTCCCGATAGCCAAAGGATATTAGTGTTTATTGCGCCCGGGGTATTCATTGATTCAGTTTATTGTAATATTCCAACCTATAGTGCTTATGTTTTAGATATTGTTGGACAAACACTGGTTTTTATTGGCGATAATGTTGTTCTTTGTCTATCAGAAGCCAACATATCTCCGGATGGAAATTGGATTATTTTATTAAGGTCAGATCAGATAATTTATTTAGTCTCCACTGATGGGACAAATGCTAAATCTTTACTTTCTGCAAATGATTTTGAACTTCCATTCTGGTCTGCTGACGGAAACTCGATTTTTTATGTAAAGCAATCGCATGAATATAATGTAGCTGGCAAGCTCCTCGAAATTGATCCAAACACATCTATATCCAAGGAATTAATCACTGGGGGATTTTCATCCGCAAATGTAGTTGTATCTAAAATTTCAAACAAATTATATTTTGCTGGTTCTATAGTGGATTTATCAACAAATCCGGCCAATTACACTGTATTACCAGTTCCAGAACAAATACCCATTAATTCTGGGATAAAAATTACACATTTATCTCCAGATGAAAATTGGATGGCGTTAAATTATATGGAGTTTGGCACGGACGAAATATTTTCCGTTTTATATAATCTTACAACCATGGAAAGTAAAATGTTTAATTATGAGATTCCCGAATACCCCTCTCCATGGTCACCGGACAGTAAACAATTAATCGTCTTTGAAAAAGGAAATCCTAAACCACTATTCTATGATGTTATCAATGATGAGATCATAGGTGAAATAAAACAACCAACAGTAGATATGTGGGGGTATTTCTCGTGGATTCCCTAGTTTTCTATTGAGATTGATAAAAATAATGTGTTTCACATGCTCAGACTAAAATTTGAATTTGGATAGTACATTGAGGAAAAATGAATAAAAAAATGCAAAAACCATTTGCCATTATTTCAGTCATTATGTTGATGCTGGTATTAAGTTCCTGTACAGGAAAAGTGAGTATTGTTGGGAAATGGGCTGATAACAATGGTACAAATGTCGAATTCTTAAAAGACGGAGCTGGTATCTGGGATGGTGCCAATTTTACATATGAGCTTAAAGATCACGGGAATACAATTCAAGCTACAAATTTATTCTATACAAAAGATTTTGAGATATTGAAATTATCAAAAACGGAATTGGTTATTAAACATGGAAGTGAGATGTATTCACTAATAAAAGTAGGATCAGAATCGAATGATAGGATTACTGATTCTGGCAAACTAACATCCTCTTATCTTTCTGGCGCATGGGAACTTCAAAATTATACTCGGGTTACATTTTCTGAAAATGAGACTGGGGTTTGGGATGGAATTGATTTTACTTATAAGATATTGGATAAAGGAAAAAGCCTTCGTATAAATACTGTTTCTTATACAAAAGATTTTGAGGTATTAAAAATTGATTCTAGTGAATTTGTCGTGAAATCTGAAGATGAATCATACATAATGACAAGAATGGAAGAATCTGCAAACCATATGTCGGTCAATCCAACTGCAAATCAACCTGCCATATCTCTACCAACAGAAACCCTTGCACCAACAACTGTACCTGCTCCTGAAACAATGGAGATGTCGATTGGGGAAGTAAAACAGTTTGGTAAGAAATTGTTTTACATCAGAAGGTTTTCGAGAATAAACAATAAATGTGAATTTTCAGATAGTCCAAATGCTTCTTCTGATTTTTCTCCAATCTTGGAAGTTTTTGTGATGTCTTTACCGGAAGGAGATTCAGTCTCCATTAAGGGTTTTCATTATCGTGATGCATTTGGATCAGTGGAATCTCTTATGATGTATGATGGCAAAATAATGAAAACTTTTTTTTCTAATACCTCATGTTTGCCACCAGTCGGCGTTATCGACCAAGTATCATTAGGATATGATTATTTAGGACAAATAGAACGGGATTTTGGACAGATAAATCATTTTTATCTTGCTCCAACACATGAAATAGAATGGAATACTTTACGAGGATTTGGCTTAGAATTTACAGTTGATTATGATGATGAGTCCCAAACAACTGTATTTGTAGATTTAAACATAGAGTCAGTCTCTTTTGGTATTCCAGAACAAATGAGCGTTCTACCAATTATCCGAAAATTATATAACGATAACAGTAAGAATGTTAATGTGGAGCTTTTAAGTTTATCAACTAAGACAGAAGAAAGCATTTACTCAGATATTTTTGTATATAAAATGCTTGTTGCAGTTGAAAATATCAGCGAAGTTCCTTATACTTTACCCTATCAATTATATATTGTAGATCAATTTGGCGTTGTATATTTAGGTTCCTTAGAAGATGAAGTAAAACTCTTTCCGGGGGAAAAAAAGGAGGTTCTTGGTTTATTTAAAATAAGCGAAGAGCGAGAACTAAACGGACTGATTTTGTTTTTCGATAAGCCAATTAATGGAGAAGCATATTTACTTGAATTGAATTCTGAACAGATCAATTCTGCAATTTCAAATATGCAGCCTATTGATTCGGCTACAAATACCGATGTTAACGATACCACAGCTATTATTACACCAACTTTCGACCCGATAATTGGCCCCGGTATACCAGAATATGAAAATATTGATACTTGTGCTTCAATGTATGAGACACAACTTTCTATCGGAATGACCGGAATGGTTGCTCTTGGTGGCCTACCTAATCGTATCCGTTCTGATCCTAACATGCTTGCTGGAATCGTAGGCCAAATTTCACCCGGTGAATTATTTAATATTGCTCTTGGCCCTTTGTGCGTTAATGGAAATCGTTGGTGGAAAATTGAACCCCATTCAAATAACATACCATCTGGATGGACTGTGGAAGGCGACGAAACAACAAAATGGTTAGTGCCTTGTAATGAGAGTGGAATATGCCAATGATTATTTCTATATTATTGAAAATTGCCTACTAAAGGTTTGCTTTTATAAATCGATTCATAACTTCATTTAATTATCATAAAGCGGAATTTGTCCCTATTCTGTGTAAATTTCTTGGTGCAACATTCAGCGCAGGCATTTACAGGTAAGGGTGGGGGCTTGCGAATAAACCGACTGACTCTAGATTCATTGTAGGTTTACAGACTCCCCTTGACCTCGAGCAGTTCCCGAACTTGACTTATGCAAGCGTTCTTATACTTGTTTGTTAAGGCTGGACAACAGGGCGAATGTTCCAAAGCATAACTGTTCCTTGGTGATTGATTGCTAAAACGGTATTATCATGACTAAATACAATTTCAGTTAATCCATAACTCCAGCTTGGGTCGTTATTTGGCATAAAAGTATAGATTTTTTGCCAGTTGTTGGTTTGCCAAAGTTCTATAATGCGTTCTTGCTCATCAAATCCAAACAGACGGGCATATATTATTAAGCTCCCATCAGGACTGTAATATCTCCAGCCTTGGCGGTATGGCAACTTCTTGATCTCGTCTGTTTCCAGATTAATTATCTGGCTTGTCCCTTCTTCAAAATTTACTTCCACTAGGGAAGTTCCCAATAACTCCAAACTCAGATTTACCCAACCTTCCGGATATTTTACTTCTCGAAGCATTGTGTGTGTATTAATATTCCAAATTTGGAATTTATTCTGAGTTGTCCACGCAGAAGGAAAATCATGATCTTTCATCCAACTCATGATGATATAGACTAATCTACCATCTGAAGATAGAGAAATTTGAGATGCATACATTTCGGGGCCAAGATTGAGAACACTGTGGTCGTTTTCGTTATAAACATCTCTAATTTCCAAACTATTACCACTTGCATAGACTATTTTTGTGCTATTTGGGATAAAAGCCATTGATCCCACAGGAATAAAATATTCCCAAGAACTTGTGCTTGTTGGGGGCATTGATGCAAATTCTCGCTCCCACTCATGGAGTAGTTCCCCCGTAGATACATCCCAGATGCGTACATATCCGGTGGCATCACAATTATCGCTTGTCGCAAACAATTTGCTATCTGGACTAAAAGTAGCATCATACCCATAACAATCTTCTGCTTCTGATTGAGTCTCAAATTCTCGAATAAGTTCAAATGTCTTTGTGTTCCAAAGAGAAACTGTTGAGCCTGACAAGGCTAAAACTTGACTATCTGGGCTGAAGACAGGATACCCAAAATACTCAGTTTGTGGATAATTTTCTCCAATGATCGTCAGTAGAGCTGGTTCGTCATTAATTGATGTAGGAGCTGAATTAGTTACTAGTTCACATGTGATTGTTTTCGTGGGAATAGCAGTTTCAGCAACTGGCGGATCAGTGGGAAGTATTGTCGTGGTCGTGGTTGGCTGATTTGTGGGACTAGAAATAATTATTGACGGATTGCATGAAGCTGTTAGCAAACAAAATATGCCGAATAGAAGAAAAAATAGTTTAATTGGTCTCATTTTCTTTACTATAACCCCGAAGAATTTTTTAGATCAAAAGACTGATATTTCATGTGTCTTGAAAATTGTAGGTTAAGGATTCTGCTTGGGAGGAATGGAGACTCGAAATTAGAAAAAAACTGGAAAATTCAGCAGAATCCCCAGTGTTCAGCGCACGCTTTGGTGTGCCGACGCTTGCTATTCAAAACTACTCGGCAAAATATAGCCCAATGCCAAATTCTGGGAAATCTTCATTTTTTACATAATCATCAATTTTATTCCCAGACCATTTTATAGGTAGTCCAGTAGAAGTTCCTAAATAACTTCTTGCTTCCGTCAATTTACTTGAACTGTTGCGAACCCAATTAGAGTATATTATTCGCCACTCTGTTCTCAGACTAAATTGATTCAAATATTTATTGAAAGCCCATATTGAAGAATCTGTTTGGGGTAATAAGTCGTTTTTCCAACGTGTATCTACGGCAATGGTAAGTTTCCCAATACACATTTGTTTTTCGTATTCATTCCAGTCAATTTCCATTTTCAATTGTGCTTGACATAGGTTATTGAAATTGAAAGCATATATATCAATTTGGCAAATCCATTTGTTCTCAACGGCCTTAAGCAATCTCTCTAACTTATCGTCGCTGATTTGCACTGTTTCTCGCAGAACTCCTCGTATCTGTTGTTGCAAAAAAATAATTCGAGCATAGGTGTTTGTGGACGTATAAGTTTCAGCCATTTCTATCTCCAACAAGGTGGTTTATGTATTTCGATGAGGTCACAAGTTGTATGCCTTTTTCAAGAACAGACGAAAAAGTGAAGTCAATATTAAATTTTTGGGGAGAACCGTTTTTTCTGCTTCTTTCTAAAATATATTCAACACCGTGTTGTTTAATGATTTCCCAAATATATTCATCATATAGCGCAGACCGAAGATGAGAAAAAAAAGCAATATTTAACTCATTGTTATGACCATTTTTTGTGGTGTAGGACTCTAAAGTGTTCACTAAAACCTCACACTCGTTATGGGAAAATTCGGTAAAAATGTTTTCCACAATTGCAATTTTTTCATCAATTTTAAGCGTCCATTCGAACGATACCATTCTGCCTGCTCGTACCAAAGGTGCATATAACTTTGTAAAGTCGTTGCCGGTAAGAATTATAGGTATTCTTGGTGTTTCTCTGTTATCTACAACTGTTGGATAATCAGTAATGTGCATTAATTCCCCGAAGACCGTTTGCGTATTAATGGTTGTTTGAACATTACCGCCCCAATTTCCTAATCCCGTATCTACATCATTTATTAGCAAAACAGCTAACTTGGTTTCTTGTTCTATCACAGCCGTTCCTGCGGTTCTATACATATGGCGAAGAAGTCTTGCGGGTTCTCCTGCGTCTTTATTCTCCAACTGACCGCCAGAAATTAGGAATGCTTTTGCTCCAATGCTCTTAAGTACATACTCACATTGAAAAGTCTTGCCCCATCCAGATGGCCCGTGAATCCCCAAAATTAATGGCGCGGAAGGTATTTGACTGCTCCAGAGATTTTTAAAAATATGAACGAGAACTTCTTTTTTAAATCGTTCAGGTACAAATATTTTTGACATTTCTTATTCATCCCCTGATTCGATGTGTGATATTCTATCGTGCATTTGGCGAATTATCTGACTTGCTAATGATTCTTTTGTATCTTTAACATTACCCCATTCAACATCAATGATGTCATCATCTTTTCGCTTGACGTTTGATTGTCCTATATTTTTACTTGGTAATGACTTCATAGGTGGAGGGAGGTAATTTTGAATCATGTTTGGAAGGATTTTAGGCGTTTCAGATGTGCCTGAAAACATAGCCATGATTTTCTTTGGAATCAAGAAAATTGCTTCAGTTATTGGTTGAACAACCCTTTTCCATCCAATGCCTGCCAGAACATCATCAATTTTCCCTGCAATATAAAAAACACCTTGTGCAATATCATCAATAATTGAAACTTTCCCTTCATTCTTTTGCCGAACCAACTTTTCAACACTGTATAGATTGTCAACGATTTCGCTTAAGTCAGTCTTATATTGTCGCAAATCAATACTATTTGATTGTGCATAAGCAAAACAATTGTGCAAAGTACTTAAGAGTTCTTTCCATCTTACTTCAACCTCTCGGATTTTTAATTCTGAAATTTCATCTTTTAGATGTCGTGTAGAGATATTTAGTATATTAATCATCATCATCAATTGATTTGCATCAAATATATTTTCAGACATAATTTATCCCTCTCTGGATTTGGTTTGAAAAGATACAATTACATGAAAAGCACTTAGATCAACAAGAGGATTTACTGCACATATTCAGTTAACAAAGACGATCAATTGTGTTGACCAGATTCACCCCATACCTTTCGTAAAATCAAGCTATTGAAAGCAATATTAATCATACTAAAAAAATTATATATGCTTTTGCTTTTTATACAAAACCTGCAAAGATCATAATTGTAGAAGTAGAAAATAAATTATCAACAATGACAAGGAAATGAGCAGATCATGAGATTTGATTTCTCAATTCAAGTCCACGTGCATACTATCTTAATGGTGATAAAACCCTCGACTCACTTAGCTCCCCCCCAATGGACTCCTTCAAGAAGCCCATATTAACACCACTGCAAAAAGGATAAGTTGTAAAAAGCTCCGCGTGAAAGTGGGGCGCGATTATCGAAAATTGCAAAAATACTGTCAACTGAACTAGAAGATGGTAAATACACCATGTAAGTGGGGAAAAATTTCATGAGATTTTAGAAAATTGAGTAATTGCATTAGAGTCATTAAATAGAATATATACTGTGGTTTTGCCCTTCCAAGTAGGAAAATGCCCCCCATTTACTAATTTATTACCAGATAACTCATGAATCTCCAAGAATATTTTGTGTTTTATAAAGTGATAACCGTCATTAAACTAACAAAACTATTTTTAGGAGATATTTAATGAACAGAAGTCAGCTTGAGCCAGACGTGTTGGAATGTGTAGAGCG
Source organism: Leptolinea sp. UBA5203 (assembly GCA_002412765.1). Lineage (GTDB taxonomy): Bacteria > Chloroflexota > Anaerolineae > Anaerolineales > Anaerolineaceae > UBA5203. Next base: position 22,676 of record DHVR01000034.1, on the reverse strand, counting down.
TATCGAAAGAGCAGTGGAAACTATGTATCTGGAATATCATTATGATCAGAGTAGGGACATTATGAATTCTAATTTTACGTACCGCGTGGAACTGGACAAAAATGGCGAGGACAAACAACCACGCATACGGTTGCGTTCTGGTTCTACCACCAATCGGAAGACCTATTATGCCGGAACCTTAATTCCTGCTCTCAAAGCGTTGGTTTTCCTTCGAAGTGTTTTATGTGAGAGGGCTTTGGTTGACCTGCAACGGCTATCATCGTATGAAAAATTTCATTCTTGGTTTTCCAAAGAACCAATCGATATATCCATGCCTACCACTCACACTCCTGAACTCATCATGCTGAAAATTATAGAACATTGCAGAAAAATTAGGCCACAAAGCTCGCCCTACCCCTCGGACATTGATGATTTGTCTGGATTTTTTATCGAAGAAGTTGGTAATGATTTCTTGACTTATCAGCGATTGGAAAGCTCTGTCGATTTGCTCGATGAGACCGATCTCGATGAGCGTCTCCAAAATGCTTTGATTAAAATTTTGCCTGAATCATCAAGTTGTTCATTTTGCATAACGAAAGTGAACGGGAGGTACTGGCTCGGGGATTTCACCCGTGATCCCTATCGGTTTTATATTGATATGGGTTGGGTAGATGGACAATATCTACTGCGATTCCTCAATATTGCTGGCTTTCCTCGGAAAAAGACCATCCAACCAATCCAGCCAACTTTGTTTCCTCAGGAAAACTTTCTTCCAAAAGGAAATTAACCACTATTATCCAAGAAAAATTCTCTTATGCTAGGTATAGTTCATCCCGTCATTAGGAATCTTTGCTACATCAAAATTTTCTTAAGGCGTTGATGGGCTATATACCACCCTGTTATAACCCCATACCCTAATAATTTATTGTCGCATTAATAATATATAAATATGTAGATAAATAAGTTGACAAGATGTATAATTCAATAAGGAAATGATTTTCATTTAGAGGTTATAAAAACTTATGACAACTACTTTATCATTAAAAGCTATAACTGATGCCATCGTTCCAATAACCCGGTTTAACCGTGGGGAAGCGAATAAAATATTTGCAGAAGTCAAGACAAGTGGTTCAAAGGTTGTTTTAAAAAACAATGTGCCGACATGTGTTCTCGTTGACCCTGTTCGCTATGAGGAAATGGTAGATATGCTTGAAGAGTATGCTTTGTTTTTTGAAGCGGAAGAACGCATGGAGCGAGCCAAACAGAAAGGTTTCTTGACCCAAGAGCAAGTGTTAGAAAAATTTGGTATTCATGAATCCGATCTTGACGATGACTCTGATGTGGACATAGAGGAATGAGTTGGTGCGTTGAATACACCTATGAAGCACAGGATGATTTGGCATCGCTTGATAATTCTCAACGAATTCAGGTGTTAAAATCAATAAAAAAAGTCTCCGGAAATCCACTCCCTGCAGCAGAAGGAGGGTACGGAAAACCTCTCGGAAATCGACAGTCGAGCCATTTAGCGGGCTATTTGAAAATAAAATTGAAAAAATTGGGGATTCGGATTGTTTACGGGCTTGTTAGAAAAAATAATGTCATGAGAGTTATTGTGATCTCAGTCCGAAGTGATGATACAGTTTATAAAATCGCCCAAGATAGAATTAGAAAATAAAAAAATGCCTGAATGGCATTTTTTTTATTTTCCGTAACTGTCCATAAAAAGTTCCGGCAATATCTTCTTTATTTTAAAGCATTGTTTATCAAAAAAAACTGACTACCAAACGAAACTAGAGTTTATTTATCCACTCTAGTTTTTTATTGCCTTAAGTTAATTTCACGCCTTCATTAGCAATCTTTGCTGATTCAACATATCTGAGCGGCATCGCCGGACTACTCCATCCACCAGCGTCCTGAAGGCGGTCGATAGGGGTGCCACTGCGGGCAGCTTGTGTAGCCCAATGGTGGCGGCAGTCATGGGCGGACAGACCCTCAACACCAATCATTCGTCCCAGAGTCTCAACCCGCTTGGTGATGGCGCGCTCAGACAATCCATTAGTTGTTAGCATACCCGCAGAAGCTCTGCCATCCGATTTACTGGCACTTGCCCGCCAAACACTGGCAGAAGGGGGAGCGTCATTCTCAAAATATTTCCTTGCTGCATCAAGTGTCCGGGAAGTTAATTTGTGAATTTGAACCTTGTCAACTTTTGGACGGTAAAATTTTATTTCCCCATTTTGTAAATCAAAAGTAGCTACCTCTAACAGCGCAACTTCACTGACACGTAGTCCGTGATCCAGCATCAAGACCATCAGGAGCGCGTCTCTACGTCCCTGCGGGCTATCTGGCTGTTTAATCAACATTGCTGCCTGTTGGGCGGTTAAAGCCACTGGAAGGGCTTTTTTGGAGCCTCTGCGAGTCTCTAAACGTCGTTCATCAACATGAAGTCCCTCTCTGTGACCATAGCCCTTGACTGTGCTTATCATAGCAAAATCTGTTGTAGAAAGGGCACCAGCTTTCATGGCTAACTTCGAATAACTTTTTATAGTTGCCAGCCTCACGTTTACACTGCCAATAGCGTATCCCCGAGCCAGTTGCCAGCGGACAAATCCTTCAACAATGCCCCATGTGACACCTGCCCATGCCTGTGGGTCATCGGCAAAAATTCCCGTTTGAATGCCTGCTTCAGCTAGATATTCAGCGAATAGGTTGATGTCAGCAAGTTGACGACGCAGTGTGTTTGCTGACTTTCGTTCTTGATAGTCCGCAAATATGGTCTTGGAAGCGTATGAATTGGCAACCTGACCTGCGATTGCGAGATGGTTTTGTTCGTTTCTAGCGGTGATTTCGCTGGATGTAGATAAGGTCATAAAACCTCGATTTTTGCATATAGGTTCTGATTAGTATAAATAATCAGTACCTAATTATAACCCATTTCTTGAGAACTGTAGACATTTTGGACAAGTATCTAAAATTAATGATATTGATTTTGGCAATATTTCATTGCTGATTTAATGCCTATATTTTTAAAACAAGTATAATGAAATTACATAACGAAAATAGCAAACCCTTCGAAAGGTGGGGACGCAAAAATTTGGGTCTAAAACCGTAAGGTCATGATCGCCAAATTGCCGATATATTTCATTTACTATTACGAATTCGGCTTAACTATCGGATTCGTATCGTTTTTAATAATCAATGGGGATTCATCCGATGACAAATTACCAAGAAGAGATCAATCAAGATATTTTCCACGATGATTTATTCCAAGAAACTATTGCTTCACTATTGGGTATGATGCTAGAAGAAAGTATTTGTATTACCAATCAAAGTGGAATAATTTTGACTGTTTCACAAGGCTTGCTTGATAAATTTGGTTATTTTTCATCTCAAGAGATCATCGGTAAAAATATAAATGAAATTTTAAAGGTATACGATGAGGATCAAGCGCAGCTCTTTGAGGCTTATTTTGTAAAGCATCATTTGAATTTTATCGGAATCCAAAATAGTGGGAATATTTTTTCAGTAAAAATAAAAACAAAACTAATAAAAAGTCACAGCGGTGAACCAAGATTTATATTCAATATTATCGATACAAGTGAATTATCAAAATGTGAAGAAACAGAACAGAAATCTTACTTAATCACTGAAGCATTGCGAAAGACGGCAACCGCAATCTATTCCACCCTAGATTTCAATGAGCTTCTCGAAGAGATTCTGAAGCAAATCAGCACGGTTATTTCTTTTAATACTGCTAGTATTTCGTTACTTGATGGTGACTATTTCCGTCTTGTTGCAGTAAAAGGTTTTAAAAATCCAAAAGGATTGATGGGGACAAAATTCTTAAGACAATTGACACCGGAAATCATGTCGCCGAATTGTTTGGCAATTAAAAACAAGAAATCCTATCGGCTAGGTAACATCCCCATAGAATATCCACTTTTTGTACACCCACCTGATGGAACCATTTTGTCGTGGTTAACCATTCCTTTATTTACAAAAAATGATGGAATTGGAACACTCAATTTGGATAGCTTTTCTGTGAATCATTTTACAGATGAAGATCAGCGCATTGGAGAACTATTTGCTACGCAGGTTTCCATTGCTTTGCATAATGCAATGATTCACAAAGAGGTTGAATATAACGCCATTCATGATTCGTTGACGGGGTTATATAATCGCCGACATTTTTATCAGTTAGCAGAGATTGAGTTGAATCAGTTTAATAAAGAAACTTATCCCATTTCATTTATGATGATTGATTTAGATCATTTTAAAACCATTAATGATACCTATGGTCATCAGGCTGGAGATCAATTATTATCTTCAATCGCAAGAATTTGTTTGGCACAAATGCGCAAACTGGATATTGCAGGACGATTTGGTGGTGAAGAGTTCATAATTATTTTACCCAATACTTTAATTGCAGATGCAATTAAAGTAGCTGAAAGATTATGCCAGACCATTGCAGAATATAAATTTGGTGTTGGTGAGATTGAGTTAAAAATCACGGCAAGTATTGGTGTATCCTGTTATTGCATGGAAGATAATATCAATACAGCTATAGGAAGAGCCGATGAATCCCTATATTCAGCCAAAGAATTAGGCCGTAATCAAGTTATTGCGAAATGTACATAATCTAGAAACATAAGCAAAACATTTTATCGAAGTAATGAACTGGTACCCTCTTGTACCACCAAAAAGGGTGAAATTTGGTTGACTAACCACTAGACACAGAATCCTATATATAGGAAAATCCCATGAAAGTGTAAGGGATGTCTGTAAATGTCTGGTTTATGCAGTGTTGGCCCGTAAATTATTGGATATAAACATATACTTTTATTTGTAGAACCCAAAATTGAAATTCACAACTTTTTCCTCACTTCTCTCAATCACAGGTGTAAAATTATTTTATCGAAAAGATCAGGGTCGGATATTTATATTTGAAGTCACATTAAAAACCAAGATAAAATATCCGTTATTGTTTTTAGTGCGTACCATAAAAAAATGAGAAAGGATAAAATAAATGACAGATCAATTCACATGGATACCATTTTATTCTGAATTAGCAAATGAACTAGTTAATTGGCAAAACCGACAACAAGAATTAATAGCTTTCTTAGAAGATTTGCGTGCTAAGGATTATAAAGTCACACCACTCAATGATAAAGATGAAGAAGGTGAACGATTTTTAGTAAAAGAGATTGATCCATTTACATTTATGGGGGTATTTAACCGTGGAATCCGTGAAGAATACCGGATTGGAATATTAAGTGAAATCAAGAAATACTTTAATCTTCAGAACGATATACCTTCAGATTTTCAAGGTATTCCTGTATTAAATAATCAAAGATCATGGTTCTTTGCCTATCAGTATGACAGAAAAGTTGGTGACATCGAAAAATTGTGGAAAGTATTCAAATTAGCTCTTGGAGAAAATCCAATTGATAGCCAAGAGTTTCTTGAAGCATTTGATAATGCTGTTAAAGTTAAACAAACCAATGTTAATCTAACCATCGGATTGTTTTGGATTCGACCAGATGCTCTCCTCAATCTTGATAGCGTTAATCGTGAATATTTGAAATTGAAGTTGCCGACAAACGGTCTTTCAGCAAAATTCTACGCTGATACAGTTAAATCCGTAGCAAAAAATGGTATTAAATTCTATGAATTATCATATATTGCTTGGAAAGAATCACGCGACCCGCATAAAAAAAATCCGATTTCAAAAAAATATGATGAATTGACGAAGGATATTGACTATTGGTTGGTTGGCGCTTATTGGAATAGCACTGATATTCCAGATCAAACTGAACGATTCATCGCTGAGAATATTTGGATCAACAATTATGAAAAGAAATACAAAGAAGTAGTTAAGTCAATGAAAGTGGGTGACAAAATTGCGATAAAAGCCGCAACAACCCAACGACTTGGACTACCATTTGATAATCGAAATAAAACCGTGTCCCGACTCATCATAAAGGCACGAGGAACTATTGTTGCTAATAGAAACGATGGTAAAACCATTGAGGTTGAATGGGAACCTGATTTTCAAGAGAAAAATTGGTATTTCTATACAGCCAGAAACACAGTGTGGCATGTAAATCCTAAAGACAAAAAAGAATCAAAAGAAGTAGCAGAGAAATTGGTTAATTTTGTCTGGCATGATGAAGAACAAGATTATGATTGGTTTATAAAACATTTTTGGGATTCTGAAACAATCGAATTGATGGATGAGGAAACTACTATTCGAGCTTATTCAATAGAGGATATGACAGCTTCAGGTGTTTTTCTTGACACTATTGAAATTGAGCAAATTCTCCATCGCCTAAATGAGAAAAAAGCCATGATTCTTCAAGGCCCTCCCGGAGTAGGAAAAACCTTCATTGCAAAAAAATTGGCTTATTCTCTGATGGGAGAAATTGATAATGAACGGATAGAATTTGTTCAATTTCATCAATCTTATTCGTATGATGATTTCGTTCGTGGATATAGGCCGCTCCCAGAGAAAAATGGCGCATTTGGTATAAAGGATGGCATATTTCTGGAGTTTTGCAGAAAAGCAGCAGATGATCCTGACCAGAAATATGTCTTTATCATTGATGAAATCAATCGTGGCAACTTAAGTCAAATCTTTGGCGAATTACTGATGCTGATCGAGAATGATAAACGTAGCGAACTATTCAGCGTTCCTCTCACCTACCGAATTGACAATGAGCCAAGGTTTTATATTCCCTCAAACCTTTTTCTAATTGGATTAATGAATTTGGCAGATCGATCACTTGCCATGGTTGATTATGCCTTGCGTCGTAGATTTGCCTTTGTACAGATGGAACCAAAATTTCAATCCGAGAGTTATCAAGATTGGTTACTGAATCGAGGAATGAATCCCGCAATTGTAAATCTGATAATCGGAAAAATTGGGGCTTTAAATCAGGAAATTGCCGATGATCCCCTATTAGGGGAAAATTATTTGATCGGGCATAGTTATTTTTGTCCCAAAGGTGATGATTTTTCAGGGCTGGAAAAACAATGGTTTGACAGCATCATTCATACTGAAATAGAGCCTTTAATCAAAGAATATTGGTTTGATAATCCTAAAAAAGCAGTAGAGGCTATCAGGAATCTTATATAGTCATGGCAATGCAATTTGAGACCAAGCAGGACGAAATAATATTTTGCACAAAATATGGCATTCCAATTAGGAATATTTGGCATCTGCTGCAATATGCATTTGGAGAAATTCCAATAGAGCGATTAGGAAATGTGCAAGGTGTTGAAAATGCCCCTTCAATAGATGCCTTGTTTGCCATGCTGCTCTGTAAATTTCTTCAACAACGCATGAGAATTGGTCTGGGGAGAAATTACATTGATGAAAAACATTTACTGCGTCAAATCCGTGGAAAAATTCTCTTCACAGACTGCGTTAAACACCAAACCCTTCAACAGGGACAAGCATATTGCCAATCACAAGAATTTAGTATAAATGTTCCAAAAAACCAAATCATTCGCAGCACATTAATTAAACTCAATCAAATTGGGCAGTTTGGGCCAGATGTAGATGAATCCAACAAAATCCATCACACACTACGACGATTGATTAGGGAAATGGAAAACATCGATGTAATTGAGCTGAAACCTGAAATCATCCGACGACAACAATTAGGTCGCAATGACCAAGATTATCGATTGATGCTTTTCCTCTGCGAGCTGATTATTCTACGGCACATGCCTACAGATTCTTCTGGAAGCACTTACCTGCCGGATATAACACGAGATGAACTGGTCTTTCACCAAATCTATGAACGTTTTGTGGCAAATTTTTATCGTCAAAACTTGCCAAACTGGAAAGTCACACCCCAAAAAAGATTGATTTGGCATGAATCAACAATTAACCAATATCTCCCCATTATGAAGCCTGATTTAATGCTTGTTAATAAAAATAACGGCGATATTATTATTCTGGATACAAAATTTACCAAATCTAGTTTAATAGAAAATCAATATGCTAACCAAACATTTAACTCATCTCATTTATATCAGTTGTATGCATATTTAAAAACACAAGAGCATTTGTCTGAAAAACATGCCCGGGCAACTGGTATATTATTGTATCCAACCGTTAGTAAAATCCATCTAGCCGAAAGAATCTCAATTCAAGATCAAAATTTCCTTGTCCAAACCATCGATTTATCAATGCCATGGCAGGACATAGAATGTAAATTAATAGATACAATAGAACTAGCACATATGTAGGGGATGTCAACAATCTTGAATCATCAGAAGTTTCACAACCCCGTTGAAAATAATGACTCACTTGTTAATTATTTATTTGTAAATCCATTAAAGTCTTGTGGAATACAGATTGTTCTAGGAGAGATATGAGCCAAGACGCTAGCATTGATTCAGGCATTCGAGACAATTATATTCGTGGCAAAATAGGTGATTTTCTCAACGAGAAGATCAGATTAGATTCCAATCTCTCGATTGTATCTGCCTATTTCACCATTTATGCTTATGAAGCATTGAAGGACAAACTCAATAATATTGAGCATCTGCGATTTATGTTTGGTGAACCCCGGTTCATACGTTCTCTTGATCCAACCAAAACAGATAGTAAAGCATTCATCATCCAAGACAATGGCATCAAGCTCGAAAATCAGCTATCTCAGCAAAGGGCGGCGAAAGAATGCTATAAATGGATTTCAGAAAAAGTTGAAATTAAATCTGTGAAGCAGGCTAATCTTCTGCATGGGAAAATGTATCATATTGATAACAATGGTGTTGAATCAGCCATTCTTGGCAGCTCTAATTTCACCGTAAGCGGATTAGGTATGGGCCAAGATAATAGGAATAATATCGAACTCAATCTTGAAGTAGATTCGAACAGAGATCGAAAAGATTTGAAGCAATGGTTCTGTACTTTGTGGGATGACGAGGAATTAGTTGAAGATGTTCGGGAAGAAGTTCTCGATTATCTTGAACAACTATATACGGATAAAGCGCCGGAGTTTATCTATTTCAAGACCCTCTACCATCTTTTCGAAGACATACTTTCAGATCAAGATAAGGGTGGATTGCTGGATGTGGAACACCAAATAACTGAAACGGAAATATGGAAAACCTTGTTTGAATTTCAGAAGGATGGCGTAAAGGGTGCCATAAACAAGATCAATACCTACGACGGCTGTATCTTGGCTGATAGCGTTGGTTTGGGTAAAACTTTTGAGGCTCTGGCAATTATCAAGTATTTTGAGTTACGCAATGATCGGGTGCTTGTTCTTTGCCCTAAAAAATTGCGAGAGAACTGGACTGTTTATCAAGCCCAAAACAATAGCGAATTAAATCCATTCTTGCGGGATCGTTTCAATTACACCGTGCTTTGCCATACAGATTTAAGTCGCGAAGGTGGAAAGTCTGGCGATATTGATCTGGCAAATTTGAATTGGAATAATTTTGACCTAATTGTCATTGATGAATCTCACAATTTCCGCAATAATACGCCCGGTAAAAAAGATGAAGATGGAAATATCATCCGGAAAAGCCGTTATCAGCGATTGATGGAAGACATGATTAAGAAAGGTGTAAAAACAAAAGTTTTATTAATGTCTGCCACACCGGTCAACAACACTCTGAAGGATTTACGCAATCAAGTTTATCTGCTCACCGAAGGTGAAGATGGCGCGTATGCTGAATCATTAAGAATACTGAGCATTAAGGATACCCTCGCTGGCGCTCAAAGAACCTTTACTGAATGGGCAAAACAAACCAAGAATCGATCAACGAAAGAATTACTGGAACATTTCAGCATAACATTTTTCAAGCTCTTGGACGGATTAACCATTGCGCGATCAAGGAAACACATCCAAAAATATTACAGTGAGAGTATTGCTGAATTGGGTGGATTCCCTGAACGATTAAAACCCATTCCTATCTACCCAACAATTGATCTGCAGGATGAGTTTATGTCCTATGATACGTTAAATGAGCAAATTTCTGACTACAGACTGTCTTTATTCAACCCTTTTGAATATCTTTATGATGAATATAAATCTAAATACGATGTGAAATTGGCAGGAGACCAGCCCACCCTGTTTGATAAAACAAGAACCGATCAATTCTCCCAGCGCGTCCGTGAACATTATTTGATTGGGATGATGAAGGTCAATTTCTTAAAACGCTTGGAAAGTTCCATATATGCTTTTGACATCACAATGAAAAGAACGATTCAGAAAATTGACGATCTAAGAGATCGCATTGAAGAATTCAAGAAATTCCGAGAAGAAAACCCTGATTTTGCTTTCGACGACCTTCGGTTAACTGAGGAAGAAAATGAAGATGACGAATTACTTCAAGCATTTGAAGTCGGAAAATTGCGCTATAAAATGGCACATATCAACGTGGATAAATGGCTTGTAGACTTAAAACGCGACCGGGATCAACTCCATATTTTGGAATTATCTGCAAAGGAAATTACACCGGATCGGGATGCAAAACTAAATGAATTGAAGAATCAAATATTGAACAAAGTACAACACCCAACTACGGATAAATTTGGCAAGCTCAACCGGAAAATACTGGTATTTACTGCTTTTGCCGATACTTCTAACTATATCTATACCAATTTACGGGACTGGGCAAGGAATGAATTGAATGTCCATATCGCTATGGTGAGTGGCGGATCAGCGGAATGTAAAACCACATTCGGTAAAAGTGATTTCAATCAGATTCTAATCAACTTCTCACCCGTATCAAAAAATCGTTCCAAAATGAGATCAATGCCTCAGAATGAGGAAATTGATATTTTGATTGCCACGGACTGTATCAGCGAAGGACAGAACCTTCAGGATTGTGATTGGCTGGTCAATTATGATATTCACTGGAACCCCGTTCGGGTGATCCAACGGTTTGGGCGGATTGATAGAATTGGAAGCATCCATAACGCCGTTCAATTGATTAATTTTTGGCCTACACAAGACCTAGACAAATACATCTCCCTCAAGAATCGGGTTGAAGCACGTATGGCTTTGGTCGATATTACTGCAACGAACGAAGATAATTTGCTAAGTAAGGAAGATGTCTTGGATTTGATCGAAGAAGACCTCAAATACCGTGATAAGCAACTCTTACGATTGCGGGATGAGGTTTTGGATTTGGAAGATTTCAACGAGAGTGTTTCATTAACCGATTTCACCTTGGATGATTTTAGAGCAGAATTAACTCGTTATATCAAAGCCAATGAAGAAAAATTAAAAACAGCACCCATGGGATTATATGCGGTAGTTCCTCCAGATCCGGAATATGCCGTCATTCAACCCGGGGTGATTTATTGCCTGCGACAGAAAGGCAATCAAGAAACGCTCAACGAAACAACAATCAATCCATTGCAGCCTTATTTTCTCGCATACGTCTTGCAGGATGGTACCGTTCGATATAATTTCGCACAGCCCAAACAGATATTGGAAATTTATCAGGTGCTATGCGTTGGTAAAACATTCCCTAGTGATTCTTTATGTCATCTCTTCAATCAAGAAACCAGTAATGGCACCGATATGTCCAAATATAACGAGCTTTTGAGAAAAGTAACCTTATCCTTTCAGCAGGCATTTCGTAAACGAAGCCTGCAAGGACTGCAAATGGATCGCAATGCCGTATTAATGGATGTGCAAAAACAAATTACCGGTGAAACGAATTTCGAGTTAATCACTTGGTTAGTTATCATGGATGAGGGAAAATAAGATGAGTGCTGATGTTTCACGAAAACCACAAATTGAGAATTCAATCAAAGGATTCTCTACCCAACCCTTGGATAAAGCGGCATTTCATTTATTGGATGTGCTCGGCTACAAAAGTGATCGTCATCTATCCCTGACCCCAAATTCCCCTGTGCAATTTCTCCTTGAATTTGATTCCGCTGAGAGTCCATTCAATAAAACCAATGCCTGTTTTTTTGATTGGAAATCTATCGATTTGCTTTCTCAAATCACAGATGAAGAAATTAATGCTGCCCTTGGACAAAAAAACCTGTTTTCTGCAAAACAGATCGACAATACCATTATTAACTCCTATCTTTTCTTTGCCATTCAATTGAAGGCTGAACATTACAATCGTACAGAATTGGCAAATATTACCCGTGAAGTAAACAAATTATTCAAGATGCCAGTTATGTTATTCCTGTGCTATGGGCAAAACCTGTCAATCGGCATCATCACGCGCCGGGTCAATAAAAAAGATGCCGGAAAAGATGTTTTAGAAAAGGTCACGCTAATTAAAGATATTGATATTCAAGCTCCGCATCGAGCCCATACTGAAATTTTGTTTGATCTATCCATTCAGGAATTAATCAGGAATAATCCCCTTACGAATTTTGTGGATTTGCAGCGGGCATGGGTAAAGACCCTTGATACCAATGAATTAAATAAAAAGTTTTATAAAGAAATCGCGAATTGGTATTTTTGGGCACTTAGTAAAGTGCAATTTCCGACAGGTAATGAGGAATTAGGTGTTAGTAATAACAACGAAATGAGCGTTATTCGTTTAATAACACGCCTTATTTTTGTCTGGTTCCTGAAAGAGAAAGGCTTGGTTTCTGAAGAGTTATTCTGGGAAGAAAAAGTCAAAAAAATAATCAAATTCGAGGACAAGAATCGAAGCACATATTATAAATCGATTCTGCAAAACCTTTTTTTTGCAACTCTAAATCAGGAAATGAATACAAAAGAATTTCCTGATCGGCGGAAATTCCGCACCCGTTATGACAATCCGGGAAGCCGGGATGGGAACCGATTAATTACGAATCTTTACCGTTATGAACAATATTTTATTGATTCTCAGAAAGCCTTGGGAGAATTTTCAAAAACCCCATTCCTGAATGGTGGTTTGTTTGAATGCTTGGATAGAGAAGTTGACCACGAGGGAAAAAATGTGGTTATCCGTATCGACGGTTTTTCAGATGAAGAGAATAACTTATTATTGGTTCCGGATGAGATATTCTTCTCACCTCAACTTGAGTTTGACCTTAATGAAATTTTCGATACAAAAAATAAAAAATACGAAGTACGAGGGATACTTAGAATTCTTAATCGATATAAATTTACCGTAGAAGAAAACACTCCTATCACGGAAGAGGTTGCGCTTGATCCTGAATTATTAGGAAAAGTTTTCGAGAATTTACTGGCTGCATATAACCCGGAAACAAGTACAACAGCACGGAAACAAACCGGTTCGTATTACACCCCTCGTGAAATAGTAAACTACATGATCGATGAATCATTGCTGACATATTTCATAAGCCGACTGGATGCTGAAGGGGTTGATGAAGCAAAAAACCGTCTGCAGCATCTATTGGCATATAATGATGAGCCGCACAAATTCAGTGATTCAGAGGTGGAAATGCTCATTCATGCGATTGATGCGGTAAAAATCCTCGATCCGGCATGTGGTTCAGGAGCATTCCCGATGGGTGCCCTGCATAAGCTGGTGCATGTTTTGTTCCACCTAGACCCTAACAATGAACGCTGGCAGGCACTGCAGCTTCAGAAGGCCGTCAAAGAGACAGAAGTCGCTTTTCGGGAAGACGGACGTGCCGAGCGGCAGGAACGTTTGAAAGACATTGAAGAAGCCTTCACTCGTAACACCAGCGATTACGGGCGAAAACTATATCTGATAGAAAATTGTATATATGGCATCGACATTCAGCCAATCGCGGTACAGATTTCACGCCTGCGTTTTTTCATCTCTCTGATTGTTGACCAGACTCCGGACAAGAGTAAGGATAATCTCGGCATCCGTCCCCTACCCAACTTGGAAACAAAGTTTGTGGCTGCTAACTCGCTTATTGGGATTGAAAAACCACAACAGATGATATTGCGAAATCCTGTCATTGGCGAATTGGAAACTGACTTGACTGAGGTACGACGCAAGCATTTTAACGCCCGTACACCACAAACAAAACGCAAATATCGTATTGAAGATAACCGTTTGCGCAAAGAACTTAGCAAATTGCTAAAAAAAGATGGTTATCAACAAAGTGAAACTGAAAAGCTGGCTGGATGGAATCCCTACGATCAGAATATGTCAGCAGGTTTTTTTGATCCGGAGTGGATGTTTGGACTGAGCAATGGATTTAATATCATAGTTGGAAATCCACCTTATGTGGGTCATAAGGGAGGACAAAAAAAATTATTTAATATTTTAAGAGAAACGAGTTTGGGCATTAGATTTAATAATGAAAGAATGGATTTGTTTTACTACTTTTTCCATAAGTCAATTGATTTAGCGAATGAGGGTGGCATCATATCTTTTATAACAACTAATTATTTCGGAACTGCAGATAGTGCAATAAAATTAAGATCAGACATAAAAAAGCGAACAAAAGTTTTGACCATTATCAACTTTAATGAATTGAAAATTTTCGAAAGTGCATTAGGGCAACATAACCAAATTACAACAATTCAAAAAGTCTATTCACCTGAATCATTTTGCAAAATTATTGTTACAAAACGTTCTGAAGTTGCCACAAAACATATTTTGGAAACGATATTAAATGGTGATGATAAAGAGACAATTTATAGACTTATCAAGAATGAGAATCTATTTGAAGGGGAAATGCAGTACATTTCATCTGTAAATGCTGGTGTTGTAAATGCAGTTGAGATTGAGAAAATACTTAACAAGATGAAATCTAACACATATAAGTTAGGAGATATTTGTCATATAAGCCAAGGGATTGTTACTGGATTAGATAAAATTACTAATAGGCATTTAAAAAGAACTAGTATTACTAGAGAAACACTTGGTGATGGGTGTTATGTTATTAGTAACACTAAATATTGTCAACTTGGATTGGATTCTGCTCTGTATGCAAATAGAATAAAACCTTGGTATAAAAATTCTGACATAACGCGATATTTCACTAGTAGAATTAACTCTGAATGGCTAATTTATGCCACTACAGTTAGTAATATTGACAAATATGAAAAAATTTATTCACATTTATTAGCTTATGAAAGTGCTATCAAAAGTAGAAATTATGATAGTGGAGAATTATCAAAAGCCAAAAAACTTGGAACATGGTGGGCACTTTCATCAGCAAGGTTGGATTTTGATTTTACTGCACCAAAAATCGTATCGCCACAAAGAAGTTACGAAAATACATTTGGGTACAATGAAATAGAATGGTATGCTAGCGCCGATGTGTATTTTATTACGCAAAAAAGTCATAAGGTACACTTAAAATTTATATTAGCATTATTAAATTCTAAGTTGTTTTACCTCTGGTTGTATTTTAAAGGAAAACGAAAAGGCGAAATGCTTGAACTCTATTTAAAACCATTATCTGAGATTCCAATTCCATTAGTAACAATGACTGTACAGAAATCATTTGTTGAGAAGATGGAAAGTATTTTATCTTTAGAATTTCAAAGGGATGAAGTTAATAATATTATTTCTATTGAGAATCAAATTGATAATTTAATTTATCAAGTCTATGGGTTTTCCCAAAGCGAGATTGATTCGATAGAAAATACATTTGTGGAATTAAAGGCTAGGCAAAATCATTCTAACAAATAACACAGTGCTATTTGATTCAATACATAAAACATAATTAGGAAAAACGATATTCTTAATATCGTAGAAATATCCGAAATACAAAATTTACGACTTAGTGCTTAGAATGAGGCAATAAGCCAATTGAAGGTAATAATATGCTTGGATGGGAAAGTTTTCAGAAATTCACAGAAATATAGCGAAGTATTATTTAACATCCTTTGGATTACCAAATGATAAAAAAATAAAATTGAAGAAAAAATCACAACACATTATTTTGGAGTAAAACCATGTCTGAAATAAAATATGAAATAATCAAGAAGTTAGGTGCGATTTCTAAGTCCGAAAAGGGCTGGGCGAAAGAATTGAATTTAATCAGTTGGAACGACAGGGAACCAAAATATGACATCAGGGATTGGTCGCCAGATGGCAGTCAGATGGGTAAGGGGGTAACGTTATCCAAAGAGGAACTGGCGGCGCTGAAGTCCCTGTTAGGTAGCATGGAGATATAGGTTTAGGCCAACTGGTTCAAATGGAATAAAAGGGTAGTGAATAAAACCCGAATTCCTAAGCCAATACTGGTGATAACTGTCCCTACAATCATGACATTTATTGGATTCCTTCCAAGAAGTGCCTTGTTGTAGGGACAGTTCGTTTGCCCTACTTAGAGCTTTTCAAGGAATTTTTGGGCTTCCTCCAATTTGCCATGCTTTTCTAGTTTTTTGAAGATATAGGCGTTTCTTTTGGCGAAGTTAATTTGGGACAACTCAGCCTCGGAAATTTCGATCTCATTGATCCTTGCAAACTGCCCGAATAAAAGTGTCGCATAAACGTTATACGCGATTGCAGCCAGCTTTTCGGTTTGATAGTCCCCTAAACCCAATAACATATCGGCATACCTGATTGATGCATGCCATTTCATACTACCTTTTACCAGACTCACGCCTTTGTACTGGCTGCTGGTACTTTTTCCGGCATAAGTAGTGCCCTTGAGTTTTTTTTGCAGGTTTTCTTGTTGAGTTATAACCTGCAAGTTGCTCCGGCGGTAGTCCCATTTTTTATTGGGATCGATGTGATCTGCAACCATCCCCTTGGGTGGTTGCATAATCAAGTGCTGTAATGGGACTGTCGAGCTTTTTGGATCACTTTTCAGCTTGCATTGGATATAACCTGACGTAGCGTTATAGGTGCGATAGTAGAGCTTGATAATCCATTTGAAAGCCTTGTCTAACTTAATCTTTTTCTTTCCGTGCTTTTTCGATTTTATAAAGTGGTTCAAAGTAAAAATCTCCATCTGTGATGTAATCGCTAAGTTCAGCGTCATCTATCAGATGGATAACTTTTGGATACGCAAAATCGAAATAATTTTCTTCAGAGATGCTGCGTAATCAATTGGTCATGTTGTATGTCTATTTAGTTGGTAAAGTGCTGGGTGGAAAATTTTTCAAAATTTCAAGTCTTTTTAATCTTGCCTATATTGGTATTAATATAAGAACCTTAAATCTTGAAAATTTAACATTAATAACCTTCAAAATATTTAATTATCGAATTTCCGATAAATAAATTTTTATTATTAATAAATCTCAGTAAATAAGGGACATTAATGGGCAAAAAAATATTAGACTTTGCCATATGCCTCCCAAATTTGCGCAGTACAGCCATCATGGGACGCGGTTTTAAGCAGATAAACCTCGTTTACCTGCCTATCATGTCGACCATAATTACGCAGGGCGCGTTCCATTTTTTTGTAGTTGGTAAAAAACAACCGCATACTTGAACAATTCTCTGGATACCTCAGGGCTGTCTCAGCAGGTGACAACTCACTAGAGAGGTAGTTCAACTTTCGGTTGATGGTTCTGGTTCTTCCCTGTCTACAACTATTTAGTTCCCCATCGACTGAACGCCGATCGGGGAGACGATAAACAACCTTGCCCTGATGAGCAAAAGCTGTCGCGCGGGAGTTCTCCCGCATACCTGCCAGATGATCCGCAGGTTTGTCAGTGCAAACAACGTTTATGAAATTCTTTACTTTTGTTCCTTTTTCTAGACGGACTTGCTCCTTTCGGCTGATGCCAGAAATTTTTCGTAGTGCCTCACGAGAGATTGTGCGATCATTGAAGTTGTTCTCAATAAAGGCTTCCCAAACTAAATTTCTCCAACTTCCGTTGATTAATGTTTCCGTTGGGATTAATGCTGGCTTAGGATCGACATGTACACACCCAAGTCGAAAGGCAGCATCACCTGCATTGATGATTTGCAGAACGGTTTCACCAGATTGTCGTTTTTTCTTGGATAGTATTCCAATGTGAATCGCTTGCTGTAACCAACGCCGATAGGTTTTAGACGCAATTCCTGCTTGACTGCAAGATGATCTAAAAACCCGCTCAGAAATGTAGCCGGAACCGGGTATATCAAGGGCACGGGCTAAAACCCACAATCTCCATGCTCCACCCTTATGGTTAGCAATCGCACGCAATCCCATCATCGGGTAATATTTCACGGAATCAGGCAACTTGGGCGATTTGGACACCTGCTGGCAATCATCCAGACCTGATGATAGGGACACTTCATCAAGTAAGATAATTGATTTTTTGGATGATGCTTCGCAGTTTATGACCAATCTCGCCTCACTACAGATTTTTTGCTGTTAGTTAGACGAAACCACCCCATAGAACACAAAATAAATCAGTTTTAAAGAACAAAAAAAGCCCCTAAAAAGGGGCTTTGTGACCTTTCATTTTTGTAAGGTGGAAAAAGGGGCAAAATAGGGGATTTCTCGCTAATTTTCAAAATTGATTTAAAAAATAATTATCTGTTGCCTATAGTACACCACAAAGGAACTCGAACTATGGGATTAAATACACTTAATAAGTCATATGATGACTTTCAAATTCAAACTTTATTGGGAAGCCCTTTTTATACTGCAATAGAGTATTGGGTTCATGTAAATAATAATGGAGCAGCATCTGCAAGTACATTGCAAGACCGGCTATTTAAGCTAAAGGTCACGAAAAAAATTATTGATGAGTGTGATAGTTGTATCTCATCAAAAAAATTGGCTGAGATTACTTTAAGTGATTTGCATTATATGTATAAAAAATTGGAAGCCAGTAGTAACTTCAATCAAGAAGACGAAACACGAAAAAAATGGCAGAAATTTATATGTACGGTTTATATTAATTTATTCCAAACGCATGTGATTTCTACCAATCCAACCTATGGTTGGGAAGCAGTGCATTGCTCGTCGAAAAAAACACCATTAATTATTGAAACCACCCTAAATAGTTTTCTAGATTTCACCCCCAAAACGAGTTTAGATTTTCGCGATTATGGTATGTTTACATTAGCAGCAGATACAGGAATTAGAATTGGGAGTTTACGATATATAGAAACCACCGATTTACAAATCCAGCAGATTAATGGTATAAGACAGATTGTGCAGATTGAAATAAATCATGCGAAGTGGGGTGTAAAATACAAAGTTTCTGTTGGAGAGAACACATCGAAAGCAATTCTTGATTATTTAGATAACCATAGACCTAAAAGTAAGAGTAAGTTTTTATTTTTATCTGAGAAAGGTGGTTTATTATCATATACAGGAGCTAAAAATAGATTTGATGACCGGTCTTCTGCCATTGGTAGTTCCACCAATATAACGCCACATATGTTTCGCGCAACTTTTGCAACTGAAGCAGCAAGTCACAATACATCCATCAGTACAATCAAAGACCTTCTGGGTGTCAAGTCAAATGATGTTGCATATGGATATATCCGGGATGTTGATAATCGCACTGCTTTGGAACTGAATCGGGCAAACAGTCTAGTGGATAAAATCCGTCGTAAAAATTTGGAAAGGGATGGAAATTTACAAAGTGCAGAAAAGAAAATTGAATTGATGGGTCGCACAGAAAATTCATTACAGGAACGTATTCCAAGTAAGCCCAATCTTGAACTTCAATCCAACCAAGTTATGAGTTTGAGTATGGCTACTACAGATAACCAACTAAATACGGGTCAAACTACACAGAACCAACAAATTTTGCAAACCATTTCAAATAGCTATAGTGACCTGTTTAAAAATATCCTTAACCAGTCGGATAAGTCCCAAACTGACATCATGTTTGAAGCTCAGCAACTTATGCAGCAATATCAAAATCTTTTATCGATTGTTCCAAATAATTAATTAATTGGAAGTTGACAGATTCAAAATGGTTATTGGATAATCCGGAAAATTTGTAAATCAATGTTGGTGTCCGGGACAAAACCTAGAAAATGAATCTGCAATCACTTAGTTCGGTCTCGGTTTTACGGTGGAATTTATTTATTGACACTTGATGTGAATGGAGGTTATAATTCGGGCGTGAGTGACAGAAAAGAGGGCAACTGACTCGTAGTATTGAAATCATAAAAAGAGGGCAACTGACTCGACTTTAGCTTAGTCAGTTGACCAAAGAAGGCCCATTAGCTCAATTGGCAGAGCAACTGACTCTTAATCAGTTTGTTCTGGGTTCGAGTCCCAGATGGGTCACTAAATGTGGGGGGGGTATAGTAGTTTTTGGGCGGCATATGTAGGGGTATATGCCGCCCAATCTCTTTAAATTGCAAATTAACCGTGCAAAACTATTTAATTAGCCACAATATTTGTTAAGATTCCGAATTCACTTCTTTATATTCGAAGATGACAGAAATTCTGCAGCTATTGGACTGGGTCGTGTTTTTGCAAAGATATCATCCATCAAGCAGGCAGCTTGCAGTTCCATGGCACTGAATTGGTGCCCATACATGTTCAATGTGGTGGATGGCTGTGAGTGTCCCAAAATGTAAGAGACCGTTAAGAGGGGAATGCCATGATTAAGCATGATTGAAGCGGCAATGTGTCGCAGGTCGTGAAAACGGATATGTCGCAGACCGGCATCCTTGAGGATGGATGAGAATTGTTTTATGACATTGCTCTGACTCATCGGTGTCCCGATGCTCGACGGGAAAACAAGATCGTTCTCGCGCCACCGTTTCTTTGCCGGCATCTTTCTAAGTTCAACTTCCCGCTGTTGAAATCTCAGTACCTCAATAGTTTTATCTCCAACACCGATTACCCGATTGCTTGTAGCAGTTTTAGGGGTACTGAAATCACGTACCTGTTTTCATCCGCGCAAAACACGCTGTAAATTGCGCTGGATGTGTATCTGCTAATTTTGATAATTGATGTCTTCCCATTTCAGGGCAAACAACTCCCCTTGTCGCATACCTGTTTTGATCGCCAGATAAATCAACGGTCCAATTGGATTCTGCATGGCTGTGGATACTAGTAAGTCGCATTGCTCTTCATTAAGAGGGCAATTGATGCGCTGTAATTTTTTTCTTTTTTGGCGCTTTTTCGCCATCACTGGGGTTGTATGGCAAAATCCGGTCGTTCACGGCATCCTGCAGGGCCTTATGGATAATCCGATGATTATACCGGATTTGTGTATCTCCAATTGGAATTTTTCGCAAGTTTGTATAGAACCTATCAAATAGGGACCGGTGAAGGGTATTGAGTACAACATGACTTAACCCAGGCAGGATGTGTTTGTTGATGATGATTTCGTAATCACATTGCGTGGATTCTTTTATTTGGGAGGAATGGTTCTCAAGCCATTCCAATATGTATTCTCCAAATGTAAGTTCAGCTTGAGGTGGTTGTTCCTCTTCTGATAGTTTTTGCTGCAACCAATCACGTGCTTCAGTTCTTGTGGGAAACGTTATGTTGATGCGTCTCCCTGAACTCAATGTAACCCAAACTCGCCATGTTCCATTTTGGGTAGGTTGAATGCTGCCCTCATTACGACTGCGTCGTTTTGTTGTATTTCTCCTGGATCGCTGTGTCATCGTTTTCTCCTGTGCAAAACGTCTGATTGCAATCCAAAATTTTCCCGATGCTCGATTATTAAAGTGCGGTTGTTACAAATCATTGTAGCATTTTCCCAGTAAAATGGAACATTAGTTCTGTATATTTAGTCCAGTGATTAGGCTGTTTTGCGCCTGATTTATGGCAATAAATTGAGCCAGGTCCTCAGGCCTTACCCGCACGCTGCGACCGATTTTGATGGTAGTGATTTGCTTTTGACGCATGAGTTGGTAGGCATACGCCCGAGAGACGTGTAGAATCTTCGCGATTTCCTCGCCGGTTAGTAGGGACGAAAATTCTGTTATATTGTTGTGCATATTTCCTCCTTTAAGTCGTTATATGATTTGAGATTCGTCAGCCAAACTGCATCCATAGACAATTGGCTAGATAAGCGGATAGTAATTCTTTAACTATGTTTTTTTACCACCTCCTTTTTGCATTAAATAAAAAAACGACCGTGCCAAGGAAGGATCCATGGCACGGTCGCTCCAACGATTTATAGGTATTCCGACGATATTAGCGACTTTTGATCTATATTGTTTTTTTAGTCTAATTGTATGAAAAAAAATTGGATCATCCTAGGGGGGGTTAGAAATCACCTTGATGTAAAAAATAAATCGCATATATGAATAATTTTAGAACCTTCAAGTTCAATCCTCGGTTTTTATGCGCAATTATTGGGGTGATGTTAACATGCGGGAGTATGCTGCACGTGTGATGCGCACATAAAAAACCCAACTGTCTATCATCAATAATCTGGTCAACTCGCTGTTTTTGCATATTGGTTAGAAAAGCTTGGCAAATCATTTTGTCTGTTCGATACAAATCAGGAACATCCTTTGTGTTTCATTAACAGGCATTTCCCCTTATTTAAAGACTAGTAATAAATACGGTTATTAAAACCTATTGACAAGTAAACAAAAAATGTGCTATTATCAAAGCGGTTTGACAAAGCGCTTTGATGATTTAGGAGACTATTATGCCAACCATGCAAGATGTAGCTAATAAAGCCGGAGTAACCCTTAGTACAGTTTCTCACGCTCTAAGCGGAAAGCGACCTATTTCTGAGGAGACCCGTGCTCGCATCCAACAAGCGATTGAAGAACTAGGTTATCATCCAAATGAATTGGCAAGACGTTTGGCTAATAAAGAAAGCAAAATTCTAGGTTTGTTTTTTCCAAAATACAAAACAGGGCTTTCGGAAATGCAATTTGAGTTTGTTTCAGCTGCAATCGATGCTGCTGAAAAGGAAGGATATGCGATCTTA
>DHVR01000054.1 GCA_002412765.1 Leptolinea sp. UBA5203 | reverse complement strand
CCCTTCTTTCTTTTGGGACAGCCTCGTCTGATCAATAAACATAAAATTAATTAAAAAGAGTTATTCAACTACCGCCGTCATCTCCAGTTCCAGACGGATACCGCGTTTTTCCCAGGAAGCACTGCTTTGATTGCTGCCGGTATGGGGAGGAAGGATTGTGCCCATGCGCGCGTGCAGAACTTCAAAAATGGCAGGCATGTCCTCTTCCAATAAATAATAGGTATGAATGGAGACCACATCTTTTAGGGTGGCTTTGCCTTCCGCTAAAATCGCTTCCAGACAATCCAGAATTTGTTCGGTTTGAGCACGGGCATCATGGGGAGCCACAATCTCGCCGTTCAGGTCAACGGGTACGCGCCCTGCGGTATAGATGGTGTTGCCGGCTAGTAGTCCGGGTGCATAGTGGGGAGAGCAAAAGATCGTTTCGGGTTTGAGAATTTTCATCAGGATCTCCTTAAGGGTTCGATGGAAAAATTGTAGCATCCTTTTCTGTTGGAAGTTGGATTAAATACCAAATGTGGGGGCATTCTCTGTGTACCATCTTGGTATCTCTTTAAAATCATCGGCACCGACGTAGATGTGGTTGAGCCGGGGAACATTCAACAACCCAGCCAATAAACCAACCCCGGTGAAACCCAACAGTAGACGTCTATACTATCCCGGTGTTGAGATTACCTGCTCCTTCCAGAGTACCGGCCATCCTACTTGTTCCCAATGACATATTTTGAAATCTTTGAGAAATCATCGACAAGATCAGATGCCGTATCCACCAGGCGTTAGGGCGCGAGCCTCGCGGCCTTACCGTCACCTCGGTTCGTTTTGAATGAAGTGCATTAGCCCTGCGGACTTACTCGTAACGACAACATTGTTTGCACTGTGATAATTTCCATATGTTTCATAATAAGGTGTTGGAAATTACTTCAAAAAGTCAGAGTTTAAGATATATAACGCAAATCCCACTTTGAATATCAATTAATCCGATACGTTTCAATATCAAGCAGTTCATCATATAACCTTTATGGTCTTTTTCGACAGTCTCTAGTCTCAGTTTATAATAAAATGAAACTATACCCGATGGAAGGAAATAATGATGGCCGAAGAAAAAGGCTCAGATTCCAGCTTCTCTCATTTACATCATGCTGAAGAACAAATCTCTCGGATCAACTTGGCTATTATTACGGTCAGTGACAGCCGCACGCTGGAGACGGATACCAATGGACAGTATCTACAGGCACAAGCCCTAGACCAAGGATTAGACGTGGTTTTCTACCGCATTATTCCAGACGAGGGCGCGCTGGTGGCGGAAATGCTGGATTTGGCAGTAAAACTGGCGGACGTGATCCTTTTCAATGGCGGTACTGGTGTTTCCAGCCGGGATACCACCTACGATATTTTGTCGTGTAAATTTGAAAAACCGATTCCAGGCTTTGGTGAGTTATTCCGCATGCTCAGTTACGAGCAGATTGGCAGTGCCGCCATGTTATCCCGCGCTTCAGCGGGAGTCTATCGGAGCAGGGTGGTCTTCTGTATGCCGGGTTCCCATGCGGCGGTTCAATTGGCCTGGGACAAATTGATCGTTGGACAGATCAAACATCTGATTTGGGAGATACAGCGGTGAGATATACGTGAAAAATGGTTCGGAAGGGAGGGGGTTACATGGTTATGCATAGTCATATATGACTGAAGTAATTGATTTCCATTAGAAAACACCCAATAACTTGACAGATATAAAATTTGTAATAATATTAGGTAAGTACTTAACTATTAAGTATTTAACCAATTTTACTGAATCCAATAGGGACAATTCTCAGAAGAGGGACTAGATATGACGGTAACCAAAGACCACTTGATGAAAGAAATTCATCAAATTGGCCACCTGATCAAAGGACAAATGCGTCATGGGATCAGAGAGATGGGGTTGAAAGAAGTCGGCCATCCTTATATTTTAAAGGTACTGGATGAACCCCATACCAAAGGCAAAGTGGATAATCAACGAGATCTGGCAGAGATTTTACGCATCAGCCCTGCGGCCATCGCTCAATCGATAAAGCGTATGGAACAAGAGGGGTTGTTGTTGAAAATAAGCGATGAAAATGATTTGCGCGTGAATCAGATTACGATTACGGACAAAGGCAGAGCCTATGTTGAGCAGATCAACCATGGTCTACAGGTTCTTGCTGAACAGGTATTTGCAGATTTTACTGAACAGGAAATTCAACAATATCATGACTTCAATACAAGAATCATTGGAAATGCGAAGCTTTTCAAAGCAGATAAGGAGAAACTAACTTGATCAAGAAATTTGCTGTCTATATTGGTCAATATAAGAAGCAATTAATGCTGGTACCCATTTTGGTGTTAATTGACGTGTTGGCGGAATTAAGTATGCCGATCCTCATGGCGAAGATCGTGGATGTAGGGATTCCAACCAATGATATCCGGTATATTGCCTCAGTAGGGGCATTAATGGTGTTTTTATCCATGGTTGCTATTGGTATGGGTACCTTATTCATGAAATACTCCTCCATAGTAGCACTAGGATTTGGAGCGAATTTACGCGATGCTTTGTTTGAGAAGGTCCAAACTTTCTCCTTTAAAAATATTGACCATTTCAGTACGGCTTCCCTGGTGACTCGTCTAACCAATGATGCGGTCAACCTTCAAAATACTTTTATGATGATCGTGCGGCTGTTGTTACGCGCACCTTTGATGTTGGTCATTGCTTTTATTTTTGCATACAACATTAATGCCCAATTATCTCTGGTTCTGGCTATTGCCATCCCAGCTTTGGGGCTGGCTATTGTGATGATTATTGGCAAGGCGATCAATTTGTTTACCATCATGCAGACAAAAATTGATGGATTAAATCTTACCTTGCAAGAAAATCTGATTGGCATCCGGGTGGTTAAGTCGTTTGTACGCAGCGATTTTGAAAAACAGAAATTTAAAGGATCTAATGATGGATTGACAGATGCCACGATCAACGCCTCCATTTTGGCCATAACCATCATGCCAATTATGATGTTAATCATGAATCTATCTACGCTGGCCATCGTTTGGTTTGGGGGAAAAATGGTGTTCAATGGGACACTGGGCGCCGGCGAGTTGATTAGCTTCATCAGCTACATCATGCAGATTTTATTCAGTGTGATGATGATCTCCATGGTGATTGTGATGAGCGCCCGTGCCATCGCCAGTGGGGAGCGTATTCTGGAAGTCCTTGAAACTGATGTGGACATCAAAGATTTTTCGGCTACGATTGGTTCTGATGCACTGCCCCAAGTAACATCCGGAAAAGTGGAATTTAACAATGTTTCCTTTAAGTACAACCTGGAAGGCAGCGGGGAGCATGTCATTTCCAATATCAGCTTTGCAGCCAACCCAGGAGAAATTATTGGGATTGTGGGGGGGACTGGGACCGGTAAAACCACCCTGGTGAATTTAATCCCGCGTCTCTATGATGTGGTTGAGGGTAATGTGATGGTGGACGGCCATGATGTCCGTGAATACACCCTGGAGGATTTACGAGCCGGAATTGGGGTTGTTCTTCAGAACAGCACTTTGTTCTCTGGTACCATTCGTGAAAACCTGCTTTGGGGTAATTCCGAAGCGACCCAGGCTGAAATTGAAGAAGCCAGCAAGGATGCTCAAGCGGATGAATTTATTAAAGCCTTCCCCGAAGGATATGATACATATTTAGGTCAGGGGGGGGTGAACGTTTCCGGGGGTCAAAAGCAGCGGTTGTGTATAGCCCGCGCCATGGTCAAGAAACCCAGGATACTAATTCTGGATGACAGCACCAGCGCCGTGGACAGTGCCACCGAGGCCAAGATTCGAGAGGCCTTCTATCAGCATCTTTCTAATACCACGGTTTTTATCATTGCTCAACGTATCAGCTCGGTATCTGGCGCAGATAAAATTATTGTCATTGATGATGGCAAGATTGTTGACTTTGGCCCTCATCAGGAGCTTATCAAATCCAGCCAGGTATATCAGGAAATTTTTGCTTCCCAGCAGGAAGGAGTATTGGCAAATGGCTGAGACTAGAACTTATCGATCAAAATTACCCGCCAAAGCACAGCATGGCGCTGGTCCAGGCGGCGGCGGGCCGGCAAGGTCCTTTGAGAAACCCAAGAATACCAAAGCAACTGCCATGCGTTTATTAGGCTATTTATTAGCGAATCGGTTTACCCTGGCGCTGGTATTTATATTATTGATTATTGGTTCCCTAAGTATGCTGGCAGGAAACTATTTCCTGAAACCATTAATTAATGATTACATTTTACCTGGGAATTTCAAAGGACTGGCCGGTGCTTTAGGTCTACTGGCTTTGATTTATGGATTAGGTGTGATTTCCACTTATTATCAGAGTCGGTTGATGGTGAATATTGCTCAGCGCACTACCAATAAAATGCGGGCAGATCTGTTTCACAAAATGCAGGATTTACCCTTAAGGTATTTTGATTCTCAAACCCACGGCGAGCTAATGAGCCGCTACACCAATGATATTGATAATGTTCAAAATGCCTTGCAGCAAAGTGTGGTTCAATTTTTCTCAAGTTTATTGACCTTTATTGGTTCCGTGGTGATGATGCTGGTGTTGAGCCCGATTCTGTTCATCGTCTCTGCATTGGTTCTGGTCCTGATGTTCCTGATTATGAAGAGCATCACCAGCCGCAGCAGCGCTTATTTTAAAGATCAACAGCGCTCATTGGGTAATGTCAATGGCTACATTGAAGAAATCGTAGACGGCCTGAAAGTGGTTAAAGTTTTCAACCGCGAAAAAGAAGCCAATGAAACCTTCAAAAAGCTCAACGAAGAATACCGGGTTGCCGGAACCAACGCCGCTTTTTACGCTGGTGTGGTGATGCCGATTCTGAATAATTTAAACAACATTTCTTATGCGGCCACGGCTTTATTTGGCGGTATCTTGACCGTGATGGGCCGCTTTGATATTGGCTCCCTGGCTGCCTTTTTACAATTTTCCAGGCAAATGGGCATGCCCATCACCATGATCACCAACCAGTTGAACAACCTGCTGGCTGCCATGGCCGGTGCGGAACGTGTCTTTCAAGTCATGGATCAGCCTGCGGAGATTGATGACGGTGTGGTCACCCTGGAGTGTGTTGAGAAAGCCGCCGATGGTACCATGACGATTCACAGCAATGGGAATCATCCCAGCCACTGGGCATGGAAAGTGCCGCAAGCCGATGGCACCTTCTCCTTTGTTGAACTGAAAGGCGATGTGCGCTTCAAGGATGTCAATTTCTCCTATGATGGCGAGAAATCCGTGCTTAAGGACGTGTCCCTGTTTGCCAAACCTGGTCAGAAACTGGCCTTTGTGGGTTCTACGGGTGCAGGGAAAACAACCATCACCAATTTGATCAATCGCTTTTATGAGATTGAATCCGGACAGATCACTTTTGATGGTATTGATATCAAGCAAATCTGTAAGGGTCCGCTGCGCCAGTCTTTGGGTATGGTCTTGCAGGACACGCATTTATTTACTGGATCGGTATTGGAAAATATCCGCTACGGCCGTTTGGACGCCTCGGATGAGGAATGTATCCAGGCTGCCAAACGAGTCAGCGCGCATTCCTTTATCAAGCGTTTGCCTCAGGGCTATGACACGCTGTTGACGGCCGATGGCGGCAATTTGTCCCAGGGACAGCGCCAACTGCTGGCCATTGCCCGTGCCGCGGTAGCGAATCCCCCGGTGATGATCCTGGATGAAGCCACCAGTTCGATTGACACGCGTACCGAGCGCTTGATTGAAAAAGGTATGGATACGCTGATGGAAGGCCGCACGGTGTTTGTCATTGCCCACCGCTTATCCACGGTGAGGAACTCCAATGCTATCATTGTGCTGGAGAACGGCGAAATTATTGAACGCGGCGATCATGACGATCTGCTGGCGCAGAAAGGACGCTATTACCAACTGTACAACGGTCAATATCAATTGACCTGAGATTTCCCGAAGCTAAGCCGGATGAGGGTTTCTATCCCTCATCCGGCTTTTTTGTTCACCGAGCTTATCGAGGTATCCATGACATCCCCAGACTTCCTCGTGTATCTCCCTGCGTAAGGTCTACTCACGCGGCCAAAATTCCAATAGGGGACTTCAGAGGAAGTATTCGATTATCTTGCCTTCGCCTTTTGTTGAGCATACACCCCAATCGTGAGGCCCAATAATCCAAGGGTGTAAGCCCCCAAAACCAACAGCGAATTGGCAATTTCAGACAAGCCTGCCCCAGCGTTCAGGATGGCTTTGTAACCGTCCATGGCCCAGGCCAGCGGGGTCAAATAGCCCAGGGTTTGGAACGCCTTGCCGGTGACGTCCAGCGGCATCCACAGCCCGCCAAGCCCGGAAAGGACGAACATGCAAAACATAGCATACACCACCGTCTCTTCCTCGGATTTGGAAACCACACCAATCAACAACCCCAACGCAGAAATACACAAGATGGTGAGAATAGAGAGCAGCAAGGTGGCAGGCAAAGTAGTCAGATAATCCAGACCAAGCACCCATTGACCAAAAATCAGCAGCAATAAGAACTGCATGCCCAACAGCCAGACAATGGCCGTGAAATGCCCCAGCATCACCTTCCAGGCCGGCACGCCGGTCATGCGCATGCGCGCTTCAGTGCGGCCGTTCTTTTCAAATACCAGGATGGCGGCCACCCCGGTTAAGCCAGCCACAGCGAATTGCAGCATCATCCCCGGCGCAGATTGACTGTATGGATTCGGATTGGAGGCCGTCTCAAGGGTCTCGAGACGCACAGGTTCTGTTTGCATCTCACCTGCCAGTCGGATCACATTCGTTTGAAAAGTGGCCAATCCAGCCTCTGAGGATCCCATGGCACGTGACAGTTCCACAGCCGTGTGAATTTGCTTCAACAACCGGTCCACTTCGCCCTTTGCCATAGAAGCCTGCATGACATCGCTGCCTGGCGTCCATTGAATGCCGGAGTAGTCGCTGGTAACCATCAGGGTTTCGTCCAGTCCTTCAGGAAGGATCAGCCCACCCGCCGCTTGAGAATCGGCTACCGTTTGTTCCAGAGTTCCAACGTCCATCGTCACCCGTTGAAGGGTCAACGCGTCACTGCTCTCCAATGAATTCAGCAACATTCCACTGACCACGCCAGAATTTGGTGCGGAAACCATTAAGACAGGTTTTACCACCGCGCCAGAGGAACCCCCAAAAGCATTGCCAAAAATCAGGATAAATACCACCGGCATGATTAATAAAAAGACAAACGTCTGCCATTTTTTTAAGAATTGATAAAAATCTTTTTGAGCAATCGCTAATACCTGCATGTTACGCCTCCCGCTGATAACGTTTATCGAAACGGATTTTTCCCAGTAAAAAGAGCACCAACCCCCAGATCATCAAAACCCCGGCGGCACTTGCCCAGACAGCCGCATCCGCGGATTGCAGGGCAAACAAACCTTTCATTGCCCAACCCTGGGGAACAAACAGCGCACTGGGGGTGATTTTGCCGCTGCCGCCAAACACCGCATTGATGCCGATAAAACCTGTCACCATGATCGCCCCGCTGAAGACCATCCCGGCCGAGCGAGCACTGCGCAAGAAGGAAAGAATAAAGATGCCAAAACCAGCCGCAGCCGTGCCTATCCCCAGGGATAAAGCCAGTTGTCCCCATACGCTTCCCCATTGAATCCCGAAGATCCAGTTAGATATGGCCAGCAGAGCACCCACCTGCACCACCACGGTCAGCCAGACCGCCAGGAATTTACCCGCCAAAACCGTCTGCCGGGAAGATCCAGTGGTGAAGAGGCGCTGCAAAGTACCACCTTCCTCTTCCGTCAAAATGGATTGCGCGCCAAAGGCGCCGCTGAAGAAGGCGAAGAAAATCATCATTCCGCCCATGATATTGGGAATAATCTGCATCACCACACTCACAGCCGACTCTTCATCAGACGAGCTTTTGCTCTTGATGAAAGTGACCTGCGGGTCATTAAACAATGGCTCGGATAAAGCAGGAATAGCCTCCACTGGAATGGAACCGCTGCCGATCTCGCGAGTCATCAGGCTTTGCACCCGCAGCGTATCCAGCATGGAAGCTAAAACATTCTGCACGATGATGGTAGATACATCCTCGGACTGTTTAACATAAAGCTGCAAAGTTCCCTGCTCGCCCGGGTTAAGATACCCTGTGGAAAAATCCTCGGAAAGGACTAAAACACAGTCTGTTTTTCCGTCAGATAATTGGAGCTGAGCTGCTGTCACATCCTGCTCTTCATTCACCAGAAGAGTCTGCACCATGGAAGGACCCTTCAACAGGTCAGCCAGCTGCTTGTTCATCTCGCCGGCATCCTGATTGACCAATACCATACGAATTGGTTGTGCAGGTCCGCTGGATTGTTCGCCGCCTATGCCATTGAAGGCAAAATAAAACACGGCCGTCAGCAAGAGGGGGATGCCAAACATAAACATCAACCCAAACACCGAACGAAAGGCATGCTGTAAATCTTTTAACATAATTGCTAAAACTTTCATTCTCAACCTCCGCCTGTTAGTCCCGCAAAGCCTTGCCGGTCAACTGCAGGAAAACCATTTCCAGATTGGCTTCCTGAATTTCAACCGCCGTCACTTTAACGCCCGTCTGATTGCAGGCCGTAAACAAAACCGGCAGCACTTCCCGCCCCTTGTGAGCCAGAACTTCAATGGTTTGCTCATCTTTGAGCGTCAGGATGGAGCCGTTCAAGGACTTGGCCATCTGTGCCAGATCAGATTCCTTGGCTTCAGCAACCTTTAATACAATATGATCCTGCTCGCCAACGCGCTGAACCAGTTCCGCCTGGGTTCCGCAGGCAATGATCCTGCCTTCATCCATGATGGCAATGCGATCCGACAACTCCTGGGCTTCTTCCATGTAGTGAGTGGTATAGAGAATGGTTGTACCTTGATCGCGCAGGACCTTTACGCTGTCCAGAATCTTGCGCCGACTTTGCGGATCAATGCCTACCGTAGGTTCGTCCAGAATAATCAAGGCCGGTTGATGAAGCAGGGCAATGGCGATATTCAATCGGCGCTTCATTCCGCCGGAAAATTTACCGCTGTCGCCACGCTGGCGGTCGGTCAGTTCAACCAGTTCTAATACTTCATCCACCCGCCGGCTGAGCAGCTTTCCGCTTAACCCTGCCATGCGTCCCCAAAACATCAGGTTCTGCCGGGCGGATAAATCCGCATAAATGGCGATCTCCTGGGGTACGACACCCACCTGCATCTGCGCCTGAATGGTTTCCTTGCGGATCGAACGACCAAAAATCAAGGCATCCCCGCTATCTGGGGTGAGCAGGCCGGAGACCATGGAGATGGTGGTGCTTTTCCCGGCCCCATTCGGCCCTAGCAGGCTGAAAATCTCACCCTGACGGATGCTCAGGTCAATCCCGCGTACCGCCTGGATGGCTTTAAAACTTTTGGTTAGATTTTGAATCTGAATGGCTTCCATTTTCTTCTCCCATCTACAAAATTTGACTACCCTGATCATACCGAAGGACCGGACATCTGCCATCGTCCAAGCCGTGCAATTGGGTGGATATTTGGACACTGTCCATTCGGACAATACACGAATCAAAAGATGCCGATATAATGGAATCAAGCGGAGAACATTAAAGCATGAAGAATATAATCCAATCCCTGCGGCAAAAATTCAGCCTGCAAATGAAAAATAGATTCCAGGAATCCAGAACAGAGCTGCCCTTTTTCTGGTTCCTGACAGCAGTTCTGGTTTGTTTTTTGGTAGGCACTCTAATTTATATACCCTTTTCATCCTGGCCGATTAAGGTCCTCTTTACCCTCCTGATGAGCCTGCACATCCTGTTGTATTGGGTGGTCTTATTGATCGACACCCAATCCGTACGCCATTTCCTGATTTATGTAGGCATTCAAACCCTGTTCGTCATCATTCTGCTGTGGATGGTTCAGAATGTTTTCATTGCACCGGCCATTATCATGACCCTTATTGGTCAGATCAGCGGATTTACTATTCAAGGAAAACTGAAATATAGTTTGATTACGGTCCTTGGCGTGCTATTATTTCTTTATATTTTATGGCTTGAACCCTCCTTCTTTGCAAACCCTTTGCTAACCTTCCTTACTTTTGGATTGGTGTTAGTGTTCCAATTTATTTTTACAGGCGTGTACAATCGAACTTCCACCGCAAAACACGAAGCAGAAGAAGCGCTGGAGAAACTGGAAATTGCCAATATAAAAATTGAGCAAATGACCCGTACCGAAGAACGCCAGCGTATTGCCCGTGAACTGCATGATACGCTGGCTCAGGGATTGACGGGCATTATTCTGCAATTGGACGCGGTGGACCATTATTTGGATATCGGAGATACAACAAAAGCGCAAACCGTGGTGCAGCGCTCCATGCAGGCCGCCCGGGCCACCCTGGCGGATTCCCGGCAGGTGATTGATGATCTGCGCCAATCCAGGCAACCTATAACGTTGCGTGAGAAATTGGAAGAGATGGTTGTTCATACCAATTTGAAAGTGCTACTCAGGCTTGATTTACCCGCTGATTTAAGTAATTCGGAAAGTAACCTAATTGAAAAACTTACCGGTGAAGCCATGACTAATATTCAAAAACATGCCAACGCAGAAGTAGTGCAAATCGAAATTCAGCACACTCCCAGCGAATTGCAGCTTAAAATTGAAGATGACGGCATCGGGTTTGACCCAAAAAACCTGAACCATCAGGATGGACATTATGGCTTGCTTGGCATGCAGGAACGTATCAAGTCTGTGCACGGCACCTTCGAACTGCAAAGCCAGCCTAAAGCAGGCTGTCGATTAATGATCCAATTCCCCAGGATCAAGGAATAAAGGATGGCAGAGTTCCCGATTCGTATTTTAATTGCCGATGATCATGCCATCGTGCGGGATGGGCTGCGTTTGATCCTGGAAACCGAACCTGATTTTGAGATTGTGGCAGAAGCATCCAATGGAAAAGAAGCGTGTGAATTGTCCTTGGTTCACCAGCCGCATGTGGTTTTGATGGATCTGCGGATGCCCATTATGGACGGGATCAGTGCTTTGAAGAAACTGCATCAGGAGCAGCCGGCGATTGCCGTAGTTATTCTGACCACCTACAACGAGGATGACCTGATGCGGCAGGGATTGCAGCAGGGGGCTCGCGGATATTTACTCAAAGACACCGATCGCCAAACACTGATTAAGACCATCCGAGCCGCCGCCAACGGGGAAGCCCTCTTTCAACCGCAGATTATTCAGCGTGCTTTTCAGGATAGGGTACAGACCCAATCCCAGATGGCCAACCACGGAACCCTCACCGAGCGTGAATTGGAAATCCTGGCTTCTGTAGCTCAGGGAAATCGAAACAAGGAAATCGCCTTCCACCTCAACATCACCGAAAGGACCGTCAAGGCCCATTTAGCCAGTATTTATCAAAAACTGGGGGTTGATTCACGTGCAGCGGCCATTTCGGTGGCCAGCAAACAGGGGATTATTCAATAACCTCACTATAATAAACAGAATTATTAGGTTGTTTTTATCTAATCTATATAGTCATCACCCCCTGCCCGACTTATGATCAGGTATAGAAAACCACCAGCCGGATGATATTTCCATCCTTTGGCTGATGATCCAAACCCCGGGATAGGACGATCGGATGAGCCAGTTGTTTTCACCACGCCAAATCTTATGTATCAATCTATCAGCCATGCAGTTCAGGCCATTGAAAGCTATCTGCTGCGTTTGCCCAATCAGTTGGGGAAAATAATAATCAAAACATGACACAATCCTGTGCATGAATTATTCCCCATTCAGGATACTGGCTGCGGTATTGACGAACACACCAGGGATCGAATTTTTGATCCGATTTTTTTACCACCAAAGAAATTGGCCATGGAACCGGACAAGGCTTATTCATCACCCACACGATCATTGTAAAAAAAAACAGGGATTGATCAGCGTTGAATCGTAAAAGAATCGAGGCACTTTATTAACCATTCAATTGCCCATCAACGAGGCTCATACCTAAGAGGATAGAAAGGATATTTGAAATGAACGAAAACACATATCAAACCATCTTGTTGGTGGATGACGAATCCAGGGTCTTGAGTTCCTTCTCAAGAGAGTTGTTTGAATTGGATCTATGTCACGTTTTGACAGCACCCAATGCGGAAGTGGGTTTGCAGCTCGTAAAAACCACACCGGAAATTGCGGCTGTAATTTCGGATTTTTATATGCCAGGCATGGATGGGGTTGCTTTTCTAGCAGAAGTACGCAAGCTGAATCCGGATATCACCCGGGTGATTCTCACTGGAGCCGCCGGATTGGAAATGGCCATTGATTCGGTCAATATCGGTCAAATCTTTCGCTTTCTGATCAAGCCCTGTCCATCTGATGTCTTCATCCAAACCGTAAAAGACGCTATCCGCCAACATCAGTTAATCACCGGGGAGCGGATTTTACTCAATAAAACGCTAAACGGCGCGGTAAAAACTCTCATTGATGTTCTCGCCCTGTTCAGCCCCGAGGTTTTTGCCCAAACCAGTCGGCTGCGGGACCTGGCGCATCAAATGGCCCCTTTCATCTTGGATGAACCTCAATGGGAAATTGAACTTGCAGCGCTGTTGTGCCAGATTGGATGTGTAACTGTGCCACGGGAAATTCTAGATAAACACTTGCATGGGGAAACTTTGAACGGCGCGGAAAGCGAAATGATCTCTGGAATTCCGGAAACCGGCCGCTTATTATTGGGAAACATCCCCCGCCTGGAAAGAATCGCTGAAGCCATATCTTATCAACAAACGCCATTCCTCACGCAGGAATCTACCAACCCCAAGAATCTCTCACAAAAGATACCCCGAATCTCTTACTTGTTGAATTTGTTATTAACCTATGACCATAACTTAATGAAATTAAATGATCCGGTACAGGCTTTCCAATTGATCCAAAAAACAAGCCACCTCTTTGACCCGGAATTGCTGTTGATTTTTAGGGACAAAGTCCTTAAATTGGATGAGTTGATCAAATCCGGAAGGTTCAAACCCAAAGCAGAAGAGGAATCCATCTCCATCCCGGACCTTAACGTCGGACATATCCTTTCCAAGAATGTTCTGGACACAGACAACCGGCTTGTGGTAGCCCGGGGAACAGTCATTTCGGCGGTGCTGCGCATGCGGCTGATTAATTACGTGCTATCCAAGAAAATTGAACGCACAGCCTGGATTTACAGCAAAACGCCAAAAATATGATCAGGTTTACTGGAATTATCTACAAAATCAGCCAATTCCCTCATTTATCCATGAGAGTTTAGTTCTGAGGGCATTTTTTTGTTTTTTTTGCATTCGGTATATAATAACGATGACTTGGCACTCTTGATCATTTGGTTTTTGAGGCATCATGATCCAAAATAGATGGGCTGACAAAGAATATTTAAAAAATGTACAATATCGTGATCCTGAGAATTTAAATGCTCGTGGAAAATTACATGATCTTTTTAATGTCACCAGCATGCCATGGTTTTCATGGGTTTATACAGAAATGGCTCTGAAAGAGGGATTCAGGGTTCTTGAAATAGGCTGCGGCCCAGGTAATCTTTGGAAGAATAATTTGGAACATCTCCCTCAAAATACTACATTAATATTAACTGATCTCTCCATAGGCATGCTAAAAACCAGCCAAAACCTATTAGACGATTCCCGGTTTCAATTTGTCTGTACGGATGCCGACAGCATCAGTTTCCCGGATGCGACATTTGACCTTGTCCTTGCCAATCACATGTTGTATCATGTGGCAGATTTATCTGGAACCCTTCAAGGGATCCGGCGGATACTAAAACCTGGAGGACGTTTACTCGCAGCCACGAACGGGTTCCGACATATGGCTGAGGTTTTTGACCTCATCCATAAATTTGAACCAAGATTCGAAAAAATAACTTATTTCCTTGGATTCAATTTGCAAAACGGGAAAGAAATTTTAGCCCAACATTTTTCCACTATTCAACAAAAAAAACATCAATGCCACCTGAAGATCACAGAATCTGAGCCCCTGGTGGACTATATATTTTCCATGCAAAGGCTGGACGAAATCAGACATGGCATTGATCCGCTAGCTTTGACCCAATTTCTAGATAATGAAATAGCGAAAACAGGATCTTTGAAAATCCAAAAAGAACAAGGCCTCTTCATCGCCAGCTAAGCAGAAGCCTATCATCCATCAAAATCAGGAAATTAGTTCAAAGCGTTGCAAATAATGCTGTGCGGCGTCCCTGGCTTTTGGGGAGCGGTTTTCCAATTGCTGCCATACGAAGGCAGTGATCTCATCAAACCGCTTTGAATGCTCTGCAAAACCTTCAAAGGCGTCAATTACATAGGCCAGGATCAAATCCTTCTGCTTATGTTGAATTTTGTTTACCCCTAAAAATTTTTCAGTTATCTCGGGCTCATAGCTCGTATATTTTCTGGCAATCCGGCCTGAATTTAAGGCACAATGACTCGCAATCATCACCGATTCATCTTCCAACATAGCCAGAAATTGCGTAATTCGAATAGGGAAATTTGGCTCCAACCCCCCAGCTACCAAACCGGTGATGCAATACAGGGATACCATTTTAGAAAATGCATTTTTTTGCTTAAGAAAATCATAAAAAGATTCAGTATAATCCGTTAAACAATGGGGGGCATCTTCCGCTAAAATCATCAACACCTGACTGGCCATCTCACGCGCTTCGCGGATCTGTCGGGTTGGATGAACGCTTTTTATCAATTCCGTCACAAAGTCTTTATCAACTTTGGCTCGTTTAACTTCTTCAGCAAAGGCCTCTCTTTTCAATTCCATAGTAAATTTCCTCCTTCTGTTTATACAATAAGTTTAGCAAATATTCATTGGAGAGGCAAAGAATATACACGAGCGTTCTACAAAAGGCCCTAAGAGGCTGTTTAAAAACTCTGAGTAAGTTTTAAAAAGGCTCGTGTAAGGTTGCCGCAGGCACCTGCTTGATTTACAGAACGGTGCGCGAGGTCTACATGTCGGGCGTGGCGATCACTAAGCGGGGGAGGTGCCCATCATGGGTAGGGGTAGGTCTCAGACCTGCCCCATGCGCATCAATTTAAGAAATATGTGACGAATCATCCAAGTCAAACTCACTATTTGTGATCCTCGAATCAGCGGATTGTCCAGCAAATGTGGGGTAGGTTTTGTAAGTCGAGGCCATCATAGTTGTTTTCTAAAACCTACCCCTACAGGCCATAATCGGGTACCGATATTTGTTTTGAAAAATTTTCCCTTAAGTTGATATCTGTGGGGTAGGTCTCAGACCTACCCCTACGTCGGTCCGGAATCGTTTTATTAAATTCACTCTACTTTATTTTCCAAAAAAAAGTGGGCTTTGATTTGGCAAACTCTTTTCCAAACTTTCAATAGCAGGTGGAAATTTTGGACCGGCAGCCCTGCTGGTTCTCACAGGATTGGCAATGATCGCCGGTGGAGTTTGGCTGATCTACATTGATCTACTGGCATGAGTCCTTATCGACCAGGATTAAACCGGCAGGTCTTCACCTTCCACCTGCCGGTTAGATTCGATCTTCAATAACGAGGGAGTCAGGAATCCCCACAAAGCAAGCAAAATGATCCCAAGGCTGGTGAACACTAAAATCTGGCGCACACTGACGAACTCAGATACCAGCCCCACCATTAGCAGCGCCAGAGCCGAGACGCCGGAATTCAGGCTGCCTTGCAGCGCAAAAATACGTCCCTGGATGCCTTCCTCAATATTCGCCTGAAGAATGGCATACACCGGACCGTTCATCACCGGAAACAGCAGCCCACACAGACCGATCCCTATTCCGGCAATCCACCAGCTTTCAGCCGGAGTACAGGCATGCAGAAGCAAACTCATCCCAATCCCCAGCATGGCGGCCAGGATAGTGAAAATCTTGCGTTTGAAACCGCCCCAAATTCCCAATAGTGCCCCCCCCAACATAAAACCAACCCCAAAGGTGGTTTCTAAAATACTAAAAACGGTCATATCCTGTTTAAGGGACTCCAGTACGAACAAAGATTCAAGCGCATTCAGGGGCATGAAAAAGAAACTAAAGCCCATCAAAACAATGAATAGATACCGCAATCCCTTCCACTGCCATACATAGGGAAAAGCCTCCCTTGTTTCCGACCAGAAAGCCCGCCAACTTAGTTGTACAACTTTGGCTTGCGGCTGGGGCACAATCACCAGGGCGATGCTGAAGATGGCAATGGCTGCAGTAATTACATCGATGGAGATGACACCAGCGAAACTCAACGCTGGATTGGCCAGCAGGATGGCTGCAGCAGGCGGAGCCAGAATGCCCATCACCCCCATCAGGGATTGGTTAATCCCTGAAACGCGCGTCAGGTGTTTTTCCGGAACCATCAAACTGATCGACGCATTCATGGCTGAACCGTGGAATGCGCCCCCCAGCGAGCGGACGGCCATTAAGATGTAGATGTGCCAGTATTCCACTCGTTCCAGCCGAAAGAGCACAATCAGGGCCACCACCATCAGCGCGATGACAAAGTCCGATAAAATCATGATCCATTTTCGATTGAAGCGGTCCACCAGGGTGCCTGCTAAGGGTCCCAGGAGTACCCCTGGCAGCAATCCAAATAAAGTGGAAGTGGCCATCACCGCGGCGGAGCCGCTGTCCAGGGTCAGCCACCAGATGATGGCGTACTGTGCCAGCATGCTGCCCAAGAACGAGACTAGTTGTGCTATCCACACAGGGATAAAATTTATCACCCAATTTTTAATTTCTCTTGGCTGGGATTGATCCATCGTTTTCTTTTCCTCCAGAACCGAATATTGGAACTTCCGCCTGTCCCTATGGACAAGACCCATGGAGTAGTTCCTGCTTGGAGTTATATCTTAAGCAAGGAAAGGCGTATTGAATAAAAACGACAAACCAAGGGGAAAGAACAAAATCAGGGGAAAAGATCGCCAGGTGTACGTCCGGTGAATTCCTTGCACTCGCGAATAAAATGTGCCTGATCGGCATATCCGGCTTGGAAAACAAATTCCGAGGCTGGGGTTGGGGTATGCTGGAAAAAAGTATCCATGACATGATTGAAGCGTAAGATTCTGGCGTAGGTCTTGGGGGGCACTCCCAGAAAATGCTGAAATTGACGTTCCAATTTACGCGGGTACAGCCCAGTATCCTGGCAAAGCGTTTGGATGGGAAGTAGTCCGTGACTTCCTTGCAGCAAGGACAAGGCATATTGAAAAGGAGCAGGCTGCTGCGGGATACCGCGCACGATCCAGCGGGTGAGCAGTTCTTCCAGGTAGGCAATCCGCTGCGGCATGCTCTCCATGGAAAAGACCGGCTGCATGGCCTTCCAGAGGTGCGGATCCAGCACATCCTCCAGATGGCAGGCTCGGTTGGCAAACAAGTCCGCCGGGTCGCTGATCAAAGGCAGGCTGTGCGGACGAAAACGAATAGACAGGTATTCCACCCTCCCCATCGGACTCACATCATAATGGCAGGTGCGTATGGGGGAAAAGATACTCTTGGAAAGAGTAATGCAGTGATCCGTGCTGGACCAGCGCGTAGGTTCGGCAAAACTGAGCAGCATCTCCATGCAGCCTTCCGGGTATATCAAGGTACTATCATCCCCCGAAGAGGGTGTGCCTTCCAAAATCCAGAAATATTCCACCACCTGCTGTAACAGGGGATGCTTGGGTATGATCACGGATTCACTCATGTTGAAATTGTAGCATGTCAGGCATCGGCTGCCACTGGTCTTTGGAAGGGGGTTTGTATGGAATCAGGTGGTAATGACACCTGAATAAGCAAATCGTTTCCTCCCTTAAAACCTAAAGTGTTTTGATGCACAATTCAGAGGTGTTTGTCCCATCAGTACACCGTGTGTGGGGAGGTGAAGGAGGGGTTGTTTTTTTGCTGGCTTCCAAGTAATTAATTGTTTTTGTGACGGCTCTCTTAATTCTTTGGATAGTTAGAATCCCCTTCATCTTCCACCTGGTCACTGACCAGTTCAATATCCAGGTTATATAACAGGGAGAGGGCTTCCGGCAGGATGAAACGGGTTTTTTTCAGGGTATTGTTGACAGGATCGATATTGTAGTTGGTGGCTTTATAAAAATCCGTGCGAGTGAGATTGGTGTGGGAGAACATCGTACCGGAGAAATCGGTGTAGCGCAAACTGGAATCCGTGAGGTCAGTATTGCTAAAATTGACCTCTTTGGCAATGCATTTCTCCATCTTGATTTTATCCAGCTTGATACCCATGAAGGTGTTGTAATTGATCACGCATTCTATAAAGTTAATTTTCTTGAGCAGTTGGTGAAAAGAAGCCTTGCCCCAGGAGGCCTTGGCCCAGTTGATGCCTATCATCTTGGTCTTTTCGAAGAAGATATTTTGAAAAACCGAACCGTCTACCGTCATCAAGTTCAGGTCGCATTGTTCAAAGCGGCAGTCGCGAAAGGTGCAGTTCTTAAATTGGCTTTCGTGAAAATCGCATTTTTTAAAGGTGCAGGCAACAAAGACTTTTTCTTCGATGATCTGATGATCAAAGATGACTTCGTTGAGGAGTTCACCGGTGTACTCACTGGTTTTAAAGACCATAATAATTCCTTAAACTTGAACTATTTCTTAAAGATAAACCCATCCCAAACCGTCTTGCCCAGAAGATGCACCGCTTTTGAACACTTATCTGGGATGCAGGGTACGGCGCTTCCCCAGCATTGATCCCCACTGACCGGCAGGGTAAGGTTGAAGCCGTTCATAGGTACCTGGCGCACTTCCACTTGAGGCAGGGGAGCGGGTTGAAGCTGGATGTTGGAATAATCAATTTCCGAGAGTATATTCAACCGCACAAACAGCAGGGCAAGGAGCAGGGTGGTGAAAAGGATGCCGCCGTGCATCAAGGCTGGTGAGGTAGTTTGCTTGGGCTCAGGAAGCCAGAAGGATAGACTGAGAAACAGCGAAGCAACGATTGGCATGGCTGGCCCGTACAAGAAGCGCGGGTCCGGGTAGCTAAAAAACCAAAACACCAGAGAGGCCAGCATCCAGCCGAGCAGGAGCAAGCTTTGCGGCAGAATGGCTTGCAGGCCAAGTTTCTTTAAATTACAGATCAGTGAGAATGCGAACAAGGTAAGCGCCAGGATGGCAGCTCCAATCAGAAGAATCTCGTTGCGATCCAGGGATTGGAACCACTGCGGCAGCCATTCAGTCAGACTCAGCTCACTGACTGCCTGTGCCGATGCGCCGGGGATTTTCGCCCAACTGATATCCACCAGGGCATTTTCGCGCGCCATGGCAAAGGGCATCTGCCATTTAAAGGGCAGTCCAAACCAGGGGGTCAGAGGTGGGTAGATGAAGAAACCGGAGGTAAGCAGGGAGCGGGCCACCCAGGGCAGAAGCAGGACAAAACTGAGCGCGAAGATTTTGAGC
Organism: Leptolinea sp. UBA5203; assembly: GCA_002412765.1. GTDB lineage: Bacteria > Chloroflexota > Anaerolineae > Anaerolineales > Anaerolineaceae > UBA5203. The sequence continues at coordinate 61,356 of DHVR01000054.1, read as the reverse complement.
ATTTCAGCCCGCTGATTTTTCCATAAGGTAAGGAATAAATATCCTGCGGGAACCATCAGCATCAGGGTGGAGATTTTCACCATCCAGGCAAAGATGACCATGAGCAGGATCAAGAGGGTGTTTTGAACGTCCGAGGTGGCTTTAGCAGGCTGGAACATTGTCCGAATGAAGATCAGCATAATAAGCCAGACAAGGATAAACGAAGGCAGATTGTTGTCCACAGCGCCAAAATCAAAGCGGTAGTAAACCATGTAGGCGGTGGAAATAGCCAAGAGGAGTAAACTGATACCCTGCAACGGCCAGCGCTTTTCTTTTTTCAACCCGCCTAGCAGAAATGCCGTAAAATTGAGCATCAATAAAGGGGTGATGATAAAAAACAGCTGTTGAGCCGGATTTAGGAAGGGATACCCCCACAAAGCGCTGCTGATATGCCAGATGGAATTATAAGCAAAGCGGTTGTGCAGCAAACCCAGGCCGGGGATGCCCTGGTGTTGAGTAATCAGCAGAACGCTTTGAATATGATACAGCCCGTCATCATAGGAGCGGTCGGGGTCGGCAGAGGTGGCAAGCACCAAAGCAAACAACAATCCAAAAAGCAGCAGACTGCTGACATTCTGCCGCCAGGAGAACGTCAGCAGTTTGTACAGATAAACCCTTATCCAGGTTCTGTCCAATATCGTGTAGCCGAGGAGCAAAGCCACAAGTCCGGCAAAAACCTCGCCGTTGATGCGTATGAAAATGGAAAGCACAGCTGTCAAAAAAGTACTGCCAATCAAACCGAGAATGGCGATCAAGGGCAGTGGGATGGAAGCAAGATCCGGCAGCAGGTCTGGAGAGCCTTTCTGTAATACGCGAAGAAAGGCCAGGCCGCACAGGATGAGCAGGATTTCTGTAAGGAGAAGGAGCAGGGCATTGACAAGCATTAGTTATTCTTCTGATGTTGAGAATTTGGTTACCAAAGATTGCAAGTCAGGTAAATTCCGATTCTGCAATTATAAAGGCATTTATTGAAGTCAACGAAAATGAATCCGCTTGGGAGAGGAATCCTGGCCAAAATACACTTTTGGAAAATGACGCGAAGCCTGGTATGGGTTGCCCCCCACTGACTTCGGGGGGGATCTCAAAATTTGACAGGTGAAAAACTTAGATCTTAGTCATCATTGAGTCGCAATTTGCATCCTGTTTTTCCAGACCATCACCAGCGAATGGACGAGCAGCATGATCATAAAAACCAGCATCAGCCAGGCGTATACAGGGAGCTGAATTACCTCCAGTGCACTGAGGATGGCAAACACAACGATCATAGGCATACTGACGGTTGTCATCAAGAGAGACCCAAAAGCCATATCAGAAAACTGTTTCTCATCCATCCAATCCCGCAGTGGTTTTTTATGGTTGCGAATTCCCCAATAAACTACCATGAAGGCTCGCGGGAATAAAGCAAAAATTACAGCAGCGAGGACATAACCGGCTCTATACGATTCCCCCACATCCATCTTGACCGCCCAATAAATGCCCACCAAACCAATGACTGCACAGATCAATCCCATATGGTGGATGGAACGAAAGATGAGATCATCCCCATTGCGGATTTGTTGAAACAGATCCTTTAATCGAAATTCCGGAGCGTTCCAGGTCAAAACCAGACCCAGTCCAACAATTCCCAAATGGAAAACCGTATCCAGATAGAGATATGCCCAATAATTGCTCACATCCCAGAAAAGATATTCATTGCTGATGTCAGCCAGAATGGTAAAGTCGGTAAGCAGGTTGATCCCGGATAGGATCACCGCCACAATATACAGCGAGTGTAAAAACAGAACCCGCGGTCCCGTGCGGTACTGCTGCAGAGCAACCTGGAAAAGAATCAGGTGGTAGATGGCATTAATGAATAGGACAAAGACGGGCAAGTTGCCCAGGGAATTCATTTCTGGTGAGGGCTGTGGGTTGGCCGGGATCAGCACAGGCTGCAAAGTTTTGTAAATCCAGAAGCTGACCAACAAACCGAGGAAGGAGAGAATCCCCAAAAAGTTAATGATTACTTTCTTATTCATTCTTTGGCTCCTTATCATCGATGAAGAATATTTCCTCCACCGAGGTATTAAAAACCCGGGCAATTTTCAGGGCCAGGAGCGTGGATGGTGTATAGTTCCCCTTCTCAATCGAATAAATCGTCATGCGGGAAACCCCAATCAAATCCGCCAGCTCCTGTTGGGACATTTCATGGGCATCAAATCGCCATCGTCGAATCGTATTTCCAAGTTCCATTGACCGCCTCCTCTATATAATATAAAGGATACTTTACATTAAGTCAAGTATCCTTTATATGCAGAAATTAAACTCGCTTCCATGATGAAGAACGTGGAATAATGATTTTGGTTTTCTAGTTATTTAAATTATATGGATTCAGAACAGTTCCATCGGAATTGAATTTATTCCTTCACCGTAAAGCTGACGGGTTCACTGCTTAAGAAATCTCCCCCATCCAATAGGACCACTGCCTTCAGCACATGGCTGCCTCTTGCCAACGGCCACCAGAATGTATAGGGTGCTGCATTAACCGTTGCGAGCTGGCTGTCATCCAGATAATAATTGACCTGCTTCATACCAGCAGCACCGGCAATTTGAATTTGAATCTGCTGCGATTCCGGAGGTACCCCTTTGGCCAGATGATAAATGCTGCCGTTGGCCGGTGAGGTAATCATCAAGCCCTGCCCATTGGCTTCGGCGGGTCTTTCAGCCAACGGATCACGAACGACGTCCGCAAGCAGCAGGAGACCTTGCTCCTGTGCCCAACGCTGTACTGCCACAGGCAGATTCAGAGCAACAGCCGGATAACGCTCTTCCGCAGGGGTGCTGTCATCCGCCAGCAGTCCGTCGCGGCTGTCCAACAAGACAACTTGATGAAAGGTATCCACCGCTGTGGGTTCTGTTCCGGGAATAAACCATTCCATTTTCTGCTGGGTACAGGCATCCCCAGGGATTAACCCGGATAACTTACACACCGGAAGCTGTACCATATCCACAGGCCGGTTAAACTCTTCCTCGTTGGTTCCGGTCAGGATGGAGCGCATGGTTTGCGCCCAAATGGGCGCCGCGCCGGTCAAGCCGGTGATATCGCGCATGCCCTCATGATTGGTATTACCTGCCCACACCCCCACCACCAGGGATGGTGTGTATCCCACGGTCCAGTTGTCATGAAAATTGGTGGTGGTGCCGGTCTTGACCGCCGCGGGCCGGTCCAATTGCAGGATGCTGTTGCGGCCAAACCCCAGATAGCGGGCAGGGTCATCGCTCAAGATATCGCTGATCAACCAGGCGACTCGTTCGTCCATCACCCGTACACTGGATTCCAACTCATGCTGGTAAAAGATGCTCCCCTGCCCATCCGTAATACTGCTGACGGCATAGGGCGCCAGGCGCAGACCGCCGTTGGCAAAAACGCCATAGGCAGAGGTCAGATCCAGCAGAGTCACTTCCCCACCCCCCAGCGCCAGAGACAAATCCAGTCCATCCAGATCATGCCAGGGCTGCATACCCAATTGAGCCGCAAAATCCGCGAAGGACTGCAATCCCACATGATCCAAAGCCAGTACCGCCGGAATATTCAATGACGAAGCCAGCGCCTCACGCAGCAGCACAGGGCCATGTTCCAGACCGTCATAATTGGAAGGTGTGTAGGCTTTTTGATCATGGGTGGTAAAGTTCGTCCTGACGTCCAAGAGCATGCTGGCGGCCGTCCAGGGAGCCTCCTGAGTCGGATCCAGTGCCCTGGCGTAAATCAATGGTTTAAGGGAAGAGCCCGGTTGCCGAGGCGCGATTGCCATATTCAGCGCGCCGCTGTGTGCGGCATCCTTGTAATCCGGGCTGCCCACCATGGCCATGATCTCTCCGCTTCGCGGAACCAGGACCACCACAGCGGCATTATTCAAATTATGTCCCAGGGGGGCTTTTGCATCCTGCGCGACGCGCTGCATCTGCGTCTTGACGGCAGCTTCAGCCAACTGCTGCCAGTTCAAATCCAGCGTGGTATGCACCACCCAGGAGCCGGATTGCTGGAAAGTCTCCTCGGGCAGCAAATCGGTCAGTTGGGCCTTCACCATCAGGACAAAATGGGGCGCCTGCATGGGAAAGGAATAGGCGGTCAATTGGATCGGCTCTGCTGCGGCCAGTTCTCTTTCTTGCGGGCTGAGCAGACCGGCCTTCACCATCAAGCCCAGCACAATCTGCTGCCGTGCCAGGGCGGCTTCCGGATGTGTAAAGGGATCATACAAGGTGGGCGATTGGGGCAGGCCAGCCAAAAAGGCACACTCCGCCAAATCCAGCCGGCTGACCGGCTTGCCAAAATAAGTCTGGGCAGCCGCTTCCACCCCAATGCTGAAATTTCCAAAATCGGTCTGGTTGAGATACAGTGTCAGAATTTCATCCTTGGTATAGCTACGGGTAAGCTGCCAGGCCAGCACAGCCTCACGAAATTTACGTTTCAAACTGCGTTGATAGCGTTCTTCGGGCTCAAACAATAAATTGCGCACCACCTGCTGGGTGATGGTGCTGCCCCCGGCCAGCGTCTCCCCGCCCTGTAAATTGATCCAAAGCGAGCGCAATATCCCGCCGGCATCCACGCCCTGATTTTCGTAGAAAGTGCGGTCTTCGGTGGCAATCACCGCCTGCTGCAATGCCATGGGAATCTGATCCAGTGCCACCGGACTGTGCCGGGTTTCCTGATCCGATAGAATTTCATACAATAATTGGCCGTTGCGGTCCTCAATGCGGATGCTGGGGCTGTGCGCCCGTTCCGGCAGGCTGGCCGGATCGGGCAAGTCATGGAGAGCCCAAAAACACCAGGCCAGACCCATTAAGAGCAAGCTGGCAGCGAGCAGGGTGATCTTTTGAAAGAAATTTTTCTGTAACCAGGTCAACTTTCGCAAATCCAACACCTCAGTAAGAGCATTTTATCCGAAAATTCCTGTTTTTAAACAATGAGGTGCTGTCAGAAAAGGTTAATTTACATGGATGATATTGCCAAATATACAATCAACACCACCCGTAGAGGCAATTCAAAGTGCTCGCAGAGTATGAATTGCCTTTACGGGTCTTGACTGCCCTTCCTCTTTATTCCTTACGGCAGCACTTCAAACTGGCTGCCATCGCCGCGTCCGTAGATATCCGGGAAGTAAAATTCCTGTGCCACGGGCGGGATGACGTTGAATTTTCCAGGGAAGGATGCCCTTACCAAATAAGTGTAACTGTAGGTTCCCGCAGGCAACAATTCTGCGGAGAGAACCACTTTCTCATCGCGTAATTCGACGTGTTCAAAATTCCACCAGCCCCAGCCGCGCAGATTTTCCAGGCCAAGTTCGCCGTAATAGGATTCGCTGGTTTTCAACGAGGTGTCCACCGCTTCAAAGCCAGCCGGGAGCATATCCTCCACCAGCAGGTAATGCGCGGTCTGCGGAACCACCAGGGTGATTTCCGCCATCAGCGTATCACCCTGCTGAGCTTGAACCACCGGCGTCTTCAAATCATCCAGTTGGTAATAGCTGCGTGAAATCAACAGCCCCTGATCCAGTGCCTTAACCTCATCCACCGGCAGCTTGATGTTCAAATCCGCCGTATAGTACAAATTTCCTGGACCGTCCGTGCGGGCGATAGTCAGGCGATTAAGACCCTCCTGAACAAAGTCCTTTATATCCACCTGTAAAGTGCGGATTTCTTCCAGAGAGTCCAAGGTAACTTCACTGGTTTGCAATTCATCGCCATTGAACAATACCCCATAGCCATAATCGGCCTGCAAATCCCCGCTGATTTCCATCCAGTGCGTCAGGGAGATCAACGTCCAGGCAGTTTCCTGTGTACTGGCCCAATGCCCTTGCGTTCGATTGCGCATCAACCAGCGCACCGCATTGGCGGTCAATGGATTCTGTGGATCGACTTGAATCATGGTATCCAGAATCACGGCAGTGGTACGGGTATCCGTGCTCCAGTTCCACGGGTCATGGATCGGATCTTCCCAATGGGCACCGCTGGCACTGAGGATGGCTTCGTCCACCAGGCCGCTCATCAAAGTACTAATGCGTTTATCCTCGGGATTGATTTCATAGAGGGTATAAGCCAGATACGCGCGGGCTTCCAGGGAGAGATATTCCCAATGATCAAACAACTGCACCGCCTGACTTACCACCGGTTGATCCATTTGAGCCGACACATACAGCATAAAAGCCAAAGTGTTTTGCTCATAGGTGGATCGTGAAAATTCCTCTTTACTAAATTTATTAATCTTATCCAGCAAATAGGTTTTCCCTTCGTTCAGCATTGTTTCACTCACCGCGAAATCTGCCTGTTTGGCCTGCCACAGGCCAAACATCACATAAGCGGATGTCAAGGGATGGCTTTGGCTATTGCCAGGCCACCAGCCCCAGCCACCGTCGCTGAGTTGAGCATTATCCAGGCGCTGCATGGCCAAATTGATCTCCTCGCTTAGTTTGGTTTCCAATTCTGCGTTCTGCATGCCGGCCTTCTTCATCGCCTGATAGCTGAGCAAATTGGGCAAAAAGCGCGAGATGGTCTGTTCGGTGCATTCATACGGGTAATGTTCCAGATAATCCAACCCGGCTTGCAAACCGGCAGTCAGGGATGGTTCAATGGTGATGTTCAAGCTGCCCTCTGCAATGCTCATGGTCTGCGGCAGTTGGATGGTTTCGGTAAGCAGACCGGCCTCATTCATCGAGCCGGAAGTGCTGACCGTTTCTGGCACTTCAAACCGGTAAACCGGGATGCCTTGATGATCCAGCGTTCCCAGCGTGGGTAGGCTGGCGTCTTCAAAGCCGCCGCCTGAGGCGCGGAAGGTTAGATCCGCCCGAACCGAATCGGCAGGCACCGTCACCGGCCAGATGACATATACCTGCTGACCGGCTGGAATCTCCACTGTCTGCTCCGCCTCTCCGCTGATCGCCAATCCTGTGGCTTCCAGACTGACCACAACCTCCAGGGTCTTATCCGAATTGTTATGCACCGCCGTACCCAGGGTCAACGCGTCGCCCACCACAAAGAAACGCGGTGTTTGCGGACGAACCATCAATGGCTTGGTGCTAAGGATATCCACCGTGCTTTGACCGGCCTGAGTGGCGGTTGTCACCGCGCGGCTGTCCATACGCCAGGTGGTCAGGGTATCCGGCAGGGTCACGGTGACCCTTACTTTTCCATTCTCATCTGTGATGGCGTCCGGCATCCAATACGTGGTATCCGGGAAATTTTGACGCACCAACGGCACGCCTTCATCCCCGCCGCCCTTTCCGCCGCCGCTGCCGGCCAATTGTCCTTCGGTCACGGATGCTTGCATCAAGGCGTTATAAGCCTCAATATTGCGTGTGATTGGGATTGAGGTTTGCACCGAAAGCCCGCGTTCTTGATAGAAATAATCCAGCATAGATGGAGAGTTCGGATCACTCAAGGCCAATACGGCCAGATCCGTCAACCCTAAAGAGACTTCTGCGGCAGCGGGTTTGCCTGCAGCATCCAGTACTTCAATATCATAAGTCACCTTGTCCCCTGGGCCGGCTTCCAGCGGGTCTGCGGCAACGGAAACCTGCAAGGCTTGCTCCTCCGTGGAAACATGCAGGGCAGCCATGCTCATTTTGAAATCAGGGTAGAGGTTCAACTCGTCGACCCCCTTGACGACCAGCACCGAGACATAAACAATGGGCGCCATATCCTTAGTGATCGGCAGTTTGACTACCGTGCTATTGTCGGTTAATTTCAGCACCTGCTGGCTGCGAATCAATCCACGCTCTACGGTCAGCAGGGCATAAGAGGTACCTTGATACGGAGATGCGATCAGAATTTCGGCTTCATCACCGGGATTGTAGCTGTCTTTATCCGTTACCAGATTGAAGGTGCGGTCGTCATTTTGCTGCCAGGAGATATACTCCCCGCCCGAAATCCACATCATGGCGCTGGCCTGCGACTTGCGTGCTTTAGAATCCAGTGTACTCACCCGGGCAAAATAGTTGCCGCCCACTTCCGGGGTAAAGGCAATGCTCGCCAGACCATCCGCATTCGTTTTGAGGGACTGGAATCGCTGCACCGGAATTTCCTTGCTGCTGTATTCCCAATGCAGCACTCCGCTGGCATCTTCTTTTTGCACACTGTACCAATCCAATTTGTAAATCGTCGCTGAAAGGTTTTGATCCGCAATTGGATCACTGTTCCAATCCACGGCCGCCAGACTGAACTTCTGTTCCTCGCCTGCCTGGCCGACATAACCTTCTGATTTCACCCCGACATACACCTCACTGCTGTGGGCAATCACAGAGGCCTGTCCACTGACTGCGTTGCCGCTTAGGTCGGTCACTGTAGCATCCAAAGTCAAGGAGCGGCTGCCTTTGGCATCTCGTTTATCCGCCGGAATCTGAATAGAGAAGACACCCGCCTCATCAGTTTCCCCAATCCCTTCCGTGACCAGGCGATAATAATCTTCCCCGGTATCCCTACCGGAGTAATAAGTCACCTGATCGACAAAACTGTACTCGTCAAAATCGCCGCTGCCGCTGAAGAAATAGGGAGAGGACGTTAACGAATAAGATACATATGCACCGGGCAAGGCCCCCCCCGCATAATAGCGGCTGTTGACCACTGCCAACAGCTTATCCCCTAGCGCTACTTCTTCAGGGGTGGCACTGACTTCCACGATAAATTCCGGTTTGCGATATTCGGCCACATTGAAGGTCACGGATCCAATCACAGTGTCGTCTTCCGGATTGTACGCCGTGATGAAATACGTACCCAAAGCGGTTTCCGCATCCAGCTTAAATTCCCCATTAAAGGAGCCAAAAGCGGAGAGGGGGTATTCCTTGCGGAAGATTTCCTTCTCATAGTTCTCAATCACCACCTCCACTTTGCTGACCTTACTGTCCGGCAGCGAATAGATCAGGTCGCGGTCCCTGCGCACCACACCCTTGAAATACACCGGTTGATTTGGTCGGTACAAAGGCCGATCGGTGTAGACGTAACTGGTTAATGAATCATAGGTATTCCTGGAATAATAGGTGGACCAAATCCCAAAATCATCCGAGGAAACCCCGCTGTACCAGTCCTGGCTGGAAAAGCCGAAATGATTTTTACTGCTGCTCGAGGCGTACAGGGTGACATCGGTTTGATCCATGCTCAAGTCAAAGGCAAACAAACCGTCCTGATCCGTTTCGCCTTCTGCGATGATGGTTTGATCCTGGTCAAAAACAGTTACAGGCATTTTTGCTGTCGGAGTGCCAGAGGTCAATCCAGTCATCCATACCAGTCCGTTGCCTTCGGATACTTTCAAATTCAAGCTGTCGGAAACCACCATCAAGAGGCGCGTATCCAGGAAACGGCCTTTGCCTTCATAGGTGACATCTGCGCTGTCCATGCCCAGGAAATAGTACCCGGGAACCAGACTATTCTCTCCACCCTGACTTAGGTCGAATTTTTGATTTACTCTGGCATCCAGCGGCTTGTCGATTTCCACATGCTGCTGCCATACGGGATCCCCTTCTGTGATCACCTGCGTCCCTTTGGATATGCGGGATAAAAAGTCAGTTTCGCTTAACTCATACAATTCAAAATCAAGCGATTGTATGTTAGTAAACTGCACAAAGAATTCCTGCGGACCATCGACTCGATATTGCGATAAATCCGGCAGGCTCAAATAGGCATAGGGATTGATTGGGGGAATCTCCACTATTTCGCTATAGGCCGTATTAATGGCATTGCCAAAGATATCCGTTGTGCCAGGAAGAATTTTGATTTCATAGCTTGTGGATGGGGAAAAGCCGTACATGTACATGGAATGCATACTGCTGTCGTAATACCAGCTTAAGTTCTCCACCGGCGGGGTTACCCGAATTCTATTTTTAAAAGTTTTTTGATTCATATCGGAGAGAAAATTAACCACCACATTTCGTCCGCTATCCAGGTAAATTTGTTGGATACCGGGTACCGGAACCGTGTGAAAAGTAGTACGGATTTCTTCTTGCAGCATGCCACCGTTTTGTGCCTTGGCGTCTGCGTCAATCACCAAATCATAGGCATAATTTCCCATCAACAGGAATTGCCTGGGATAGAGGGTAACTGCTGTGCCTTCCTTATTCCATTGGGAACGCAGTGGGATTTCCTTATCATCCCCTGCCACCAGGTGGATTTTATCCCAAAAGGTTGCAGTCTCCATGGGTTGAAAGAAACTGAGTTCAATTTTTGGCAGCATGGAAACAGGTTGTTCAATCGAAGTGGAGGGTGGTGAGATCCAATTGTCATCCACCGCGATCCATTTAATAGAGGGTTTGAGGGTGGAAAAAGCCCATTGAAAGGGTTCGGCTAAAACAAACCCCGTATCCTGATCCTCATTTTTTAAACTGACGGTGTACTTCATGCCGCCGAACAGAGGCGGTTCCGGCTGGAAGACATACACGGAGGTGTTGATCCATTCCCCCTGTCCGGTAATCGGCGGATCAAATGTCAGTGGCTGAACCAAGGCGGTCTGATCTTCCTGAATGCCCAGAGCGACAACCGGTTGGTTGAAAATTACGGTGATCCAGGTGGTTGTCTCAATTTCGACGCTGTCCGCTTCAGGGAAAACCTGGCTGATTTTCAAGGGGACGGGGGTGAAAAATTGCTGCTCAAATGCCTCCGCCAGGGGAACCTCGGCCGCAGATGCGGCGGACTCCTGCAGGGTAAGCTTGTAACTTTCCCCGGCCAGGAATGAACTGCCAGGAGTGAAAACTAATTTCTGTTTACCCTCCTGCCAGACAAAACTACCAGTTACACTTTCTCCAGCACTGTCATGAAGTTGCCAGGCGGCTTCAACACTTTTCGCATCCATGGCCTGATCAAACGTCAGGCTGATCTTCCCATCCAGGTGTAAGGATTCGCCCATTGCGGGGCTGAATTCCAGGATCAGGGGATGTAGAACCGTCTCCCCCTTCAGGACATCCTCAACACTTAACTGCCGCACGACTTCCGTCGGCGATGCGGTTAATTCCGGCGTTGGGGTCCCCTTTGGCTTATTTTCCCCATTACAGGAAGTCAGGATCAATACGCTAAAAAGCGTAACAACTAATAATCGACGAAGAAATGGATTCATAGGTCACCTCAAGGGGAGACATCGTCCCCAAACCGTGCTAAAACATCTACAAAGAATAACCTGAACTAGCTAGCGCAACAATTTTCATGCTTGATTAACAGTGATGAAAATATTTTATAGGTTCAACCCGCCTGATGCAATGCTATAGCTATAGGCTACACCGAAGATAACAACAGGTCAAGGTTGTTTCATATGCTATGAACGAGTCAACCCAACCTTTCGTTCCCAAATTGGTTCATTTGATCCATTAAATCGGTTTTATTGTGAGTGGAAAACCTAAATACTTTCCTGTAAAAAAAAAAGCCTCTTCGATCACCATATCCAAAAGAATGGATTCCTGAGGAGACTTTTGCTTAACTTAAATCGGTCTTACTGTGTTGCGGCATACCCAAATGGGCGCCTTGCCTTGACACACAAGACCGATTTTCCACCTGTAAAAAATAATTGATAGCGAGGAGTGGTTTTATTTACCTATGCTTTTGCCCAAAACTCTGGGGCAGCGATTTCATCCTTCAAATTTACCGGGAAGAAGCTCTCTTGAAAATCATCCAGCAGGGAGAGTGTTTTCCATTCATTCAATCCAGGCGTACCAAAGCGAACCTGTAAGCTCTTTTCCTTCGGGTTGAAGATCATCGAACGCAGGGTGCCAAAGAATTCCTGATAATAATTGCAGGATACCCCTTGCGGGTAGAGCATGTCCAGGAAGGTCTGTACATCCTGAAGAGTGAACTTGTTTTTTGAGTTCTGAAAATCTTCTATTGTCTTCAAGCGGGTATGGGACTGCTTAAACACAGGTACTTTCGGAGCAGAAAGATCCTGAAAATGATTCGTGGCAGCTAATGGAAATTCCTCATCTTCCGCCCGGATGGATTTTACGGCAATTTGGTTTCCCAACACTTCCACTCTGGCCTGGTCGCCTGCTGCATCTAACAGCATTAAAATGGGATTTCCACAAAGGGGGACATCCTTGATTAAATCTATGCCTTGCTGCACCGTCTGGCATGTTTCCAATACTGCACGGATGAGGGTCCAGAATTGGAAACCGTCCTGGATGGGCGGCAGCAATCCTTCCAGTGAACTAACGGGTAAACCACCGGCAGACATGGTGACGGCGAGTCCTTTTTCGTTGATGCCATCATATCGGCCGTGCCACATCATGGCGCTGCCCATGTGTGTATAGACTCCGGGCGAGGAAATCCGGCTGATGTTCATGTCATCCATGCTTTCTGAGAATTCATAGCTGCGTGCCAGGATATCCTGCTGATTTTGCATGATCCGCCCCGGTAAGATGAAATGGCAACAATTGCCGCCGCGCAAGTAGGAGGCTGATAGATAAGCGAGTTGCTCCACCGGCGTTTTTATTTCATCTGCAGTACCCTGCATTTCTTCCAGTTGGTTGGGAAAATATTGGCGGAATAAGCTGAGCTGTTGTTTACTTTCAATCTGGTTTATTGCCGCTGCTGGCATCAACATTGCCTGCAGGGCAGCTGGGTGTTGTTTAATCCGCATCCCAATTTGCTGTCCAATTTCATAGGACGAGCCTGATAGGTTTGAAAATTGTGCAAAAGTTTGTCTAGCTTGAGTTTTTTCTGGTTGCATCCTGCACCTTCCTTTTTTATTATGATCCAAGGATACTGCTTGAAGAAGTTGCCTGCATGACCAGGCTTGCGTAGAACTTTGCAATTCTTGCTGAATGACTAGCGCAGGTCTTCGATTGGGATGGCGATGGTCAGGCGCATGGGTTGATTGGCTGGCGTTTCCGACGGGGAAAGGTACCGCTCGTAGACCATGCCCCCACGATACTGAACTTGCGCATCCAGCATGATTTTGTGGAAGACCCAATGATAGGCGGCTTGAATTTTGTCTACTGTTAGTTCGAAATGGCAGAGTATGTATTTCCCTTCCGGGATGGTGAAGATACTCAAATTCCCCGCTGCCTTTACCGGTTTATCAATCCTGCATGCGGCATAATACCGGCATTTTCCTAACGGCGTAATTTTTGGATCATCGAAACTGATTCCCAAACGCCAGATATCCGCATGCCAAAGCTGCCTGGCCTGTGTCCAGGTGAAAAGGGTCTCCCAGGCGGAACAGATCGAATCCAATTGGTACCCTTGCATGGTGGGAACCGCCAGGACATTGAATGCGGGCATCTCAAGAATCTCCACCCCTTGCTGATAGGCAGCCATGTTTTCCATGGATACTGGAACTATGGGCTGTGTGGTATCAGCAGAGTGTGAAGTGAGTTCATTTCGATAGGTCCGCGGGGATAGGCCATATTTTTGTTTAAAGGATCGCGAGAATACGGAGACCGACGAATAGCCGCAAATTCCTGCAATGTGGGTTAGGTTAAGCATAGGATTTTTTTCAATCAAATTGACTGCTCGTTCCAGCCTCAGACGATTTAAATATTGAATGGGGGACTCCTCCATCCAGCTGGTGAATATTCGATGGAAATAGAAAGGTGAAAAACCAGCCACAACGGCCAGGTCTTCCAAAACCATGGAGTCTTGGAGATGATTTTCCATGTACTCAATGGCTCGATAAATTCGATTTTGTTGATCTTGTTGAGAGACCTGTTTCATACTGTGGTTTCCCCTTACTTTTTTTACTAAAAAGATTATTTCGACTGTTAGAATATTATTATACTCAGGGTTGGAGAACTTGGCTGCTTGGGTCAACTGGGTAATAAATTTCAATTAATAAACTAACCAGGGAGTGGAACTTGCCACTCCCTGGTTTGTAAAAATGAATCACATATTAAATTAATTCAGCTGAAATAAATACTCAGGGCTCGCTAATTTCAAGCCAATCAATTTCCACCTGTACCGGGACAACATCCTCGGCGGAGACGTTGATGCCCGCCAATCCCTCCTCGATTTCATCATCATAGACTTTGGCGATCTCCACATTATTGACAATGAAATAAAGATAATCATCCTTGCAGATAGCTGTGAAGACATTTTTCTTTTCCGTGCCAAAGCGGATGGATTTGATCCCGCCGGTGGCGAGTTCTTTGTCACCATCTTCGTAGTAGCGCATGATGCTGTAATAACCGCCGGAAGTGGCGATGAACTCGTAATACCCGTAATCGCTAAAACGACAGACCAGACCAATGTTATTGGTATTTACGCCCTTGTTTTCAATTTCATAATCAATACGTACATTGCGATATGTTTGAGGGGTGTAAAGGTAGTAAACATACTGCCAGGGGGTTTTGAGGTAAAACTTAAGTTTTCCACGCTCCTGTTCGATGGTATAGACCGGCTCTGCATCCGGGTCATCTTCGTCGGTATAGTAAAATACATCATCGATCCAAAGATTGCTCAATGGGCCATCGAATTCGTCATAAAAGAAACGAGGGGCATCACTGTTACTGGTACCGCTGGGTTTGGAGGATACAGGTTCGCTTTGTTGAGCCTGAGAGGCCGATGCTGCCCCCGGGTCGGCAAACCCTATCAATTCCACCGCGTCGATTTCATTCCAGGAGGTACCTAATTGGGATTGATCCACATGAATTCGGATGCGTTGGGTCTTGTACTTTGCCTGTTTCACCGGTATTGAAAGAGTATATGGGCAATCACTCACCAGTTTAGGATCTTTCTTGTAGATGGAATATGCGGAACCCTTCGCATCATATAGAATTACTTCGGTCACCTGAGATGGATTGTAGGTTTGAACGATATTAATCCTCGTCGGAGTGACCGGGGTATCATAAGTTAATTCCAGCCAATCGACGCCATCACTAGCACCAGAAGCCCATGCAGTGACTTCATCGGCACAGTTTTGGGTATCCGGGCTGCCGGTTGCCTGATACGCTGCCCAGTTATCGCTGCCATACTCGGAGCTTGCCTGGGCAGAGGACGCCCATTGGCTAATTTCCACCTTATTTGTGGTGTTGCTTTGGTTTTGGGGAGCATCAGCGGATGAGGGCTGCTCTTGAACTTGTCCACTTTGTTGGCTTGGTGCATCGGATTGATTCTTAGAATCATCTTCTTTCTTGTCTTTGCTAAAACTACAAGCCAGCGATAAGATGATGAAGCCGATCAGAATTTTATATACCCATGGTTTACTCATGTTCGATATCTCCTTCCTTTGGTGTTCATGAAATAATATGATTTAAGGTTTCGCTCTGTTTGTGCAGACATCCATTAATTCTTTATCCTCTTCAGGGAAGCTTGAACACCTGAATGGTTGTAAAGATAGGAAATTTGTCAGCTACCTGACTGGAAACCGATAAAGGAGGGGTTCGCTGCGACTGTGAATTTCTGTCATGCTGGGCTGGATAGGTTTCATTGCCGTGCCATGATTTGTCAGCGATACCTTTAATTATAGTGAAAACTTGTGGTATGTATTAATTAGAATGGCAATTAATTTGAGGAATTTGGTATCTTTTTGATGATAATAGTTCAAATTGCATGGTTTTTTCGCATGCTCTATCGGGTATCCTTTCATAAATTGACGATATGATACAATGTTTTTTTTACTTCACCCTTGGAATTGCCAATTTAAAATACAAAATCTCAATACTCTATCCCACCAGAGGATAAATGCGACTTTCTGCCCGGCGTTCTTACCAACAATTGCGATTTTTGACTTCCATGTTTCATTGGATGTGCTTTGCCGTCAATTCACTCTATTACATCCAGATTGTCCACATGACACCTCTGCAATTGGTGCTGACCGGCACGATGCTGGAAGTGAGCATCTTACTTCTGGAAATCCCCACGGGGGTGGTCGCGGATGTTTTCAGCCGGCGGTTATCAATCCTGATCGGTTTGTTTCTGACCGGGATCGGTTTCTTTTTGCAGGGCCTTTGGCCGAATTTCTGGGTGATCCTTCTGGCACAGGTGATTTGGGGAGCAGGCTTTACCTTTACCAGCGGGGCAACCGAAGCCTGGATTACCGATGAGACGGATGAGGAAGTCGCCGCATCCCTGTTCATGCGCGGAGAACAGGTGGGCTTGATTGGGGCTGTGCTTGGAATTGCCCTTGGGATGGGTCTTGGATTGATCAGTTATGCTTTCACCATTAAAGCATCCGGAGTGGTTTTTCTCTTGTTGACCCTCTATTTTGGGCTGACCATGGTGGAAACCGGTTTCCACCCCATACCCCAGACTGAGCGCACTCACATGGACTCGATGATTCATACCCTCAAGAATGGGGTTCGCCTGACCAGAAGTCATCCCGGACTTTTGGGCATCTTTGCTATTGGCTTGTTTTTTGGGCTTTACAGTGAGGGGGTGGACAGGCTTTGGGAAGCGCGTATGGTGGATGGGTTCAATTTTCCGCTGTTTGAGCCGGTGATCTGGTTTGGTTTGATTCATATTGCCGGAATGCTGCTGGGGAGCCTGAGCCTGGGTTTGCTGCAAAAATGGAAATATGCCACGGATCTCAATCAAAGCATCTGGTTGCAATCCTTCCTGAGTGTGGGTATCATGGCGGGGTTGTTGATCTTCGCTGCAACCGGAAATTTCTACGTTGCGGCTGGGATGATCTTTCTGATCACCATCTTCCGGGAGGTGCATTATCCGCTGTACACGGGATGGGTAAACCGGAAATTGGATTCTTCTGTACGGGCGACGGTGCTTTCGATGGCCAGTCTGGTGGATGCCAGCGGGCAAATCGGCGGGGGACCGCTGGTGGGCACCATAGCCACCCGAATGGGGATCCCATTCGGGTTGACCATCTCTGCTCTATTATTAACGCCCGTTTTGCCTTTTTATGCCTTTTTGTATCGAAAATTGAATGGCACTACAAAATCGGAACAGGCCTAAGGCCTACTCAGGTTCGGTTTCTGTCATGCTCAGGAAGCGCTCATTTTGATGCAATTTGCTTAAATCCTCGTCTTTCCTGGCCCAGGATTTCAAGTCTGGGGCATCGGGAAAGACATTTTCCAGCGTGTCCAGGGCTTCGTCAAGCCTGTCCATCATACAAAAAAAGCAGGCCACATTGTACAGGGTTGAGGCTTTGGACCGGGGAGATTCGTCATATTGGCTGATTTCTTCAGCGATTTGCTGCATGCGCTCAATGGCGGCATCTCCACGGCCATTTTTCAGATCATAATCTGCCAGATGGTAGCTGGGGTGAGTGATATAATAACCCATGATTTGGGATGCAATGGTCGCGCCCTTGAAGATTGGATGATGATTAGGGTCCAATAACGCTTCAGGTGTGAAAGATTGAACGATTTGGATGGCTTCCTCGGTGACTGCCGCAGCATTGGCAAGGGTCTCTTCCCAAGTTTGGACGTGTTTTTCAAGGTACATTCGGTCATTATAGGCCAGATAATCTTCTTCGAGATGGGGCGTTTCCTGATTGAGGATCGCTCTCAAGGCCTGATTTAACAATTTATTCCACTCGTTAAAATGGATGACAATATCCTTGGCCTGCCAGTTTTTAAGCTCCCCGGGTCTGCTGCGCTCTTCCTCACTCAGACCCTCATAAAATGTCTGAATCGTCTGAAGACTATCTTTGAGTTTTTTTGTTAGAAGATTCTTTACATTTTGTGGCTGCATGTGATTTACCTTTTCCCTTGATTAGAGAACTTGGACTTTCTATTAGATCTTAATCAACGATTCTATTGTAGCGAAAAGATACGATATATTTCAATCAAAAGTTTGGATGGTTTGTGGTGAATATAAAAATTTCACGCATGGATGAAATGGCTGCAAACGAAATATTAAGCTGGCGCTACGATGAACCCTATACCATGTATCATCTGCAGGATGAGACGGCTGGTCAAGAAGTGCTAACCTATTTACTTTCCCCTGACAATCTGTTTTATCGTCTGGATGATGGAGAGGGACAGTTGATCGCTTTCTGTTCGTTTGGCGAAGATGCCCGCGTGAGCGGCGGGGACTACGCCAAACCGGCGCTGGATATTGGCCTGGGGGTCAGGCCGCAGTTGACCGGCCATGGTTTGGGAAAGTACATCATTGCGAAGGTATTGGCTTTTGCCGCCGAGCAATTTTACACACCGAATTATCGTGTGACTATTGCAGCCTTCAACCAGCGCGCGCAAAAAGCCTGGCAGGCGAATGGTTTTGTGCAAAGTCAGGCCTTTTTACGCCCCTTTGATCAATTCCCATTTGTAATTTTGGTTTGTGGAGCCGATAAGGTCCTCCCTATTGGAGATTCAGTTGATCCAGAAGCGGAATGAGCTCCGGAAGGGAATGAATGCTGTGATAGGGCAGCGCTTGATGAGCAGGGTCAATTTCGTTTTCATGCGCCCAACTGACTTCATTGACATACAAAACGCCAATTCCACCCAGAGAAACCACCGGCAGGACGTCCGAACGCAGGGAGTTCCCGACCATCAAAAAACTGTCCGGAGGTATTTGATGTCGTTCCATGATAGTTTTATAGGTATCCGTTTCTTTTTTCGCGACCACCTCAATGTGTGTGAAATACCTGCGCAGCCCTGAACGGTTGATCTTCATCTCCTGATCCAACAAGTCCCCTTTAGTGATCATCATCAGGGGATATTTTTTTGATAGCTGCTGTAAGGTGGATTCCACACCAGGGTAGACAGGCAGGGTGTAGGTGAGCATGTGGTTAACCATGTCCAGGATGGTTTTAATATCTCCAACCCTGATTTTTTCCTGGCTGATTGCGATGGCTGTTTCGATCAGGGAGAGGCCAAAGGCTTTGATGCCATAGCCATACAAGGGCATATTTTTCATTTCTATCTTGTATAAAGCGGCCAGAATTTCTTCTTGGGTGCCGTAGGCAGCCAGTAGCCCCGCCAANNTGTTCCTGGATCTTAATATACAACGCTTCATTCTCCCAGAGGGTGTCATCCGCGTCAAAGGCGATTATTTCAATCATGATCTACCTCTTTACCTGCCTGGGCTATCAATGTATCGACCCAGACCGGATCGGCTTTGATCAGGCGATTTTTGGTTAAGTTTACCAGCATAATTTTCCGGATGGCCTGGTTGGCGTGGAACCATTTTTCAAAATATGGTTTTCCCAGCTCCAGGTTGGCGGCGACCACTACGCTCCAGGCATATTCCAAACCCTTTTTCAATATACGCCGGGCTTCCTTATCCGTGCTGGTGCTTTGCTGAAAGTTTCGAGTGATTTGATCCATATACTCCAGAGCGGTATTCTGGCTGAAGGCCGTTTTTAGCAAGCCGGGTTCTGCCCAGGCGGCTGCCACTGCGCGCAATTCATGCAGGCTGCCATCTAGCCAGGGTCGAGTAATCTCCGCCAGGAGTTGTGCATCCTTAAATCCAATCTGCTGCAAGGCCATGGCCACCCCTTCTCGGACGCGCCAGCGGTCATCGTTGGCGAATTCCCGCAAACGGCGAGTATCTTCCGGCTGACCATGCTCCAGAATCAGGCGTCCCAGCCCCACTACACCGATGAGCTGCAAGAAAACCTCGGGGGTGTTTTCCGGCGCTTGTTCTGGGCTGAGCGCCAGCCATTTTCGCAAATCAGCTTCAGAGCATAGATCGGCGGCGACATAGAGCAGCTCCAGATTAGAGCGCGGCCCAGGCAGGCAGCTATTTTGCAATAGATAAGTCTCTAGGTTTGCGGCAGCCTTGATTTCCAGTTTGTATTGTTCGGATTTATTCATGAGTTTCTTCTCCGCTGGGATTTTCACCCAGGCGATAAATGTCAAGGATTTGCTCCTGTCCACTGATCAGCAGCAGGCTGCCGTTTAGTGCTGGTTGAACGTCCTGTATGGGAGCGATTTCGAATTGCTGAATGTGCTGCAGGGTTTCGGTATTCACGAGGCTTAGCTGCATGCCGCCTACCAGCCAGAGCAGCACTTGATTTCCGATGATCGAAAAATGATCGGCATCGGTATCCAGGAGCGTTTCCCTACTGAGTGGATCGAGAAAAACGATGTGATCCGCCGGAAATAGTGCCGGATCCTGAAGGTGGATCGCCAGCCATTTATCCTCTGGGCCGATGGACAAGCCTCTAAAGTTTTGTGTACCAATGGATCCAAGCAAGAGCTGTTGGGAGGAGACAGGGCTTAACAAGGTAAGCGTCTGCTGGTTTAGAAGCAAAAGGTCATCGGATAGGAATCCGACCACCTGACCCGGGAGAGTCTGGCTGGCTGTGTCCTGCTGGAGGGCTTCCATGGTCGTAATTCCCTCCGAGAAATGCAGCAGGTGCAACCCGTCCGGGGTGAACTGCGGACTTTGCCGGCAGCCTTCATCCAGTGGGTCTAAAATTTTATGAAAGGTTTGAGTGCCTGTTGGCAGCGCATAGACAGCCAGTGAGCAGACTTCAGGGTTGGCTATCGCCAGTTGTTGGCTGGCCGGATCCAGCGCCATGAACCTTCCCGGCAGGGTCAAAAGCGCTGTTTCAGGATCGGTCAGGGACCGCAGGGTGATGGAATTTTCCTTGCGTCCGATGAGCAGATTTTGCTCTGGAAGAACAAGTTCCAGTTCTTCGGCGACACTGAGAATCTCTTGCCCGTCTACGGTTATTAATCGCCAGCGCTGTTGATCGTAATTTTTTAATAGCAAGCCTTGCGGTAGGAGGGTCGGGGATTCATTGAGTAAGTTGGGGAGGGACAAGCTGCGCAAGAGTGTGCCGTCGGCAAGATCATAGATCAACAAGAGACTGTTCTGATAGTCGGTGATCAGGATCAGACGATCTCCGGCAATGCTTAGCTGTCCGGATGGATCCATGGGTAAGGTATAAAGCAAGTGAATGCCAGGATTTTCTGCATCGGGTTCATTGGGAGGGGTCAGAGGCAGGCAGCCCGCCAATCCGTTTGGTGCGGATTCTTGAGGGCAAAGGTCCAGGGTGTCCAGCCAGCCGTCGCAATCGGTGTCTTGAGGGGTTAGGGTGGGCATGATCGTCGGTATGAGTGTCGTGAGGACCTGGTCCTTTGCGGGGCTTGGTGAACTGACGGAAGGCGTAACGCGATCCGGCACAGGTGTACAACTGCCGAAAAGGTAGAGGATAAGAAGTAGGGGTATTGCTGTAAATAGGTTCCGTGCCTTCATATTTAGCCTCAACATGCACACCGTTTTAACAACAATGAGATTTTTTTCTTACAGGTTTGGTTGGGTATATACTATCATAAACTGGAAATTTACTTGTCGATTGGAGGCGAAATGCCTAAACGAACTTTAGTTGAAATGCAGCAACTCTGTACTCGCTATTTACCTCATCATATCTCCAATTATCGTGGATTACGGGAACATTTGCTGGAGCTTGGCGAGACGGTTCCCCCCGATCTACGTCCGGATATGTATGGCGAAGGGGAGTTGGTTCAATCCTTTGAAGCCGATATTGCTGCCTTACTGGGCAAGGAAAGTGCGGTCTTTATGCCAACTGGCACCATGGCCCAGCAGATCCTGCTGCGCATCATCGCCGACCGAACCAACAATCGCAGTGTGGTATTTCACCCGACCTGTCATTTGGAACTGCATGAACAGAAAGCCTATCAACGGCTGCATAACCTGCAGGCTATTCTGGTGGGGGATGCTGAAAATTTACTCAAACCGGAGGATGTATTTACCGTCAAGGAGGCGTTTTCCACCCTGTTATTGGAGTTACCCCAGCGCGAGATTGGCGGCCAATTACCCTCCTGGGAGGATTTGCAGCGTCTGACCCTATGGGCTCGGGATAAGGGCATCCACACCCACATGGACGGCGCCCGCCTGTGGCAGTGTACTCCTTTTTATCAGCGGGAACTGGCGGAGATTGTCGTGCCATTTGATACGGTTTATGTTTCTTTTTACAAAATTCTGGGCGCCATTGCCGGGGCGGCCTTGTGCGGACCGGAAGACCTGATGCAGGAAGCACGCCTGTGGCGGCATCGGCATGGTGGCAAATTGTTTGCTTTGTATCCCATGATCCTTTCGGCTCAATTGGGATTGAAAAAGCATTTGCCTCAAATTTCAACCTATGTGGCAAAGGCACAATCCATAGCAGCCAGCTTGTGCGAATTGCCGGGGATTACGGTCAATCCCAATCCACTGCAGATTAATATGATGCATTTGTATCTTGAGGGAACGCAAGTTGATTTGGAAAACGCTGCCCAGATTATTGCAGAGGAAGATCAGGTGTTTATGTTCCATACGTTGCGGCCCACTCGTTTGGCTGGTGTGCAAAAGTTGGAAGTCACGGTCGGAGATGCCGCGTTGGAACTATCGGATGATGAGATTCAAGCCTTGTTTGAGAAGTTGATTCATCTCAGCCATGTTCATAGGACGGGGTGAGAGATTATCGAAGCTGCTGTTGGCTGAGCTTGTCGAAGCCGAAAATAAGACCCCTTTGGGTGAATAACACAATCCAACTTGTTCCATCTCACCCTTCGACAAAGTCCCCATAGGGGAGGCTCAGGGAGCTGAGGTATCGTTGGCTGAGCCTGTCGAAGCCGAAAATGAGACCCCTTTGAGTGAGTTACACAATCTGAGTTGTTCCATTTCTCCCTTCGACAAGCTCAGGGAATGGAATTGCAGGTGTAAGGTGGGATTTTTTCCCGCCGTATTTGGTGCAAGATGGGATTTCCATGATTATGTGATTTCCATGCCAGCATCCGGTAGGGTCTATCGAACCCTATCGGGCACTTACCACTGCTCTACAGCTATTACAAAATCCGGATTGATCAATTTCACCCTTCGACAGGCTCAGGGAGCGGAGGTGGGGGGCTCAGGGAAAGTACATTAAGTTGGCTGAGCTTGTCGAAGCCGAAAGAAACGGCATATACCTTTGATTTCACCCCTTGCCATGATCGGGGAACGGAGTTTATATTTTCAATTCAAAAGTGATTTCATCACGGATGGGCAGACCGTTTTCGGCAAACATGGGGATGGAAGGTTTGATTTCCCGGCTGCGGGAGACTGCGTCTGGTTCTACCCAGACCATTTGGAAGCCCAATTTTTGATAAAACGCCATGGCGTCCAGATTGTCATTGGTGGTGACCAGTAGAATTTTTTTGCATCCCGCTTGTCGGGCTATTTCAATGACGGCGTTTACCAGGCTGCGGCCGATTCCCTGCTGCGGGATAAAACTATCCAACGAGACGATTTCACACAAGCCTTCACCGATTTGATAGGTTACCAGGCCCTGCATGGTCCCGTCTTGTACGGCTTTAAAACCCGGTAAATGGTCAAGATAATATAGGCTGCCGTGGACAACGATCAACACATCGCCCCAATGGATTTTGGCGGCGGATTGAATCAAGGCTGCATCGGATGAATCAATGGGTAGTATTTGGATCGGGTTCGTGGTTGGCATGCTTCCTGTGAAGGTTTAATAAAAGGTTCTATGGAATGTGTTAAAATGGGAGGTAAGAGAAGCAGCTTAGGCTACTTCTTCCCCCTAGAAAGCCAATCCCTTCCCACAAAGGGGTTGGCCTTTATTTTTGCTGATTGTATTTGTTTAAATCAACAGAAGCGATATAAGGCAAATTTCGGCCTTTCTCATCAATATCCAATCCATAGCCGACAACAAAATAATCCGGGATTTGGAATCCGCAGTAATCAATGGTCAGATCCACTTTACGGCGATCCACTTTGTCCAACAGGGTGCAGATTTTGAGACTTTTTGGATTGCGATCCATGAGCAGTTTGCGGATGGTATGAATAGTGTAGCCGCTGTCGATAATGTCATCCACCAGGATCACATCCCAACCGCTGATGGTGGATTTGTGATCGGAATCGATGCGCACAAAACCGGAGGATTCCGTGCCGGCATAAGAGGAAACGGACATAAAATCCAGGGTCAGGGGACGGCGAATCTGACGCATCAGATCAGTCATGAAAACCACGCTGCCGCGCAGCAAACCCAGGAGGACCAGTTTTTCGGAGTTTAGATAATCTTTGGTAATTTGCTCACCAAGGGCTTCCACCCGCTCACGAATATCATGCTGGGAAATTAATAATTCACCAATAAACTCATACGGAAAATCACCTTGTGGGCTCATCCATTTTATCCTTTGCTGTATAAATTTTGCAGATTCAAGTATACCGCACTCCTCTGAAACAAATAGGGATTGTTCAAAAAGTAAGGGCGACTGGCCGGTCGCCCTTACAAGTACGTGGTTCTTGGTATATATTGTGGTTGTCGAATAATAAATTGTCTGTTTGGACAACCGCTTATCTCTGAATGGAGGAGATTACTTGTTGACCTGGAAGGTGCGGTCACCTTGTTTGATAAACCGCTCAATTTGTTGAGCAGCCGCGATGCCGGCATTGACGTTGGCCTCTTCGGTTTGGGCGCCCATCTTCTTGGGGGTGAAATAGAAGCGTCCCGGGAATTTGGCAGCAATATCTGCTGCACAATCCGGGGCTACATCGGAGACATAACCAAAATCGGGGCGGACTTCAAAGATGCGCAGCAAATCCGCTTCATGAACCACTTCCTTGCGGGCAGTATTGACCAACACAGCGCCTTTGGGCATGCTGGAGAGCAGCGCATAGTTGATGGAGTTCTTTGTTTCAGCTGTTGCGGGAATATGGACGGAGACATATTGGCAGGCAGCATACAACGCTTCCACACTTTCCACAAAGTTCACGTCATACTGGGAGCGATCTGCCTTGGCGATGAAGGGATCAAAGGCAACCACTTTCATATCGAAGGCTTTTGCCAGGTGGGCGACCTGTCGGCCCACATTGCCAAAAGCATGCAGACCGAGGGTTTTGCCTTTCAATTCTGAACCGGATTTACCATTGAACAGTCCGCGGGCATAGTAGATCATCATTCCGATGGCCAGTTCGGCCACGGCGTTGGCATTTTGTCCGGGGGTGTTCATGGCGACCACGTTGTGGGCGGTAGCCGCAGCCAGATCAATATTGTCATAACCTGCGCCGGCGCGCACAACGATCTTTAAGTTTTTGGCGGCGTCCAGCACTTCCGCGGTGATTAGATCACTGCGGATGATCATGCCGTCCATATCCTTTACCGCCTCGAGCAATTGGGAAACTTCCGTATATTTTTCCAGCAGGGCGAATTCAAAACCTGCATCCAAACAGATTTTCTTTATGGCTGTGACGGCTTCGGCTGCGAAGGGTTTATCGGTGGCAACTAATACTTTTGTCATGGGAACCTCTCATGATGGAGACTGACGCTTAATGGCTGGCTTCAAATTCCTGCATGGTATCAACCAATGCCTGGACACTTTCCAGAGGCAGGGCATTGTACAGGGAAGCGCGGAAACCACCAACAGATCGGTGACCTTTTAACCCGACCATACCTTTGGCACTGGTCAGGGCCAGGAAATCGGCTTCCAAATCTTTATATTCTTCTTTCAGCACGAAGCAAACGTTCATTCGGGAACGGTCTTCTTTAACCACGGTGCCGACAAATAACTTGTTGCGGTCGATTTCGTTGTACAGCAGGGTGGATTTCTCAACATTGCGCTTCATGATTTCTGGAACGCCGCCGATACTCTTTAACCACTGCATGGTCATCAGGGCAGAGTAGATCGGCAAGCATGGGGGAGTATTAAACATGGAGCCGGATTTGATGTGGGTGCGGTAATCCACCATGCTCGGGATTTTTCGGCTGACTTTGCCGAGAGCATCCGGATTGACGATAACAAAGGTCAGGCCTGCGGGTCCAAGGTTTTTTTGCGCGCCACCGTAGATGAGCGCGTATTTCGAAATATCCACGGGGCGGCTGAGAATATCAGAGGACATATCGGCCACCAGGGGAACGGAGACGGTGGGGTCGATCAGCAGTTCGGAACCGAAGATGGTGTTGTTGGTGGTGATGTGGAAATAATCTGCATCCGCGGGAACGGTGTAGTTCTTGGGAATGTAGCTGAAATTTTTATCCTCGGAGGAGGCTACCACTACCGTTTCGCCAAAAACTTTGGCTTCCTTAATGGCAGAACTAGCCCAAGAGCCGGTGTTCAGATAAGCGGCTTTGGTTTCCAGCATGTTGTAGGGAAGCATAAAGAATTGGGTACATGCCCCGCCACCCAGATAAAGAACTTCGTAACCAGCAGGGATATTCATCAATTCTTTGAACAAAGATTGTGCTTCATCCATGATGGCTTGAAATTCTTTACTGCGATGAGAAATTTCCAGAATGGACAGGCCAATGCCATTCAAATTGGTGACAGCTTCAGCGGTTTTTTCTATGGTGTAGGGTGGCAAGATGGAAGGTCCTGCATTGAAATTATGTTTTTTCATAGTTTACCTTATCCTCGCGAATAAAAATTGAATGAACAACAATCGTACAAGCTTATTGGATGAGGTTAGTTTTCATCCTATAGCCAATTCATAGCACTCCAGCGGGGTGGCTGGTTTTTTCAATCCTTTGGTAAAAGAAATTTCCACTTCAATAGGTTGGTTCGGGACTTTGAAATCCTATCCCTTTGTTATTCCTAATAATAGTATGGAATGGTGGGGATTTCAACAGTAAATTCATCCTGATCTTGAGATTGATCCTTTAGATGAAATTCGGCTTTGTTCCGATGCGCTCGTGATGGGCCTTTGGATCTATTTCCCATGAATATTATAACCTTCTCAAACCCCCTTGTCGATAAGTTGTATAGACAAATATTTAGTTTAAACCAAAATTCAGTCCTTTTCCTCTTGACACATTGACTATACCCATTACAATAGTGTAAGAATTACACTAACTCAAGAGTTCGACCGACATATTATTTTGTCGAACTGGATTTATGGAGAATTTTAAATGAGAACAATCAGTATTGATGCTGCTGTGGATGAAATTGGCATGGGGCGTTTCCAACGCAAGCTCTTGCTCCTGTGTGGGATGGGCTGGGCGGCGGATGCCATGGAAGTTTTATTAATTGCTTTTGCTCTTCCGGCCATTGCGGAGGAGTGGGGGCTAAGTGCCGCACAAAAAGGTTTGTTGGGTACGGCCATTTTTGTGGGTATGTTGGCTGGTGCCTGGTTATGGGGTCGCCTGAGTGATTTGGTTGGCCGCAAGATTGGCTTCATCAGCACCGTGGCCGTGGATTCGGTGTTTGGTCTGCTCTCTGCTTTTTCGCCTAACTTTATTGTCCTCTTGATCTTGCGTGCCCTGACCGGGTTTGGTGTAGGCGGAACCCTGCCGGTGGATTATTCTATTTTTGCTGAGTATATGCCCGCCAAAAAACGCGGACAATATCTGGTTTTATTGGAAGCCTTTTGGGCTGTTGGCACCATCCTGGCGGCCGGGCTGGCCTGGTTGATTGTGCCACGCTTTGGCTGGCGCGCCCTGCTGGCAGTTTCTGCGTTACCGGGAGTGATCATCTACTTCTTCCGCCGGCATGTCCCTGAATCCCCGCGTTATCTGATGGTCAAGGGCAGAACTGCCGAAGCCAAAGCTGTTTTGTTGCAGGTGGCTGCCGAGAATCAGATAACTCTGCCCGAATTTGAGCTGTTGCCTTTGAAAACCGAGAGCAGCAATAAAATCAGTCAGTTGTGGCATCCACAATTACGGCGCACCACCTTCCTGTTGTGGTTGATCTGGTTCTGCATTTCATTGGGCTATTACGGCGTTTTCACCTGGCTGCCTTCCTATTTCCGTGCCGCAGGCATGACCATGCTGCCGGTATATCAGAATACCTTTATCCTGGCGCTGGCCCAATTACCGGGTTATTTTTCTGCGGCTTATCTGGTGGAAAAATGGGGGCGTAAGCTCACCCTGGCATTTTACCTTGGTGCCAGCGGTGTGTTCACTTTCCTGTTTGCAGCAGCCACTTCGATTAATGTATTGGTCGCCATGGGCATCTGGATGTCCTTCTTCACCCTGGGCGCCTGGGGAGCGTTGTATGCTTACACCCCGGAAGCCTACCCGACCAACATCCGCGGCACGGGCATGGGCGCCGCCAGCGGCATGACACGCATCGCCGGCGCAATCGCCCCAACGTTAGGCGCACTGCTGTTGGGAGGCGGAAGCATTGTTTTGCCTCTGTCTGTTTTTGCGGGAGCCTATGTGGTGGCTGGAGCCGGAGCTTTGTTCCTCAACCGCGAAACCAGGCAAATCCCCCTGGCGGATACGCTATAGAAGGATTGATTCAATAAATGGCGTGCATACAAAGAAGGGCGACACACCGGTCGCCCCTACGTGTATCCATGGCAAGAGTTTTAAGACGAGAATGGAATGATGGCTTGAATATTTATTGTTCCAGGATATGGACTCATACTCACTATTCCCCGATAGGGCTATAGGATAAATTGTTGATCCACTTTTTTGAAAGAAAGCGCCGGATGCCCAAAATACTTTTTACCAAATCCTCGCTGGCGAAAATGAAGGTCACCCAGTAGGCGGGCAGGTGGAAGACGAAGGCGGCCAGTGCCCCCAGAGGTAAACCCACCAGCCAGATGCAGCCTACATCCAACAGCATGCTGTATCGGGTATCCCCGCCGGAGCGAAAGATCCCCACGATCAGAATCATACCCAGGCTTTTCATCCAGAAGCAGTACCCCTGCATTTGAATCATGCGCGTGGCGATGTAAGCGGTCTCCTCGGTTACGCGATAAAGCTGCAGAATAGAGGGCGCCAGAAAATGCAGCACAACGCCCAGTAAAACACCCAATGTCAGATTGACCTGCATGGACTTTTTGGCGTAGACATAGGCGGTATCTTCATATGATGCACCAATCTGATTGCCGACCATGATGGCGCATCCGCTGCTGATGCCCATTAAGAAGACAAACCCCATGGACTGCACCGTGCTGGAGATATTAGCTGCCGCCAGAGCCGCCGTGTTCATGTGGGCGTAAATGACGTAATACATGGTGCTGCCGATGGACCATAGCAGTTCGTTGTAAATAACCGGTGCTGTGGTTTTGAAAAAGGACTGCAAAAATTCGCGGCTGTATCCAAACAGCTCATGCAATCTTGCCGCCGCAGGGGTTCGCCGGCGATAGGTGAGGAAGAGCAGAAGACTGAATTCCACAAAGCGGGAGACGATGGTGCCGATGGCAGCGCCCTGAATGCCCAACTGCGGCATGCCCAACTTACCTAGAATCAGGCCGTAGTTGAGAAGGATATTCAGCATCAGTGCCAGACCGCTGACCAGCATGGGTAACCTCACCTCTTCCACACTGCACAAAACGGAAGAATAAGCAAAGCTGATGGCCGTGACGATGTAACTGATCCCGACGATACGCAGGTAGACAGCCCCAGCTTGAATCACCGCCTGATCTTGAGAGTAAAGCCCCAGCACCCATTCCGGAAACCCGATGGCCAGGATGCTAAAGAGAATCCCCGCCGCAATGGAGAGGAGTAAACTCAAGCCTAAAACTTTCTTGATTTTGAGAACCTCGCGTTTGCCCCAGAATTGGGCGGCAAAAACCGCCGATCCGCTGCATATGCCGAATAATAACAGACGCAATAAAAAGTAGATTTGGTTGGCCAGTCCCACGGAAGCCACGGCCACATCCCCGACCTGACCAATCATTATCACGTTGACCAGATTAAGCGAGGACATGATAAAGTTTTGGATGATGATCGGTACGGCGATGGTGAATAATTTGGAAAAGAAGACGCGGTTTTCCACCCTGAAATTGCCCAATTGTGTCATGGTGATCCTTTTGGTTTGTGCTGCTTTATTTTAAACAGGGTTTCTTTTTCTAATGTCGGATAGGATTTTAACCCCAAGTAGACTGATCCCAAAGCAAATCCCGCCGGTGAGGATGAACATGAGGGGAATGCCCATCTTATCCGCCAATAATCCGCTCAGCCAGGGACCAGCAAACATGCCGATAGCATAAATGGATTGATGGATGCCCATGGCCGTGGAACGTTCGCGCGGCTCCACTTTTTCGATGCTCAATCCCATCAAGGTGGGGTAGTTGATGCCATTGGCAGCGCCAATGATGGCCTGGGCAACGAAGAGCATCACCAGCGATTGAGACAAGCCAGCCAAAACCAGCCCCAAACTGAGGGAAATAAAACTGATCGTGATGATAAGTGAAGTTGAAAAGCGTTTTACAAGGCGGGTAACCCCCAAATTTCCAAAGGTGATCAGCAGCAGGTTCATGCTCATCATCAAGCCGAGAGCGACATTGGAAGCGCCCATATGGGCAGCCAGAATGGGAATAAATCCATAAGTGGATCCAAAAACAATATATTGAGAAACAACACTCAACCAGGATGGAATCATGACATCCGATCTGAGCGTCATGGCTTTTAAGGTATGTAATGAGGGGGTCAGGTGAGTGGCTCTGCGTTCTGTTCCAGGCAGCATGACCAGCAGAGCCAGTATGGCAACCCCGGCAGAGATATAGAAAGTAAACTCATAGCCGCCAATATCATTCAGCCATCCAGTCAGGCCGGAGGAAACCAGCCGGCCTAGAGTGTTGACCAGGGTGAGAATGGCCGTGGCGCGTACCGCTTCTTCCGGAGGAAATAAACGGCTGAAGGCGACAATTAGGATGACCCAGAAACTGGCTGAGAGGGCGGTGACCGTGCGGCCAATCAGCAAGCCTGAAGAATTACCCGCTCTGGCCAGAATCACAGCTCCCAGGCCGGAAAGAAAAAAGCCAATCAGAATCAAGGGTTTCTGATCCTTGACCCAATCCGAGAAAACACCCAATGGAATCCGAACCACCATCTGCCAGAAACCATACATGCCAAGGATGATGCCCACAACAGCCAGATCACTGGTTTTTAATTGGATGTAGACAGGCAGCGTGGGAACATATAGATAAAGAGAAACCCAGAAAAGGAAAACGGCTGCAACATATTGGGTTTTACGCCATTGTTTTTCTGTTGTTGGTTGGGTAACCGATATCATAAAGTAAATTGTAACGGCAGAAAGCTTTTCCTGCAAAGCAGATTCGCAGCCAGCGCCGTGGTTCAGGCTGTTAATAATGGTATACTTGTGACAAATCACCTCAGTGAAAAGCAAATCCGGGTTTAAAAGGCGTCCCGTTGGCGAAATTCGATTTATTTTCCCCTCCTGTTTTAACGGTATCTGATATCAGCCGCTACCTTCGTCAATTGATGGATAGTGATGAAATTCTGCAGCAGGTCTGGGTGAGCGGGGAAGTTTCCAACCTTTCACAACCTAAATCGGGACATTTATATTTCACTTTGAAAGATGCCGGAGCCTCTTTGAAGTGCGTGATCTGGCGCAGTACGCCGGTTTTTCTGAAACACACCCTGCAAAATGGGCAGGCAGTGGAAGCTCAGGGGAACATCAGTGTTTATGAAAAAGACGGTCAATATCAACTGTATATCCAGACCATTCGTCCGGCGGGTGAAGGGTTCCTTTTCCAGCAGTTTAACCAATTAAAAGCACAGCTTGAGGCGGAAGGCATATTTGCCGAAGAGCGAAAAAGACCCATTCCTGCGTTTCCCAAAACCATCGGTATCGTTACCTCACCTTCGGCGGCGGCTTTACAGGACATGCTTAACACGCTGCGTCAGCGTTTTCCTCTGGCGGATGTCATTCTCTCCCCAACTTCCGTGCAGGGGTTGGAAGCGCCGCCTGAGATTGTACAAGCCATAAAACGATTGGAACAGCATGGCAAGGTGGATGTGATTCTGGTCGCCCGCGGGGGCGGTTCGTTGGAAGACCTTTGGGCCTTCAATGATGAACGTGTCGCACGCGCCATTGCGGATTGTTCCATCCCCATCATTACAGGCATTGGGCATGAGACGGATTTTACTTTAGCAGATTTCTCTGCGGATTATCGCGCGCCAACCCCCACCGGGGCCGCTGTAGCCGCCACACCGGATGTCTTTGAAATCGGCCTGGATTTACAGGCTTTGCAGAACGCCTTATCGGCTACATTGCAGAATCGAGTTTTGTTTTTAAGGGATCAGTTGCTAACTCAGAATATGATTTTGCAGCGGTTCTCCCCGGAGCGCCGCGTGTATGAGTGGGAACAGCAGTTGGATCAAGTTTCGGCGACCCTGCAGAGAGTGACAAACTATCAACAGGCGACCCGTCGTCTTGGGTTGAGCCATTTATTGGATAAATTGGTTACAGCCGACCCCCGCAATATGTTGAAACGTGGTTTTGTGATGCTGCATGATGACCTGAGCGGCGCGGTGCTGCATTCCGTACAGCAGGTACACCCCGATCAATCCTTGCGCATTACCTTGACGGACGGGATCGTTCTGGCGAAAAGTGAAAAAATAATCCAGTCTGCGAATTCAGAAGGAGTAAAAAATGAAAAGTAGTGAGCCAGTTTTAGAGAATATGACCTTTGAGGAAGCCTTCGCAGAGCTGGAGAAGATTGTTCAAATTCTGGAAACAAGTAATGCCACCCTGGCAGACAGCATCGCTTATTATGAAGAAGGGCAGCGGCTTTCAAAATATTGCAGTGACTTATTAAAAGATGCGGATTTAAAATTGCAGACCCTTCAGGATGTTCCGGGAAATTCCAGTGCCAGGAGTGCGGCATGATTTGGAACCAATTAATTCATAATTACGCCCTGTTATCCGGGCTGATCGCCTGGTTGTTGGCGCAGGCTTTAAAACCCGTGATCTACTTTGTCATTCATCGCGATTGGCATTGGGGATTATGGTTCAGCCCTGGCGGGATGCCCAGTTCCCATTCATCGTTAATGGTAGGCACCACCCTGTCTATTGGGCTTTTTGATGGGTTTGATACCCCTGCCTTTGCCATTGCCATGGCTATATCCATGATTGTCATTTACGACGCAGCCGGTGTTCGCCGCCAGGCCGGTTTTCATGCCCAGCGGATCAATTATTTGATTAAAGAGTTGTTAGCCGGACATCAGATTTCGGATGTTCAATTGAAGGAAGTCATTGGCCATTCTCCCATGGAAGTTGTAGGGGGAGTTATTCTGGCATTTATTGTCTCCATTGCCACGTATTTCTTGTGGCGATAAAGGATTATGTAAAAACAAATCCCCCGATGGGCAGGTCCATTGGGGGATTTTTATTATTGGATGGTAAATCCGTTTCCCGAGCCCCCTACCTCCGCTCCCTGAGCCTCCCCTATGGGGACTTTGTCGAAGGGTGAAATGGAACAATCTGGATTTTGGATTTCCCTCTGAGGTGTCTCTTTTTTGGCTTCGGCAAGCTCAGCCACCGGGTTTCGGCATGCTCAGCCACCGGGTTTCGACAAGCTCTCCCCTATCGGGGACGTTGCCAACGAAATGCCGTTCCCCGAGCCACTCACCTCTGCTCCCTGAGCCTCCCCTATGGGAACTTTGTCGAAGGGTAAAATGGAACAATTAGGATTGTGCAATTCACTCAGACGAGTCTAATTTTCGGCTTCGACAGGCTCAGTAGGTTTAGGGTGGTGGTCGTAAACCCTGCCGGATGCTGGTAGGGAAATCTCA
Source organism: Leptolinea sp. UBA5203 (assembly GCA_002412765.1). Classification (GTDB taxonomy): domain Bacteria; phylum Chloroflexota; class Anaerolineae; order Anaerolineales; family Anaerolineaceae; genus UBA5203. The sequence goes on along the minus strand of DHVR01000054.1, from coordinate 28,040 downwards.
TAATAATGGAAGCTTCATCATGCGCCAAAAGCGGCGGGAAAAAATCCCGCCCTACAATCTACCCACCACCGCTCCCTGAGCTTCCCCAATGGGGACTTTTTCGAAGGGAAAAATTAAACAATTAGGATTGTGCAATTCACTCATGTGAGTCTAAATTTCGGCTTCGACAGGCTCAGCCTACGGGATGTGTGTTCCCCGAGCTTGTCGAGGGGTGAAGTTTGGCGATCCAGATTGTGCTATTCACTCTGAATTGTCTACTTTCCGGCTTCGATACTTCGACGAGCTCAGTGCAGGCAGGCTCTCCCCTATCGGGGACTTAGCAACCGAGATATTTTTCTATTCCTCTTTGCCAAACAAAGAGCTGATGATGTCCTTCTCTTGCATCGGGCTGTCATCCGTTTTGCCTTTTAGTCGCTGCCAGAAGCTTTGATCATAGCGCAGGGTGCGGATGGGGATGGGCATGGGGACGCCCCAACCCAGAATGAGGACTTCCTCTTTAGGCTGCAAGCGGGAAAGCATACCGCGCAGACCTTCCTTGCCGGAAACCCCGGAGAGAACGGCTTGAATGTCGCTGTCATCTCCCAGCCAGCCGGAGATGCGTGTGCCCAACTGCGAGAGCACTTCGTCGTAAATCTGGGAAGGCCGCTGGTCGATGATCAGCAGGGTGACGTAGACCTTTCTCATCTCGCGGGCGATGGTGCTGAAGATGGTCTGGGAGGCCATTTCGCGATTGAGCAGCTTGTGTGCCTCCTCAATGGCGATCATCAAGGGGCGCGGTTCTTTTTGATGGGTCTGTTTGTAAGTGTTGGTTTGTTTTTCCCACGCATCCCGGATGCGCCGGGTGAGCACATTGGCCACCAGCAGATAATCCAGATCGTGTTCGTGGGTTCCGAAAGAAAGAATGATATGCTGCCCGTTTTGCAGGGCATCCACAATTTGAGAGACACTGTCTGCGGCGGGTTTTTCGACGATATAGGGCAGAGCAAAAACACGGTTCATCTTTCGGCGCAGGCCTTCTGCGGCCTGTTCATTGACCCCGTTTTCATTGGCCCAAAAGGCCACACTGCCTGGTGCGGGGGTTTTCTTGCCCTTCTCATCTTCGATAAACGTGCCCACGGTCATTTCTTTAAACGCCTGAAACCAGCCGCGTGGACCGAAGCTGCTCAATAGTGCCTGCATGGTCACCGGCGTGGTGTCCTTGAGATCCAGTTCGCGGGAGAGTAAATCAATATCGGAAGGGGCGATGTCCCGCTGGTCCATTTCCAGGGTGAAATCCACAGCCTGATTTCGCACAGAGGTATCGGCGCCCAGGCCGACTACGCGTACTTTGGAACGGAATTTACTGCGCAAACCGGGCACGCTGGTTTTTGTGTCGGAGGCCAGGTCATCAAATCCGTATTCATTATGCATATCAAACATCAGGATCGAAGCCGCATCGTGATGGATCAATCCGGCCAGAATCATGCGGGTGAGGAAGGATTTCCCGGTGCCGGTGGCACCAAACACGCCGGATGAGCGCTGGACGAACTTCTCCAGATTGATGCAAACCGGATGATCTTGTTCGCGAGTTGTTCCCAGGACGAATTGTTTTTTATGGGTATCCAGCGGATCACCAAAAATCTCGGCGATATCGCCGGCTGAAGCCTGCCAGACCCCGGCATGATGTTCGGGGACGGTTTTGATGGGAATGGGGTGGGGCGTTTCTTCCCCCTGGGTCTTCAGCCAGGCGGGGTAGGCGGGGTCTTCAATAGCTGGGCCGTTTTCGAGCATCAAAACCGGCATGACTTCCAGATTGGTATACAGCGTCTGGCGGCGCAGCATTTCCACCAGAACAGGTGGATAGCGCAGCAGGGATTGTTCTTCGGCAAAGCGCGGATCGGTGGAGCCCAGTTGAATGTTTGAAACCAGCCCATAAAAATTCCAGATGCCGCTGTGGATGACCACAAAACTGCCTTCCTGAATCTCATGCGGACGGATGATCAGGCGTACCAATAACTGATCCTTTAAGCTGCCCCCAATGACATACCCAATTTGTTTGCGGCCTTCGAGAGTGAAATTAGTGGCTGGCATGCGGCGCTCCTTGAATAGAATTCTCCACCAGTCCTGAATCACTGAGGGCGGAAAGCACCATCACCAGGCTTTCGTAATCATCCCGCAGCAGCAAGATCAACTCCTGCAGGGCGTTTTGCAGCCATTGGGCATCCATGATGCCGGAAGCTGCCCGTAAATGGGCGACCAAAATCTCTTCCATAAAAGGGCTTTTATCGCGCAGCAGGTGGCGGAAATAGCCGTAGCGTCCGGCAGAGAGGAAGGTGACCATGTCGGAATTGTCACATAAAAGCATGCGGTCTAGACTGAAAGGAGGGCGCGGCGGCAGTAAATGAGTGCAAATCTGCTGGCGGGTATGCCCAATAAAACGCACTTCCATTTCAAGAGGGACATTGCGGTTAAGGCGGTTATCCTGGATGACAGATTCTGGGATCTGGTCGCTGGTGACCAACTGACGCACCAGGCCGTCGTCATCCACCAGAATGTTACAAATGATGCCGTAGATGATTTCGTGTTGAGGAACTGGAATGCAGACCATGTCCCCGATGGCGGGAATTTCTGCCTGCTGAGTTTGACATCCGACAATGCAGCCGGCGGCACTGGCGCGTAAGATGCGCCCGATGGAAATGGAAGTACTCATGAAATCCTCCTGCGGCTTCCTGTGAGATTTTTGAGATATTGCTTATTGGAAAGGTCCGTGAAGGGGAACCCGGCGTCCAACCATTGTTTCATCAACATCGTCTCAAGATAAGCTTTTTCATCCTGCTGGACAATAGCCACTTCATGAGCGCGATGGAGGACATAAGGATAAGGCCGGTTACCCAACATCTGGCATTGCTCCAGTAGAACGCGCTGGACGGTATCCAATAAGGTCTGGCTTTCAGCCACCCAGGCAGGGATTTCAATGCGCACCAGGGAGGGTTTATTTTCCGAACCCACGTTAAGATAAAAGAAGTGAATTGCCAGGGCATCTGCAAAAAAATGGGCTGAACGGCTGTGTAAAACAAAAACCGCAGAACGGCTGCCTGCTGGCAGTATAGATTGAAAAAGGTCACTATCCTGTAAGCCATCCAACGTTTGCTGGGGCGTATCAGGAGAGTTTTTTTGCTGTTGGTGGAGCAAATATTCCAACATCTGGATGACGAGATTGGAGCGAGGGCGGTCCACAAAACCGGCGATAATGCGGTTTGGATGGGGCAGCGTTTGATACTGCCCCATCAAGCTTTCAAAACGCTGCACCCAGGGGGAATTCTTTTCCGGTTCACGGAATAGAGCCAGAGGACCATCGGTCAGGGCTATCACGGCTTCCTGAGATTCTGCGGTTAATTGAACCAGCACTTCCCGTTCTTCCAGGTCGCGGATCAGATTAATTTCTTCTTCCGCCGGCAGGCGCAGGGCGCCGCTGGTTTGATCCTGATAAATCAATTTGGATACACTGGATTGTTGGGGAGGTTCACTGCCGCTGGTATGCATGCTAAAAACCCCTGTGTTGACCAGGCCGAAGGGCAGCGCGCTATGCGGATCAGGGGTAATCTGGGAACCGTCTACGCCGATTAAAAGCCAGGGGGTGGCGTCAGCATTGGGAAGGGAGATCACTGCCACCATATTTTCCTGGTTGGGGCCGGCACAGCGCAGATTTGGATTGGTGCGCTTTTCCTGGGATAGGATGGTATCCACCTGCTCAGGATTTTCAGCGGCTTCTTTAAGGCAGGATAACGCCATGTCCAATAAGCTTTCACGTCGGGTGAAATCCTGGCGGTGCGTCTCGATAAATTGTGGAAACTGGGATTTTACTTCCAGATAATTAAGCGGCATGTTCCTTCCCTCAGGTTCGAACATTTGTTTGAAAAATTATAACATGATTCATTTTTATGATTTATTGCATAGAGAAGGATGAAATGCTGTCCGCAATGGATATAAACAAAGCTGCCCTTATTCAGGACAGCTTGTGTTCATATTTCATAAGGGATGATATTTAGTGAATTATTGGGCTTCCACTTTTACGTATTCAACTTGTAACTCAACCTTACCATTGCCGAAGGACATGCCGCCGACGCCAACTTGTCCACTGGTCAGGACATCATCCGTGATGGGCTCTTCCTTGGGCAGCGTTTGTGCGACCCCGTTGATAATGGGGGTGATAGCATTACCGACGCAAGACAACCCTAAGGTATTTGTCTTGGAACCATTCAAAATATTAACAGAATTAATCCTGGGGATGTTTTTCATGATGTTGACGTAGGGGTTCTTCTTTTCGTCTCTCAAATTCTGGTCATAGCGGTACACTTCAAAGGATCCGGCATACATGCCGGTCGTGTGAACACGCAGCTCATACCAACCTGTATCCGTAGCGCGGCAGATGACGGCTAACCCATTATCTCCAAAGACTTTTGGTGTGATTTCGGCCTCTACAAACACATCCTCGTACTCAAAGGCTTCGTTGGCAAAGTAGGCGTAAGTCTCCTGGGATGGAAGTAGAAAAGAAACAACGCCTGGTTTGGTGGCTGTGAAGTTCTTGCTGGCGTCACCGGCTGCCACCCAGGTGTACCAGGTGGACGTGTCACCGTCAAATTCTTCTGTATAACTGTCATCTGCTGGAGGAGCCTCTTCCTGGGTAGGTTCAGTCTCGAGCGTTGGTTCAACTTGCTGAGGTTCTACTGTTGGTGGAGGTGCCAAAGTAGGTTCAACCATCGCTGTGGCGGGTTGCTCGACTGTGGCAGGATCAGTCTGTCCAGGTTCTTCGTTATTGGACTTGTTGCCTGTAAAGCTACAGGCCAGGGATACGATTAACAAAATTGAAAAAGGCCAAAGGATCTTTTTGTTCATCTTCCACTCCATAGAAAAATATCAATGAATCAAGAACGCAAACCAAACCTTAGACACAATTCAAAAAATATCTTTTATTCCAAGAAAGGATCATAGGTTGGATTACCACCTGACCAAACACAAGCCAAATTATGATCAATCATGCATTGTTTTCCATTTGAACAGCGATGATTTGTAATTCTGGGCAACTGTTCGGGCATAAATTCTGCCGGGAAAACCACTTCTGTTTCCAATGATACCTGACAACCTGCGTGATCACAGTATCGAACTTTTACCACCTGCCATTCTCTTTTAGCCATCAGACCTCCAATAAGAATCAAACAAAATTTATCTTTATTAGTATAATCAATCCGATGCCCAAAATCCAGTTTTTTGCCAGGCAAATTGAAAGCAAGGCAAAGGTTGAACTCTTGATTAAGAAAGCTGGATAAAAAGGATCATTATTTTTTTTGCTTGGTATCCTCAAATTCCTCGCCTGCATCCAATTGGGCATTGTCTTTGTTGGTCATGATCCCTTCGATAATCTCGATCTTTTTTTCCGGAGTTACAGCCCCTCTGGATTGCATATTTTTTAATTCCTGCATCAATTCATCCACTACATCTTTAGGGCTTAATTCAACAAAAAGATAGAAAGCCAGGGAGAGGACGGCCGCATCATCCAGCGGCATCAGGGGAGCGAGATCCAGGGGCGAGATTAAATAGATGACACTTATGAAGGGTAAGGCCTTGAGCCAAATACTGATGCGTGGATCTTTCATCATGCGTAAAAACAATTTGATGCGCAGCGCCAATTGATGGAAGAATCCTTGCGATCCGGGAATTTCCGGTAAATTGGGTGTTTTATTTAAGTTCATGGAAGGTTGATCTCCTGATTCGATTATACATGGATGAGACAAAGCATGCGAGAAGAAATGGTTCTGAATTTACCCTTGCTGTTCTTTGCATCCGGGTTTATCCTCAGTAGATCAAAAACTGTGTGCAATGTGCACAGATATTATGTGTGATATTCACATGACAGTTGACACTATCTCTGCAATCAGGCATTGCGGATAATAACAGTAGAGGAACTATCCATATTCGTGTACCTTGATGAAGGAGAGTCGAATGCCCCCAAAGGGTTCTATAAAAGTCAATGATTTTTACTGTAAGGGTTGTGAACTATGCGTGACAGCTTGTCCACAGGATGTTTTGCAACTCTCTCCGGATCGAATCAATACCAAGGGTTATCACCCTGCTGAGATGAAGAGCGATGGATGTACTGGCTGCGGTACTTGTGCGACGATGTGTCCAGAAGCAGCGATCACAGTATATCGGGCTGTAACCCAAAAAGCGGATGCGTAGGAGAGCGAAATGGCTAAGGAATTAATCAAGGGCAACACGGCGATCGCGGAAGCTGCCGTCCGGTATGGATTGGAAGCCTATTTTGGATATCCAATTACGCCCCAGACCGAACTATTGGAATGGCTGGCTAAAAGGATGCCGGAGCTTAATCGCGCTTTTGTTCAAGCTGAAAGTGAATTGGCCGCCATCAACATGGTTTATGGCGCGGCTTGTGCTGGTAAGCGGGTGATGACTTCGTCATCTAGTCCGGGTATCAGTTTGATGATGGAAGGTATGTCTTATATCGCGGGGACGGATGTACCAGCTGTGGTGGTGGATGTGATGCGCGGGGGACCTGGCCTGGGGAATATTGCCCCGGCTCAATCCGATTACAATCAAATTGTACATGGCGGGCCGCATGGCGATATGTTTCCCATTGTGCTGGCGCCTGCCAGCGTGCAGGAAGCCATTGACCTGACCGGTCTGGCTTTTGACCTGGCGGACAAATATCGGGCATTGACCATTCTTCTGATTGATGGAAATTTAGGGCAAATGATGGAACCGGCAGAATTGCCGCCTATGCAAAAACTAACCCGCAAAGCGCCTGCCTGGGCTGCCAATGGCGAGCCGGGGCGGGATCGCAATTTTCATACCTCTCTTTATATCAATCCAGTTGACAACGAAATTGCCAATATGAAATCGATCCGCCATTGGAAAGTGATTGAACAAAATGAAATTCGTTATAAAGGTTACTTTTTGGACGATGCTGAATATCTGGTGATTGGATTCGGTTCTGCCGGGCGGGTGGCGCTTTCGGCGGTTCGCACGGCTAGGGAACAAGGCATAAAAATTGGTTTGATTCGTCCCATCACCCTGAGGCCGTTTCCGGAAGCCATCATCGCTGAGTTGGCTGAAAAGATGAAGGCTATTTTAGTCGTGGAAATGAACGCCGGTCAGATGTTGGAAGATATTCTACGAATTACTAAAGATCAAACGCCGATGCACTTCTATGCAAGGGTGGGCGGGATTGTCCCCTTCCCGGATGAAATCGGCGAGGCGATTGAGCGCATGGTAGCCGGTAAAGAGAATTGCGCCGTCCATCCCAGGGATCGCTGGGTTGCACAGATGGCGAAGATCGGTTTGTAGGTGAAGGAGATGCAAATGATAACAACTGAAACGGATCAACTGGTTTATCAGCGGCCTGAATCCTTGACCGAAGTATCCACCAGTTATTGCCCGGGATGCACCCACGGCATAGCCCATCGGCTGGTGGCAGAAGTGATTGATGAAATGGGACAGCGGGAAAACACCATCGGCGTGGCTTCTGTGGGCTGTTCTGTTTTTGCTTATTTGTTTTTGAATTTTGATTTTGTGCAAGCGCCGCATGGCCGAGCACCAGCCATGGCGACGGGTGTCAAACGAGTATTACCCGATAAATTGGTTTTCACCTATCAGGGTGACGGGGATTTGGCCAGCATTGGCATGGCTGAAATCATCCATGCTGCTGCACGCGGGGAAAATATCACCGTGATTTTTATTAACAATACCAATTACGGCATGACAGGTGGGCAAATGGCTCCTACCACCCTGCCAGGTCAAATTACCACCTCCTCGCCCAACGGGCGGGATGTGGAACGCATGGGGATGCCGATTCGAACAGCAGAACTGCTAAGTGCGGTGGACGGCGCCAGTTATGTGGTGCGGCGCAGTCTCCATGACGCCAAACACATCCGTCAAGCAAAACTGGCTCTGCGTAAAGCGTTTGAAGTTCAGGCACAAGGATTGGGTTTTTCCATGGTGGAATTACTTTCCACCTGTCCAACCAACTGGGGGGTGCCACCGTCGGTGGCGATGAAGTGGGTGGAAGAGAAAATGTTGCCCTATTATCCACTGGGTGATTTCAAAGTAAATCCAGCCGTTGAAATGATGAAGGTGCAGGGAAGGTAAAAATGCAAACAGAAATTATTATCTCCGGTTTTGGTGGTCAGGGTGTATTGTTTGCTGGTCAATTACTTTCCTATGCTTCCATGGATTCTGGGTTGGAAGTCACCTGGATTCCATCCTATGGGCCTGAAATGCGGGGCGGGACTGCAAATTGTACGGTTGTGATTTCAGATGAAGAAATTGGTTCACCGGTGGTGCGCCATCCGGAAGTTGCCCTGGTGCTAAATTTACCCTCGTTGGACAAACACGAGAGTAGTATCAAACCCGGAGGTTTGCTGATTGTGAATTCATCCATGGTGAACCGCGAGCCGGTTCGCAAGGATATCCGCATCGTCAGTCTGCCAGCCAGTGAAATAGCAGAAAAAATCGGTGATAAACGGATGCTGAACATGGTCATGCTAGGAGCCATGCTTCAAAACACCAGTGTTTTATCCCTGGCTGCGATTGAGAAAGCTCTGCATGATCACTTGCCTGCCAGACATCAGCGCTTCTTGAAATTCAATATTGAAGCGCTAAAGGCTGGCAGTCTCTACACTGTATAGAAGTTAGGATCAAAATAGAAGATGCAATAAAGCCCTGGTTTAACCAGGGCTTATCTCAATGATCAGATGGGTAATATACGCCTGGAATATAGGTGGGGGCAACATAATTGTAAACGCCAACCGACTCCCAGTTTGGAGTGAATTGCTGTTTGGCAGTAGGGCCGCTGGGAATGCTTGTCCATTTGACTGGCGGAATTCGGAGGACATCGCCTTTATAAATTGTATAAGGTTTCTTGATTCCATTTTCCTTTGCAATGGCTTCAGGATCCACGCCATAAGCCCTGCCGATCTGATAAAGCGATTCACCGGAGGCTACTGTATGGGAGCCCAAAAATGGGGAGACAGTGGCGGTTTGTGTCGCGGTTACCAGGGGAGCGGTTGGAGTTGCTGTAATGGCAGCCAGGTCAGGAGATACAGCCGTGGTGATGGGTGCTTCCTGGGGAGCTGAAGTAAGCACGATCACGGTTGGACCGGTAGCAGGGGATGTGGCAGTGATAAAAATTGGGGTGGCAATGCTTGGTTCTGATGGTGTTTCTCCGCCTGTTGTGAAAGGCAAGGAACAGCCTGAACTAAATAGTATCCCCAATAACACGGTTAAACTTATCAGGATCGATTTTTTTCCTATCTTCATCGTAACTTCTCCATTACCTAGATTTTTAGATTATAGTACACATTGACTGAATGAACAAACCATTACTAAATGGGAAATACGCCTAAGATAGTTGCAATATTCGGGCCAGATTTGGATGTTTGCCAGAAGAAAAGTACATCACTTTTGCTTGCAATGGTAAATTAAGTGTGATATGATAGGCGCACTATACACAAAAAAATAGGTTTAATCCTCAAAAATAAATCGCTCCGGAAGGGGTGGTTTTATTTCATTTAACAACGTGAAAACTCGTTGATCAATATTCACCTAAACTCAAGAAAAATAAAGGGATCAACATGACACCATCATTTTTAACTGAAGAAGGGTACAAAAAGCTGCAAGATGAGCTGGATACATTGCGACATCAACGACGACAGGAGATTGCAGCGCGCCTTCGAGAGGCTTTAGAAGGCGGTGATATTACGGAAAATGCCGAATACGAAGCAGCAAAGAATGAGCAAGCCTTTGTTGAAGGTCGTATTAAGGAATTGGAAATAATATTGGCCAATGCCCGAATTATTGAGCCAGGTCTTACGACCGGGGGGCGAGAAGTAGTCCAGCTTGGATCAAAAGTTACCGTACAGATTGATGATGATGAGGCAGAAATGTACACAATTGTTGGTGCCGCAGAAGCCAATCCTGTAGAAGGTAAAATCTCCAATGAGTCCCCCTTGGGCAGAGCCATTATTAATGCCAATCCTGGTACCGTTGTGGATGTAAACACTCCTGATGGTAAGATGAAGGTAAAGATTCTCAAAATTGAGTAATTATTGGGTCAATGTTCAATTGGCAGCGGGTTCATATTATTACCACTGTTTTTAAGGAATACAATCAGATGAAATTTTCGGAGCTACAGCAAATTCGAGCGGATAAGATTAAATACATGGTTGAGCATGGTTTAAATCCATACCCAACCACAGCCAGCCCTACTCATACAACAGTATCGGCGCTTACTGAATTTAATGCTCTTCCGGCAGGTGAAGATGCTGCACCCTTAGAGGTATGTTTGGCAGGCCGTTTGCGTTCGTTACGGGTGATGGGAAAGTTAATTTTTGCCCACCTGGAAGACAGCTATGGCCGCATGCAATTATTTTTTCGGATCAATGAATTAGGACAGGATTTCATCACCAATTTCCGTGAGATTTATGATATTGGGGATTTCGTGGAAGCCCGCGGCGTAATGATGCGCACCAAGACAGGTGAAGCCACGGTTCATGTGCATGAATTTCGCATGCTCTCCAAATCCATCACACCCTTGCCAGCGGCAAAAGATGAAGTCGTGGAAGGGGAGACCATTCGTCACACGGTTCTCTCAGATCCTGAAACCCGCTATCGCCAACGCTATGCGGATTTAATCGTCAATCCGGAAGTGCGCGAAGTTTTTCGTAAACGCGCCAAGACGGTCAAGGCTCTGCGCACGTTTTTGGATGATCACCAATTCCTGGAAGTGGAAACTCCCATCTTGCAGCCGATTTATGGCGGGGCAGCCGCTCAGCCTTTTGTCACCCATCACAATCAGCTCAAGCAGGATTTGTTTTTGCGCATTTCTTTTGAGCTGTATTTGAAGCGTTTGATCGTTGGCATGATGGATCGTGTTTATGAAATTGGTCGGGATTTTCGTAATGAGGGTGTTTCCTACAAGCACAATCCGGAATTTACTCAACTTGAATTTTATATGGCCTACGCCGACTATCACCAGATCATGGAATTCACCGAGCAAATGCTGGCTTTCGTCTGTGATGAGGTCTTGGGCACCCGCAAATTTATGTTTGACGGCAATGAGATCAGCATGGAAATTCCCTGGAAACGGGTTGAATTACGCCAGGGTTTGATTGATGCCGTGGGTATTGATATTGATGCCTTCCCCACTAAAGAAACATTATATCAAGCCATGCAGGCCAAAGGAATTTCTGTATCGCCTACCCTGCCGCGCGGCAAGCTGATCGATTCGATGATCGGTGATTTTCTGGAACCTAATTTCATTCAACCCACTTTCCTGTATGATTATCCGCGGGAAATTTCACCATTGGCAAAATCCAAACCGGAAAATGACCAGGTTGTGGAACGCTTTGAAGGGTTTGTGGGCGGTATGGAATTATGCAATGCCTTCTCTGAACTCAATGATCCCCAAGATCAGGAAGACCGCTTCACCGAAATGGGGCGGGACTATGCCGATGGCGATGACGAACAGCATCCGATGGATGAGGATTATTTACAGGCGCTCTCCTACGGCATGCCGCCTACCGGCGGTTTCGGCATGGGCGTCGATCGTCTGGTGATGTTGTTAACCAATCAAGCCACCATCCGTGAGGTACTGCTCTTTCCTCATCTGCGGGAACGGCAAAATCCCTAATCATTAATCCAAACCAATAAAAAAGGCTCTCTTTTATGAAAGGGAGCCTTTTTGTTTAATGGTCAAGATATAAATTAACACACCATAATACTGGGTCAAAATGACCAATTCCAATTTTTTATGGATTCCTACCCTATTTTCGCTTTTGGAAAATGGGGTAGGTGCAGGTGGGGGTGTTTACAATTGGTTGGTAAATCTTATATGTTCCCCTAAATAGGTTTAAGACGGAAACCATAGACTACGGAGCACACGACATAAACGAAAAAATAAACCCGGGGCGAGTAGGCCTCTTATGGTGAGGAGTCGACTTTTTAGCAAAAATGGATTGTTTCTATTCCGGGTTTCCCACAAAACAAATTTTGCATTTTTGTCCTTTATAATGCACGATTTTCTGGGTAAATAAAGGCGGCAAAACTAATAAATAAAATAAAAAAAGGCTCTCGCAATTGAAGGAGAGCCATTTTGATATGCAACCAGGATGAAAACTATCGAGCCAGAATGCTCGCCATTTGATAAGTTTCCATGGAGATCTGACGTTTCTTGGTCGTAACTTCCTCCAGGGGAGTAGTGGTGATTAAGCTGCCATCCAGCCCTACCATGACCCCGGATTGTCCGTCGATCATGAATTGAACTGCTTTAGCTCCAAAGCGGGAAGCTAATAGCCGGTCAAAGGAGGAGGGTTTACCGCCGCGCTGCATGTGGCCGAGAATACTGATGCGTGTGGTAAATCCCAAATCCATTTCATTTATGATTTGGGCAAGTTCTGCTGTGTGTGGCACGGCTCCTTCAGCGCAGACGATGATGCAGTGGGTTTTACCCCGTCGATAAGCTTCATCCATGGATTTAACTAATTTGTCTACATCCGTCGGTACTTCAGGAACCAACACCATTTCCGCACCGGTAACGATACCTGCCTGAACAGCCAGATAGCCGGATTCACGACCCATAGTTTCCACCAGGAATGCGCGGGAATGGGAAGAAGCTGTATCGCGAATTTTATCGATGGCATCTACGATGGTGTTCAGGGCGGTATCCACGCCGATGGCCATGTCGGTGCCAAAAATATCATTATCAATACTGGCGGGAACACCGATGACTCGGATGCCCTGTTCATGAAGTTTCATGGCTCCCTGGAGAGAACCATCGCCGCCAATCACGATCAGACCTTGAATGCCTTCAGAACTCATCTGTCGAATAGCTTCACGCTGGCCTTTCTGAGTAACAAATTCTTCACTGCGTGCTGTCTGTAAGATGGTTCCCCCGCGCTGCATGATGCCGCCTACATCCCGGGCACCCATTTCATGAAAATCACCGTGAATGAGACCATTAAAGCCGCTTTCCACACCAATGACGGTTAAACCTTGATCAATTCCATAGCGGACGATGGCCCGAATACATGGATTCATCCCTGGCGCGTCTCCGCCCGAGGTTAAAACTGCAATTTTTTTGAGTTGTATCGTGCTTTCCATAGTTACCCTTTGATAAATTATTGAATAGTTGCTACTTGAAGATTTTCATCTCCAATTAAATTACCTAATTTTTCAACCAGATCATCGGTCAGCCCGGTGGTCTCGTTGGGAAATTCTACCAGATATTGTTGGCCATTTTCGAAAAGCATAAAGACAAAACGATCATGCCCCGGAAATGATTTTAGCAGCCCATGCGCCCGGTTGATTCGGCGTACATCCCGTTTTTTGTCCCCTGTGGAATGGATAGCCAGGGTGATAATTCTGTTTTCCAGCGAGTTCTCTGAGGATGCATCCCCATTTTTGCGAATGGGCGTGATGTAGGTAAAGGTGGAAGTTTTCGATTGTGGAGCATCCAAGACTGCTAAAGATGTCTGTGACTCAAAACTTCGTTCGGTTTGCAAGGTTGGATGCTGAGGACTGGTAACCGGACGTGTGGGAATCTCGCGGGATTCATGGTGCAGCGTCTGAATTCGCATGTCCAATTTGGATTGCAAAGAATCCATTGGATAATCCATGGATTGATGTTGACTCGGCATGGCTTCATGAATTGCCTGCATTTTTGGGGATTCAGGCGGCATGGCAATGGCATCATCTTCGAAGGGTGGAAAGTCTGGCTCCATGCCGTGGTCCATGTCCATCTCTATTTCCATCAGCACCTGCATATCCGGCAGACCTTCTTCAAAATTTGGCAGAATATCCAAGGGTTGATCCCATTCATCGGTTTGGCCAAAGTCGGTGTCATCCACAAAGGTGATTTTATCCACCAGTACTTTGGCGTCCTGATTTTCGTTATCCACTTTGCCTTCGATCAATACCACACGCCCCGCAGTGAAATCCAATTGATAATTTTGCCAAACCTTGGGGAAGATCACCAGCTCAATTTCACCCTGGATATCCTCAATGGTCGCAAAGGACATGGCTTTTCCGGTTTTGGTCAGGTGTGAGCGGAAGCGGCTGATCAACCCGGCCACAATGACCGTGCTTTTGGATTTGGCTTCGGCTAACTGCCCTGAGTAATGACTGATTTTTTTGGAGAGTAATCCCTGATAAGCCGATAGGGGATGGTCGGAAACGTAAAGACCCAGTAGTTCCCTTTCCCATTCCAGTTTTTCACGCGCATCCAGAGGCAGAGTAGGCAGCAACACGATATCATCCTGAATACCGCCGGCAGCGCCAAAGAAGCTCAATTGGCCTGATTGAATGGCCTTGAAATGACTGGTGCTGACGGTGACAATGCGATCCATGGAATTGAGCAGGGCGTTACGCTCACCGAAGGCATCCAGTACACCCACGCGCACCAGGCTTTCCATGGCTCTCTTACCAACCACGCGTAAATCCACCCGGCGGGCGAAGTCGTTTAAATCTCTGAATGGACCTTCTTTTCGGGCTTCCAGAATCACTTCTACTGGACCCTGCCCAACATTTTTTACTGCACCCAGACCAAAACGGATGGCGGGACCGGATTCGTTGTTGTCCGAAATGGTGAAATCCCATCCGCTGGTATTCGCGTCCGGCGGTAGGATTTCAATACCCATATTACGGCAATCGGCAACATATAGGGCAACTTTATCCGCGTCGCTTTTCCAGGCAGAGAGCAGAGCGGTCATGTATTCAATGGTGTAATGGCTCTTAAGATAAGCAGTCTCAACAGCGATGACCCCGTAATCGGCGGCATGGCTTTTATTGAAACCGTAGCGGGCAAAGTTTTCCCAATCAATGAAGATGGCTTCGGCGATTTCTTTGTCAATGCCGTTGGCATGCGCACCTTCAATAAATTTGATGCGGTGTTTTTCCAGCTTGGCGGCTATTTTTTTGGCGATGGTCTTGCGCAAATCATCTGATTCTGATGCGGTATAGTTGGCCAGCTCGATAGCGGCAAACATGATCTGTTCCTGGTAGATTGGAATACCGTAGGTTTCTTTGAAAATCCGCTCCATGGAGGGATGACGGTACGTGACTTTCTCTTCCCCGTGCATGCGCAGGATATAAGAAGGGATAAACTCCAGCGGACCTGGACGGTAGAGGGCGACCATGGCAATAATGTTGTCCAAGTTGGTCGGCTTCATTTGCATCAGGTAGCGGGTCATGCCGTTGCCTTCCAATTGGAAGACACCTGCGGTGTGTCCCTGGCCGAGGAATTTGAAGGTGTCTTCATCGGCCAGGGGAATATTATTTAAATCCAGTTGGATATTGTGTCGTTCTTTAATTAGAGCGCATGCACGCTGCATCACGGTCAGGGTTTGCAGGCCGAGGAAGTCCACTTTGAGCAGCCCCAGGGAGTCCACAATGGCCATTTCGAACTGTGCCACGGAACGAATGGGGTTGTCATCTGAGTTACTGGTGGGGCGGTGCAGAGGGGCGTAATTGGTGATGGCCTCATCGGTGATGATTACCCCACAGGCATGGGTTCCGGCATTGCGCACCACACCATCCATTTGGGTGGCGGTATCCAGCAATTCCCGAATATAGGGTGTGGATTCATAAAGCTGTTTAAGTTCTTGATTAGCCTGGATGGCTTCCGGAATATTGACCGGTTTTCCGGGGTTATTGGGCAGCAATTTGGTTACCCGGTTGACTTCCATCAGGGGGATATCCATCACCCGGCCGACGTCGCGAATCGCGCCCCGGGCACCCATGGTGCCAAAGGTGATGATCTGGGCGACTTTATCTGCACCGTATTTATTGGCGCAATATTCCATGATCATGGAGCGTTTATCATCTTGAAAATCAAGGTCGATATCGGGCATATTGACGCGGCTGGGGTTGAGGAAGCGCTCGAAAATCAAGCCATGCGCGATGGGCTCCACCAGGGTGATATCCAGGGTATAAGCCACGAGCGAACCGGCGGCGGAACCGCGCGCGTTGTACCAAATGCCCAGTTCATTGGCATGGCGGCAAAGATCCCATACGATGAGGAAATAGGCATCAAAGCCCATATTGTGGATGACTTCGAGTTCATAGTTCAAACGGGTTTGAACTACCTCATCTTTGGCATGGTCGCCATAGCGGCGTAACAAGCCTGCTTCACACAACTCACGCAGGTAGGAATCCGTGGTGTATCCTTCAGGGACGTCGAATCGGGGCAGGTGATACCCGGTTGGGCTGAGATCCAGATCACAGCGCTCGGCAATTTCGAGCGTGTTATCAATGGCGCCGGGCACATGGCCGAAAAGACGGATCATCTCCTCCGGGCTGCGCAAATAGTAGGTATTGCCTTCCATGCGCATGCGGGACGGGTCGGACAGAAGTGACCCGGTTTGAATAGCCAGAAGGATATCCTGATAGCGGGCATCTTCCTGGCGGATATAATGCACATCATTGGTGGCGATGAACTTGGTCTGAAACTTCTTACCCAGTTCGAGTAGAGCTTGGTTAACGGTGCGTAACTCCGGAATATTGTGATCCATCAATTCCAGATAGAAGCGGTCCCGGCCAAAGACTTCGGTATACCAGCTTAATTTTTGTTCAACGGTATCGTTGTCTTTATGTAATATGGATTGGGCAATCTCACCCGCCAGACAGGCGGAAGAGGCAATTAGGCCTTCGGAATGGTCTGCCAGGTAGTCATGATCGATGCGCGGCACATAGTAAAAGCCTTCTAATTGCGCGGCACTGGCTATTTTCAACAGGTTTTGGTAGCCAGCTTGATTCTGGGCTAACAGGACCAGATGGTTGGATTTTTTATCATACGTATATTCTTTGTCCTGCATCGTCCGGGGAGCGATATAAGTTTCCAGCCCAATGATCGGTTTTACGCCGGCTTTGGTAGCAGCATTAAAAAATTCCACGGCACCGAACATCGTACCGTGATCTGTTAAGGCTACGGCTGGCATTCCCAGCTCTTTCACCCGTGCTACAAGCTGACTCAAGTTGCTAAAGCCATCCAGCAGACTGTATTCAGAATGGACATGCAAATGAACAAAGGACATGATTAACTACCGTCAATGTGAATTTAAATTAATGGATAAAGCATTATAGCATATGCTGAAGGGCTTCACTAAAAACCAATATCATCGATTTCTTTCATCTATTAACCCCAGATGATTAT
This sequence comes from Leptolinea sp. UBA5203, assembly GCA_002412765.1. Lineage (GTDB taxonomy): Bacteria > Chloroflexota > Anaerolineae > Anaerolineales > Anaerolineaceae > UBA5203. The sequence continues at coordinate 10,840 of DHVR01000054.1, read as the reverse complement.
ATATCCCCTAATACCACCTAAATAGTCTATAAACCATGAATGCACCTTGATTTCCTTCTGAGGAAGCGATATAATACTATGTTAGAATTGTTCTTTTATTGAGGAAAAAGTTATGCCAGTTTACACGTACCATTGTGACAGTTGTGGAATTCAATTTGAACGCACTCAAAAATTCAGTGATGCGCCCTTAACCCGTTGTCCAGAATGCAGCAAGAAATCCCTGCGTAAAGTTTACACCCCGGTGGGTATCGTCTTCAAGGGGAGTGGTTTTTATTCTACGGATAATCGTTCTGCTTCCGGTGCCACGCGCTCAGAGAGTAAGAAAAACGAATCAGAAAATTCAGCTAAAATGGAAAGCAAGTCCACGGATTCCAACAAATCCAGTGATTCCAGCTCCAGCTCAAGTGAATCCGGCAGCTCGAAGGAAACCTCTACAAGCAGTGAAAGTACCAAAAGCACTGCCAGTACAGTGGAAACCTCCAAAGCCAAATCTGAATCCTAATCAAACCCAAATTACCTCGTTGATTTAGAAGCTGCCTAATCAGGCAGCTTTTTGTTTTGCCCAACCAGAGTTTTACGCCATCATTTTTCTATTGTCTCGGCCTGGGTTGTTGAGTATAATTTTGATATGGTCAAAACGATTACACGCACAATTTTACTCAGCACACTCCTACTTGCCATATTATCCAGCGGTCAAACCGCAGCCCAATCCGGAGCTGGTGAGCTGTATATCCCTGAGACCGGTCACTGGATTCGTGGTGAGGTTCTCAATACCTATCAAAGTGCCAGCGACCCTCTATTATTGTTCGGTTATCCCATCACGGATGAGATCATTGATCCAATTGATGGGCAGCACACCCAGTACTTTGAAAAAGCACGTTTTGATCTTACCAAAAGCAGCAGCGGCACGATTGTTGAGATCGCTCCCCTTGGCCAATTACTTTACACGCCAGGTAATGAGCCGGTCTCGCTGGCCTCCACCCATCAAGCCTGCCGTACATTTTCCGCCAGCGGCAAGACGGTCTGTTATGCTTTCTTGGATTTTTATGATCAGCACAACGGCGAGTACTTTTTTGGCAATCCCATCTCGCAGGTGGAATATGCCGAGGGGCGCTACGTGCAGTATTTTGAAAACTGCCGCATGGAATGGCGTCCCGAACTACCCAGCGGGAAACGGGTGGCATTGACGAATTTAGGTAAGTTATATTTCAATTCCCGTCTGGGAGACCGGACGATTTTAAACCCCGATAATGGCAGCAGTACACCTGGGGAGCTGGTGGAACTGCAAACGCATGCATTCGTCGCCAGCTCTTTGTTGCCGGCCAATAGCCACCAGGAATTATTCATAACGGTACAGGATCAAAACCTCAATCCAATTTCCGGCGCAATGGTCAATGTGAAGATTATTCAACCGGATGGGAATGTGGAAGTTTACCGACCCCAAATGACGGATGCTGATGGTATCAGTACTTTGAAGTTTAAAGTTGGTGACCTACCGATTAATGATGTGATTCGAGCTGAAATTCAAGTACAGTACAAAGGATTTCAAGCCAATGCGGCAACCTGGTTCCGCATCTGGTGGTAGAAGGTACTCATTAAAATAAAAACACCGGCGTTATCCGCGCCGGTGTTTTTCTTTAATCACTTTTTCGTAAAATTCAAGAATTTGCGGCACGACCACACCGCGGCTGACTCTGTTCTGGCAGATCTGCGCGTTTTTTGCTTTGGCACTTTCCATGAATTGCGGATGTTCAACGGCAAAGGCAATCGCATCTGCCACGGCGTCCGCCCGATTGGGCTCAGCCAGCAGGCCGTTCACACCCGGTACAATCCATTCGCGGATGGATTCGATATCTCCGGCTACCGGCAAACAGCCAATGGCCATCGCTTCCAGCAGGGAGTTGGGTGTGCCATCATGCTCACTGATCGAGACAGACACATCCGCGCGTTTGAACAGGGACCAGAGCATCTCCTGGGAAAGATAGGGCAGCAAACGGACATGGTCCTGCAGCCCATACGCACTGACCCATTCCTGAGCTTCAATTTGATTGGCCATGGCGGGGCAGACATAGCGTACATTTTTCAGGCGTTTGACCAATAATCGCAGGGCTTCGAAAAACACATCATTGCGCACGCTGCCAGGGCGGAAGCCGCGCGGATTGATGATTAGCGTATCCTCTGGCTTAAGCCAACCGTGCAGCGAATCGTTTGCCAACTGGGCGGTTGTCGTCTGGAGTTCGGCCAGGTTAATCCCGCCATTTCCCGGATAAACCGCCTGCGGATATTTATGCGGATAACCCCAGGTTTGAGCCAGGCGAATATCCCGATGGGTATCTGCGGCCAATCCATCAGCACGCAGAAGGGTACGCTGGGTCCATTTTTGCATGGCCGTCGAGCCCAGAGCGTGCAGAGTCAGGTCATTGCCCCAAATCGAGGCGATGAAGGGCAGGCTGGCGGGAGTAAAGGACCCGAGCATACCTTCAAAAGGGATGCGCAGGGCATGCACCAGATCGGGTTGATAGGCCTCCAGAATGGTACGGAACGGTGCGGCAGCGCTCGTCAGGGTCAGGGGACCAGCCCAATATCTGGCTTGCTGTAAGGTATTGCGAAAGCGGCTGATTAGTCTTCTCCGGGTGTTGACGGGTGCTTTTGTGGGAGTGGCTGCTGCTGCGGTGGTTAACACCTGGCTGCCTGAATACTGACCAAAGGCCACCGGGAGGGTATGCACTTCCTGAAAGAGGCCTTCCTGAGGTAAACAGGTATAGGTGGAAACCAGAGCCAGCTCAATGCCCTCATCTCGCAAGCCTTCAGCGAAGCGCATGGTGATCGGGCTGCGCCCATCCGCTACCAGCAGTATTTTCATGATTTCTTCACACAGGCAGTGGAAATGGCTTGTTCAAAAACAGCGACCATGCGTTCTACGTTAACTTCTTCTTGAACGATACGGAAAGATTCTCTGCCCATTTCCCGCAAACGCTGTGGATTGGAAAGCGCTTCCTTGAGCATAGCGGCAAAAACCTTTTCGTCCGCATCCGGCGGTATGATCCAGCCGTTGTTTTCACGCACCAGAACGGATTGCGTACCATCGGCTTGACCTACCATGACAGGCAAGCCAAAGGACATAGCTTGCTGGACGGCCAATCCGCCGGTCCCTGGCAGGACGAATAAATCCGCTTGTTTGAAGAGCGGGTCCAGATCCATGCCAAAAAGTGCGCCGTGAAAGGTGACATCCGCATACAGCGCAGAAGCCAGGACTTCAAAATATTCCCTTTCCTGACCGTCCCCCACGATCCAAATATGGGGTTGCAGGGCTTCAGGTAAATCGGCACAAGCCTGGAATAAATACTCCAGACGCTTCCGTGCTTGTAACCGGCCTACAAAAAGAAGGGTGGGTTTTTCGTCCCGGTAAGTGGTTTCATCGCGAAAGGGTAAGGGATAAAGGGGTTTTCTGGCTACTGAGTTGGGTGCCACAAAGATTCGATTTTCATCTATTCCAAGTGCCTGATATTCTTTCTTGCCCTGCTCGCTGTAGGTGATCAGATAGTCAAACTGTTTAATGAAGATCTTCCAAAATCTTTTCATCAGCGCAGCACGCATGTTATTATTCACCGGTGCTCCCAGACCCCAGCCGATGACCGGCCTTCTGCGTCGATGCATCCAGGCGATGGCTGGAGAGGTGCTCAGATAGCGTGGGTTGGCTTCGAGAATTAAGACATCCGGGTTCCACGCTTGCAGCCATTGATGCATGCCGCGTTGATTGCATAGATACGCGGCTCCCTGAAAGAGGTGCTGGTTTTCAGCCTGGGTTTGAGAGGCGGTTTTTAAGACGGCCAACTCACCCAATGCTTCATCTGCCCTGGCTTCGCCGGAGAAGACGCTGACCGCACCCTGGTAGGCTTCGGCCAGCAGGTCAAAAAAATCAGCCCGATAAGCCGGCAAAACACGCTGTTGAATACCAATGCGAATAGGAGTAGGGTTCATAGATTTGATATTACCTTAATCATGGAGCCTGTTTTTGTCTTTTCAACCTCAACCCGGGCTGAAAAGGCATCCTTAAGTTCTTCCAGATGGGTGATGATCAGTATTTTTTCAAAATCCTTGCGGATTAAATTTATTACTTCAATCAGGCGTTGACGTCCTTCCATATCCTGGCTGCCAAAGCCTTCATCGATTACCAGGGTTTGCAGGCGGGCGCCGGCTCGGCGTGAGAGAACTTTGGAAAGCGCCAGACGGATGGCAAAATTTACCCGGAAGGCTTCGCCGCCGCTATACATTTCATAGGGACGCGGACCGGCAGAATCACTGATCAAGATGTCCAGGGTTTCTTTTTTATCGGCCCGTTTTTTATCTTTATACGAGGACTGCGTGTTGAACTGCACAGTCATCATACCGTCGGTAAGGCGTTCCAATAAGTTGTTGGCTTCTTCTTCAATTTCAGGGAGAGCCTGTTCAATCAACAAAGCCGGGATACCGTCCTTGCTAAAGGCCTGTTCCAGCCGCTTCAGCGCGCTGATTTGTTTATTTTGTTGGGTGATTTCTTCATCCACCTGTTTTTGCTGTTGTTTTAACGAGACCAGCACTTCCACTTTTTGCATAGCGCCGCCCAGCGCCATTTGTATGCGGCTTTCTTCCAGGCGGATGTCATCTACTTCCTTCTGGCTGCGTTTCAAATCCGGCATTTGGCCGCTGATGCCGTCCAGGGTCTGGTTGATTTGCTGCAAGGCTTGCAGGTTGTTTTTTTGTTCAGTCAGGGTATGGGTGATTTCTTCTTTGCTCTCATTTACTTCTCTTTGCAATGGTTCTATGGCGGAGATGGCTTTCTGCAATTCACTGACCTGGCTTTCAAAGACCTGCAGGTTAACTGCTTTCTGTTCCAATTCGGATAGTAGGTCCGACTGGTAAGCAAGAGCGTCCAGTTCTTTTTGCAGCAGGGCGGCTTTTTCACGTTCAGCCAGTGCAAATTGCTGATTGGAAAGCAGTTCTCGTAAGGATCTCAGGCGTGACAAGGAGACTGTTTGCCAGGTTGTGATGCGCGTGGTCTGTTCGCTGATTTGGAAATCAAGTTCTTGAGCCTTGCGTTGTTTTTCATCGCGCAGTGCGGCTTTATTGTTTAAGTCCATCTGACGGGTTTTCGCCTGCTGAATTTCTTTTTCGAGATTCTGCAGGGCTGTTTGATTGGTGCGGAAGGTGTCCCCGTATTGTTTGCCTTCAACTTCATAGGAAGAAAGAATTTGTTCGCGGTGTTCTTGATCCAAAGGTTGGGTGCAAAGAGGGCAGTTGTCACTCTCCTGATCTTTGATCCACTCAATTTTTTCTTTCAATTCATTCATCAACTGTTTCAGATGCGTATTTTCAACTGTGGTTTGTTGGAACTGCTCCCTAAGCTGAGAGCTTTGTGTTTCAAGGGATTCAAGTTCTGCGCTGACGGCTGTGAGCAAGTCAATATCAACTTGCAAAGCGGCACGCTCAGATTTTTGCAGAGCCAGACGGCTTTCCAGGGCATGGATTTCAGTTTCCTGGTTTTCCAATTGAGCTGCTTCGAACTGCAATCCTTTTTGCGCATTCTCAATTTCCATTAGTGTGGTCTGCAGGGTGGCATTCAACGCGTGGTAAGCGGCACCTTTCTTTTGCTGCTCGTTGATATGCTGCACGATGTTTTTATAGTCAGCATATCCCTGTTCAATGGCTGGACGCTGACCCAAAATCGTTTGGTAATGGAGGATTTCCTGCTCGCGGTTGGCGATTCGGCTTTGCAGGGTTTCCAGTTTCCGTTGCAAACTTTCCTGTTGACCAACAAGCATGGTCTTCATCTCGTTTTGACTTTGAATGGCTTCAATCAAAATGCGAGCCTGTTCATGCGCTTCTTCTTTCAGCTTTCGCTTTTCACCAATTATGTTTCTATCCTCACGAAGCTGAGCCAACTGGGCGACACGGTTGTCTTCATCCAGGAGTTCTTCGCGGATGGTGGAGAGGCGGCCTGTCAGGGTACTGATTTCCACTTCAAGGGTTCTGCGCATTTCGGCGGCATTGTTGCGATAGACTTCCCATTGGTCCAGCCCAAGGATATTACTAAGCAGACGTTTGCGGTCGCCCGGGGTTTGTTGGGTAAAGAGATCCGCTTTGCCTTGCAGGAAAAACGAAGCGTTGATGAAGGTTTCATAGTCCAGTTTAAGGATGGATTCGATCTTTTTTTGTGTCTCACGTTGGGAGTGCTCACTTAAGACGGAAAAACTGCCATCCTGGCGCTGGACATAAAAATCCAGCAGGGTGGTTTTCTCCCGCGGTTTGATGCGTTGGATGCGGTAAAGCTGATCCTCATACAAGAAATCAAGAATCACCTCCGCCTGGTCGCTGCTGTAATGAATGAGCGAATCATCCCGGCTGCGAGCAACGCCAAACATGACCCAGGTGATGGCATCAAAGATGGTGGATTTGCCCGCTCCGTTGGCTCCCGATACACAGGCGATCTGAAAATCCCGAAAATCCAGTTCAGCCGTTTGTTTATAGGAGAGAAACCCAGAGATGGACAATTTTACAGGAATCATTGTTTTTTACTCAAGTGAATGTGCAAAACTATCGACATCCGCTTCGTCGGCTTCAATGGTTAACAACACTTTATCCACCCGATTAGCGTCCATATCCATAACTTCAAATTGGAAGCGTTTCCATTGGTAGGTATTACCTTCGGAAGGAATTTTCCCCAACTGGCTCATGATGAATCCACCCAAGGTTTGATAGCCCATCCGTTCTTCATCCGGCAGTTCATCAATTGTGAAGAGCTCCTTCAGCTCATCAATGGGCAATTTTCCGTCCAGCAGCCAGGTACCGTCCGTACGCTGTACGACCAACTCGTTTTCTTTCTCGCCAAACTGAGGGATACTGCCTACGATGGCCTTAAGAATATCAAAAAGCGTAACCATGCCCAGCATACCGCCGTACTCATCAATGACCAGGGCTAATTGATTTTTCGAGGAGCGGAAAGCCTCCAACACTTTCAAGGCTGGCATGCTTTCGGGAACAAATACTGCCGGAACCAGCAACTTCTTCAAATCAGGTTGGGAACCATTTCGGGTGGCCAGGAGAAAATCCTTGATCAAGAGGATCCCAATGACGTTATCCAGGTTGCCTTCCGCTACCGGGAAGTGGCTGTAAGGGCTGGCGATGACTTTGGCCTGGATTTCGTCAAAGGTATCATGGGTATTGATCCATTCCAAATCCGTATGGGGGGTCATAATGGCATCCACGCGTCGGTCAGCCAGCCTGAAAATGCTGTCGACCAGATCCATTTCCACTTCTTCGAAGATACCGATCTGTGTTCCCTGATGCAGGAGAAGTCTGACTTCTTCTTCGGTTACCATAGGGGATTCATCGGTATGGAATCCAAAAAATCGCAGACCCAGCTCGGTGGAGTTGCTGAGCAGGGTGACGATGGGAGAGGTGATGCGGGAGAGCACCTGCATAGGGATACTGACACGGATGGCAATTTGCTCCGGGGTGTTCAATCCAATTCTTTTGGGAATTAATTCGCCAAAAACCAATTGCAGATATGTAATCAAGGCCACAACGATAGCCAGAGAGATCCCGTGACTGTAGTCAGAAATCCAGGACCATGGGAGGGTATCCAAGACTTTTGCCAGAGCATCAGCAATGGTAGCACCGCCTAATGCACCGGATAAGATACCGATTAAGGAGATACCAACTTGAACAGTGGAAAGGAAGCGGGTTGGATTCTCAGCCAGTTCGAGTGCGGTCTGTGCAGATTTATCCCCGCTTCTGGCTTTACGCTGCAGGCGGGCTTTGCGAACAGAGACCATAGCAATTTCGGACATGGCAAAAACGCCATTAATGACGACCAGAAGAATAATAATGATGAATTGAACAAATATGTTGCTCATGAAGGGTCCCAGGTTAAAAAAGTTCCTTGTCTTGATGTTGTTCCGCTGTCATCAAAGTGACAGCCAGTTGATTTAAAAGATCGCGATCACCTTTCAATTGTTTTGTATCCCAGTAAAGGTTCACTAATTCCAGAGGGGTGAGGCTCTCCATGCCGGTATCCATGGCCAGGCGGGCGCGCACTTCGAGTTCGGGTCGGCGGATGAGATGTACCGCAAAAGCCTCTGTCAATTGTTCGCGAATGGTAGATTCATCAATGAGCGTTTCGAGATGCTTGGGGTAGTGAATACGCACACGTATGATAGCGTCTTTGACGGAATTACCTTTGGGTAAGGATTGTAGAATTTGAGCAGCAACTTCTTCGTCCGGATTGAGGGTGATCTCGCAATCCAGGAAAATTCTTCCGTTTAGTTTGCGCCATTCCAGGTCGGTATGACCTTTTTCAATGCTGGCAATGACAAAAAATTTATCATCCTTTATTTCGCCAAAATTTACCCGCTCAATGGAGCCTGGATAAATGATGGGAGGATGGGCATTTTCATTGAGGTTTTGCGCTTTATGGATATGTCCCAGAGCGACGTAATCCAGCCGCCCGTCCTTAAATTGACCCGCCGGGAGGACAAAATCACCGCCTAACATAACCGCTCGTTCTTCCCCGTAAAGGGCGCCTTGAACTGACGCATGTGCCATAAAGAGGCTGGGAGTTTGTTCATCCAACCGCTCCAGCCAACCATCGATTAAGGTTATGATCATTTCATCCATGCTATGCGCAGATTTTCCCGTTTTCTGCTCTCCTGCCTGTTCAGACGCGGTGAAGATAGAGCGAGATACCCATGGCATGGCCATGATCTGAATGGGCAGGTTTTCAAATTCTCCGGCAGGGATAAACACTGGCCGGTCAATAACGCGAATATGCGGTACTTGCAGCGTGCGAAATTCCTGCAGGGCGTGGGCTCGGCCCTGAGTCGGGGAAAGATCATGATTGCCTACCAATAATAAAGTAGGTATTCCAGCTTCAGAGAGGCGCATGATACGTTTGCCCCACTCCCTTTGATAGGTCGGTACCGGGGTACGGTCTTTATAAGCATCCCCGGCGAAAAGGACCAGGTCTACTTTTTCCGCAATGGCCGTATCAATAATGGTGTCGAGCGCGGTTAAGAAATCGAGTACACGAAAAGGCAAACCGCTTTCCGGATCTCGTTTGCCGTAGGACGCAATATCGATATGCGTATCTGCGAAGTGCAGGACTTTGATCATGGGCAGGTATAAACTCCAAACGAGTTCAGAGCGGCTACGCTGGGGCTGAAATCAGGATGGTATTCGAGGCTTTTGCATAAATCCGAAGCGGCATCTTCATTCTGCCCGAGCGCAAAGCGAGCCAGGGCACGCCAATAGAAACTCTCTTCCAGGTAGGGAACGGAGCTTGCCATTTCCATCACCTGGGTGGAAAGGTTGATTACGTCCGTATAGCGGGAGGTGTAATAGTAGGCAAAATAAGGGGAGGTTTCGTACCAGACGATGCGCATCACTTTCTTGGGGATGCTGGCCTCCGGCATGGCAGCCAGCGCCACAAAAGCGGAATCAAAGGCTTGGGCCGCGCCGCTGTAATCCTGGAGTTTTACCAGGCTGCTGCCGCGATTGTACCAGGCGAAAAAGACTTGCACCCCTGTTTCAGATGTGATTTCATCTGTGGCTCTTTCCAGAGCAATCTGGTAACCGCGATTTTCATTCTGCAATTCACCTAAAATGCTCATCAGTTCCATACTGCGTTCCTGCGGATAAACCACCAGGAAAACATAGTTAAAGGCCTGCCATTCTTCCATCATCAAGGCATAGGGAACTTCATAGTCTGCACTGTAATAAGAATCCTGAGAGATAAAGGCTTGTTTCGCGTCATCATAACCGGTCAGGTAACTGTAATGCCCCATCCAGGTGTTTTGGCCGGTGTTGGTTTCGCGAATGACCGTGCCTTTCTCAACCACTACCGGGAAATCCGCGGCGATCAGCTGCTTAAGTAGGTCCATGGTTCCGGCTACGCGGACAATGGCACGATATGGCGTTTCGCTGTTAACGAAATCGGCCAATTCGTAGGGCATGACGTTCATGTCATTATCATTGGGTTTGACCGAATGTCCAACATCCAATCGATCCCCTGTCCAACCCCAATAGGAGAGTGCCATGGCTAAGTTTGCCGGTGCGCAATAGTTCCATAGACCGTGCTGATCGAAATATTTAAATCCGGAGGTCTTATACTGGGCAGGGATGATAGTTGGCTGTACAGTGGGTATGACCAATTCATTTACTTTGGCTGTTGGGGTGGAGTCCATGGCAATGGCAATAGCCGTCGGAAGATCGGCTGCACCGCCCACTGGTGTGCTAATGGTCTGCGCCGTTTGATTGGGGACAAAGAGAACTTCTTCCGGCGGATTAATGGCATATAAAACGGATAGATATAATCGATCAACCCGCCATATAATTCTTTCCCGGATTCCTGGAATTAAGAAACCGACAATGAGTACCAGGACAAGGAAACCGAATACCATCAGAACAGTGCGTTTTTTATGGTTCATTTGACACCCCGAATATTAAAGAAGGCCAGATGTTCTGGCGGATTAGTATAGTTTTGGTGGAATATACTTTGGTTTCGTTTGTGGCATTGCCCCCAAGCCAACATTCTATCTGCTATAGGACTACTATCGCTACTATCGCTTTCTTCCATAATGAAAAATCAACTTTCCCTGGCTATATGCCATGAATGTGAGGTTTGTATTTGCTAATTGTAAACCGATGTTTGGCTGTGAGCAAGCATAATTTGGCGGGCATTGAATATAATGCGGAAAGTCTAGGCTCAAACGGTCTAAAAAGCTCTTATTGCTTGAAGAAATACAAATTTGGAAACCAATTCTGTCCTGAATAAAAAATAAGCGGCCGTCTAAAAAGGTCGACT
>DHVR01000071.1:3896-18326 GCA_002412765.1 Leptolinea sp. UBA5203 | reverse complement strand
GTCCAACAAATGGGGTGCACTACAGGATTTGGGCGGTTTTTTTTTGACTTTTTACTTCTTGGACTTTCCCTGGTTGGCCACAGCCTGCATGGCTTTTTCCACTTCAGCCGGGTCTCCCAAATAGTAGTGGCGGATGGGTTTTAATTGATCATCCAATTCATACACCAAGGGCATACCGGTGGGGATATTCAAGGCGATGATATCATCATCACTCATATTATCCAGATATTTGACCAGGGCACGCAAACTATTGCCATGAGCGGTAATCAGAACTCGCTTGCCGGTTTTGATCATCGGGGCAATTTCTTCATGCCAGTAAGGCAGAAAGCGGTCCACGGTGTCTTTCAGACATTCAGCTTTGGGTAATTCTGCTTCAGTGAGATTTGCATAACGAGGATCCTTGCCCGGATAGCGCTCGTCGTTTACATCCAAGGCAGGAGGAGGAGTAGAATAACTACGCCGCCATATGAGCACCTGTTCCTCCCCATATTTTTCTGCAGTTTCGGCTTTATTAAGTCCCTGCAAAGCACCATAATGACGCTCGTTTAAGCGCCATGAATTGATTACCGGAATCCACATTAAATCCATGCCTTCCAGGGTCATCCACAAAGTACGGATCGCCCGTTTTAGCACGGAAGTATAAGCAATATCGAATACAAAACCAGCTTCTTTGAGGTATTTACCGGCACTTTTTGCTTCTGACATCCCTTTTTCGGATAAGTCCACATCAGTCCAGCCAGTAAAACGATTCTCTTTATTCCAATCACTTTCCCCATGCCGCAGCAAGACAACTTTGTGCATTTAATTCCTCCTCCATGAATCACTTCATGGTCCCACCAAAAGTTAGATTTTCATTATCTTATCATAAATTAATCAAAGGGAAAAAACATTTTTAAAAAAGTACCCGCTGTAGCGTGAGTAGCGTAGCTCTGAACCTGCAAAAGCAGGTTGGGTTTCGCTCGCTCAGCTCCGCCTTGGCCGAAGCCTATCGCGTTACCGATGCGAATGTGAATCCCATAAAAAAGGTGTTGGCTCAGAACCGATGAGGCTACATCACAAATACAGCAGGCAATTCTCTTATACCATAATTTGAAACAAAAGTATAGTGAAGCCACCTGTCACGACTTTATAATAGCAAGAAAGCATGCTTTAATTAACTGCACCTTAACTATTTCTTTCATCATAGCTCCGGTTGTAAAATATAGTATTGGCAGACAACAGATTTAATCATGTTTTTCAGGAGTTGTATGGAAACAAAAAGAATTTTCATCGCCGCAGAGTTACCGGAGAACATGATTTTGGATTTGACAAAAACAGTTCAATGCCTTTGGCCGGGAATGAATCAAGGCATCCGTTGGGTACCCAGAGAACAGATGCATCTGACGTTGAAGTTCATTGGAGAGTATCCCCTGGATAAAATCCCGGCGGTTCAGGCAGTATGTGAAAAACTGACCCATAATCCAGCTCACATGGCTGTGCAAGTCTGCGGATTCGGCGTTTTCCCCAATCAGCAATCTCCCAATGTTTTATGGGCTGGCCTGCAAAAGGCAGAAGCCTTGATCAACTTACAGGTTAAATTAGATAAAGAATTGGAACTTCTTGGGATTCCCAAAGAAAAACGAGCCTTCAAACCTCATCTGACCCTGGCTAGGATTAAACAGCATTTTCCTGCCCACCAGATGAAATCCTTATTAGCCCCGCTATCTGACCCTAAGAGCGCGTTTGTTCAGGAGACTTTTGTCGAAAAAATCACTCTTTTTGAAAGTCAGCTCAACCGCGAAGGGGCAATATACAGGAAAATCGCGATTTTTCAACTTCCTTGAGGAGAAAAGTCCGATTCTATGCTAGAATTAAAGCAACTTATGATTCGAGGTGAAACCTGAATACTATTGATATAGCAAGAAAAATGATAGATGTCCTGGAAGAGAAGAAAGCTGAAAATATTCTCTTGATGGATCTCCAAGGAATTGCAAATTTTGCAGATTATTTCATTATCTGTTCTGGTACGAGTAACCGCATGTTAGAGAGTTTGGCTGATGCTGTGTTCCAGTATACAAAAGTAAATAAAATTACCGGGAAATTTCAAGGTGTAGGAACAGATGGTTGGTTGATTGGCGATTACGGCGATATTATTGTCCATGTCTTTTCTCCAGATCAACGAGATTATTATCAATTGGAAGATTTATGGGCTGAAGGGAAAGTACTCTTACGATTACAGTAAAGACGAAAAGTCTACCCATTAATATTAAGTAGATCCTCGCTTTCCAAATATTCCGGGATTACCACCTCATTGTGCATAGAATCAAATTCGGAGAATCTCCTTTTTGGGATTGAATAAAGGAGATTTTTTTTGTTACCTCCAGACCACTCCACAGCCAAATAGTTTACAGGAATCGTAAAACGCATGATCCTACTCTGAAAGGGAATCCTGGGTATATTTTTATTTTTTCATAATTGGAGGGATGTTGACCTGAAAACACAGTTTCGGTCAGATAATATGTCTAAGAAATAATGCCATTCTGGATAGCGATGCTCACGGCTTCCGTGCGATTGGCAGCATTTAATTTTTCCAGAATATGACGAATGTGAGTTTTCACCGTATTCTCCGAGATGACCAATTCCTGGCCGATATCGGTAGTTGTTCTGCCTTTGCGTAAGTAATTGAGAATCTGCAATTCACGTTCGGTCAAAGGTGTTTTCTGAAATTGATCTTTCCCTTTCGCAATCACATTTAAGACACTAGATGTCATTTCCGGGGATAAAAATCCCTGACCATGGAAGCCACGCAAAATGGCAAGTTTTAGATCTTCTGCTTCAATATTCTTGAGAATGTATCCATCTGCCCCTGCCTTTATAGCCTTGAATAAATCCTTGTCGCTCTTGGAGATGGTCAACATGAAAACTGGAAGCTGGTACCCCTTCTCCCTCAATGCGGTGATGGTCTCAATGCCATCCATTTGGGGCATGTTGATATCCATCAACATCACATCCGGCTGACATTTTTCCAACATCTGTAAAGCTTCAACTCCGTTCGCAGCTTCCCCGACCACGACAAATTCCGGCATACTGATTAGGATACTAATCAAGCCCTGACGGAATAAACTATGGTCATCCACTACCAAAAGACGAATCGGATCCTGCGACATGTACTCTCACTCCAAATTTCGAAAACTATTACTGCAAATTTTAACCGATTTACTCAGATTAAGTAAAACAAAAAGGTAATTGCATTCTTTTGTTTTCATATTAATGGAATTCCTGAATCAAATTCTAAATATCATCATCAAGCCAAATAGAAATCTCTTACCAATCTGTCGACAGTCCTAAGGAGGTATGTCACTTATCAAAACCAATCAGACTAAGTATCATTGGTCGAATCTTGAGGAACCGAGGTAACGCATGTTCCGTATCAGCCGCAAAGTAGATTACGCCATTCACCTGATGGCATCCCTGTCCGAGCAACCAAAGGGAAAATTAAAATCAACTGCCTCATTATCCAAAGAACTGGAAATTCCCCTGCCTTTCCTTCATTAAATCGCGCATACCTTGATGCTGCACGGTCTCCTTCAAGCCATTCCCGGCCCGACAGGCGGTTTGGGACTGAAGAAGAAATCTATGGATATTTCCATATTTGACATCGTTTCTGCCATGGAAGGCGATATAAAATTAGCCCCATGTAAAGACAATGCCGAGCCCTGTCCAAGAGAAAAACGTTGTTTTACTCATCCATTGTGGGAATCCATGCAGGATGAAATGATTCTAAAACTAAAATTATTATCTCTCGACTCACTTCATCCTGTAAACTAATGGCTTCGTTAAGCGATGTGAAAAGCTTCCAATACTTCCTTGCTGTGATTGGCAGGTTTGACGTTTTCAAACACCTTAACGATCTTTCCCTCCTGATCAATCAGGAAAGTCGTTCTGAATACACCATCGTATTCTTTTCCCATGAACTTTTTTAAGCCCCACACCTGATACAGTTCACAGACTTTATGACCGTCATCTGCCAATAAGTCAAACGGTAAGGAATATTTTGCACGGAATTTTCGATGAGATGCCGGTGAATCCGGGCTGACCCCCAAGATGACAATGTCGGTATTCTCATACGCGCTGTAATCATCACGGAAATTGCATGCTTCGGTGGTACATCCCTGGGTATCATCCTTGGGATAAAAATACAATACAACCAATTTTCCCCGGTAATCTGACAGGGAAACCTTCTTTTCATCCTGATCTAACAAACTAAATTCAGGTGCGAGCAAGCCTTCTTTTATTGCCATAATATTCCTCCAATTTGTAGCATTATAGTACAAATTCTCCTAAAGAATCAAATGTATACCCCCCCAGGGTTGATAAACGCGCGCAGAAAGAAGAATTCTCCAGCAAACGGTAAAACGCATCCAATTCATTCCGGTCGTCTTTCTGGGTAAGCAGCAAAAAATCATAAGTCTCATTAAATAATGGCACAAAATCCAGCTCAAGAATTTCAGCGGCGGCGAAAACACCCAGGGCACAATCCGCCAATCCGGATTGAACCGCCAGGGCGGCACCAAGATGGGTGAAATCCTCCTGGTCGTATCCGTTAACCTGATTGGTGGATATGCCCAATTGGCTGAGATGATAATCCAACAAAATCCGGGTACCGGATCCGCGTTGGCGATTCATGAATCGAATCTCATCAGAGGCAAGATCCTTCAGACTCATGATTCGTTTTGGATTACCCTTTTTTACAATCAGTCCCTGTTCTCTTTTTGCCCAATGCATCAAGCGATACTTCTGATTGGGTAAGTATTTTTCGAGATAAGAAATGTTGTATTCCCCACTTTGCTCATCCAACAGGTGAATCCCCGATATATGACAATTGCCTTTACGAAAGGCCAGGATGCCAGCCAAACTTCCAACATTGGATGACAACCACCTTACCCCGTTTTCAGCGAGAGCTTCTGCAATGAGTTCCTGGGTGAAATCATGTGACCCAATAGAGACAATGGTGCGTTCCAAGCTTTTTTGCGGCCGCAGCAGATTGACACTGATGATTTTTCCACTATCAAGCCCCTGAATCCCACGGGCAGCCATATGAATACCATCTGCCAGCATCAAGGAGCGGATCATCCCGGCGCCTTTCGCCAAAGGCATGGCCAACCATTTACCCTTCACTTTTCCCAATTGCATACGAATAAAATCATCATCCCCTGCGGAAGAGGTAAGCTTCTGAGTCAGTGTAGCTTGCAAGGTTTCTTCAACTTTGGGTTCTATCCCTAGCCATTTTTCAATCAGGGGTTTGACAAATAACATGCCGGTCATAGCCGCAGAGACAGGATATCCTGGCACCCCAATTACCGGGATCATGGTGCCCTTATCGCTGTTTGGTTTTGGAATCACCCCCAAAATCACCGGGTGTCCGGGACGTACGGCGATGCCGTGTACAAACAATTCACCGCAGTTCTTCAGAACATCCGCCGTATAATCTTCAGACCCCGCGGATGATCCCGCATTAATCAAAACTACATCACATTCTTCTGCAGCCTGGAGCAGGCTACTCTGGATGGCGTCAAAGGAGTCCATGCAGATGGGGTATTTCTGAGGAATGCCCCCCCATTCCTTGATTTGCCCGGCCAGCAGCAGGGAATTAAACTCAAGGATTTCCCCTGGTTTTGGGTCCTGTCCGATCGGGATCAATTCTGTTCCAGTAGGGATAATAGCAATTCGAGGAGGAACCCGCACCTGTACATGCACATGGCCCGCTGCCGACATCGTTGCCAAATCAACCGGGGATAAGCGTTGACCGGCATTCAACAAGAGTTGGGTGGCAATCACGTCCTCCCCCACTTTGCGCACATGTGTCCAGGGAACCACCGAGGCTCGAATTTGAATGGCATCGGCATGACGAATAGTCTGATCCGGTGCCAATCCAATGGGCTCAATCAATTCAATGGGGATGACTGCATCTGCCCAGGCGGGCAATTCATCGCCGGTGTCCACATATTGAAATGGATTGGACTGTTTTAGACAAATGGGATGGTTGGTGTCTGCACCCTTGGTTTGCATAGAAATAACGGCAAAACCATCCATGGCAGACGCATGATAATGCGGGGAAGAAATCCGCGCCCGGACAGATTCTGCTAGAATCCGGCCGAGCGCGTTCTCCGTTAAGGCTAATGTTTCATGACGAGTTGTTGGAAAACAAATTTCCTGTGCAAGATATCCAAAAAACAAGCTTCTGGCTTGATCCAGCGGAATATCATGCAGATAGACACTCATACAGCTCCTCGATTAGGGCGCAACCGTAGCCGTTGCAGTAGGTACTGCGGCATCCCGTACGGGAACATTGAGTGGTTTCCAGGGCAGGATATTAAAGAAATCCGCATCCGTCCAGGTATTGAACACTTCAAAACGCGGCATGTAATAGAGATTAGCCATACTATACTTGGTGGATTTAAAAAACCCAACAGCGCCCCTGTAACCCCATTGCGCCACCCGACTGATTACCCCTTCGTTGCTTGCTCCTCCAGGATAAGAAAATACAATCACCGGTACGCCATATTTTTCTTCAAAGAACAGTTTGGATCCTGAAATTTCCTCACCCAGGTTTAAGCCATCCTTGGTTAAATCAGAACTAGTCTTTCCTCTACTGCCAATTTCCCAGCCAGCATCGACCATCTCCTGAATTTGCTCGGCGGTTGCCATATTCTTCCCGTTGTGATAATCCTGAACCAAGAAAATAGTGCCGGTAAAGCCGTACTCTTTCATCAGGGGAAAGACAATATTGTACAGATTTTTCCGACTGGTCTCAAAGGTGAAAACCACCGGTTGGGGTGGCATCTCGGTGCCCAACAAAATGGCATCGGTCAACCTGGATATGCTGATGGATGAATACCCCGCGTCTTTTAATGTTTTCAATTGATATTTAAAATCTTCAACTTTAATAAAGGAGTTACTTTCCCATTGATAGAAAGGATCATCATCCGCACTATTTGCCACACTATTGTACATTAAAATCAAAGCATCGATTTCCCCTGGGCCTACTTTTGCCCATGAGGGGGTTGGAGAAAGGGTGGGAACCGGCGTTAAGGTTTCCGTCGCGGTTGGCTCCGGTGTGGGTGGAATGGGCGTCTCAGTTGCGGTAGGAATTTTTTCAAAATCTGAGGTTAACTGAGCACCGATTGTCTCCGCCGCTGCCGTATAGAGGACTGCTTTTTCTTCCCCGGTTAGTTCTCTTGGCGTACAACCCGCCAAAACCATCATCAAGAGTATAAATCCAACAATTATTCGCTTCATGACAAAAAAACCTCGTTTTATGTTAATAGGATTGAGAATGAATGAACACCTTTACGCGTGTGCCAGCAGAAAAACCAGCTGCTGCTTCTGGAATATACATCAAACCATCTGAGCGGGCAAGAGAAAAGATCAAATTGCTTTTAAAGAAAATGGGAGTGGCCGTACAGACACCTTCCCTATCCTGAAGCCTCACAGGAATATAATCCGCCCTGCCGGATTGAGAGGAGATATTGGTATCTAAAATGGCTTCTACTGGATGTGGGTATTTCACGGGAGATTCTCCCGCTAGGCGTTTTAGGATGGGCATGCCCAATAACCAGGCAATCACATATGCACTGACCGGATTTCCGGGCAAACCCAAAATCACTTGATCCTCACACCTTGCAAAGATGGTTGGCTTGCCGGGACGAATATGGATACCGTGAAACAGAACGCCCGGCTTTCCAAATTCCTGAATCACCTGGGCCGTGTAATCCCTTGTGCTCACTGAGGAACCCGCAGTAATAAACACTAGATCACAAGTGTTTTTTAAGGACTGCAGCGCCTCCAATAATTCTTCCGGTTGATCCATAACGCGTTTCATTGCCGCAACTTCAGCACCGAATTTCCTGCTTAAACCCGCCAGCATGATCGAGTTAATATCCCGGATTTGCCCGGTTAAGGGAATCGCTTGAGGATCAATGAGCTCGTCCCCCATGGATAAAATCCCGACCCGAACCGGGCTGTAAACCGAAACCTCACTTACTCCTGATGTGGATAGAGCCCCCGCATCCATTTCAGTAATTCGCTTTCCTTTTTCCAAGAGGATATCGCCAAGGTGGACATCCTCCCCTTGATAAATCACATTTTCTCCAACGGATACCGATTTATAAATCAATATTTCATCCACAGAAATATGCTCTGTTTCTTCTATCATAATCACGGCGTCGGCATTTTCGGGCAGCATGCCACCGGTGTGGATCAAAGCTGTCCAGCCAGACCCAGGTAAGGGGTGTGATGCCTTACCCATGCGGATTTCGGAACTGATTTTTAAAAGAATGGGTTGTTGGTGACTGGCCCCATGTGTATCATTGGCAAGGACCGCATACCCATCTACCGAGGATCGGGTGAAAGGCGGATAATCTTCCTGTACCAATTGCTGCCTGGCACAGATCCGGCCCATACTCTCTTCAACCGGAATCTGTACTTCAGCGCAAACCGTCTTATCCACGTGGGCATGAATAATTTTCCACGCCTGATCAATGGTCACCAATTCAAGAAAATCGGACATGGCTCACCTTAAGATCATGGCTGCTGCTAAAAAATACATGACCAACACCAGAAGTACCTTTTCAAGAAAAATGAAACTTTGCCATTCCGGTTTTTTACCATGTTCTACCCTGCTCATCATCAGGATAAAGAGCACACCCAAGGGCAGGGATAACAACGGGTTGAAAAATATATGTGGAGGATAATGGAACAGTGGAATACAGGCATACATTACAAAACCAAACAAAATAAAAAAATTATGAACCTGCATACCGCGTTTCCAACCCACGACTTGTAAGAAGTTCTTCTTTCCATTCTTCTGATCCTCTGAATATTGGCACAAAGAAAGCAGAACTCTTCCAGAAACATAAAACAAGGTTAAGGGCAAACATAGGAGCAGAATCAGGATGTGAAATTCACCCGTGATTAATTCATAGGCATACAGCGGGAACAGGCCAAATAATAAAAATGCCTGACCTAATTCGCCGAAACCCGATGTAGACAAATGAAAACTTGATCCAGTCAGCAGATAAACCGTCAACAGCATAAAGGCCATTAAAATCAGGTTATCATGCTGTAAAAGACCCATTTTTAATAAGACGAATTGAATCATAGCCCAGGTGCCCAGACAAAGAAGCAGAAGAATCAGCCCAATATACGGAGGGTTACCTCTTTTACCGGGACTTCGTTTGCCAAGGGTAGGGAACAGGCGCATCAGGAATTGATGGTCCGAATCCAACTGCGCAGGGGACAAAAAGTAAAATTCCATGATTTTCATACTTAACAATAAAAGAATGCAGCTAATCCAACCCAATCCAACACCCTGGGATTGCATGCCGCTGCCCAAATAATCGGCCAGACTAAAGGCAAGTGCAAATACTCCGGTGATCACCAGGATATCGAAAAATAAAGTTGACAGATTGATTTTCTGTAAAAGCTGCTTCATGTGAAATTTATCCACTCCATGAGATTCAAACCAATTGATAACCGCCATCAATAAAAAGAATTTCACCGGTCACATAAGCTTGATTGATAAAGAATAGTACAGCATCCACCACATCCGCAGGATTGCCTTGTTTTTTTAAGGGTAGTCGATTGACTAGTTTCTCCCATTGTTCTGGTTCTTCGGCAGAAGAGGGAAGGATCAATCCGGGTGCGATTCCATTTACTCGAATATCGGGAGCAAATTCCTTGGCCAGTAATTTGGTAAGCTGAGCCATACCCACTTTACTGATCTGGTAAGCTGCGAAATTCGGCCATACTTTCTCAATACCGGAATCCAAAATGTTGATGATACAACCTCCCCCTGATGCCAGAAGGGGTCTGGCTAACTTGGCGCACAACCAGGGCGCCCGTAAATTGACATCCATAATACGGTCCCAAACATCAATGCTGGTATCCGATAAAGGGGATTCAATAAAGATGGATGCATTATTGATCAGCACATCCAATGCCTCAACCTCTTCAGCAATGTGCTGCATCATGGGTGCCAGGGCATCTATATTTTGGAGATCGGCCTGCATTAAACTACAGGCACCGCCATTTGCCTGGATTAAAGCGGCTGTAGCTTCGGCCTCTTCCTTGGATTGATAATAATGCAAATAAACATGATAGCCGTCCTGACCCAGAGCAATCGCAATGGATTTGCCAATACGTTGTGCACCCCCCGTAATCAAAGCAGTTTTCATCATCCCTACCCCTTTAACCTTATTTCTTGAATAAATTGGAAATCATAAACCATAAATTCGCCGGGCGTTCCGCCAGCCGGCGCATAAAATAGCGATACCAATGCGTACCGTAGGGTACGTAGACCCGAACCGTGTACCCTTGATCGCAAAGGGATTTTTGCAGTTCTCTGCGAATGCCGTATAACATTTGGAATTCCACACAAGCTTTTGGAATATTCATCGCCTGCATCAGGGCCGTAGCATAGGCGATGCGTTTTTCATCATGGGTGGCCAGGGCTGGAATTCCAGGAAAGCGTCCATCCGGGCTGATCTGAGGATAATTTACATCCTGAACCTGGGTGAACAATAAGGAAACCAGAAGATCGTAATTCTTGTCTACATCGGTTTTTGCCGGGAAAGCCACCGAAGCCGGTTCCTGATAAGCGCCTTTACATAACCGGAAAGTGGAATCAAATTTTCCCAGGATTTTAATATCATCTTCAGTCCGATATAGATAAGCCTGGAGGACAATTCCAACATTGGTGAACCCTTCCATTCTTGCCCACCGGTAGACATCCAGGGTGGCATCTGTCAGGGATGAATCTTCCATATCAATGCGAATAAAATTATTAAGTTCTTTGGCTTTGATCAATATCCGTTTGAGATTTTCTTTGCACAGGTCGGGATGGATATTCAATCCGATTTGACTGAGCTTCAAGGATACATTCGAACGTAACCCCTTCTGGCTGATCACCTCAAGCGTATGCAGAATTTCAGCCACGGCTAGCTCGGCATCGGAGGTGGAAAAGGTATCCTCACCCAGGTGATCCAGCGTCGCCAAAATTCCCTGTTGGTTCAGATCCTGAATCACCGTTACGGCTGCTTCTATTTTTTCACCGGCAACAAAACGCAGAGCCATGCGGGAAATGAGTTTTGATTTCGTGATCACCCGTTGTGCCCAATTCAGTTTGGATAAGGCAATAAAGAAAGCACGTAACATAGCAAAAATCCTCTTTGAATCTGTGACTATTTATTATTCTATCATCAACTGAATCAATCCCAATAAAAATACCCGCCAGACATTCTGCATGGCTGACGGGTATTTACAGGACCTTTTTATTAAGTTCGTAAGACTTCCAAAGAAAATCCCGGAATTTCTGCTTTCTTCTCCGCATAACTCAGGATGGCGTTGATCGCAAAAGCCATAATCAGATAAGCAAAAGCAGCCGCAAAATAAGCCGCCAAAGGATCATAGGTACGCGCAGCCATTTGTTTGGCAATCCCCATCACGTCTGCCACTGCAATCAGAAAAACAATAGCCGAGGTTTTCAACAGAGATATGGGTTCATTAGACCAGGCAGGAATGACCAGTCGCAAGGCTTGAGGCAGAATGATATAGCGCACTGCTTGAAAGGTGGACATACCGATGGATCGGGCAGCGGTCAATTGCCCGCTGCCAATGGCTTGAATGGCACCCCTGAAATATTCAGCCTGGTAGGCGCCGCTGTTCAATCCCAGCGCAATAATGGCCGCCGGCAACCGGTCAAAGGTCAGGCCAAGATCCGGCAATCCATAATAAATGATAAACAACTGCACCAGCGCAGGCGTTCCACGGAACAGTTCCGTATAAACACTGGACAGGCCAGCCACCCATTTGTTGCCGTAGACCCGCATGATCGCCGTGGGCAGGCCTAATAAAAATCCTATCCCAAGCCCATACGCAGTAAGTTTAAGGGTCACCAGGCTGCCAGCCCAAAAGTCGGGTATTAGCGCAGAAACCGATGCCAGCCACGCGTTCATTTGCCTTCCTCATTCTCTTTCTTGCCATACAGCTCGGTGATTTTCCATAAAAATTCACGGGTGCGGTCAAACTTTGGATGATAAAACAAATCGTCTGGCCTGCCTTCCTCGACAATCAGTCCGTGTTCCATGAAGACAATCCGGTCAGCCACCTCACGTGCAAACCCCATTTCATGGGTCACAACCATCATGGTCATCCCTTCCTTTGCCAGCTTGCCCATCACCTCCAGAACCTCACCAATTAATTCTGGGTCCAGAGCAGAGGTTGGCTCATCGAACAGCATGATTCTGGGATCCATGGCAAGGGCGCGGGCAATGGCCACGCGTTGTTTCTGTCCGCCCGATAATTGACCCGGGTAATGCCCGCCTTTATCACTTAGTCCGACTCTGTCCAATTCAAATTGGGCCTTCTCACGGGCAGCTTCCTTGCTCATCTTCAAGACCCGCATTGGACCCACCATAACATTGTCCAGCGCCGTCAGATGGTTGAAGAGTAAAAAATCTTGAAACACCATGCCGATATGCTGGCGAATTTTATTCTCGTCCACATGGCCTTTAGTGATCTCATTCCCATCAAAAAATATCTGACCGGCATCTATGCGGGTTAATAAATTTACACAGCGTAACAACGTACTCTTCCCCGTTCCGCTGGGGCCGATGAGAACGATCGTGTCTCCTTCTTGAACGGATATGGAGACATCCTTTAAGACTATGTTTTCTCCATATACTTTCCGTACGTTGCGAATATCCAGGATAGTTTGACTCACATTGGCTCCTTTCTTACATCGATGGGATTCTGGTTCGTCGTTCCACCCAATCTAATCCTCGATTGGTGACAAATACCAGAACAAAATAAATCAATGCTGCAATAGTAAATGCCAGCAGCATTTGATAACTTCGCGCGCCAATCATTTGAGCTCGGCGAAGGATTTCTGCTACTCCGATGGCGTACACCAATGAAGAATCCTTAATCACAGTAGACGCCTCATTGGACCAGGGTGGAATCGCGATTCTCAATGCCTGCGGCAAGGTAATATAGCGAATCGTCTGCATACGGGTTAATCCAATGGCCCGCCCTGCAATCTCCTGCCCCCCGCTGACGGATTGAATAGCCCCACGAAATATTTCCATCTGATAGGAGGAACTGATAATCCCCAGGGCGATGGATCCGGCCCAAAAAGCGGAGATATTTATTGTCCCGGCTACGATAAAATAAAGGATGAAGAGTAAAACAATCGGCGGAATCCCTCTCATCACCGTGCTGTAAATCGCAGCCAGTGCAGAAAGTTTCTTCCCGCCATATACCCGAACTAAAGCAAACATAATTCCGAATATCAGCCCCATGGGCAAGGCGATCGCGGTGACTGCCAGGGTAATAAAAGTTCCACCTAAGATGTAGGTAAAGAAAACAAAAAAATCCATGTTGGGTATCTCTCAGGGTTCGACTTATGGTAGAAAAAGGGGCAAGAGTGAAAAATATCCTGCCCCATCTTTTTTAATCTTTACAAATCATTTAAGTTGAAAAGCTTTATTCAATAGCGCCGAAATGAGTGGTTGCTACTTGATCTACAAAACCATCATCTAACATGGCTTTCAGAATTTGATCCAATCCAGCTTTTGTTTCAGTATCACCGTCCGGGATAATCATCATGACAGGGCCGGCAGCAACTTCACCATGATAGATGATCTTTAATTCAGGATACTGCTCTTGCAGGGTCAGCAGAGGATAATAATCCGCCATGAGGACTTCAATGCGTCCGTTTTTAACATCCAGACCGGCCTGGTCTACTCGTTCGTAACGGAAAAGATTTTCGGCGCTCATCAAGCCGCCTTCAACCAGCGTTGTTGTCGCCCAATCATCCGCCATNNCCCAATTTATAATTCGCGGCATCTTCAGGTTTATCAAAAGTGCCTGCGAACGTTGAGGAAACCAGAAAACCATTTTCTTGATAGAAATAGGCATCCGTGAAATCAACGCTTTGATCGCGTTCTTCGTTGTAATTGAAAGCTGCGATAGCGGCATCAATCTTGCCTTCTTTTACTGCTGCGACTAAACTGTCGAACGGCATATCTACAATTTCAAGTTCCAGGCCTAAACGAGATGCCATTTCATTGACGATGTCCACATCAAAGCCGGCAAAATTCCCGCTTTCATCCACATATTCAAAGGGTGGGTAATCGGCAGATGTTCCAATCACGATTTTGCCTTCCTTCTGAATTTTTTCCCAGTGGCTGGCGGGTGTTGCATTACATGCAGCCAAAGATACGATCATCAAAATAACAAACAGAAAATAGATACTACGTTTCACAGGTTCTCCTCCTTGGAATGGGTACTCAATTGGCAAATTGGTTCAAATCTTTCCGCATCAGAAAAAAAATACCCCTCGCTTCCTACTATATAGAAAGCAAACCAGAATGTCAACAACCATTGAGCATG
>DHVR01000071.1:250-3821 GCA_002412765.1 Leptolinea sp. UBA5203 | reverse complement strand
GCGATATCTATGCGCAGGTCACTGCGGGTGTGATCGTTGGCCCCCAATGGTCTGTTTTAATCGACACTCTAGCCATGCCGGAAGAGACGCTAGCCATGCGTTCTTTCATCGAAGATGATCTGCATGCCCCTGTGCGTTACATCATCAATACCCATAGTCATGCGGATCATTCCTGGGGAAATTGTTTCTTTCCCGGCGCGACAATCATCAGCCATGCCAATTGTCGTACCAATATGCGGGAAAATGAAACCCCTGCTCTGGAACAATCCAAAAAACATAATGCTGCCCTCAAACAACTGAAAATTGTCATTCCTCATATCACTATTCGGAATGGAACATTGACGCTTAAGGTGGGTAAAAAGACACTTTCCCTCTTTTCGACGGACGGACACAGTGATGACGGCATCAGCATCCTGCTGGAAGAAGATCGTGTGCTCTTTGCCGGCGATTCTTTCATCCCCCTTCCCTATATTGTCAATGGGGATTTGCAAAAAAGCCTGACCACTTTGCATTCTTTCAGCAGCATGACACTGGAAAATATCATCCAGGGCCATGGAGATATTATTCTCCGCGGTGAAATCGAAGCCGCGATTGAAAGCAATGTCCACTATCTCAATGCCATTGATGCCTTTATCAATCAACGAGCTGCCGATAAAACCATTCAGGAAATTATCGCGGATGGGGATATCGAATTATTTGGGAAAGAAAGGATCTTATTGGGCGGACTGGTGGACGCACTGCATAAGCGCAATCTGGTTTTTTTGTACCAAAAATTCCATAACAAAATTGCTCAGCAGCTTGATGCAACTCCCATCTAAAAAAAATACACCCGCCTAACCGGCGGGTGTTTCTATCTTCTTCTTAAGCCAGGCTCGTACCCCTACCAGGCGCTCTTTACCTTCTTTCAGTCGTTGAATATTGGGCTTCAGGGCAATGACCAGCAATATTTCCGCGATTACCCCAAAGATGAAATAAGCCCAGGGGGAAACGCCGATGATCGCCCGGTACAAAAAGACCATGGTGGTGACAAAAGCAATACTCATCGTTGTCACGGATGCATATCCGATAAACAAGAAAACTAGGAGCGCAGCCGGTAACGTGATGGCCAGGCTGGTAGGCCATAAGCCGATCGCGCCGCCCAGGGTGGTTGCACCGCCCGCGCCGCCGCGAAAACGAGTGATTTTTCCGTCAACTTTCTCAATTAAGAACACCGAGTAGTTGTGTCCAATGATGGCTAAAATGCCCGCTGCAATCTGTACCCAATACAACCAGGGGGCTGACATCTGCGTTATGACACCCACCAGCCAGATGGCCAAGGTACCTTTAAGAGCATCAAAGATCATGGTAAACACACCGGATGGATAGCCTGCTGCACGCATGGCATTCGTACCACCGGTACGTCCACTTTCAATTGTTCGGATATCCTTTCCACTGAAAAGTTTTACGACCAATAATCCAAATGGGATTGAACCAATCAAATAAGCCATCAACAACACTAAAATTACTTTTAAAACCATATTAAACTCTCCTGTCTCTCTATCTATTTTAACCCATAATCAACACTCGGGATTCGTTTTTGCTAAAATCAGGGGAAAGTCACCAAGGATTTTGCATCGGTCCCTGATCGTCAGCCTATTTGCCGGGGTTGACGAAGAAAAGCAGCAATGTAATGAAAAGAATGATGCCCGCTTCAATCCAAACTTTTCTATTCATCGGCTCATCATAGTATGAACTGGCCAAACTACTCAGTGCATACGCACTTCCGGAAAGAAAAATTCCAAAAGAAATGGGCCGAACGGGCAGGTAATGCAATGCCACGGTAAACTGCCCTATTAAAACCGCGATACAGAAAGACCATTCCGGCATCCAGAGTCCATTGGTCCGCAAATAAAGGACGCGCAGCGTGATCAGGACCAATGGTAGGATCAGGATGGGTAATTTCAAATACAAACGCAATTCAGCGGATTGGACACTGATCACCAGGATTAAAAAGATGACAAAGGCCACGGCACTCAAACCGATAGAAGCAAACGGATAATTCAAATCCGATAAATCAATCACGATGTACTCAAAAAGGATGACCAGCAGGAGTAAGAGACTGCCAAATCCAAAGGCGATCCACCAAGCGACGCCAACTTCCAACGAACTCAGGGGAATCCCAATAGCCCAGGCAGTTAACCCTGGAAGCAGCCAATGGGGAATCATGGTTTTGGTCCCTTTCCCCGGATGGGCCATGAAAATCCAATTTGCACCGGAGACCGCCAATGCCGCAGAGAGTAAGGAAACCAGCGTGACAAAGCTGATTCGATAGCTAAATTGGATACCGCTCAGACTGAAATCCAGAGGAATAGCCGTAAATTGAATATAAGGGGTCAGCGCGTATAGCAGGCAAATCAAAGCCACCAGGATACTCATGCGATTTAAATCAGGCAGACTGCGGTTTTCTTCCATAGTTCTATTCTAACCGCTGGATCAAATCATGCCAAGTACTGACCGGATGTGGTAAAATTAAAACTTGTATGGAAATAAAAAAAGCCCCCCNNCAATCCCTGATTAAGGGATTTAATGCCGTCGCCAATCATGCTTACCTGATCATCTTCCCATTACTCTTGGATTTATTCATTTGGTTTGGCCCCGTTATGACGGGTACCCATTCCTTGAGTACCTTCATGAAATTATTTGAACAGGGTATGCAGGAGCAGCTTCAACAGCCTGAGGTGATCGCTCAATTTAAGAGTATTCAACCCGCTCTAAATGAGTTAATCGGTTCATTCAACCTTTTTGGCTTCCTTAATACAATGCCAATAGGAATTCCCAGCCTGATGGCTTTCCAGAATGTGACGGAAACACCCTTGGGATTGGTACAAAAATTGAGTACAACCTCCATTGCCAAAGAATTTGCCATCTTCCTGCTGATCATTGTGGCCGGCAGCATCCTTGGAGCCATCTTCATCAGTGAAATCGGCAGAATCTGTAATCTAGATAAAACAAAACAGACCTTCTCCATCAAAAACTTATTGATGAATTCCCTCTGGTTAGTCCTGCTCAATTTTGCAATTTGGGGACTGATCGTTTTGGTATTGTTCCCCAGTATGACCATTGTGGTCCTTCTGACCATGATCAACGCAACGATTGGAAATATCGCCAATTTTGTCGTCTTACTGCTTTTATTCTGGATGATTATTCCACTTTTGTTCACCCCGCATGCAGTCGTGATTCAGCAGACAAATCCGCTCAAGGCCATGTTATCCAGCATCCGCTTGATTCGTTTTTATTTACCCGGCACTGGTTTCTTTGTTCTATTCAGTCTGCTGCTTTATCAAGGGCTTAACCAATTTCTCTGGCTTCAGCCAGTATTAACTTCCTATATGTTATTGGGCGGCATTTTTGGACATGCCTTCATCAGCACAGGGTTACTCGCTTCCAGTTTCTTTTNNTAACCTGGATGAATCATAATCTGAAGATGATTGCTCAACAAACCAATCAACCAGACCGACCTTTCCAGGCTTAGCAACAGCATAATTCGCCAAAGGGTTCGTTATTAGCTTAATCATGGAGGATTCTGTGGAAA
>DHVR01000071.1:0-166 GCA_002412765.1 Leptolinea sp. UBA5203 | reverse complement strand
TATGAAGTCGTGGATAACTCCATCGACGAAGCCCTGGCTGGTGTTTGTAATGATATTCAGGTCATCATTCATGCGGATAGCAGCGTCACGGTTAAAGATAACGGCCGTGGTATCCCGGTGGATATTCATCCTCAGAAGGGTAAATCCGCCCTTGAGGTGGTTATGA
>DHVR01000036.1 GCA_002412765.1 Leptolinea sp. UBA5203 | reverse complement strand
ATTTTAATCATACTAATGACACAACCGGCTTATGAATCCACCATGCTAATACCCTTAATTATAATCATTAGATTCAATCACTTGATTAATATACTTGATTGAATTATACTCCCGACTATCAGGAGTATGAACCAATGAACGAAGAACCCAACCCAATTGAACAGAAAATAATTGATGCCGCCATTGAATGTATTGAGAAATACGGTGTTCAGGGAGCTACCAACCGCAAGATTGCCGAGGTGGCCGGAGTGAACAATGCCGCCATTAATTATTATTTCCGCAGCAAGGAGAACCTAATCCAACGCTGTATGGAAGTGACCCTGGAAAATGCTTTTGATTTTAAGGATTATGAGAGCCTGCCTGGCAGCAATGCCCGCGAACGCTGCGCGGCCATCTTCAATGATCTGGTCGCTGGGGGTACGCAGTACCCCGGCTTGACCCGCTCGCATTTTTTTACCCTGCTCATTGAAGGAACGTACGAATCCCTGGCGGTGAAGAAACTCAATGAATTTGTCCTGAATCTTGTTAAGGATATGCAGGTGCGGCATATTGGAATGGATGAGAAAGACTTGCAGCTAGCTTGTATGCAAATTACTTTCACGGTAATGATGTCCATTCTGGCGCCGCGCTTGTTTCTATCCAGTTTTGGCCTGGATATGACAAACGAATCTGCCCGCAAGGTCTTTGTGGATCGCTTGGTGGGACAGGTATTGTCTTAAGAAATGAGGTGACCGAATGAAAAAAGAAACCTGGCTGCGTTGGGGCATCAGTGTGGGATTGGTCGGTATTGGTCTGATGTCCCTTGTACTGACTCTGGTTTATAAGATTAATTTGGGCATCAGTTGGCCTTTGGCGCTGATTCTGTTGGGCGTTGTCATTTTTTTGTTTCGCACTTCACTGAAAGAGAACGCTCCCTGGACAAACCTGCTCTCCATACCCGGCGCCGTTGTAATGGTATTGGGATTTATCTTTCTACTGAATGTGCTCACCGGGGACTGGCAATCCTGGGCTTATGCCTGGCTGCTACTACTCTCGGCTATCGGGTGCGGGGTGATTCTTTGCAACCACCAACAGCGCTGGCCTGAAGGGGTCACTCAAATCGCTGCCGGCCTGGTACTGGCCGGGGTACTTTTCTTTGTAGTATTTGGTGCCATCAGCGGCGGACTTTTCTTTCAGGTGTCCGTGCCTTTGCTGCTGATCTGTGCCGGTTTGGCTTTTTATGGTTTCACGCGCAAGGGATGCTCCCTTACCTACTTGCTGCATGGACTGCAAGGGGATGAATCCTCCTCAGCAGCCAGGTTCCAGATTGAAAAGCCGGTGAATGCTCTGGCTGAACCATTGACCGCCAGAGAAGTGCAAGTCCTTGAATTGATGGATTTGGGCCTTTCCAATACCGAAATTGCGGAACGCTTGACTCTGGCACCCAGCACGGTGAAGACCCACATCAATAACCTGTACAGCAAATTAGGCGTGCAATCCCGTATCCGAGCGGTACGGCAGGGCAGGGACCTGGGAATAATTAAATCCCATTAACGGTCCAATAACATCTCCACCCTGGGGTGGAGAGAATAATCCACCCTTGAAATCCACACCCTGGTTGATCCGGCTCCACCCCTTTCCAGGGTATACCCATGATATCCCCTACGGTTTGCTGGACAAAATGCAAACCAGAGAATGAAAAGGAAAAAACCATGGAAATTAATCATCAAGGAAAAACATTTGTGGTCAGCGGAGCCACCTCCGGGATTGGCCTGGCGACTACTCAAGCATTGGTGGACCAAGGCGCCTTTGTGATCGGCATCGGCCGCTCGGAAGAACGTTGTTGGGCGGTAAAAAAGCAGGTTCAGGCGCAAGCCAGGCATACGGATGGACAGGTGATGATGCTGGTGGCAGATTTATCTCTGCAGAGCAAGATTCGAGCCCTGAGGCCGGAAATCGAAAACCTGCTGCGTGATTACGGCAGGCAGGGATTAGACGGTCTGGTCAACAACGCCGGTACGTTCACCTACTGGCTAAGCCTCACTCCCGAAGGCTTTGAGATGCAATGGGCGGTCAATACTCTGGCCCCGTTTTTACTGAGTACCGTCCTGCTGCCTTTGCTGATGCAGATCCCCAGCGCGCGCATCGTTACCGTCAGTTCGGATTCTCATTTTCAAGGCCGCATGCATTGGGATGATCTGCAATTGCGCCGGCATTACAATGGCTTGCAGGCCTATGAAAATACCAAGCTGGCTAACGTTCTCTTTACCCAAGCTTTTAACCGTTTGATGGGTGAGCAGGCCACGGTAAAAGCCTTTGCCGCCGACCCCGGGCTGGTGAAGACCGAAATTGGTTTCAAGGGCACGCCGGCACTGGTGCGCTGGATTTGGGCGCGCAGACGAGCAGGCGGCACACTCCCGGAAGTGCCGGCCCGCAATATCGCCTATCTGCTGACTGAACCTTCTCTTCAAACCAGCGACCAGCCGTATTGGAAGGACTGTAAGCCGAAGAAGGCCAGCAAACGCGCGCTGGATATACAAGCTGCCGAACGTTTATGGGCAGAATTAGAAAAAATGTGCGGTTTGGCTTAGGTGGTGCAGGATGAACGCAAACGATAAAACGATAAAGAATTCACAAGATTTCTCTCCGATCCTGATCAGCGGCGCTACTGGCGGATTAGGATCGGCCTTCGCAGTGGAATGTGCCAGCCGGGGCTGGAACCTGTATTTGACCGATATCAACCCTCAGGCATTGCAGCAACTGGCTGTCAGTCTCAGCCAAACGTACGGGGTCAGGGTGGAAGTTGGCGCCTGTGATCTCACCGACATGGATTCGCGCCATATTTTGTTCAACGCCATTCAAAAGGAAGGTACCCGGTTTTGGGGTTTGATCAACGTGGCCGGACTGGATTTTGAAGGACCCTTTTACGAGCAGGCTTCCCATCAGATTCAGACTATCATCCGCCTGAATATTGAAGGCACCCTGGATATGATCCACAACATCGTCGGCTTTCGCGATCCTGCACAGACGTTTCGCATTATCAATGTTGCCAGTCTGGCGGCGTATTATCCCATGCCGGTCAAGGCCACTTACGCTGCTTCCAAACGTTTCCTGCTGGATTTCTCCCTGGCATTGCGCAACGAGATGCAGGAGATGAACGCCACGGTCACCGTGCTGTGCCCAGCGGGTATGCCCACCACCGCCTCCTGTGTGGAGTCGATTGATTCCCAGGGCTTGATGGGGCAGCTCACCACCTGGAACACGGGTTCAGTGGCCAACCTGACCCTGAACGCTGCCCTGAAAGGCAGGGCCGTGTGTATTCCCGGGGTGATCAATCAACTGTTGCAATTCTTCGGTAGCCTGATCCCCACCAGCCTCCTGGTGAACCTGATCGGCTGGCGCTGGAAAAAGACCCGTGAACGCAAACAGTCTGCTGCCGCATCTGCTTGAATGGGATTTTACAGATTTTTTGTAGTTGAGTTTACATCCGCTCAACTTACAACCAGAGAGGAATCAAAAACCAGACCCAAAGCGAGTGTATAAAAAACGATTACTACAAAGCGGAAAAGACCTGGATTATATCAAGTAGGGAAAAATAGGTTGATGACGAAACCAACGCAAAATCACACTAAAGATATAGATATTATTGAACGGGTGTAAATTGCAAAATATCTACCAGATAGCAAATCGACTGGATGACTATGAAAATATCCATAGCGAGAGATTCTCAATGGTAACTTTGATTTCCAAACGAATGGTTGTGTGTGGGGAGCCTTACCTCATGATCTACCACCCTGGAAAATGGTATTTTCTTCCTTTTGAGAATACCAAAAGATGACCTTGTGGGAAGAGTTGAATCGTGTGATTCAAGAGTAAATGCGACACGAAGTCAACAAAGAGGTTAAGGCTGGTCTGAAAATCGTACATGTGTTTGCACCGCAACCGGCAACCCAACGCGCCTTTCAAAATAGTCTCTTTGGGTCTCATAGACATCCCCACCTACCCAATTCTTTCCACCCCGACTACAATACCTCTATGCAAACTCAAGAAATCCTCGACCTGCTCAAACAAGTCAAAGACCCGGAACTGAAAGAAAACATCGTCGAATTGGAGATGGTCCGTGACCTAAGCTTCGACGCCGGCTGCGTCACTTTCACCCTGGCCCTGACCATCCCCGGCTGTCCGATGAAGGACCGCATGGCGGCGGATGCCCGCGCCGTCCTGTTGGAGCATCCCGCCATCTCGGAGGTGGAAATCGCCTTTGGCGCGATGAGTAAGGAAGAAGTCAAAGCCTTATTCGAAAAAGTCAAAAAGACCAGCCAGCCTTCCTTTTTAGCTCAAATGAACCGTGTGGAGAAGATCATCGCCGTGATGAGCGGGAAAGGTGGAGTGGGCAAATCCTCTGTCACCGGGCTGCTGGCCAGCAGCGCCGCACGCCTGGGCAAGAAAGTCGGCATCCTGGACGCAGATATCACCGGACCCAGCATCCCCAAATTGTTCGGTCTGCCGGCAGGCGGTCTGCGCGGCGGGGACGCAGGCATGCTGCCGGCGCTCACCCGCGGCGGGATCAAGGTGGTTTCCACTAATTTGCTGCTCAAGGAAGAAGACACGCCCACCATCTGGCGCGGACCGCTGATCGCGGCTACCATCCGTCAGTTCTGGACGCACACCATCTGGGGCAATCTGGATTACCTCTTTGTCGATCTGCCCCCAGGTACCTCGGACGCGGCCATCACCGTGCTGCAGAATTTACCCCTCAGCGGCGTCATCCTGGTCACCACCCCGCAGGATCTCTCCACATTGGTGGTCAAGAAGGCCATTCACATGGTGCAGAAAATGAATTTCCCCATCCTGGGGATCGTGGAAAATATGAGTTTTTACCCCTGCCCGGATACCGGCAACCGGCATGAGATTTTCGGACCCAGTCATGTGGAGGAGATCGCCCAGTTGGCTGATACGAAGATCACCGCCAAAATTCCCATTACTCCCCAAATCGCGGCCAATTGTGATGCCGGTACCCTGGAAGAATTGCAGCTAGAACCCATGGACGAGCTGATTAAGCATCTGACGCAATAAGTTAGACAAAACGGCATGCCTGAAAAGCGCATGCCGTTTTGATATCAAACCATAGACAAAATTATCCCAACAGAATCACAACCAGCATCGCTCCAACAATCAAAACACTCGCCAGACCCGTCAGCCAATTGATTTCCCCACTCAAGCCAAGATATAACAACAACGGGCTGATCAGCCCGATGATTAACAAGATGCTGTTCATCTGAAGTTTGGAGAAGGTCTTTTTAGAATTCTTTTCCATTAAACGCACCTCACATACCGCCGCGCAAGCGCAGCCAAATATAGCCAAACACCGCCACCACAATCACCGGAAGGATGCCGTAGAGGATCGTTTTCCCCATCACTTTACCTTCCTGCCCGGAAAGCCCGGCCGTGCTGCAGCCGACAATCACCTTGGCCGGGGCAAACATACTGCCCAGAGATCCGCCGGCAGTCTGCGAACCCAAAATCAAAGTGACCGGGATCTTTAGCAAGTTCGCTGTTTGCATCTGCAAGCCGGCAAAGAGTACGTTGGCATTGTTATTACTGCCGGTGATGAACGCACCGATCATGCCAATAAAGGGTGCCACCAGCGGATAATACGCCGCAGCAATGTTGTTGCTCAACCCCAGAGCCAGTATCTGCGTCATCCCGCTGTGGGACATGACCGTGGCCAGACTGACCATGCATAAAATCCCTAAACTGGAAGTCACGGCGCCTTTGGCAACACTATCCCAAATCCGCGATAAATAACCCGCTTGGTAAATCCCCAGACGGGCATAAACCAGCATGGAAAGGATCGAGGCCACGCCCAGAATGGCGCCTGGATGACCCAGCACACTGATCGCGCGGGTATCTCCGGCAGGCGTCACCACACCCATCGCAGTACGGACTTCAGGGATGGGTAAGGAAAGCGATATGCGATTAACGAATTCATTGACGGCAGGAACCATAAACACGCAGGCTGCCAACCCAATCAAGAGGATGTAAGGAAAGGCGACCCACCCAAAAGAGAGTCCCCCGACCGCAGCTGTTTTTTCACCTTTGGCTTTCTTGCGCCACTGCAATACCCCCACTGCCGCCAGCAAACCGCTCAGTGAGGCCACGGTGGCGCCCAGAGTCCATAAATGATGGGTTGCCAGCCAATACTGCACCACGGACATCAAGCCCGCCAGGAAAACGATCAGGAGGCTGTGTTTGAGCATGCCCTTGAAACCGCCGCTCAATATTCCCACTAGAAGCCCGCAAGCCAGGCAGGCAACGCCCATGAATATCGCCGAATCCGGAGCCAATACTTCCCCCGGAAGACCCGTCACGGCGACCATGGTCTGAAACGAAGTGGCCATGGAGCCAAAGTTGACCGCCCAGCCGTGCCCAATACCGGCAATCAACACCGCTTGAATCGGAGAAAACCCCACCCCGATCATCAGCGGCGCGGCCACCGCCACGGGGACACCAAATCCGCCCATACCTTGAATGAAGGATGCAAACAGCCAGGCCAGAATCAGCCCCTGTAAGGTGCGGTCCTGAGTCAGGGCATTGAGATGCGTGCCGATTTTGGAAATCACCCCGGCTTCGTTGGAGACATGAAAGAAGAGCAGCGCCATCCAGATGATATAGAGCACATCTAATGTCAGCATCAAAGCCCTTATTTGGGCATAAGCCAACACCTTGAACCCGGCGCCGAACACCAAAATGGAAAGCATGATGGTTAAAAACCAGCTAAAAGCGCCGGCTTTGCTGCCTCCCCATTTGAAAACAAGCATTAATAACAGTAAGGAGAGAATGGGCAAACAGGCCAAAAGCCAATGAATTGGAGTGAATTGCAGCATAAATAGGTATCCCTGCGATGAAATGGGTTGAAAATGAAATTATAACCCCGAAAATCTCCAATTTGAGCAAATTGAGGCTTGACATTTTAGTACGCTTGTTCTATTATTAGAACATAAGTTCTGAAACCGATAGCGCCTTAGACAAGGAGATAAATCATGAATTACGCCAATGCTCGTTCCACTGATCTTTCAAAATCCAATTTATGGAAATCCATTCAAACCACCACCAGTCGGGGCGGTTTCTGGTTTGCTGTAATTATGCTGACTGCATTAATTGCCTTTGAATTATTCAACTATTCCACCACGGATTTCGCCCTGCGTGATTTGCTGGGGGATCTGGCCTTCCTGGGCATCCGCTGGGGCACCATCCTCGCCGTCGCTTTTTGCGGGATCGATTTTGCCGGAATCGCCCGCCTGTTCACCCCTGACATGCAGGACGACGAACCGCGCGAAATCTGGTATCTCTTCGGTGCCTGGTTATTAGCCGCCACCATGAACGCATTCCTTACCTGGTGGGGTGTCTCCATGGCCATTCTCAGCCACAATGTACAGAGTGCCGCTGTGATTGACCGCGAAACCCTGGTTACTTTCGTCCCCGTCTTCGTGGCCTTGATGGTTTGGGTCATCCGCGTCTTGATTATCGGCACCTTCTCTGTAGCCGGCGGAAAAATTCTCGGAAGTCTCAAACTGGAACAAAGTGCTACACCGGTTCGCCGCTCGGTCAGCCATGGATCAATGTCCGGAAACGGGCAGACTGCCACAGTCAATTATGCAGCCTCCATGAAATCCGCCGAACCCACTTATCACCCCGTCTCCATGCATCCCAAACCGATGCCTAAAAATGCCAATCCATCGACTCAATCCCGTCAATTTTAGAGACGCCCTTCGCCTGAGTCTACAGAGGGAACACTCCTCTCCTCTAAAAGGCAGCGCCAACCAGGTGCTGTCTTTTTTTGTTCCCTATTCAATTGGGATGATTTAATGAAAAGAACATGGAATCCGATAACTTATCCGCTGCGCGGTGGAAGGGGTAACTTGACAGTAAAGACCGCGCCGGATTCATGGTGTTTGTTCTGCACACTGATCACCCCGTTATGCGCGTGTACGATGTAATAGGCAATCGAAAGACCCAGTCCAAATCCGGTATCCTTGGAACGCTTGCGTGATTTCTCTCCACGGTAGAATCTACGAAAGATGTGCTTCAAATCTTCTTTTGGAATCCCCGGACCAGTATCCTCAATCTCCACTTCCGTCTCAAATTCGTTCTTGCGCAGGCTGATGCGCACTTCCCCGTCTCGCGGCGTATATTGCACGGCGTTATCCAGCAGGTTAAAGAACACCCGTTTCAGCCGGTCGGCATCCCCCAGGATTTCAACCTCGTCAATTTCCTTGACGATCAATTTCACTTTTTGGTCGCTCAGCACATGAATCTGCTGGATGACTTCCAGGATAATGGAATCCAGTGAAATCAAGGAAAGGTGCATGGGTAAATTACCGGATTCCACCTGGAAATGGAGCAGTAAATCACTGACCAGCCTCACCAGCCGATCTACTTCGGATTCGATGCTGGTCAGGGATTCTTCATCCACGGCGTTCATCCGGCGCATCAAGCCCACATTGCCCTTGATCACTGTCAGTGGGGTGCGTAAATCATGGCTGATATCGGCCATAAACCTGCGCTGGCTGTTGAATTCGGATTCCAGACGAGAAAGGGTGTTGTTGAAGGCATAAATCAGTTTGCCAACCTCATCACGAGGCAGACGGCTGATGGGAATGCGCCGCTGCAGATCATCTGCTTTGGCAATTTGGGTTGCCACCCGGGTGATGACCATGATCGGGTCCAGAATTTGCCCGGTGATTACCCAGGCAGCCAGCCCCGCCAGGGACACGGAGAGCAAGGCCAGAATGACCAATAAAAAAGCCAGTGTTTGTCGTACAACGTCAATCATCGAAAGGCTGAGCGCTAATTGCACCTGCCCCACGGATCCCCTGGCAGAAACGATGGGCACGCTCAGCACCCGGTAATCGCCATTATCCAATTGGACAGTCTGCAGGATCGGCTCGCGTGCCGCCTTACCGCTTTCATCCAGCGGGGTGGTGAAGCTGATTGGCCTGGAAAACTGCAATTTGCGGTCCTGACCCCAAATTTGGTAAATCAGACTTTCGTTGGTATTAAATTCAATGATCGTCCGTGAATTGATTTGCCCGAATGAATTAACTTTTAGCTGACTGACAATCTGATTGGCAGATTGGATCAAAGTCTGGTCGATTTGGTCCATCAGGGCCACACCCACCAGCCCATAAACCATGCTGCCAAAAATCAACAGCACACCTCCCAGAACCAGACTGTAAAAAATCGTCAGTCGAAGGCGTAAGGACATTACGGATGTTCACGCAGGACGTACCCCACTCCTCTTACGGTGTGCAGGATGCGGGATTCATCTTCAATTTCCAGTTTCTGACGTAAATAGCGGATGTAAACATCCAATACATTGCTCTCGCCGCCAAAGTCATATCCCCATACCCGGTCGAAAATCACTTCACGGGTGAGCACCTGGCGTGGATTGCGCAAGAATAATTCCAGCAGGTCATATTCCTTGGCGGTCAAGGCAATTTCCTTATCCCCGCGATACACTTTGCGGGCAGAAGTCTCCATGACCAAATTATCAAATCCCAGCGTGGGTGATCGTTCAGAGGTGGTTCGTCTTAACAAAGCACGGATACGTGCCAACAGTTCATCCAATTCAAAAGGTTTGACCATGTAATCATCTGCGCCGGTGTCCAGTCCATCCACGCGATCCTGCAAAGTATCTTTGGCAGTCAACATCAGGATGGGCATATTTTCCTGTGAGCGCAGGCGATGGCAGACTTCCAGGCCGTCCATGCCTGGCAACATCCAATCCAGAATGATGAGATCAGGATGATGATTGCGGGCCAATTCCAACCCGGCTTCGCCATCCAAGGCAGCCTCTACCTGATACCCTTCATAAGCCAATGTTCTGCGAATGATCTTTACAATCGCTTCGTCGTCTTCAATTATCAGGATTCGTTCGTTCATATCATCCTCCGATCTCTGGAAAGGAATCTTATATCCCTGTAAATAACATTGGAATGAACAATAGAGTTATTGTTCATCATGATTTGCTATACAACCCCTATTCATTCTATTTTATCCTATTTGAAGCAAAATTCCCCGGGGTTTTTCAATTAAATGCGCTATAATTTTCCCTATGACAAATTCAATCATGTCGCCAGCCATCTGGGTGGATACCGAAGCTGCTTTGGCAAATATGTGCCAGGCGCTTCAGGCTTCCGCAATATTTGGCATCGATACAGAATCCAATAGTTTATATGTATACAAAGAGCAGGTATGTCTTATTCAGATCTCAACCTCAGATCAGGATTATCTGATTGACCCGCTGTCCATTAAAGACCTCTCTCCGTTAGGCTCAATTTTGGCATCC
Source organism: Leptolinea sp. UBA5203 (assembly GCA_002412765.1). Classification (GTDB taxonomy): domain Bacteria; phylum Chloroflexota; class Anaerolineae; order Anaerolineales; family Anaerolineaceae; genus UBA5203. The sequence continues at coordinate 28,936 of DHVR01000036.1, read as the reverse complement.
CCTGAGATTGAAAAAGTTTTTCATGCTGCCGAATATGATGTCATCTGTTTAAAAAGGGATTTCAATTTTGAAATTCATAATATCTTTGATACCATGCTGGCTGCCAGAATCCTGGGTAGAAAGAATAATGGCTTGGGACCCATTTTAGAAGAGGAATATGGCATCATCGCCGACAAACGCTTCCAGCGCGCCAATTGGGGCAAGCGCCCCATCAGCCAGGAAATGCTCTATTACGCCCAGATGGATTCTCATTTTTTGATCGAATTGCGCAACAAATTTATTACCCTTCTAAAAGAAACGAATCGTTTTGGCCTGGCCGAAGAAGATTTTGTGCGCCTCACCAAAATTGAGCCGCCCAAAACGCCTTCCTTTGAAACGGATGCCTTGAAACTGTCCAACGGCCAATCCTACCAAAACAAACAACTCTCAGTGCTAATGGCCTTATGCAAGTACCGGGATGGCTTGGCACAGGAACGAAACGTCCCCCTCTTTAAAATCTTCCCCAATCAATTCATTCAGATCCTGGTGGAGAATATGCCCGCCAACCGGGACGAAATATTCAGCATGGGCTATTCCCCAATGAAACAGGTTGAGCATTATATCCAGCCCATCCTGAGGCTCATCGCCGAAGCCAGACAAAACAAAGATAATCATCATGCCCAATACGCGCAGAAACCAGATTGGGAATTCTTCAAACGCATGGATGCCTTACGCGCCTGGAGAAAACAAAAAGCAGTCGAGCTGATGGTCATGTCGGACATTGTGTTGCCCAAGGATGTTTTAATGGACATCACCCATGATAATCCCTCAACTTTGACTCAACTGGCTGAAATCATGAAAGAAAATCCCTGGCGTTACAAAGCTTTCGGAGAAGAAATACTGACAGTCATTCACGAATAGGAGCAACTATGAAAATCCATTTTATCGGCGCCGCCAGATCAGTTACTGGTTCTCAATATCTTCTGGAAATTAATGGAAAGAATTTGCTCCTTGAATGCGGCCTGTTTCAGGGCCGCCGCAGCGAAACCTACGAAAAAAACCTTACTTTCACGTTTGATCCCCATCAAATTGATGCCATGATCCTTTCTCATGCCCATATTGACCACAGCGGAAATATCCCTAACCTGGTCAAAATGGGATATGGCAAGCGTATCTATGCCACCCGCGCCACCGTAAAATTATGTGAGATCATGCTGATGGACGCCGCTCATATTCAGGAATATGATGCGGTGTTTGTCAATAAAAAGAATGTCAAGAAAGGTCTACCTCTGATCGAACCACTTTATACCCAGGAAGATGCCTTGAATTCCCTGGAATTATTTAAACCTATTGAGTATGAACAACCTTTTGAACCCATCCCAGGGGTTACCGTGCGCTTCTATGAAGCCGGTCACATTCTTGGGTCGGCATCCATCGTCCTGGATATCAACGAGAACGGACGCAAGTTCCGTCTCTGGTTTTCCGGTGACATTGGAAGGTACAAGCTCCCCCTGCTGCGCGATCCGGTTCTTCCCTTTAATGCCGATTATTTGATCATGGAAAGCACCTACGGGGATACAGCCAAGCGTGACCCCGTCACGTCCTATGAAGAATTGGAGAAAGTTGTCCGTGCAACCATTGAACGGCGAGGCAAGGTGATTATTCCCGCCTTTGCCGTTGGTCGTACCCAGGAGCTGGTCTATTGCCTCAACCAAATGATGGCCAATGGCAGCCTGCCCAGAATACCGGTTTTTGTGGACAGCCCTTTGGCTGTGAACGCCACCACTGTCTTTCGGGAATTTCCTGAATATTTTGATGAAGAAACTTTTGAATTCATTCGCACTAACCGCCATCCGGCGTTGACTTTCCCCGGCCTGACCTATACCCAATCGGTGGAGGAATCCAAAGCCCTCAATGAACGAAGCGACCCCATGATCATCATTTCCGCCTCCGGCATGGCTGAAACGGGCCGTATTGTGCATCACATTCGCAACAACGTGGAAAATCCGCGCAATACCATCCTGATTGTTTCCTGGCAGGCCCCTCACACCCTGGGGCGGCGTTTGGCGGACCGCGACAAGGAAATAAAAATATTTGGTGAAGTTTACAAAGTCAATGCTCAGGTGGAAACCATTAATGGACTTTCCGCGCACGCCGGACAGGATATGCTCATGGACTACGCCCGTGCTTGCAAAGGACAATTAAAACAAATCTTCCTGGTGCATGGGGAAGAGCGCGGCTCACTGCCCTTGATGCAGAAGATTCAAGAGGAAGCCATTGCTCCGGTGATGTATCCGGAACCCGGGCAGGTCGTGGAAATATAAGCCACACTCTGCTATAATAAACGCGCCTGGAGAGGTGCCAGAGCGGCCGAATGGGGCGGTCTCGAAAACCGTTGTGGCCTTAGGGTCACCGTGGGTTCGAATCCCACCCTCTCCGCCTAAAGAAAGCCTATGCAAATAGGCTTTTTTGTTGCTCCGAGGGTGCAGGCGACCCTCTCCGCCTTAGAAAAACCTATGGAAATAGGCTTTTTTGTTGCTCCAAGGGTGCAGGCGACCCTCTCCGCCTTAAAAAGCCTATGCAAATAGGCTTTTTTGTTGCTCCAAGGGTGCAGGCGACCCTCTCCGCCTTAAAAAGCCTATGAGAATAGGCTTTTTTGTTGCTCCAAGGGTGCAGGCGACCCCATCGCCGGGTTGGTATAGGTGCCTACTGTTGGGTTTCACCGGGGTGGTTTATTTGCTAGCATGTTTAATTAACCCCGGCTCAACACCAACCTACGCCGGTACCAATGATTTCACAGAAACCCAATTCGAATGTCATTGCAAATCCCAGCGTCTTCTTTGGAGGTTGAAACGGGGAAACTGTAGGGGCGCGAGGCTTGCCCTAACGCTAGGTGGATATGGCGTCCGCTCTTGCCAATGATTTCTGAGGTAACCAGATTGTGTCAATGCGAATGCACAACCCCTGATCATGCTTTTGGTCGCGTAGCACACACTAGGGTGGGGAGGATCAGCGGTGTGGTTGATTCTATCTGAGTCTCATGGTTCTACTCTTTAAATGACTTCCCCAAAAACGGATTTTAGGACACGAAATTGATAATCTCGGATTCGAGGGCGCAGCCCACAAACTAAAAGTACCGGCCTGATCTAGCTCAGCCGGTACTTTTTTCCAGTCCATGACGAACGCTTTATCTGGAGGTTCGGACTGGAATCAATTTTTGTTACCCAATACATTAATTCAACTGGAAAACAAACCAGGGTTCCACATCATAGTTGTTCCATTTGCGAATCTCAATCGTATCCGGGAAGTTTTCGTACAGCCCTTTTATTTCCAATTTGAGATCATCCACGGAGCGCAGCGGATTCAAGATCCAGCGGACTTTCTCTGCTACAACAGCTTCATTGCCAAACTTGAAGGTGCCCAGGGTTTCATTGGTTTGCCCAAAGACGATGGTTTCGCTGTTGCGGTTCTGCACCAGCATCAATAACTCAATGCGATCGGTAAAGCGGCGTAGTTCGGTCGGCATGACGGTAATGCCACTCACCGTTGGTGAACCGGCGCTCAACGTCTTGAAATCAATCAACTTATTCCAGTTGAAGAGCCAATCTTTATGCTCCAAGCGAATCGGCCAGATGGCTTCCACGCGTTGGGACTGTCCTTCGTCGGCGGTTGGGGTCAGTGTGGCAGGGGTTTCCACTGTTGCTTCGGCAGCTTTTGGATTGATTTCCATGTAGGACAGGGTCACCAGCATGGTCTTGTCATCAAAACGCTCCACCTTCTCGATTTCTAAATCCGACCATTGAATGCCGGCAATTTTTTGTGCCTGGAGCTGTGCCACGGCATCATGCGGGGTCATTTCAAAAACAGACAAGCTAAACCTTGAAAGGTAGGCAGCCGCTTCTTCACTCTTACCCTGCTCAACAGCCTGGAAATAATTGCGGGCAGTATGTTCGGCCTGATCCATCATGTCCTGTTCTGGATCAATCGCAGGGGATACCAAAGTGACTGTAGTCATAGGTACAACCGTAGATTCCACTGCGTTTTCTTGTGTCGGTTCCACTTGTACTGTGGCACTCTCAGCTGTTCCAGGGACTTCATTGGATCCTTGAACCAGTCTTCCCTGACAGGCACTAAACAATATCGATACAGTAAAAAGGACGGCTAGGATAGTAATTTTATTATTTTTCATCTCTGTTCCTCCCGGAACCAAAGTTATGGATCATTAACAAACCCTTCTTTTTATTCATGGCGCAAGGCCTCGACAGGTTGCAGTTTAGCTGCATTGTTAGCCGGATAAATACCAAAAATCAAGCCTACCGCCATGGAGAAAATCGTAGCCATTAGTATGGCCCCGATGGTGATATTAGGAACAATTTCGGCACCCATGGCAGAAGAAATCAATGCAACCGCTGTTGAAAGAATCCAGGCTAAAATGATGCCTATGATTCCTCCAATCAAACTGAGCAAAACAGACTCAGTTAAAAATTGAATCAGAATATCCTTTCTTTTTGCGCCAATGGCTTTTCTCAGCCCAATTTCCTTGGTGCGTTCCGTCACAGAGACCAACATGATGTTCATAATCCCAATCCCGCCTACGAGCAAAGAGATGGCCGCGATACCGCCCAGGAAAATTGTCAGATACCCGGTAATGGTGGTGGCGACACTCAGCATGGAATCTTGCGAGAAAGTAGTGAAATCATCCACACCTACTTCTGTACGATGCCGGGTGCGTAAGATTTCAGAGATCTCTTCAGTAGCCAGGAGAACACTTTCTGCATCCACGGCTTGCACTTGAATATTATCCACACTATCCCGAGTATCCCGCTGCATTAAGCGCGATTGAGCCGTGGTGATGGGAATCAAAATCAAATCATCCTGGCTGCCAAACCCGGAACTGCCTTTTGCTTCAAGCACCCCAATAATTTTAAAGGGTGTGCGGTCAATGCGGATCGTTTCGCCGACAACCCCAACCGACCGTCCAAAGAGGTTATCTGCCGTATCCGGGCCGATCACTGCCACAGCCGACTTGCCCAACAGATAATCATCGGTGATAAACTCGCCTTCCACTACGGCTTTATTGGAAACCGTTTCATATGCCGGGGTAACCCCCTGAACCGATACTCTGACGGATTCGAGTGAAGTAGAGACTTCCATATTTTCAGATAAGGTTGGCGCTACGTTTGCAATCGATGGTGCAGCCAGTGGATCAGCTAGGGCATTGGCATCCGACATAGTCAATGGTTTTGGATTACGGACTTCCTGATCGGAATTTCCTGACATAACATAGATTAAGTTCGTTCCGATACCGGAAATTTGCCCAGTGATGGAATTTTGGACGCCTTCACCGATGGCCATCATGGCAATCACAGAACCTACGCCAATCACAATCCCCAGCACCGTTAAGGCAGAGCGCATTTTGTTGCTGAGCAGACTGTCCAGCGCTTCTTTGATCACCTGGAGGATACTCATACAGCCTCCTCGATCAAACCATCTTTAATTTGAATGGTCCGTTGCGTCATCTCGCCGATGCGCGGGTCATGGGTTACGAAGATCAAGGTGGTACCATTCTTTTTATTCATATCCAGCAAAAGCTCCATGACTTCCTTACCGGATTTACTATCCAGAGCACCGGTTGGTTCATCTGCCAGGATAATGGCAGGGTCATTCACCAGGGCACGCGCGATGGCCACGCGCTGCTGCTGTCCCCCGGAAAGTTCACTCGGTTTGTGATGAACACGATCTCCAAGGCCCACTAATTCCAATGCGGCGGTGGCTTTCTTAACACTCGTCTGGTGGTCAGTGCCCGCATAGCGCATGGGTAAGGTGACGTTAGCCAGCGCGGATTGCCTGGGCAACAAATTAAAACTTTGGAACACAAAGCCAACTTTTCGGTTTCGGATGGCTGAAAGTTGATCATCCGATAAAGTGGCCACACTTTCACCGTCCAGATAATAATCCCCTTCGCTGGGACGATCCAAACAACCCAGGACATTCATTAAAGTCGATTTACCGGATCCGGATGGCCCCATAATGGAGACAACCTCGGAGCGCTGGATTTGAACGGTCACACCGCACAGGGCATGTACATCAATCTCACCCATCTGATACGTCTTGGTAATATTATTTGCATCAACTACCCAATCTATCACGGCATCCCCCTTGAGGGATTTGGAGCCCCAGGATTCATGTTGGGCATAGTTGCCGGCGGATTGAGGATAATCGCATCACCTTCTTTTACCTCGCCGGATAATATCTGGCTATAATTATTAGCCGATGACCCAAGAGTGATTTCCACAGGAATGGGATTTCCACCATTAAGGACATACACGATCCGATTGCCATTTGCGGTACGAACCGCCCGGCTGGGAACCAATAGAACATTCTCCATTTCATTGACAACGATGTTCACCGCTGCCGTCATACCCGGTTTGATCTCAGGAGTAGCCTCTTGAACTTCAACGGTCACTGAAAAATAAACCGAACCACTGGTGTTGGTACCAAACAAAGCAATATCCGAGACTACCCCTTGAAATTCCTGGTCGGGGATAGCATCAAATGTCATAAGGACCGGTTGTCCCAGGTTTACTTGGTTGATATCCACTTCTGAAACATCCACATCCACCAGCATGTGGGAAAGATCATCCAACTGGAAGGCTTTATTCCCGGCAGAAACCAGATCTCCGGATTTATTCTCAATTAAAGTCACCGTACCAGCAAAGGGAGCCTTAAGCAGGGCAAAGTCCAGGGCAGCCTGCGCTGAATCGACTTTTGCCTGAGCAGCCAGGACATCATTATCATTCGGACCGTCTTTCACTTTTTCCCATGCTTCCTTGGCTGTCAGATATTTGGCTTTGGCCTGATCCAATTTGGCATTGACTTCTTGCACTGCCAGGGCATCCGGAAGGTCCTGCACATAACGCAAGTTATAAACAGCCCGGGTCTGTTCCTGGCGGGCTTTGGCATATTGGCTTAAGCCAGCCGCATAGACGACACTTTCTTCTCCGGAACCCTTGGTACGTTCAAAAATATTCTCTGCTTCATCCAAGGCTTCATTGGCATTAATTAAATTGGCCCTGGCAATATCGATCGTTTCCTGGCTGGCTCGTTGAAACAATTTACTCTGAGCCGCATCTTCCGCATCTTCCAGCGCCTGTTCCGCCTGAATTAGCGCCAGGTGTGCATTGGCACGTTCTTCACTATTATTAATGGCTTTATCCAGGGCTTCTTCTGCGTTGAACAGATCCACCTGGGCTAAAATGATATTTTGAGCCAGCGAGGTAGATGCAAGGTCCGCGAGGACGGTATCTTCTTCAACAACCTGGCCTTTGTTAACATAGATGGTCTCCACTTTACCGCTGGTTTGCCAGACCAAACTGGCAGTCTGATTCGCACGCACGGTGCCTGTCGCTCCAATGGCTACACTGATATCCCCATATCCGGCGGGCTCAGTTTGGTAGATTGAGGATTCGGCCCCTGATTTGTTTTTTGATAACAAAGGAACCACGACAAAAAGAATAATCAATACCGCTGCAGCAATTCCCACAATGAGAATAGTTTTCTTATTCAATTTCAACTTCATCTTCAAAACTCCTTAAACGTTAAATAATTCAACCAGTCTAAGGATAGTCAAAGACGGATAAACGCTATAGTCTCCAGGGTCACTCGTCCCATATGACTCGGGTCATCAGCGATTGATGACCCAGATCATTTCATTTGATGTCCATTTTCATTGAAGGTGATTTAGGCTTCGTGTTATGATGAAAAAATGAACAAGAAATTCGTTTTGGAACAGGGAATCTTACGAACATTCCGGATGTTTACCAGTGTCCGTGTAACGTTGGTAATTTTTGCTCTGCTGGTTTTTCTGATCACTAACGGTTGGAAACAATCCGCCGATTTTTCGTTGCTAGCCATTGCCCTTCTGGATGCAATCCTGCTTTTCATCTATCTTTCCATCCCCCGGATTGAGCGTTGGTTTAAACAAACCTATTTTCCGATCGGGATTTTCTGGGCCACTCTTGGACCAATGATTCAATTACAGCTTTCTTTTAATTATTACACCACACACACACCGGATCGATCTGCATTTTTATATCTAATCCTGCCCATCTTGGTGATGTATATACCGTTGGTATTGGTTAGCTGGCAATATTCCATGCATGCGGTCACAGCGTACAGTCTGGTTACCTTCTTTGCTGATAATTTTCTGGTTTTTGTGGGTTACAAGTTGTTTCATACTCAATTATTAACCCCCATCATTGGGATGTCCTTCATCCGTACGGTAATGTTCCTGCTGGTTGGGTATATGATTGTCAATTTAATGAAGGTACAGCGGGAACAACATGCACACTTGAGCCAGGCGAATATCCGCCTGACACAATATGCCGCTACGATGGAGCAGCTCTCCACCAGTCGGGAGCGCAATCGTATGGCTCGTGAGCTGCACGATGTTCTGGCGCATACCATGAGTGGTGTGGCCGTGGAATTGGAAGGCGTACGCGCCATGCTGCACACGGATGCCGATCAAGCCGAACGACTCTTGGGGCAATCCTTGCAAGCCGTACGCGAAGGGCTCACCGAAACCCGGCGTTCCCTGCAAGCTTTACGGGCATCCCCTTTGGAAGATCTCGGCTTGGGGCTGGCCATCACCAATCTGGTGGAATCGATAACCAATCGCTCCGGATTGCAGACCGATGTTCACATCACAGATCAAATCCGGGATTGTCCCGTTGAAGTACAGCAATGTTTTTATCGCGTCGCCCAGGAAGCCTTAAGCAACATCGTCATCCATGCCCAGGCTCAACACATCAATGTCACGTTGACCAATGAAAACTCCTGTTTATGGCTGTGCATTGAGGATGACGGCGTTGGATTTGATCCCAATCGGGTGGATTTAACTCAAAAATACGGTTTACAGGGTATGCAGGAACGGGTGGAAATGATCCAGGGACAATTAATGCTGGATAGCCGACCCGGTGCGGGTACTACCATTAACCTGACCTATGGAGAAAGCCTATGACTGCGCTGGATACCGACCTGCGATTGTTGATCTGCGATGATCAAGCCATTGTCTGTGAAGGGCTGCGCGCCATTTTAGCCAACGTCCCCGGCATCCATGTCATCGGAACCGCTCATAATGGCGTGGAAGTGATTGAGCAAATTCCAACCGTCAACCCCGACATTATTCTCATGGATTTAAAAATGCCGGTGATGAACGGTATTCAAGCCACTAAAATCATCACCGAGAAATTTCCTCTGGTGCATGTGCTAGTCTTAACCACCTATGACACGGACGAATGGGTGATTGATGCCATTCGTAACGGCGCTGCTGGGTATCTCTTGAAAGACACACCCAAGGAAAAATTAGTTGCCGCCATTTTAGATACTGCCAAAGGACGCAGTCACATTGACCCCCAGGTTGCACCCAAAGTACTCAACGCCATCGCCCACCAACCCAACCCCTCCATTCCGGATCAAAAATTGTTGAGTGAATTAAGCGAACGGGAGCGGGAAATTTTGCACCTCCTGGCCCGCGGCTACAGTAATGCTGAAATTTCCCATACCTTATTTTTGTCAGATGGAACGGTAAAGAATTACATGAGCACAATATTCAACAAACTGAACGTGAATGACCGTACGCAGGCAGCTTTATTTGCCGTACGTGCCGGTTTGAGCGAATAGCTCCCCCCCAAAAATGTAAAAAAAGACCTGCTGGTGATCGGCAGGTCTTTTCATGAACAGGTCATCGATCCAGGCTAAACTTCAACAAAGGCTTCTTTTAGCATGCCTTCCAAAAGGTATTCAAGCGCCATGGTATGGCTGCACCTGCCGCGCGACTGAAAAAAGTCACAATCACATTGCCATTCACCCTGATCATACGATACCGTATGTGGGTTATTCGCCCCTTTCATTGTTACGCTAAACGACTGAAACGAAAAACGTTCCCGTTCTTGAGCATATCGTTTCGCTTTTTCCAGTTTGCCAATCATTCCAGAATCCATTTTGAAATCTCCTTTCGAAGGTTCGTAGATTGTATGAAAAAAGGCACGTGAACTTCACGTGCCCTGATTACCTATTTGGGTTAGACTTCGAATCCAATCATAACGGGGTTGCCTCATCTGTACTCTTATATTATACAGATTTCTTCTTAAAGTCAACTAACGGTTTTGATAGTGTACTGAGAATGACCCCTATGATTTCAAAACAAGGAATATTCCTGCAACAGTTTTTGTGTCAAAATTTATATTTTTATAGGGTCTGATTTTCATTATTTCTCAACACTCTCTGATTTCTTTTCAAAAACAAATGCATCTTCATTTAAATAATAATTAGCCCAGACCCCGACCTGTTGATACCCAACCTGCTGGTAAAGCCGTTGGGCATTCTCATTGGAACGGCGTACGCACAACCGATATCGAATAGCTTGACTGGTGACTTCGCACACGGCCAATAGTCGTTGGGCAATGCCTAGGCGCCGGTACTCGGCATCCACACCCAAAGCCAGAATCCAGGCTACCGATTCTGAGTTGGGAAATTCACTGGCAATAAAACCAACCAACTGACGGGAATCCGCAATGACGGCCTTAAATCGTAAAATTTTTGGCAAGGTCAACATACCGAGCGAATTCAGCCAGGTCCATTCCGGTCCCATACTGGAAGCCGCCAGGGCGTGCAGGTACGAAAAATCTTCTTCACCTGCCGGGATAATCTGAATTTGGATTTCGTTTTCCATTATTGCCTGTCCTCGGGCTTGACAAATCCATCCAGTGATCCACGTATAGTATCATATTAACAAATTCGGCCGGCAGATTCAATCCTGCCGGCCAGATTCATTGATAGTATATGTAGGTTATTTCTTGCTTTTTTCCACGAAGTCATTCAGCATACTAGTAAATTCCATTGGGAAGATGAATTTACTTGAGGCACCTTCCCCCATCTTCTTCAAGGTTTCAAAATACTGCAAAGTCATGGTTTGTTTATCCACCTTGCTTGCAACACTGAAGATTTTATCCAGAGCATCGGCATAGCCTTCTGCCATCAACAACTGTGCTTGCCGTTGGCCTTCTGCAACCCGGATGGCGGCTTCCTTTGATCCTTCTGCTTTCAAAATGGCAGCCTGTTTTTCACCTTGAGCCACATTGATCTCGGCTTCCCGGCGGCCGGTGGATTGTGTAACCATGGCCCGCCGTTCCCGTTCTGCGGTCAACTGCCGATTCATAGAATCCTGCACATCTCGCGGGGGGGTAATTTCACGAATTTCTACGTTAGTGACTTTTACACCCCAACGTTCGGTAACTTCATCCAGACGCACGCGCAGGGAATTGTTGATCTGCTCACGTTGGGAAAGCACATCATCCAACAAGATACCCCCAATCACGGAACGCAGGGTAGTGGTGGCAATACCTTGGGCAGCTAATTCAAAATCACCTACCGCCAGAACGCTTTGCACTGGATCAAATAACTTGAAATACCATAGGAAGTCAATACTGATAGGTGCGTTATCCAGGGTAATGGCTGTTTGAGTCGGAATTTCCCGCACTAATTCACGCAGATCTACATTGACTGCCTTATCCAGTACAGGAATTAAGAAGATAACCCCTGGTCCTTTGGCACCAATACAACGCCCCAGTCTGAAGATGACCAGACGCCGATATTCTGGTACGATCCGTATGGCATTGACGATAAACGTCAAACCCATCAGGACAAGCAAACCAACAATACAATTGGTTATGGTAAAGATATTATCCATGGCAATTTTTCCTCCCGAAAAAATTTATAAAGCTTTATCAACATTCGCGACAGAGTCTTCTACAGGTTCAACTAACATGATTAATCCCTTGCGGGCAATAACACGCAATTGGGTTCCACTGAGAATCTTTGCTTTGCTGCGGGCTGACCAATTTTCTCCCCTAAGAAAGATTGTGCCCTCATCCGATATATCAGTTACCGCCAGAGCCTCCCGGCCGATCAACTCATCCAAATTCAAGCTGGCAGGTTTTTGGAACACTTCAGTACCTTTTATAGCAAACAGCCACAACAGACACACTGCGGTAATGGCAATGCTGCAAACTAGTGGAATACTAACTGCTGCCAGACCGGGTCCTTTTCTGAAAATGAACAAGGAACCCACAATCACTAAAACACTTGAGAGGGGTATCAGAAATTTTCGATATTGTTTTTTGCCAGCGAAAAAGAAAGGTACAAATCCTAAAATCACCAGGGTAATAGCCCAAGAATTGACCGGTAAATTGACCAACCCATAGACTGCCAGGAAAATGGCAAATAAAGCACCCAGTTCAACCAACCCAGTTCCGGGGGTAAAAACTGCGATTACCCCTAATACCAGACCCCCAACGAGAAGGAAATAGGTCACATTTGGATCTAGTAATATATTCATGCTTTTACCTTCCTTTTTAAAAATACAACAAGCCCAAATTCATTATACCGATTCCGTTCGCTTTTCGCCATGAAAAAGGATTGAGTTTCAAACTTGTGTGTCTGACAATGTATAATAAAAAGAAGATTTATGTACCGTATCCCTTTAGCCATTATGCACAAATCATAGGTCTATGAAATCTATCCGGGACAAATCATCAACCAAAAAATATCGCACCCTGCTCGGACTCACGATTCTCCTCCTGGCTGGCCTGTATTCAACGGTTAAGGCTGTTGATTTGCCTATGGTATCCATCAGTAATCTGGACCTCAGTCAATTTCCTGATGTCACATTCTATTTGCAATCCTACGATTCGGAAGGCAATTTCATGGATGGCCTTACTGAGAACGAAATCCGCATTGTGGAAGATGAGAACACCCTGCCCGCCCGAAGCATTGAAAAAATAGAACCCGGAATTCATTGGATTGCGGCGGTTAATGCTGGCCCACGGCTGAAGGATCTCGCCGGCGGCGTTTATCGCTTTGAGAGGATTCGAACCCACCTGCTAGACTGGCTGCAAATTCAGGCGGTTGATTCGCCGAACGATTATGGCCTAACAACAAACACCGGCGTGCTAGCTGCCAATACCCCGGGAATTCCAGGCTGGAGTGAAATCTTTCAAGACTACCAGCCGATCTTTGAACTCTCACAGCCCAATCTGGTCAGCCTTTCTCTGGCTATTGATCTGGCTTCCGCCTCCCAGGGCTCAATACCCAAAAAATATGCCGTTTTATACATCACCCCCATGATGTCTCAGGAAATTCGCGATCAATTACCGGGTGTGGCAGAACGTGCCAGGCAAATGGGCGTCCAGGTGGATGTCTGGTTGGTCGGCGCTGGAACTTTAAAAAACACGACTGCCGAAATGCCCTTTCGCCAACTGGCGGAAATTACCGGCGGCTCCTACTTTTTCTTCAGCGGCGTGGAAACTCTGCCCAATCCATCGGATTCGCTTGAAAAACTGCGCTGGTTGTATCAGATCCAGTATCAATCCCGGATGAAAACCCCCGGTGTTCATCATTTGAAAATCAGCGTCCAGCATGCAGAAGAATGGAAAGACAGCAATACTTTAAACTATCATTTTGACGTCTTGCCACCAAATCCGATCTTTTTTTCTCCACCTTCCGAGATTATCCGCCTGCCTATTCCCTCAGAAAAACTCAAAGAGCCTGATATTTTGGAGCCGGAAAGTGTGGAGATCCAACTTCTTGTGGAGTTTCCGGATCAATACAAGCGTAAGTTGGTTTATACGCGGCTCTTTGCCAATGGCCTGCAGGTAGCCCGCAATAATGAAGAACCGTTTGATCGTTTCCAATGGGACCTAAGCCCCTATACGGAAAGTCAAACCGTAATGCTGAAAGTGGATATTCAGGATGAAGCTGGCTTTTCAGCTTCCACTATTCAGATTCCGGTTAAAATTATCGTTAAAACCAGAAACCGCACCTTTTTTGAATTGATCAGCGATTATCAGAGCTGGATTATCTCTGCTGCCATATTACTCACCCTGTTCCTGATGGCAAGCGCTTTCTATACAGTTCGAGGGAGAGGCAAACTCCCTTTACCAAAATTCTCCACATTAAATAAAATCAGCGATCCTCTCACCCAGGAAGTCCAGATCAAACAGGTCTCCCCTCTGTTCAAAGCATTTACATCCGGAAAAAAAGCCACCCAATCCAGCCCAACCGAGAATGAATCTCACCAGGTAAACGCTATTTTGGTCCGTCTGGATGATTGGCTGGAAGAAATTCCCCAGGATACTCTGATTCTGCCTGCCATGGATGAGTTGCTGCTGGGAAAAGATGCCAGAAAAGTGCACTTGCATTTAGATGATTCATCGGTGAGTAATATCCATGCCCGCATCCGTTATCGGTCGCCCGATTCCTATACCATTTACGATGAAGGTTCAATCGCTGGAACCTGGGTTAACTACGCACCTATCTCTACGCTGGGTGTCAGCTTATTTCATGGAGATATTGTCCAATTTGGCCGTTTAACCTACCGTTTAAAAATTAACCACCCTGATTCAAAACCGGTAATATCAATTTTGCCTTATACTATAGAAAACAAATGAAAAGAACCCAGGAAACTACCTACCCCGTTGTCGCGCGGAGCCATCCGGGCAGCACTGGAAAAAACAACGAAGATCGGTTTGCCGTATCAGCCTACCGTTCTGATACTGTTCCGCATGCCCCCATCCTGGTTGCGATTATTTCAGACGGCATTGGCGGACATCGAGGGGGTGAAATTGCTTCTGAAATGACAGTCAATTTAATTACCCAGTATCTTGCCAACAGCGAACCGACCACCCCCTTAAAAACCTTACAGGAAGCCATTCAATCCACCAGCAACCTTGTTTTTGAACAAGCCGAATCGGAAAATGGCACGCGCGGTATGGGCTCCACAGTTGCCGCCGCCTGGATTATCGGCAAACAACTCTACACATCCCATGTGGGGGACTCCCGAATTTTCCTCTTGCGCAATCATCAACTGCATCAACTCAGTGTCGATCATAGCTGGGTGCAGGAAGCCATGGACATGGGCATCATTACCGAAGCTGAAGCAAAAAAGCACCCCAACGCCCACGTCATCCGCCGCTATTTAGGCAGCCCCAACCCGCCGGCCGTGGATCAGCGCCTGGTCCTCCATTCCATGGAAAGTGATGAATCCGCCATGGAAAATCAGGGGTTGGAATTAAAGTCTGGGGACCGCATTGTGCTCACCACGGACGGCATCACAGATCTAATCTCCAACGAGGAGTTGTTAGGCCTTTTGGATGGACCGAGCCTGGAACAGGTTGTCACGCAAACCATTGACACCGCCAATGAACGAGGCGGATTTGATAACCTCAGTATCATCGCCATTGAAATTCCGCATTCCCAGTCCCTGAAGGAGTGGTTCGATCAAAATTGGCCCAAAATTGTCCTGGGGATGATTATCATTTTATTAGTCCTTTTAGTTGGCAGTTTGGTTTGGCTATCCCGGATCAGTTTTCTTGACAAATTTCTCCCCTGACCTGCACACTCAAATCGACTGGAATCAACCAGGTTTGCCAGAAAAAAAACATTCAAAAGCGCTTTACGCGCCAATGCCACCACTCCCTGAGCTTATCGAAAATCTTTTTTATCCCCAATGCCTGTGGATAACTAGCAACCTTTCTGTGGATAACCCTGATCTTTTCGGTGGATAACCTCTTAATGTGGTGGATAGACCTGGGGAAAAATGAAAATCGGGCGGGCTCCCCATGCATTTGGATCGAATTATTCGATCCTTTGGACATAAACAACCAAATTTACCGAAAAAAGGAAACCTTATGGAACCTACCAAACCCCTCGCTTTACAAACCCTGCCAGAAATCTATCAACCCCAGGAGACTATTGACCTCAGTAAACAGAAAAAACTTGCCCTGGGTCTCAACCTGGCGGGCATGGGTCTGTTTGTGGTTATTTTCTTTAGTTTCATCTTTATCGTATCCATTGTCCGCGGATTAGAATCCTTGCCATTGTTCAACATAACTGGATCAACAGAAGCCTGGCTGTTCCTGCTTGGTATCCTTGGAGGATTTATTGCGTTAATCGTTTTGCATGAGGCAGCCCATGGTCTGTTTTTCTGGATTTATACGCGCAGCATGCCAATATTTGCCATGAAATTGAGCTATGCTTATGCCGCCGCCCCGGATTGGTATATTCGCCGTAATGCCTACCGCGTCGTAGCCATGGCACCCATTCTCATAATCACAGGCTTGGGCTTACTGATCTGTCTCTTTGCGCCAGTCTCCTGGTTAATGGGACTGATTCTCTTCATGAGTGTAAATTTTGCTAGTGCAGTCGGTGATCTCTATGTGATGCTTCGGTTATGGAAAGTCCCGGAGTCCACCTACATCCAGGATGCAGGCGATCGTATGACCTTTTTTCACGAAAGAACTGAGCAATCTTAGCCCTGTTATTTAATTAAATCAAAAAAATAATGCAGGTGTAGATTCAGGTCAATAACATAGAACCCTATAGATAAAACATTTTTTAAATTTTCCACCATCTTACCAAATAAAACCACCCATAAGTTGTTACTGTAGGGACGAAGCATGCTGTATACAGCAACAATAAAAACTACAACATGCCTGTAGATTCCAAAACCATATCATCCAACTTTAAAACCTCCACCTCAATCTATACACTATTCCTGAGAATGACTGCCTGGACAATATTAAATATTTTCCTTTCTTTCCTGAACCTGGGATTGACCTTAATTCAAAAATATAAGAGTCTAATAAGAAAGCCTTGATGGAGTTGTATTTATTTACTTAAAATACTAAAATCCTATTATAGATCGTTATTATCTGTATAAAATACAGGTTCATTTTTAGGCGTAGAGGGAAACCATGAGCATTCACATTGTAACGGACAGTACCTGTGATTTACCCCCTGAAATTTTGCAGCAATATCCCATTACGGTTATTCCATGCTACATTAACATCAATGATAAAAGCTACCTGGATGGCGTAGAAATCACTCGGGAAGAGTTTTATCAACGCCTGCCCAATGCCGTTAATCCACCTACCACTTCTGCCCCTGGACCCGGTATGTTCCATGATGTGTATACAACTTTAGCAAAGCAAGGGGTAACCACAATTTTTTCCATCCACATCACGAAACATTTCAGTAATATCTGCAACGTGGCCGGTCTGGCAGCAGAAGAAATTAAAACCGTCCCCATTCACGTGATTGATTCTGGTAATTTATCTCTGGCTGAGGGAATGATTGTTTTACAGGCAGCCAGGGCTGCCCGGGATGGCGCGAAGCCAGAACAAGTGATGGAAATTATCCAAACCACAATCAAGCAAGCCAATGCCTTCGCTAAATTGGATACCGTAGATTACCTTAAACGCAGCGGCAGACTTTCTACCATCCAACATGGCGTGATCAGTCTTTTGGATATCAAGCCCATTCTTAAAATGAATGATGGTCTGGCAAAAATGGAAGTTGTGCGTACCAAAGGAAAAGCCTTTTTGCGCGTGTTAGAAAAAGCCAAAGAAATCGCCCCAAAAGCCATTCTATTTGGCATCACCCATGCCCAAATGCCTGGGCAGGTGGAAGAGATCCTTTCCATGCTCAAAGAACAATTTCCAGGGCTCCCTGTTCCCTTGATCAGCGAAGTTACCCCCGCACTGGGTACTCATTTAGGACCCGGCGCCCTGTGCATCTCCTGGATAACCCAGGATTAACCGCGTCGAATTGAATCGATACCACCAAAAGGAACGATCCTATGAATAAACGACAAGTTCTCAACATCCTGGGGCTGATTTTCGCCCTGATTATTAATTATTTAGCCAACGCCTTACCCTTAAATGGCATTTCCACCGGGGAGATCAGCGATGCGATTCCAGCGCTCTTCACCCCCGCAGGCTATGTCTTTGCCATCTGGGGCATCATTTACCTGGCGCTGATCGGTTTCACGGTTTATCAGGCTCTTCCAAGCCAAAAGAACAATCCGCGCCTGGAAAAAATTAGTTACTGGTTTTTCCTTTCCAGTTTACTGAACGGCATATGGATTTTTCTCTGGCATTATGGGCAGGTTGCCCTTTCCGTCCTGGTGATGCTGGGTTTGCTAACCAGCCTGCTGATGGTATACACACGCAGTGAAATTGGCATGATCCGACCCCGCCGCCTGGAAGCCTGGGTGTTGGATATTCCTTTTGGTATTTACCTGGGCTGGATTTCGGTGGCGACCATTGCCAATGTTGCCGCTTTGGGTGTGGTCAGCGGTTGGAACGGTTTTGGCTTGTCGCCAGTGTTCTGGACTGTGGTCGTCATCCTGGTGGGTGTGGTACTGGCCTTCGCCATGATTATCCGGCGCAAGGAAATTGCCTATCCATTAGTGCTGGTGTGGGCCTTTGCCGGCATCTACGCTGTACGACAGGATGTTCCCGCTGTGGCACTGACGGCTGCCGTAGCGGCTGCGGTCATCTTTATCTTTTTATTGGGCTTCCAAGGGACTCGATTATTGAAGAAATCTTCCAAATAATTTCATACCCTGCTAACCGGGTTAGTTTCACCCGACTGGTTTTATTGGTATTCATTTTTGAGGGACTATGAAAAGTTTTCTTACCCGGCCGTTGATGCTGATCCTTGGCTTTGTCTTTCTGGATTTGCTGGGCTACAGCCTGATCCTGCCGCTGTTGCCTTATTACGCGGATAATTTCGGGGCAAGTGTGTTTCTGATTGGCTTGTTGGGTACCGCCAACGCCCTGGGACAGTTGGTTGCCGCACCCATTTTTGGCCGGCTTTCGGATCGTTACGGCAGGCGTCCTTTGTTGATGGTTTCCATCGCGGGTACCTTGGTGGCTTTTTTAATGCTGGGTTTCTCCCAAAGCCTTTGGATGATTTTCCTCAGCCGCATTGTGGACGGTCTGTTCGGCGGCAACATCTCTCTGGCCAAAGCTTACATCACCGACATTACGGATTCCAAGAACCGGGCGCGCAGCCTGGGCATGATCGGCGCCTCCTTTGGCCTAGGTTTTATCATCGGGCCGGTGTTGGGCGGTGTTCTGGGCAATATCCAGCTCAGTTTGCCCGCCTTTGTGGCAGCGGGGTTGTCTTTTCTAAACCTGATCGCTGTAATTCTCTGGCTGCCTGAATCTTTGCCGCTTGCACAGCGCAGCACGAAGAAAACTAATCCGCATACTGACTTTAACCTTAACAATCTCATGGATGAACTAAAGCGCCCCTGCGTGGGTCCGTTGTTGAATATTCGTTTATTCTACAGCCTGGCGTTTACCCTCTTTCAGGTCAATTTTTCCCTGTATGCGAAAGAAGTACTCGAGCTCTCCGTCTCTCAGACCGGCCTGATTCTGGCCTATGTGGGCGTGCTCTCCGTACTGGTGCAGGCGGTTGCCATTGGAAAACTGACCGAACGCTTCCAGGAACGCACTTTAGCTTATGTTAGCACCATCGTGATGACCCTGATGCTGATCGCATGGGGATTCACCGGGCAGGTCTGGCTGCTGCTGGTCATTCTGGCCCCCATCGCTTTATCCGCGGGTGTACTCAACACCATCCTAACCAGTATGCTGACTAAATCCGTCTACCGGGAAGACGTGGGCGGAACCCTTGGCTTGGACAGTTCCATGCAGACCTTTGCTCAAATTGTGACCCCAGGTATGGGCGGTTTATTGCTGGGCACCCTTGGCGCTCCCGGCCTGGGTTTAGCCGCCGGCGGATTCATGCTCATTGCCAGTTGGATCACCCGCAGCAAAGTAAGCCGGCATGCAATCTTGGAAGGTCCCTGCTGTTATTGTGAAGAGGATCTATCCGTTGAGGGAGCTGCCGGATGAACAAACTGAAAGAGTTAGGCGAGGAACTGCGCACAATTTTCAGCGGACGATCCAACACCCTGGATACCCTGATCCCTCCGCTGGTCTTTGCTTTCGTTGACTTGTTAGCGGGCTTAACCCCCGCCATGCTCAGCGCGCTGGGATTGGCTTTTGGATTGATGCTCTACCGCCTGATCCGCAAACAAGCTTGGTTTTATGCGCTCAGCGGTTTTCTCCTGGTTGCCCTGGCGGTAGGGTTTGCCTGGTTCAACAAAAGCGCCAGCAGTTTCTTCCTGCCGGATTTGATCAGCAGCGCTATCTTCTTGCTGGCAGCCCTGGTTTCCATATTGGTGGGCAGGCCTCTGGCGGCCTGGAGCAGCCACCTGACGCGCGCCTGGCCAAGAGATTGGTACTGGCACCGAAAAGTACGCCCGGCTTATATCGAGGTCACCTGGATGTGGGCAGGCTTCATCACCCTGCGGTTTGTCGCCCAACTCCTGCTTTATCAAAAGGCCAGTGCCCTGACCCTCAGTTGGGCCAATACCCTTTTGGGTTGGCCGGTGACCATCGGTGTGCTGGTGATCAGCTATCTCTACGGCACCTGGCGCTTAGCCAGCCTGCGCGGCCCCAGTGTGGAGGAATTTCTCTCCGATGCGCCATCCCCCTGGCAGGGTCAAAAACGAGGATTTTAGAAATTGTTTTTTTGGTAGGGGCGACCGGCGGTCGCCCTCCGGTGGAAACCCTTGGATGTTTTTATTATTATTGCAGTACAATGAGATTGAGATACAAGGAGAATAGCATGTCATCCATCAGCCTTAACACCCCCGCACCCGATTTCACCCTGAGTGATTTCAGCGGCAAAGCCGTGAGCCTCTCGGATTTTCGGGAGAAAGCCAACGTGGTTCTGGTCATGAACCGCGGATTCCTTTGACCTTTTTGCCAAAAGCACATGGCGCAGTTGCGTCAGGACTATAACCAATTTATTGAAAAGAACACTGTCATCCTGGTCATCGGACCGGAAGATGCCAAAGCCTTCCAAACTTACTGGCAGGCGCATGATCTGCCCTTCATCGGCCTGCCCGATCCTAAACACAGCGTATTGAAGCTCTATGGACAGGAAGTCAATTTATTTAAACTGGGACGCATGCCGGCCCAAATGATTATCGACAAACAGGGCTTGCTGCGCTTCATCCACTTTGGGCATGATATGAGCGATATTCCTGAGAACCCCGAATTATTTACCCTGTTGGATACACTTTAACTAATCTATGGAATGAGGGAAGAGGCAGCTAGTCTGATCTAGACTAGCCTGTCCCTTCCCCCGGACAACTTGCCTCACTTTCTTGTCGCTGTTGGTTTTCTATGATAAAATTTTCAAGCTGATTTGGCGATTCCGATGGAGGGATGGCCGAGTGGACTAAGGCGCATGTCTTGAAAACATGTTTGGGACCTCCCAACAAGGGTTCGAATCCCTTTCCCTCCGCCTTTTTCACCCTAATCAGAGAAAGAATGCCTTGGGGAGGTGCCAGAGTGGTCGATTGGGGCCGCCTGCTAAGCGGTTGTCGGATGTAGAGTCCGACCGAGGGTTCGAATCCCTCCTTCCCCGCTGAAAAGACCCGCCGATTTCGGCGGGTTTTTTTTTATACAAAGAATCAAAGAGGCTGGTAAAAGTCAATTTTAGTTCGCCGATGTTTTCTTTTGGGTGATGATTTGGCCTTCTTCGACGGTGTGATTTATTTTGTGTTGGGTATAAAATAATGATGATGAGATTATTTTGAACATAATGGAGGGCGGTATAATGGAAAACTTTCATGAAGCGATGATGGAATATAAAAAACAAATGGCACAGGGTACGATCCTGACGGCTTATCGCGGGTTGATGGCGTATTTGATGGAGCTGCGCACGCAGTTGTCCAGCCGCTACCCGGACTATGTGGTCTCTGGCAGCCTGTATACGGGCTATATGGACATGAGTTATTTTTCCTTCACATCTAAAGCGCTGGCTGAGCGTAAATTAAAAATAGCCATTGTTTTCCTTCATGAATCCTGCCGATTCGAAGTTTGGTTGGCGGCGGCCAACAAACAGGTTCAAACCCAAACCTGGAAGCTGATCCAGGAAAGCGGCTGGACGAAGTACCCCGTAGTAACCAGCACGCAAGGCGCGGACGCGGTGATTGAGCATATCCTGGTGGCTGATCCGGATTTCAGCGATCTACCGGCGCTGACCGGGCAGATCGAGCGCGGGACGTTGAGCTTTATCCAGGAGGTTGAGGGGTTCATGGCTGGATAGTGAGGATAGGTTGGAATTATTAATTGGGCGTGGTTGCCATACAGACCTGGCAGGTTTTGAAAATCTGGTATGTCTTTAGTTATTATGCATTATCAAGGTGGTATAGAATAGGTAATGTGCAGTGGTTTAGATTTGAATTTTTAATCTCCTCTGGTATCTTTATTAGATGTTGGCGTTGATATTATTCAAAAAAATGCGATTTTTGGAACCTGAGTTTGAACATTATCTGTTTAGGAAACATCGAGGGAGATGGCATGACAATACCTGATTTTCAAACCATAATGCTTCCATTATTGCGATTTGCTTCTGATGGGAAAGACCATTCAGTCCATGACGCTGTCATCCACCTGATCAACCACTTCAATCTTTCAGAAGACCAACAGAGTCAATTATTGTCAAGCGGCCAACAGCCAGTATTTTACAATCGAGTTGGCTGGGCTCGTGCTTATTTAAAAAAAGCAGGGCTGATTGATAGTCCTCGTCGTGGGTATTTCCATATCACAGATCGAGGAAGAGAGCTGTTAACGCGTCCGCTGGATAGAATAGATATGAAATTATTACAAGCTTTTCCGGAATTTGTTGAATTTCGGAAAAGAAACAATGATAGTGAAACATCTTATCCAATAGAAGTCGGGCTTGAAGAACTCACACCTGAAGAGGCATTAGAAGAGGCTTATCAAAAAATCCGTATTGATTTAGCGGAAGAACTATTAAAAGCAGTGATAGGTAGTTCGCCAGGTTTTTTTGAAAAATTGGTTGTGGAGTTGTTGGTAAAAATGGGGTATGGTGGCTCACAACGCGACGCAGCACGTGCAGTTGGGCGTAGTGGAGATGAGGGAATTGATGGCATCATTGACGAGGATAAATTAGGTCTGGACACTATTTATATTCAGGCAAAAAAATGGAAAGAAGAGATAACGGTTAGCCGTCCTGAAATCCAGAAATTTGTTGGGGCTTTACAAGGTCAACGTGCGAGGAAGGGGATTTTTATTACAACCACTCGGTTTTCTGCTGAGGCAAAAAATTATGCTTCAAACATAGAAACAAAAGTTGTTTTGATAGATGGGAAGCGTCTGACCAACCTTATGATTGATTACAATGTTGGGGTCTCTCAACAAACAACATATGAAATTAAACGTCTTGATACAGATTATTTTGGTGAAGGACTAGAACAAGAGTAATGCGACTTTTCACAAAAGAGAAAAGAGACAACAAAGTAATACAACGGAGAAATCTGAATCTCATAATGCGAAGCTTTCTTTGCGCAGATTAACCCCTCCACATCTACGGGTACGGGCCCAATTTACCCGCACCCATGGGGGTTCCTTTATTATATAAGGTACGGAAGCGTTAATAACTAGGCGATACCGGCGGTGAATTCAATCCTTTTATTTATCCAACTTTATTAGGAAAAAAACCAAGACCAACCTTTCTGGCGTTTGGCTGTATATAGTGTATGAGATCTCATGTTGACGGAAAAATTCATGAATGATTATCAAGCCATACAGCGCCTTAAGAAAGGGGATATCAGCGGAATGGATGCCCTGGTGTTAAGGCACCAGACCAAGGCCATCCGCACCGCCTATCTGATCACCCACGACGATTCACTTGCTGAAGATGTGGTTCAGGAAACCTTCCTGCGGATTTATCAACGCATTCGCTATTTTGATGAGACGCGGCCTTTTGAGCCTTATCTGCTGCGCAGTGTGGTTCACACCGCGCTTAACCAGGCGGAGAAGACTCGTAAAGAAATCCCCCTGATGGATGAACCCGACACCGGCTTCATTGCGGGGCTGATCGCCAAAGCGGCCTCCACGGAAGATCAGGTGGAGTTTGCTCAATTGAAAGAGGAAATCTTTAGCGCGTTGAACCGCCTTGCTCCGCGGGATAGGGCCGTGATCGTCGAGCGGTATTACCTGGGAATGACTGAAAAGGAAATGGCGGCCGAACACGGCATTGCCCCTGGCACAGTCAAATGGTACCTGAATGTAGCACGTCGTCACCTGGGTACATTCCTTGGAATGGAGAGTGACAAATGAAGTATAAAACCCCAACCCAGGTATTTGATGAGATTGCCCAGATCCATCTAGGGCGGGATATCAACCTTTCTTTGGCCATTCAAGCCAAGTTAAGAAAGGAGCATCAACAGAAGATGAACACGAAAAAATTAGCGACCATTACCATTACCCTGGCGATTGCCTTTGGTATTTTATTTTCAATCCCCAGTGTGGCGCAGGCCATGCGGCGTCTGTTTGGTTTTTTGCCGGGGATTGGACGGGTGGAACAAAGCATGCCATTACGGGTTTTAGCCGAGCCTGTGCAATCCAAACAAGGCGAGACAACCCTCAGTGTTGAACGCGGTGTGATTGATTCAGAGAAGACGGTCCTGCTGTTCAAAGTGGAAAATATCCCGGCTGGAGCGGAATCTGCTTCTCCCCAGGCGCTGTGCAAAGAGCTGCCCTGGCTCCGGCTGCCGGACGGCACAAACCTCCCGGGCAGGACCGAGAGCGGGGATTTTTGGGGCAGCGGGTACTCCAGGCGGATGGAGTTTTCTCCACTGCCTGCCAGCGTGAATGAAGCCGTGCTGGTGGTCCCCTGTTTCGAACAAGCCGCGCTGATTACAGGAGCTGAGGCCTGGGAGATTTCTTTAAGGTTTATTGAGGCTTCCCCGCAAATGACGGTTTATCCGATCGTGGATTTACCCACGCCAAGCCCGGTGGTGACTGCTTTACCTGCTTCTACCCTGCCCCAAGATGGAAGCCCTTTGGCTGCGCAGATCTCGCTGGGGTTGGAGCAAACCGTGCAAACGGATGAGGCTGTGATTTTGATGGGCGCCTTAACCACCCAATCCGGGGATTTTAGATTTCAATATGTGGATAGTGGGGATGTCCACCTGACCGATGTGAATGGGAAGGACATTCCTCTAGAGGAAGACCCTGCATTGGCTGATCCACAGCAGGGTAGTTCGGAGGGTCGCCTGCCTTTGACAGTTCGCACCACCGGAACGCTTGTCCCCGGAGAGGCAACTTTTCGTGTGGATAGAGTTTGGGTGGGGTTGAAGGAGAGTGTGGTATTTCCCTTTGATCCGGGGGCGAACCCGCAGCCAGGCCAAAAGTGGAGCCTGAATAAGTCCGTGGATGTCGGCGGTTACAGCATCTTGATCCAGGAGGTTACCCTGAACGAAACTGGGGACGGTCTGATTTTTACGCTTGAGCTGCCTGAAGGCGTATCTGAACTGAGCTTGATGGATTTTGATCATCCTCTGTTGGGCGGCGGCGGACCCGGTGAGTATGGGTTTAGGTATCAAGACGGGTTCCCGAGCGGGGTGATTAACGTTTCCCTGACGGGTGTTTCCCTGGCCGTTGAGGGGCCGTGGCAGGCGCAGATCAATCTGCCTTCTGTTACAGCAGGTGGCTCATCCGCGCAAAATACGCAGGCCTGTCTTATGGCCTCCACCTGGCAGGCGGCTTTGGAAAGTGCGTCATCCGCTATTCCGGATGGGTTGAACGGTAGGCTGGTTTTCTCCAATTATGCAGCCCCGGATTTCCTGTACCATGTACGCACGTCCAATCTGGACGGTACCGGCGAAACCGACCTTGGGATAGGGAACGATGGTGCCTTGTCCCCGGATCAAGAGAAAGTCGTGTATGCCAGTGAGGTGGGGCTGCAGATGATCAACCTGGCAAGTGGACAGGCTGTACTCGTGCCTGGGTCGACCTCAAGAGATCATGACCCATTTTGGTCTCCGGATGGAACAAAGATATTATTCACCCGGCCAGCTACCGGAACGGTTGGCGCATTGGGCCCCTCCAATTTGATGCTGGTGAATGCAGACGGCTCCAATCCAGTAGTTTTGCTGGAGAATGCAGATGCCAATATTGGTCAGGGCTGGCTGCCGGATGGGTTAAGCGTTTTGTATACGGTCAAAGGAGAAGTTGGCGCGTCTGTCCGTGCCATGGATGTGGCGACCGGCCTGACCCGTGAGTTGTTTGATGTAAATTACGTCAATGCAAGCATGGCTATTTCTGCGGACGGGACACGTCTGGCCTATGAAAGCATGCTGCCTGGGGATCGGTATGCCGTGTATGTCTCGGAGTTGGATGGATCGAAGCAAAGACTCATCGCGGATGCCGATCCGATCGTGGTTACCCATCCGCTATGGAGCCCGGACGGGGAGTGGTTGATCCTGAGTGTTCAGGACACGGTTCTGTCGCCGGATATTCCCGTGTTGGCTCTGGTAAATGTTGAGACATGTCAGATCATTCCCCTGGTTAACCGGACGGGGTATGTGACATCCTGGCGATAAGCCGGTAAGAATTTTACAGGCAGGGCGCAACGCAATACACCTTGCCTTTATAAAAAAATCTCTATATCTAGGGGTTAATATTCAATTTACCCGTACAGATGGGGGTTCCTTCATTATATAAGGTTGTGCAACAGACCTGCCAGGTTTTCAAAACCTGGCAGGTCGGGTATAGCCTTACTCCGGGCCGATCAAGCGCACGGTTTTCTCGTAGAACAGGTAATCCCAGGCCCAATTGATCAGCACCACGATGCGGTTGCGGAAACCGATCAACTGCATGATGTGAACCACCAGCCAGACCAGCCAGGCGAATCCACCTTTGAAGGACAGACCCTTCAGGTGCACCACGGCTTTCTTGCGGCCAATGGTCGCCATCATTCCAGGGTCCTTGTACCTGAAATCCAGCAGATGTAGATTTTGCAATTGGCGCAGGATGTTTTTGGCTGCATGTACGCCCTGCTGCATCGCAACCGGCGCAACCATAGGCAGGGTGCTTCCGTGTTCATCCAGGAGCGCAGCGCCGTCCCCAATGGCATAGACGTTGGGGGAATCCGGCACTTGCAAGGTGGGCAAAACCTGGATGCGCTGGATGCGGTCTTTTTCGGCTGGGAAGGCCTGCAGGATTTCCGCAGCCTGGATTCCGGCCTGCCAGAGAAGCGTGTGGGTGGAAATGGGCTTGCTGTTGGCCAGCATGACCTGTTTTCCGTCGTAGGAACGCACCTGGCTGTCAAAACGCACCTGTACGCCCTTCTCTCGCAGCGTTTTCAGGGCAAAGTCTGCCAGATCCGCGGGTAAATTTGGCAGCAAACGATCTGAGGCTTCTAAAAGCAGGATAGTAACATCACCAGCGTCCAGGCAGCGGTACTCTTTACGCAATAAGAGCTGCACCAGCTCGGAGATGGCGCCGGCGCTCTCCACGCCGGAAGGTCCGCCGCCGACGATGGTGAAGGTCAGGGCGGCTTTCTTTAGGTCCGGGTCGGTTTCCTGACAGGCTTTTTCAAACTGTCTCAGCAGGTGATTGCGCAGCTTCACCGCGTCCTGCAGGGACTTCAATCCGAAGGCATGCTCCTTGAGAGTGGTATTGCCGTAGTGATGGGTCATACCGCCGGCAGCCAGGATTAGATAATCGTAAGAGATCTGCTGTCCCGGCAGGCAGAGGGTTTGGGTGACGGGGTCAATGCTTTGCACCTCACCCAAGATAAATTCAAAATTGTGTTGTTTCTGAAAAATGGAGCGGATGGGGTAAGCGATTTCATCCGCAGAAAGGCCGGCCGTGGCTACCTGATAGAGTAGGGGTTGAAAGAGGTGAAAATTCTGCCGGTCTATGAGGGTAACTTTCACCTCGGCATGGGCCAAAGCGCGCACAGCTTGCAGTCCGCCAAAACCGGCACCGACGATCACGATGTGGGGTTGAGACCTTTGAGAAGATGGAATAGTTTTCATCCTGAACCTCCAGGGAAGTTTGTGAAAAATAGCACAGACTATTAAACAAAGTTTACCTTGTATATGAGGATATTAATATCAGCAAGCTATTAACATTTTTAAATTAAAAGCGCGTATTTTGGAACGAAACGTGCAACGTAAACGTATATAGATAAGTAACAAAAATGGCTTACGCGGATGCGCTTAAATAGTTAAGACGAATGACCCTATTAATGGATTTGGACTCGAAAAGAGTGTGCGCGTATCGAAAATAAATAATCTGGGTTATAGCACGTACCAGAAAATATTCTTAGAGGAGAGTTCAAATGGCAGCAGTAATTTATATTGTAGTCAGTGTATTTGGTTTATTGTTCGGAGCAATCTCCCTATTGGGTTTGCAGAAGGAACAATAAAAGACAAGCCAGGAAGGGAATGTTCAAAACCATTCAAGAAAGGTTCTTTAGAAATGGGTTGGATATTGCTTTGGATGGATTTAGGTAACAATAGCAAAATATTAGGAATAATCTGATCCCCGCTGGGGATCGTTTGCTATAGTGGGGCAGGGCGAAACAATTCTCTCAAGCAGAGCGTGGGTACTGGCTTCATTCAATGGCCAAGCAGGGCGGAATGGGCTGAAAAAGGGAAAAAAAGCAATCTTAAATCAATATTATTTTTCCCCTTGACATATCCTGAGAGTACTGTATAATTCGGTTCGTTGCTCAAAACAACATCGATTTCGCCGAAAGGCAAATCACTAAAAACTGAATGAGGCCTGAAGAAAACAAACGAAACGAGATCAGAAAATTGGTCAAAACGAGTTTGAAAAAGCCCTTGACAAGTAAAAGAAGGTGCGATAAAATTCAGCTCTCAAACAAACAGAAGATTTCGCCGAGTGATCGGCAAATCACTAAAAAAATAAATATCCCTGAAGAGTAATAGAGGGAACAAACGAACGGCCGATGTGGAAACAGATCATAAGATACATCGGTAGTTTTTTCTCTATAACTCGTGAGTAAAGGGACGCACCTTAACAATTGAAAAGTGATAGAAAGAAGACAGTACCCTGTCGTTTAAAAAATACCGTAAACTAACATCCGTAAGGATGTATAAAAATTTGCGGAGAGTTTGATCCTGGCTCAGGATGAACGCTGGCGGCGTGCCTGATACATGCAAGTCGAACGGGGTATTTGAGTAATCGAA
>DHVR01000066.1 GCA_002412765.1 Leptolinea sp. UBA5203 | reverse complement strand
AATTCCACCCTTCGACGGGGCTCAGGGCACGGACAGGGCTGGATTTTGTTTGGTTTGAGTTGCCATCATCGGCTTCGACAAGCTCTCCCCTTATCGGGTACATTCCCCTATCAGGGACTTAGCCAACGAGGCTTCCGGCGAAACCATCTTCCCCTATTTTCGCTTTCGGAAAATGGGGGAGGATAAGAGGTGGGGGTGGGCAGTTAATAAAAAAAAGGCCATCTTCATCATCAGGATGGCCTTCTCAATCAAAACTATAACCAACTTAATTGATCAAATACGCGACCAGCCATTTGGTGGTGGCTAATAAAGCTTCGGTATGCGTGCGTTCATAGGAATGAGAGGCATCCACCCCGGGGCCGATCAAACATACCGCGGCATCCCCGCCGGCAGTGAGGAACGCGCCGCCGTCCGAGCCGTAATGGGGATAAATATCCACTTTAAAAGGAATCTCATACTGCGCCGCCAATCGGCGCATGCGGTTGCTCAAATCCAGGTGATACGGTCCACGCGAATCCTTGACGCACAAGGTGGTGTGCAGCTCGGTGGAGGTCTGCCCATCGCCCACCGCGGCCATATCCACCACGATGATTTCATCCACTTCCGCTGGAATACCGCTGGCAGCTCCATGCCCGACTTCCTCAAAATTGGAGAAGTACAGGTAGGTGGTATAGGCTGGCCGTAATTTTGCACTCAAGAGGGCCTTGACCGCGTAGACAATATTGGCCACACAGGCTTTGTCATCCAGATGACGGGAGCGTACAAATCCGTTATTGATTTCCACACGCGGATCGAAACTGACAAAATCGCCCACTTCAATCCCGGCTGCCAGGGTTTCTTCGGCGTTGGTTGTTTTAATATCCAGGCGTACTTCAAGGGTTTCGTCATTGCGTTCCGTGGTTTCCACGGCTTTGCCATAGACATGGCCGGAAGCCTTGTGCAGCAGAATCGATCCCCGCACGGTTTCCCCATTTTGTTTGAAAATGGTGCAGCCCTCGCCTTCGACGGTACTCCAGGCATAACCGCCCACGCCGCTCAGCCTTAATCGTCCGTTGGATTTCACTTCTTTCACCATGGCACCCAGCGTATCCACATGAGCTGTCAAAGCCCGCGGATGATCGGAACGCATGCCTGGCCAGGTAACCAATAAACCGCCTTTCTTGGTGTAGTGAAAGCTCAATTCATCGTACGGCTTCAGTATATTTTCCACGAATTCCACTGCCCGCGTTGTAAAACCAGTCGGGCTGGGAATTTCAAGCAGGTTTTTTAAAAAAACAATCTGGTCCTTCATATCTACAGGTGGTAACGGCATACTTCTCCCTCCATGTTAAAAACAATTTCTATAGATTAAAAAGTTTTTCCCTCAAAAGCACTGATCGCATCCCGCCAATTTTGAGGAATAACACGGCTTGTTTTTAGGTTGTAATCAAAGCCAACCATGATGGTTTCCGCAGTGGCTAATTCGGCTCCGCTTTTCAGATCAAACACGGCATAGGACATAGTCATGCTTTTTCCGCCGATTTTATCCACGCGCACCCCGATGGTGATTTCTTGTGTAAGGGCAACCGGCAATTTGTATGAGATATGCACATCCGCGACAATCAATCCCAGATCAAAATAGGAGTGCCCATCAAAAAGTCCCAGTTCCATCAAATAAACCGTACGAGCTTGTTCCAGATACGTATTAAAACGAGCGTTATTGACATGCCATTGGGGATCCAGATCCCCATAACGGACCTGTAAAGGGTAAGTAAAACGATAATTTTCCATTAAATCTCTCTTCCCGAACTTTGATATTTTCTCTATTATGGCACAAACCAACCAATCTGTGTGACAAACTGCAAGGTTAAAAATCCGCCAAACTTGGAGTTTTCAGGTAAAATTATAACAATATGAAAAAATGAACCTTTCATAGACAAAACTTCGAACTTTCTAAAAAGATGAAGATGAGGTAAGAATACTATGCAGATCACACGTCAGGCTGATTATGCACTACGGGCCATGTTGTATCTTTCAGGCATGGATGCAAACACCCGTGCAGCCACCAGCCAAATTGCGCAGGAAAAAGTGATTCCCCCTTCGTTCCTGGCAAAAATCATTTCCCAGTTATCCATTGCCGGATTGATTCATACTTCCCGTGGTGCCAGAGGCGGGGTAACCTTAGCCAGACCTTCCGCAGAAATCACCGTTTTGGAAGTGATTGAAGCCATTGACGGGCCTATCGCTTTGAATGAGTGTACCATCAGTAAAAATGGCTGCCCATTCGACCATAATTGTCCCATCCACCCCATTTGGTGTGAGGCACAGACTGAATTGATTAACAAATTATCCAGCACAACCTTTGCTTCCCTGGTACCTGAAAAAACAAAAGCGTAATCATCGAGCTTCATCTTTCAGGAGGTTGAAATGCCCGGAGGAATACCTGTTGATCGCCATTGGGTGCTTGTTCTAACCAATGGCACAGTCTTAATCGATTGGGGAAATCATCTATTTCAGGATGTTGACACCGGGGAATTCACGGAACTTGCCGCAGATCCGATCGCGCAGCCCATTCAGGAAGAGATGTTGAAAACCCTGAAACAAGGCAGCATTATCCATAGTTGGGATGATCGGATTGTCTATTTTAATTACCTCCCGGAACGCCCATCCAACTTTGCTCCATAATTTTTTTTACACTCATAAAGATCTCCTGTAAACGCTGGAGATCTTTTTTTTCCACAATTTACGACAACCCCCAAGATTAGCATCTTTGCTGGCCCGTATCCAGCTAATTATTTGACTGTAATTTTGCTTGCACTCCGGTTTTCAAACAGTTGGTTGGTTTAACGATACAATAGGTCAACATCAAAACTGGGTAGTAAAACAAATGAAACCAATTAAACATATCAATACACAAATCGTTACCTTTTCCCTTTTTCGCATGATTACTTTTACTGGTATCCGCATGGTCTTTCCATTTCTCACCCTGATCAGCCGGGGACTGGGCACAACCGTTGAGATGATCTCGGTGGCCGTCTCTTTTTCGGCGCTGGCCTCGGTTTTCGCACCTTTTTTCGCTCAGATAGGGGAACGGTATGGGAAACGCGCTGGCATGTTAAGTGGGGTTTTAATCGTCATCCTTGCCGGCGTGATTGTTCAAATGACACAAAACTACATTGGCTTATTCATCGGCATGATCCTGCTGCAATTAGCAATCAATATCTTTTCGCCGGCCATGCAAGCTTATATCTCCGACAATATTCCCTTTGAAAAACGGGGAACGGCCTTATCTCTCACCGAGTTGGGTTGGCCTTTATCCTATCTGGTGATTATCCCCCTCATCGGACTGGTGATTGAACAATGGGGTTGGAGCATCTTCTATTTAATGATCTCTGCATTGGCGCTGGTTTTTATGGGCATCATTACCTTTCAGGTGGAAAAACAACCCTCCTCCATGCACCTGACCGAACGCTACAAGCTGCCTTTTAAAGAAATTTTCAAGGCCAAAAATGCTTTTTTGGGGTTGCTGATGGGCTTTTGCCTGGTCAGCGGGAATATCATCGTTCAATTGGTCTTTGGCGTTTGGCTGGAATCGTCCTTTCAAGCATCCATCACACAGGTCGGTATCGTCTCCTCTCTGATTGGCGCTGCCGAGTTAGCCGGCATTTTACTCTCCGCTGCGTTTATTGATCGTATTGGCAAACGCCGCGCCATCTCCCTGGGAATTGGCATAGGAATCGCTCTCTCTTTGCTGGCTGTTTTTGTGCCCTTCACTCTGGTCAGTGCCGGGGTTTGGCTGTTTGCCTTTTATTTCTTTTCCGAATTTACCATTGTCTGCGCGCTAACCCTGGTTTCTGAGCTTTATCCCCAGGCGCGCAATACATACATGGCCATCTATGGCGTATTCTGTGCGGTTGGTTTCGGGGCAGGTTCTATTTTAGCGCCTCTTGCTTTTCAATTAACCATCAAAGGCAACTTCGGGGCAGCTTTCTTCCTATTTGCTTTGGCTGGCCTGTGTTTGTTAATGATCAAATTGACCCAACCCACCGCAGTTCACCCCGCTGCTGAAATTGCTTTATGAGCCAGGAGAATAAAACTTTTTCGCTACAAATTTTCTTACTCACTGCCATTCGGCTGGTAGTCAATACCAGCATCCGCATGATCTACCCCTTTCTACCTGTCTTTGCCCGAGCCTTCGGCGTTAGCCTGAACAGCATCTCGACCGCTGTCACATTGCGCTCTTTCATGGGCGTACTGGCACCTATTGTCGCCCCGATCGCGGACCAGCACGGAAGAAAAGCCGGCATGGCAGTTGGCGTTGGGATGATCAGCCTGGCACTGGGGTTGGTTGTATTCTTCCCCGTCTTTCCAGCCTTCTGCGTCTCGCTCAGCTTAGTCTTCTTCGGCCTCTATATCTACCTGCCGGCCATGCAAGCTTTTGTTAGCGATCAGGTGGTTTATCAAAAACGCGGAAAGATCATTGCCATCACCGAATTGGCCTGGGCGCTGAGTTTTATCCTCGGTATGCCCCTGGTGGCTTTGCTCATCGAACGCTACGGTTGGTGGTCCCCCTATCCCGTGTTCACTTTCCTGACCGTGTTGGGCTTCATTGGCATTCTTGTCCTGATTCCGGGCAATCCCAAATATGTCGCCCCGAAGCAGCACCATCTGTCAGCCATATTGGAGATCCTGCGCACTCCTTCAGCACTGGCCGCATTATTAATGGGGCTGTTCTTCTGCGTCTCCAACGAGTCGGTGGCGTTGGTTTTCGGTGTTTGGCTGGAAGATTCTTTTGGACTGAAAATCGCCGCGTTGGGTGCCGCCTCCGCCATCATCGGCCTGGCTGAGTTGGGCGGTGAAGGATTGACAGCCTGGCTGGTGGATCGACTGGGGAAACGCGTTTCCATCCGCCTGGGATTGATACTCAATTGTTTCTTCGCCCTGCTGCTGCCCTGGATTGGCAGCAGCGTAAGTGGCGCGCTCATCGGCCTGTTCCTTTTTTACATCAGTTTTGAATTTGTCGTCGTCAGCAGCCTGCCGTTGATCAGTGAAGTCTTTCCACATCGCCGCGCCACCCTAATGGGACTGTTCCTCTCTGCCATCTCTCTGGGCAGAGCATTCGGTGATATTCTGGCTCCCAAGTTATACACGCACAGTTTTTGGTTAAATGCCGCAGCCGCGGTCCTTTTCAATCTGCTGGCGCTGGCCGCCTTGCATTATGTGCGTATTTCTGCAGAAGAAAAACCCATAAAAGGTAGTCTCACATGATATCCATTGAAGAAGCCAAACAATATTATCTGGAAGCGGATACCATTCATGATTTTGATCATGTCCTGCGGGTATACGAGCTTTCCAAAACCATTGGCACTAATGAAGGGGCCAATTGGCGCATTCTGGCCACCGCTGCCCTGCTGCACGACGCCTGCGGAGCCGCCCCCGGCAGTAAAGAACGTCTGGAGCATCATCTGGCTTCTGCCCTGCTGGCCGAGAAAGTGCTCAGTGAGCGAGGCTGGGACCCAGAGGATATCCAAGCCGTGATGCATTGCATCCGCGCGCATCGCTACCGCGGGACGGAAGCCCCAGTCAGCATTGAGGCCAAAGTGTTGTTCGATGCCGACAAGCTGGATGTGTTAGGCGCTATCGGTGTGGCTCGGGTAATCGGTTATGCCGCCGTGGCCGGACAGCCCGCCTTTGCCCAACCCTCACAAACCTTTCTGGACAGCGGCGAAAAAGAACCCGGCGAACCGCATTCCGCTTACCATGAATATCTCTTTAAATTAAAAAAAGTAAAAGACCGGCTGCACACCGATAGCGCGCGCCGCATCGCTGATGAACGGGATACCTACCTGCACGAGTATTTCATCCGCTTACAGGATGAGATTCACGGCCTGTGCTAACCCGGCATCAATAGCCAGAATAATTCAATAGGAAGGAAGTTTCTCATGAATCAACCCACATTAACAGACCTGATCCGCATCGCCAAACACGCCGGCGGACTTTTAAAAGATGGTTTCAGCACCGATTTCCAGGTGGAGCACAAAGGCCTGGTTGATCTGGTGACGGACATGGACCGCCGCTCCGAAGAATACATTCTGGACCAAATCCGAACCCTGTACCCCGGGGACGCCATTGTCACAGAGGAAAGCGGCAGCTTTTCGGGCGATAACGGCCGCAAATGGTTTATCGATCCACTGGACGGCACAGTAAATTATGCCCACCATCTGCCCATTTTCTCCGTCTCCATCGGCTATGCCATTGGCAATCAAGTGCAGTTGGGCGTGGTATACAATCCCATGCTGGATGAATGTTTCAGCGCCGAACGCGGCAAGGGTGCCTGGCTAAACGGAAAACCCATCCATACCGCTCAAGCCCAAACCCTGGTCGACGCATTGTTGGTGACTGGTTTTCCTTATACCATCCGAGATACTGAGAACAACAACGTGGCCATGTTCTCCGAATTCGTCATGTTGGCCCAGGGCATCCGCCGCCTGGGTTCCGCCGCATTGGATTGCTGCTACATCGCAGCCGGCCGGCTGGATGGCTACTGGGAACTGGGCCTGAAAGCCTGGGACATCGCCGCGGGCGGTCTAATCGCCGCTGAAGCCGGCGCACGAGTCACCAGTTTCAGCGGCGACCCGGATTACCTGAAGCCGCCCTTTACACTGTGTACCGCCAATCCGGTATTGCATCAGGAAATGTTGAATGTGCTGAAAGGGAAATAATAGCGAAAAAGGGATTGGCGTTGAGATTGCCTACCCCTTCGGGGCACAGGCCGCCCCGCAAAAATGTACCCTGAACAATGCCGAAAGGGGCTCGCAATGACATTCAAAATGAGGCTTGGCAAGGTGTGGAAAATAAAATTTTCTCCCATGTTTCTTAGGAGGAGGACGATAATCCGACGTGGCAATCTCCACGACAGCCCAAGGACCACCGTAAAAAAATTCTTAACCAAAAACAGGCAGACCTTTCAGCCTGCCTGTCACATTATTGATCAAAAAAAACCTACGCGATATGCCCGTTGCCACGCAGCAAATCATCCAGCTCACTGGCTTTCACGCGCGAGGTCATGTCCAAACTCAACGGCGTCACGGATACCAGACGGTCCACCTTCAATACATTCACATCACTATCCGCAGAAAAATCTTTCGGATTCATATTCTGGATAAAGGAGAATTGTGCCGGTTTGGACCGATCTTCCCGCGGTAGAATCTGAGGGGTGAAAACTCGGCTGCGCCCCAACGTAGTGATACGCCAGGGGGTTTCCCGGGTAGCATCGAAGGGTACATCCAGTTTCAATACCTGCACATCTTCCGGCATTTGCTTGGCGAGCATGATTTCAGCAAACTTACGCGCAAACCAGGCGGTGACAGAAAAATCCACCGTGGTGGAATGCTCCAAAAACTTGGCGATCTGCACCAGCTCTATGGATACCGCCAGAGAGGGGATGCCCCAACTGGCGCCTTCCAAAGCCGCGCCCACCGTGCCGGAGATGGTCACATCCGTGCTCAGGTTCTCGCCGTAATTAATCCCCGAAACAATCAAATCCGGTTTCACCGGACAAATTTCCAGTACGCCGTGATGGATGGTTTGAGCCGGCAGACCATTGATGGCGTACACGGTTTGCTCAACACCTGCAATCACTTTCCTGCGTTCTTCGATGACGCCGTCAGCGCTCAATAAAGACGCTCGTCCGGCACCAGAAACCTGCTCACGTGGGGCAACAATCCAAATCGTTCCCAGATCGGATAACGCTTCAGCCAAAGCCAACAAACCGGGAGATTCGATGCCGTCGTCGTTGGTTAATAAAATGTGGGTTTGTTCTTTAGACATGGGAATTTCTCCATAAAAAAAGACGACCAATGAATGTTGGCCGTCGATCTGTGGTGCCCTCGGCAGAACTCGAATCTGCAACCTTTTGCTCCGCAAGCAAGCGCTCTATCCAATTGAGCTACGAAGGCATATAGTTCATGCTGGATAAATGATACCGCGCCACGGGAATTACGTCAAGACCCGATAATCCCCGTTCGATCGCCATGAAAATGTTATAATGTCGATTATGTATATGCAGGAACCCTCGTCCACAACCAAACCTTATCTCCAAATGTTGATTGGAGGACTACTCCTCAGCCTAGTTTTCGGGTTTATTTTTATCGGCGGTTTTGAACTAGTCCATCTGGGCAGAATTTACCCTGGCGTCAGCATTGGCGGCGTTCCTGTAGGAGGAAAGACCCTTCAGGATGCGGCCACTTTATTAACCCGGGAAATCACCTACCCCTATGGCGGAAAGATCACCCTGCAGGATGGCACCAGTAGTTGGGCTGTCTCCCCTCTGGAAGTCGGCCTGGTATTCGATCCACAAACCAGCATCCAGGAAGCCTACCAAATTGGCCGCTCGGATCCTTTTCCAGCTAACCTATTTGTGCAATGGAAAACCCTGATCAGTGGGACAGACGCATCCCCTTCTTTTATTTTCGATCAACGCATCGGCGGAGCCTATCTGGAAACGCTAAACGCCCAGATCTACAAACCGGTGGTGGAACCCAGTATTGCGGTCAACGGTACACAGGTGGGTGTGGTGGAAGGCGCTAAAGGGCGTACTTTGCATATCCCCAATTCCCTGGCCCTCATTGCACTGCAATTTCAAACCCAACAGTACGGCACCGTGCCCCTATTCATTGAAGAAACACGCCCGATCGTGATGAATGTGGAAGCCCAGGCGGAACAGGCACGTCAAATCCTCAGCCAACCCATGCGCATCCGCATGCCGGATAACCAGCCCGATACGCAAGGTCCCTGGGACTTTCCTCCAGAACAATTGGCCGGTTTGCTGCATTTTAATATTGTCGAAAACGGCGCGGGCGCAACCTACCAGATCGGTCTGGATGAACGGGCGCTACAAACCATGCTCACCCAACTGGCTCCCAGCCTGGTTTTGGAGCCCGAAAATCCTCGTTTCATTTTTAACGATGACACCCGTCAATTGGAGTTACTTGAATCTGCGGTTATCGGCCGCACACTCGATATTCCCGGCAGTATGCAGGCGATTCAGGATAAGTTGATTGCCGGCGAACATGAGATTCCCCTGCAATTTGCTTTCGTTGAACCTCCCGTTCTGGATACCACCCCTGGCGCCACCATCGGCATCACCGAATTGGTGCATGAAGAAAGCTCCTATTTCTATGGGTCCAGCAGTGCACGGGTACAGAACATCACTCAAGCGGCCAGCCGTTTCCACGGCCTGCTGGTAGCTCCCGGCGAAACCTTCTCCATGGCGAAAGCCCTTGGAAATATCAGCCTGGATACTGGCTATACCGAAGCTCTGATCATCTATGGCGACCAAACCATTAAAGGGGTCGGCGGCGGCGTTTGTCAAGTCAGCACTACCCTCTTCCGGGCAGCCTTCTTCAGTGGCTTCCCCATTCAAGAACGGCATGCCCATGCCTATCGGGTTTATTATTATGAAAAAGTGGCCGGCAACAGTATTGATTCCTCATTAGCCGGCCTGGATGCCACCGTCTACGTACCGGTGGTGGATTTCAAATTTACCAATGACACGCCCTACTGGCTGTTGATGGAAACCTATGTCAATCCGACCTACAGTTCCATCACCTGGAAATTCTATTCCACCAAAGACGGCCGCAGTGTAAAATGGGACACCAGCGGCCTGCAAAATGTAGTCAAAGCCCCGGAGCCACTCTACAGCGAAAACGCGGATTTGCCCACAGGCGAAGTCAAACAAGTGGATTGGGAAGCCGATGGCGCTGACGTCACCGTTCACCGCACCATCAGCCGCGGAGACCAGGTGATTAATCAGGATACCTTCCGCACACATTACGAAGCCTGGCAGGCCAAATATGAATATGGCCCAGGTACAGATGGTATGCCGCCCGAACCCTCCTCCAACCCGTCTTAATGAGCAATTTACCCATGCAAGAAAATAATATGAATAATCAGCAGCAGCTCTTTGTCTTTGTTTTCCTCAGCAGCCTGCTGGCAACCGTGTTTGGCTACGGCTTTGGGGTGGGCAATCATTCTGAACAATTGCCCATCATCATGCGCGCCATGGACCCCGGCTTTTTAAAACTGGATGCCTACGTTAACGCTTCTGCTGCCTTTGGGCCCTATTCTTACTATGCCCATCTCGTGGCGATCCTTGCTAAACCATTTGGCTTACCAGTTGTCTTTTTCATGCTCACCTGGCTCAGTAATTTGGGGATCGCTTTTTTCACCGGTTTATCCACCCAGGAGCTTTTTAGAGAAAAAAAATACGCCGCCTTCTTTGCCATCATCGCGGTGTTCTGCTGCAAGACCTTCTGGCTGGGCTATTCGAATATCCTATATCGCAATTTTCTGGAGCCCATGAACCTGGCTTTGCCGCTGGCCATGTTTGGATTTTATACCATGCTGAAAAACCGTCCGCTGTGGATCACCCTGGCCTGCGGACTGGCGGCCGTCTTCCATGCATCCTTTGCTCTACAAAGCGGGGCCATTTTTCTCATCATCCTATTTGTGGAAATATTCCTTTTCCAACGCACAAGCCATCAGCCGGGATTGAAAAGAAATTTGACCATAGCCATCGGCGGATTTATTGGAATCAGCGCGTTGTTTCTCTTTCCATATCAGCAGCAAGCTTCCATTCCGGATGCAGTATTTATTCAAATTCTGGCTTATTTTCGCTATCCCCACCATTTCCTGGCCAGTACCTTTCCCATCGAACAATTCCTGCAAGCAGCGTTTTTTCTATTGGCTGTAGGGTTCACCTGGTTGAATGCCGCCAAACTCCTGCCTTCTCTTAAAGAACAAAACCGAAAACTGATTAGCCTGGGTCTGATTCTGCTCAGTCTGGCGTTAGCAGGTTATGTATTCGTGGAGCTGATCCCCACCCGATTGATCACCAATGCACAAACCTTTCGCCTGCTGATCTGGATCAAATGGCTAGGGTTGATTTTCCTGGGCGGCTGGATTGGTAGTCTGCGCAGTAAAGAATCAGAAGAGGAAAATATAAAGCACCTCTCCTCCTGGACCTTCGTGCTGGGACTGATTACCCCGCTCAGCATGGTACTCACCGCCGCTATGGATCGGGTATATGGTTGGTTATGGAAAAAGAGCCGCAGCAAAGCCCTGCGCGTATTGCAGTCACTCACACCCTTCGTTCTCATCCTTTCCACCCTGATCTATGAAATCGACGCCCGAAATACACTTTTATTAATAGCTCTGCTGCTGCTCATCAGCATGCAGGATGCTTTCCCCAAAACCTGGCAGATCAACCTGGGCAGTGCCGGATTGGTGACGATCTTACTTCTGGTCTACTTGCGAATCATTCCCATCCCTGGATTGGATGCCTATCCTGTTTTTGATAAACCTAAGTTCACCTTGGAAGAACATACCAGCGAGAAAATGTTGGTTGCCA
This sequence comes from Leptolinea sp. UBA5203, assembly GCA_002412765.1. GTDB lineage: Bacteria > Chloroflexota > Anaerolineae > Anaerolineales > Anaerolineaceae > UBA5203. The sequence continues at coordinate 35,629 of DHVR01000066.1, read as the reverse complement.
GGTTTATCAAAGAGAACACGCAGGCAGATGCCCTGTTTTTCACCCATCCCAGTTTCGACGAACTGCGCTACGTCGGCGAGCGTGCTCTTCTGTTCTCATTCGAAAGCTTTCCCTTTCAGGATCAAGCCATGCAGGACTGGGTTCAAACCCTCCTGGATTGCTATGGAAAGCCCGCCTCCACTGGCTTTGAAGCCGTCCCGGAGATGCGCGATGCCTTCACAGCATTGAATGACGACGATCTAGTCCGCTTGCAGCAAAAATATGGCTTTACGCATGCCGTCCTGTACAGCAGCATGCCAACCCGTTTTCCGGTGTTATTCCAAAGCGAGACCTATAAAGTCATTACAATCCCTTAATCGCCAGAAAAGCTTGCGTAAATCCGGTATAATTGCGGATATGTTGCCTATAACTTCCTTGACGAATAAGTCGTTAACTCGACTCTGTATCATTTCCGCCAGTTTGCTGGCCATGGGTCTCTTGATGCTGCTCAGTGGCTGCCAGGTGGTGGATGCTCTGCGCCCCACACCGGACGTGACCGAATTCTTCGCGGGAGCGCTGCTTACCGCCACCAATGCGGTACCCAGCACCACGCCATCGCCTACGCCGGTTCCTGCCACAGCCACGCCCGTCCCCAGCCAGACGCCCACCCTGGGACCAACCCCTCAATTGCCAGCGCCATTCGCTTACGACAAACTCGAGGTGGGTTCCATTCCGCAGGAATATATCAGCGACCCTTGCGAAGTGTTGGCGGCGAAATTAAACCCCGAAAACGCTCTGCCCGGCACCGTGGTCATGCCCATTATGTTCCACTCAGTGACAGAGAATGGCACACCACTAGAAGCGGACGGTACACAGATTAACAACAGCATGCTGAGCGACCTGATCACCCAGGCCAGAAACCTCGGATTTGAAGCCATCAGTATGCAGCAAATGGTGGATTTTATGGAGAAGAATGCCCGTATTCCGCAACGGTCGATCTTATTCATCATCGATGACCGCCGCCCCGGTGTATACCGCACTAATTTTTTTCCATATCTCGTCGATTACAACTGGCATGTCAGCCTGGCCTGGCCGATCGGGGATACCGACATCAAGGCTGCCTCTCCCATTAACGATCATCCAGAGGATCAGTTCACTACTCTATGGGAACAAATGGAATCCTATTATCAAGACGGCTATTTTGATGTTCAATCCCACGGCTTTATCCACAATATTCCCACCAACGTGGATTCCACCGACGAATTCCTGCTGCACGAAATGGCCGATTCTCGAACCGAATTACAGAAACATTTTTATTGTAAAGACGCTCAAGGACAACCCATCCCGAATTGCCAATCTACTCAGCCTCTGGCTTACATCTGGCCGGGTGGCGGTTTCACTCCCCGCGGCGCTGAAGTTGCCCGTCAATCCGGTTATCACCTCGGTTTCACCACCCACCCCCGCGGACCGGTCCTTTTTAACTGGGTTCCGCTGGCGGCTGAAAAAGATCCGAATCGCCAATATTGGATGCCCGAAATTCCGGTAGGTGATCCCTTGATGACCCTGCCGCGATATTGGAGTTTGGATGCTATTTCGCATCTCGCTGAAGTGACCGCCATCAGTGAGGCTGCCGCTGCCTATGAAGCCTCTACTCTGGAAGCTAATCAGGCCTATTACAAGTATTTCTGCCAACAGGAATAACTTTCACTGTTGGAGGAAAGCGATGATTTATCAACCTCTTTGATCTATCGCTATGGTAAAATTGAATTCTAAGTCCCTTCCTTTGGAGGCAAAATGATCAAACCTGAATTACTCGATATTCTCAGATGCCCATCCTGTGTGCGTACCACCCCCGGGCTTCTTTCTTTGGAACATAACTCTTGGCTGGTCTGCCAGGATTGCAATCGTAAATACCCTATTGTGGATGACATCCCCGTGATGTTAATCGATGAAGGGGACAAATGGCAAAAAATCGCCGTCGCAGATTTACCCGTTCCTCCCCCTGCGCTTTAAAGTTTCTTTTTTTGACGGCAAAGTCTGAATGCTGAACAAATTGATGTTTTCTCCTTCAGAATTGCCTTCGATTTTCAATTGAGTGAATTCCTATGACACAAGTTTACTATCAACCCCCGACTAAAAAACCGATAGACAAGACCAGTATCATTATCCTGGTTGTTTGTCTGTTCCTGGCCGTTGGCGCCGGAATATTTGCTTACAAACTTTCACAGGATGTGGTTAAAACCTGGACCATCACTGACGATTTACCTGGTGCCCCTGTCGTGGCTGGCGCAATTAATGCCGATGGTACAACCACCGAAAGTCTGTTTACTGGTAACTTTCAAGTTGCCAGCTCGGATGTAAAAATTGAACCCTGGGACGGCAGTAAACGGATCAATGTCCTTTTCATGGGCTTGGATTTCCGTGATTGGGAAGCGGGTGAAATCCCCCGCACCGATACCATGATGCTGCTTACTCTGGACCCAGTCAACATGACAGCTGGGATGCTCTCCATCCCCCGGGATATGTGGGTTAACATTCCGGGGTATGACCATGCCAAAATCAATACAGGTTACTATCTGGGTGAGTTGGATAAACTCCCTGGCGGCGGTCCTCAGTTGGCTATGGATACCGTGGAAGAGTTTTTAGGGGTCCCTATTGATTATTATGCCCAGGTAGATTTCATGACCTTTGTCAATTTCATCGATAAGGTGGGTGGACTGGATATTAGAATCGAGGAAGAAATCACCGTTGGTATCCTGGGACAGAAGGACAAGGACGTTACGATATACCCTGGTGTTCAAAACCTGACCGGCCTGGAAGTTCTTGGGTATGCCCGCTCCCGCTATACCGCAGGTGGAGATTTTGACCGCGCAAAACGACAGCAACACGTCATCATGACCTTGCGCAAACAGTTCCTAACCTTCAACATGCTGCCTGTCCTGGTCTCCAAAGCCCCTGAACTATACCAGGAATTTTCCAGCGGGATCAAAACTAATCTATCGCTCGACCAAATTATTCGTCTGGCAAATCTGGCTTTACAGATACCCACAGAAAACATTCATCAGGCCGTTATCGGTCCGGATGTGGTCTATAACGGAAAATCCCCGGATGGCTTGGATATCCTTCTGCCAATCCCGGATGAAATTCGAGTGCTTCGAGATCAAATTTTCACCAATAAAGCCCAGCTCAGCCCGATCAATGCCGGGAAAAGCATTGCCGATCTGGTCACCGAAGAAGGCGCACGGGTTGTAGTTTATAACGGCACCCAGGACCCTGGCATTTCTGCCCGCACGGTGGCCTACCTCAGACAAAATGGCGTCAACGTCATCGAGGAAGGCGTCGCGGATCAGAATTACAGCACCAGTACCATTTTGTTGTACAATGGCAAGCCATATACATTGAGCTATTTAGCAAACTTGATGAATATGCCGTCAGGATCGATTTTTAATCGCTTTACCCCCGACACCTACGCCGACATGCTAGTCATCATTGGCAATGACTGGGTCAACAGCAACCCCATGCCCTGAACGGCGAATTTTTTATATCATAAAACGGCAGACCATCATACGTCTGCCGTTTTTTATTCCTACCTTTTCTTTTGACGATTTATTCCATCTTCTTAAATTGCATCCATTGACTGCCAAAATACTGCTTGCCATTCTCCGCTGTACAAACTGGCGGGGTAACAGATTCCACCATGGTGGTTCCGTCTCCAATTTGCAATTTGTACTGCACGGTGGCTTTCATTACATAATCCCCGTAGCCGTCCCCTAAATCTGGGTACAGACCAGTATAGAAGTAATCATTGCCTTCCGCCCAGTAAACCGTTCCACGCACCCCTGCGATCGGCTTCCCCTGAGCATCCACCACCACCACCTGCAAGAGGCCCTGGGGTAAATTCGGGTCACAGACTTCCATTTGTTGGTCCAACTGGAATAAACCTTCGTTTCTAGCTTGCCCGGGTTGTTGGGCAGCCACAGTCGCTTGCTCGGTGTTCATCGTTGATGATACGGGTTCACTACCCGCTGCTGGAGTCATCTGGGCTTCCATACCTGGCTCCATAGTAGGTCCCTCTGCTAGTGGGGTTCCAGCAACCAACACCGGGCCTGCCAGCATGAGCGCCTGTAAATCTTCCCCTAATTTCATCACCGCACGGGCTTCCCGGATTTTCAGGGTGTCCCCTTGTAATTTTTGCGCCTGAGCGCCAAGCAGATAGAGTTGATCCTCTTCCTGCAGCAAAGCTAAACGGGCCTGCGCCCTGCCCATATCCGCGTTAGCGCCATAGGCCATGGCAATTAATTCGCGATATTGATCCTTATAATCTGCACTCAAAGAAACCGGCGCAGCATCAATGAACTCCACCGGGTCCAACAGCCAGGAGTAAATCAAGCCGAAAAGCAGACCAATGATAAAACCGCTGATTAGATAGAGGTTGCCGCGTTTTTCAGTCATCAATCACTTCCCCCTGCTGGATTAGGTATCCACTCCCGAATGGCTTGGGAAAGCCGTGCTATCGCGGCTAAATCCTGATGGTTGTACTGTAATTTTTCCCCTGTGATAATTGCCTGATCAACGTAGGTATTGATCGGTTTATCCCCCAGCATGGCCAATTGATTGGCCGCCAGGAGGATATCCGCTTCCTTGCTGTAGATCTCGGCTACCATTAACACATAATCCGCTTTATAATCGCTTCGCAAGCTTTCCGGACGGGCATTGACATATTCAACCGGGTTGATCATCCAACCGTAAATGGAGCCGGCGACAGCTCCCATAAAAATGACCAATCCAAATAAAAGAAATCGCTTTGATCTCACCAGCTCTGTTTCCTTATATAATGAGTATGGATGTAACCGTACGCAATGATTATACGCTGAAGAATCCGAAAGTTCAATTAAACTACACCAACTACTTTGCAAGGAGTGTGCCAATGCGCCAAATAAAAGACCTTTCCATTCAACAGCGCATTTACGAAACCACCCGGCAAATTCCCTATGGGAAAGTGGCCAGCTATGGCCAATTGGCGATGATGACGGGGGGCTGCACTGCCCGCATGGTCGGTTATGCCATGGCTGCCGTGAAAGCCGAGGATATCCCCTGGCACCGGGTGATCAACGCCAAAGGCAAAATTAGTCCGCACGGTTTTGGCTACGGCAGCGCCATGCAGCGTACCCTGCTGGAAGAGGAGGGTGTGGAATTTGACGCTCTGGACAGGATTGATTTTAATAGGTTTGGTTGGCTGCCGGAGTAAACTGCCATTATTATGGAGATCTTAATCCTCAACAAATTTTGCAGCATGAATCAAGCGCTTCACATCTCTCAAGCCTATTTTCCCCTTAAAAAACTGAGCCTCCAGATTGACTTGATTAAAGGCTTCAAACAGGTCTTCAGCATCTGTGGTAACCAATGTGGCAGGGTTATCGACCCCGCAAGCTAGCAGCAAGCGTGCCACAGGCAGGCTGACCCATTGAACCCTGGATAAATCCGCCAATTTGGCAAGCGTAGTTAGGGTTCCAACTTCCACACCACACGATTCAGACAAGGCTACCAAACTTTCAGGGCTGCGAGTAGCCGAAAACAATCCGGCAGTATCCCGTATTTCGCTACGGGTAAGTTTTTCAAGCATTACAGGATTTAGTTCATCAAATTCCATTAATGCAAGCGGTTTTGGGAAATAACCCTCAATCTCACGCCGCAGTAAAATCAGATATTGTGAATCAATCCCGCTGCTCCTGGCTGTTTCTTCCAGACGGGGATTCGTCTTCAGTACCCGCCGCAGCTCGCCTAGGGTATGCACACCCTGTTGTTCAAGGATGAAAAATTTCTCCTGGATGCCCTCCAACAAGGGGACTCTACTGGGAACAAGATCGGTACTTTGAATACGGTCTTCTAACGCATCCATTGAAATGAATTCGGTATTCATGGCATAACTCATTTTTGTTCTCCAATCGTTGTCATTAATTTGCACTCGCTCCTGGGATTTTCATGAATTGATTTGCATTATTTCATATTATATAATGTACATTTAAAAAATAGCCCTATTAAATGGGTACATTCCAACTATAGATCTTTTTTTGCCCCCCACTCATTTCGTCGTCATAGCAGTTGAATCCACCTCAATGTGATCAATATTCACTCACCTATTAAGCAAATAACCGATTTCCACCTCAGCAAGTCACAGCAAAACAAGTGACCATGGAAGAGCCGGTCTTTGCTATAATTAAGCCCACAAATTAAGATAGGTGATTAATGGAATTCTCCCCACTCAAACAAAACGAAACCGACTCAAAAATATTTAGACCCAGTAAAAATATTATCCTCTTACCCGCAGGATTGAGTGCAACAGGGTTATTGCTTTTTATATTTTTTCAATTTGGAAATCAGACGCCTTCGCCCGAAACGAATTTTCTGGGTTGGGGTTTTATCTTATTAGGCATGATTGGCCTGGTCTTGAACACCGTTGGTACAAAAAAATACCGCCTGTGTATCTCCGACACGCATATTCGAGTTTATCCCAATGAAAATGCGAAGGCAGAGATTGAAATTCCGCTCTCAACAATCACTGATGTAAAGATCCAGCAGACTGCCATTGCAAAATTTTTACGCTATGGAAACCTCAGTTTGCGCTATGGCAGCGATGATCTCTTCCTTCAGGACATAGACCAGCCGGAGATGATTGCAGCTTGGCTGGCCCCCCTCATTCAGCATCCCCAGGAGTAACGTATCCACGCGTTATCCCTGCTGCATTTATTTTTTTATTTTCTTCCAATTCATTCTTAAGTTTAACAGGAGATTGACCCGTGCAAAAAATAGCAATTATTACAGATACTGACAGTAGTTTATCGAATACCATGGCGCAGCAATATGATATTCGCCAGGTACCCATCAATATCCATTTTGGTGATGAGACTTTCACCAGCGGCGTGGATATCGACGATACAAGCCTCTTCGAACGCATCGACAGGGATAAAAAATTGCCCACCACGGCTGCCCCAAGCCCAGGTTTATTTCAGAAAGTTTTCCAAAAAGCCTTCGATGATGGTTATGAAACGATCGTCTGTTTTTGTGTAGGCAGTAAAATCAGCGCCACTTTTGCCGCAGCTCAACAAGCGAAAGAGTTACTGGGCAGTGAGAATATCACGGTCATTGATACTGAAAATGTATCCTTAGGGCAGGGTTTCATTGTCCTGGAAGCCGCCAAACTTGCCAGAGAGGGTAAATCTCTGGAAGAAGTTCTGGCAAAAGCGAAAGAAGTACAGGATCACATGGTTCTCTTTGGAGCGGTTTCAACGCTCAAATACCTTGCCATGGGCGGACGCGTCAGCTCATTGCAGGCCAGTATGGGCGGCATTATGGAAGTGAAACCAATTCTGTCTATGATAGATGGCAAATTGGACGTCCTGGAACGCATCCGCACACGTAAAAAATCCCTCATTCGCTTGCTGGATCTAATGTCAGAATCAGTTGGGGATCGGAATATTCAAGGAATCGGTATCATTCAGGCAGCTTGCATGGAAGAAGCCGAGAATTTTAAACTTATGGTGGCAGAACGCTTTAACTATCAGGGTGAAATTCCGATTGTTGAGTTTACTCCGGGACTCTCCGTACATTCCGGAAAAGGCCTGCTTGGCTTGGCCGCATTTACAGACTAACCTGATCCTTTGATTCTTACAGGCGTACTGATTTAACCGTACCCTGGTTCAGTTTCAAGGCCAGTCGTCCTCCCACAAGCTGGATAACACCAATCTCCTTCCCACATGCTGTACAAACAGGCGCTTGGGGAGGAGTATTGGTAATCCCCACGAAATCCTTGCGGATATTCTCCAAAAACACCTTGATCAACCTGCCGTGAGATGATTTATAATAGCGGAATAATGGTGCACCGCATTGGCAATCAACATCAATTACACGACCAAAGCTCATAATCTATCCTGGGAAACCGACCTGATGAAATATATCCTGCGCTCATCCAGACCTCAATTCTTGATCCTTGCGCCTATTTGCGTGCTAGCCGGCCTGGCTGCCAGCTTGACCACCGGCGTACCAATCAACGCCTTTCACCTTTTTCTAGCCTTTGTCGGTGCAATTTTGGCGCATGCCAGTGTAAATTTACTCAATGAATATGATGATTTTACCAGTGGACTGGATTTTAACACCCAAAAAACCCCTTTCAGCGGCGGTACCGGTAATTTAATCGAGAATCCTGAGCAGGCCAACCACATCCGCCTGGCAGGACTATTGACCGCCGGTGTGACTCTCATCATCGGCGGAATCCTGGCCATCCGATCCGGATGGGGAATTGTGCCGTTAGGGTTGCTTGGATTGGTTATTATCGTGCTTTACACTCCAGTTCTCAACCATTATCCCTGGCTGTGCATCATCAGTCCCGGCTTGGGTTTTGGTCCTCTTATGGTCATGGGAACCGAATATGCCATTTCCGGCCATTACACCTGGACCGGATTCCTGATCTCACTGGTACCTTTCTTTCTGGTTAATAACTTATTGTTACTCAATCAGTTTCCGGATGTCGAGCCGGATCGTGTCATCGGAAGGAACCATTTTTTGGTTGCTTACGGTAAAAAAGTCAGTGCCATCACATATACCATCTTTTTGGCCTGTGCATATATCATACTGTCAGTAGGAGTGGCATTGAAACTTCTTCCGATTGGCGCTTTGTTGGGCTTACTGACCCTGTTCATCGCTCTACCAACAGTCAAGAACATTTTTAACACCATGAATGACATGGAAAAGTTCATCCCGTCCCTGGGGATGAATGTGATCATCACTCTGGCTACCCCTTTGTTGGCAGCGTTGGGGATGATCCTGATTCGCTAATGCCACATCCATCCTTTGCCATAAAAAAGTCATTTCAATGCCGAAGTGACTTTTTTTGGTTGAGAATCGGGTACAATTTCTAGCATCTGAACAGGAGCCATCCATGAACCTGCGAATTCGCTCAGCCCACCTAGCCGACTCAACTGCGATTCAGACGATTAAACAGACCGTTTGGCCCGAAGAGGAAACCACACTGGCCCAAATTACTCAAGCGCTATGCCAACCCAACCATACCTGCCTCGTTGCTCAGGTTGATGAAACCCTTGTGGGCTTCATGGATTGCTTTGTGTCGATTTCCATCCAGAAAATTACCAGGCTAGAGTTGGATTTACTAGCGGTATTACCGGACCACCGCGGACAGGGTATCGCTTCCGAGCTAATCCGAACCAGCTTGCAAAGAAATTATACAGAGCCTATTCAAATGGTTCGTGCATTAATACAGCTAGAGAACACAGGCAGCCAAAAAGCTTTTCAAAACAATGGATTTCAGGTCCTTCCTGAGCACCTGACGTTATACGTAGCCCCAAATCACGGGCAGAATAGCCCACAAACAAGCGGATTTTCCGGAAATTTGGTTCCTGTTATAACTCTCGGGTATTCAGGGTACTGGATTGAACCGCCTTTCAGCGCAGAATCCATGATTCTACCGGAGCCATTTCAAACTGCCGGTGCACTGCTGCCCAAGGATGAGTCCCTTGAAGAATTGGCTGTACAATCCGGGTTTGAAAGCATCAATCAATATCAATGGTGGGTACTCCCCACAAAGGAATAAAGATGCAATATTTACTGGCTATCCTAATCGGGATTATTGGCGGGGCTGCGATTGGCTTTCAGGTTCCGCTTTCCAATATTACCGGGCAGCGGCTCGGCCCACTCAGCAGTGTTTTTTTGGTACATTTTTCGGGGGCCATCTTATCGGTTATAATCCTGGCGATTTCAGGCGGGGAAAATATAAGTGAATGGCGCAGCATTGCTTTGTACCCCATCATCGCGGGTGCCTTGGGGATTGTCATCATCAGTTCGTTTATCTTTACCATTCCACGCATTGGAACCACCGGTGCATTGGGACTGGCCATCGCGGTACAGTTGATCATTGGCATGGTCGTGGATCACTTCGGCTTATTTGAGGTGACCCTCAGACCGATGAATCTACCCCGATTGGGTGGCGTCCTTCTATTACTGGCAGGCGCATGGATCATTTTACGAAATTGATCCAGCGTGAGTAAAAAAAACAAAGAGGACCCTATGGAATTGAGTATGAAAATTCTTGCCCTGATCCCTGCTTATAATGAATCCAAGCATATTGCTAAAGTTATCTCCCAGGCTGCCGCGTTATTGCCAGTTTTGGTCGTTGATGATGGTTCCTCGGACGGAACGGCTGATATCGTAAAACAGACAGGCGCCATCCTGATTGAAGTCAAGCCGAACCAGGGCAAGGGAAATGCCTTGAAAACCGGCTTTTCTTGGGCAGTGGAAAAGGGCTATGATGGCGTCATTACATTGGATGCCGATGGGCAGCATGATCCGCTGGAAATCCCCACATTCCTGCAAGAAATAGAAGACACCCATCCCGATTTGGTGATTGGCTACCGTGATTTTTCACGCATGCCGTTGTCAAGAAAAATTGCCAACACCACCGGCCGGGTATTATTTGGTTGGGCCATGCGCCAACCCATACGGGATAATCAATCCGGGTATCGATACGTAAGCGCCCGTCTGATGCAGGCAAGCATGGTTAGCCAGCTCAGCAGCTTTGAGTTTGAGGTCGAAAATATTCTAACTTGCCTTCAAAATGGCATGATCCTTTCCTGGGTGCCAATAAAAACAATCTATGCCAACGAAAAAAGCCATATCCAGCCAATTAAACATGTGATTAACTTTTTTGCCCTGATCAATCGTGTCCGCCGTGCAACTTCCAGGTGAGCTTTACGTTATATAGCAGTAGAAAATCTATAGAAAAAATCAAGAGGACACGCGATGGAAACGAACTTGTTAATCACGTATGGTTCCTGGGCTGATGGAACCAAAGGGATTGCCATCCACATGGCTGAGACCCTGCAGCAGATTCCCCATATCCAACCCGATATTCAACCCGTGAAAATCGTTAAGGATCTCAAACCCTACCAGGCAGTCATTATTGGCAGTCCCGTCCGAGCGGGTATGCTCCATCCTGGAGTGAGTAAATTCATCGCCAGACATGAAGCTGCCTTAGCCAGTATGCCTTCCGCCTTTTTTATCAGCTGCCTGACGATGAAAGATGATACGGAAGCCAATCAAGAAATCACCCGCGGCTATATGAAAAAAATCCTGGAAAAAGCACCGCATTTTCAACCTGCCACGGTAGGTTTATTTGGCGGGGTATTAAATTATCAAAAACTACCCTATTTATTCCGTCTGATGTTCCAAAACAGTAAAGAAATGGCTGAAGGGGATTACCGCGATTGGGATAAAATCAATCAATGGACCATTGAAACAGCCAACCGATTGCTGCCGAATTAGATTCCATAATTTTTTTTACAAAAAAGAGCTATTTACTATGTAACAGCAATTCATACCCATAAGGGCACATTGAATTGCCGCTACATAGTAGATAGCTTCTTTTCTTATTTGAATGGGCTATAATGCATCAATAGGAAGGAAGTTAAGGATGAAAACGATCGTCATTACTGGCAGTTCGAGAGGAATAGGATACCATCTGGCGAAAGCCTTTCTCAGGGAGAATTGTCAGCTTGTGCTGACGGGGCGATCCACACACACCCTTGAGCAAGCAGCCAGCCAATTACGCGCAATCTATCCTGAAGCGCAAATACTTACCGTAGGTTGCGATGTATCGGAATTTGATCAGGTAAATCAATTATGGAAAACAGCCAAAGCTCATTTTGGAAAGATTGATATCTGGATCAATAATGCCGGACAGGGACACCCCCAGGCTAACAGTTGGGATTATGAAGTCAGGATGGTCCAAGGAATTGTACAAACGAATATCCTGGGTGTCATCTACGGCAGTAAAGTAGCCATGCAAGGTATGCTGGAACAGGGTTATGGGGCGATTTATAACATGGAAGGTCTGGGCAGCGACGGGCGGACAGTAAACGGCCTGGCATTATATGGAACCACCAAGGCAGCCGTGCGTTATTTCACTCAATCTTTGATTAAAGAATCGGCTTCTACCCCGATACTCGTGGGCACGCTCAGTCCAGGTATGGTGATGACCGAGTTTATCACTCAACAGTATGTTAACGATCCTAAAGGCTGGGAAAGGGCCAAACCGGTTTTTAATATCCTGGCCGATAAACCGGAAACAGTAACAGCCTGGATGGCACCGAAGATCCTGGCCAACAAAAGACATGGCAAATCCATCGTTTGGTTAACCCAGGAAAAAGTCATTGCCCGTTTTGTTGGCTCGTTATTCCATAAACGGAATGTGACTGACTGACCAATCCCTGTGCCTGAATTTTAAGAAAAAAAAGCTGCCTATCGTGCGATGGGCAGCTTTAATTATCTTTATAACCAAATTAAATCAAGCAACGATATGCTCGTCTTTTCGATTCTGTAGTTCTTTGATATGTTTGCTTTTTTGGAAAATAATATCCCGCACTACATCTCCCATGGAGATGACGCCTAGTACATGGTTTTTCTCAACCACCGGCAAATGACGGAAATGCCCCTTGGTCATGATCTCCATACCTTCCTGTGTGGTTTGCTCGGGATGTGCTGTAATCACTGGGTTAGTCATAATTTGTTTGACCGCAGTGTCCTTGGAAGCCCGACCCTTTAGAATAACCTGACGGGCATAATCGCGTTCTGAAAAGATCCCCAATAGCTCTTCGCCGGCCATCACCAGGACTACACCAATGTTTTTTTCTTCCATTAATCGCAGTGCGTCAAACACCGTAGTTTCCGGTGTGACACTCCAGACTCCAAAGCCTTTGATTTCCAATATTCGTCGCAATGAACTCATCAAACACCTCTCTGTGCGTTGTTTATCTAAATTTATACCAAATACAACCCCTCAAAAGCTATCAAGGTACGGGTATTTCTGATATTTACGATATGGTTGATGGGATTATTTCCATTGAGGAGTTTTGGCACGCTCTATCGGGTTAACGATGAACGCTAATGGCATGAAAATCACTTGCCTATTTTTTTATACGTTGCTGAATCAATTTATAAACCTTCTCATCCTCACGCACAGAAATGATAATGATTTTCATGATCCCTTTTTCTTCAACCAAGCGATAAATCACCCGGATACCTAGTTTCAATAACTTAATTTTCAAGTAGCCCACTAAATTACTGGATAAATGATGTCCAAGCGGTTTTCCGCACCCTCCTTGTGTAAATGGCAAAGGATTGGCCGAAACTTTTCTTATTGCTTTGATCACTTGAATTTGCTGTGAGTGATCCAGTTCTCTTAAATCATTTTCCGCTTCTTTGATGTATTCTATGATCCAATGCATTACTCAAGTTCCACATTTATATCTTCCAGATCCAATTCACGGATACCAAGATCTTTCATGACCTGCATTTCAGAGATTGTCTCCTCCGGCTTGACTTTATTCAATCGTTGTTCTGCTTCAAAAAACAGGGCATAATCTTCCAACATTTCCACCATCTCATCATATTGTCCCGGTTCAACGAGAACTCCAACCCGGATGTTATTCTTCAATACAATCTTGATCCCTGTCTCATTAACTTCATCAAAGATTTTATTGGCTTCCCCGCGATTAAATCGAGTGATCGGAACAATAAAACTCATAATATTCTTCATAGATAAATTCGCGTTAATCATGATTCACCTCATTCCGTGCGAAGAAAATACAATAACTCTACCTTTCAACACATCGGTACAGTTATTGTATAATATATCGCCTTATTTATCAATATATATATCTATATTTATCGAGCGTTTTCTAATATACCTTTATTTTCAGTACATCATTGTTCGGGTGGGGTTTTTTTTGCCATTTTTGGTATGTGATGTAATTTCCGTTAAATAATAGTTTTCCGAATCAACATTAATCTGGATCTACCGTGCCCAAAAGGGTACTTACCACAACCCTACGGTTTACTATTCCGCCAAGGCTTCTTTTGTTTTTCCCATTTGCCACTCATTGAACAGCAGCGCTAGAATGATAATCGCCCCGCCGATGAGCAGGGTCCGCCAATCGGTTTTTTCTCCGAAAAATAACAGGGAAACTGCCGTGGCCAGAGGAATTTTCAAATTATTAAACACAGCCAGCGCCCCAATATTAACCTTACGGACACCCACGTTCCATAAAAAGAAACCCAATCCGGAAGCCACCAAACCCAGATACACCAGGGTCATCCATTGGGTGGAACTAACCTGCAGGGTACCCCAATTCGTAAAGACCCCCGCTGCGAGCAATGTAATGACAACCCCACCGGCATAAAGCATCCCAAACACATCCAAATCCCGCACCTGAGGGAGTTTTTGCATCACTTTTTTGTAAACCACCTGTCCAGCGGCAAACGCAACATTGGAAAGCTGTACGACAAAAAAGCCCAGCCACAAGTTTTCCCTTTCCAGGTCCTGCCAGACCACAATGGCCGTCCCCAGGATGGTAAGCAGAGCAACCAGGACATGCCGGGGGGTAAAACGTTTTTGAAGCACATCATATAACAAGGCAACATAGAGCGGCGTAAATATGGTGAATAGAGCCACTTCATAGGCTTTTAAAAATTGAAACGAATAAATATAGGTGATATACATCAACCCATATTGCAGCATGCCAATAAAAAACAATCGAATTGCCGTTTGACGGCTGAATTTCTTAAAACGCAAAAAGGGAAGAAATAATAACAGGGGAAGGAATAGACGAACAAAGGAGACAAAGAAAGAATCCACGCCGGTCAGAATGCCTTTGATAAGGCCAAAAGAAAACGCCCACAGTAAGGATACGAATAATAAATAAATCATCAGGGAACCACCTGTTTTTAAATAATTTTCAATATGTCATTAAAACACAAATAATGGATTAGGGATATGCTCATTCTTTACCTGAATCTGGATTAAGGCCGTTTGATTTATAGCATCCAAATCAAAAAGGAGCTGCTCATAAAAGCCAGCTCCTTTAATGGTTTGATCCGAATCCTTAGAGGAATTTTTCTGCCAGGTGGCAGGCCACCTGATGATCCGGGCGTATTTCCCGCAAGGCAGGTTCTTCCACACTGCAGCGTGCTTCGGCATATATGCAGCGCGGATGAAATCGGCAGCCGTTGGGTGGATTGAGTGGTGATGGCACATCGCCACTCAACACAATGCGCTTCCGTTTAAGGGTGGGGTCGGGGATGGGAATCGCAGAGAGCAGGGCAATGGTATATGGGTGCAGGGGCTGATTGAAAATATCATCCCTAGATGCAACTTCCACAATTTTCCCCAGGTACATCACGGCAACCCGATCTGAAATGTGTTCCACCACGGCCAGGTTGTGGGCAACAAACAAATAGGTCAGTCCCAAATCCCGCTGCAAATCTTTCAGAATATTGAGCACCTGTGCCTGAATGGACACATCCAGAGCTGAAACCGGCTCATCCAAGACCACAAAGTCAGGTTCCAGGGCCAAAGCCCGGGCAATACCAATTCGCTGGCGCTGACCGCCCGAAAATTCATGCGGATAGCGCATGGCATGGTAATCTTCCATACCCACCCGTTTGAGCACTGCCAATACTTTTTCGTACCGTTCCTGGCTGTTCCCAATCTTGTGGATTTTCAAACCCTCAGCAATGGATTCTCCAATCGGAAGGCGCGGATCCAGTGATCCATAAGGGTCCTGAAACACAATTTGTAATCGCCGGCGCATATCTTTTAATTGTGCAGCATTGGAATTGAACACATCCTTATCTTCATAAATCACCGAGCCGGAGGTAGGGGAAATGAGACGCAACAAGGTATGTCCAACGGTGGTTTTCCCGCAGCCGGATTCGCCCACCAACCCCAGGGTTTCACCGCGCCGGATGGAAAAGCTGACATTATCGACTGCCTTTACCCAGGCAACCACTTTACGAAAAATACCACCCCGCACCGGATAATACTTAACCAGGTTTTGTACCTTGATCAGATCAGTCTTCTCATTGGGTTTAAGGTTATCTGACATTGTATCCTCTTTTGTATAGCACCGTTTTCATATCGACGATCGCTTGATCGGGGCAGGCTGCCCCTCTGAGTCCTGGTACAACCAACAGCGAACGGTATGTTTATCTTCCCATTGAATCAGATCAGGTTCAAGACGGGTGCAAATTTCCAGGTTATATTTTTCGCGCCACTGACAACGAGGAGCAAAACGGCAGCCAACCGGCAGATCAATCAAATTCGGTACATTTCCGGGGATGGTTTCCAGCGTTTCTTTTAGTTGTCCCAAAACAGGGACTGAGGCAATCAGACCCTTACTATAAGGGTGAACTGGATTCTTAAAGAAATCCACCACACTCGCTTCTTCCACCACTCGGCCGGCGTACATGATGGCCACACGATGAGCCATTTCTGCAATCACACCCAGGTCATGAGTAATAAGAATAATGGAAGCGCCTGTACGATCCTGCATTTCACGTAAGATGTCCAGAATCTGTGCTTGAATGGTAACATCCAGGGCAGTAGTCGGTTCATCGGCAATTAATAACTGGGTATTCAAAGCCAGACCCATGGCGATCATCACGCGTTGGGCCTGCCCGCCGGACATTTCATGAGGATAGGCATTGATTTTCCGTTCCGGATCGGCAATCCCCACCTGGCGTAATAAATCGATGGCCTTTTGCCAGGCTTCTTCTTTGCTCGTATTACTGTGAATTTGAATCACTTCCACAATCTGATCCCCAACAGAAAATACGGGGTTCAAACTGGTTTGCGGCTGCTGGAAGATCATGGTCAAATGCTCACCGCGCAGCTTGACCATTTCCTTTTCAGAAATCTTAAGCAGGTCTCTTCCTTCAAAATATATCTCGCCTGCTTCAATTTTTCCGGGTGCATCGACCAAACGCATGATGGAAAACGATGTAACGCTTTTACCGCAACCGGATTCCCCGACCAATCCAAGGACTTCACCCGGATAAACGCAAAAATCAACACCATCCACCGCTTTGACCACACCATCTTCTGTATGGAAATATGTTTTCAGATTTTTCACTTCCAACAAAGGTTGTTTATTTATCTCTGTCACGGTACCCTTCTTCCTTGGCTAAATTGCCAGATGTGAGTTTCATCATTCATCATCAAGGCTTATTCCGCTTGATTCAGACGTGGATCAATCGCATCCCGCAGCCCATCGCCCAGTAAATTGAAAGCCAATACGGTAATCATAATAGCGATACCTGGGAAAAACACGAGGTGCGGCGCAGTAAACACCTGGCTTCGTTCCGAACCCAACATGGTGCCCCATTCAGGGGTTGGCGGCTGAGCGCCAAGCCCTAAAAAGGAAAGGGCAGCGGCATTCAGAATGGCCGAGGCAATACCCAAGGTTCCTTGCACGATCAACGGCGAGACAGCGTTGGGAAGGATGCGGTTGAGTAAAATATGAAAACTACTCCCTCCCAGAGCCCGGGACGCAGAGACATATTCATTTTCTTTCACCGATAACACACTGGCTCGTACCACACGCGCATAAACGGGGATGGATACGATGGCAATGGCCAGCAAGGCGTTTTCCAACCCCTTCCCCAGCACACTGACAATCGTGATGGCCAGTAATAGAGAGGGGAACGCCAGCAGGACGTCCAACAATCGCATGATCACATTATCCAGCCAGCCGCCGACAAAGCCGGCAATCGCGCCTAGAATTGTTCCAATGATGATTGCGAAGATCACCGTCGTCAATCCAACATACAAGGAAACGCGGGTTCCATAAATGATACGGCTGAATTCATCGCGAACATTTCCGTCGGTACCCAGGATATGCTGCGGTTGATCTGCTGGACAGCCTAAAATATGGATACAGGGCGCTTGTCGTTTTCCGACATTCTCTTTTCCAATCAACACTTCATTCGGGTCATAAGGCGCAATGACTGGCGCAAAAATTGCCACGATCAATAAAATTAAAAAGATGGCCATACCCACATTTGCAGAGCGCTGACGAAAGATCCGCCGCAGGGTTAATCTCCACAAACTGTTGGCACGGTAATCTTTTCTATCTGGTTTAAGGGATTCGGCTACAGTAGACATAGGGTTTACTCCAATCGGATTCGTGGATCAATAAAGACATAAGAGAGATCCACAAGCAAGTTGACAAAGACATAAAATGCCGCAATGACGATGACAAACCCTTGAATGATGGGGAAATCACGGGCTGTAATTGCTTCGTACATACTGCGTCCTACACCAGACAGGCCGAAAATCGATTCGGTCAAAACTGCGCCGGAAAATAAAACACCGGTTTCCAAGCCAATGATCGTTACGATGGGTAATAAGGCGTTTCGCAGAGCATGTTTTAGAATCACCAGGCGTTCCACCAGACCTTTGGCACGGGCGGTACGGATGTAATCCTGTTTTAATACTTCCAGCATACTGGAACGCGTCATACGAGCGATCACAGCCAATGGAATAGTACTTAGGGCAACCGATGGCAGGATTAAATGAGTCAGCGCATCTTTCAGGACCTTCCAATCACCGGTAATAAGCGAATTGAAAATATATAAATTCGAGAAAAATCCGAGAAAATAATAGTTAAAGGTTTCTTTTTGTACTTCCCAGTTTAAGAGTTCATAAAATGGAATGGACGCCAAACCGGCCGTTAAACGGCCTGTAGGCGGAAGCCAAAACGGGGTGCCCTTCAGGGTGAGGGAAAAAAAATAAGCCAGCATCAATCCCAGCCAATATACCGGCATAGAAATCCCGATATTCGCGCCAATCATGATGATGACATCCCAAATAGAATTACGTTTAATCGCGGCTAAAATGCCAACCGGAATGCCAATCAAAACCGCCAGAATTAGAGAACACAGCCCTAATTCAATAGTCATCGGCAGCCGTTCGACCAGAATCAACATTACAGGACGACTGAAACGAATTGAATTTCCAAGATCGCCTTTGAGAATATTCGCCAGATAGATGCCAAATTGAACGTAAATGGGTTTATTCAAACCAAAATCTTCGTTGAAGCGTTCACAAACTGCAACGGTGGCTTTTTCACCCAAAATTGCCCGGCATGGGTCTCCAGGGATCATACGAGCCAAGGCAAAGGTGACGATCAAAATGCCCAGTAATACGGGTATCGCGAGTAACAAACGTCGTATGGTATATTGTGTCATAAAACGCTCACCGGTTTCCTACAGAATAATAGCACACGGGAAAGACAAGAAGTTTGACTTTCCTGCTTTCCCGCGTGATTTGAAATTGAGTTACAGTCTCAACAATGGTGCTTTACTCGGCGTTTAACAAATTACCCCAGAGTGTTGAGAAGTATTGGAACTGACCGGTGTTGCCAAGGTGAAGTGGATGGGCAGCATCCCAGACGATACCCCAGGACATGACAACATCATTGGCATCCAGAGCGGAACCATCAGAGAATTGCACGCCTTCACGCAGGTGGCAAGTCCAAACCGTCAGGTCTTCGTTCGGATCGCAGGATGTGGCCAGGCTGGGTTCTACATCGGTACCGCCAACTTCGTAGGCTAACAAAGGTTCGATAGTCTGTTCGCAGGCACGCAGGGATTCGCCATCGGTCTCATCGGCACAATACAGGGAGATAGGTTCAGCATTCTGCATCCAGACCATGGTATCCCGTCCACCTGGATCCATCACGGCAAAATATTCGTTCCCTAATGGGCTGGCATGTGCGCCAACAACATCAGCTCGGAAGGCTGTAGCGGAACCGCCATGAGCAATCGGAACCATGGGAACAAATTCGCGCAAAGCATTATTGGCTGCTACATACAGAGGTTCTGCTTCGGCGGGATCAGCCAATTGGGCTGCCTGTTCCAGATTTTCGTAAACTTCCGGAATCGGGGTACCAAACTGGGGATTGGATTTTCCAAAGTGGAAATCCAGGAAATTGGTAATGTGAGGATAATCAGCGCCCCAACCCAACAGATAAATGCCATCTAAACGGCCAGCGTTGGATTCTTCAATAAAGGCACCAGATTCCATCACTTCGATTTCAGCGTTGATGCCAACCTCAGCAAGCTGGGCTTGCAAGTCAGTGGCTACGCTGCCGGGTTCTGGGAGATAAGAACGAACTACATCACGATAATAGATGGTGGTGTCGAATCCATCGGGGAAACCAGCTTCGGTCAACAATTCTTTGGCTTTGTCAGCATCGAAAGCCATCCACTCGTCGCCAACACAACCATTGGGGATTGCGCAAGGGGTGAAGTGACTGGCTACGGTGGAGCCAGGGGTGTAGAAGGTATCTACAATCCGTTGTCGATCAATAGCATAGGCAACTGCCTGGCGAACTAAAACATTATCAAATGGGGCGAAAGTATTGGTCATGGCCACATAGAAAATATTCAAAGCTTCGCGAGGATACAGGGCCAGGGTGTCGTCGCCTTCGATGGTGGCGAAATCATCCGGAGTTGGGTTGTCAATGCCATCGACAGTCCCAGCCTGAAGTTCAAGCAAGCGCGAAGCGCCTTCCGATGACCATTTGAAGACCAAGGTATCGGTAATGGCAGGGGTTCCCCAATAGTTTTCATTTTTCTTGAAAACTAAGCTATCGCCCCGATTCCAGGCATCCACTACATATGCACCGGTTCCGATGGGTTTTTCCAGGATCTCTTTGCTGGGGATGGCAGACTCCAACCACTCAGAGGGCTGAATACCAAACACATTGAAGGCTGCTTTTGAGGGGAACGCAGGATCCGGTACGCACATGGTAAATTGTACGGTGTTGGCATCCAAAGCGGCGATTTCTTTGATCAATCCACCGTAGTCACAATCCGGGGCCGTCATAACCATCAAATCAGCAACAGGGGCGGGTTCTTCCGCTACAGGTGCTTCAGTTGCTGCGGGTTCTGCCGCGACAGGGGCGGGGGTGGCAGCCGGGGCTGGCTGGCATGCGGCTAATGACATACTTAATATCACTAACACGGCCAATGATAAATACATAAACTTGGTTTTCATCTACTCCTCCTTAGGCTTAAAAAACAAATCAAAACCACATGGTTTTTGTTTGTTTAATCACAATGGTTATTTTGTTTGAACTCCACAAATAGTCCCTGTAATAAAAAATTCATCCGAAGCTGCATGACAGACAACGAAGACCAGGCTTATTAAAATAAACTATTGTTGTTTGGCTTTTAACAAAAGCACAAAATAATTTAATTCTTAAAACTCAATTCTTTTCTTCATTTGTGGTTGTGAAAATACTCTTAATGCTCTTGAACCGATACTCAACCGTTAATGGTCCTCACCACCGATTAATCGAATTTCGCCCACTTGTACGAAATCACCCAATGAAGTATCGAAAACATAAAAAGTTCTGCATTACTGCACAGTATTCATTATAGAGGACTCTATTTTAATTTGTCAACTCTTTGGCGGAAATATCATCCATTTAGGTAATAATTTCGCCCAATCTCCTCAAAAGAATGGTAATGAAAGATCAAAAGGGATTCCCAGCAGGATTTTGGGGCATTCAGAATTAAACATGCATATGCTTGGCAACGACTTCGAATTTCCGTCGTGTGGGTTCCACACCCACCCCACGGAAAACATCCACACAGGTGGAGTATAATCCCGTAGATTCTATGTTTTTCTCGTAGTCGGCTTTGCTTCTCCAAACAGAGATAATACGCCACAGATTTGGATCCTTGGTATCCTGCACCAGAAAGCTTTGAATTAAATCTTGTGGAATTTTATGAATGGCTTTGCGATAGGTATCTTCCAACATATGCCAACGCTCACCCGATACAACGCCTTCCAAGATGGTTATCATCATCAACCTCCGGGTAATGCAATGTCTAGAACATAGTGAAAGCACACAGCCATAAAAACTCTCTATTTATTAATAATTATACAAATGATTATCATGAAATCAAAACATTTTGAATCTATGGGGTCTTAAGAAGGTTTGATAAAGATAAAATACCTCAGACTCAAAAGGTTTGTCATGCAATTATTTTCATAGAACCTGAAAGTTTATCAGATACGATTTATTCATCCAGGGCAATATCTTTGTAAAAATCAATCGTCTGGCGTTGAATGACAATGATTTCACTGACCACGTCCCGTGTGGAAAGAACAGCAATCACTTTTCCATCTCGCATCACCGGCAAATGACGCACTCGATGTGCAGTCATTAACGCTCTGGCGGTTTCGATGGTTTGATCCTCGTCAATGGTATATACAGTAGCAGTCATGATCTCTTTGACAGGGATTTTTTCCGCTGCCAGATTAAGGTAGGTGATTTTTCGGGCAATGTCTCTTTCAGAGATGATGCCGCAAATGTTGTCATCTTCCATTACCAGGACAGCACCAATATCTTTTTCAATCATCATGCGTAAGGCAACCATAACAGAATCGGTTGGCTTGATCGACCAGACAAATGCTCCTCTGCGTTTTAGAATTTTTTCCACGGTATTCATAGGGTCTCCTCCATCAGTCCTGGTTCCATTAAAACTGATAGTCTTATTGTATGGAACATTCCCTTACAAATCAACACCAGGGATTTTTGATTTTATCGATGTCTGATAAAATGTACTTTATATCCCCGGGAACAAAGCTATGAATAAAATCTCAAACCTAATAAAATCCAGCTCGAACGGTCCCATCCCGTTTATCCTGTCCATATTCCTGGTCACCCGGATCGCGCTCGTCCTGACTGCCTGGTTCGCGGGATATTATCTCCCCAACCCAACTTATCAGCAAGTGGTGGATCAAGGCTGGTTCCTCTCACCTCATTTCTTCCTGGATATCTGGTCCCACTGGGATGCACGCTGGTATCTGGAGATTGTCATGCAAGGTTATAGCGGAGCTGGCAACCTTGGTACCACCTATAGTACGGTTGCTTTTTTCCCTCTTTTTCCCCTGTTGGTCAAAGGTCTTTCCCTTCTCATTCCACAGAGTTTTCTCTCCCCATCCCTGTATTTATTCCTGGGACTGGCGATGAACAACCTGCTCTTTTTAATCGGTCTGTATTTTCTCTATCAACTAACAGAGTCCTTCTTTCACTCGGCACAGTTAAGTAAAGCCGTGCTGATTTTATTGATTGCCTATCCGGCCAGTTTTTATTTTTCCTGTTTTTACACCGAAAGTTTATTCTTCCTTCTGGCCGTCTTGAGTCTGTGGGCTGCCCAGAAAAATAGATGGTTCCTGGCTGCGGTCTTTTGCGCCCTGTTAACCGTTACCCGCCCACAAGGCATTCTCATGGCCCTGCCCATCCTGATTTTGCTGCTACAGTCCATGCAATGGAATCTCAAAAATTTCCCACTGCGTGCTTTGTGGTTATTACTCATCCCCCTGCCTTTGGTCTTTCATTTATTTAATCTCTATACCCTCACCGGCGACTTTTTGGCACCCATTACCGCGCAGTCGGCTTGGGGTAGAAGGACCGTGAATTTCAAAGTTCATTTTATTGACGTTTTTGAAAACAGCCAGGCGGATGTCTATAAAATCGATTCTGCCCTAACCTTTGTTTTTTTCTTGCTGGCTTTGATCTCCCTCTTTACCCTGCCATCCCCAGCCTACGGCCTATTTGCCCTCTTGATCATCCTTATGCCGGTGATCTCCGGCACCTCTGTCTCCATGACGCGCTACATTGTGGTGGCCTTCCCTGCCTTCATGGCTCTGGTTAAAGCCCTAAAAAAAGAACTGCTGATCTACAGCTTGGCCGTGATTTTCTTTACCATCCAAATTTTCTATTTTATCGGCTGGGTCAATTATTACTGGATCGCCTGAGCGGCCACATCCTGCTGATTCAACGCTGCGATCAATGGTGCCTCAAATCTCTCCGGTTTGATCAAACCAAGCTCCACCTGTACACAACCATTGAACTGCATCATGGCTTGAATCCTTCTCGCCAGTTGGGTGAAAAAATAATCATCTGGTTGAAAATCTTCTTCAAAATAGACTGCTTTCAAAATAAAGGTTTTCTTTTTTCGATCCGCCTTCGGATCCAAACGCCCAATCAATTCCGTGCCGTATAAAATCGGCATGACGTAATACCCATATACCCGTTTGCCCGCCGGCAGGTAACACTCCAGAGAATATTGGAAATTAAATAACTGGGCAATGCGTGCTCGTTGTATGATGAGATTATCAAACGGACTGAGAATGTGAACAACCGCCGGTAGATCCATGGAGGACAGATTTCTTTCCAGAGATTCTGTTTGTGCATAATAACCCACCCCAGGCAGGGACTCAACTTCAATGGGTTGAATCTTCCCTTCATCCAGGCAGCTTTGCAGCCCCGCTTGAACGGTATCATTTTTTACTTCATGTAAAAACGCTCGCATTTCTTTTTCAGTGGCAAGTCCATAGGCTTGCAAGGACCGCTCAACAACATAGCGCCCCACCTCTTCGTCGGTTGGATAGGAGGTATCCACCCAATCCGGTAGAATCCGCTCTGTCAGATCATACACTTTTTGAAATCCCTGTCGCTCTAAAACCATCAATTCCCCTCGGGATAGCAATATTTCCAGGACAATTTTCTCCGGATGCCAATCCCACCAGGTTTTACTGCTCTCGGATTTTGGGGGATCAAAATCTCTGGATCTGATCGGTCCTTCTTCTTTGACCCTTTGCAAGACAGGTTCAAGAAGATGCCCCACTTTTTCATAGCGGGATTTCATCCAGCTTCCACTAGGATTTTGGAATAACTGCATGGTAGGTAAATAATAACGAAAATCCTGCATGGGGAGATACGACATGGCGTGTCCCCAATATTCAAAGAGCTTTCTTTCATCCCTTTGAGCTGTATACAACATCTCCGCCTGAAAGCCAGGAACACGAGTCCAAAGAGTATGTTCGTGCGTCCTGGCGACCACTGAAATGGTATCAATTTGTAGGTAACCCAGTTGTTGAACCAGTTCTGCAACGTTGGCTTGGGAATCCATATCCTTTAAACCTTGGGAAGTGACAGCCAGTTGGCGAGCTTCAGATAGGGAGAGGGTTGTTTTCATAGGTTAAGGTCAGGCTCCAATATTGAATTTTTTTCTTCCAAGAATTGCCAAATCAAAAGACAGCGAAAGGTCAGGTCAAATTGTCGCCGCTGTGGATTACGCCAATCTTTTTCCAACATTAGTCCTGTATACGCGCCCCACCTGCTGAAATGGGTGTGTTGAATGGATTTGCCAAACCATCCCTGCCAGGGTTGTAACCATGCAAAGAAATCATGAATATAGGTTGTCAGGGTGGATACTCTTTTCAGCATGCCCAATCTCGCCAATAATTCCATCCGGTGAAACCACACCATCCACTGGGCATCCGAAATAACATCAAATGGAAGAATAATTTGTTGCATGCCAAAGATGGCTGGTGCTATCAGTTTTCCCTGATGCATACCACAGAAAGCAGGCAGGGGTTCCAAACGTATCCACGCTTTTATAGCAGACTCAACGATGCTCAAATTGTCCACAGTGCGCCAGCCTTGAGTGGCTGCCAGTAGGCGAAACGTATACAAATCAGGCCAGGGACAATCTTTTGCCAAGTAAAGGAACTTCCCTTTTTGTTGAGTAATCGCTGCGAAGGAATCCACTCCAGCTGCAAATGCCATTCTCTGGATTGAATGCTCAACGGCTTGATGAACTGTCGAGTGTTCTTCCTTTCCAGCCAGTGCCAGCAACCAAGCCCGAATTGTCTGACTTCCGCTCAAGCCCAATTTCTCTAATTTCCATCCCGGATTGCCAATACCTGTCAGCAACTCCTCTTTTGAAGCCTTTATCAGCGCCTGGGATGACTGTTGAATAATTTTATGCTCTTTCGGAATACCCATTTCCAGGAGAAAGCGCATGGCAGATTCGGTACTATCCGTTCCATGGAACCTGTTAAAAAACCATCCTTTTCCATTCTGAGCTGCCACAACTCTTTCTACTCTCGGATCTCTGAAAACCCGGGAAAGAAGTTCTGTCCCGAACTCATCACCTTTTTTTTCGAAGAAATCACTCAGAATTCGCAAACGGATTGACGGACAAGAATTTTCCATCATTTGAAATAGCTGCGAATTGTTAATTGGAAAAGCTAACATATTATCAATACTCAACTGTGTGAAAATTTGAAGTAATTTCCCTAATTGTATACAATCCGGAAGAGATGATCAAATCCGTTGAGGTGATTTTCGGGGGAGTTACCGATTTATATTGAGATGGTACTGAGAATTTTTAGGGTACTTTGGTTACTACAAACAGCCAGATGTATTAAATTACTACCCTGGCTACTCCTCCTAATTTTCGTTTATTTTGCCAAATTTTTAACAACAGGCCCAAGGGGAATGGCTTCGTTATCCACTACTTGATATCCACCCTCCGGCATCAGGGGGCCATCCTGGTCGCGGAAATACAAAGGTAAGCCTTCTCCGAATCCATTTGGCCAAACTTCAGGGTTAATCCGTTGATGATGAATGTGAATATGCGGTTCACTCGTGTTCCCGGAATTTCCACAAGCACCCAGTACTTGTCCTTCACTGACTTTATCACCCGCTTTAACAGCAACACTGCCCGGTTGAAGATGGGCGATTAATAAATAGGTGCCCGACTCCATCTGAATAACGACATAATTTCCACGCGGCTGGGTGATATTATTGGATTCCAACCCCGGTGTTTCGTCGGGTTCGCCATCATGAGCCGCAATGATCGTTCCATCGATTGGGGCGATGACCGGAACCCCATAACAGCCATAGTCCTTAAGTTGGGTCGAATTGGAAAAATAAGGTTCTACCAAAAAATCATACGCCCAACGTTGATCCGGTGAGATGACATGATAATTATTTTTCAGTTCGTCTCCACCCCATATAACCTGTAAAGGAACATCAGCCGGCAGGCGGACCGTTGCCGCCGGTTGAGCATACGCCAAAAAATAGGGGTACCGCACGGGGACCACCAGGCCAATCACCGGTAAAATTGCCAGTATGGAGCAGCCAAAAGTTATCCACTGTCTGAGGGTCCCTTTCCGATGGCGAATAATTTTTACCAGCGTTACAACTAGAAATAAGATCCCGAAAAGCGGACCTATAATCTGAAGACTGTACCAGGCAAATTCACCAATCAAACCTTTAAATAGGACGGCGTACCAACCCAAGACTAACGACAAAAACAAAAGTCCAACTGGAATCCATCCCCAGTAATATTTGCGTTTTCTATAATCAACCAGTTTGCTTGTTTCCTGAATATCACCCATTTTTTCCTCCTTAATTTCTTTCGTCCACCCTCATATACGATTATTCCTGTGCCATAGTTGCTGATCCTTTCAGGTTTATCGGAGATCTCCCACCATACGCGTTCCTTTTGGAAAGTACTTGCTTCGCAACAGGATTTCGGACATAATTGATCTGTAAACATTCATGCATCATAACAAAAAAATAATTCTCAACTGGAATTAGAAAGCCAAAGGAAAAGATTATGCTAACTGTAAATGACTTACTCAAGTATAAAGGCCGTGATGTATATTCGGTCTCCCCAGATACCCCTACCCTGGCTGCACTTGCTTTGATGGCGGAGAAAAATATTGGTGCAGTTTTAGTATTGGATGGTAAAAAGATGGCTGGCATTGTTTCTGAAAGGGACATTGTTCGTCAAATTGCCTCCCAGGGAAGTTGTAATTTAAACCAACCTGTTGAGCAGTACATGACAGAATTGCTTTATGTGGTGTCTCCTGGCCAAACCATTAATGATTGTATGGATTTGATGTCCAAAAAGCATATTCGTCATTTGCCAATCCTGGAAAATGATGAAGTGATCGGGCTAATCTCGATTGGGGATGTCGTAAAGCATCTGATCGCGGATCACCAATCGACCATCGTAAATTTGGAAAATTACATTACCGGTAGCGGATACGGTCAATAACAGTTACATGCAATCCTTTTGTTAAACCATGGGGTTCTTTTTTCGTTGCCGACTATAAATAGATGTACTATTCCCTTCAAATCGGTTAACCGAGGAGAGAGGGTATGAACAACTGCAGAGAATCAAGTCTGAGCCTGGTTTTGCACGCCTTGTTCTGTATTCCTCATTGCACCATAGGGCAATATTTATAACTCCAATAACCATTACCAAATAAAAGTCCCTTACTCTCCAAAACGGTCATCAGAACGGATGGTTCTAGCTGCCTGACTTTGACCTTCCAACCAGCCAATCCGCAGATCCGCCATTTCCCCGTCAAATGCCGGCACATAGGGTTTGATATCCAGCAAGGGTGTTCCATCCAGAACATCCACATTTTCTATTATCAAACAGTTTTTCGTTACATCCAAGAGCCTGACCACTGTGCAGCCAATTGGATTTGGCCGCTGGGGAGCACGGGTGGCAAAGAGCCCGTGAGATTGGGTATCCAGGAATGGGGTAACCTGTAATTTGCTTTCTTTAACTTGATGGAAATGATAGAGAAGGATCAGATGTGAAAAACCATTCAAATCCTGCAATGCCGGTACCAATTCCTCATTGATTTCGATACTCCCCGGAACACCGACCGCGCCAGAGGGCTGGATTGGCATGTCCGAAATCTTGGTGAATGGGCTGTGAATGGTTCCAATAGAATGGTATTGAATTAGCATCATAGTCTACGGATCCTGATGATTTAGCGATTTCTGGGGCAGATCTTTGTAGAGCTGACCCGGAAATCACATAGTTGCTGATTAGTTTACTTTGAGGTGTTTTCCAATATTGTCTCAATACGGGCCATAACGTCGGTTGTCAATTGTGCCACCACATCCAAGGATTTGAGATTATCTTGAAGCTGCTCCACTTTGCTGGCGCCGGTAATCACCGTGTTGACATTGGGATTCTTCAAAATCCAAGCTATTGCCAATTGATTCAAGGGAATACCCATCTCTCTTGCCAAGCCCTGTAGTTTTTCTACTGTTGCCAGGGATTCAGGATGGGTGAGCATGGGCTTCAGCCATTCATTTCCGGGCATGGAAGCGCGTGAACCAGCCGGAATACCCTGATTGTACTTGCCGGTTAACAAACCGGAAGCCAGCGGGCTAAAGGTGGTGCTGCCATAGCCGTAATCCGCAAACAAGCGGGCATATTCTTTTTCAAAACGGTCGCGGTTGAACATATTGTATTGCGGCTGCTCCATCACCGGTTTATGCAGGTGATGCCGTTCCGCAATCTCAATGGCAGCCACAATTTCAGCGGCGGACCATTCAGAAGTACCCCAATACAAGGCACTGCCCCATTCGATCAGGTTGTGCATGGCCCAAACGGTTTCTTCCAGAGGCGTATGGGCATCCGGACGATGGCAAAATACCAGATCCACATAGTCCAGATCCAGACGCTCCAGCGAGCCTTCCATGGCTTCCAATAACCGCTTTCGGTTCAAGGTATTTTTCTCGTTAATCCCATCATGCAAACCCCAAAAGAATTTGGTGGACACCAGATAACTGCCCCGCCGCCAGCCCAGCTTTTTCAGTGCCGCTCCCATCACTTCTTCGGATTTTCCATGAGCGTAAACTTCAGCATTATCAAAGAAATTGATTCCAGCTTCATACGCCACCTGCATGGACTTGACCGCTGCATCAAGATACACCTGATTGTGAAAGGTTATCCATGAACCATACGAAAGCGCACTGACTTGCAGTCCGCTGCGTCCTAAATATCGATATTCCATCATTTCCTCCAAACCCGATTAATTACATAATTCATTCTATCATTTTGAAGAATTCAAATTCAAGCGGAATCGCTCGGAATAGCGTTGTTTTGTGTTTGACTTTTATTAACTTTCGAGTTTTGATGTGTGAACCTGACTGGGGGTTACCGGTAGAGAATGGATCGGGAGACCCTGGATAAATCTGCGCGCCGCAGTCTATCATCTCCAGGACTGAGCAAATAATCACTCCCATTACGATGTAAGATGGGAATCCGCCGACCTTGAGCACCAAATACATCCCGCATCTCAGCAGAAAGATCAGCGTAGCTTTCCATCTCATCCGGCCATTGATCAAAGACATAATCAAACGCCGCCACAAACTCCTGCCGGTAAACCGGGCGTACCAGATTCAAATGGTTGATCACCCAGCAGGTGGATTCAAAATGCCATTCATAAGCCAGACCGATAAAACGAAAATCCTCTGTGATATAAGGAAAAAACGGAAATTGGCGGCAGCTTAAGGCCCGGTACTCCCGCTGACACTGCTCCGGCCCCAGGCAGGCCAGCAAGACCATATTTTCCGGGGTGGAATCACGCAGTTCAGCCATGCGCTGATCCTGCTCAGCACACTCTGTACCCAACCAGGGACGCCACAGGTTCGTTGTTTGCTTCAGGTACGCCCATTCGTCCGTATATACCGCTGGCACCGCCTGACAGACATCACAGCAAAACGGCTTGCCGGATGGATTATGCCCAGCACAGTGCTTGCCGCAATCATCTTCTGTGATAGGCTGATTAAACTGATCGTATAACTTTCTGAATTTAATCTGGGGTAGTTGATCCATAAGTTTAATTCCTGTGACTTAATTTTACCCGAAATCTACGGCTATGACTTTTGTAGGTCGTGGTTGAGGCGTTAAGATCAATAACCATTAAACAACCCTCTCGCCGAAACCCGACATTTCCAATAGGATATCCCATATGATTCGAGATAATTCTGGTGTATCTTGATGGGTATAGGTTTCTACTGTTGGGTTTCGCCGGGGTAGGCTTATTTACCAGCATGTTAAATATCCCCCGGTTCAGCCACAACACAAATGCCGAATAATTCCCCACAAAGAAGAGTTGGGTGGGTTACGTAGCGGTTTTCTGGAAGACAATCAGTGTAGATTAACACTCCTTCACTTACCCGACTTCACTTGCTTCCATCTCACCCGGTCCAACTTCTAATATGCCCCTCCATGAAACCCGCATTTCATAGTATATTTTTGCATTGAGGAACAACCATTATGGCAATTATCAGTTTACAGGAAATTACACTAGGGTTCGGCGGTCATGATCTATTGAACGGCGTTAATCTCCAGGTTCAAAAAGGCGAATGGATCGGTCTGTTGGGACGCAACGGCGTGGGAAAATCCACCCTTCTAAAAATTTTGCAAGGAGCCATCATCCCCCAAAGCGGCACCATCAGCCGCCAGCCCAAATTAAAAACCGCGTACCTGCCGCAGGAAGTCCCTTTGGGATTAACCGGCAGCATTGAAAAAATTGTCAGCGCCGGGCTGGAGAAAGATACCTCCAGTTTAGAAGAAGAGACCATCTGGCAGCAGCAATTAAAGGTAGAAAAAATTCTCTCCCGCATGCAATTGGAACCGGGGGCGGATTTCACCACCCTTTCCGCCGGTATGAAACGCCGGGTCCTGCTGGCACGCGGTCTGGTCAACAATCCCCAGCTTCTCCTGCTGGATGAACCCACCAACCACCTGGATGTGGAAGCCATTCAATGGCTGGAAGATTTCCTCATCCATTGGGGAGGCACCTTGGTCTTCGTCACCCATGACCGGGTTTTCCTGCAAAAAATCGCCACCAGAATTATTGAGTTGGATCGCGGCAGTCTGTATGATTGGGCCTGCAATTACAAGACCTTCATCGAACGAAAAGACGGTCTGTTGGCAGCCGAACAAACCCAGAATATGCTTTTTGATAAGAAACTCGCCCAGGAAGAAGCCTGGATTCGCCGCGGCATTGAAGCCCGGCGAACACGCAATGAAGGCCGAGTGCGCGCCCTGAAACAACTGCGTGAAGTGCGCGCCGAACGTCAGGAGCAGCCCGGTAAAGTGCGCCTGCAAATTCAGGAGGAACGCCGCTCCGGTCGGTTGGTAATTGAAGCGGAAAACATTCAATATGCCTTTGAACAGCAAACGATCATTGATCCGTTTTCCCTGATCATGCAACGCGGCGATAAAATCGGAATTGTCGGCCCTAACGGCTGCGGAAAAACCACCCTGCTGCGCTTATTAATCGGCGAACTGGCTCCTCAAAAAGGGGAAATCCGTCTGGGATCTAATCTGGAAATTGCTTATTTTGACCAACTGCGCAGCCAGTTGGATGAAAGCAAATCCATTCTGGACAATGTGGGCGAGGGACGGGATACCCTGACCATTAACGGACGCCAGCGCAACGTAATATCCTACTTGGAGGACTTCCTCTTCAGCCGTGAACGGGTCCATGCCCCCATCAGCGCCCTTTCTGGCGGTGAACGCAACCGGCTGTTGTTGGCCCGCTTGTTCGCCAAACCCGCCAATCTGCTGGTGCTGGACGAACCCACCAATGATTTGGATATTGAGACCCTCGAACTGCTCGAAGACTTGCTGCTGGAATATAGTGGCAGCCTCTTGATTGTCAGTCATGATCGTGCCTTCCTCAATAATTTGGTCACCAGTTTGTTGGTCATGGATGGGTCCGGAAAAATCGAAGAATTCCCCGGGGATTATGATCAATGGCTGAATTTCCAGCTTGAAACCAAAAGTGCAGCAGTTTCTGCCATCAAAGCCGCCGCCCCTGTGGAAGAAAAAAAACCTGAAAAAAACACTGAGAACGCATCCAAAAAATTGAATTTTAAAGAGAAAAAGGAATTGGAGTCTCTGCCAAAGGAGATTGAAACACTGGAAGCAGAGCAAGCCAACATAAATCAAACCATCACGGACCCCGCTTTTTATCAACAGGAAGGCAATCAAATTAGCCGCGCGCTGGAAAGGTTAAAGGAAATTGAAGTTGCCCTGCAGAGCGCGTATCAACGCTGGGGTGAGTTGGAAGAGCGTGCTGGTGAATAAAAAAATTGCCATCAATTTATCAAAAACACTGGGGTTACAGGAAATAATCATGGGATTTTCGTTCTACAGTCTACTCGTCACAATTCTAATTATGCTGCCCAATTTGCTTTTTGTAATTTTTCCTCCAAAGAACTTGCCAGCCCAACTACGGGATGGCGGGACTCTATTAAATATAATGGAGCACGGCGGCAGGATAGTTTTTTTTGGGCTGTTCCTCTTCACGGCAACCCAAACGCAGCCACTTAAATTTTCCCTCTTTTGGGCACTGACAATCTTTTTCCTCCTGTGTTATTTTGCCTTATGGATTCGATATTTTCGTTCGCAAAGGGATTTTCGTCTACTCATGGATAACGTTTACCGGATACCCGTTCCAATGGCCGTCTTTCCCATCCTGGCTTTGCTTTTTGCAGCCCTTTGGCTTAAGGCTTATCTTTCCATTCCGGCCCTGGCATGCTTTGCCATTGGGCATGTAACAAATTCGCTTATAACAGAAAAACAGCTACGTATAGCTCATTGAATTTTCATCTTTTCTTTACTGTTTTCTCCCTTCTGTCGTGGTCTAATGAAGCTAAATCCTTAATCTGTGTTTGGGATATCCATGTCTGAACTGTTAATTGCCCGACAACCAATTTTTAATCGCAGCCTTGAAGTTGTTGCCTACGAACTTTTGTATCGTTCAACCGGCAGTACTGGACAAGCAAAGGTTATTGATGGTGATTTGGCAACCACACAGGTAATTGTGGATACCTTCTCTGAAATCGGTTTGGAATCCATCGTTGGGAATAAAATCGCATTCATTAACATGACACGCAATTTTCTGGTCGGGAAAATTGCCATTCCCTTTGCTCCCAATCAGGTAATCCTTGAAATTCTGGAAGATATCGTCATTGATAAACCATTAATTCTGGGCATTGAGAAACTCGATCAGCAGGGCTTCACCTTGGCATTGGATGATGTCATATCAGCAATTCAAATTGAACCCTTGTTGAATGTTACGGCCATCGTTAAGATAGATCTAATGCAAGTGGATCGGCAGCTTTTGCCGGCCCTTGTTTCGCACTACAAACAACACGGGCTTAAACTACTGGCTGAAAAAGTGGAAACCAGCCAGGATTATGACCTGTGTCACCGGTTGGGATTTGAACTTTTCCAGGGATATTTTCTATGTAAACCCAAAGTCATCATCAGCCAACGCATGGATTCCTCCCGTTTGGTACTGCTGCGATCCCTGGCAAAACTGCAGGACCCAGAAGCAACGTTTGAATCTCTGGAAGAGATCATCGAAATGGATGTCAACCTGGGGTACAAGCTGCTCAAACTGGTCAATTCAGCCTATTACTACATGCCCACTGAAATTAGCTCCATCCGCCAGGCGATTGCCATTATCGGCTTTGAACAATTACGAGGATGGATCAGCCTGTTATTGATGATGGCCGTTCAAAACAAACCTCATGAATTAACGGTTATCGCGCTGCAGCGCGCCCGAATGTGCGAACAGATCGCCAAAGCCACCCATCAAACGGGTCCAGAAACTTATTTTCTGGCAGGGTTATTATCCATCCTTGATGCCTTGATGGATGTTCCGATGATTGAAATTATGAATAAACTGACCCTTGCACCAGAACTTGTCGACGGTTTATTAAATCATAAGGGAAAAATTGGGCGCATTCTTGAATCTGTCATTCTTTATGAACAAGGTAATTTGGGAGCTATTTTCACCACGGATATTCAGACCGCGACCATTCAAAAAATCTATCTGGATTCGATTACATGGGTGAATGAAATCCTTAGTAAAGTTCGTGCCTGAAATTAGGTTCAATATTTGGCATCCAATGAAAATAAAAAACGCCTGAGAAACAGACGTTTTTTTTCGCATCTATGATGAAGATTATTTCCTACTTGGAGGATTGGCTGCAATTAACTCCATCACCAAACTTGCAGATTCTTCCACATATTGAAAGCATTTTTCCTGCAGGTTCGCTGAATGAAAAAGAGCTTTCCCTTCTTCAGTGTTGAAATCGCAATGAATTAATCCCTCACAGGACGTACAGCCATAACGAGAGGTGAATTCTTGCAGAAAGATTTTCTCAACCTGGTAAAGCTGATCCACGCTTTGTTCATCGTTTTGCCGGCCATACACCAGACCCAGCCCCATCACGGACCCTGCCACTGCCCCGCACATACCGCCGGTTCTGGCCATTCCGCTGCAAAATCCGGTTGCAATAGCCGGAATAATCTCTGATTGAATACCACGCGCTTCTGCGATACTGAGCAGGACACTTTCAGCACATTTGTAGCCAGTTAAAAATCGTTGTTTACTGGCTTTGCCTACATCATTCATTTGGTTCTCCTCAACTAGGATTTGATTTTGGTTTTTCACTCTTTGAAATTTGGTCAATACTAACCATTGAGAATTTCAAGCTACTCCAATCTTGTTTGGTTATTAAAATAGTATGCCGCCATTAAGCGAACTTCCTGATTTGAATCAGCAAGAGCTTCTATCTTTAGCAATGGGGTTATATTTCTTTTTTGTTGCCCCAGACTTCTTATCGCTTCCCAACGTAGAGCAGGTGAAACCTCCTCACGCATCAAGCAAACCAGGAATTCTGTAACATCGTCAGAGGGAAAGGCTTGCATGGCACGTACGACTTTCCAACGCAATAATTCATCTTGGGGAAATTTATCTATTAAGGAAAACAAAGCGGGTAAGGACCGGGGATTGCCAGTATCAAAGGAGATGTGTCCAATCGCGTCCACTGCTTCCAGAATTCGGTTTCGATCATCCCCAGCTAAGACTTTCTCCAATGGCACCAGTGCAGATTCCCCAATTTTTACGATTGTTCGTGAAGCAATATCTCTTGGCAAAGGATAACTTTTTTTGAAAAAACCTTTACTGGGTAATTTTCTATGCTGATTATTTCCAATTTTTCCCAGTAAATGAATCAGGCATGGTATTGCTTGAGGACCAAATTTTGCCAATGCTTCAGATATTGTATAAGGCATGGAGATAGGTAAC
>DHVR01000079.1 GCA_002412765.1 Leptolinea sp. UBA5203 | reverse complement strand
ACGTTTGAATAACGTGTTGGGGAAATTTGGGTGGGATGATTTCTTTGGCTGGATTGGGCAGATTGAATTCTTTGTTCAACCAGGTGTAAAAGGCACGCAAAGCGATATAAACATTTCGCAGCGATTTAGCCGACAGGGGATCTTCATTCCCATTCCAACGCTTTGGTTTGTACTCAGTGCGCATCCAGGCAAGATAATTGGTGAGATCGGACGATTTGATTTTGGCAACATCCTGATCTCCGATGTGATTCATCCATTGGTTCAGATAGTATTCATAGGAGTCAACCGTGCGTTGGCTTAACCCCTCTGCTACCTTAAATTTTAGGAAACCGTCGATGGCTTTTGATATGGAAAGTGCAAATTTCTTATTTGACGAGCTTAGAGTACTGCGGTTCATTGAAAAATCCTCCGTTTATGAGAAAATCTCAACCGCAGTACGCCGGGTTAACGAAAAACCAGAGTACATAGTACTCTGGTTCTCTCTTAGTAGCGGGGACAGGATTCGAACCTATGACCTCCGGGTTATGAGCCCGACGAGCTGCCACTGCTCTACCCCGCATCACTTGAAGCTCCATGATTGTAGTACACAAAGGGTTTCCCGTCAAGGGCGGGTATTTCAGCGGTGATTTGCCCCTGCAACCTGGTTTAGGGTAGAATGTTAGAAACGTATATTTTAAGTTGAGGAGAATTAATCCATGGCCGCGATTGACCGTGATCAGAAATTTTATCTGGGTAAGCAGTATGAGTTGCAGAACAAGAAATTGTTGGACAACCCCATCCTGTACGACCCTGCGGATTTAACCACTCACGCTGTGGTTACCGGTATGACCGGGTCCGGCAAGACGGGTTTGTGTGTCGGTTTATTGGAAGAGGCCGCCTTACAGGGTATTCCGGCGATTATGATCGACCCGAAAGGGGATCTGACCAACTTGATGCTGCATTTTCCCAATTTATTACCCACGGATTTTGAACCCTGGATTGATCCGGACGAAGCGCGCCGTGAAGGCAAGGATGTTAAGACTTTTGCCGCTGAAAAAGCCGCTGATTGGAAAAAAGGGCTGGCGGATTGGGGCATCGGGCAGGAGGACATCCTCAAACTTAGCAGCGCAGTGGAGTATGCGATTTATACGCCCGGCTCGAAGGCTGGCATCCCGGTCAACATTCTTTCTTCTTTTGCCTGCCCGGATATGGATTGGGAGATGAACGCCGAACTGCTACGTGATCGGATTTCATCTACAGTTACCGGTGTCTTGGGGTTGGTTGGGGTGACAGATGTAGATCCACTCCGATCTCGCGAGCACATCCTTTTGTCCAATATTCTTGAAAACGCCTGGTCTACCGGCAATTCATTAGACTTGACGGAGCTGATCATGCAGGTGCAGACCCCGCCGTTTAATCGCTTGGGCGCTTTCCCTATTGAAAATCTGTATCCCGAGAAGGATCGTTTTGATCTGGCTATGCTGTTGAACAATTTCCTGGCCTCTCCCTCCTTCCAGACCTGGATGGAAGGGCAGACTCTGGATGTGGCTTCCATTTTATATACCCCGGAAGGGAAACCTCGCCACAGTATTTTCTATCTGGCACATTTAAATGATTCTGAGCGCATGTTTTTTGTGACCTTGTTATTTGCCGCCATCGAATCCTGGATGCGCACCCAGCGCGGTACCAGCAGTCTACGTGCGTTGATTTATTTTGATGAAATCCTGGGATATCTGCCGCCGGTTGCCAATCCGCCTTCGCGGCCCATTATGCTGCGCATGTTGAAACAAGCGCGTGCATTTGGGGTGGGTCTGGTGCTGGCTACGCAGAATCCGGTGGATCTGGATTACAAGGCGCTTTCCAATATCGGTACCTGGATGATTGGCCGTCTGCAAACCGAACGAGATAAAATGCGATTATTGGATGGTCTGGAAGGGGTTGCGGGGACTGGCTCTGCCAAGCTTTATGATCAGATGATCTCTGGCCTGCAAAAGCGCGTGTTTTTGCTGCATAATGTGCATGCCAAAGGGCCAATTTTGTTCCAGACGCGTTGGGCGATGAATTATCTGGCTGGCCCGTTGACTAAATCCCAGCTTCCCGCATTGAATCAACTAGCCGGCAGCAAACCTGTTCTTTTTCCTTCACAGCCGAGAAACGCACAACCTTCACCGGCTGGTTCTGCTTCATCAGGGAATGGCAAGCGTTTTACTCAAAGCCGGCCTGGTGTTCCGGGCGGTTTGCAGGAGCAGTTCTACCCTGTCAAACTCACCCCAACGGAGGCAGGTTTCGGGGCAGAGATCACCAGGCAAAATGTGCAGTTGATCTATCAACCGTCTGTCTACCTGCAATCGGAGACCAATTATTTCGTCAAGAAGTTTAATCTTTCTATTACCAAGAAACATGCTGCTATGCTGCCTGAATTACCTAATGGGAACATCGATTGGGAGCAATTCGCTGTTGCACCTTACGAAAAAGGTGATTTAAGCGGGCAGGTTGAGAAAGACGGTCTCTATGCTCCTTTACCGAATGGTTTCAGCGATGCCAAATTAATCAACGGTTTGAACGGCCAATTTATTGATTGGGTCTATCGGACAGGCGGGGCGACCCTTACGGTAAATACCAGCTTGGGGGTGGCTATGAACCCGGAGGAAGGCAAAGCAGCTTTCCGAACCCGCTGTGCGGAGGCAGCCCGCGTGGCGCGTGACCAGGAAATTAAGAAAGTAGATGCCGCTTTGGTCACGAAACTCAAAACCCTGGAAACGCGCATCAAACGGCAGACGTTGGAAGTGGATCAGCAGGAAGCTGAATTAAATCAACGCCGCATGGAAGAAGTGGGCAAAGCCGGCGAGTTCTTATTAAAGGTGCTTAGTTCACGAAAAGCCAGTGTTTCTTCGAACCTGACCAAGCGGCGGATGACGGCACAAGCCAAAGCACAATTGGAACAGGAAACTCAAGAATTAGAAGATCTACAAAAAGAACTTCAACGCGTCATGGTTGAGAAAACGGATCTGGAGAAAGAAATCAATGATAAATGGGCAGCCGTCGTGGATAACACGGTGGAGACCCCTGTGACAGCCATGAAGAAGGATATTTATCTGGCGGTCTTTGCCGTGGTATGGATGCCATATTATCAAGAAACCGGAAACGAGCTGGCAAAACTAGTTCCCGCTTTTCGCATAGATTAATAATCGAAATCAGATAAACGAAGCCGCCCTGGTTATGGGCGGCTTTTTTTTTGGGGGGGGGGAGATAGCTCAAGCTGAATGTAGATCCTATGCTTAATTTAGATCTCTCATTGGCAAATTTACACTGCCTTATCTGACAATCTCAACCGTACGAATTAGGGGGATTGGGATTATTGTTTTAACTTGGATATCCGGCAGGCTAAACCCGCAGGCTGCGACCTCTACATTGGAATAAACCGGACTGCGGATCAGATCACCATTTTGCTGCTGAATCACCAATTGGTAATCCAGCGTACCACTCTGGTTGCTGCGTCCCAAGTCGCTGGCAGCAGACCCGACATTGATGCTCTTGCTGTATTGACCGGCGCTCTGCGGATTCATGGAAGCATTCAGCCATTCACTAGTGCTTCCGCTGTCCCTTAAGCGATAGAAGAGAATAACGGCGGTAATGCCAGTTGTTTGTGTTGTCTGCGCATTTACCGTCACCTGGTTAGGGGTACAATTCCCGGAATAGACAGCGTTAGGTGAAGCACTCACACTGGCAAATCCGGTAAGGAGCGTGGGTGTAAGCGTCGGGGTGAGCGTGGGGGTTGGGGTCAACGTAGGCGTCTCGCTGCCGGTAGGCGTCATGGTCATGGTTACCGTGGTGGTCGGTTCGCCAATGAAAACCTTGCTGGTGGTTAGGGGTCCCCAATTCCCGGAGGATCCCTGGGCGCGCACACTGAGCAGATATTCACCGGGTGCCGATGGATTCCAGGCATATTTCAGAGTGGCAAGTTTTTTGCCGGCCTGTGGATTGGGCAGCGCTGCCACCACCTGATTGTTAATACTCAATTCACCCTGGGTTACTTCCTGCTGATCTGTGATGTGAAAAACAATTTCGTAAGGAGCCAGCGGCAGCGTGGTGTTATCGAGTGGGGCATCCACCCAGGCTTGAGGGCCTGTGTTTTCAGCCAGAGAAATTTCGATAAACTGAGCTGCCTTGGGGACATTACAGCCAGCACATAAGGCAATGCAATAAATCATGATGATGTAAAGTATTTTTTTCATGATGAGTCCTCACTAGCCATCCTGGATCTTCTTTATTCGCCAACTTCTTCAAAATAGGCTACGACATCATTCGGGGAATCTGGGTTGTCAAAATGCCAATAGTCTGCTCCGCCATTGGTGCAGGGGACCCAGTCCACACTGCTGCCGGAGCTGTAACAGTACTCGACGGCGGACATATGCGACATACCTTTATAAAACAAATACTGGCTGTGGGCTGTGGCGATACAATCTTCGGGATGACCGGTTGTAATTTGGTTTAAGGAAATGGGAACATTTATGGATTGTCCAGGTTCCAGCCAGGGGAGAACCATCTCGAATTCTTCATATAGCGGCTCATACATCGGGCTGTCACCCACCGGATTATAGTCAAAATTGGCAAGATCATCCGGATCTGTTGGATCGGGTAGATTGACCTGGTAAACGTTATCTTCATATTTACAAGAATTTGTGTAGGTACCACTGCGGTTGAAATTTTCACCATCCACGGTCAGGCGCAGCAGGATATTCCCTTGAATGTCGCTGGTGGCAGCCAGAGATTCCGTCGTCGATTTGCGGGTTACCCGCACAACTACGAAACCAGGGAAATTATAGGAACCTGGAGCAGGGTGAACAATGGCAGGTGGTTGAACGCAGACCGGGAACATGTTGTAATGCCCTGAGGGTTCGAAACATCCCGGCTGACTGTAATAGGATTTAGCCTGTTGTAAATAGGGCTGTAACTGCGTGGCAATTTCAGCTTTGCAGGCATCTCCGCAAACATACTGGATGGCGTTGGGATCGACAATTTCTCCCAATCCAGCGCCAATGACTTCGGTGATCCCTTCTGTTAGAAGTTCATCCGAGTTGGGCAAATTCGGCGGCATGCCGCTGATGGCGGTGATGCCGTAATCCAATCCAGCCCTTACTGCATCCTTACACAGGCTGCTGTCACTGCAATAGGGGATCACATCGGCAATCGCTCCCGCGATGGCGCTTTTTACCTCATTGATGGCATCTACGATCATGTCCCAGGCTTTGGCAATGGTGCCCCAGAAACCGGGGTCTTCGCAATCGACATTGACCCCGCATTCCACATACGAAAGCGGACAAAGCTTGTTATTGACC
Organism: Leptolinea sp. UBA5203; assembly: GCA_002412765.1. Taxonomy (GTDB): domain Bacteria; phylum Chloroflexota; class Anaerolineae; order Anaerolineales; family Anaerolineaceae; genus UBA5203. The sequence goes on along the minus strand of DHVR01000079.1, from coordinate 42,838 downwards.
CCTCCATAATCGTTATTCGGGTCCGAATCCACGATCACGCAGGCCCAATTCTCCCAGATTTCATAGGTGGGTGGGGCGTAGCTGTCTTCCAAAATTTCGATATCATACAGGCTGGGGATGGTGGACGCCAATGCAGGCAGCTCGGATGGAGTTGCGCCGGTGTTGTAGTGCATGTAGATTGTATTGGAGATATCATTCAGCTTATGCTCATCCAGCCGGGCATAACCGCGCAGTGCCAGATCAAACGGCGTACCGATTTGGTGTTTGAGATCAAAATCAGGATATTGATAATGCTCCTGGTTCCCCCCTTTGTAGAGAGGAACGCTGCTTTTATCCGCCGGATATAGAATTTGTCCCAAATCAAGCAGATAGGTGCCTTCCTGTCCGCCAACATATCCATCTTTAGTCGCAAAATAGCAGTTGTGATAGAGTACTGGATTGGCATCTTCCATGTGCGGGCCATTAAACGCTTCTGCCATATTCAAGCAGATCCAATCTGCTTCCGTCAACGAGGTGGTTTGCCAGTGCAGTTCGTATTGTTGTTGGTCCAACGGTTTGAGATTATCCGAGAGGATGTTCATCTCACGTACCCAGACACCGCCTCCGCCTGCTGTGCAGGCACCTTCTCCTTCCTTGGAGCAAATGGTTAAAACGGTGCGATGAATGGTGCGATCCAGCTCACCCACATAAACCAGGTTTCCACTTTGCCACCCCCACACTTCCATGTGAACCTGAAGGTCGGCGATTTGGATGGTATTCACCAGACTGTCCAGGTAGATATCCAGATTGAATTTTTGACCAGAATGAGGCAGAAACATGCGATTCCCTTCGGGCACACGCAGAGCCTGGGAGTTGTTGATTTGGATGTAAAGATAGGCGGTGTCCAGCCCTCCAGGCAGCACCAAATCCCCATCCCCGTTAATATTGATACCGGAGATCGGGTCTGGCCCGGCGCAGCCCACTTCTTCCATGGGTATGGAGACTGGCGTCCCTGGGTTTTCTCCATAGCTATTAAACGCGGCGGCATAATAGGTTAAGGAGCCGTGCTGCTCCATGTCGTGAAAAGTCCAGGGGGAGGAATCCCCATTCGGGGAGCCATTATAGGCGGGCAAGGTGGCGATTCTTTCGTAGGCACCCCCATCCTGGGAACGATAGAGAAAATACCCGTCCTCAGAAATAGTCTGGCTGCTATCCGGCAAGAACCTCACCTGCAGATAGACCTCACAATTGGAATAGTATTCGCTAAATAGATCCGGTCCGGCAGGCAGATTGGGATTATTTTGCTCCTCTGGCGGCTCGGCTTGATCTGTGTTCGAGGTCTTCATCCAAAAAAGGAAATCATGGACAAAGGTCCATTTTGGGGGTGCGGAATCATCCGAGGGCGGGTTACCGGTTGGAGGTGGATTCGCATTTGGAACATAGGCAGGGATTTGATTGGGATTAATGACAGCGATGGGTGGATTGGGAATAAAGACTTGACTGTCTTCCGGCAGGGCTTGCTGTGGATCAATGCCGGGATTTGCCACTTGAATTTCTTCCAGGGAAATATTTTGGGTGACAGCGATATTCGCCAGGGTGTCACCCGGGATGAACTGGATAGGTGAGCGAGAGCCAACGGCGGCTGCGGATTCAACCACCACCGCATTGGAGATGCCCGTTCCTCCGGCTGCATCCATCACTTTTGCCACCAGGATATATTGACCGATTTCTCCAGGCTGCCAGTGGATCACGGAATCGTATTCTTTTTGGACTTGATCCGCCGGGTAAACCTGGGATTGATACACCGTGTTGTTGATATACAAATCCACATTGGTAATGGGCTGCGCACCCCAGGCACTGATCTGGATGGGAATGGTTGCGTTCAGCGGCCAGCCGGTTTGATTATCAGGATAGGTAATGCGCACATGGATGGGGGCTGAACCGGGTGGTATTTGTTCACTGACGGATGGGATGTTTTTTAGACCCAAAATCACAGCCAGAGTACTTAGAACAACAATAAAAGCGCCTGCAACCAGTAAGATTGGCCAAAGTTTGCTTTTGTTCATAGACCATCTCCAATGGAAAGAACCCAAACCGGTTATTTGTATCGGTTTGTAAGTGCACGCTTAATAAACCATTAAGGACTCTGGAAAACTATACCTTAAATAATTCACCTTTATGATTTACTCATCAAGGCGTCCTCTATTGCGCGGTGTCAGCTTATGTGTCTATGGGGAATTTGATCGCTTAATTGGTATTATACATGAATTTCTTAAGAAAATTCAGATGAAAATGAGGGCAGTTTTCTTGACATTGGACCAGTATGCCATGCAATCTACGGATGTTTTAATGACTTGCGAAAGCGATTTGATTCCATCCAGAGATTGATTTGCCATTGGCTTCCAAATCTAATCCACTATATTTATGACCAGTGTTCTTAGTTGCACTTGCCAAGCTATCGTATGATAAATATTCAGTATTATTTCCAAATCCCCATGAATAAAGAAATGAAACATCAAAAGGTAGTTTTGTGAACTGAAATGTAGATTTATTTATTGATGGATAAGATATATGCAAAGTTATAATAGCTAAACATAAATTTACAGTTAGTGTTTCTGTTGGGTTCCAGAAGGCATTGGCGTGCTTGAAGCTATCGTGGTTGCAGTTGCTGGAATAGCAGCTTGGGTTTCAGTTTGATTCATTTGCCACACAGCAGTTGCAAATTTTACTCCATATGCAACTGAAGTCATTGTATTCCTTGAATTAAATATTCCTATTGCAGCTTCATATGTCTGGGTTGCCTTCTCACCTTCAGGTGTTGTATTACACGCCGATACGCTCAACCCAACCGACAATCCAATCACAAGCAGTATAACAAAATGATCCAGCTTGGTGCGGTTCTTTTTCCGCCCAAACACCAGCGCCAGCAGCGCCAATGGCGCAATCAGCATCCCGGAAGGGTCACTGTTCCATGGCGTATACGGATTGCTCTGATCAGCATTGGCTCCCCGGGTCAGGAAGCGGCCACTAGACGGGTCATAATACTGTCCATTGCCCATGTAAATCAAGCCAGTGCCGGCATCATACACCCCGCCTAGATAGCCGATATCCAGCATTCCGGTGCCGTACACTTCCAAGGTGTCTCCCCACGGCGTGTACGAGACGCTCAGAGCCACCGCCCCATCCGGCTTGGCCAATTGACGCATGGATCCCGCGCCATCTTGGAGAATGTATGACCATTCCGTGCTGAACGTGCCAATCGCACCGCGTCCGTACAAGGTGAAGGTGCTCGTCTCCCCTGCGATGGCGGCCAGAGTTTGGCCATTATCCAGTTGGTAGCGCGTTGTGCTGGGCATGCCGTCGACGAAAGTGGTCATCTCCAGGCGGTTACTCGCGCAGCACTCGTGAGGCTTGTAGAGCCGAGGGAGCCAGACCGTCATACTTCATTTCGGATTGGGTTTGCCAGTCGGTGCCCTATGTGACTTCTTAAATATTATCTACTTAAACAAAATAGATTATGAAAACTAATTTAACCAGCCAATTGGTTCATATCCTTCTTTTATTATCAATCCTTGATTAGTAGTAATGTCTATGATTAATGAATTAGTTCCATTTTCTTTTGGATAAGCTGTTTTTAGAACTATAAATCTACTATCAGGAGACCATATTGGGACATATTCACTAGGTGTAGTAATCTGATAAAATGCTGTTTCTTGAGTACTAGTATCAAATACACCTAATTCAATATTATCATAATAATTATCAGTGTTTCTAGAAAAGCTAAATGCAATATATCGATTGTCAGGAGACCATGATAGATAAAGAATATAAAACGAATCTGATATTGAAGCATAATTTGTTTTTTGAATTAAATCACCATTCTGATCAATCAGAAATATTTCATATTTACTGAAATCACCTTGTATCGAAGATGGGTTTGTTTCAATTCCAATCGCAAATTTATCGCCATTAGTTGACCAGCTTGGATCTACTCCCCATTCAATGTAGGTGGGAAACGACGCCAAATCTGTTTCAGAAGTTAAATCACGCAACACTATCTTCGGACCCTGTTCATCATTTGTAGGAAAAATAACTCTTGTAAAAGTAGGGTTATAAACATTTTTATGCTGTGCATAAAAATTCCATAATCGAATTAAATCTTTATCAAAAAAAACAATCTCCGATTCTTGAAAGTAAGGAAGTATAGTTTGCGTGCTTTTAGTAAATGGCGAGTATAGAATTAGGGGATTTTCTTCCATATAGGAATTTATCATTAATTCTTGTTCATCTTTCCATTTAAAACTAACACCCGGTTCTATATCACTAAGCGTATCAATTATTGTTCCATCCGAATTCATTATAATTATTCCATGATCCTTCAATATGTCTTGTTCTAGTGATGATGAGGAATATGCCAAATAGTTCATTTTCGGCGACACTGCAAATATTTCAACATATTCATTTGGAATTTCAATTTCCTTTTTAGAAACCATATCCCATATAATTATATTTGAAACATCATAACTAGAAGTATTGGCAAGAACCAATGAACCGACAATAGTTGGCAATTGATCTATATTATTAACTATCTTGATTGATTCATATTTAAATGATGGTTGTTCGGAGTTAGTCGTAATTGTTTCTGTTATTGTTGGAAGTACTACCTCATTATCTTTTGTTGGTATTGAAGTTGTTGTTGGTAGTATTCCTGAAATATTCTGCGTTGCAGTGGTTTTTGACTCATAACTACAACCAGAAAATATTAATACTATTAACAATAGTTTTATAATATAAATAGCTGATTTTCCATTTCGCATAACTACACCTTTCATTTTGAGGTAATGTTTTCAGGAAGTTTGCAATCCGTTGTTAGATATCCATTTTGAAGGAAAAAACGTTCACAATAAGTTGGAATTACTAACCGGCCCAAATCCCCACTCGCTTGTTTTGGAGATTGATAAAAAGCTTCATGTTTATATTTCCTATTCATAATTCTAAAGAAACTAAATTTTATCCCTATCGGTTCAGAATCTAACACAACATTGCCAGAATCACACGGGCGATCCTTATCAAAAACCATCCACTCTGGCATTGGATATTTGATGCCTTTGATAATTTTATAAGCCCATTTATTTGTATCATTTGAAATATAACTAAAATACGCATCTAATGGACACGAATTCCAACAATTACTTAACATTACCTTTACAGGTGAACTCCATGATACTAAGAAATTTGCAATACCACGATCGGTTGTTGGATCACAATTTAATCCAGAGTCTGTTGTACACCATTGATAGGATTTCCTTGCCAGGGCTTCAACCCATACATTTACATCAAGATCGACTAAATCCCTAGGTGCATATGCAACTTCTCTGATTAATAGAGTAGCATAAAACTCTTCCAATGAAAAATGTCCATCATCACCGTATTCCTTCCACCACCATTTCTGATCCCAATTTTTATCTTCATACAACCTTGTATATATTTTATAGAGTATATTACTATTCCAACCCCAATCTTCATTTTTGGAATCAGGAGTTCTGAAATGATTTATGTGTAGACAAATTAATGCACTAGCTGTCTTAACGGAGCTTGCAGGTGTTTCAGGCTCTTCAGGAATATCGCCATTATGTGTTATTCCTTCTTCTTGCACATTATTTGCTGGGGGAATATATATGTCAACTGGTAAATTACTATCTTTAGCTGATACGGTGGTTATAGAAAATTCACTCACCGAAGAAAAACTTATTCCAACTGATAATATCGTTACTAATATTAATATAGCATATTCCAGCTTGGTCCGGTTCTTCTTGCGCCCAAACACCAGCGCGAGCAGCGCCAAAGGCGCAATCAGCATCCCGGAGGGGTCACTATTCCACGGGGTATACGGATTACTCTGATCGGCATTGGCTCCTCGGGTCAGGAAGCGGCCCGTACTTGGGTCATAATACTGACCATTGCCCATATAAATCAGGCCGGTACCGGCATCATACAAGCCGCCCAAATAGCCAATATCCAGCATGCCGGTGCCGTACACCTCGAGGGTATCTCCCCATGGCGTGTACGAGACACTCAACGCCACTACCCCATCCGGCTTGGCCAATTGACGCATGGATCCCGCGCCATCTTGCAGAATGTATGACCATTCCGAATTGAACGTGCCAATTACACCGTGTCCGTATAGGGTGAAGGTACTCGTCTCACCTGCGATGGCAGCCAGGGTTTGGCCGTTATCCAATTGGTAGCGCGTCGTGCTCGGCGTGCCATCGACGTAAGTGGTCATCTCCAATCGATTACCCAGACCGTCATACTTCATCTCGGATTGAGTCTGCCAGTCAGTAGTGTATGTTTCTAGTTTGGTCAGGTAACCGGCAGTGTTGTACGTGTATCTTGTCGAGCCGTTGGCAGCACCTGTTCCAGGATCGCTTTCAATTAAACTGCCATTGCCGTCATAGGTGTAGGTCCATGTTGCCGAAGGGTCGGTCGCAGTTAACAGTTGGTTGGCTTCATCGTAAGTATAGGTCGTAGTAGTGGTCAGGCTGTAATGGGTCGCTGCGTAAGTTAACACATTCCCGGCCGCATCGTAGGTATAGGCAAAGGCCGTCCCGTTGGAATAGGTGGCACTGGTCAGGCGATTCAGGGCATCATAGGTGTAATCGATGCTCACCTCCTGCATGCCGGTTCCGCCGGGCAGGGTGACCGTGTCGGCGGTACAGGTGGGCAGAACACAGGTGTTTTCCGTTCCGCTCCAGAAAGGCACGCCGCCTGTCCCGAGCTCAGCCGAGGGGTCGTAGTCCGCACGGAAGCGGTAGCTGCCCTGAGGCAGGACAAAGACCACCCTCCCGCCAGCATCCTACCGACACTAGAGGTCTATTAAGAAATATAGAAGTAAATCAAGATGATAATAACTTAATAGATTTACAATATATCGAATTAGTTCTTAAGTTGTCACCTTGTTTTCCCAAAAGTGGGTATTATCACCAATTATCCGATTCCTAATATCATAATTTGGTTGATACGCATAATCGTCGACATCGGAATTCCTAAGATATATTCCACTTTTGAGGTCAATGGTAAATTTCAATTCTGCTGCTATTTTTTTTATATTTGAATCACAAATATCATAAGAAAGGTATACTTTATCTACAGGTAATAAGGTCTTATCTGATTTTAGTGCTACTATCCCTTCACAACTCATTTCTACACCAATAACGCTATAGACAGGTTCGAGATACGTAAACATTCTAAAAGCTAAATGCTCTACTTTTTTTGCATTATTTTTTTTTAGCTTTTTGTTATTACACTCCTCAAATTTCTCCGCAAAATTGGTAGTGAATGAAATTTTGTAACTAAACTCATCTAGAAACATAATCGAAATCCTGCCAAAGATACCATCAATAAACGTAACATCTATGGAAGAAAGCGGATAACAAGACAAATCATCATAATCAAGTAAATCCTTATTAAATGTTCCTATTCCCTCCATAACTCTGTCATAATTTATACAATTCAGTTTAGTATTAAAATAAATTATTCTGCTAGTATTCTTTATTTCTAATTCTAAAGATCTCAATAACCCTATAATTTTTGATGCTTCATAAGGCATATTTATGCAATTTGATACAAATAAATATTCTCCAAAACCCAAATTCATAACTACCTCCTATTTTAATCCAAATTTTATGAGTTGATTTGGCTTTAACTCGAAAACAGTGGCTACTAAACCTTTATATTTTCCATCCTTGTAAATAAAAACTGCTACATCTTTTCCATCAACGACTTTGTAAAAACCTTGGACAGCATCCTTTCCTAATATATTATCAAAAGTCTTCATTGGATTCTTTAATATATCACTAATATATTCCTTCCATAATATTTTATTGGAGTTATTCCAATTTCCGAATCCTAACTCAGAAGAGTGCTCATATGCATGCTGCAACCTACTCTCATTGCTTACAGCGTAATCAATAGCTTCATCAGGTAATCGATAGGGATTTGTCCAACCACCTCCACCGCCGATATCGATGGGTGAGCTGTCAATATATCTCATTAAAGCTGCTGATTCCAGTATAGCAACAGCTCCAACAAACACTAACGCTACATCAGCCGCTAAAACAGGAACTGCTACAACACTGGCTGAACCACCCGAAATTATTGCTGCACTTATAGCAAGGGTACCTGTTGATATGCTGGCTATCAAAGACACCATGCCAAATACTTCCATAGCAACACCGGTTGCCATAGATAAGTCTCTACCAAACTCCATACCCTCAATAAATGCTTCAGAATAACTACTAGAATTATTAGGAATACCAAATAAAACTGCTGCAATAGACGCCAACATTTGAATTACTTGGTATTGTTTTGAATACATTCCAAAGGTTATATCATCCACATACTGATACAAGGCTCCCACTATAAATTCAAAAGCCTGTCCAAGCCATTCTCTGAATTGTAAACACAATGGGTTAGTTGGGATAATACAATTTTCACTTGGATTAATTGTGTTGGTTGGTGCTCCAGGGTTTGCAGGCATTCTTGCACCAACAGTCGCCGATTCAGCTTGTACTGCATACGACCGTGGCGCAACCGGCATCGAGACAGTATCCGCAATTCCTGCTGCCTGTACTGGCATGGCAATGCTTGATCCAAAGCCCATCAATGCCAATAGAATAACCACAACAATAATGGCGTCCAGTTTGGTATGTTTCTTCTTCCTGGCAAACAGTAAGGCTAAAAATCCGAATGGTCCAATTAACATACCAGCAGGATCACTACTCCAGGGCGTATATGGATTTGTGCTTTCTTCCTTCATCCCCCTGGTCAGGAACCTTCCAGTGCTTGGGTCATAGTACTGTCCATTGCCCATGTAAATCAGGCCAGTGCCGGCGTCATACACGCCGCCCATGTAACCCAGGTTGAGCATACCGGAACCATAGACTTCCAAGGTATCGCCCCATGGGGTGTAGGAAATGCTTAACTGTACCGCACCTTCTGTATCCACGAGCTGCCGTGTTGACCCAGCGCCATCCTGCAGAATATAGCTCCAGGATTCGTCAAATGTACCTATGACACCCATGCCATTTAGGTAGAAGGTAGAGCTTTCAGCTCCGGTAGCAGCCAGGGTTGCGCCGCTGTCCAGGACATAGCGAGTGGTATTGCCTACCCCATCAGTGTAGGTTGTAGTCTCCAATCGGTTACCCAGTCCGTCATACTTCATCTCAGATTGGGTTTGCCATTCGGTAGTGTAAGTTTCTAGTTTGGTCAGGTAACCGGCGGTATTGTAGGTGTAGCGGGTAGAACCATTCGCTGCACCTGCGCCCGGGTCGCTTTCAATCAAGCTGCCGCTGCCGTCGTAGGTATAGGTCCAAGCTTGCCCTGAGCCTGTCGAAGGGTCGTTGGCGCTTAATAATTGATTGGCTTCGTCATAAGTATAGGTCGTAGTAGTCGTCAGACCATAATGGGTGGCGGCATAGGTTAAAACATTTCCAGCGGCATCATAAGTATAGGCAAACTTCGTCCCGTTGGAATAGGTGGCACTGGTCAGACGGTTAATCGCATCGTAGGTGTAATCGATGCTCACTTCCTGCATACCCGTCCCGCCAGGCAAGGTAACTGTGTCGGCGGTGCAGGCAGGCAGAGCACAGGTGTTTTCCGTCCCGCTCCAGAAGGGCACGCCATCGAAGTCCGCGCGGAAGCGGTAGCTGCCCAGGGGCAAAGTGAAGACGACTTTGCCGCCGGCGTCCGTGACCGCCGAATAACCGCTATACGTGCTGCCATCAAAAGCATACACCGTCAGACCGACGTAGGGATTTTCAGCTTCACCGGCAACGGTCACCGTGATCGGTTTGGTCACGGTCACTGCAGTACGAATGCCAAAGGATAAACAAAACATTTAGAATCATTATTAATTGTAAGTTTTCAATTAAGTATTTTCAAAATGCAATGATCACATCCTTTCCAAAGGCCTCATTAAATGATTTTCATCAGTTTCATCTAACCATAAAGACCATAATCTACTTGATTGTAGTTCATGAAAGTTATCTTTCATAAAAATCTGAACTCTATGAACAAAATCTTTATAACTACCAATTAATAAGGTTTTTTCGACAATAGCGATATTTGACTGTTGCATTGTACAATGTACTTTGACCCTATTGCCTAGTGGTTCATAATAAATAAATCTACTGGTATCAGGTATGCAATAACTACCTATATTACCTTGTTCTATTTTCATTACTTCAATAAATCCGTTTGTAACAAAATGCAACAATGGTATCTCAAACCATTGACTGCTATTATTATTTTGTACTATTTCACTTCCATCTGCCAAATATTTTTTTTCTGGTTCAGTAATTGTAGTATCTCCATGTCCATTATATCGAATTGGAGTATGCCTAAACATATCAATATCATTGATAGAAAACCGTATAGGTACTATAAAATAGATTAATAGTAAGAAAACGTCATTATCACAAGGTAATTTATTTTTATATCTTTGAATTTCATTTTCATCAAACTTAAAATCAATGCAAATTTTAGTCATTTAGTCCTCGGATTAAGTCAATAGTTGTGAAAAGGCAATATTACTATTTAATATGGATAAGCAGTTACAACATTCCCTAGCTGGTCTACTATTATTTTCAAATAAGATGTAATATACCCAGAATTAGAATAACCAATATTTTCTCCCACTTCAAATATTTTTACAAAATAATTGTTGTCTTCTTGAATCCATCCAGTTTTCGGACCTGCTGCCTTATTTAATATTTCAACTAAGTTAATAACTCTGAAATTTTGGAGGAATCTTGAAGTACCTTGGGCAAATGTATTATACCAATGGCGTGAATAAATATGATCGAATCCTAAAATTTGACCATTATTACCCAAGAAATTTTGTGACAATTTAGGTGTTATATGTTCTATTCCCTCAGTTAATTGACGAATTTCACCTTCACACAAATCACCCCCACAAGCAGTGTTTACAATATCTTTCACCTCATTTGTCGGATCACCATCTGCACCTACTGCTTTACCTATAACATCTACTGCCTCATCTGCACTATTAATGACCGCTTGTGAACACGATCCGTTTAATGCACAAATTGAAGCACTTCCAGTAACTACAAGATATGCACTATAAGCAAGTAATGTCAAACCAGCTGCAAGTACATAATGGGCTCCCACCCAGAAAACCATATATATTGCAGCAAACTCCTTTTGCCAATAACTTGCATTTGGATCAAGAAATATTTTTAATGCAGTGCCAAAATTCTTCCATCCTAATAAATAAGCATCTACTATATCTTCAGCCATACCAAGAAAATCTGTCCAGAGATCTCCAGTATCAATGACACCACACAATTCGTCTGTCGTTATCAATTGTACAGGTGCACCTGGATTCGCCACGATGGTTGCTTTATAAGTCGCTGGTTGTGGTGACGATGCATATGACATCGGAACACTTGGCATCGTAAACCCGCCGTAAGTACTGGTGGTCGTTGAGTTCGCCTGAACCGGCATGGCAATGCTGGATCCAAAGCCCATCAATGCCAATAGAATGACCACAACAATAATGGCGTCCAGTTTGGTATGTTTCTTTTTCTTGGCAAACAATAAGGCTAAAAATCCGAATGGGCCAATGAGCATTCCAACCGGGTCATTATTCCATGGCGTATATGGATTTGTGCTTTCTTCCTTCATTCCCCTGGTCAGGAACCTGCCTGTACTTGGGTCATAGTACTGTCCATTGCCCATGTAAATGAGCCCGGTGCCGGCATCGTAAACTCCACCCATGTAGCCTAAATTCAGCATACCGGAACCATAGACTTCCAGCGTATCCCCCCATGGGGTGTATGAAATGCTTAACTGTACCGCACCCTCTGTATCCACGAGCTGTCGGGTAGACCCAGCGCCATCCTGCAGAATATAGCTCCAAGATTCGCCAAGCGTGCCTATTACACCCATGCCATTGAGATAGAAAGTAGAACTTTCAGCTCCGATAGCAGCCAGGGTTTGGCCGTTATCCAGTTGGTAGCGCGTCGTACTTGCCGTGCCGTCGACGTAAGTGGTCATCTCCAGGCGGTTACCCAGACCGTCATACTTCATCTCGGATTGGGTCTGCCAGTCGGTGGCATATGTTTCTACTTTCACCAAGTAGCCAGCGGTGTTGTAGGTATAGCGCGTGGAGCCATTCGCCGCACCTGCGCCCGGATCGCTTTGCAACAGGCTGCCGTTGCCGTCATAGGTATACTGCCAGGCTTGCCCTGAGCCTGTCGAAGTGGTGGTCGAAGGGTCAGTCGCGGTTAGCAATTGATTGGCTTCGTCATAGGTGTAGGTCGTAGTGGTGGTCAAACCGTAATGCGTGGCGGCATAGGTTAACACATTGCCGGCGGCGTCATAAGTATAGGCAAACTTCGTCCCGTTGGAATAAGTTGCACTGGTCAGGCGGTTGAGCGCATCGTAGGTGTAATCGATGCTGACTTCCTGCATGCCGGTTCCGCCAGGCAGGGTTACTGTGTCGGCGGTGCAGGCAGGCAAGGTACACGTGTTCTCGTTGCCGCTCCAGAATTCAACCCCGTCAAAGTCTGCGCGGAAGCGGTAGCTGCCCAGAGGCAAAGTGAAAACGACTTTGCCGTCAACAGTAGTGGTGGCTCATTAATCAAAACGCATTCCGAAAATTAAATCATATATTTATGTTCGCTTAAAAACTAACAATTTCGTTATTGCTTAGTTACGGACGCCAATCTGGATTTGATCCACTAATGAAGTCATTTTCCTGCAAGGTAATTAAATCCAAAATAACTAGATCATTACTGTTTTTTTCCATTATCAATTTGTTGCCATCCGGCGAGAATGAAACTTTCGCCGAAGATTTACCAATAATGGTTTTCTCTTCCTTTACAAAATCATACATACAAACATCATCAATGTCATTTTCAACATTAATGTTATAAACTAGTTTACTCCCATCTTTCGACCACGTAAGATAATATTCATATCCAACAGTATTATCTGAATAAACTAATTTTTTGTTATCATCATAAACATTTAACATTAGTTCATCATTTTTCACTTCATTTACAGCTAACCATCCTTGACTGGATACTGCAAAAACTCTTACCTCACTTCCGTCATAATAAATACTTTCTTGCTTACAATCCTTCATATTATAAAGTACTAGGCGATTATTCGGAAAATTTCCCATATTGATAATTATCCTTTCACGATCAACTACATGGATTGGATATGAATAATTCGTATATAAATCCATGTCATTTGGGCATGAGAAGGATTCTCCATCAAGTAAAATTAAAGCAGGATACCTAATATTTACATAATAGGTACTATATAATACGCCTAGAGCTTTTCCTGTCGGATCCCAATATATTCCAGAAATATTATCGCTGGCAAATGATTTCACCAGGGGAATTCTGGTTCCAAAAATCTCAATTTGGATCGGTAATTTTAGATTTATACTACTTCCATTTTTACCTGTTTCATCCGTAAACATTAACTTAGAGGGAAAATCATTTTCCGTATAAGCAATTTCATAATAAACCGGTTCGCCAACAATAATTGGATTCATAGGAATGAAGATATTGATTAAACACAAACTAATTATTAGTATCAATAAACTAATAAAAATAATCTTTTTGGCTTTTTTCATCTTCTTATCTCCACAACATCATACTTATCCAAATCTTGATCCCTTATCCAATACATCTCTCCACCATCATCCCACGAATTCACAATTCCCCATTCATAAACTTCGTGGTTCTTTGTATTGATATGAGTAGGATCATATGCCACAAGTAATACTGTATGTCCACTAGCTGGAATTGTGATTTTCTTTCCAAATAATGGAATGTCCATATTGAAATTTCTTGGGTTTGAATCCCCTTGCAAAAATTCTGGTAAATCATCACTAGTGTAATACAAAGTAATTAATTGAAGTACAGAATTATCTACTAGTTTCTTTTTCATTTCTTCTTTACTTTCACTAGAAATAGATGCGGTATAAGGTACTGAAAATGAAGCATTTGTGTTAGTCCTATAATAATCTACGATGTTTATTTGCTCAAAAGGAAATGTTATAAAATTAGGAAACATTCTGATTGAAGCATCATAATTTTGATGCGATGGAATATAAGTTTGACGGTCTAACCATACATCATCAATTTCCTGCGCCATTTTACTTCCCGAATATTTATATCCTTGGACGAATGTACTTGGACTAGAATAATAACCGGCCTTCCCTTCAAAAAGATTGAAAGCGGCAGCAATAGCATATATTGCACAATCATTTCTTATCCCTTGACTACGTTGAACATCTCCAAATTGTTGTCGTGTCATATTATTCCAATAAATCTTAGGAGCTTGAACACCGTTCAATTTTACTATTTGAAGTGATGGATCGATGATTGTGTTCCACCAGCAAGTCAGGGTTGGCGTAGATACTACAACATATCCTGATCCACCGTATTTTGCTTCACTGGTATAACCTTGACTTCCATTATTGCCTCCCCTTGGAGGGGTCGGCGTAGCTATTGGTATAGCAGTTGGTTGTACTGTGGGTGTTTCAACACCACACGCCGACACGCTCAACCCAATCGACAATCCAATCACAACCAGTATAACAAAATGATCCAGCTTGGTGCGGTTCTTTTTCCTGCCAAACACCAGCGCCAGCAGCGCCAAAGGCGCAATCAGCATCCCGGAGGGATCGCCACTCCAAGGCACATACGGATTACTCTGATCGGCGTTGGCTCCTCGGGTCAGGAAACGCCCGGTGGATGGGTCATAATACTGACCATTGCCCATGTAAATCAGGCCGGTGCCGGCGTCATACACGCCGCCCAAATAGCCGATATCCAGCATACCGGTGCCGTACACCTCGAGGGTATCTCCCCACGGTGTATACGAGACACTCAACGCCACCGCCCCATCCGGTTTGGCCAATTGACGCATGGATCCCGCGCCGTCTTGAAGAATATAAGACCATTCCGTGCTGAACGTGCCAATCACACCGCGTCCGTATAAGTAGAAGGTGCTGGAGTCCCCTTCGATGGCAGCCAGCGTTTGGCCGTTATCCAGTTGGTAACGGGTCGTACTCGGCGTACCATCGACGTATGTGGTCATCTCCAGGCGGTTTCCGAGACCGTCATATTTCATCTCGGATTGGGTCTGCCATTCGGTTGTAAAGTTCTCAACTTTAGTCAGGTACCCGGCAGTATTGTAGGTGTAGCGGATAGAACCTTTCGCCGCACCTGTGCCCGGATCGCTTTGAACTAGGCTACCGTTGCCGTCGTAGGTATAGGTCCAACTGGTCGTCGCATCGTTGGCGCTCAATAGCTGGTTGGCTTCATCGTAGGTATAGGTGGTAGTCGTCGTCAGACCGTAATGCGTGGCGGCGTAGGTCAGGACATTGCCAGCCGCATCATAGGTGTAGGCAAATTTGGTGCCGTTGGAATAGGTGGCACTGGTCAGGCGGTTAAGCGCATCGTAAGTGTAATCGATGCTCACTTCCTGCATGCCTGTCCCACCGGGCAGGGTGACCGAGTCGGCGGTACAGGCGGGCAGAACACAGGTGTTCTCGTTACCGCTCCAGAATTCAACTCCATCAAAGTCGGCGCGGAAGCGGTAGCTGCCCAGGGGCAAAGTGAAGACGACTTTGCCACCGGCGTCCGTGACCGCCGAATAACCGCTATAGGTGCTGCCGTCAAAAGCATACACCGTCAGACCAACATAAGGATTTTCGGCTTCGCCGGCAACTGTCACGGTGACAGGTTTGGTCACCGTCACTGCGGCTGTTGTGCAGCCAGGCAAGGTGCAGGTGTTCGTTTCAGCACTCCAGAATTGAGTACCGGAACCCCCTGCTACGTCGGCGCGGAAGCGGTACTCGCCGGCAGGCAGGATGAAGACGGCTTGTCCAGCCGTGTCCGTCACTTTGCTGTAGCCGGTGTAAGTGGTGCTATTGAAGGCATACACGTTCAGCCCGGCCTGAGCCAGACCGTCCGTATCCACCACCGTCAGGGTGACGGGCGGGGTGACGCTCACCACGGCGCTTTCACAGCCGGGTAAGGTGCACGCATTTGCCGCACTGCTCCAGAACTGGGTACCGCCAAGATCGGCACGGAATCTGTAATCGCCCAGGGGCAGGTTAAAGACCGCCAGTCCGTTTTCGTCACTAACCTTGCTGTACCCGGTATAGGTCTCGCCGTTGAAGGCGTAGACGTTCAGCCCGGCCATCACCGCGTTATTACTATCCAGCACCGTCACTGCCAGGGGTTTACTGACATACACTGAAGCGCTTTCGCAGCCCGGCAGGGTGCATGTATTTTCTGTGCTGCTCCAGAACTGAGTGCTAGCCCCCTGGCCCCCTGAAGGGGGAACATCGGTACGGAAGCGGTAGTCGCCCAGCGGCAGGATAAAGATCACCTGGCCGTTGGCGTCGGTGGTACCGCTGATATTCTTATACGTCTCACCATTGAACGCGTATACCGGCAGGTCCGCCTGGGGTGTGCCGTCGGTGTTGAGCACGGTGATGGTCAGTGGTTTTGTGACAGTAATACTAGCTGAGGTGCAGGTCGGTACGGTACAAGTATTCGTTTCTGCACTCCAGAACTGCGTTCCACCTGCCCCCCCAGCGGGGTTGAGGTCTGCGCGGAAACGGTACTCGCCCGCGGAGAGATTCAGGGTAACGATCCCGGCTACATCGGTGATCCCGTTGATGCCGCTATAGGTTTCGCCGTTGAAGGCGTACACGTTCAGCCCGGCCTGCGGGGTGCCGTCCGTATTGCTTACCTGCACACTCACCCCGGCAGATTGCTGCTGCGGCGGGAGCGCCAGTTTTCCCAGATGGGTAACCGGTTGGCTAAGCCAACCCATGCCATCCAGAGTCGGGGTCAGGCTGGGAATCAGGGTTTCAACGGGCGTTTCACTGGGCACCGCCGTGGCTGGTTCCAGGGTCTCGGTCGGAATCTGTGTGGCTTCCAGCGTGGCCGTGGCGGTGGATTCAAGCGTCGCCGTGGCGGTGGCTGTGGCCGTCGGTACGCCGCCCACCTGTATAGTGACCGTTTCGCAGCCTGGAAGGGTGCAATGATTCACGGGATTGCTGAAGAGCTGCTGCCCGGCAATGTCGGCACGGAAACGGTACTCACCCAGGGGCAGAGTGAAGGTTGCCACACCGGATGCAGAGGTCGTTTTGCTGAAATTGGTATAGGTCGTGCCGTTGAAGGCATACACAGCGATGCCGGAGAGGGCTTCGCCGGAAGCACCCAGGACGGTTACCTGCACAGGGATGGAGACCGTCACCTGGGCGTCTTCGCAGCCCGGTAAGGTACAATCGTTGGCTGTGCTGCTCCAGAACTGGGTACCATTGAGATCTGAGCGGAAGCGGTATGCACCCAGAGGCAGGGTGAACTTCACCTCTCCATTGGTACCGGTGGTCTTGCTGTACCCGGTATAGGTCGTGCCATTGAAGGCATACACCGTCAACCCGGACTGAGCAGTTCCGGCGGTGTTCAGTACGGTTACGGTCACAGGTTTACTGACCGTGACGCCGTCCGCCGTACAACCAGGGATGGCGCAGGTCGTGTTTGTCCCGCTCCAAAATTGCGTGGCGTTGAAATCCGCCCTAAAGCGGTAATCACCGGCAGGCAAAGTGAAGACAGCCTCGCCATTGGCATCCGTTTTCTTGCTAAAACCGGTGTACGTCGTGCCCTTGAAGGCATACACGTTTACATTGGGGATCAGATCCCCGCCGGTGTCCACCACCGTCAGGGTGACCGGCAAGGAAACGGTGATCAAGGCCGCGCTGCAGCCCGGCAGGGTGCAGTGATTTTCAGAGCCACTCCAGAACTGGGTGCCCCCCCCTGCCCCCCCTACATGGGGGAGATCAGCCCGGAAGCGGTAATTGCCTTCCGGCAGACTGAACTGTACCTCGCCGGCAGCGTTGGTGACTGCGGTTTTATTGGTATAAGTCGTGCCGTTGAAGGCATACACATTCAATCCGGCCATCGCTTCACCCAGATCATTCTTGACGCTCACCACCAGCGGCACGGTCACGCGGATGTCGGCCATGGTACAGCCGGGAACGGTACAATGATTCTTCGTCGCACTCCAGAACTCGGTGACGCCCCCCCCTGAAACGGGGTTGTCGGCGCGGAAGCGGTATTCTCCCACCGGCAGGCGCAGGGATACCTGGCCATTTTCGTCGGTGGTACCGTTGTACGAGCTATAGGTTGTACCGGTAAAGGCGTACACTTTCAAGCCTGCCAGCACATTGTTGTTGGTATCCATCACCGAAACGGTGACAGCCTCCGGGATGGTCATGGTGACCTGGCCGCAATGGCCGATCTCGCAATGGTCGCTTTCGCCGCTCCAATACTCGGTCGCGCGCCCATGTCCCCCGGCAGCAGGGATATCTGCGCGGAAGCGGTAGGTGCCTTCCGGCAGGGTGATGGAGAGCTGGCCCTTGTCATCCGTCACTTTACTGTAATTGGTGTACTTTCCGTCCTTGAAGGCATACACCGAGATGCCAGCCAGCGCTTTACCGGTGGTATCCACCACCGTTACCCCCACGGTCGGCCCGGAGGCGCCGCCCCCGCTGACGTTCTCTTCGGCGTGGAGGATGTTGCCGACTTCGTCGTAGGTGTAGCTGTAATTGGCCAGGCTGCTCACCTCGCTGGCATGCTCCAGCCCGGTCAGACGGCCAAGTTCATCATAGACATAGGTGGAGCTCACCCCGTTGGGGCGTAGTAAACTGGTTAATTGCCCCAGCGCGTCGTATTCATATTCACTGGATTGCGTATCCCAGGCGGCAACTTCCGCCAGATGATGATCCAGATCGTAGGTGTAAGCGACTTGCTTGCCGTCCGGATAAGTCAGCCCGGTACGGTTGCCTTCGTCATCATAGCTGTAGGTCAGCACACTATTGTACGCATCAGTGACGCTTTCCAGGCGGCCCTGGGTATCATAATGCCAGGTAGTGGTGCCCAGGCCGTCCGTCATCGTTCGGCGCTGGCCGGATGCATCATAGGTAAAGCTGACATCCGCCTCGCCTTCGGGGTAATCGATGCGCAGCAAATTGCCGCCATCATCATAGCCAAAGCCGGTCACGGCGCCGTTGCCATCCGTACGGCTGATCAGATTGCCCGCCAAATCGTAGGTATAGGTCCAGGTGTTGCCCAGGGGGTCAATCTTCTTCGTCACCCGGTTGGCAGCGTCATACTGGAATTCGGTCACATGTCCGTTGGCATCGTTGACGTAAATGCGGTTGCCCACCGCGTTGTAGGTGTAATCCACGCGCACGTTGGTATCCGCGCTGGCGTCCACACCCGCTTTGTAATTCTGGATGACGGCCGTATTGCGCTGCAGCGAATCGTAGATGTAATGCGTGACCACGCCCTTGGCGTTGATTTCTTCACTGACATTGCCCAGGGTATCATAAACAGTGCGGCTGGTATTACCCAGCGGATCGGTGGTGGTGATGCGCCGGTTGAGCTTGTCATAGGTATAGCGGGTGGCTTCCTCGTCATTCATCCGGCTGGCGATCAGGTTCCCCGCCGCGTCGTAGGTGTTGGTGGTGGTATTGCCGTTAATATCCGTGGAGGTTTTCACCCGACCCAGCACGTCGTAGGTGGTGGTGGCCGTGCGGCTGTGCTCATCGGTGGTGGAGACCACTCTGCCCAGCGCGTCGTAAGTCGTGGTGCGGGTGCCGGTCGGGCTGGTGGTGCTGATCACCCGATCCAGCACGTCATAGGTGTAGGTGGTGCGCCGTCCGGCGCCGTCCGTCATGGCGGACTTGCGTCCCCACTCGTCATATTCATACGTGGTGGTGCGTCCCATCGTATCCGTGGAGCTGACCAGTTTGCCGTCGTCGTCATAAGTACTGCTGGTCTGATGTTCCAGGGCATCCGTGGTGGAAATCACGCGGCCCATGTCGTCATACGTGTAAGTGGTCTGATTGCCCAGCGCGTCAATACTGGCCACGCGGTTGCCTTCGGCGTCATAGACCGATTGGGTCACCGCGCCGCTGCCGTCCGTGGTTTTTACCAGCCGGTTGAGATCGTCATATTCATAGGTGGTGATGCGGCCCAGCTCATCGGTCTTGGTGGCCACACTGCCATCAGGGTTGTAAGTGGTGATGGTCTCATGCCCCATTGGGTCGACAATCTTGACCACCTGGTTGAGCACATTGTAGGTGTAGACTGCCGCATTACCGGCGGAATCACTGGCGGTGGAGGTATTGTTGGACAGGTTGAAGGTGGTCGTCCCGGAGGAAATCCCCAGGGCATTGACCGTGGATAGTCGCCGTCCGGCAGCATCATAGACGTAGGTCGTCTTGTTGCCGCGCGCATCCGTGGAAGAGACCAACTGTCCCTTGCCGTCGTAGGTATTGCTGGTGGTATGGATCATCGCATCTACCGTGCGCACCAGGCGGCCGCTGCTGTCATACTCATAGCGGGTGACATTCCCCAGTGTATCGGTGACCGTTTTCTGGTTGCCGAACATGTCATAGGTATAGCTGGTGATCAGGTTGTACAGGTTCTGATCATTCTGCGGACGGGCGGGGTCATAATTGCGAATGGAGCGCAGCAACTGCCCGGCATCATCGTACTCATTGCGGCTGATGCGGCCCTGCGCGTCCACCGTCTCGGTCTGATTGCCCAATTCATCGTAAGTATAGCCGGTGCTCTCACCCAGCCAATCGGTGGTCGTCAAGCGCTGACCGTGATCATCATAGGTGTAGGTTGTGGTGCGGCCGTAAGCATCCGTCTGGCTTTCCAGCCAGCCTTCGGGTGTGTAGGTATAAGAAGTGGTTTTGCCTTCCGCGTCCGTGGAACTGGTCAGCAATTTGCCGGTGTAAGTGTATCTCTTGGTATTCCCGGATGCATCCGTGATCGAGGTCAGATTACCCAGCGTGTCGTAGGTGTATGTCGTGCGGTTGCCGGCCGGGTCTTCCTCCGCCAGCAGCTGTTTGCCATCTGCACTCCACTCCATATCCAACGTGCTGCCGATCTCATTGGTGATGCTGGTCGGGCGGAAATTGGCGTCGTAAACAGTGTCCGTATCCCGGGCGACCTGGTCTGTGCCGGAAATCATGATCCCGCGGCTGTCGTAGCTGTGGGTTTCACTCTTGCTGTTGGCATCCATCATGGTGACGCTGCCGTCATCATGATAAATGATCTTGACCAGCATATTGCCGTCACCGTCATATTGGCGGTAGGCACGTCCGAGCATATCATATTCCGTCTTGATGCTCTGCGCGCCGCTGGGGTCCAACAAACGGGTCATACGATGATTGGCGTCGTAGGTGTACGTCCAGTCCTGATCCAACAAATCAGTGGAAGCCACCAGGTCGTTCTTGGCATCATACCTAAAGGTAACTTCCCGGTTGGTATGGTCGCTGACAGACACAATCCGGCCTTGAGCGTTATACGTGAAGTCAAGATAACGAGTGCCTTCATCCGCACTTACGCGCGTAAGCTGGCCTTCTTCATTATAAATATAGCTAAAGGCATTGCCCTGAGCATCCGTCAGAGAAATGATCATGCCAAGGGAGTTGAATCTGAACACATGGCCATCCGGCGCGCTGACAGTGTAACCGTCCGTGACCGCGGCAAGACTGGCCAGTACACCCGGCCCGGGGCTGTAGGTACCGCCGTCTTCAATCTTGAATAAATTCTGGTTGCCCAACGGATCCTTGAAGAGCACATACCCTTCCATGCCATTACTGCTGGATGGGAAAATCAGGCGGGCTTCATGGATGTGCGTCCAGCCATACCCAACCGAACTATACTCATCCACAGCACCGCTGGAGTAAGATCGCTGGAAGGCCAGCGTACCGGCCGTGGTGGGGAAGGAGATATCCGGGATGCCCATGGAGAAGACACCGGTGCGCGAATCGATGGGATCTGCACATACCCCTTGTGTACAAATGGTTACACTGACTGGAATATTCTCCGCTTCAATCACGGATTGAATCTGCGCTTTGATCTCCCCAATAGCCCAGACAGATTTTTCATACACATCCGTTTCCGGATTAAATGTGGCGGAAGCAGAGCAGGGGTACATCGTCTCAATGACCTGCTCTGCTTCCGCTTCACTGGCTGCGCAGGCATAGGTCTTCGCGTTGTTAACCCCGACATTGACTTGATATCCAGTCGATACAATATAATGCCCTGAATTCGGGTGATGCGATACCAGGGATACATTCTGGGTAACCATGCCGACCATGGCTTCCTTCCATAACCCGGATGGAATATCAAAATTATAGGAACCTTGCGGCATCAGGTTGCTAAAGGAAATTACTTGCGAGCCATTGAAATAGATTTCAGCATTATGATCTTTCGCATTACTGTGGGGACTGAAAGTCATGTCAACTGAGACATTCGAAATAGAATCCTTCGTCAGGAAAGCAGGCACTTTAAATGAAGTGGAGATCGATGGGCGATTAGTACAATACCAGCTATTTGTTGAAAAGGACATCGCACAATCCGTGATCGTGACGGTATAAATATCTCTGCCCGTTCCACAGGTCGCAGCCCCGGTTATGGTTTTGTCAAATCCTGCACCTTTCACATGCAGTTCAAAAGGAATATCGCTGACAGAATCCGCACTCGGCTTTGCCAGATGAAGTGTTGGCGCATAAACAATCTGGTTGACTGCATCTTCTTCATTAAATATGGGATACGCCACCACGCGAATGGATTCTCCAGTGCCCAGTCGGGCATGATCCAGACTGGGACTGAGGTAAATGGAAGCCGGTAAGCCGGTATTCGGATCAAGCGCCTCAAGCGACAAATCCGTAATTGTCTGTCCATGGTTGGCAATCACATACGTCCGCGCCAGGGTGATGGGATTATAGGCGGCCAGATCCTCCACAATGGAATAGTCGCCGGCAAACAATACATGAACCTTAAGGACGGCACTATCTGTAATCGGCGTTCCACCCTCATCCGCTATCAGGTTGGCGGTAAGGGTGTAATCCGTCAGGGCGGCATCCTGGGCATGGATCGCCAGGGTCAAATTGGTCGACTCGCCCGGCTCCAAGGTGATGGTCTCATCCACACTACCGCTGTCCACAAAATTGACGATCAGGTCTTCGTTGGTATTGGTTATGTTGCTGGTTAAGGTGTGGGCAAGACTGTCCTCATTCTTAACCGTCACCGTCACGCGCTGATCGTAATCACGGTTGATGGTAATGTTCTGGCTGTGATGGGTGAAGACAATTCCATTCCCGATGGTCACTTTGCGCACCGGGCTGGTCCCGCTGCCGCAAGCCGAGGTGGATTCCACAAACCAGGAATAGTTGGTGTTGCGCTCCAGGTTCTCCACCTGCACGCTGTGCGTTGTGCCGTCCGCAGTGGTGTATACCTGGGTCGCAGTAGGATCATTGGTTGGATAAATCGTAAGCTTGCCCGTCGTGCTGGGATCGGTTTGCCAACTAAAGAGCACCGAACGCGATCCACTGGTTGAATTATTATTGGGCGTTGTCAGCGTTATCTTCGGGGACATGTTCAGCGCAAGGGTAACCGGAATATCTTCGACGATCCCGCTCTGCGTTGAAGTAACCCGAACCGTGAAACTGACACTGCTCTCCGCCATGCAACTGTTGGTCGCCACCGTCAGCGTGGCCTTGTTTGTGCCGCCGGCATCAATAGGCAGCGCTTCTGAACTCAGCGTGGTGGTAAAGGCTTCCAGTCCGGTCGTGGCTAGGGAATACAGATCAGGCAGGAGATCGGTATTAGCAACTTTAATGGTATAGGTAACGATGCCGCCCGGGTACAAGGTTTGCGTGAGCGGGGTGATGGAGGCATCAAAAGCATACCCCTGAACAATGGCAATACTCGCCTGGGCGGTATTATTGGCAGGGTCAATCTCCACAACTGCCGAACTCGCCGTGATACTGATCGGCAGGGTATCGCCCATGGCCACAGTCGATGAGATGGTGCCAATCACATTGAACTTAACCACCTGGTTCGCGGCCAGAGAATCAATCGTCCAGGTGTAAACCCGTCCGTTAATCACAGGTGCGGTTGATGCCGTATGACTATCAAAGGTAAGCATCTCCGGTAAGGTCAGGCTAAGAGTAACATCCTCTACCAGATAAGCCTGATTATTCCTGAGCGTGACCGCAATATTGACCTCGTCACCCGGTACAGCCCGTTGAGGGACCTGTAAACTGGAGACAAAATCCGTGCCGTAAAAATTCACTGTCGCTGTTTGGGTTAAAGGTGAACCCCAGGCATTGGCCGTCACGATAATGCTTTCTACTTTCCCATTGGATACATAGCCTATGGCCTGACCACTGGCGTTGGTCTTCCCGATAGGCTGAGTGACCACTGCATCACCGCTGGCAGTTAGTCCGATAGCCACATTCATGATTGGCAAACTATTTTTATCCAGCGCAGTCACCGTAATGGTTGCCTTACTAACCCCATCAGCAGGCACATTAACAGGAGTACTGATAATTGTAGATAAATCTGGATTAAAGTCCCCGGCATTGAAATTGATAATCGCATGCTGGGTTAGATCAACGCCTTCCACACTGATTTTCAAATCGCGGGATCCTACTGTAAGTGCAGACGCAGCAAAGCTGATTTGTCCATTAGCATTTGCTTCGCTCAGCGTTACTGAATCATTTAATGCTAATGCAGTTCCATTAATTAAAATACCAGAACCATTCACCAAGGTGACCGTAACAGGTTTATACGGCATACCATGGCCATTCTCAGCCATCAGGGTTACTGTAACGGTGGATGCTGCCACGCCGCCCACAGCCACTTCCAGCGGGTTGGCAACCACTGTAGAATTTACGCTATCAAGTGTTCCTAGATAGATCGTGCCATGTTCTCCGGTAAAACTACCTAATCCACCGTTTACCAATAACTGACTTTCTGGATCAAGAACTTCTGTTTGTATAGATATTCGACCGCCACTACCACCCCCGCCAAATCCCTTTCCGTTTTTTCCACCTTGACCACCATACGCCGTTATTACCCCATTTCCAACTAAAGTTCCAGATTCAATCCAAATTGACCCACCTGAACCACCTCCAGGATTGTATCCAGTCGACGCGTTTCCGTTAATACCATTCGCTGAGATGTTTCCTTTGTTTATCAAATCACCTGCCACAATTAAGTGGATTGCTCCGCCTCCTGATCCACCTAATCTAGTAGAGACATTCCCTCCAGCACTTCCAAGAGTGATTGGCTCATAAATATCTCCATATTTTATACCTCCACTGTATCCCCCAGCACTATTTGCACCTAGCCCTCCATGTCCTGCCCCTCCAGCGCCCAAATTCATTGGCCCATTTGTTCCACGACCTAAGCCAGTGCCGGCACTATACCCATAACCATCAGCTATTATTTTTCCATTCTCGCTAATAGATAATTCACCCACTAATAGTTCAAAACAAGAATCGTCACTATAATCATTAGCGACATTAATAGATGGAATTAGTGCTAATTCACCATTATCAATCAGGTTTATACTTTGGTAGGTAAACGGTGTTTCCTTTAATGAGGTAACAGCATGTAAGATTATTTTCCCGTCAGTTCCAATAACAATATTATCGCTTCCACTCAATATTCCTTGAATGTTGAGTGTGTAATCTTCAACCTCAAATGGATCTTCAACAGTAACGATCCCTTCTGAATATAAACTAGCAGTGGAATCACCTATGACATTTCCGTTAATACTAATTTCAGATGTGTTTTCTAAAACCTTTAAATGACCATTATTTATCAGGTGTATTTCTTCAAAGTTATACTTTGCTCCTATTAAACCTGCATTTTCACCTTCATGTAAATTGTTATTTATTATTAGCTTATCACCTTGTTTCCAATAAATAGTCCCTGCTCCCCCGTATCCAAATCCCCCCCCTCCATAAGCTTGTACTAATCCGGTGAAATCACTTTCAACATAATCAATTGATATTCGGCCTCCACTACCCCCTCCACCATAACCAGTTCCACTTTTACCGCCTTGTCCTCCATTAACCGTAATTTCACCATAACCGGTTAATTGCTCAGTTTCAATCCATATCGACCCTCCTGATCCACCACCAGGATTATAGCCTGTTCTCGCGCTGGCTATATTTCCATTTGCCGAAATTTTTCCATTATTTATAAGGCTTCCCGTAACAACAATATGCAAAGCCCCACCACCAGAACCACCAAGATTACTAACATTTCCTCCCCCGCTGCCCAATGTTTTTGGCTGAAAGACATCTCCATATGTGGTACCACCAGGATAACTCGCTGAACTATGATAACCAAATCCGCCATGACCGGCACCACCACCGCCTCCATTCATCCCCCCATTTGTTCCTTTACCAACACCTTGACCACCAGTATAGCCATAACCATCTGAAGTTATTTTTCCATTTTCACTTATTGTTAGAATTCTTACTACTAATTCAAAAGGTGAATCATCCTCAAAATTGGATAGATCATTTTTTGCTGGGACTAAAGCTAGTATTCCATTTTCAACTAAACTTATTGAATCAAAACTATAAGGGGTCTCTCTTAACGCGGTTTTGGCGTTTAACTTTAGAATTCCTCCGTTACCAATAATTAGATCATTACTGCCAGTAATTCTTCCAGCTACATCTAATGCATATCCATTGATTTGAAATTGCTCAGAGGTTGATACGGTACCTTCGACTAATAAATTAGCAGTAGAATCGCCAACTATGTTTTCGTTTATAATTATTTCTGAGTCATTGCCCAATATCTTCAAATGACCTTCATTACGTAATCGTATAACCGTGAAATCATATTCCCCCTCCAACAAGGCTGCATAATCCCCATTATGAAGATTGTTATCAATAATTAAATTATCTTCATTCTGTATATATATTGTTCCGGATCCACCATATGCATATCCCCCACCACCATAAGCTTGTATTACACCCGTATAATTATTTTCAGCACACTCTACAGCAATCCTGCCACCACTTCCCCCACCACCAGATCCAGTTCCACTGGTTCCACCTTTTCCGCCGTTTGCAGTAATTTGTCCAGAACCTGTAATACTACCCGCCTCTATCCATATTGACCCACCAGCACCACCACCTGGATTGTAGCCAGTTGTTGCATTTCCAGGGTTTCCATTTGCTGAAATTAATCCGTTATTCTCAAGATTTCCACTTACTAGAATATGAAACGCACCACCTCCGGATCCACCAGTTCTCGTAGAAACATTACCTCCCCCACTTCCCAATGTTATTGGCTGGTAAACATTTCCATACGGAATCCCTCCGATATATCCACTGTAACTTCGAGAGCCATAACCTCCATGACCAGCCCCGCCACCACCTCCATTCATTCCCCCATTCGTCCCTTTTCCTTCACCTTGCCCACCAATAAATCCGTAACCATCAGATGTTATCTTTGCATTTTCAGCAATTATTAGATTTCCAACAACTATACTAACATTTACTCCACTTATCGGATCAGCTACAAGCTCTAGTATTCCACCAGGAAGAATTTCGATGGAATTATAATTATGCGTTCCCGCACTAATACTACATGGAGAGCCATTCGAAATCACTAAATCATTAGTATCATCACACGGTAATGATACAAAATTGTTTGAAGATAATTTACTATTTTTACTTACCTGATAAATTTGCTTGAAAAACTCAGGGAAATCATTTTGCGTTTCCTGAATCCAATTATTGACAATATCGAAACTTATATCTTTGTTATCTATTTCAGAATATAAAACCTCGCCATCCGCCGAAACGGGGGTCGTCTGGATTGCCATATTCGACAATACCATGGATAAAATTATGCATACACGCATGAGAATATTGCCAAACTGAGTAAGTCCGGAATTGGTGGATAAGCACTCTGACATTGATGTCCCTCCAAGGATAAAGGCTTCTGTGCCTTTAATAAATTAATGACTGCTACTATGTCTATTTAATTGAATAATTACTTACGATTAATAAAGGGAAAAGAATCTGTTCTACCGCCCTACAGATAAATACCAATGCTGATTTACTAATAACGATGGGATGGAGCTACAAGTATTATGAATATATGTTTGGGGTTTTGCTGGGAAGTCGTTACTGGTTCTTCCAGGAATCTGATAACCCCCACATCCTGTTTAATATTATAGATATTTATATATTTTTGTAAAGCGATTATTATGCATTAATTTAAGTCAAAAATCATAATATCATGACAAAATAAATATAATCGAAATCCTTCAGGTTCGAACTTACCGAAGACCCTCGGTTCGGCCGATTTCACGAGATTGTTGGTCTTAGGTTACACTTTTACGGTTGTATCTCACAACCCGGAGGTGGCATAGGTTCGAATCCTGTCCCCGCTACTAAGAGTAAACCAGAGTCTGTCAGGCTCTGGTTTTTTCATTCCCAAAAGGACGCACCGCGACCCGGCGCACGGCGATAGACATTTTTCCTAAAACAGAGGAATTTCTAATGAACCACAGCTCGCCGGGCTCGTCCAAATCAAATCCAGCACTTTCCATATCAAAGTCCATAGACGGATTTCTAAAATATAAAACAGCCGAGGGGTTAAGCCAATGCACAATCAGCTCCTATGAGTACACACTCAACCATTGGTTGAACTATGTCGAAGATCAGGATGTTACTAAAATCAAGACTTCCGATCTGGCTGCATATTTTGCCTGGATGCGTACCGCGTATAAACCAAAGCGTTGGAATGGGAATACAGAGACTGCTGAAGTTGACCGGTGTAGCGATAGTCGGTTGCTGTAATGCCGGAGGAATAGCGCGTCTCACCAAAGTCGCTGTAGCGCAATTCCGAGAACCAGGTACAGTATACTGTTGTTATTAATCATAATATGGAGAATGATAAGTTGAAACAGAATTGGATTGCTTTTTATCAACCCAAATTTAGATAATCAAGTGGTTTAGTAATTTCTTCGAAAGCATGAAGGGCTCTGGTTGATGAATCATAAACTTCTATGCTTTTCAAATTCACCACCTGTAAACATTTGATTATCAAAAATTCTATCACTCTTCTTAATGACGAACAATGAACTCTCTTGGTGAATTCCAAACAATTTGCGCTCACCAATTATGTGATTAGATTATTGCCCATCAGATTTCATCATTTTTTTTGATCCTTTACTTATTACCAATACAAATCGCTTAGTCCAATATTGATTAAAATTTTTCAAGCTAGAATTCACACAAGATTCGATTACTTTTTTCCTTTGAAGCTCAAAAAGTCTGAGCTTGGGATTAAAAGCATCTGAGATCTGGTCTCTAAAAAAAGGATCCCCAGCGAATAATTGTTCTCTAAATTGTGTAAATGCTCTGCAGATATTCTTAGGTGGATTTGAATCTGCACGGGTTGCGCTTTCATAATGATAAATAATCGAGAAAGGATAATAAACAATCCGGTATCCTTTTTTTAGTAACCGTAAACAGATGTCTATATCACTATATGATAAATTGAATTCCTCATCATATCCCCCAACCATATTAAAACATTTCTGCGAAACTGTTGACAGGCTCCTTTTACCCCAACGTAATTGCGGTACCAATCTGAGCTCCCATGTGGACCATCGGCATGCTGCACCAGTTTATGACAAAAAACATGTGCAACCAATCGGTCAGATTCGAATACCACCCCGGCATGCTGAATCGTATTATTTGGAAAAAGAAATTATGCCCCAACAACTTCAACATCTGGCAACATAGCCCATTGTACCAATTCTGTCAGCCAGTCATCACGAAAAATCATCGTGTCGTTATTTAGCATTAATGCATATTTTCCTTCAACTACCGAATTGCCTAGATTTATGGCCTTCGAAAGAATATAGGGTTCATTAAAAGAGATTATTCGAAAATTTGACTCTTGTAAAATGGAATGATAATACGCAATGGTTTCAGGTTCCTAACTATTGTTATCCACAAGGATTATTTCTTAGTTTGGATACCCTGTATATTGTTTTATAGAATCAATACAGTTGCAGATGAGGTTTTTACATTATCTTTGTGGGGATAATAATGGAAACCAAATCGCCACGGTTAGTAAAGGATTATTCATTCTTATCTAAGAGAGATAATTTGATACAGAAATATTTGTCGCATACACCCACATTGTATAACCAATAATTCAGGGGTTCAGAAGTAGAAACCTGTCAAATTCAACTCAATCATTGGATCTGGCTATTAAATAGGATGGGCTTTGAATTGGACCTAATTGTTCTCCATATTTAGTCATATGGACAGGGGGTTCCGACAAACATGCCCTCGAATTCATCGCACCTCGATTTTTCATCCATAATGATCCGGTAAACATTTTGATATGAATTTGATGTCAATCCGAGTTCCAGAGGAGCTGATTTGATAAATTCACCGTTGAGGTTCATCATTACAGAAGTGCCAACTGGTATGCCTTGTAAGTTAAACTCATCCTTTCCAAATTGACAGGTGCCTTCAATGCAAACCATCTCATACTCGACTGGATCTAAAGAGAACCTAACTGAAATAATTGAACCTGTCACCCTTGAAATTTGGCCATTTGGATTAATCACAGTAAACCAAGTTCCCGTGGGTAGTTTTGAATCAACAAAAACCTCCCCTGATTTTAACAGGATCAAATGTCCGCCAGCATCCAGAACAGAGGCACCAGATAGAATTTCTAGATTTGTTTCGGTAACTGTATAGATGGTTGAGCCATCTCCTAAACTAATGGAGGAATTTGCTTGTCCAGCTGCAGGTAGAGGTGTTGCATTATTTTCCGGAGTGGCTGTACTGGCAATCTCTTCTGGCAGTGAAGCAGAAATGGTATTAACAGGCACAATAAGCGGCGATGTGTTGTTATTATCAACCATGACAGTTTGCACCTGTTTGGACAGGTTTAAGGTTTGATTCGTTGAATAAGAAGTAAGGGCGCACAAACCAATTAATATTACGGCGAATAATAATAGGAGAATATTTGTGGTGAAACGTGAAATTTGGTCTTCCTTCATATTTTTCATCCTTTTTACAGCTAAGGTATACCTATTAATATTGCAAATGTTCTATGGTGATATTCAAATAATTACCAGTAATATGCCACTCTTCTGCTTTTATTATACCCATAGAATTGGTGATAATTTCAATCGTTTTTTTTGCATTGAGTGGATATGAACTGGAAACCAACCAAATCCGATCCGTTTCTTTTCCTTTTATACTTGAGCTTATTACGCTCATAATTTCTTTGAGATTTGTATTGCCATAAGGAAGCGTGATCCAGGATTGGTTCAATCTGTTGGAATTCATAAAATGAAGCCACAGAGGCGAGTTGTATTCTGCCAGAAGCCATGTGTCTTCTTCTGCAGTATTCGCAAGGAGGAAATCCACTGTGTGGATAAACTCAGGGGTATCCGGGAAGTAAGTCCTATCTACAAGATTGAGTTGATGTAAAAATGCTGTTGAGAGGAAAAAATAACCAAACAAGACGATACCAGCCAGATGTGTTTTTTGCGGTTTGATCAACAGTAATAAAGAAGTAACGAGGATTATTAGAATGCTGAAGAAAAAACCGAGACGGGCCATCGGTGATAATTCCATGAATGCGAAGGACCAATCAGGATCCTTAAAAGTTGTTAGAAGATTCCAGACAAGATGTGAATTACTGAAGTTCCATTGCATTTGATTTTGCCAGTCAGTGGGAAATTCAGAACTTACCCAGGCATAGTAATGCTGTGGGGAGTGAAGAAGTCCAATAATCTGGATGCTGATGGATAAAATTGCAAATAAAAGGAATACTCCTTTTCCATTCTTTGACGCTATTAATCGATTTATTGTGTAGGCAGCTGGAATCATCAACAACGGATAGGCAGGCAATAAGTTGCGCAATCCCCATTGGGTTAACCCAGCCCATTCACGACCATAAAATAATGCCTGGGCAGCGATCAATAAAAACAAATATAACCAACCCGGCCAACCCTCTTTTTTGTTTAGAAACAATCCGGGGATAGACAAAAGAAAGATGGGTGAATAGATAAATAAGCTTTTAGCTGGACTGGTTAATGGCCCTGCCACTGCCGGAATCCATACCTCAGAACTGGTAGTGGCCAGCCTTGTCAACACCTCCTGGTAGTAGCGAAAAGAAAATCTGGCAAAAATATCATTTGGTGGAATAACAATCATGAAGATTCCAACTACAGCCAGCAGGAGTAGCATCCAGAAAATGGATTTCCATTTTGCAGAATGAAAAAAAGACTGGAAGCCGTACAGCAACAACACTGGCAAGATTAATAGGCCGGTATTTTTAGACAGGACGGCCAAGATAAAAGAGAGGAATAGAACAGGGAATAGTAGAAAGGATCTTTCATTGTTCTTAATGGTCACAGCCAGTAGCCAGCATAAACTTACAAAAAGCATAGTCAATGGATCACGGAAATAGGTTTGCGAAAAAGGCCAGATGGTTGTTGTGGCCCCTAATAGGAAAGTAGTAAGCAGCGCTGTCTCATCTGTGAACTTAAGTTTCATTAGCAGCAAGTAAAAAATCAAGAGGGTTATTGTACTGATGATAATGTTGAACATAAACAAGCTGTGAACAGTACCGAAGCCCAATTTTTGAGCAAGGAAGACCAGCAAAGTACTCATGTATGCTTGGGCAGGTTCAATCCCGGTGCCTTGCGCGGAATAGTAATCATTTCTGTTGAATAAATCAAAAACGCGAGAATTTCCCATTACACGGTTGTCATTAAGATGGCCGTCTATTGCCAGGCTGATGGATCGGGAGGCAAGTATATGTTCATCATCTGTGCTGAATTTACCCCGGTATGTGAGCGTGAAAAGAGCCAGAAAAAAGGTAGCAATCAGCACAAGCTGGATGAGGACCGTTTTTTGAGTCTTAAAATGTTTCATAGTTAATCTTTTCCGGGGCTGCCAAATGGATAGATCCTGTTTTTAAGTAATATAGCATAAACCGAGGGCATAATTATAAGATTTCCCTCTTTAGCTGCTAAAAGAGTTATACATACACCACCACCAATATTTAAACGACCCAAAATTGATCTATTGGATGTTTTCACTCACTACGGATCCTATTCATGGGTATCCCTGACGATAAAAACTGATGGAGTAGATCCATTTTTTTGATATAGAATTGAGTCCAGATAGTATATAAGCAATAAATTAATATTGTGTAAAATCCCCTATTTTGGATGAGGTAAGCCTTATTTGCCATCGTCAAAATGTTATAATCAAGACAATAGTGGTTAATATTGGTATTTTCCGGATGGTCATATGAAAATAGGTATAAAAAGAACCTGTTATTTTTTCTTTATACTATTCCTTCTGTTAATTAATCAGTCTTGGATTGGTGGACCGAGATTTGTGTGGGGGCAGACCGGCGATACTACGATGGCAATCAGGCCAACTGTAACCTCGACTACAACACCGACAACGACAGGAGAACCCATCTCTGATGATACTGATAAGGAATATCCTCTGTTAGGTACACCAGATATTTTGGAAGGTCCAATTCAAACGCCCACGGATACCCCTTCGAATTTAATTACTACACCTGAACCATTTCAAACAGTTGATCCTGCTTTGGAGAATTCAGATGTACCAAACCTTTCACCCGAAAATAGTAAGAAGCTAGATAATGTGCCGGATTTGCCCGGTTCCTATGATGACAGCAGCATTTTGATAAAATTTAAACCGGGTGTATCACCTGACAGAATTCGTGCAATTGCTTCTGAAAATGCAACAGCGGTACGAAAGATTTTTGATCATTTGGGAGTATCTATAATTTCTGTACCCAAAGGTCAGGTTTCCAGATTAGTCAATAAATTTCTGACATCCGGGGATGTGGTTTATGCAGAACCAAACTATACGCTGAGTGCGTTTGAGATTATTCCAAATGATCCATATTATCCTTACCAGTATGCGCACATCAATATGCAGTCACCAGCTGCGTGGGCTGTAACCACTGGTTCACAGGATGTTGTTATCGCAATTTTGGATACCGGAGTGGACCTGGATCACCCGGATTTGAGTGCGAAAATTATTGCTGGGATTGATTTCATTAATGATGATTCTGTTGCCGACGATGATCATGGACATGGAACCCATGTTGCGGGTATTGCTGCAGCCAGTTCAAATAATGGCATTGGTGTTGCGGGTGTAGCCTGGCAAGCAAAGATTATGCCAATCAAAGTTTTAGATGCTGCTGGTAGTGGTAGTTATGCCGAAGTTATTGATGGCATCTACTGGGCAGTTAGTCAAGGCGCTGATGTAATCAATATGAGTTTGGGCGGGACTGAATTCAGTCAAGCTATGCAGGATGTTGTAAATTATGCAGCCTCACAAGGGGTTATCGTGGTTGCGGCTGCTGGAAACGATGGCGATAACACTATTTCTTACCCGGCTTCAAATGCAAATGTTATTTCTGTTGCCTCCACTGATAGTACAAACACGCTATCCTCTTTTTCTAACTTCAATGCCTATGTAGATATTGCGGCACCTGGGTCATCCATTTATTCGACAGTTCCGAATGCATATGGATATTCCAGCGGCACTTCCATGGCAACGCCGCAAGTTGCCGGGATTGCGGCATTACTTGCCTCATTACCTGCTTACAGCGCAATGACTGGCCAAAATAAAGTTGACATGATATGGGAAGTGATGCGCAATACTGCGCTGGATTTGGGAACGACCGGCCGGGATGATTATTACGGTTATGGATTGGTTCAAATCTATAATGCAGTGACCTATACCTGTTTTTCCTTAACCAGCAGCATATCACCAACTAATACGGGAACAATGACATTTAACCCTATGCCTGCCTGCCAATTTAATACAAAATATGCAGCGGGCACGTCTGTAACGGTTACTGCCAACCCTGCCTCAGACTATTATCGGTTCATAACCTGGAGTGGAGATTTGTCAGGCCCCGAAACAACAACGACTATCGTGGTTGATGGGAACAAAACCATCACCGCTAACTTTGAACAATCCACCTTTGCGGATGTACCTTTTTCACATCCGCGCTGGGCGCACATCCAGGCTCTTTATGAGGGAAATTATGTTACCGGCTATAATACATTGCCACCGACATTCGGGCCAAGTAACAATTTATTGCGTGCAGAATCTTCGATTTTTGTCCTGCGGGGAAACTATGGAACAACTTATGAAACACCACCCGAACCATGGAATGTGTTTGGTGATGATTGGTCAGGGGCTGCTTATGCAGAAAAATGGGCGGAAGGAATGT
Source organism: Leptolinea sp. UBA5203 (assembly GCA_002412765.1). Taxonomy (GTDB): domain Bacteria; phylum Chloroflexota; class Anaerolineae; order Anaerolineales; family Anaerolineaceae; genus UBA5203. The sequence continues at coordinate 7,619 of DHVR01000079.1, read as the reverse complement.
GGAATGCCGGGTTTACAGCAGGATGTCAGTACCCATCCACGGCGATTCCAAAATTATTTTGCCCGTATGACAGGTTAACTAGAGTACAGGCAACTGTATTTGGTCTGCGCATAAAATATGGTTTTAATTATGTGCCACCCAATGCCACAGGTACAGTTTTTGAGGATTTACAGGATGTAAATTATTATGGGACCAAATGGGCCGAACAAGCTTATACTGACGGGCTGCTGGCTCCCTGTTCAATCGATGGATCCTTGCTCTATTTTTGCCCGGATGAGCTGATTGATCGAAGTTGGATGTCCTACATGGTTGCCATGGCGAAAGAATTAAGTCTGCCTGAGTAAGTGAGATGATCATTTTTTCTCCGGATGAGCATCTCAGCTATAACCTGGACACGATCAATTTATTTGGTGTCGGCGGGGGAATTACCGCACGGGTACGGATCGCCCATGCCTTGGCTCAGCTTGGTCATTCGGTCTCTCTCTATATTAATTGTCCAATGGATGAGGAATTGGGGGGTGTCGAATACAAGCGTTTCCAAACTGTAAAGAATTTAAGAACGGATTTTTTATTCATCAGCTCCAGCGGAAAGCTGGACCTGTCAATCCTAAATAATATCCCCAGAGACGCAAAGCAAACAATCTTAATGGTACACGGGATCGAACCACCAAGGGGAATGGATCTGGCATGCTTTGATACCTTTTTTGTTCTCTCTAATTTTGTTCGGGATATTCTTGTACGAGATTGGCATATTTCTGAGAAAAAGATATTTGTGTCCCACCGTGGTATCATGAATTCTTTTTTTTCACCTGTTGAAAATTGGGACTTACCCAAAAATCCGTTTGATCTGGTTTATGTGGGTCATCCGGAAAAAGGTTTGGCGTATACCATTGAAGTTCTTAAACAACTAAGACTGAAGGATCAACGATTTCATTTACATGTCTATGGCAGCGAACAATTGTGGGGTAATGAATCACAATCAGTGAGTGTAACAGATGGAATAACCTACCACGGTATAATAGGACAAAAGGAATTAGCCAAAAGATTGGAATTCCATACTTTTTCCATTAATTTACAAACCAGACAAGAGCCATTTGGTATGGTTTTGATTGAAGCCATGCGCGCAGGATGTGTGGTTATTGCAAGCAATATTGGCGCGTATCCGGAAATAGTCCAGGATACGCTGAATGGATATTTGATAGATGGTGAACCAGCTAATCCTGAAGTGATTTATCAAGTTGTCGAGCTTATCGAGAATCTGGTGAAAGACACGGCGCGTCGTAAAGCTGTACAACTCACTGCGGTGAAAACACCACTGGATTGGAGAGTGGTTGCTGAAAGCTGGATGGGGTATCTTTCCTGGACTTTGCTGGGTGATAGGGAAGGAAATCAAACGGTTGCAGTTGAGCACTGCACGGGTTGCAGTGCAGATTTGCTTAAATTGCCTGATGGGCATCATTGTGTCGAATGCGGTCAATATTTTAAGATTCAATAAATAGGTTGTCATGCATATAACCCTCTGTGGGTATTATGGATTCAATAATACTGGGGATGAAGCCAATCTGACCGTGTTGTTAGCTGGATTTCATGCTGATATCCCTGAGGTCGAAGTGACCATCCTTGCAGGGGATCCTGAAGCCATTCATCATCATTATGGTGTTCAGGCGATTGCCTGGGGGAATTTGCCCGCTATCCTGAATGAGATTCAGCGAACAGATCTTGTCGTAATAGGGGGCGGAGGCCTTTTCCATGATTACTGGGGGGTAGATACAGATCAGGTTTTACGCAAGAAACATCTGGGGATCCCATTCTATGCGAGTATTGCAGCACTTGTACACAGTTTTCATAAACCGCTGGCAATTCATGCTGTAGGGATAGGTCCCCTATTGACGGCTGATGGTAAGCGTTTGACAGCTGATATCTTCAGTAAAGCATGCTTTGTATCAGTGAGGGACCGTGCCTCTCTGGATCTTTTATCTCATATTGGTACATTTCCCTCAACTCCCCTGCTAACCGGAGATCTGGCATTCCAGTTGAAACCTTCTATGCCTGCCCTTGATTTTCGAGAAGGCTTTGATAAGCATTCTGGTTTGATTTTGGGTGTAGCTTTACGCAGTTGGAATGTAGGCATGGATCAATATCAATGGGAAAATCTTGTTGTCCAGGCCCTAGACCATTTTATCTGTGAAAAGGGTGGACGTGTAGTTTTTATTCCCTTTCAGCAAGGAAATGATTCTTTTTTGGATGATCATGCCATATCCAAAAAAATTCAAGCCAGATTAAAACCCAATACAAGTATCCTCCTGGATGGACCTTATACGCCTGCTGAGACGCTGTCCATAATTTCCAGCTGTGATTTTTTACTGGGTATGCGGCTTCATGCTTTAATATTCGCGTTGTCTGTGGGGGTACCAGTTATTGGTATGCAATATGATCCAAAAGTTCAGCAATTGTTAACCCAATTTGACCTTGAAACCTATTCCTACTCGATGAAGGATGCTCAGGAAGGTTCATTGACCTCATTACTGGATAAGTTGATGGGAGATGAGGAAGTAAAGGGAAAAATTCAAAGCGGTCTTCAAGCTGTAAAGCGTCGATCAGATCAGACAGCGATACATTTTCGAAAATTCCTGGCAGAAACGCAAGCTAACCAGGAGTATCCTAAAGACCAGGCTGATCTGGAGCATGCAAAAACCTTGACGGGGTTGGTCAAAGCTTTGTATACAACAGACCTCAATAATGAAGCGGCTACTCAATCTCTCAATCTGGAACAAAATAAGAATCAAATCCTGGAGCGTATCATTCAGGATTTCAGGGATAACACAAAAAGGCTTTTTGAAAAGAATATTATGCTGAATCAAGCATTGGATAGAATGAAAGAAGAGCTTGTTATCCGTGATCAAGAAAAACAGCAACTCGATCAGGAGCTCAAAGCGATCAAGCAAAGCCGAGGGTGGAAGTTGATATGGGGATTATGGCAGCTGCGTCTGGCTGTCATACCCAAGCACTCCTTACTGGACAAGGTTATTTTTAGAAAAAATAAACCAACCTGGTTTCTTTCAAAACAGTTATTTATGTTGCCCTACCGAAGATTATTTAAAACATACCTGGGACGAATAATAAAACAGTATCCGATTAACATGGCAGGGGTCAATAGTTGTTATCAAAAGGGATTGGTTTCGATTGTTCTACCTACGTATAACGGTGAAAAATATATTCAGGCTGCCATTGAGAGTATTTTGAATCAAACCTATTCGCATTTTGAATTAATCCTTGTTGATGATGGATCCACTGATAAAACCAGTACCATTTTGGACGCCTATGCTGCAATGGACTCCAGACTTAGAATTGTATCGCAAAACAATCAGAAACTACCTGCTGCATTGAACGCAGGTTTCAAGCTGGCTTCGGGGGAATTTTACACTTGGACCAGTGATGACAATATTTGGCATAACAATTACTTGGCCTTTATGGTTGCTCATCTTCGTAAGGAACCTGCTGTCGATATGGTTTTCTCCGATATTGAAATCATTGGTGAGGAGGGTGAACGGCTCATCAATTCGGATTGGTTCGCAGGTTATCAGCATCCGCGGGGCTCCGGGTTGGTTCGATTACCACGAAAAGTATTCCTTTTAAATTTATATGCCAATAACACGATTTCGGGTGCTTTTTTATATCGCAGCCGGACAGCAGCATTAATTGGCGCTTATAGTACTTGGCAGTATACCCGTGAAGATTATGATTATTGGATGCGCATCAATGAATTTCTGACTATTCGCCATGTTAAATCAAAAATACCTTTATATCAATATCGCTTTCATTCAAGATCCTTAACCACACAGGACAAAGCATTGAAGATTACTGAAAACAGGGTCTCGCTGATGGTTTTTGATGATTTTCGACGGGATTATGCCATTTCTCCTGTTTTATGGGTTATGGAAGAGGCTGATTTACAAACTTGCATTGGCAAGGAGCTAAGCAAGATGTGCCAGCAACATGGTCATATCCTTGTTTCAGCTACCTCTGTACATCTGCCATTGTGGAGTGGAAAAATTCTGCCGGTAGTTTACATCAAGGTGCTCAGGGATTCAGCAGAGAGATTTGTTATACCTGATTTACCACTTCAAACGCTTAAAGTTGCTTTCATAGATGATTGCCTAAAGAATGATTTTGGATCATTGCTTGAGTGGGATTTAGTCTTGCATAAGGAATGGAATGATCCTTTTAAGTTTGAGCAGTTGGACAACAGGCATTGGTTCAGTGCCAAAGATTTGCCAACTCTGATTTATCTTTGCAATATTAAGGTAAAAAGCCGGTTGTATGCGGCGATTGAGCAAGAGATAAGCAGCCAGAAAATACATACAAAAAGGATTTCTGTTGTGATTTGCACCTTTCAACGCAACGAAAAAGTGCTTGCGGCGATTGAATCCGTGTTGGAACAAGACCTCCCGTCGGCAGCGTATGAAGTCATTGTAGTTAATAATCAGATGGGCAATCCATGGTTGGAAGAGCAAATAGAACAAATTAGACTTGAAAAATCCCTGGCTCCTGGCTGGCTGCGTTATACTCAGTGTCCTATACCGGGATTATCTTTTGCAAGAAATACGGGCATCATGGAAAGTGATGGTGAATTGGTGTTGTTTATGGATGATGATAGCTTGGCTGATCGAGATTTGTTGTATTCATATGTCACAGCGTTTGAGGATCATCCTAACGCAGCTGTGATGGGAGGGCAAATCGTTGTCAAATTGCCAGAACCCATGATGATCCCCTGGAAAAAGGGATGGGGGAAATACTGGAGTCATTTTGTGCCTGATTATACTGATTGCAGAGAAGTAAACCATTGGGGGAGTTATCCATGGGGGGCTAATTGGTGCGCCAGGAGAGATATTTTATTAAGAATTGGGGGATTTAGAACTCAGTTTGGACGGAAGGGACATGATTTTAATGGTGGGGAAGAACTGGTAGCAGCTTCCATGATCCAACAGTTAGGTCACAAAATATATATCTTGCCGAACGCAAAAGTGATTCATGATGTGGATTCCAAGCGATTTACATTGAGCCATGTGCGAAATACAATTGCTGCGGGTTTGTTCTCCTACGATCTGGCTCGCAGGTCATTCTATCTTCCTGAAGAGCAAGCCCGCCCTTCACATCTAATACAGATGATTCAGTTACTTCATCAACTTGGCCAGACGCTGCTTTCAACAGTGTCTGATGAGAAAACAGCAGCAGTATTGGAAGCCTCCTATCGTGTGCGAGCCATTATATTGCTTTTCCTACGTCAGGTTAGAGGTTGGCTACCGTAATGATGTACACCCAATCTACAACGAAAAGGGAAGCGGAATCTATGGGCTTCTTGTTTTTAATCTGTGCACATAATGAAGCGGATTTTATCCGAAAGACGCTGCAGTGCATTAAACGGCAGCTATCCATCCAGGATGTCGTTGTGGTGATCGCCGATAACTGCACGGATGAAACCGCTCTAATTTCTAATGCAGAGGGTGCCAAGGTTTTGGTTCGGGAAAATGACACGAATCTTGGAAAATCTGCCTCTCTTGCCTGGTTTGCATGCCACCATACTGCACTAATTGAGCAATACCTGTGGACAATTGTGCTGGATGCTGACAGTCAAATCTCAGATGATTTTTTGCCAGCTTTGCGGCATATACACCTGGATGACCAACAGGTGTACCAGACCTATGTTAATCCTGTCTATGAAATTGGCACTCCATTGGGGAAAATTGCTGGATTATCAGAATTAAATGAGCAAACAACAAACCGACTTTATCAAAGAATCTATAATTTTCCAATTCGTTTGCGTGGAACCGGTATGATTTTCCCGATGCCTATATTACTGACCTATTTTCCGCAGTTGTCATCCACGGTCGAAGATATTGAATTAAGCTTATTCCTTGAGAATGACCACGTGCATGTGTCTCCCCTATATGAGCTCTGCGTCCATGATCCGAAACCCAGAAAAGCAGACTATTTAGTCAATCAGCGTTCGCGTTGGATTAAAGGACAGGGACGTATCCTGTGGCGATATAAGGGCATGATTTGGCGTATCCTGACTCATGGCCCAAGAACATGGCCGCTACTCTGCTCATTATTTTATAAACCCAAGTCCCTTTTTGTATTGATACATATTGGATTGGCTGTTCTTTTCTGGCGGGATAACTTTCTGGGATGGGCTTTTATGATCTACCCCATCTGGAGCGCTTTCCTTTTTTTGATTGGTTTCTTGGGTGTACAGAAGAAGGTTGATTATCTGCGCGCGCTTTGCTCTATGCCTCTCTTTATAATCCTCTGGATTTGGTCTTCTATCAAATCCCTTTGGAGTACGGATTGGAAAAAAGCTCGGTAAAAAAATGATTTCCAAAAATGTCAAATGATGAGTTTCTAAAGTATGTTGGAAAAAAGGTACTGCTTACCCTTCAAAAAAGAGAAAATTAGGCAAAAACGGCTTGCCATTGAAAGTCAATAACAAAGACTCCATAGCACCTGAGTTTATCATCAGCACAAAATAGGCGTGTTATCAGTCACAAATAATGAATTTTCAGGACACTAGGAGGGTTGTGGATCCGGCATCAACTCTAACTGGTTCTCGTGTAATCGCTTGCGGGCTAATGCCTGTAAGATAATTAGCTCCTCTTCCGTATGAGCGCTACCAATGTGGATAATCTTGACTATTCGCCCTTTTTGTTTGTGCGCGATCTGAATTGCGGTAGCCCCACTTGTCGTCTTGATCTTTCTGATGAATGCCATATACCAATTGTAGCCTATTCCAACCCCCTCCTAGTGTCCCGAAAACTCATTATTTGTGACTGAAAACACGTTTTTTTTGTGCTGATGATAAACTCAGGTTTTAAAATGAAAACAAGGTTGAAGTGAATTCAACCTTGTTTTCACAAACCAGAATAATGCATCAAAGGGAGTAGAAACCGAAAAACAAACCGGAGAGTAGAAGTCCCCGCCTGCTCTTGTCAATTAAGTATGATGGTATACATCCCAGCCCATATAAGTACTAAAAGCTTCATTCAGAATTTCGGCAGAATAAGCACCACTCATTGCCACATGGTGTTCAAAACCATTTTTCACCACGTATTTTAATAAATCCTGCAAATGATCTACTTTAACCACAGCCCGGCTGCCAAAGGTGTCCAATACATCATCCGTAAACTTACCTTCACCAACATAAGCACGAATAATGCCGAATTGGTCATCCGTTGAGATTCTTGCAAAGCTAAGTGGACCAGCAGGTGCACGGCCATTGATTGCCCCGTAGGTGTTTTCCTGTCCCAGGGTGGTTGCCAGAATATTTGCATATTCCATCCGCGCATCTGGAGTAAAACTTTTTGCCCAGTTACCACAGTGAAACAGTACACATTTATCAGGATCATTGCCGTAGTTATTGTTCCAATCGACCAATGCACTGGGTGTACCGGTGGCTAATTGCAAGGCGTACATGGAAGCCACACCCGTGATATCCACCTCACAGGCGCTAGGCATCAGCTCATTACTCATCATGCTCATTAAGGTGCAAACATTGATGCCGTAGTTTTTCTGAATGGAATTCCAACACTGTAATGCGGTTGCCTGAATATCAAGCTCGGTCA
>DHVR01000048.1 GCA_002412765.1 Leptolinea sp. UBA5203 | reverse complement strand
CTACGGTTCCCATTCCATTTACTTTAAATTTGGCAACACCGAAGCCCGGCTTGTGTAATTTATCCTCTCGACAGGCTCTCCCCTGCGGGGGCAGGCGGGAGCGGACCCCGCCGTTGGCTTGTTAAAATACGTAGGGGCCAAGCATTCGTACAATCGTAGGTTGGAAATCATCCTGTCGAATGCTTTGCCCACCACGCCATACGGAAATTCAAATTATTGTTGGGAACCCTGTCCCGCAAAGGGCAAAGCATTTCGATTGCGACATAATTTTCGGACGCCTTATCGAAATGCTTGGCCCCTACGGTTCCCATTCCATTTACTCTAAATTTGGCAACACCGAAGCCCGGCTTGTGTAATTTATCCTCTCGACAGGCTCTCCCCTACGGGGACAGGAGGGAGCGGACTAAACCCGTTGGCTTGTTAAAATACGTAGGGGCCAAGCATTCGTACGATCGTAGGTTGGAAATCATCCTGTCGAATGCTTGGCCCACCACGCCATACGGAAATTCAAATTATTGTTGGGAACCCTGTCCCGCAAAGGGCAAAGCATTTCGATTGCGACATAATTTTCGGCCGCCTTATCGAAATGCTTGGCCTCTACGGTTCCCATTCCATTTACTTTAAATTTGGCAACACCGAAGCCCGGCTTGTGTAATTTATCCTCTCGACAGGCTCTCCCCTACGGGGACAGGAGGGAACGGACCCCGCCGTTGGCTGCCCTTCGGCAAGCTCAGGAGCCGCTTGTCGAGGCCGGAAATTGAGCAAGCTGGATTGTGAATTCTAAATCCGGCTTGTGTAATTTAACCCTTCGACGGGCTCAGGGAGCCAAGTAGGGTGCTCTCCCCTGCGGGGGCAGGCGGGAGCGGAGAATGTGGCTCAGTAGAAGCCTGGTGGCTGCCTTTCGGTAAACTCTCCCCTGCGGGGACAGGCGGAACCGCTCCACCAAAGCCCGGCATGTGAAACCTAAGCCATTAGTTGGAAAGTTCCTCTCTACAAACCATGATTTAAAAAAATCATCCTATCAAATGAAGATATTAAGATACACTTACAAATATGTAAGGTCAGATAGGGAATATCTGAATAAAAAGTCACAATTTGTTTGATAAAATTATTGTTTGGTTGGGGACGATCTTCATCGAAACGTAGGGACTGCATGGAAAAAAACAACAAAGCAACGTTCTCAGGTACAAAGATAGGTCAGCGAATTCGTTCGCTCAGAAGAAAACAAAAATTATCCGTTCGGGAACTCGCTGAAAAGAGTGGGCTGTCTGCCATCGCCATCAGCAAAATTGAACGGGATCAGGTTTCGCCTACTCTCAATTCGCTTGAGTGTTTGGCTTATGCCATGGGCCTCAAGATGATTGATCTCTTTTTGGAAGACCTGGACAGTGAAGTGATCGTCAATCAGACCAGCATTCTTCCTGCAGCAAGAAACTCGGAAATTCATATCACCAGCCTGGCGAGTGGTTTGCGTGATCAATTTCTGGAGCCTTATCTGGTCAGTATGCAGCCGGGGGAAGAAATTCAATGTGCAGCCCTGCCGGATAGCAGTGAGGTTTTTGCCTGGTGTCTGAAAGGATCTTCAATTTTTACAATCAATGGCATTGAATATAAAATCCTGCCTTCGGAAAATATCCTTTTTCGATCCTATACCCCATTTTCAATTCAAAATTCCGGCAAAACCGCCAATGAGATTTTATTCATCTTCGAAGCACCGATGGGCAACCATTTCGCCAATCAACTTCTGAATTAATTCTTCTCCGATCGATTATTAGTAGAAATTTTACAGGAGTACAACAGCCTGCCAACAACTCCCATGATGGATTGTTGGTTTTTTGGATTTAAGTAGTTTGGTTCAAAAGAAGACAATCCCACTAATGGTTTACAGGGATTCAACGCAGCAACCCATTGGAAGTTAGCTTTTAAGATCTGCAAACCTTGCGCGCGGCTTATGGTGAGGATTTTATCTTCGAGGGGCTGGCACAGCACTTTCAGGGCACGCGGTTTGAACTCATGTAGTTTGTCCAGAAATAATATGCCGTGGTGTGCCAGACAGATCTCGCCAGGATGCGGTCGATGAAACCCCCTATAGACTGATCAAAGCGCAGGAAATTCCTCTTGCATGTAAGAATTAAGTGTAGAAGCGGAAGTGGAAAATGTCAGTTCTGTTGAGCCAGACACTTCCGCGCCCATTGCTACGAGAATCAAGTACTAAATAGGATTTCTGCTTTGCTTGTAGTTCTTAAGGAAATGGTCCAATAGAAAAGGATTACCATGCCCTGGATAAATGGTTTGAATATTTAATTGCTTTAATTGTTCAATACTACGATTAAAGTCTGATAAATCATCAATCATAAAGTGAAGAGTGGGTTTAAAAATATTCATTAAAAGGTCACCACAAAATAGCTCGCCAATAATTGTCAGGATTCCTATGGAACCCTTCGAATGCCCGGGGAGGTATATTACTTTCGCTTCGAATCCGTATAACGAAAGGTCTGCTTGATCAGCGAGTATGAGATCAGGTGTAAAAGTTTCAAAATGGACTGGTCGGGCGAAATTCAACGAGATTAACATAATGATTCTGCCGAAAAGAGTCACCCGATCGGGTTTGGTCTTGCGACTCCACCCATGATCCCCGCGCTCAACCATTTTTACATCGCCGGAGTGCATGGCAATCTTCACAGTGTATTTTTCTTTTAGATAAGCAGCATTGCCGCTGTGATCAAAATCTCCATGGGTTAAGATGATCAAATTGAGGTTGTCAGGTGTCACACCTGCCCGGTCAAGCGCATCAGAAAGCTTGGAGCGGTCAGATGCATCTCCGGTATCAATCATGAAAAAGCCTGTAACGGTCTTTACCAGGAAACATGGTACTTTCAAAGGAATGGTTATTATTTCTAGCGCCATCAGTTTAACCTTCTGCGTAATTATCGAGAATAATGACGAATTTTCCTATCCAGAGCACGTTTTGTTGAGGGGTATTGGCTTTCGGCCACCCTGAATTGTATATGCATTAGTATACACCTATGCCAGCCTCACGAATTTTTGGGTTTCCGTAGGCATTTTTGCTTATCCTTCCTTAACCGCATTCAGAACACAAAGAGCCTGCATCGTGACCCAGCGATCCGTGTCTTCCGGAGTGAACCCATAAGGCCAGCTGCGGGATTTGTTCGGATTGCTGCCGTGCCAGCGTCCGTTCTCCTTTCTTTTGGATTCCAGCCAGGCAACGGCAGGCTGGAGCAGGGCATGATTTGCCTGTCCGTGTTCGGCCAATACCCGCAGAGTGAATAAGCGGTCAGATTGATAGTAAAGGGGGAAACTGATTTTCTCCCATTGGGCGTGTTTTTTAACCGTGGGGGCGTGATTGACCGTTTGCATCATCTCCTGGCTGTGGCAAATTAAATCTATCCCAGAGTCAATGGAAGCCTGGACGGCAGGCATTCTCATCGATTCAGGCAGCAGGGCATAGCCCCACAATGTCCGAATCGCTGCCCAGGTGCAGGGGCTGTTGTCATTATGCTTGCATGTCCATTCTTTGCCGTCTTTGGCATGCGACAGGACGCTCAGGATCTCTTTTACCGTGGGGTGGTCCTGAAAACCAAAGGCCAGGGCATAGCGCAGAACATTGCCAAAAAAGCAGGCCATGCGATGATCCTTTGTTTGATGGATCATGCCTTCATCCAGCCAGCGCTGGCATCCTTGCAGAAGATAGGCACAAGCGCGTTGAATTTCCGGTAAATCGGCAGGGCAGCGGTATTCATGCAACAGGAGCAAACTCCAATGCGAGGCTTTGAACTTGGGTGAGTAAAAATGGTTGGGGTATATCCAATAGGTTTGATCCTTCATCTGGTTCAGGATGGCCCGAATGGGGGAACGGTCATCCACCAAAGCCGCCTGTTCTTGCGGCGTGGGAGCTTCGTGCAATAGATCCCGGCGAATGGCAACCCTTAACGAGGGGTGCTCGCTTTTCATTAACCAATCTATAGTTTGCGCATAGGTTTCCATCAAGGACATCCTCCCAATGTTTGATGAACCTATTCTAGCATTTTTTCTTTTCGATCAGGAAAGACAAAGAAGTACCAATACATCAGGGTGGAGAGGGTATACAGGAAGATGGTCCCGGCGTAGGCCGGCCCAAAGCCGTAATTGACTTGCAGCAGGCCGCTGATGGTGGGGCTGATGGCAAACCCGAAATTCCCTGCCATACTGGTCAGGCTGGCGATGGTCGCCCTGGATTCAGAAGGAACTTTCTCCAGCACGTAGGATTGGTAAATCGGTCCGGACATGTTCATCATGGTCCCGCGAATAAAATAAGCCAGCACTGCCAATCCCAACCAGGGTGAAAACCCCAGTGCGGCCAAAAAAGGAATGGAAATGACCTGGGTCAACACCACGGTTTGAATTTTACCGATGCGGTCTGCAATGGCCGGCGCGACCATGAAACCGATGCCGGTGGTCAGTGCGCCCAAGGCAAAAATGGACCCGATCTGATGATCGGAAAGGTGATGCACATTGCGGAAAAAGACGTTCATAAAAGGGGTGATCAAGCCGGCGCCTATCGAGGTGATCAGCATGGGCAGGATGAGAATGGTATAGCGTTTTTTCTCCTTCATCAGTAAGGCGGGCGAGGCAAAGGTGGATTCAGGTTGATCGGAGATGCGGGTTTTGGAAATGTGAAAGAGAGGCAGGACGCTGGCTGTGTTGATGATTACTACCACCATCAGGGCGACCGCATAGACAAAGGAAGAGTCGGCCTTAGACCCGGATAGGCTGGCAATTAATAAAGGCAGATACCCGCCGATCCAGTTTCCTACAAAATCAGAAGCCATGCGGATGCCGAAACTGAAGCTGAACAGGTAGGTGCGTTCCTTATCGCGGCTGTTTTCCATCAGGAACGGTCCCAAACTGACCGCGGATAAACTTTGCCCCATGCCCAGCAGGACATTCAAAGCCATGATAACGCCGGCGGTCGGGAAGAGAATGGTGCCCAACACGGACAGGCTGACCAGAATTTGTGAAAGGATCAGGGCTGGTTTTCGGCCAATTTTGCCGGTTACAAATCCCATGGGCAGGGCAAAAAGGAGGATGGTCAGGCTGCTGGCGGTGATCATGTTGCCAAGCATGCGTTCATCGAAGCCGAGGCTTAAAATAAAGAAATTAAACAGCAGACGATAAATGCCAGTGGCAGCGCCGGCCACCGCGGTGCTCAATAAATAGTCGCGCGCATTGGGCGTGAAAGCCTGTAATTTATCCTGATAAGAGGCCAGAATTCGACGAGTGTAAACAACGGGGGCTAGATTTTTCAAGGATTCACCAATGACTATTTATAAAAGGTTTGGGGTAAGAAAATCTTCCAATTCATGCAGAGTTTCCTGCAGGGCTCCGGATTCAATGCTGTACAGGCGTTCTTCTGCTTCATTTAAAATGAGATGAACCAATCCGCAGGAACGCAGGATTTGCAGGTGATGAATGACAGTAGGCGGGCGCAGCCGCAGTTGATCGGCGATCAGCTTGGGCGAAAGCGGGGCTGCCTGCAGGAGTTTGATAATTTTCAGACGGGTGGGGTCCGCAATGGCTTTGATGGACTGCATCATATGCGCGGAGAGATTTTCACCAGGGACCACGTTCTCATTCATCGGCCTGCAGCCGTACAGCAGCATGGATTTGCCCGTTGAAAGGTGGTCATAGCTGATCAGCGGGGTGATCCAATAGGAGGGCGAACAAACCAATTCCTGGATGGAGGGTTCCAATTGCAGGGTCAGGCCATTGCACAGGGATTCGATCAGCTTTAGCGGAGGCTGACTTTCAGCCAACAGGCGACCCTGCTTCAGGCTTTGTTCCAGGTAAGGCAGAATTCGTTCTTCCTCTTCTTTGAAAAAGGTCTGGTAATAATGGACGAGTGCTTTTTTGTAACACCGGCCGGTTTCGGCGGGCTCACACAATGAAGCCAGCAGTGCCTTGATTTCTATGGTTTTACTGAAGATCAAGTGGCGTTCAAATTCCTGTTTTAAGAGTTGTATATCCTTGTCCTGCCAGCAGCCTACTTGAGCAATTCGGCTGAGCTGCTCCCGTATGCCTTGTTCTTCTATGGTTTGCAAAAACAGCTCGGTCAGAATTTGATTATCCGGAATGTCCTGCAGGAGTTGCAGGAGGGCATCCCCGGCTTTGGGGGGCATTGGATTCTTGTAACACCAGATTGAAGGTAAGTGAAAATGTGAATGGAGAATCTTCAGTACGCGGCGCTCCTCGGAGGGAATGCGCGAGCGTACCCCGGCAGCCCAGGTGGGGCGTACGTTAAAACGCTCAGGGTTCAATAACACACTGAGACTGGTGAAAAAGTCATACTTTGTGGAGCAATCCCAGGAAAGGTCCATAAGCACCATTAGATAATGATCTAGTTCATTTGATCTTAACTTAACCAGCCGGTTTTGTCAAATCAAGGAAGTAAGGGTTCTGAGAAATAGGAAAATTCAGCATCTCCCGTAGGGGCGAACGGCCGTTCGCCCTCACGCTGGATGGATACGGCGTCCACTCTTGCCGATTATTCCACAGTAACACTTTGAAAGACGCATTGCAAAACACTCAGGGTCTTTTCAACACCTATGAAAGGTGAAAACACACCTTTACTCAAATTCGATCAACTTCACCTTATTTAACTCTTTACAAATTCAATATGTTATAATGATTTGAATGATTAAAGTCAGTTAAGAGATTTCCCCATCGATTAAGGAAATTAAAAACCTGACGATTAGCAAGAAGGAGTATTTTTGTATGGCAAACCGAGAAACTGGTACTGTAAAATGGTTTAACAAGGATAAAGGCTATGGCTTTATCGAACGGGATAGTGGCGGCGATGTTTTCGTTCACTTTTCCGCAATTGGTGGTGATGGATTCCGTTCCTTGTTGGACGGTACCCGGGTAGAATTTGAAGTCATCGTAGACGGTAAAGGTCCCCAAGCCAAGGATGTTCGCACAATCTAATTCTACAAAATAAAAATTCTTAGTATCTTTTGGAACATCGTTTCCTGATTATACTAACCCATAAAAATAAACCTCTTTCGAATTTAGAAAGAGGTTTTCTTTTTCCAGTTTTGAATGGATGTTAGCCTGCGGTAATGGAGATCAGGTCTTCCTGCACGCTTTTGATGGGCATGATGTTAAAGTTTTTGACCAGCACGTTCACCACGTTGGGGGAAAGGAATGCCGGCAGGGTGGGTCCAAGCTTGATGTTTTTGACGCCCAGGGAAAGCAGCGCCAATAAAACAATTACCGCTTTTTGTTCGTACCAGGCAATATCATAAGCGATGGGCAGTTCGTTGATATCTTTTACTCCGAACACTTCCACCAGTTTCAAAGCGATAACGACCAGAGAATAGGAATCATTACATTGACCGGCATCCAGGACACGCGGAATGCCATTGATGTCGCCCAATTGAAGTTTGTTGTAGCGATATTTGGCGCAGCCGGCGGTCAGGATGACGTGATCGTTTGGCAGGGCTTCGGCCAGATCGGTGTAATACTGGCGCGAATTTTGCCGTCCATCACAGCCAGCCATGACCACAAAGCGCTTGATGCTGCCGTCTTTGACGGCTGCGACGACCTTGTCGGCTACGTTCATTACGGCTTCGTGTGCAAAACCAATGGTGATTTGTCCATCTTCCAACTTATCGGGGCTCGGGCAAGTTTTGGCCAAAGCGATCAGGGCTGAGAAATCTTTGGTCTGGCCTTCTTTGCGATCCGGAATGTGCTTCACATCCGCCCAACCGACCAATCCGCTGGTGAAGATGCGCTGTTTGTAGCTGTCCCTGGGACGGATAATACAGTTGGTGGTCATCAGGATGGGGCCGTTGAATTTTTCAAATTCTTCGGCCTGGTGCCACCAGGAACCGCCGTAGTTACCGGCAAAGTGAGCATATTTCTTGAAGGCAGGATAAGCATTGGCGGGCAGCATTTCGCCGTGAGTGTAAACGTCCACACCGGTACCTTCTGTTTGGGCCAGCAATTCTTCCATGTCACGCAAATCATGGCCGCTGATCAAGATGGCGGGGTTATTACGGACGCCCAAATTAACCACGGTGGGTTCGGGATTGCCATAGTGGGAGGTATTGGCCTGATCCAACAGGGCCATGGCCTGTACGCCCATTTCGCCGCATTTCAACACCAGGGCAACATACTCATCCGCACCCAGATTATTATCCAGGGTGGCATTTAAGGCTTCCATCATAAACGTCGGCAGGGCGGTATTGAACGCGTCCAACACGGCGGCGTGTTCGGTATAGGCTGCCAGACCTTTTAAGCCGTAAACCAAAAGTTCACGCAGGGAGCGGATATCTTCATTGGTCTCCAATTCGCTGATGACGCCGACAATCTCGGCCTTGGCCAGCAGGGTTTCCAGGTTGTAGTTCACTGGTTCCCATAAGGCGACATCCGGGAAGGTTCCTTCGCAGGGTTTACCGCTGGTGCCGTGGCAGGCTTCCTGGGAACGCTTGCGGGTGTCTTCACGAATGGCGATGCCCTGTTCAATCAGATCCACAAAACGGCTGGAATCGAAATTGACGTTGGTGACGGTTGAGAATAAAGCCTTAACCACAAAGTCATCGGCTTCCTTGAGATCAATTTTAAAATTTCTCCCTTTAACGCCCCAGAATGAGATACCCTTGATTGTCCATATTAATAAATCCTGAAGTGCTGCCGTCTCGGCGGTTTTTCCACAAACCCCGGCGATGGTACAGCCGGTGTTCTTGCTGGTCTCCTGACATTGATAACAAAACATGCTCATCTGAATCTCCTTATGAATTCTTCTTTAATGAAATACTGTAATAAAGGCTGATCGCGTGTTGGGGACAAATTTCCTCACATAAGCCGCAATAGGTACAATCCATGGGCCGAGTGATTACCGGGAACGAATCGATCCAATCGACAGCCTGGGTCGGGCACTCGCTGACACATTTTCCGCAGCGTGTGCAAAGTTTTCTATCAATCGTGGGGGTGATTTGGGTTGGCATATTGATCCTCATTCGCAATCCTGAGTTAACCATAGCATGCAGACAACCAACTGTCTGTGATATTTGTCACATATCTTGGATTGTGAGATGGATGATTAGTCGGGTTGGATTTTGTTTTTAAACGGGAAATATGAGGTTCCAGTTCAGAGGATCTGCTGGGAAGGATTATTTCTTGATCAGCCGCTGCTGATAAGGGACATGTAATAACTCTGAGGCTTTCTTTTGGGTTTCTTCTCCACGGCGGTCGTAGCGGGCTGTAGTCTGCACGTTGGCATGTCCGGCCATTTTTGCCACAGTGGCGATATCCGCACCGGCATCCAATAGATCGCCGACAAAAGTCCGCCGCATATCATGCGGGGAGAAATGGGCCACGCCGGCTTGTTTGCCGCGGGTTTTTAAAATATAGTAAACTGCCTGGGTGGTCATGGCTTGCAGACTTAATTTGCTCCCCTTGCGAATGGGGCAAAATAAGGGTCCCGGCTCGGTACCGCGAATTTCCAGCCAGTCTTCCAGGGCGTTTTGGGTCCCGCCGCTCAAGAAAATGGTGCGTTGTTTGGTTCCTTTGCCGGTAACTTTGAGCTGTTTATTTTCCAAATAGACTTCTTCGCGGCGGATGTGGACAACTTCCTCCCGGCGCAGCCCGCCCTGATACATCACTGCGATCATGGCGGCATCCCGAATGCCGATTTTACGATTATCACTGAAACAGGCCATGAGAAGAGCATGGATTTCACCCTGGGAAAGGTCCCGGCCGGTGGCTTCAAAACTATACTTGACATTTTTCACGGATACCGCGCGCTGCAGTTCTTCAGCGGTGAGTTGTCCAAGCTGGTAAGCTTCGCGCAGCACGCCGCGGATGGCACTCAGGGTGTGATTGATGGAAGCCGGTTTGTATTCATATTTATCCCGCATGGCCAGGACAATGCGAATCACATCGGCGCGGCTGATATCTTTCCAGGGAAAAGTATAAATATCCAACGTAAAATCTGACAAGATTTCAACCACACCTTCCAGCGCCCTCAACATCCCCCTGCGACCGACAGGTTTTAATTGCGCAAGATATAATACGGCAGGATTTTGATCCAGATCCTGCCGATGATATGGTTCAAGCTGATTTTGGGCTGTCGGTTCGATGGGTTCGGACATGATTTTTCCAAAATCTAAGAATACCTACATTATAACGCAAGCCCCTTACCGATCGAGGGTATTTTTATAAAAAAAGATTAACGTGTATTTTAGTAGTATTTATGATAAAATAGATAATAATAGTACAATACGTTTTGATTTTTGGAGGTTTTTATGTCTACAATGAAAAATAGTTCAGATTTGCAGCTGATGGATCCACCCGCAGCGGTAAGTTTATTTGGTCAGGTTAAATGGTCATGGATTTGGTTGATCATGCGCTTATACCTGGGATATTCCTGGATTATGTCTGGCTGGGGAAAGATTACCAATCCGGCCTGGATGCAGGGTGGGGAGGCCTTGAAAGGCTTTTGGGAGAGGGCAGTCTTGATTCCGGAAGCTCCCGCCAGACCCGCCATTGCGTTTGATTGGTACAGGCAGTTTCTTCAAGGCATGCTGGATGCCGGCGCTTACACCTGGTTTTCAAAATTAGTCGTGTTTGGTGAACTCCTGGTTGGGATTGCCTTGGTTCTCGGTCTTTTCACAGGCGTTGCTGCGTTCTTTGGGGGGTTCCTGAACTGGAACTTCATGATGGCGGGTACCGCCAGTACAAACCCTGTCCTGTTTACTTTTGCGATTTTGTTAATTCTCGCCTGGAAAACGGCTGGCTGGTGGGGATTGGATCGCTGGGTATTACCCCTGCTAGGGACGCCCTGGCAGCCTGGTCGAGTATTCAAGAAGAAGTAAGTTTAATAATTATTCTTATGGGTAACCAAAAGGCTTTCGGGAATGAACCGAAAGCCTTTTGGCTTGGGATTCTTTAAAAAGTGGAATTCTTTGTATTGTGATTTATTCGGCACCGGCGTAGGTTGTGATGGAGCCGGGGAACATTCAACACGCCAGCCAATAAACCAACCCCGGCGATACCCAACAGGAAACATCTATGCCTACCCGGCATTAGGGCGCGAGCCTCGCGCCCCTACGGTTGAGCCGGATTATTCTTACGATGCCCCATTCATTATGATTTTCAATATCATCGGCACCGGCGTAGGGTGCGGTTGAGCCGGGGTTAATTAAGCACGCCAATTAACCAACCAACCCCGGCGATACCCACCAGTAGATGCCTTTTCCCAACCGGTGTGAGGGCGCGAGCCTCGCGCCCCTACGGTTGATCCGGCTTTTTTATACGATGCCCCTTTCATTATGTTTTTCAATATCATCGGCACCGGCGTAGGGTGCGGTTGAGTCGGGGTTAATTAAGCACGCCAATTAACCAACCAATCCCGGCGATACCCACCAGTAGATACCTTTACCCAACCAGCATGAGGGCGCGAGCCTCGCGCTCCTACGGTTGATCCGGCTTTTTTATACGATGCCCCATTCATTATGATTTTCAATATCATCGGCACCGGCGTAGGGTGCGGTTGAGCCGGGGTTAATTAAGCACGCCAATTAACCAACCCCGGCGAAACCCAACAGTAAACAACCGTACCTAACTTGTTATTCCAGCGTTCTCGAATCCTATGAAATCTCCTATCGGGAATGTCGGGTTTCGGCGATAAGATTGTTTACTGATGTTAATCTCAACGCCTCAACCACGACATACAAAAATGAAAATCGTTGGCTAGAGGCTGGTATGGGAATTGTTAAACATTGGAAATCCCATCTTGAACCAAAAGCGGCGGGGTCTACGACCCACGCCCTACGTTTGCCGACTAAATTGGAGAACAGGGAAACTCAGGTGGTCATCATTTATTAAAATCATTTTCCATCCTGCGTAGGATGCATTGTCAATGTATCCTACGCTTGCTGATTTGGGATTTTCAGATATTGTAAGCAAAATTGCCCCTTCACTCATTGAGGATTTACCAACATAGCAAAAAAGACTTTCGGTATATTCCCGAAAGCCTTTTGCTAATGGTTAGTATTTGTAATCCGGTTGTTTGGTGATTTCCTTATATACCTTTTGAATCAGAGAAACGAGCGTTACACAAAAGACCAGGACGATTACCCCCGTAAAACTCTTCTGTATCATCGGGTCCAGTGTTTGGAATTGTCCGATGAATTCCTCCGGGTAACTTTGCCAGGTAAAGGTGAATAGCGGGAGAGCGCCAAATAAAAAGCCAAGCAGGACGACGTTCAAGCCGTCCAGGACGATATGGAACCAGCGGGAGAAGGCAGAATAGGTTTGTTGGGATAAGATGACGATATGATTTGCCATTTCCAATCCACTGAGGGTGATGAAAAGGGGCAATAAAGATTTGAAACTATCCGTGATCGTACCAGTCAGGATCTTTTCGCCGTTTATCCAGGCGTAGATTTCACCTACGTTCATTAAATAGATCATCACCATGATCCAGATCATCCCACCCACAATCCCCAGGATATGGCTGGCATAGCGCACATTTTTGGTGTGGGTAATCTCTGGCAAGTCATCCGGTTTCCAGGCATCCGTTTCAAACTCATCCATTTTCTCGGGCATACGGCGTTCGATGATTGAAAAGACCAGCACGATGATGGCTGCAGAAGCTAGTAAGGCATTCCAAAGGCCACCGATAAATTCAAAAACATTGCCTAATACGGCATCAGTTGGCCAGGGATTCATAAACGCGCCGATCAAAAAGGTCACCATCAGCACCGTTCCTAAAACGGTCATCACAATGGTCAGGACTTGAGCGAAGAGCGGATAGAGTTTGGGTCCAATCAGATAGCGCGGCCCGATGAACTTTTCTGCGATACTGCGAGGAGAACCATTCTCCAATAGGATCTTCTTAATCAAGGTTTTGTCAATCAGCGTCTCGCTGGCATATTGTTCTTCCATGCTGTCCAGTAAATTGGATTGCAGTTCGGTGACAATATCGTCACGCTGCTTTCCGGGCAATTCCATTTTAATAGCGTAAAAATAACGGTTGAGGAATTCCTCGGCTTCGGGGGTAAGTTTCATGATAATAAACTCCTTAATACAGTTTCCTGATTCTTCCAATCAGCGATTAATAAATTTAATACAGCCAGGCCATCCTCATTAAGTTGATAATATCGTCTTGGTCTGGGGTCTTCCACACGCCATTCACTGAGCAGCAAGCCTTGTTGTTCCAGCCGGCGCAGAAGGGGATACAAGGTATCCTGTCCGATTTCATATCCCTGATCATTAAGGGATTGAATCAGGGAATACCCATACTGCGCCTCGCGGAGCTGGCTCATGGCAGCCATGACAATCATCCCGCGGCGCATTTCTTGTTTGATTTTTTCGTATGCGTCTTCCTGTATCTTATTCATGCTGTTATTATACTGTGTATAATACAGTAATGTCAATAGGCAATATAGTAAAAAGACATTATTGTGAAAGATATCGATGGATGGAATAAAGGAGGGATTGGGGATGGTGAACAATAGGGCGCATTGATGTATTTTGCGAAAATACTGATCTATGATGGCTGAGAGTAAAGGGCGTTGCCAGGGTGGCGGCCTCTTGGGTGAAACCAAAAATCGATCACAGGACGTATATCCTATAATCGATTCGTTTGATTTGACTCCCTGTTATGCTTTTTGTATGGGCATGTACAGGTCGAAATGGTCAAAGATTTCAGGATTGCCGTCTTTCAAGAAGACTTCTTCCAGCCATTGATAAGGCCCATAAACATAGGAGCTTTGCTCAATCCATTGATTGAGGCGTTTCCACAGTTCAACAATCTCTTCCACACCCGGGCAGGCCATGACAGCATATTCTCCGCCGGGGTACGTCATAATTTGTGCATCTTGGTAAACCTGCGCTGCATCCAGGGTTATCCAGAAAGTATAACCATAATTCGGGCTGCCTGGGGAAGGATCGGGATCATTGAAACCGAAAATCCGCGTTCCTGGCTGAAGCGGCAGCAATCCATTTTGGGTACCCCATAGGGTCAATTTTTCCCAGGCTGCCATCTCCGGGCTTGGGCCAAACCCTGAAAAACAGGCTACCCGAAACGAAGGAAGAGCGACCAAACGAACTTTATTATCTTTCATTTACTATTCTCCACTGAAGATAAATATATTTTCTCCATTCAGTATATACTTGAATAACTGACATCTTATGTCATATATCATATTCTCTGAGAGGTGTTAATGAGAGCGGATCGGCTGTTGGCCATATTGTTACACTTAAAGCGCAAGAAAAAAATCACAGCCAGAGAACTGGCATCCGAGCTGGAGGTTTCGCAGCGTACCATCTACCGGGATATCATCGCCATGAATGTAGCGGGAATTCCGGTGTATACCGAAAAAGGCCCGGGCGGGGGGATTGGCATCCTGGATGATTTCCAGACTGATTTAGTTGACTTAAATCCAGATGAACTACGTGCGCTGGCGTTAATCTCTGTCCCGCAGCCCTTTGAAGCTCTGGGTTTGGCTGCTAGTTTGAAATCAGCTTTGTTTAAGTTGAATGTTTTTCAGGAAGATAAAACAGACCTTTCACTCAAAGGGGTTTATTTTGACCCAAATAGCTGGCAAACCCCTGGGGATCCACAAACCCATCTGCAAACCCTGCTTACTGCATATAACCAGGAAAAGAAAGTATGGGTGCGCTATCGTTATATTCGGGATAGGGTCAACGAGTCGTGTGTGGATGTGCTGGGTTTGGTGGCCAAGCAGTTTGTGTGGTATGTCGTTTGGCGGATTGGCGAAAAAATCAGTGTGCATGAAATCGGCTCCATTATTGATCTTAAACTGGTTGATGAAGCCAGCCAGAATCCTAAAGATTTTAAGTTGCTCGATTTTTGGCATGCATGGTGCCAGAAACAATCTGTGGAACGCAGTTCCTATGGGGTGCGGTTAAGGGTGGCGAAAAATGCGATTTTATTATTCAACCAGGTATTTGGCTCGTCATCCATGTTGGATAGTGAATCCTATTATGAAATTCAGACGCCTGATTGGGTGGAAACCAAAATCACCTTTCCATCCTTGGAGCATGCACGCTATCAGTTGCTTGGGTTGGGCGCGGCTATTGAGGTGTTGGAGCCGGAAATCTTGCGCACCTGTCTGGCTGATTTCGCTGAACAAATCTGTCTGATCTATAGGAGAGCTGGATCTGCTGTGTAGCAACTTCTGTCGGTATAATTCGTATATAAATTGGTAAATGTATAACAGGCGTTGTACACTTAATCATATGGATCACAATACTACTATGCAATTCTAAAGAAATCGTTATTTGTACAGAATTATCGAGGAGAAAATGAAAAAAATCCTTGGAGCCGGAGTTTCACTGATAGCGGTATTTCTCGTGGCTTTCACATATCCAAACATCAAGCAGCCTGTCCGAGCAGAGCTGCCTTATGCCAGTTTATTAAACACCCTGTGCGGCGAGGGCTCGGAAGCCGATCAGTACGGCTTCAGCTATCCCTTGCAGCAATATCACTGGACGGTGGATGGGGAAGCTTATTTATCACCGGCCACCATAGACGAGTTGGATGTCATCTTCGATCAACTAAACGCAGAAAGTGTGGTTCAAACCATGATCTTATTTAAACCGGCGAATCAGGTGGGCAACCGGGTAAATTGCGCGGTGCATTTTTTGCGCTACATGCAGCTCGGGCTGACCAGCGGAGAACGCAAGGATAATGGCTTTACCTTTCTTATCGTCGTTGAGAACAATAAGATCGATGTCCATTACGGGGTTGGGCTGGGTCTGCCGGCATTAACTGCGCATAGCCTAACTGAAATTAACCGACTGGCAGAAGACACCTATGACGAAACGGGCAGCATGGATGATGCGGTATTGGCCATGGCCAATGCCTATGCCAGCTATGCCAGGGAACAATATCCTCCGTTGCTGGCAGTGAGCAATCAGGCGGCTGAGAACCCTCAACCAGCAGAGCAGCCGACGGAAATCACCCTGCCCGCGCTGGCTGACTTATCCATCGCCTCGCTGATGTGTTTGTGTTGCATCAGCATCATCGTGCTGATTGTCTTTTTGATGATTGTTCGCAGTCTCTTCCGCGGGGGAGGTAGAGGCTGGGGAAGCGGTGGCGGGTGGAGCAGCGGCGGTGGCGGATTCCGTCCTTCCGGCGGCGGTTTTTCAGGATGGTCCAGGCCATCCGGCGGATCATCCGGTGGTTTTCGTCCCCATTTACCCACCCGGGGCGGCGGTGGAAGCGGCCGATCCAATCGTGGAAATTAAGTTTAGAATAAGAGAAGAGGAAGAATGAAAATGACAAAAAATGGATCTCGTTACCTGATAAGTATAATTTTACTGACTACCCTGATCTTGACCAGTGCCTGTGCAGTTACCAACCTGGTGAAAAGTGGTACGGATGAATATGACGAGCTGATCGGGCTGGTACAAAATGTACAGTCAGCGGCCTCGAATTTCCAATTGGTCACCGATACCCAATATGCCAAAATCCAGGCCAAAAGCCAGATTACTTCCCAGTATTACGAAGCGGTAGCCACCAGCGGGGAAGTTTGGACCGGCAATTTCCGCAGCCAGGAAGAAGCCATGGCAACTTTGCTGGAAAGCTACAAGGACGCAAATGGCAACCCCATTGATACCAGCAAATTGAATCTGGCTGAATTGCAGAAAAACGGCGCTTTGCCTGATGGGTTGGCTCAAGGATTCTCCTTGTATGTCAACGCTATCACCCAGGCACCGCCACCTGTGCCGGATGCGGAAGTGACCATTGCCTTGGGCGATACGATTGATGAGGCCATGAATACCGTGCAATTAGCGGGTACCGATTGGAACGACGCCGTGAAAACTTACAATACCCGCCGATCCCAAATCAAGGGCGAGATCGTATCCAGAGTATCCGACTATTTTGGATTTGAATTGCCCGAGGCTTTCCCCTATTATCAAGGCGGCAGTGCCGGACAGCCCGTTCAAAATCCGCTCGCCACTCCTTGAGTTTAGTTTCGTTGTCTCTTTAATAAACATGTCCCGGTCTGTTACAGGCCGGGACTGTTCATTTATGGCACCTACCCTACGGATTGGGTGTCATATTTCGGTTCCATGTCTGGCATCATCGGACGGGGTTGTACCTCGCATTTTGGAATTCCGTTTGGCAAAAAAAAGAAAATGTAGGGGCCAAGCATTTTATAAAACAGCCAGGAAATTACGGGGTTGTTGAAATGCTTTGCCCTTCGCCAGACGGGGTTGCCGTTTATATTTTGCAATTCTATTCGATGTTGAGGGCAAAGCATTCGATGACGGGAATTCCATCCAAAGATCATACGAATGCTTGGCCCCTACGGATTGGGTGTCATATTTCGGTTCCATGTCTGGCATCATCGGATGGGGTTTTACCTCGCATTTTGGAATTCCGTTTGGCAAAAAAAGAAAATGTAGGGGCCAAGCATTTCATAAAACAGCCAGGAAATTACGGGGTTGTTGAAATGCTTGGCCCTTCGTCGGACGGGGTTGCCGTTTATATTATGCAATTTTATTCGATGTTGAGGGCAAAGCATTCGATGACGAGAATTCCATCCAAAGATCATTCGAATGCTTGGCCCCTACGGATTGGGTGTCATATTTCGGTTCCATGTCTGGCATCATCGGACGGGGTTGTACCTCGCATTTTGGAATTCCGTTTGGCAAAAAAAGAAAATGTAGGGGCCAAGCATTTCATAAAACGGCCAGGAAATTTCGGGGTTGTTGAAATGCTTTGCCCTTCGCCGGACAGGGTTGCCGTTTATAGTTTGCAATTCTATTCGATGTTGAGGGCAAAGCATTCGATGACGAGAATTCTATCCAAAGATTGTGCGAACGCGTAGTCCCTACGGATTATGACCAGCAGGTTTTGCAAATCATAGACAGTAGTTGGATGGGTACCCACCTACGAACTGCCCCATCCTGTCATTTACGAAAACTTAATTCATAAGGAATTAACACCGTACCATTAGATCCCTCTTTATAATAATCATGTATCAAAACTGACACGGCTGAAATGGGGAACAATGAATTGTAAACTAGCTCCATGATACCGATCCAACCATCTTGGTAACTTCTTCATAAAAAGGGTTCAGATTCCATGAAGGCAAACTCCATACATGTTAAGAAAAAAATCACAAATCGCGTCCATGACATCAAAACTGAAGTAAAACTGATCGGCAGTTTCATGATCGTGGCAGCCATTATTTTGGTTGTAGCTGTATACAGTTATTTCAGTTTGAGAACCATTAATGCCGGCACAACTGAATTGTATTTTAACCGAACGCTGCCTATTCAATATGTTGGCACGGCGTCCTCGGCTTTATACGATATCAAGGCGAATCTATACAAATACGTTTTAATTCCCGAACAGCGTAAAAACACCAAAGAATTATTAGCTGCCAAGAAAATTCTGGTAGAGGAAAACATCAATCTGGTACGGGAGACTTTGCAGAGCGAAGAAGAGAAAGCAGCTCTGAGGATCTTTGACGAAGCCTGGAAAAAATTTATCGCCATCTCGGATCAGTCTATTGCGGATATTGATTCCGGTCAGGGGGCTGCTGCCCGGATTGATATAGCAGACGGCGGGAAAACTGCAAATTCACTCATTGTCGTGAGTGCCGCAATGCAGGAGATTGTCCTGATCAATGGCCGCAACGCGAATCAAATTAAAGTGGATAGTGATGCAACTTTCAATCGTACAGTTCTTCTGCTCATCATCCTGGGTTTGTTAAGTATCGTTGTTGCCGGCGGATTGGGAATTTTCATCTCCCGCGGTATTACCGTACCTCTGGCCATTGTGGTTAAATCAGCCAATATGCTGGCCGTTGGTGATATGCTGCGTGATATGGATATCACCGATAAACGGAAAGTATTGCATCGCAAAGATGAAATTGGCATGATTGGGAAAGCCTTTGACGGTATGGTCAATTATCAGCAGGAAATGGGGCAAATCGCTTCCTCCCTGGCAGATAATGATCTGACCGTAACAGTCGTACCCAAATCTGAAAAAGATGAGTTGGGGAACGCCTTTCTGAAGATGGTCTCCGGGTTCCAAAACACCATTGGACAAATCTTGGAAAGTGGACAAGATCTGACCGAAGCTTCCAAGCAACTGGCCGAAGTTTCAACTCAAACGGGTCTGGCGGTTGCACAAATTTCCACCACCATTCAACAGGTTGCCATTGGCACCTCGCAACAATCCGAGAGTGTTTACCGTACAGCCACCATTGTGGAGCAATCTGCCCGTGCCATTGACGGCGTTGCCTCCGGCGCTCAGGAACAGGCCGTTGCGGTTGGAAAAGCCTCAGATATTATGGGCAAACTGAGTATGGTGGTTGAACAGGTTATGACGAATATTGAAGAAGTGGCCAAGGAATCCGGGGTTACTACGGATGCGGCTGCGGCAGGAACAAAAACCGTTGAAGAGACGGTACGCGGCATGGAAGCCATCCGTGAGAAAGTAGCCTACTCCGGACAAAAAGTACATCAGATGGGCTCCAGTTCTGAGAAAATCAGTATTATCCTGGAGACGATTGAAGAAATTGCATCCCAAACGAACCTGCTGGCTTTGAATGCGGCCATTGAAGCTGCACGGGCAGGGGAACACGGCAAGGGATTTGCTGTGGTTGCGGATGAGGTTCGTAAATTGGCTGAACGTTCCAGCGCTTCTACAAAGGAAATCGGCGCTTTGATCAAAGAAATCCAGGTGACGGTGGCCGAGGCCATGAAAGCCATGGATGCCAGTGTCAATGAAGTTAATAAAGGTGTGGGCCAGGCCAATGAAGCCGGATCTGCTTTGGGTGCCATTATGCGCGCCGCGGATGGTGTGCGTCTGCAAACACAAGAAGCGACCAAAGCCGCCAATCAGATGGATGTTTTTGCCGGTGAGCTGATTGAAGCCATTGATACCGTCTCCTCGGTGGTTGAAGAGAATACCGCCGCTACCGAACAAATGGCGGCCGGTTCCGCAGAGATGACCAATGCGATTGAATCCATCGCCAGCATCAGTGAAGAGAACAGTGCAGCCGTGGAAGAAGTATCCGCTTCCACGGAGGAGATGAATGCGCAAGTGGCGGAAGTCTCTGTGTCTGCGCATACCCTCTCAGACATGGCTGCAACCCTGATCGATTTGGTGGCGAAATTTAAATTGGTCAAAACGGAAGAGGTTGACCCAGAAGGGATGGGGAATGAAATCGAAGAAGGAAATGGCGAAATCAGTCTCTGATTGACAGCTTTAGAAAAAGAAAATCAGGCTATCCGGATTAACCGGATGGCCTGATTTTTTACTCAAATTGGTATAGAACTTTTATTCGTTCTCGATAGATTGTTATGTGGTTTATTGGTTTTGAGTATTTTAAAAATTGAAGAGAATCTGGAATGAGAATAATGCTACAAAATTCCTTGATCATGTTTGGTTTTTTTGGTTGCAAATCATAAGTGTGTGATTGCCAAATCATAGGTGGTTGATTTCACCCTTCGACAAGCTCAGGGCTGGCTCCTTCGACAAGCTCAGGGCTGGCTCCTTCGGCAAGCTCAGGGCTGGCTCCTTCGGCAAGCTCAGGGCACGAGGTTTTCTCCGTTGGCTGAGCTTGTCGAAGCCCTATGCCGGGTTTGCCAACTCTTAGGTGCGTGATTTCACCACTCGACAGACTCGGGAACCATGATTGTAAGGTTATCAATGATTGGAATTAGTTTCCACTAAAGGTTAGGGTAAAGCATTCAATAAAAGGAATTCGATACAAAGATTATACGAGTGCTTTAGCCCACCGGAGAGTCTGATTTGGCCGAAGCCTTGTGTTTACCATTCCCCGGCATAACGAACTTGATAGGGTTCAGCTTGCATCACCGCATAATGGTAATGCAACTGAATTAATTGCCGCAAATGAAGATAGTCATGCGCCAGCCAGGAATGAAAAATATCTCCGATGGACAGTGATCCGAAGGGGGTGATTATTCGTTTATCCAGATCCCAGGAATCACTTTTCATTAGCAGCCATTGGAGGGAGGTCTCGCGGGCACTCAGGAAAGCCCGCAGGGAGCTTGCCCACTCCTTTTGCGCATAGCCATTACTTATTACCCAAGTCATCGGATCAATGGGACTCCAGGGTTTATTTTCCAGCGCTTCTTTCAAGTGCGCTGGAAAATCCAGCAGCTCTTCATCATAGAGATGATTGATTACCTCTACCATGGACCATTCATCCGCGCTTGGTTTCCAGCGCGCTTGATCCTCGGATACTGCATTCAGAAGGCTCTGAATGGCTTGGGCATTATCTTGTAAGCGGTCAATCAGGAATTGGAGAGCCATGGAGGAGTTGTCCTTTTATATATATTTTTGAATCACAATTTAGTATAATTCCATTTTTCCAAAGCGGAATACAGAAGTTCTCTAGTATCATAAAACCTGTTAATAAGGTAAAATTTTAATGATCTGGTTATTAAAACCCTTAATTGTATAGGATAGAGTTTAGAGAGAGTAGCACTGATGAGTGAGAAAATCAGAATCCTGATAGTGGATGATTATCCGGTAATATTGGTAGGGCTGGTCGCCATGCTGAAGAACCATGAGTACATCGAAGTTGCAGGGGTGGCCAACAGCGGAAAGAAAGGGGTGGAACTGGCACTCAAACTGCGGCCCGATGTGGTTATCATGAATTTAATGATGCCGGAAATGGATGGTATTGAGGCCACCCGAAGAATTAAGAAGCAAGCTCCCGAAATTAATATCCTCATGTTTGCCGGAACAGGGTATATCGATCAGGTTACCCCTGCCTTAAGTGCTGGCGCCATAGGGTACACCATGAAAGACGCCAGTGAACCTGAACTGGTTAAAGCCATCACGAATGTCGCAAATGGTCAGGCCTGGCTGCATCCCTCGGTGATGAACCAGGTGTTAAAGCAAATGCAGGCGCCTGAAGAAGAAGGGTTAATCGATAAGTTAACCGAGCGCGAATTGGATGTATTAAATTTTATGGCCAAAGGCTTGGGGAATCAGGAGATTGCCAAATTGATGGTTGTCGGTACGGCGACAGTCCATTCCCATGTCAGTCATATTTTGGCGAAGTTAAATGTTGCCAGTCGAACCCAGGCGGTGATTTATGCCATGCGCGCTGGTGTGATAAAAGACAATTCTGATGGCGAATAGCAATAAGGAAAAGTAGGTGGGTGGCTTAGAATGGTTGATGGATTTGGCGTATTGCCACCCATCAGAAAACAAGCTATTGAGTCGTGTAATGGATTGGCGTATCACCGTCCGTGACTTGTCCGTTGGGTTACGGAGCGCGGTGATTGCCGGTATGCTTGAATATGGGCGCTCCTAACCCAACCTACGCGTATTTTTATGATGATCAAATGAATCAGAAATTACGCGATTGTATCGTGTAATGGATCGGTGTATTAACGTCCGTGGCATGTCTGTTGGGTTACGGAGCGGGGTGATTAACGGCATGCTTGAATGTGGGCGCTCCTAACCCAATTTACGCGTATTTTTATGATGATAAAATGAATCAGAAATTACGCGATTGTATCGTGTAATGGATCGGTGTATTACCGTCCGTGGCCTGTCTGTTGGGTTACGGAGCGGGGCGATTAACGGCATGCTTGAATGTGGGCGCTCCTAACCCAACCTACGCATATTTTTACGTGGTTCAAACGAATCAGAAACCAATTATGAATCAGAATACCATCCGTGCTGGTACCCCCGAGATCGGGGGGTTGGGGGGCTAGTTAACTTGCCTACTCAAACTTCAACTTCCTCACACTAATCATAAAGAAAACCAACGTGAAGCCCCACAAAATGGCGCAGGGCAGCAGGACGCCCTGTACTCCCTGACCGCCGAGGATGATGCGGTTGAATCCCTGCATGGCCCAGGTGCTGGGCAGCACGTGCACCACCTGTTGATAGATCTTGGGGGTGATTTCCAGCGGCCACCAGGCACCGCCCAGGGAGGCCAACAGCATGGAAAACAACGTGCTCAATCCGCTGGCCTGCGAAGCCGTTTTGGAGAGTGTTCCCAGTAAAATGCCCAGAGCTGTCCCGGTGAAAGAAAACGAGACCACCACCAACAGCAGCGCCAGGGGAGAATTTCCCCAGTTGACATTTAACACCAGCTTGCCAAACAGGATCAGCAGCAGCATTTGTACGATGCCCATACTCACCCGGCCGAGGACCTTGCCGGTCAGCAGGGTGGCTTTGGAGGTGGGAGAGGTCAGCAGCCGGCGAAGGGTGCCGTATTTGCGTTCATTGACGAAAATGACCGAGGTGCCGGAGAGCGCCACCAACACCCAGGTGACCAGTTGACCCGGCGAGGTTAATTGAAAGCTGCTGGTTAATTGCTGGGTGGACTGTGTGTTTTCCCTATATTCCACCACCGAGGTTAAGGTTGGCTCTTTTAGAGAAGCCAGGGCTTCCCGATAGGTTTTATCAAATTGGGCGGGTGCGGAGGCCGCATCGGTATTGGTGGCCACGGCCTGCATGGCGATGGCCACGGATCGATTGATGGGCTCCAGGGCTTCCTTGACCGCCTGCTCCACTTTAACCGTGTCGCTGAACTTCGGATTGAGGGTCAGTTCCGCCCCGCTTTCCAAACCGGCGGCAATGTTGGCGGAGAAATCCGCCGGAATGAGCAGATAGGCCTGAATACTCTCATCGGCGAAGAGGGCCTGCCCTTCCTCGCTGGATTTTAATTCCACGCGGATGATTTCGGAGCGATTCAAAAAATCGAGCAGATCAGGCGCGTACAATCCGCTATCTTCATTAATTACAACCAGCGGAGTGCGCGGATCGGGGTTCTCCTCCGGGGCGATCATGCCCTGCATGGCCATCCCGATAATCCAGGTGAAGAGCATCGGCAGGACGATGAAGAAAATCAAGGATGATCGTTCGGTAAATTCAAGTCTCAGGTCATTCCATGCTATGGCTATTATTTTTCGCATGAAGCGGCTCCTATTGATATTGTCGGTGGAAAGAGGTTGTGGCGATGGTGAGCAGGACCCCGATGGTGATCAGACAGCCCAGGATGGGCACCTGAATCGTGCTCAGGGAGCCGCCTTCCACCAGCTTGGTCAGGCCTTCAATACCCAGAGCATTGGGGGTGAACAGGCTGGCTGTTTTCAGCCATTCGGGCATATTGAAGCGCGGGACAAAGGACCCGCCAATAGCAGCGAATAACAGATTCACGGCCGTGCCGATGCTGCTGACCTGCCCGGGTGATTTGGAAATGGCGGCGATGAAGATGCCCCAACTGGCTGCCGCAGCGGTTACCAAAATCGTGAAAACCACCACATCCAGCGGCCTGCCCCATTGAATGCCAAACAAGAAGTGGCTGGCCAGAATCAGGACCAGCATTTGCGCCAGGCCGATAAAAAAGACGCCCATCATCTTGCCACTGATCACGCTGAAGGTATTGGTCGGGGAAATCATCAGGCGCGGCAGGGTGCCGTCCTGTTTTTCGGAGAGGATGGTTCTGGCCGAGCTGGTCATGGTGAACATCAGGAAGAGGATCGCCATCCCGGCGGCGGTATAACTGAGCCAGTTAAAGGTCTGTTGACTGCTGGGATTGACTTCAAGCGTGGTTAATACCACCGGGTTGGAATCGATGACCGGGCTTAAAAGGCTCTGAAATTCGTCCTCTCCCAGGTTCTGCAATTGTTCTATGCTGAGGGTTTGATTGCTCAGCATCTGTCCGAAAACCAACTCGCCGACTTTGCTGCTGCTGTTGAAATCCATCAGGATGGTATTAATCACGCTTCTGACTACAAAAACGCTCACCTGACTGGCAGGATCACCGTAGATAAGCACCTCGGCGGGCATTCGATCCTGAATCGTGCTGATATCCTCCGCCGTGACGTCCCGATCCAGGATGCCGGCGGGCATGATGGCATCTGAAAACCCATCCGGAATGAGGATGGCCGCCACCGCGCGATTTTCATCGACCGCTTTACGGGCAGCTTCATCTGTATCGAGCAGGGTGGGGTCCAGTAGGTCGTCGAGCTCGGCGGATTGCAGCGCTTCCATCAGAAAAGGACTGAACTGGCCGCTGTCATGATTGACCACCACCACTGGAATATGTTCAATAGCCGGGCCGTCGTCGGAGCCGCCAAAGGCAAAGCCCATGATCATGGTCAGGGCGATGGGGGCGACAAACATTAATAATAAGGCGGTTGGGTCGCGAAAAGCCAGTTTCAGATCTTTGAGCGCAATGATGAGAATTTTCTTTATCATTTGCTTGCTAATCCCTTAAGGCACGGCCGGTGAGATGCAGAAAGACGCTTTCCAGGTTCGGCTCTTCGATATCCACGGAGCGCAAACGGTAGCCGGCTTCATTACAGGAGGTGATGACTGCCGGCAGGGCGGCTTCGGGGTTATCCACCATAAGCAAGACTTGATGGTCCGTGGCTGAGGCTTTAATACAGAAGGATTTCTTCGCAAGCTGTTCTGCAAGCAGCTCCGCAGATTGGGTTTCCGGCACATGCAGGCGCAGGGCGGAATGAGAACCGACCAATTTATTTAATTCATCCTGGCTACCTTTGGCAATTAATTGGCCGTGATCAATGATCCCCACACGGTGGGATAGTTCCTGGGCTTCTTCCATATAATGAGTGGTATAGATAATGGTCATGCCATTTTTGTTTAAGTCCAAAACCGCATCCAGAATGTTGCGCCGGCTTTGCGGATCGATCCCCACCGTGGGTTCATCCATGAAGAGCACTTTGGGCTGGTGCAGCAGGCCCACCCCAATATTGAGGCGGCGCTTCATCCCGCCTGAATAGGTATCCACCTTTTCCTTGCGGCGATCCCACAGGCCGATCTGGTGCAGAATGTGATCCATTTGACTGGATAATTCCTTGCCTTGCAGATCATACATCTTGCCCCAAAAATTGAGGTTCTCCATCGCGGTCAGAGCGCCGTACAGGGCAATTTCCTGGGGGACCACCCCAATGGTTTTTCGCACGGCAATGGGATCCTTGAGGATGGAATGTCCGTCAATCAGGGCGTCCCCGGAGGTTGGTTTTAGCAGGGTGGAAAGCATGGAAATGGTGGTGGTTTTTCCGGCGCCGTTTGGACCCAACAAACTGAAGATTTCGCCTTCATAAATTTCAAAGGAGATGTCCTGGACAGCTTGCAAATCGGCATATTTTTTGCAGAGATTTTGAACCTGAATCATGGATTTTTGCATAGGGTTTCTCTTTCAAACGTTTTTTTATTTATTAGGCTCCACTATTTACAGTTTGGATGATCATATCATGAGAGAATTATTTATGGAGAACAAACATCATCATATACGTTTTCCTGCTAAAATAGTTGTGTGGATTATACTCGCCTGTCCACAAAATTATCAGATTCTTGAGCACCATGGTTCCTATAGATTCTCCAATCCCAGAAAACCAAAGCTTGCAATTTTCGATCACTAAAAAACTGAGGTCTTGATATAATTACACCGTGATTAACAAAAAAGCCCTTAATCGTAGACTTTTCCTGGTCCTGGCCCTCGCGGGGTCCTTCTTTGCATTGTCTGCCTGTTCTGTGCAGGATTCCCGATTGAATGAATTTCCTACCCAGGCTCCCTCAGAAATTAAAGATTCCACACCTGAGCCAGCCCCCACGCTCACGCTTCCAATTGTTACCGAAAGTCCAACAGAAGTATCCACGGCTGTTACTGAAACTCCCTCAGCCGCTTCAGATGAAATTTTGTTTGACCATCTTTGGATGCTTACCAGCCAGCATGGATGGGCAATGGAATCCAACGGCAGGATCATTAGAACGGTGGATGGCGGCAAAAGTTGGAAAGATGTAAGCCCGCCGCAGGGCAGCTATACCTCGGCTGGTTTTTATATTCTGGATGCCAATACAGCCTGGGCAATTCCCCACCAGGAAGAATGTGGTGTATCTTGTGAGGCGATTATCTGGCGGACGGTGGATGCAGGCGAGAGCTGGCAGGCCAGCCAACCGTTATGTATAAAGGGCGATTGTGGAATAGATTTCCAGGTCTTGGCTGAAAGGATTCAACCTGTTCAGTTGGCTTTTGAAGATGCAGACAACGGCTGGTTATTAGTGACTATTCAACATCTGATGATGCAGGATCGGTACCGCATTTATCGCACAAGCGATGGGGGCGATACCTGGACAATGGTCTCCGATACGGCAACCGGCCCGATGGCCTTCAAAGCGGCCGGGTTATTGTATACCGACGAGAACACTGCATGGCTGGGTGTCAATCAAGTTGGCGGTGCTGAACAGTTATCCAAGGCCATGATTATTTATAATTCGCTGGACGGCGGGAAGTTATGGAAAACCTATAATCTGCCTCCGCCCAAGCAGTACAGCAAGGAAGCGCAGGAGAACCCGTTTGGATGTGGAGTCATTAGTATGGAACGGGCTCGATCGCTATCCATGGATATTCTTTTCCAATGCAATTTCAGTACGGCAACTGATATTCCGCCCTTTTTCTATCAATATCACACCATCAATGGCGGGGAGAATTGGACCCGTTTTTATCGCACCGGGGACGTGGATTTCATCAATGATTTAATGGGATTTCGGATCGCTCGAATTTCAGAGAGCGAGATTACCCTGGAACATACCCGGGATGCCGGCGCTCATTGGGATGCGGTCCGTTTCATGTCCATCGATGGCGAGCTGGAATTTATCAACGAACTTACGGGCTGGCTGATCACTAATGATTCAGACCAACCGAAGCTGTTTTCCACCATCGACGGCGGGCTGACGTGGGAAAAAATTGTTCCGGTAAGGACATCCGATATCACCCCGGTACTGGATTCCAGCAAACCACAGAACATCATCCTTTCGGATGTGAGTGGAGAAACTTTCCCGGCAATTTACTATCCACCCAGTCAACCCAATTCCCCAGTCGTGGTTTTCATGCACCAGATTGATCGGGATATGCGTCAATGGCTCCCGATTGCCTCCTGGTTATGGAAACAAGAGCCAGACCCAAGCACCATCAACAAAATGTACCCCTGGTTGGACCCTTCCTGGTTCCCTGAAAACACGCTTGGCTTTAAACCTGGCATCCTGCTGTTTACCTATCGCGGCTGTGATAACGGCTGTACCAAACCCCAGGCGATGAATATTCTCGCGGATGCTCAGACAGCCATCCGTTATGTCATGGAACGACCGGAAGTGAATCAAGACCGCGTCACGGTTGTGGGCACCAGTGTGGGCGCGGATGCTGCCCTGGATAGCTGTTTTCTGCTGCAGGATACTTCCAATTATGCCTGCCAAAATGTTATTTCGGCTTCGCCAGGTTCGTATTTGGATTATTCCTATGAATCGGTGGCGAAACTTTTGGTTGAGCAAAAAACAAACGTCTATTGTTTTGCTTCCAAGGCGGATTCGGAATCAGCCATTCAATGTATGACGGGCAACAAAGCCCCGGAATATCATAGCGCGATCGGCGAAGGCAATCAACACGGGGTCCAATTATTTTCTCCGCTGTATGAAACAGATATGTTAGAGGTAATCCTGAAAGCCATTGGAGATTAAGATCAATCGGAGGCTAAATGAAAAAAGCTGCCTTTCTATTCATCGCCTGCCTTCTTTTCGCAGGGTGCGATGCTCCAAATGCCCTGTCTCTCGAACCCAGCCCACCTGCAATTGAATCTACTACGCCATCTAAACAAGGGTTAATCGCTTCTCCTGCTATAACGGCAACGGAACCCGCCATCCCGGTTGGCTCCCTGGAGCCCGTGGCGTTAACCTTCCCCTCTATGGATGGCGAGATGCTATCCGGCACGTACTATCCGCCTGCTAAGTCCAATGCGCCTGTCGTGGTTTTGATGCATCAATATGATATGAATCAGCATGAATGGGACGCGATTGCTTTGTGGCTGCAAAATGCTCCCCAGAAAACCCCTGCGCAAAATCCTGTGCCATCATCCCCCTGGCTGGATGCGAGCTGGTTCCCAACCTTGCCGGCAGATTTTTCCGTGGGTGTACTCACCTTTACCTTCCGTACCTGTGATAACGGTTGTGGTAAACACTTGCCGGCCGAATGGCTGCTGGATGCAGAGGCGGCCATGGGCCAGGCTGCTTCCATGCCTGGTGTAGATTTGACCTCCATTGTGCCCATCGGTACCAGTATTGGGGCGGACGCTGCGGTGGATGCCTGCAACCTTACAGCACCGCGTTCCAGTCTGCGCTGTGCTGGAGCGATGTCCCTTTCTCCGGGTTCTTATCTGAACATGGAATATCAGAAAACCGTGCAAGAGCTGGTGGACCTTGGGGTTCCCGTGCTATGTTTTGCTTCGGAAGATGATGCTCCGTCTGCGGCAGCCTGTCAATCCGTCAAGGCGGAGGGGTTTACTGCCTCTGTGGATCCTGGCCTGGCCCATGGTATCCGCATGGTGGATCCGAAACAAAAAACGAATGTGTTGTTGGAGATTTATGATTTTTTGTCCGGCCTTCAGTAAGGTTTGTTGATGCTCCTTGAGGGTATAGATTTACTCCCAATGAAATGACGCTGTCCGGGTATCCCTATGAAATCATCTGGGCGCGAGCCTCGCGGCCTTACGGCACCCCCCGTTTTTTTGTATGCCGTGCCCAGGCCTAGATCATGATTCTGCAGGGTGAGTGAAGGGGCGCGCTAGTTTATGAATTGTAAATATCTGTCACCCCGCAACCCACGCTAATGCGGAAACACAAATTGGCTGGGTTACGGGGGATGATTCCGTTTTTATTCAAAGCCCCACAGATCTGCTCCGTTTTTTTTTCTCCATAAAAAATATGAACCTGTCTCATCATTAATGATGAGACGGGTTTCCTTTTTAAGATGAGTGAAATTTCGATGGAAAAGAGGATGTAGCCTGGGGTGGTAAGTTCTATACTGAAACTGAAAAAGAAAGTGAAAACCTTCACATACTTAATGGCTCAAAGAAAGAGGCGATATGATAAATAACGGATTGATTAAACGATGGATGACTTCTCCCGTAGTCACGGTTACTCCCGAGACAAGTTTGAAAGAAGCAAGAGAAATCTTGAGTGAAGAAAACATTCGGGCGTTACCGGTTGTAAAGAACAAGAAATTGGTGGGTATTATCACCAAACGTGGACTGCTGCGCCTGGATCTCTCCTTCCTGGCTGACGAAGCCTGGCTTCAACAGGCCAACCTGGTTGAGGAAAAGGTCAGTGATGTCATGACGGTATCTCCCCTCACGATTCGTCCGGATTCACTGATTCCCAAAGCCGCACGCATTATGCTGGAAAATAAAATCACGGCTTTACCGGTGCTGGAAAAAGGCGCCCTGGTCGGCATCCTGACCAATTCTGATTTTCTACGTTTTATCATCGAAGAATATCCCAGTTTGAAGAAAACCATCCTGGTTGAAAATTACATGAGTGACGAAGTGGTCACTGTTGAGAAAGACACCAACATTCTGGAAATCCATCGCTTGATGGGTGTCAAACGCATCCGCTCCGTCCCTGTCATGGAAGGGGATCAGTTGGTGGGTATCGTCACCCGTACGGACCTGATGAGCAGTGATCCCTCCCGCTTGACCTCCTCTGATGATAAAGACTCAGCTCTAAAAATTCTTACCCAGCCAGTGGAAAAAATCATGGTGCAGCCTGTACTGACCATCTCACCAAAAGTCGAATTGCCGGAAGCTGCCCAATTGATGCTGGATAACAAACTGCATAGTTTGCCGGTAGTGGATGAGAACAAGAAACTGGTTGGCATCATCACGGAAAGTGATTTATTCCTGATGATTGTTCAAATGTTCTTCTAACTTTAGGTACATGACTTAAACGCCCAGCGAATTCCAGTTCCAAGGTTAAATCACTGGGTGGACAGACAGAAGTACCTGTCTGATTATTGGAAAGGTAAAAAATGAAAAATATATTAAAGGTATGGATTCTTTTATTGGCTGCGGTGGTTACAGGAGCTGTAGGTCTTACCGGGTGCAGCCCGGCGGAAAAACCCGTGAGTGAAGATCAAACCAGTGAAGTGATTGAGATTTACGCTCCTGCTTCCACTTCTTCCATTCCGGTTTTACTGGCCGCCAGTCAATCCACCAATTTTCATGTCACTTTATACAGCAATCAATCCCAGGCGAACACGCTTTTTGTGCGCGGCGATATCCCCATCTTTGTTACCGGGCTCTCCGTAGGCCAGGATCTTTACAAACAGGAAGTACCCATCCAACTGGCCAACTCCTTTGTCTCCGGTCTTTCCTACCTGGTGACCACCGGCAGTGCGGTGAATAGCTTTGCGGATCTGAAAGGCAAGGAAATCTACATTCCCTTTGAAGGTTCTCCCATCGAAG
This sequence comes from Leptolinea sp. UBA5203, assembly GCA_002412765.1. GTDB lineage: Bacteria > Chloroflexota > Anaerolineae > Anaerolineales > Anaerolineaceae > UBA5203. Next base: position 49,003 of record DHVR01000048.1, on the reverse strand, counting down.
ATGTCAGCGCCTATTTTGCTGCTCAAGAAGACCTTACCTGGAAGGAAGATATCACACCGGTTTATTCCCCCTTTGATTCCTCCGTGGCTTTATTAAAGGAAGGCAAGGCCGGTGCGGTTGTGCTGCCTGAACCGTTTATATCCCTGCTGGAAGGGCAGGACAACATCTTTATCTCTCTTAGCTATTTTGATCAGTGGAATCAGGCCAATCCGCAGGATCAGGGCTATCCCCAGGTGGGTACGTTTGTCAACACGGAGTGGGCTGCCGGGCATGCCGATCAGATCGCGCAGTTCAATCAAGCGCTGGCAGATGCCATTGCCCAGGTTGAAACTGACCCCCAAGCCGTGGTGGATGCGGTTGCCGCTTCCTATTCTTTCCCTCCCAAGATTTTGCTGAACTCCCTTGGCCGCATTCGCTTTGATTTGATGAGCGGCACTGAAATGAAAACACAGATTGAACGATATGATGTAACGATTGGAAAACCACAGAATGAAATCGATGCAGCTTTTTATTACCTCCCTGCGAAATGAACTGCTCAGCATCCTGCTGCTGTTGGTCCTCTGGGGTGTGGCAGCCTTGTTTTACCCTGCCTTCATCATTCCCTCCCCGCTGACCGTCTTCTCGGAATTTGGCAGCTTTTTTACAGCCTCCTTCCTGCAGCAGTTGGGGCTGACCTTGATGCGTGTGCTGATCGGTTTCTTCTTGTCGTACGTCCTGGGGACGGGGCTGGGTTTGCTGGCCGTGTCCAAAAAGTTGGAGAGCTCCATGACCGCTATGATGATGGCTTTACAGGTTTTGCCGGGTACCATTCTGGGTGTAATCTTTGTGCTGATGTTCGGTATCGGCAGTGTTACCCCCATTGTGCTGATCCTGTTCCTGGTGCTGCCTACCATCGTGGTCAATACCGTCAGCGGCCTCTCCAAACGCAACCCGGCGTTGGAGGAATACCTGAAGACGCTGAAGAGCAGCAAGTCCATTTTTCTGCGCTACAGCTACTTGCCTGCCCTGGTTCCAGTTTTCCAAAGCAATTTCAACCTGGGTTTCAGCCTGGCGCTGAAAATTGTGGTGCTGGGTGAATTCATCGGCTCGCAGGATGGACTGGGCTATCTGCTCAATCATGCCCGCCTGATTTTTAACATGAAAGAAGTATTCTTCTACTTGATCATTTTGTTGGGCATCACCCTTTTGGTTCAGGCTGCGCAGTCCCTCTTCTTCAGCCTGACTTGTAAACGATTTTCATTCGCGGAGTAGATCATGGATTCGGAAGCAATGCTTGTTGTCCATCAAGTATCCAAAAAGTACCAGGATATGCCTGTGATTCAGAACTTATCCTTTTCTCTGAATGCAGGAGAGCGTCTGGCGCTTTTTGCTCCCTCCGGTGCTGGAAAAACGACCCTTTTACGAATCCTGGCGGGTCTGGAAACAGCAGACAGTGGTGATACTTGGCTGGCCGATCCGACACCTGCGGTGATTTTTCAGGAGCCGCGCCTGTTTCCTTTTCTGACGCTGGAAGAAAATATTCTCCTGCCTTTTGAAGCCCAACAGAAGAAGGTAACTTCTCAAGTGCGGAAAGACTATCAACAATGGCTGGAAGTCTGTGAACTGGGTGACAGTGCAAGGCAATACCCTTATCAACTTTCCGGCGGTATGAAACAGAAAGCAGCCATTATGCGGGCTATGCTGGGAAGACCACTGCTCGTCCTGATGGATGAACCCTTTCAGTCCATCGGCGCGGAAGCCAAGGCCAATATCATCCAGCATATCCTCACCACATTGCCGGATTTATCGGCATTGTTCATCACCCACATTCCGGATGAAATTCCCCTTATGGCCCATTCCGTTTTATATTTCCAACATCAGGTTTTAGCTAATCCGCTTGCCCTGCCGGCGGAAAGCTTTTGTCCCGAAAAATATTTTTATCCATTTCCAATCCAACTGAATCAGGCGGAGCCTATCCCTTTGGATCAGTCATTTAACTTGAATCGAAAATAAGGAGTCCTTATGACCTGTACATCCGCTCTCTCTCCCTGCGGGGATGACATCCCTTGCGGGGAACAAAACAAGAAACTTTTTGCAGCCCTGGATCAATTCATTGATGAGCTGCATCTGGATCTTAAAGATCCCCGGCGCATGGATACCTTGATCATGACGCTGCACCATGCCCAAAAGATTTTTGGATACCTGCCGGAAGTAGTTCAGCGACACATTGCCTGCCGCTTTGGGGTATCCCATGCGCATGTCTCTGGGGTGATTAGTTTCTATAACTATTTCACGGTTACCCCGAAAGGCAAGGTTCAAATTAATGTTTGTATGGGAACTGCTTGTTACGTAAACGGCTCCGAAAAAGTGCTGCAGGAATTTGAGCAGGTGCTTAACATTAAAGCCGGGGAAGTAACCGAGGATGGAAAATTCTCCATCGAGAGCCTGCGCTGCGTGGGTGCGTGTGGATTGGCTCCCGTGGTCACCATTAATTCGAAAGTCTACGGGAAAGTGAAAGTTGGAGATGTCCGTGACATTCTTGAACAATATCTGATTGAAGAGATCACAGACAATGTGGAGGTAAATCATGCTTGAAATTAAAACCCCCGTTGAGCTTTTGGGTGCTTATGAAGCGAATAAAGGGCTGCTGGATTCCCGCCAGGGACTCGCTTCGGACACCAATAAACGGCTGATCCTGGTTTGCGGCGGCACGGGCTGCCATGCCTCCAACAGTCACAAAATCGTCAGTGAGTTTCAGCGCTTAATTTTGGAACACGCCATGAGCGATTCCATGGAAGTTTCCATCACCGGTTGTTTCGGATTTTGTGAAAAAGGACCAATCATCAAAATATTCCCTGAGAACGTTTTTTATGTGCAGGTTAAACCGGAAGACGTTCCTGACATCTTTGAACAGCATTTACTCAAAGGGCAGCGCGTAACCCGGCTGCTGTATCAGGACCCGATTTTGAAAGAAAAGAAGGAATCTTCGGAAGATATCTCTTTTTATCAATTACAGGAACGTGTGGCTTTGCGGAATTGTGGTTTGATCAATCCGGAAAAGATCGAAGAATACATTGCCGTTGGCGGTTACCAGGCTTTATCCAACGCCCTGACGAAAATGTCACCGGATGAGGTGATTGAGGAAATGAAAAAATCCGGCTTACGCGGCCGGGGTGGGGCAGGTTTCCTGACCGGCAAGAAATGGGAATTTGCCCGTCATTATGAGAACGATGAAAAATTCATTGTTTGTAATGCCGATGAGGGTGATCCGGGTGCCTTCATGGACCGCTCGATCATGGAAGGGGATGCCCACAGTGTGATTGAAGGCATGGCGATTGCCGCTTATGCCATTGGCGCTCACAAAGGATTTGTTTATATCCGCGCGGAGTATCCACTGGCTGTGCACCGCTTGAGTGTCGCCCTGGAACAGGCGCGGACTCACGGCTTATTGGGCAAGAATATCCTCGGTACCGGCTTTGACTTTGATGTGGATTATCGCCTGGGCGCCGGCGCTTTTGTGTGCGGTGAAGAAACGGCTCTGATCCATTCTCTGGAAGGAAAACGCGGTGAACCCAGCACCAAACCGCCGTTCCCGGCAGAGAGCGGCTTGTGGAATAAGCCTACCATCGTTAATAATGTGGAAACCCTGGCTAATGTTCCCATCATTTTCCTCAAGGGTGCGGAATGGTACAACCAGATTGGCACCCAAACCTCCAAAGGCACAAAAGTATTTGCCCTGGCTGGTAAAGTCAACAATGTTGGGCTGGTCGAAGTCCCCATGGGCACCACCCTGCGTGAGATCATTTATGATATTGGCGGCGGCATCAAGGACGGCGCTGAATTTAAGGCAGCCCAAACCGGTGGACCTTCTGGCGGCTGTATTCCCAAGCAATATCTGGATACGCCTATTGATTATGAATCCCTGGCCTCCATCGGCTCCATGATGGGCTCTGGCGGTATGATCGTGCTCAGTGACCATGACTGCATGGTCAACATTGCCCGCTTCTACCTTGAGTTTACGGTTGAAGAGTCCTGCGGACGCTGTTCGCCCTGCCGCATTGGCAACAAGCGCATGTATGAAATCCTGACCGGCATTACCGAAGGACGCGGCACCCAGGAAGACCTGGAGGAGCTGCGCGCTCTGGCCGAAACAATTGCTGATACGTCCCTGTGCGGTCTGGGGCAAACCGCTCCAAACCCGGTGCTCTCCACCTTGAAATATTTCATGGATGAGTATCAGGCGCACGTGGTGGACAAACGCTGTCCGGCTGGGGTATGCCAGAAATTATTGAAGTTCGAAATTTTACCCGAGAAATGTATTGGTTGTACATCCTGTGCACGCGGCTGCCCGGTCAATTGTATTTCCGGATCGGTCAAACAGGTCCACGAAATTGACCAGAGCAAATGCATCAAATGTGGTGCCTGTCTGACGCGTTGTAAATTTGGCGCAGTTGTGCGGAATTAAGGAGTGATGAAATGATAAATATAACCATCGATGGACAAATTGTGATCGTTCCGGAAGGAACCACCATTTTAGATGCGGCAAAGAAAATTAATCTGGATATTCCCACCCTGTGTCATCTAAATGTTGAAAGAACGGGTTTCCATAATCAGGTAGCTTCCTGCCGCGTTTGTGTGGTGGAAGTGGAAGGCCGCCGCAACCTGGCGCCCTCCTGTGTGACCCCGGTCAGCGAAGGCATGAAGGTGGTAACCAATTCCAAACGGGTGTTATCCTCCCGCCGCAAGAACCTGGAATTGATCATCTCCAATCACCCCTTTGAATGTCTGATCTGTGCCAAATCCACGGATTGTGAATTGCAAAAGATGGTCTGGGAATTTGGCATCAACACCCAGCGTTACACCGGCAAACGTTCGGAGCATGAAATTGACCGCTCCAGCAGCGCCTTGAAACGCGACCCCAATAAATGTATCATGTGCCGCCGCTGCGAAACGATGTGTAATGAAGTGCAGACCGTAGGCGCACTGACGGCGTTCGGCCGCGGGTATGATACGATCGTAGCGCCGGCAGAAAAAATGCCAATCGTCAATTCCAACTGTGTGTATTGCGGGCAGTGTGTCAATGTCTGCCCCACGGCTGCGCTGACGGGCGTGGGTTACATTCGCCAGACCTGGGATGCTTTATTTGACAAAACCAAGACCGTGATTGTTCAGGTGGCACCCGCTGTGCGCGTAGCCATAGGTGAAGAGTTTGGCATGGCTCCTGGAACCATCGTCACCGGAAAGATGGTGGCTGGCCTGCGCCGTCTGGGTTTCAATGCTGTCTTTGATACCACCTTTGGCGCGGACTTGACCGTGATTGAAGAATCCAAAGAAATTATGAACCGCCTGGAGAAGAATGAGAATTTACCCATTCTCACTTCCTGCTGCCCGGGCTGGATCAATTTTGTTACTCATAATTTCCCCAGTCTGAGTTATATGCCCTCCACCTGCAAAAGTCCGCAGCAAATGACAGGCGCGATCATTAAAACCTATTACGCGCAAAAAATGGGCATTGATCCAAAATCCATTGTTGTGGTTTCCGTGATGCCCTGTATTGCCAAGAAATATGAAGCAGCCCTGCCTTCCGAAATGACCTATGGTCTTCGGGACGTGGATTATGTTATCACCACCCGTGAACTGGCCAAGATGTTGAAGGAAGGTTCGATTGACTTGCGCCATATGCCGGAAGAGGATTTTGATAATCCGCTTGGCGAGTCCTCCGGAGCTGGGGTTATCTTTGGCGGGACAGGCGGGGTGCTGGAAGCTGCCCTGCGTACCGTCTATGAGAAGATGACCGGCAAAGAACTTGAGGACGTGAACTTCATGGGAGTCCGCGGCCTGGAAGGCATCCGTGAAGCATCGGTGGCCGTCAATGGACGTACGGTTCGTGTGGCCGCCGTAACCGGTTTGGGAAATGCCCGTAAGGTACTGGAGAAAATCGAAAGCGGTGAATCCAAGTATGACATCATTGAAATCATGGCCTGCCCGGCTGGATGTATCAATGGCGGTGGACAACCCTATGCTGCGAGCCTGGATGAAACCATTGAACAGCGTATTCGTGCACTCTATCATGTGGACCGTAACAAAGCCATTCGTAAATCTCACATGAATCCATCCATCCAGACTTTGTACCAGGAATTCTTAGGAGATCCCGGCAGTCATTTGGCTCATGAAATTCTGCATGACCCGGATCGTTTGATCATCCCAAAATCGTAATACCAGGAGCCTCTCTTGCAAAAAGCCTGATAGCTTGACCCTATCAGGCTTTACTTTTTAATATACTCAAGATTGACCTCAAAATACACAAAAAAAAGATTTAGGAAGGCCATACTAAGGAAAACCATTTCCTTATTGACACAATCCGTAGGGGTCCTTTGCCCACCCTCGTATAGGAATACCCGTTATTATCTGAAAACGACCACGAAACACACTAAATACACAAAAAAAAAGATTTAGGAAGGTCCTAGAAAGAAAAACCGTTTCCTGCTGCATTACCTTCTTGACACAATCCGTAGGGGCAAAGCATTCGGGTTGCGGCAGGATGGGATTCATTTTATCGAATGTTTTGCCCACCCATGTACAGGAACACTCATATTTAAATGAAAACGACCACGAAACACACGAAATACACGAAATATAAATACATACGGAGAACCCAACCATACAGAAAACCGATAAAGCAAGGGTATGCGGCTTGCCTTCAGCTCTTTTGGTGGTCTGTCAGTTCACTTTGGTCTATTGAGAATCGCACAAGGGGGCAAATTAGGGCAAGCTGTTCAATGGAAAATGAATCAGGGGTTTTGGGCGCTTGCCATTTGGATGGCCAGGGAGATGGCTTCGGCGGTGAGTATATGCCCTGCATTCGGAATGATTTGAACTTTAGCGTTATATCCCTGACTGATCAAGGGGGTCACCGAGGCGGGTACGACTACATCCTTCAATTCATCTTCGGATCCCCAGGTAAAAATAAACGGCAGGGTTCGATCCCTTGGCTGGATGGCATCCAACTTGGGGGCTCCGGCGGTCACCACACCACCGATCCATTCCGGTTTCAAAACGGAATAGCGGTATGCAAAAGACCCTCCCTGCGATAAACCCAGCAGATAGATTCCGCGAGATCGAATGGGAACGTCCTGTGTGATTTGGGAGAGGATTTCTTCAACAGGGTTAATCGGGCCGTTCCCTGGATTGGGCTGATATTCCCCCAGGGTGGGGGAAATAAAAACGATTCCCTGGCTGGTGAACTGATGAGCAATGGGGAGCATGTCTTCGGCTATGCCGCCATATCCATGGAAAGCAACCACTGCGGGCCAGCCGCTTTCCGGGGCTTTTCCTTTTGGGGTGATCAGGTAGTACTGATATCCACTTAAATCATGTTTTTGTTGTTGGTACCCAAACACACCCATGGATTGCAGCGTTCCATAGAGGATAAATAGGATTACGCCTAAAACCAGAATTCCAACGGCGGCAAGAACCAGCACCAGGCCAGTTTGAGGCTTGGGCTGGGCAGGTTCGGGCGGTTTAACCACTTTACTGGCTGGGATTGGAAAGGGGTATTGTTTATTTCGTAAAGCTTCCATGGCTTCGCTTGGAGCCAGGCCGGTCAATTCACTGGCCAGGTTCACCGCAATCTGGTCATCCTGCAGGAAGGGATTTAGTGTGATGGCCTGCATGAGGGCCTTTTGCGCGCCAATTGTATCCTCTTTGACCAGGGAGGCCAGCGCCCGGTCGAGATAAATACGCGCCTTCTCGGATTGATTATCCAGAGGTTTAAGCACCGGTTCCGCATCTGGATGGAATTCTTCAGGGACGTTGGTTTCAACCGGCCCAGCAGGGGAATCCACCTTATTTGTGGGTGAGCCTTCTGAAGGGCTTGTGGGGACAGGCTGCGGGGATTGCAGGGAATGCCACAAATGCAAAGCGGCATTTTTCGCCATTTCGCGGTTGGTTTCATCCGGGTCATGTTCGTAGAGGAATTTTAATAGCTTCAGGGCGTCCGGGTCATGTGAATTAGCCATGGCAACAATGATGCGTTGCCGGACCTGAATGTCATCGGTTTGTAACTCAGCTAACCATTCTTCCTGCATGAGCCCTGCCTGGGAGAGTTTGAGGAAATCGGTGTATTAAATTATATTATCACAGGTTGACGCTAGAAAGAATGATTTTCAAACTGTTGGGTAAAACGGAATATCAGATGCCAGAAAAGGTACGAAATTCAAAGTGGGACAAATAGAAAATGCGTATAGCCATTTATTATTATAGTATTCTAGATAAAGAATTGAATCCATCCCATGAACATTGTACAATGAAGTTAATCCCTTCATCGCGGACGAAGCCGTGCCTGAATGTTCTCTTCTCCGCAGTAAATTATTCATCCTTCCCCTCATCTTACAGGCAAGAATCAACTGTTCTCATTTGGGCTTAAGCCTCTGTTTGTGCTTGTCAAAAGGAGGGCTTGATGGAAAGATTTCACCTAATCCGCAATCTTTTGATAGCCGTGCTGCTCCTACTGCTCTTGTTTTTCCTGGTATCCGACACCCAGGGCAATCTGTCATCTTCCCAAACCACCGTATTTGATTTCATCGACCAAGCGGGCAGTGCCTCCTGGCGTTCCGGAGCAGGGGGGCTGTCTTACCCCGGCAAAGATACTGACCAAAGCGGTTTTGTGATACAGCGTCAGGGGGCAAAAATGGAGGATGGGAATACCTACGGCCTGGTTCTGCAAACCCATCCGAATTGGAGTGACAATGGCTGGATTTTAGGTACCTATTCAAACATAGCCATTCCAGCCGGCAGCGAAGTATTTGTCAAGGCTGGTTTCCTCGCCGGAGCCCAGGAAAGCGATGGGGTTACCTATTTCGTCAAGGTGACGGCTCCTGGCACAAAGCCCGTCACCGTGCTTACCCTGGGCAAGACTTACACCGGAAAACTGAGCCAGATGTCCGCCTCCCTGGCAGACTTTGCCGGAAAAACGGTCGATATTGAACTGCGCGTCAATGCAGGTCCATCCTCCGGCAAGGATTGGGCTGCCTGGGTGGATGCGAAAATCATCCAGCAAGTTGTAGCCCAGGCCGCGGATGCGGATCAGGATGGGGTTCCGGATGCAATCGATAACTGTCCTTCAGTCGCCAATCCCCAACAACAGAACCAGGATGGCGACGCGCAAGGGGACGCCTGTGATGCCTGTGATGATCGCGATAATGACAAGGACGGTTTTGTCAATTGCCAGGATACTTGTCCCGATCTTCCGGAAACATTGAACGGCTATCAGGATCAAGATGGCTGTCCGGACACTCCCCCGGCCATCGATAATACCCTGCCGGACCGGCCGGTTCCCCCAGCTTTTGCAGAACCGAATCTGGGCTGGTTTGCCGGTATTCTGGAAGGTCCCCTCATGCCGGGCGCCTTTGAGGATGGGGATCAGGACGGGGTGATGAATTTCCAGGATGACTGCCCCAATACACCCAGGGACAGCGGGGTGCGCGTGTTTGAGAATGGCTGCTTTTGCAGCGATTCGGATGGGGGGGCGAATCGCGCTGCTCTGATGGAAGCTGGCTATTTGCATTACCGAATCGCAGGGGGTGAATCCGGCTATTCTGACAGTTGTCTGGATGAAGATACCCTGATCGAGTTTTCCTGTAATCCGTTGGGAGAAACCGTTGCACTCCCCGCAGAATCTGCCTTCATCCGCAGTGAAGTACCCTGTTCAAGCCTGGGAGCCGGGGAATATGGGGTTGACTGGTCCTGTCAGGAGCACCGCTGTGTGGCAGACATCCTGCCGGAATACTGTTTTTCATTTGGCGGTACTTGCGCAGATGGAATCCGAAATCAGGGCGAAACGGGTATTGATTGCGGGGGAATCTGCCCGCCCTGTAATACCCTGTGTACCACGGGGACGCGTTATGCCCCGGCGGATACACCCTGCCGTTCCACCTATCCGGATGACCCGCATGAGGTCGAGTTGTATTATACCGACAGCTATTTAAAATACGCCTGTCAATTTTATGAGATCTGCCATCCGGATTTGGATCATGTCATCGAGGAAGCCTCGGCGTGCTGCAGCATCCCCAATTCCTATGCTGGGATAGGCCCAGCGGCATCTGCGGCCGCGGAAGAAACAGCCATCCAGGCCATGCCGGATCCCAACCTTTGCCGGGCTGCCAGAGAACTGGCCAGTGCATCCGGCGGATGTTCCCGATGTGTGGGGCTGTATATCATCAAGGGATTGGGAGAATATGCCCGCTGGATGCAGGGGTATACCTGGCTTTATCCAGAGCACAACACTGTGGACACCGCCGATACCCCGGCTGAAACCTTGATCAATGATTTTCAGACCGGTGTTTGCCGGGATTATTCACTGGCTGTGAGCACCCTGCTGCGCAAGGCCGGTTATTCCCAATCCAGGGTTAGTAATTACTGTGATGGCGCCCATTGCTACAATGCGGTACGGCTGCCAGGGGACCGCTATTGGCATATCGTGGATACCACCGACAATCTTCCGGGAATTAACCTTGCGGGCCTGCCAGGCAGGTACCCCTACTGCACCCGCATGGATGTCAGCTATGTTTGCAACAATGGGATTCGTTCGGATGGGACGACCTGCGATGGAACAGAGGTACGCGTCTCTGATTATCCTTTGTTCTGTGAGCCCGGCGTTGGCTGCGGCAGGGATCTGTTTTCCGTACCCGGATTTGGTCCGACCATGGATGATGTTTATGGATGCAGGTGAAAAATGGACACAAGAAAGGTGTTGAATACTTTCCTTTTGGTTTTATCCATTTTGCTTGGGTTAGTTTTGCCAGCCGACCCTGTCAGAGCAGATGGAGGGACGCAACCCGAACATATCCAGGGTCTCAGCATAACCCGGATTGCGCCTGTCAGAGGCGCGTTGGGGGAGAAAATCTGGGTGGTGATTCAAATCGAAAACACCTCCACGGAAAAGATAGACTTTGAGTTCATTGAAAAATTAGGACAGGCAGAGTTTGATCTGTCCCAGGCAAAGGCAACCCTTATCTTTGATCCCGGTGCCGGGTTGGCTCCCGGGAAGTCCACTGAAGATGATTTTAATCTCTACACCTATGAATGGAAGGTCACTCTGGAACCTGGGAATATAACCTACTTGACCTACTGGCTGATTCCTACCCATGCCGGTGAATATGTCATTTCACCGGCGCAGGTGATCATCGCCAGCCAGCGCTACCGTACCGCCAGTTGGGTGATTAAAATCACCTGCGTGATGGATGGGGTCTGTCAGGCTGCCCAGGGTGAGACGGTCCTCACCTGCCCGGAGGATTGCCAAAGCGGACAGGCGGATGCTATCTGCCAGGCCGTGCTGGACGGCGTGATCGATCCGGATTGTGAGGACGGCTACGACCCGGACGCCGCCCAGCCGACAGAACCGGCCCAGCCCTCTGTTCCAACTGAAACGGCGCTGCCCGCAGAGGGAAAGGTGAAATTCAATCCGGCCCTTTGCCCTGGGGCTGCCCTCCTCATTGGCCTGACCTTGTTGTTAGCGGCTTTTCGGCAGCCCTGGGCATGGATGATGCATCTGTAGGGCCGCAGGAAATTGTTTTTATTGTCGGTTAACGGAGAAATTTGTGTTGCTGCGCAATCCTCATCACCGGCGTAGGGTGCGGTTGAGCCGGGGTAATTAACCACATCAGCCAATCAACCGCCCCCGGCGATACCCACCAGTAGACATCTATGCCATCCAGCGTTAGGGCGCAAGCCTTGCGCCTCTACGGTTGCTCCGTATGTTTGAATGCAATGACACTTTCATAAAGTCTTTTCCGCAATTATCGGCATCGGCGTAGGGTGTGGTTGAGCCGGGTTTATAAATTACGTCAGCCAATCAACCGCCCCCGGCGAAACCCACCAGTAGACATCCATGCCATCCAGCGTTAGGGCGCGAGCCTCGCGCCCCTATAGTTGCTCCGTTTGTTTGAATGCATCGGCACTGGCGTAGGGTGAGGTTGAGCCGGGAATTATTTATCACGTCAGATAACCATCCCCCCCGGCGATACCCACCAGTAAACACCAATTCTACCCGTCGTAGGGGGAGGTCTCAGACCTCCCCCTACGTATGACGGAGAGGGTTGGCAAGTAAAGAGGGACATCGTGGATTTTATCCTTGATGGCAAATTCGTAAGCGTTGTAAGTATGACCCCTCTTTCATTACACCAGCTCGAAACTGCTTTCCAGACCTTCCGCGGCATTGGGGCCAACCCAGAGCCTGAATTTGCCGGGTTCGACGATCGGCTGCATATCCATCCCCAGGAAGGACAAAGACTTGGCTGGCAGTGAGAAGATAATATCGCGCGTCTCACCAACAGCCAGGCTGACCTTTCGCCATTGCTTGAGTTCCTTCACCGGGCGGGTGACGGAGGCGAAACAATCCTGAATATAAAGTTGGACTGTTTCCGTGCCAGCCATGGCGCCTGCATTGTGGAGGGTTACGGAAACCTCCAGGGTTCCCTTATTGGAAATAGGGGAATTCTTGATTCTCAAATCGCTATACACGAATTGCGTATAGCTTAGTCCGTAGCCGAAGGGGTACAGGGGGTGGTTGCTCAAGTCCAGATAGTTGGAGCGGTGGGCTTCATTGAATTGCACAATGCCGACGGAATCCACCGGGCGGCCGGTGCTTTTATGGGCGTAATAGACCGGAATCTGACCCACCGAGAGGGGGAAGCTGGCGGTCAGACGACCGGATGGGTTGACCTCTCCCATCAGAATTTGGCTAACTGCCTTAGCGGTACGGCTGCCGCCGTGCCAGGCCATCAGAATGGCGTTAGCGTTCTGGTTGAGTTCGGGAATGACCAGCGCGCGGCCGGAAAAGAGCACCGCAATCACCGGCTTTCCACTCGCCATCAACAGATCAGCCAATTCCTGCTGCTGCCCGGGTAAGCGGATATCGGCACGATTGTGGGCTTCGCCGTTCATGACATCACTTTCGCCCAGGGCCATGATGATCACATCCGCCTGGTTGGCCGCCTCGATCACAGCATCAAAATCAATCTCACCACCCTCAAAGTCACAGCCTTTTTCGACGATCAGGCGGCTGTCAGTCGGAAGGGCATCTTGCATGGCCTGGTGCAAGGTTTCCACATCTTCGGCGCGGCCGGAAAATTTCCAGCAACCCAGCAGGCTTTGTTGTTCCTCCGCCAGGGGGCCAATTAACGCAATGGTCTTTCCCTGCACCTGGAGGGGCAGGGCGCCGTCATTCTTGAGCAGCACCATGCTTTCCTGGGCGGCTTTCTCCGCCAAAGTCAAATGCTCAGGCTTGTACACGGTTTCCGCGATTTTTGCTTCTTCAAAATAAGGGGCATCAAAAATACCGAGATCATATTTCAACTTGAGGATGCGCAGCACGGATTCATCGATGACGCTTTCGGCAACAACCCCTTCTCTCACCAGATCGGCCAGATGGAAATGATACGCATTGCCCATCATGTCAATATCCACCCCGGCCTGAATGGCTTTCAGAGTGGCTTCGCGGTGATCCGCTGCGATGCGGTGGTGGATGAGCTCGCCTATGGCGTCAAAGTCGCTGATCAGCACGCCTTCAAATCCCCATTCTTGTCGCAAAACCTGTTTCATCAGGAACACATTGGCAGTGGCTGGAACGCCGTTCAAATCGTTAAAAGAGGTCATCACTGTTCTAACCCCGGCGTCGATGGCGGCTTTGTAGGGGGGCAGGTATTCTTCGCGCAGCCGCCGCTCGGACATATCCACACTGTTGTAATCCTTGCCGCTTTCAGGCTGTCCGTAGGCAGCGAAGTGCTTTACGCAGGCAGCCGCAGAACGGCCTTCTTCATCTTTATAGGATTGATAACCGCGCACCCAAGCCTGGCTGATGGCAGAGCCCAAGACCGGATCCTCACCCGCGCCTTCCGCCACCCGTCCCCAGCGCGGTTCACGGCTGATATCCACCATCGGCGAAAAGTTCCACGAGGTGCCGTGCGCCAGAGCCTCAGAGATGGAGGCCTGCGCCACCGCTTCCACAAGGTCGGTATTCCACGAACAGGAAAGCGCCAGCGGGATGGGGTAAATCGTCCGGTAACCGTGGATGATGTCGTTACCCAGGATCAGCGGAATTCCCAAACGGGATTCCTGCACTGCGATGTGCTGCAATTCGTTAAATTTGCTGACATCACGGATGGTGAGCATGGAACCGATCCGTCCTTCACGGATTAATTGCTTGATGTCCTGATCCCAATTCAAATTTGCCTGAAGCATCTGGCCAACTTTCTCATCCAGTGTCATGCAGGATAATAGCTCTTTACAAAATTGATCCCTGGCGGGATTTACGTTTTTCATGGGGAACCCTTTGGCGGTTAAAAGATGGATTATTATTTCATTGAGAATTATGGATATATAAAAGTCAATTTTACTATAACCCGGATTCCACGTCGAAGAATCGCCAAGCACATGATGGTAGCAGTGCAGCAGATTCCTTTTCATTCAAGTTGCACCGATTTTCATCAACAAAGGATAAATTGATGGAATTTCCGACAAGACTATCATTTCACCAAAGAGTCATTTATTCATCCTTCAATGAACGGAGAATATCATTCCCTGGTATTTTTGATCCATGTGACAATCCAAAGTGGATATTCCAGCATCGGTAGCTGAATACAAGAGGAAAATGATTGTCAATGATAAATCTAGTATCATTTCCAGTTCAAAATATATATAGTTTTTTTACGGTTGGGAATTTTTGAGTATGTTACGATTAGATCAGTTTTACACCAAATCCCATTAGGGTTGTGTATTTAAAAATATTTTAAGCTCTACTAATTAAAGCAAATCAAAGTAAGCCTTTATTCTTTTATTGAATTCATAGTTTCTCAATACTGGACCAACATTGACAAGTGTTATGCTTGATAAATTATGAAATATCTAAAATACTATTTTTTGAGGGAGTTACATCAGATAGATATTTCTGAATACCCACCCGGAGATCTCCAATGAATTTTGGTATTACAAAGGAATTGAGTGCAATTAATCGTCTTCCACAAGATGGTACTGGACTATTAAAAAAATTCCATATCATGCTGGTGGAAGATGAAATGATTGTTGCACTGGATATACAGCAGCGTTTGGAATCTCTAGGATACATTGTTGTTGCTCATGCCAGTAGCGGGAACGAGGCGATTTTTTTCGCTTCTGATATTGAAATTGACCTGATTCTGATGGATATCAAATTGCGGGGGGAGATGGATGGCATCGAAGCCGCAACAAAAATTCGCGAAAATTTAGATATTCCCATCATTTACTTGACAGCTTTTGCTGATGAAAAAACGCTATCCAGAGCAAGATTGACAGAAGCTTATGGATATTTAATTAAACCATTCGATGATCGTGAATTACGGTCCTCCATCGAAATTGCATTATACAAATATCAAATTGAAAAAAAATTGAGGGAAAGCGAAGAGCGCTATGCATTGGCGATCAGGGCTACCCATGATGGAATTTGGGATTGGGATTTGATCAAGAACGAAATCTATTACTCGCCAATATGGAATACGATGTTAGGTCTGGATGAAAAGGAAGTAACCAACCAACCTTGTGAATGGCTGGATAGAATTCATCCTGATGACCTCGAATTGGTCCAACAGGCTTTGAATGCTCACCTGTCAAATCATACCGACACATTTGAACGAGAATACCGGATTATGCATCGGGATGGGAGATATCGATGGATGCTTTGCAGAGGTATCGTAATTTTTAATAACAAACACAAGCCAACTCGAATTACTGGCTCACAGTCTGATATTACAAATCGAAAACGTATGGAGCAGGAATTAATTCATAAAGCGCTCCATGATGAATTAACAGGGTTGCCAAACCGAACCTTATTCGAAGATCGATTACGGAATTGCCTTGAACAAAAGAAAAGATTACCGAATAAACTGGCAGCGGTGATGTTCCTGGATTTGGATAATTTTAAATTTGTTAATGACAATTATGGACATGGGTGTGGTGATGAATTATTAATCGAAATTGCCCGAATTCTTACAAATTGCTTGCGTCCAGGCGATACGGTTTCGCGATTTGGTGGAGATGAATTCGCTATTCTTATTGACAATATGGATTCGTCTTCTGATCCGAATCTAATAGCAGATCGTATTCAAGCCAGCTTATCTTATCCAATCCATATTGATAACAAAGACCTTATTGTCAGTGCAAGTATCGGCATAATCCAGGTAGATATTACATGTCAATCCACAGAAGATATCCTCAGAGATGTCGATATTGCCATGTATTCGGCCAAGAATAAAGGAAAAGCCCGCTTTGAACAGTTTGATGCCGGGATGCGCAGGGAAACCCTTTACCGGATGAATATTGATACCGAGCTTCGCAATGCTTTATTACGCAATGAATTCATTTTACATTATCAGCCAATTTTTGAGGCGAAAGAAAAAAAATTAATTGGATTTGAAGCATTAATTCGCTGGCAACATCCCACCAGAGGACTGATTTACCCCAATGACTTTATCCATATCGCCGAGGAGACTAAACAAATCATCCCGATCGGTGAATGGGTCCTGAGAACCGCCTGCATCCAGGCACAAGAATGGAATACATTTAGCTCGAATCCATTAAAAATTGCCGTAAACATATCCCGAATACAATTACGTGATGAACTCATTATTCAAAAAGTAATTTCGGCGTTGCAGGTAAGCAAGCTTCCACCCAATTTATTGGAATTGGAAATCACAGAATCCTCAGCGATGGAAAATGTTGATCTCACCTATGAGCAACTGGATAAGTTACAGAAGTTAGGTATATCCATTGCTATTGATGATTTTGGCAGCGGTTATTCTTCGTTGGACCATTTGAAAAAATTTCCTGCAAACACTTTAAAAATTGACCGCACATTTATCAACGATTTAACAAATGAGGATCAAGCTATTGTTTTGGCCATGGTGCAAATGGCTCATCAACTTAAACTTAAGGTGGTCGGAGAAGGGGTTGAAACCGATTCTCAATTGATGATCTTGGCAGATATGGCCTGTGATGAAGTACAGGGATATTTACTGGGCAAAGGGGTTGGTGTTGAGGATATCTGGAAGAAACTAAGAAACTCATCCAATGAAGCCGAAGCATAAAAGGTATCAACAATCATGAATTTATATATGTTTATTCCTTCGCTTATAGGAGTTGTTTCCACGCTCGCCGTATTAAATGCAATACGGTTGATTCTTCTCTCCCGTTCTGCTGTGAACCTCTCTGCAATTGCTTTGTTATTTACCATGGTTATTTCATTAATGGGGTATCACTTCCAACTCGTCATCCCTTATTTACCGTTGGTTCTATTTTGGCAAAAGATCCAGATATTCGGCATTAATTTTATGTATCCTGCCTGGTTGGTCTTTGTCATGTTCGTGACCGGGAACCAAAAGTATCTCCGTTGGCCATTACTGGTTGTTTTAATTGTCCTTTCAATTATTCCTAATATTGTCCTCAACACCCCTATTCTATCAAACTGGTTTGTAACCACAAAGGGATTAATCCCAGCAGGTCCATTTCATGTCCTTGATCAGGAAATTGGATGGGTCGTGTGGTTTTCCACAAGTATCGCAACATTTCAGGGGATTGTGGGGTCAGTGGTTTTATTTAAACAACGCAGGAACTTGCGTAAATTCTATCAACCCCAATTTCTTCTCCTGCTATTGCTTCCAATTATCCCGTTTATTTCCATTTGGGTAGAGATATCCGGGAATAATCCCGTAGCACCCATCTCTCTTTTCAATCTTTCCATTATCCCCGTTTGTTTAATTACAACTTTCACGATATATTCCTTGCGAGTAGGGGAAGACCATAACCGGTTAAAAGAAAATGCCGTTGATTCAATTCATGCTGCTATTATCATCCTAGACTCCAGAGATCGCATCGAATATGCGAACACTGCTGCATGTGAAATTCTTGGCAAGAGACTAAACGACAATAAAAAGCAGCCTCTTACCCAGGTTTCAGCAGAAATCAGTGAAACCTTATCAAGAATGAAATCGCAACCTGATGGGCCAAATCTGATTACCCTTGGTGATTTTGTGTTTGGTTTAAAGATAAAAAACACTTTCGACTGGCGGGGAGAAACGGTCACAAAAATGATTGTTATGACCAATATCACCGATAACGACCAGCTGGAAAAAAAGATATTTGATCAGAACCGGGAAATCTCCCACACCAATGCCTTACTAAGTGCTTTAGCGGAAGTCAACTTGTTTATCCAATCCACGAATAATCTTAATCAAATGTTCGAGGTATTGGATAAAGTCATGCGTAATTTTGGTTTCTCGTATTTCATCTTGACCATTGATCCAGGTTCGAATGATCTGGTAATTAATTTCTTGTCCTCTAGAGATAATATCCTTGACCAAGTCGAGAAATCACTGGGCAGCAGGGTTTCGGGTTATCGTATTAAAGAAAACGCTTTTCCAGAATTATTTAACTTTTTACATAGCAGGACCCCAGAACGTTGGATGACTCCAAAAATGCTGTTAAAAGACAGTACTCTGCATCCAGCCATAAGAGAATCAATTCGTTTGTTAACCACAGATCCAAATGAATCGTTGTTCATGTTAAAGCTGCGGACCGGTGAGAAGCTTATTGGCATTCTTGGTATCTTGGGCAACACCCTTGAAGAAAAAATAATATCAACTTTCAGGATCTTTGCCAGCCAAATGGCTTATGCAATCGAAAGAAATCGAGCCTATGAAGAGGAATTGGATCGAGCTAATGAATTAACCAAGTCTAATCAACTGATTACTGCTTTAGTTCGGGTTACTACCTTGATGGGTTCTTCCGGGGATTACAATACGTCCCTGGATACACTGGGTGCTGAAATAGAACAGCTCAATCTTCATTGTGTTCTGGGCACATTGGATCCTACATCCGAGTCTATCACATTTCAATATACTTCCTTTTCGCCAAAATTAATTCGTTCCGTGTCCAGACTGACGAAAGTGAAACTCAAAGGGTATAAAATACCCCAAAATAAATGGCCCGGAACACAGGTAATCGGTCAGGGGATCAGCGTTTGGTACACTAACATTCCAGAGATTATTCAAAAAATGTTCCCTGAGATCCCTGATACCGTTTTCAACAAAATCATGAAAAGTTTGAATATTACAGCGGAGCAAAATTTATGTATCCTGCCGCTGATTAACAATGGAAAAGTCGTTGGGGTTTTACCTGTGTGGGGTGAAGGAATTTCTGAGAAAGATACTTCAACGTTGACTGTTTTTGCTTTCCAGGTCGGACAAATCCTTGAACGCATGAAGGCATACGAAGAAGAACAAAATCGTTCCGCAATGTTGATAAAATCGAATAATATCTTAATTGCCTTATCAAAAGTGGCATCCCGATTGGAGACCAGAACGGATATAAAAGAAATTTATCAGACCCTCGGAAATGAATTAAAAAATGTCGAAATTGAGTGCATGGTGGGGATGATAGATGAGAAAAAAGAAAGCATGACCATGGAATATCTCTCCATCTCCCAATTCATTATCGAATTTTCTCGTTCTAGAAATATCAACTGGCAAACACAAATTCGAATTCCCCGTTCCCTGTGGCCCACAGATAAAGTCGTTGTAACGAAAGAACCGTATTGGGATGATAACCCTATTGAGAGTGTATTCAAAATGTTCCCATTTATTCCAAAACAGATAATGACTGAATCCTTCAAGGCAATAGGAATGCAGGATCGTGTTCAGATGTGTTATTTGCCAATCATCGTTAATGATGATGTTGCTGGCATCCTGGGGGTGTGGGGACCGAATTTACACATAGCAGATTTACCAGGATTATCGGTGTTTGCAAACCAGGTTTCAACTTCCATCCAGAATTCCAAATTGTATGAGCAAGCTCAAAATGAGATTATCATCAGGACAGAAGCAGAGAAGAAAATACAGGAAGCATTAACTGAAAAAGAAGTGCTGTTGAAGGAAGTGCATCATCGGGTGAAGAACAATCTTCAAATCATCTCAAGTCTGTTAAATCTGCAAATAGGTCAGTCAACTGATCCAATTTTGCTCGATGCGTTACGCGAAAGCCAGAGCAGAGTCCGGGCAATGGCATTGATCCATGAAAAATTGTATCAATCCGAGGATCTTTCCAGAATTGATATGACCTCCTATATTTCTGGTTTAACTAATGCACTGGTATCCACCTACAGGGTGGCTCCAGAAAAAGCCTTGATTAAGATAGAAACGGCGGACATTTACCTTGATTTGGAAACGGCTATTCCTTGTGGCTTAATTATTAATGAACTCATTTCCAACTCGCTAAAATACGCCTTCCCAGAGGATAAATCAGGTACTATCCATGTCTCGTTCCATGAACCCAAGCAAGGTGAATACCGATTGATCGTGAAAGACAATGGGATAGGACTTCCAGAAAACTTTTCAGTTGAAAAAGGATCCTCCTTAGGATTAAAGCTAGTATCCGGTTTGGTGCGACAAATTGAGGGTGAAATGAAAGTTAAAAATGAAGCCGGTGTAAAATTCGAAATTCATTTCTCAAGCAATGGGGCAATCGATTAAATCGGAAATTTTGACTTTGAGGTAGTGGAATTACCCTATTCCAATCCCTTCTCCCATCATCAGAAATATATGAACCCGGGAATGGTTCAGAGGGAAATTGTTGGTTTTTATCTGCCTTATTGGCAGCTTCCAGATGCGTTGTATCCGTCTAACCATCACCAATCGTACTCCGCCCATTGACTGAGAAGATCAGGTTATACCTAAAAGACTAAACCCTTAGGGTCTGGATTCTCTGTCGAAAACAAACCCCACAATAGCTGACCTGATCCTTGAAACACCCATCTCGCTGTATCCCTAAATAGTGTAAAATTATCCATTACAAGCGGTTGAGGGGTCCATTCTGGAGTATTTGCCTTCTGGAATCGGAGCAGTGCCTGAATAAATCCGCAATAAAAGCCAAAGGAGCACGACCATGCATCCCCAATCCAAGCCTATTTTTATTGGTGACACCCTTCAAAAACAAACACAGCAGGAAGTGCACGGCGAATATGTGGATCTTCTGGGTGAGACTTTCTATAAGATTAAGAATTATGATGGCATGCCGCCATTTTTTATGAGCCTGGTCAGCAGCTCCAATCACTGGCTGTTTATTTCCTCTACGGGCGGTCTGTCCGCCGGACGCATCAATGTGGAGCAGGCGCTCTTCCCTTATTACACGGATGATAAAATCTCGGAAAATCATGAGAACACCGGCAACAAAGCCATCCTGCGCATCACCCGGGCAGAGCGAACCTCCCTTTGGGAACCCTTCTCCATCCGTCAGCAAGGGATGTACGAGGTGGAGCGCAATCTCTACAAAAATGTTCCCGGAACCGTGCTCGTTTTTGAGGAAGTGAATCAGACTCTGGGGCTGGTCTATCGCTACGCCTGGCGAACCAGTGACCTATACGGCTTTATCAAAACCACCTGGATAGTCAACACGGCATCCTCCGCCTGCGAAGTGGAACTCCTGGACGGATTGCAGAATATTTTACCAGCCAATATCACCTCGGCCACCCAGAATACGTTGAGCAATTTGTTGAACGCCTACAAGCGCAGCGAAGTCCATACGCAAAGCGGGCTGGCGATGTTCGTGTTAAATTCAACCCTGACGGATTTGGCAGAGCCAAGCGAATCGCTGCTGGCATCCATTGTCTATCCACTGGGACTGGATCAACCAGAAGTCCTGCTTTCCAGCACGCAGTTGGATGCGTTCCGCAAGGGCATGGGCATCCAGGCGGAACAGGAAGTGCGCGGACAGCGCGGCGCTTATTTCGTGCATGACACACTGAAGCTCTCCGCCGGCGAAGAACGCAGTTGGCATCTGGTAGCGGAAGTCAGCCAGGATAGCAGCGCCATTGTCCATATGATTAATTTATTAAAGGAAGAGAGTTGCACACTGCGCGCAGCTATTGAAAAGGATATCGCTTTAAATACGGTTAATTTGGAAAAAATAGTCGGCAGCGCCGATGGCGTGCAAACCTCCAACCATCCGCTACGCAGCGCCCAACATTTTGCCAACGTCATGTTTAACGAAATGCGCGGGGGATATTTTGCGGATCAGTACCAGTTGGATCGTGCGGATTTTATCGCCTTTGTCCGCGTTCGAAAACCCGCGCTGCTGGATGTGCAGGCAGCCTTTTTCGCCCAACTTCCAGTCAGCTTCTCGCTGGAGAACCTGCAGGAAATGGCCATGGCCAGCGGATCGATTGAGTTGATTCGCTTGAGCTATGCTTATTTGCCGCTTTCCTTTAGCCGGCGGCATGGCGACCCCAGCCGCCCCTGGAACCGTTTTGCCATTAATATTAAAAAAGAGGATGGCACACGCCAGTTGGATTACGAAGGCAACTGGAGGGACATCTTCCAAAACTGGGAAGCCCTGGCCTACGCCTATCCCGAATACATTGAGAGTATGATCAGCACTTTCCTCAATGCCACCACGGTAGACGGCTATAATCCCTATCGCATTACCCGCAACGGTATCGATTGGGAGATTCCCGAACCGGAGAATCCCTGGGCCAACATTGGTTACTGGAGTGATCACCAAATCATCTACCTGCAAAAACTGATGGAAATCAGCGTGAAAGTACATCCGGGAAAATTGCTGGGCTTTTTCAATCAGCCCATGTTCAGTTTTGCACATGTACCCTACCGCATTAAACCCTATGAAGCGCTGGTGGCTGATCCGTACAACACCATTGAGTTTGATGACGAGCTGGAAAAGACAATTGAGCAGCGCGTGGAAAAAATCGGCTCGGATGGCAAGTTGGTCATGGCGCCCAACCAGCAGGTTCTACTGGCTTCGCTGGCAGAAAAATTACTTAATCTGCTGCTGGCCAAACTTTCCAACTTTGTTCCGGAGGGCGGCATCTGGATGAGCACCCAGCGCCCGGAATGGAATGATGCCAATAATGCCTTGGTCGGAAAAGGGTTGTCTGTGGTTACCCTTTGCTACCTGCGCCGTTTTGTCGTTTTCTTCCAGGAAATGCTGGAGCAAACACCCTCTACTCAAATTCAAATCAGCAGTGAGCTGCACCAACTGTATAGCCGCATCTCAAAGATACTCCAGCAATATCAGGAGAGCATCCCTGCCGGATTCGACGACACCCAACGCCGCACCATCATGGATGGGT
Organism: Leptolinea sp. UBA5203; assembly: GCA_002412765.1. Classification (GTDB taxonomy): domain Bacteria; phylum Chloroflexota; class Anaerolineae; order Anaerolineales; family Anaerolineaceae; genus UBA5203. The sequence continues at coordinate 25,860 of DHVR01000048.1, read as the reverse complement.
TGGGCCAAGCGGGGGCTGAATACCGCAGCGCGTATTATGCGCAGGGCCTTTCCGGTGAAACCAGCCAGTTACCCGTGCAAAGCCTGGCGGATTTTCTGTCTCTGACCCAGGCATACATCGAACAAACCTTGCGGGTGAATAAACGCAGCGATGATCTTTATCACGCCTACAACATTCTGCATCTCAAAGCAAATCAGGCCATCATCAGTCCCCTTTACGAAATGCTGGAAGGCCAGGTGGCTGTGCTCTCCTCCGGGATGTTAACCGGGGAGGAATCCCTGGCTTTGCTGCAAAGCATGCGCCAAAGCCAGCTTTTCCGGGCGGACCAGCACACTTACATTCTCTACCCGGATCGTGAGGTGCAGGGCTTCCTGGAAAAAAACTGCCTGACCCCGAAGCAGGCGAGCGGGATTAATCTTTTCGCAGCTTTGATCGAGGCACAGGACACCAGCCTGATCCTCCAGGATGAAAATGGCAATCTGCATTTCAATGGCCGCATCCGCAACCTGAAAGACGTGGATCGATCCTTAGGCCTGCTGAAATCCAAAGCCCAATTCAAGGATTTGGTTGAGCAAGAAACCCAGCCGATTAAGGACCTCTTCGAACAGATTTTCCGTCACAATGAATTTACCGGGCGTTCCGGAACTTTCTTTGGCTATGAAGGCCTGGGCAGTGTCTATTGGCACATGGTATCCAAATTATCCCTGGCGGTACAGGAAACCATCCTGCGTACCGATCAGGAAACTTCCACGCCGGAACTTATCCAGTGTTATCAGGATATCCGCCTGGGGCAAAGTATGAACAAACCGCCTGCCGTCTACGGCGCTTTCCCAACTGATCCGTATTCCCACACGCCCAAAGGGCAGGGGGCCAAGCAGCCCGGCATGACCGGCTCGGTCAAGGAAGAGATTCTCACACGGCTGGTGGAACTGGGCTTGCAGATTCAGCAGGGCCAACTGGTGTTTGACTTTCTATTATTCGATAGGGAAGAATTGCTCAGCCAACCTGGAAGCTTATCCTATTGGGATGTAAAGGATCAGCAACAGCAACTGGATCTGCCAGCCGGGGCGATGGGGTATACCATTTGTCAGGTGCCGGTCATCCTCCAACTTGCGGATCAACCCGGTATTCAGGTGCATGGCCAAGATGGCAGTATTCAACACCTGGCGGGCCTGACCCTTGATCTCAGCCACAGCCAGAAAATTTTCCAACGGGAAGGCTCAGTCCACCATCTGGTAATCTCCATACCGGATGCCCAATAACGGTAATGATAAAAAAATCCCCTGATGTGGAAATCAAGCTGTCTCCGGCAACCTTGTCCTCCAACATCAGGGGATTGAGCAATCTTTATTCTTCGGATAAAGCAGTCTTGTTTCTGCTGATAAACGCCAGGATAGCTGCCGGAAGCAGGGTCGCTACGATAAATAGGGCAAAGAGAATCCACCAGGCGGGGGATTCGAAAATATCCTTGGGGAACATCAGGGTATACCCCAGAAAAAGCAGGTAAAGCAGCCAGGTCAGAAACCGGTTAGCCGCCGCATCGGCGGTGTTGCGCTGTGCCTGAAGGCGCTCATCGCTCATCGCGATTAATGCCGGCATGGATTCCTTGGGGTTTCGACTATAGGTATACAACTGGACTGCCTTGCTAAGGGCGATACCCACAGGAATGAACCCCAGGCCAATCAGCGCTTTCGGATTCCAATCCAATGCAGTGCCTTGCATTCTCCAATAACTCCCAACGGCGATCAACACCAACCCGGCAAACAAATTCGCCGCCAGTTTCATTTTTTCTGATTTTAATATCGCATTTTTGTTCATTGCTCTGGTTCCTCCCAAAATAAATCGTTCAATGTTTTGTGCAGCACCTTACAAATGGCTATGCACAGGTTCAAAGTTGGGTTATAATCCCCGGCCTCAATCAGGCCGATCGTCTGGCGGGTAACCCCCACCAGCTCGGCCAACTGTTCCTGGGATAAATCCTGTTCAACACGTGCCATTTTTATCTTTTTATTTTTCATCCGCGCTCCTGCAACCGCCGGCCGGTGTAGTTGGACTTAGATAATGCTATTGTAATACATTATTGTCAATATGTATAGTATATATTGCAATTAGGAATATTAACATGACATTTTGAAATATATTATTAGCGCAACCACAATATATAAGGGAATCCAATAGGGCAGGGGCGTAGGAATTGTGCCCAGATAAGACATTAGGAAAAGCATACGCATCTATAAAGGGTAGGGGCGCGGTGCCCGCGCCCGCATATCAATTTACGAAATCATTGATGCATCAGCCAAGTCTTTTCGGGTAACGTGAATTATTTGAGATCCTTGAACCGGCGTATAGTCCAGCAGTCGTGGGGGTAGATTTTCGAGGCCAAGTCCATCAGAGTTGATTTCAAAACCTACCCCTACATGTATTATCGAGAAACGATGATTATTTGGCATATATTTCATTAAGTTGATGAAAACCATGGAGAAAAAACACCATGATCCCCATTAAAACCCACACAGATTGACCCATGCATTTCGGCAGCTCGGTATATAATGAAACAAATACAGTGCAAACTCTACGGAGGAGTCCATGAATAATCCACAAGCAACACAGCAAGCCTTATCCATTCTTCGCAGCGGCGAAAACTTTCAATGGTATGTGATCACCTTATTTGCATTTGTTGTTTATATTTATTTCAATGAAATGAGCAAGGGAAACTGGAAGGGCATCGCCGCCGGCCTTTCTTTATATATGACCCACTGGTTCTTTGAAATCCTCAATGCCCTCATCCAGCATTTCAGCGGACACGCCCTGTGGACCGTTCCCACCGGCACGGCTTTCCTGCTGCTGGTTGGGGTGGGTGTCGAACTGAGTTTGATGTTCTCGGTGTCCGGCCTGATCTTTTCCAAATTACTGCCAGCCGACCCAAAAACGAAAATTCTGGGCATCAACAGCCGCCTGTTCTTTGCCATCTTTAATGCTGCCTTCTTCTCCATTTTTGAAATCTTCCTGGCCAAGACGCCGGCCTTCGTCTGGGTTTATCCCTGGTGGGGATCGCTGAGCGTGTTCATTACAGTGTACATCCCATTCTTCCTGGTCTCCATGTACAGCTACGACTGGAAACCCAAAGTTCAGAAGCAGGTCATCGGCGGTCTGGCGGCGGTTAATGTTGTCATGCTGGTGGTCTTCGCCGGGATTTTGCAGTGGATTTAGGGGAGTAATTTTTTAATACATAAACCAGCCAGGTTTTTGGAAGATCTGGCTGGTTTTTATTTCAATTGGGAAAAGTGATCTACTGGCTGGGCATTGTGTCATCTTGAGGAAATCCGTGCCATACGCACTTCATTCACTAGCAAAATGGGTAAACTGTAGGGGCGCGAGGCTCGCGCCCTAACGCTGGATGGCAAAGTTGTCTACTGGTGGGTATCGCCGGGGCGGTTGATTGGCTGACGTGATTCATTACCCCGGCTCAACCGCACCCTACGCCGGTGTTGATGATTGCGCAAAAGACTTTATGAAAGTGTCATTGCATTCAAGCAAACGGCGCAACCGTAGNNTTGTATACTGGTGGGTATCGCCGGGTGTGGTTGATTGGCTGACGTGATTCATTACCCCGGCTCAACCGCACCCTACACCGGTGTTGCTGATTGCGGAAAAGACTTTATGAAAGTGTCATTGTATTCAAGCAAACGGCGCAACCGTAGNNTTGTATACTGGTGGGTATCGCCGGGGCGGTTGATTGGCTGATGTGGTTCATTACCCCGGCTCAACCGCACTCTACGCCGGTGCCGATGATTACGGAAAAGACTTTATGAAAGTGTCATTGCATTCAAGCAAACGGCGCAACCGTAGGGGCGCGAGGCTTGCGCCCTCATGCTGGATGGCATAGGTGTCTACTGGTGGGTATCGCCGGGGCGGTTGATTGGCTGACGTGATTCATTACCCCGGCTCAACCGCACCCTACGCCGGTGCCGATGATTGCGGAAAAGACTTTATGAAAGTGTCATTGCATTCAAGAAAACGGAGCAACCGTAGGGGCGCGAGGCTCGCGCCCTCATGCTGGATGGCAAAGTTGTCTACTGGTGGGTATCGCCGGGGCGTTTGATTGGCTGACGTGATTCATTACCCCGGCTCAACCGCACCCTACGCCGGTGCCGATGATTTCAGAGATAAAAAAATGTAAGTCACATCGAAAGTAAACTCCACAGCCAATACGCACTCCATTCTTTAACTACAGGGACGCGAGGCTTGCGCCTAAATGCTGGATATTTATGGCGTCAGTTTTTAGCGATGATTTCATAGAGATATAAGACAGGTGTTTCGAGCCCAATAGGGCGGAGCTTAGGAAGTTTCAACGCCAGGTTGGTATTGGTGTCTACTGATTCCACTGTAAGTGCATATTGTATATTATAACAATAATGTTATAATATAGACATAAGGTGGAAAATTGTTTTCTATACCGATCATCGCGGAAAATGCCCGCCATTGGAGTTCATTAATGGACTTCCAGTTTTGGATCAAGCCAAAATTCGTAATGGATTACGCCTTTTGCGTGAATTCGGGATCAATTTGGGGTTGCCGCATGCAAAACCTATCCAGGGTAAACTGTGGGAGCTTCGACCCGGAGGAATCCGTTTATTCTATTTCGCATTCATTGATCAGCAATTTGTCATCCTGCATGGGTATCGGAAACAAAGCAATAAGGCTCCAGTTAAAGAAATTACAATTGCCTTAAGATGGTTAAATGAATTATTGGATGAGGATTAATAACATGACCCAGAAATTTATGCCGAAATTTGAAGATTGGGAAGCAAGCAAGCAAGAGGATCAGGATTTCCTGGCTGCATCAGACCAACTCGAGCCGGGCTATCAGGTTGCACGTTTACGTATCCTGCGCGGCTTGACGCAGACACAACTTGCTGAAATGATTGGCACGCGCCAGCCATCCATTGCGCGCTTGGAAAATGGGTCCAGTAAACCCAGTTTATCCTTCCTGCAAAAAATTGCCACAGCTTTGGATGCAAAAATTGAAGTAAAATTGATTGCAGAAGCAAAGTAAAACATTCTTATTACTTACTACAACTTACATTGTCATAAGTAATATATTGGGCTTATTTCACCTGACTTTCTCGCTGCCAATGGAATCCATCGCTACACTAAGAAGCTCTCGCCAGTCTGGCTTAGAAAACGTCGCAAGAGTTTATGCATATATATACTTTCGTAAAAAGCCGATCATTTTGTTCACCGCATCCATTGTGTCTTTCGAAGGCTTCAAGGTGAATCCGTGCAGCGCATTGGGGTACTCAACACACTCCGCAGCCACCCCGGCTGATTTCAATAGTTCACCATACTTCAAGCCCTCATCATGGAGCGAGTCCCTGCCTGCCAGAATAATCAAGGCTGGCGGTAATCCATGGAGCTCATCCCTGGAAGCATACACCGGAGAAACGTACGGAAGCATAGCCTGCGCAGGGTCAACGTAACAGGCATCGAAGATCATTGCCAGTTGCGGGTGCAGACTGCCTTTGGGATGCGGTTTTTGCAGCGGACTTGTAGCCATGTCCAGAACCGGATAATCCAGTAACTGACACACGAATTGGAACTTGCTTTCCGCCTTGGCTTTCATGCAGATCACCGTACTCAGGTTTCCCCCCGCACTGTGTCCGCCAATGGCCATACGCTGGATATCCAGGCCGTTCTCGCCAGCGTGTTGGATTACCTGTTCAATCACTGCATAAACCTGATGGATGGCAACTGGAAATGGAAATTCAGGCGCTTTGGCATATTCAATACTGATGACTTTGCACCCAACCTGTTTTGTAAATGTCAGGTTTAATGCCTCGTCCATATCGGCATTGCCAAGGATAAATCCCCCGCCATGCAGATCAAAATAAATTGGGGTCGTCGCTTTGTTTTCAAATCCATACCAGAGCGTCCTGACCCGTCCGTAATCCGTTTCAATAAAGACTTCTTGACGGTCCAGTGAATCTGCTGATTTATCCTGCCGCCACTGATAAAAATTGATCACGCTCTGTAATCGATAAACCCATTTACCTTTTTGAATCAACTTCTTACGTGAGGCTGGTTTTGCCATGACTTTCCTCATCCTGTGATGCAAACATTCTTAAATTAGTTCTTGTAAATCATTGTACTGCAATGATTCACCAACATCAGGTTAGGTTGATTTTAGCCCATTTTTGGTTTAACCCACCCCTCCCCTACCCTGCCTAAAATTCGGACATTACATTCCAAAATTGCCCCTTGACTTGGAGCCAACTCCAGGTTGTATACTATGGGTATGAGGTGAGCATATGAGAATAGCTGAAGTAAGTGAAAGGTATGATCTATCGGTGGATACCCTGCGTTACTATGAACGCGTCGGGCTTATCCCGCCCGTCAACCGTAGTGACAGTGGCATCCGTGATTACAACGAGCTGGATATTCGCTGGGTTGAATTCATCAAATGTATGCGATCCGCTGGTCTGCCTATTGAAGTGCTTTCAGAATATATTCAACTTGTGCAAGCCGGCGATGACACCATTGAAGAGCGGAAAGAAATTCTAATCGAACAGCGGGAGCACTTGATTGAACGGATGAATGAGATGCAAAAAACGCTGGATAAATTGAATTTCAAAATTGATATTTACGAAAATGCACTGATGCAGAAAGAGCAGGCATTAACCGAATTGGCAGGTTAACAGCAAGATACACGAATGGAAAATAGATCTCTTGGAAAAATACACAAGCTGGCTATATCAAAGTTTAGTAAGAAATTGGCTATGGCTAGTGCGACCAGCATCGCCGTGATTTCCGGCTTCGACAGGCTCAGCCAACGGAGTCTTTCCGTTCCCTGCATCTCGACAAGCGGCTCCTGAGTACACCGAAGGGCGATAACCGCTTCCCCTATCGGGGACTTTGTCGAAGGGTGAAATCACCACCACCGTTCCCTGAGCCTGTCGAAGGGAGAAATTACACAAGTCGGCTATATTAAAGCGTATTAAGGAATTGGCAATGGATCTGGCAACCAGCAACGCCGTAATTTCTGGCTTCGACAAACGGTTCCTGAGTATACCGAAGGGCAGCCAACGGGTTTGCTGCGATAAGGGGTTACAGCGTTAAATCTGCTCAGGAGAATGGACTCAATCGCCTGCATAATCTTGGGATCATGGAGTAAAATGGTTTTAGAGAATAATATCCTTGATTTCAAATCTATATAATAATAGTCTATACGCAATTTTAATTCCATTGCTGCAGGGCAACAGATTGGGCTCACCAGTCCTGATTATCGCCTAATTACCTCACAAATACCAATAAAATCTCACTTCAAGTGTTATCAGGAGAAGAAATTAAATGCAATACCGAAAATTTGGAAAATTGGATTGGCAGGTCTCGGCTCTCGGTTTTGGCTGCATGCGCCTGCCCACCATCGATGGCAAGGCCGGCAATATTGACCAAGAGAAAACAGAAGCTATGATTCATCAGGCCATTGATGCCGGGGTCAATTATTTTGATACCGCCTATGTGTATCACGACCAAATGAGTGAAACCTCTCTGGGCAAAGCCCTGCAAGGCGGTTATCGGGAAAAAGTGCGCATCGCAACGAAATCGCCGATCTGGCTGATTAAGCAGCCTGATGATTTCGACCGCATGCTGGATGAGCAGTTAATACGCCTGCAAACCGATGCGATTGATTTTTACCTGCTGCATGCCCTGGACAAGGGTTCCTGGTCCAAAGTTCAGAAACTGGGACTGCTTCAGAAATCCGAAAAAGCGCTGGCGGATGGCCGCATTCGTTATCTGGGCTTCTCTTTCCACGACAATCTGCAAACCTTCAAACAAATCGTGGATGGGTATGACGCCTGGACTTTCTGCCAGATTCAGTACAACTATCTGGATACCGATTTTCAGGCGGGCACTGCTGGCTTAAAGTATGCTGCCGAAAAAGGTCTGGCTGTAGTCGTGATGGAATCCTTACGCGGCGGAAAGTTGGCCCTCGATTTGCCCTCAACCCGTCCCATCTGGGCGGAGTCAGCAAAGAAACGCACCCCGGCCGATTGGGCGTTGCAGTGGTTGTGGAACCAGCCCGAAGTTACCCTGGCGCTGAGCGGCATGGGCACAATGCAGCAAGTGGAAGAGAACATCGCTTCTGCTGATGTCTCCGGACCTGGCACCTTAAATGCCGCTGAGTTGGCCATGTACAAGATGGCCCAAGATGCCATTGAGGCGACAAGCCCCATCCCGTGCACAGGCTGCGAGTACTGCCTGCCCTGCCCTAACGGCGTCGCCATTCCACGCAACTTTGCCACCTACAATGAAGCCGCCATGTTTGAAGATATTAACAGCAGCCGCTTTGCGTATAAGACCTGGATCCCTAAAGACCAAAATGCATCCGCTTGCATACAGTGCGACGAGTGCCTTTCCAAATGTCCGCAGCAGATTGCCATCAGCACCTGGATGCCGGTGGTTCATGAAGTGCTGGGACTGAATCAGGAGTATGTCAAGACGGTGTAGTGAAATCCATTTGCATAACACAAAAGACCTGCCAGGCTATGCAAACCTGGCAGGTATGGGTTACGGCAACATCCATGAATCATAGGCGGAGTACTCAAACCTTTAGTTAACGCTATTTTGACGAGAGAATCCGGGTGGTTGAAGGTCAGGGTTGGGAGAGTAGAAGATATTCAATTACAGTTTTGATAATACCGAAATTCTCACATCATGCCGGCAAAGAATAGCGTATAATACTATTAAGATGCACATCACCAGGGATTGGAAAAGAATAGTACGCATCTACACTTGCATCAAATACAAGCATAATACTTGAATCAAAGGAATTAGTTTAGTTAATAGACTATGACAACAATACTTTTACCCGTATTTCAACCCGATGATAGTTTAGTTGAAATCATTCTACCTTTGATTCAGGATTCGCATTGCGAAATTATTATCGTTGACGACGGATCAAGCAATCAATCGAATCAATTCCTTACACAACTCACCAAGAAATATTCACAAATTGAAGTATTACGCCACGCCATTCATATGGGGAAAGGACAATCGCTTAAGACAGGTATTAACCACTACCTGATCAATACAGAGAATAAAACTGAAGGCATCGTTACAATTGGGGATTATCATCATTTTCAAGTGCAGGATATTCAAAAATTCATAACTGTCTTCCAAGAACATCCTCAGTCTCTTGTTTTAGGTTCACAAAAAGGCGATCTGAAAATTCCATTATCTGCAAAAGTTGCCAATAAAACTGCCACATTCTTGTTCTCCCTGGTGAGCGGCACACAACTGGTTGATTCTCCAGTGGGTTTAAATGGGCTTCCAAATGGTTTGTTAACCGATTTATTGTACTCAACCGAATCTGGCAAAGATTTTGAACTGGATATATTACTTCGCGCGGCGAGGCAAAAAGTTCGATTTATTGAAGTTCCCGTGACCGTTTCAGAATCCGGCCAGAAAGCCGAAATGTACTTTAATTCATTCAGAGATTCTTTCAAAATGTTCTTTGTTTTTTTACGTTTTTCACTGGTATCGATATTTACTGCCCTGATTGATTATCTTATCTTTTCCATACTCTTTTTCTTTACTTCCAGCATTCTTCCCAGTTTGGTCATTTCCAGGTTGCTATCGGGGACATTCCAATTTGTGATGGGAAAACGTTGGGTCTTCAAGTCCCAAGAAAACAAGGTAGCCGAACTGGTAAAGTACGTCATCTTGGTATTTGTATTAATGCTCTTCTCATACAGCCTGATTTCTTTTTTCGTCTTATATTTGAAATTCAATCCATATATAACCAAGTTGATCGTCGATTCATCTATTTATCTGTTTTCTTTTTTGGCACAGAAAACCATAGTATTTTCCAGCAAACCCCAAATTGATAAAACCAATTGGGATGATTATTATAATTCCCCGTATATCACCTCTTTTATTTCAAGGAAATTTACAACTGATCTGCTTCTAAAACTAATCAAGCGCTACCACCCTACCCCAATTGAACACATCTGTGAATTGGGCGGTGGAAACAGTTTTATTTTTGAATCAATAAATAGAAATTATCCCCAGGCTCGATATACAGTAATTGATAATAATCAACGAAGCTTGGATTTATTCTTAACGCATAATCAAAATCACTCAGAATGTGTGCTTGTGAATGACGATGCGTTGGATATAAAGAACGATATACCAGCGGCCGATCTTGTGTTTAGTATTGGGTTGATTGAACATTTCTCTGACGAAGGTACTGCTAAAGTAATTGCGGAACATTTCAAAATGACAAAAAAGGGAACCATAGTCATCATCACTTTCCCCACCCCGACATTCTTATACCGCAATGCAAGAGCTGTCATTGAATTCCTTGGACTGTGGCGTTTTCCGGACGAACGTCCTCTTTCGCAAGAGGAAGTTTTTGATGCGATTAAACCCCACGGGGAAATTTTAAAATTTATGATTAATTGGCCAATATTATTTACACAAGGCATCTATGTTGTCAGGGCATCGTAAACGAAAAATATAATCATCAAGATTACTCAAAGGGAGATCATCAATGATCGCAACGCTCGGCATTTTCTCGATATTTCAGCTAACCCTATTGCCCGGCTTAATCATTGTCAAGCTATTAAAATTTCGGGGATTCTGGGAAACCTTGTTGCTTTCCATTGGAATCAGCCCGATATTTAATTATGCTTTTGTGATGATATCGACAATATTGGGGATTTATACCCGTTTTCTAACCCTCTCAGTTTTTATCCTAGAGATCCTTTTGGTGTTGTATTTATATTTTCCTGAGTTGAATCAGTCTTTCGCACAAATAACAAAGAATCACAGCGCGTCCACTTTTTTTCAAGGTTTTTTCAAAAAAGATATAGATAAACCTGGTCAATGGTTGTTTGTAGTGAATTCAATTTATCTCATGGTTTTTATCCTTGCTGCCGGGGGAGTACTTTTTTATATAAAGTCATTCGCATTTCCCAGCAACTCCACCTTTGTTTCATGGGACGCGGTGGTTTCATGGGATCGATGGGCAAAAGGTTTGTATCATATGCAATTGCCCCAGAGATCATACCACTATCCGCAATTGATCTCCGCAAACTGGTCCCTCACCTATCAGTTTATCGGTGAAGAACGTGTAAAACTATTTATCAAGGCTTTTATGGGGCTGATCGAAGTATTCGTTCCACTGACAAGTTTTGCATTAGGGATCATCAAGCGGGATATCCGCTACTTTTTCGGTACATTTTTTATCTGTTTACTGCAAGCCAAATTTGGATCCTTGTGCAGCGGATATGTCGATACAGCCGTAGCCTTTTATGCTTTGTTAGCCATCGTTTTCCTGTTTTTGGCGCGAGACCATGAAGAAAAAATTCGCTTTATCCTCATTGGCGCATTATTTGCGGCTGGCGCTGCACTAACCAAACAGGCTGGATTTTGGATTGTGATCAATTATATTCTATTGGTTGTTCTCCAACATGGAGAGCTTATCAAACAAAAATCACATCATCTTCTAGAAAAAATTATATTGATTGATCTGGTCACAATCATGCCATGGTATATCTACAAAGAGGTGCAAATCCGAATGGGGCTGGATACTTCCGAAATACATTATGTAACTACCCTCGGCTCTCAGGGAAAGACCGCCCTACAGGTGCTTACAACCTCTTTTGATCAAATTCTTTTATATCTAAATAATCCGGTCATTCCCGCTTTGGGGGTGTTATTTCTTTTGATTGTTCTGCTGCTCTTCTCTTTCAAAGATATTTTTTGGCGAAAAATATTAGGCCTTGTCATTTTCCCTTATCTCTTCATTTGGATATTCTTTTTCTCTTATGATATCCGAAACTTAAATTTGATCATCCCTTTGATCGGGCTTGTCGCCGGTGTTGGGCTGCAGAATATCCTTAAAATAAGTTCGGTTTTAGAAGACAATTTTAATCCCATAAGCATATTGGATCTCGGATCCATCATGGACACAGTTGTGAAGAGAGTTGAAGCCCTTATCGCTCCTTATAAACCGATGGTTATATTGCCATTTATCGTGATTCCCATTTTCCTGTTGCCAATCTTGTTTTCCAATGCTTCCATGATTGAGAAGTCAATCGAAGATCAAAAGATGAATGTCGATTCAGTGCTAAATCAGATGCTTTATGAATATCACGATACAATCGGGTTCGAAGGAAAAATTCTAACCGAATATCAGATTCTTGGATATTTACCTGGATTGGAAGAATTTTATTTGGCTGGGGATCCAAAGAATATTAAATTTATTGAAGAAATTAATCAACCAGAAGCAACTTATGTGCTGACAAATATGAAGAATATGGCACCGGAAGTAAAAATTTTGTATGACCAACTTGTACTAAAAAATCAATTTGAACCAATTTTTACTTATGGACCATATCAATTTAATTTCATTTGTCATTCGGAATGTAAATAGTGCTCTTGTTGTTTCTCTATTCTTTTTAGGAACCTGCAGGGATATTCACCTGTTCATCGACAAACCTACTTTGTATATACAAGAAACGACCATTGAATAAAATCAATGGTCGTTTTATATGTGAATACTCGCTTATCCCCCTTTGATTACACTCACTAGAACGGCGCATTCCAGACGGTGGTGTTTGATTCAATGAATTTGTTAATTTAATTTATTGCGGTATTAATGCCTATGCGCATTTCCTCTATGAGATTGGATTACAGAACAAATCGCATCAGGATAGGATTCGATCCCTCTCCTTTTTGGGTTTATACTTAGGCTTCAACTTGAATTTATGGGTTGAGATCATGCTTGGCAATAAAACCGCTACTTACGGATTCAAGATCATTCTTTTTAGGAAGACCTCTATGCCAAAAACTTTCACCCGCGACGCAGAGACCTGGTTGGCCTATTTGACCCTGAGTTTCTATGGCTTTTTGTTGAATATTCTGGGGCCGGTTACCCCCTATCTACGCGATGAATTTAAAATCAGCTATTCTACCGCCGGATTTGTCTTCAGCGCCTTTGCCATCGGCATGTTGATTTCCGGTCTGTTCGGAGAACGTCTGCAAAACCGTTGGGGATATCTGCGTACCCTCTGGTATTCTGCGTTTGGCATGGCCGCCGGCTGCCTGGTTTTCCTGAGCGGTCAAACCGCGGCAACAGCAATTCTGGGCACCTTCCTCATGGGTACCTTGGGTACCACGATTGTCTCTTCGGTGAATTCTCGTATTGCCCAGAAGTATCAGCAACAAAGCGCCATCGCCCTGACCGAGATGAATGTGGTCGCCAGTTTTATGGCCATGATCGCCCCCCTGCTAGTTGGCTTTTTGGCACAAACCCTCTTCGGCTGGCGCACCGCCCTGCTGCTTGGCTTAGCCGGATTGGCACTTTTGGCCGCAGTCTTTTTTAGACCAGCTGTTTTCATGAAAGTGAATCTACCCATAAAGCATGCAGCCACGGCACCCAAAACCCGTCTGCCCTGGGTTTACTGGCTGTATTGGACGATCATTTTCTTGACCGTATCCATTGAGTTTTGTTTCGTCTATTGGGGCAGCGATTTCTTGTTAGCCGTTGGCGGCTTACCGCGTGAATCGGCCGTCCTCTCCCTCTCGTTATTCCTGGGTGCCATGCTGATCGGCCGTGGACTAGGCAGCCGCATTTTACGCCATTTCTCAGCCAGTGTAGTCTTACGCAGTTCCATTGGCATCGTGACCCTGGGTTATCTCTTCTTTTGGACCGCCCTCTCCCCCTGGCTCTCGATTTTAGGGTTATTCATCGCAGGCCTGGGCGTTGCCAATCTGTACCCATCAACAATCTCCCTGGCACTGGGCAGCGTAGGGGATGAACTTTCCGCACAAGCCAGTGCCCGAACTGTACTGGCCTCCGGGATGGCCATCCTGTGTCTGCCATTACTCTTAGGCGCACTGGCGGACGAGTTCGGCATGAAATCCGCTTTTCTGATCGTACCGGTCCTGTTGGTATTAGCCATGAGCTTGAATCTGACGGTCACAAAGCATGTGAAATCCGAAAAAGCCAGGCTGCTGAATATTAAGGAATAAAACCGTCCCTCGACAAGCTCGGGAACCATGATTCGACAAAGTCCCCGCTAGGGGAGGCTCATCAACCGTGATTCGACAAAGTCCCCGCTAGGGGAGGCTCGACAACCGTCCCTCGACAAAGTCCCCGCTAGGGGAGGCTCATTAAACATCCCTCGACAAGCTCGGGAACCGTGGGGTCTTCCTCCCCTATTTTCGCTTTTCAGAAAATGGGGGAGGTGCAGGAGGGGGTTGTTTGTGGCAGGATGTTGAGATCGCCATATTCCTAAGAAACACGAGAGTCAGACATTATCTGGGTATCTCTTTGAAATCATCGACAATGACAGACACCGTGTCCATCCAGCGTCAGGGCGAACGGCCGTTCGCCCCTACGATTCCTTCGCATTTCTTGTAGTATGCTACACTGTGGTTTTTGATATTCCTTTGATCTACTTGCCTACCTCCCCCAAAAATCCAGAAGCAAAAACGGCGCTTTGACAAATAAAAACCATTGAACACAAAACACACGAAAAACCATCTGGTGAACGTACGATTATTAACACTTCCCTACACAAGCTCGAGAACCATGCATCAAAAACCTATCCATTGTTCAGCCAACCCTGCTCATTTCCTTTTCCCCAAACCTAAAATCCATCTAAAACCTTCAAATTATGCAGAAATGATGATTGACTTTGGGTTTCAAATTTCGTATAATTAATTCAAGAATTACTGGAACGTAGTTCCGTCTAATGGAACATTTTACAAAACAATAAACATCTAGGTTCTGTGGTAATTTCAACTACTGTCTTCTGACGAAATGACCCAAATGCATTATTGTCAACCTCCTTCATCAGTTTTAATATTTACATTGGACTGGATAAGGAAAAGGTTGAGCTCCCTTTATTACATCTTTTCTTAATTTAATAGTAGCGTTGCGAAGTTTTTTTCCCGAATATTTTCAGTCCTGTCCTATGCCGGATTTTATTTCCATTCAAGGAGGTGAACCCAACAAACATATTGGACAGTTTATTCTGAGCGATGGATTATTTTAGAAAGGGTCAACCCAGATAAGGAGGAGTGTTTCGCATGAAAACTGCAAAAAATATTGTCATTTGTATCGTGATCGCCATGTTCTTATTCACAGCCTGCGCCCCCGCAGCAGGTCCCCAGGTTATTGAAGTAACACGTATGGTTGCAGGTACACCAGAAACCATTGAGGTGACTGCCCAACCAGAAGCTGTTGCCTTACCCGAAAGCGTGATCGTGGGTATCCTTGAACCACTGACCGGATCTCATGCCATTTTTGGCGAGGAAGCCAAAATCGGTATCGAAATCGCTGCCAAGCACATCAATGACGCCGGTGGTATTCAATCCATGGGCGGCTTACCCATTGAATTGGTCGTGGAAGACGCTGGTTCCGATGCAGATTCTGCCCGCTTAGGCGCAGAAAGTATCATCAGCAAATATCATCCCGTTGCTGTCATGGGTCTTTACATCAGCAGCATGACCGCTGCCGCCTCCGAAGTGACTGATCGCGAAAAAGTCATCCTGGTTGCCGATGCACTGGTGGATACCGTAACCCAACAAGGACGCCGCTATTTATTCCGCCCCGCTCCTAAAGCCGGTGCTCACGGCGCCTCCGCAGTGGAATTCGTCATGGAAGCTGCCGCAGCTCAGGGGATTGAAATTGATACGGTTGCCATCTTAAATGAAGACTCCGCTTTCGGCCGCAGCAATTCCTTTGGTGCTTTGAACGCCGCCATTAACAACGGCCTCACCACCGTCTACCAGAAGGAATACCCCTACGACATCACCGATGCCTCCACCATTGTCAATGAAATTGCCAAATCCGGCGCAGATTTTGTAGTTCAGTGCCCCTATTTTGGTGATGGTATTGTCTTCGCAAAAGCTTATTCAGATGCCAAGAAAGTCCCCATGTTCATCTCCGGTATGGGCGCTTCAGGTTTCACCGATCCCCAATCCATCGAATCTTTAGGCGCAGTTGCTGAAGGATACACCAATACCTATAGCTACAATCCCGCCAAAGATACCGCCCAAAATAAACTCTTCGTGGAAGAATTCAAAGCCCAAACCGGTCATATCCCCACGGAAGCCGCTGGTATGAACTATTATGGCATGTGGATTTTGAAGGAAGCTTTGGAAATGTCCGGAACCATGTTCCCCGACAATCCATTGGATCCCGAAAATTTACGCGCTGCCTTCCTGGCTCTGGATTTGACCTCCGGCCCAGCCATCGAAACCTACCCTGCAGATCACATCAAATTTGATGGTTCCGGTGACAATCCATTTGCCAAGGCTATTATTCTCCAGGTTCAGAATGGCGAACCCAAAGTGGTTTGGCCAGTCGCTGATGCAGAAGCAGAATATATTTTCCCCCGCCCCGATTGGAACAAATAATTTAGGTTATGTTTGAAAGCCCCCTCCTCCACAGACATGGAGGGGGCTTGACCTCCACGCTAAAAGGAGAAGAAAGATGGTTCAAACAGCCATACAAAGCATTGTAGACGGGGTCTGTATGGGGGCAATTTATGCCCTGATAACCTTGGGTTTGGCTCTGGTCTTTGGGGTGATGAATGTAGTCAATTTTGCACATGGGGACTTTGTCATGGTTTCCATGTATGCCACTTTCTGGGTGGCAACGCTTTTCGTTTGGGACGCAGTCCTCACACCTTTGATTACCTTTCCCCTGCTTTTCTTGATCGGTATTTTGATTTACTATGCCATTATCAAACCTACGCTGCGGCAAAATTATGTCGTCCAAATTGCCGTGACGGTTGGTTTGCAGTATTTACTTCGTGCCCTGGCACAG
The DNA here is from genome assembly GCA_002412765.1 of Leptolinea sp. UBA5203. Classification (GTDB taxonomy): domain Bacteria; phylum Chloroflexota; class Anaerolineae; order Anaerolineales; family Anaerolineaceae; genus UBA5203. The sequence continues at coordinate 9,014 of DHVR01000048.1, read as the reverse complement.
GTATTCTTCCAGGCACAGCCCAAAGCCCTCCAATCTTCCATTCTTACCAGCAGTTTTTTGATTGGAGACATTACGGTCCTGTATGCAAAATTAGCCGCAGCCATTGTCAGTATGATCGTCATTTTATTGGTTGCCTTGTTCCTGAACAAATCCTGGGCAGGCCGGGCCATTCGGGCCACCTCCGATGATTTGGATGCAGCCTCCCTGGTCGGTGTGGATTCACAGCGCATCTATGCCATATCTTTTGGTCTGGGTACTGCCCTGACCGCCATCGCCGGTGGATTGTTAATGACCTTCCAACAGGTCAGCCCGGTGATGGGTGCCAGCTTCGGTTTGCTCAGCTTCGTCATCCTCACCCTGGCTGGTTTGGGTTCCACGGTTGGGTTGATCATTTCCGGCGTCATTGTCGGTATTGCCGAATCGCTCACCATGGCCTTTTGGGATCCAAGAGCTCGCTTGCTGGTGATTTACCTGATCTTCATTCTGGTTCTCTGGGTCAAACCCAGGGGCCTGTTCGGGAGGAAATAGTGAACATCAAGAAACTTTTCTCTGTAAAATCCTTGTTCCTCCTGATCCTGCTCATCATTGCCATGGTCATTCCGATTTTCATTCGGGATAACAATTACGTCACCTTGCTGGTGACCAACGTACTCCTGTACGCCGTTCTGGCAACCGCATGGAATATTATTGGTGGAATGGGAGGCCAATTGGATCTCTCCGCCGGTGCCTATTTGGGTATTGGCTCCTATACCACCGCCACCTTGCTGATGCGCTGGAATGTATCCCCTTGGCTCGGTATGATTGCCGGTGGATTGATCGCCATGATTCTGGCTCTGATCATCGGTATTCCCCTTTTCCGCTTCAAGATCCGCGAGGTCTGGTACGCCCTATCCTCCGCAGCCCTGGTGGAAGTATTACGGGTAGCCTTTACCATGTGGGAACAGGTCGGCGGACCTTCCGAACGGATTCTGCCCTCTCACGCCTGGTCCATGTATCATATGCGTTTCGATACCTACATGCCGTTTTACTATATTCTCCTAGGCATGCTGCTCATCGCCCTGATCGTCAACGTCATCATCCGCCGCAGTAAATTGGGTTACTCCTTGTTAGCCCTATCGGAAGATGAAGATGCCGCCAGTGTTTTGGGCGTCAACCCCCGTAACAGCAAAATCAAGGCCCTGCTGATCTATGCCTTTATGGTGGGTATCGTCGGCGGTATTGATGTCTGTATTAAAGGGAACGTAGCCCCCAAAGCCTTCAGCGGCGTGCAAAGTACCGAAGTCGCTATTTTGGGCATTGTCGGCGGAATGGGCATCACCTTCGGCCCCATGCTGGGTGCGATCCTCCTGGTCAGTGTCCGTGAAATTCTGCGCGCCAAACTGGGCGGCGGATTGGAAGGACTCTACATGGTGGTTTACGCCACCGTATTGATCATGGTTGCCCTCTTCAGTCCGCGCGGTATCGCAGCCTTGCTGCAGGATGGATTCGAAAAAATCAAGACGCGTTTTACAAAGAAGGAGAAAAATGGACCTCCAGCCAATATTACAAGTGTCTAATCTGACAGTTCAATTCGGCAATCTCCTGGCAAACAATGATGTAAACCTTGAAATCTTCCCAGGTGAAATCGTTGGCTTGATTGGTCCAAATGGTGCAGGAAAAACCACCTGTTTCAACGCCATTACCGGGCTTGAAAAACCAACCTCAGGAAAGATCACCTTTAAAGGGAAGGACATCACCGGCTGGCTGCCTCATAAAATCTGTCAGGCTGGCATGTCCCGTACCTTTCAGGTGACAAAGGCCTTCGCCCATATGACCGTGGCAGAAGCCCTGCGGGTGGGTGCCTACAACCGCCATTCCGAGAAAAATGTTCAGGCTCAAGTCGACCGGGTGATTGAATTCACCGATTTGCGCGATTGTGCCGATAAAAAATGCGGTGATCTCAGCCTGGCGACACTACGCAGGATTGAGCTGGCCAGAGCCATGGCTACTGACCCTGAGTTGCTCCTCCTGGATGAAGCCGGGGCAGGCTTGAATGCCACCGAGTTGGCTGGCTTGATGAACATTTTACGGCGACTCAATCAAGAGCAGCATGTCACCCTGTGTGTTGTGGAGCACGTCATGCAGATGGTGATGGGCATTTGCCAGAAAATCTTCGTCCTGGATTCAGGGGTGATGATTGCCTCTGGAAATCCTCAAGAGATCAGCACCAATGATAAAGTGATCGAGGCCTACCTGGGAAAGCGAGCGCAACATGTCCATTAATATAACGAAACTCAATTCAGGTTATGGAAAGGTTCATATCCTGCGCGATATTGAATTCCATGTGAATGAAGGCGAAACTGTCGCCATCATTGGCCCCAATGGAGCCGGGAAGAGTACCTTGCTGAAGACCATCTCCGGATTGGTCAAGCCCATCTCAGGCAGCATTGATTTTCGCGGCAAAGAAATCGCCGGTATGGCGCCTAATGAAATCATGCGGCAGGGCCTGGTTTATGTGCCGGAAGGCGGCCGTCCCTTTGCCAACATGAGCGTCCAGGACAATCTGCTGATGGGTGCCTATGGCAACCGCAGTGTGCTCAAAACCGGGATCATGGAAGAATTGCATGAAGTCTTCCCCATTCTCAAAGCCCGCAAAGATCAATTATCCAAAACCCTCAGCGGAGGCGAAAGACAGATGCTGGCCCTGGCCCGCGGCCTGGTTTCCCGTCCCAAGATCATCATGCTGGATGAGCCTTCCCTCGGCCTGGCTCCCAAACTGGTGGAAGAAATCTACGAGAAAATCCGTCTGCTGCGCAAAGAATACGGCCTGACCGTACTGCTGGTGGAACAAAACACCGGCTATGCGCTGGAATTGGCGGACCGTGGTTATGTGCTTGAAAATGGCAGCATCGTCCTCGAAGGGGATAGCGATTTCCTCAGCAACAGCGAACACGTCAAGAAAGCCTATCTCGGCTTGTAAAACGCCATTTCCAATCCCCCTGAATTCCGGTCCAGTTCCCTCTGGCCGGAATTCTTTTTAATTCCGTCCGTTCCCGCCTGTCCCCGTAGGGGAGAGCTTGTCGAAGGGTGAAATTAGACAGCTTGTTATTTAGAAGACCAGATACGGTATTTGAACAATCTTTCTTCAGGCTTTAAACCCTGTTCATAGCCAACTTGTTCAATTTCTGGCTTCGACGGGCGGTTCCTGAGTTTATCGAAGGGCAGCCAACGGAATATATCCGTTCCCTGCATCTCGACAAGCGGCTCCTGAGTACACCGAATGGCGATAACCGCTTCCCCCATCGGGGGCTTTGTCGAAGGGCCTGTCTTCCGCTCCCTGAGCCTCCCCTATCGGGGACTTTGTCGAAGGGTAAAATTACACAAGCAAGACTTATTATTCTTCCCCTAAAAATAAGGGTTGTCACCACACAATACAAGACTCAACCAACAATTTGTTCTACAATCCTAAGTAGGATGCATTGCAATGCATCCTACGCCTGTCATACATAAATTTTGTACATAGCCCGCTTGTTCAATCTCTGGCTTCGACGAGCGGTTCCGCCTGTCCCCGCAGGGGAGAGTTCATCGAAGGGCAGCCAACGGAGTTCGCCTCCACCCCGTTTCCTGAGCCTCCCCTATCGGGGATTTTGTCGAAGGGGAAAATTAGCCAGCTTGTCATGATTAAGTTCAGAAAGTCTATTTGCGCAACCTCCCTTCAAGCTTTGAATAACCCCCATCCCCCTACCCCTGCCTCAGCAACTTCCCCAAATTCTCCAAGGTCAATAACGCCAACTCCGGTGGACGTTCCAGAAATGGACGCACATCCGCCAGGGCTGCTGGCCAATCCAATTGCTGCAAGCGTGCATAGATCATCACCCGCCAGGTGTCTGCCTCGGGCATGGCTCCTTCCCAATGAGTTTGCGTCAAGGCGTTTTGCAATAACACCAGGTTGGGTTCCGGCCAGGTCGGGTCACTCAAATACCACATCAAATCATACAGATCCCGCCCCTTGGCGTATTTGCGATGGTATTTTTCAATATAGCGATACAATGCGGTGAAGGCTGCGCCGTAATTGAATTTTTTTTTACAGGGATTCAGCGAGAAAAATGCTTATGATATCCAACACATCCGCATTCCCGCTTAATAAATTCCCCCTTTCAAAAACAGGGACATTATAAACTAAACCAAGCTATGCTTTATTTTCATATCAATAATTTACATTATTGGTATTTTAATAAAACACTTTTTTTCCAAGGCAAATTCCCCTCATCAACCTCCACACCCACTTGCTCGTCGAAGGGCCTTTCCTGAGCACGTCAAAGAATGAAATTAGATTGATTTTCATGAGGAAGTCATGATGTTTATTTAGCACAATCTGTCTTCAGGCTTTAGCCACTGTTCATAGCCAACTTGTTCAATTTCTGGCTTCGACAGGCTCAGCCACCGGAGTTTAGCTTGTCGAAGGGTGAAATTGCACAAGGATGATTTTAGAATTTCCCCCAAAAATATATGCGTTGCAATTACACGATACAAAATTCAACCAAAAATTTGGACTCCAATCCCAGGTAGGATGCATTGGTAATGCATCCTACGCCGGTCATACTGACCCAATTATCTTAAAATTCTTCACGATTTAATAATCGCTATTCTAAATCATTACTATCCAACAAAACATGAATGCTATAATCTGGGTATCGTTTGCCGAAGTATTGAAACTAATCAGGTGCTTATGATGATTAAAACCCTCCTGGTTGCAAACTCAGATTGGTATTTGTACAATTTCCGGTTTTCTCTAATTAAAAAGCTTAGAGAAATTGGGTATGATCCAATTTTGGTCAGTCCCGAAGGGTCCTATGTTAAGTTATTCCAACGTGAGGAAATTCCACATATCGCCTGGCATTTAGATCGAAAAAGTATCAATCCATTCAAAGAACTCCAGGCTATTTTTGAAATAAAAAAAATATACCGCCAGCAACACCCTTGTTTAGTTCATCACCATACCAATAAACCTGTTTTATACGGCACTATAGCTGCTCAAAGTTTGGAAATCCCAGTAATCAATTCGATTTCCGGGATGGGTTATGTTTTCACATCCCACACCCTAAAGGCAAGAATTATCAGGCCATTTCTGCAATTGTGTTTCCGTCGTTCCTTCAATTCACGGGAGAGACTGGAATTTATTTTTGAGAACCGATCTGATCAAGCATTTTTCATTGACAAAATGTCAGTCACACCAGCACACACCACCCTCATTCCCAGCGTGGGGGTAGATCTGGCGCGCTTTGACAACACCCCACCCCCGGAAACTAACCGGCCCGTCGTGGCTTTCATTGGTCGCCTGCTCTGGTCCAAGGGGGTTGGCGTTTTTGCCGCCGCTGCCCGCCTGCTCAAAGAGCAACGCATACCCTGCCGCATGGTGCTGGTTGGACTGCCAGATACGAATAATCCCGATTATATCCCCACCAGTTCGGTTGAAGGTTGGGTTAAGGAAGGCATCCTGGAATGGTGGGGATGGCAGGACGATATGAACGAGGTTTACCAGAAAATTGACATCCTCGCCCAGCCCACCCAATACGGCGAGGGGGTACCCACCACGCTCATCGAAGCCGCCGCATCCCGTAGAGCGCTGATCGCATCCGATTGGCCGGGCTGCCGGGAAGTAATCACGCATGCTCATACCGGTCTGCTGGTTCAACCCGGGGATATCGAAGACTTGGCGGAGAAAATCACCACGTTGATAAGCAATCCGGCTTTACGCACCGAGCTGGCAGAAAAAGCCTTCCACTTGGTGCGCGAAAACTTCAGCACGGATCGCGTGAACCAAGCTACGCTCGAAGTGTATAAGAAACTGTTGGCAGCCTGATATACACCATGGATTTCAAACGACGTCCTTCAGGTAATTTTCCTTCTTTGCTTCTTATTATTTTTCTTGTATGATAAAAGGGAGAAATTGGAGGGAAACCCATGTCTGATCCAGTTCCAGCCTGCACCCTAAATAACCACCCCATCCAAACTCTGGCTGCTTATCAACAATGCCAGGGGACGAGTAATAATTGCGTGTTGCACAGCATCGCCACAGTTCTAAACTTACAGTTCGGCAGCCAGGTTGATGGTTCAGTTCTGGCTAAATCCATGGATGACAGCTGGACCCGCAAACCGTTTCTTTACCGCACCTACCCCGGCTGGGCGACCACTCCCGGACAAGCCAAACGCATCATCCAATCCATCGCCAAACGGGATAATTTTAATGTACGCACTCGGCTTTTCCTACCCAGTGATACTACTTTGCAACAAATTCTACGAAGCAGTGAAAACACCTACCTGATCGTGACCATCGTCTGGATCTATACCATCCCCAGTTTGATCACACATCAGGGAGGGAGAGTAATCCGCAGACAGGCTGCCGGAAAACCCGGCGGACACACCATGCTGCTGGCCGCCTATGACCCCGCCCATACAGACGAAGCGGGTATCCCCCACCCCTGGGGATTCATCAACTCCTGGGCGACCGGCCCAAGCCAGGATATCTTCTGGATGAGTCAGGATACCTGGGAGCACCTGATCAAGCTGCATACGCTCATGGTTCAGTTTGATTAATGGGAATGTTTGCTGCTGATCCATACCCCCACTAATCCAAAAATTGCACCGCTGATTTGCAGCCAATCCAGACGTTCTCCCATAAACACCGCGCTCAGCAGCCCGATAATCGGAACCAGGTTGATGTACGGCGCCGCCGCACTGGCCGGAATGACAGCCAAAGCGATGTTCCAGGTCAGCATGGAAATACCGCTGGCAACAATACCCAAAAAGACGGCGGCCAATAGACCGGCTAAATTTATCACCGGCAGCGGAGTAATCAGCCATTCGCCCAGCATCATCGGCAGCAGGAACAACAAGCCGGCGCCCGTCACCGCGGTGGTTAAGACAAGCGCAGGCAGATTCTCCTGGGTTTTCTTGATCAATATGGTGTAGGCGCCCCAGGCCAGGACGCAGACGATAAGAATGCTGTTGCCCAATAGTGGATTCGGGCTGTGCGCATCCGGGCTGCCCCCCAAACTGACAATAACGATCCCCACAACCGTCAAGCCAATCCCAATCAATTGCACCCGGGATGGTTTTTCATTTAAAAAGTAAATCGCCATACCCGTGATCACCGCCGGAACAGCCGCTAAAATAATCGACGCACTGGCCGCCGAGGTATAAAACAATCCCAGGTTTTGGGAACCAAAGAACAGGGCAATACCGGTAAAACCCAATAAAAGCATGCGCGGTTTGATGGATAGGCCAAACCTATACCCGCGCTGAAAGGCAAATGGTAGATAGCAGACATAGGCAATCATGAAACGTACAAACGTCAGGGTCATGGGGCCAAAGGAACTCAAGGCGATTTTGGTAACCACCATGGTCGTACCCCAAATCAAAACGGTGGAAAGTAAAGCCAATATTCCTTTTTTCCTATTCATCGATATGCCTACCTTTAATGTCTTTGTGTTAATCGTCAAGAGGGAGATTATACCGAAAACCGGCCCAAACAACAGCCTCCATTCCTCCCTGCTTTGGCTGTCAATTGACATGCAGGCCCTATGCAAAGGATCACCCTGCCCTGCTCGCCCTGCGGCATAAAACGAACCTGTGGCGTTTGAAACTCTTGCTGATTGGTTGATGATCTACTGACCATAGAGTGATGGCTATGCGCATTTCTGGCAACCATCCACACAACACCCCTTCGGCACGCATTAGGGGTTTAGCATTCGACAAGGGCATACCATTGACCATGAGATCAAAAACCGCGGTCCCTTGTAGTGTCGAGGCCTCGACACTACAAGGGACCGCGGCCATTTCAAACCAAAAAGCCTCCCCCACGGAAATCCATGAGGGAGGCTTTACTTCAATAACTACAGCGCGTCTCTTCCGGCTTGGAAGGCCTTCAGATTCAAGGCCAGTAATTTGGGCGGGACGAGCACTTTGATCGCCTCCTCCCAATCCGCGGACGGCATATCCAGCAGGCGGGAGAGTGTCCCCAAGACCACCACATTGGCGACCTTGGAATTGCCCAATTGTTCAGCAATGGTCGCACCCTGCACCCAATGGGCATTATCCGTCGCCCGGGCGATCATGCCCTGTAAGGCTTCCTTTTCCGGGTAAACCGCCTTTCCGCTGCTGACCGTCACCGGTTTGATCTGGTATTCATTAATAACCACCAAACCGCCGGGTTTTAAATGATCAATATAGCGGGCTGCTTCCAGTTCTTCAAAAGCCAGTAAAATATCCACCTCGCCTTTGGAGACAATGGGGGCAAAGACCTGTTTTCCCCAGCGTAAATGCGAAACCACACTGCCTCCCCGTTGGGACATGCCGTGAACTTCGGCTTTCTTTACATCATACCCCAGGCGTACGCCCAGCTCGGCCAGAATATTGCTGGCTAAAATGGTCCCCTGACCGCCTACCCCTACCATCATGAAATTTGTCGTACTGTTTGTCATTTCCCGTGTCATCAGATTTTCCAACTTCCTTTCAGGCTTCTTTTTGAAGCTGCAAGACCTGTTCGCGGAACAGGATGGCATTGCGCGGGCAAACCTGGGCGCAAATTTCACAGCCGGTACATTGCACCGGATCAATCACCGCCAGGGGGCGGTTGTACTTGGCATCCATTTTCTCGGATTTACCAATCGCCGGGCAGCCAATACGAAAACAAGTGGTGCAGCCATTACAGGCATCCGTGACCATCAGGGGCAGATAGGCTTTCTTGCGCTCAGGAAGCAAAGCACAGGGTTCCAGGGTGATCAATACCGCCGGCTCGTCAACTTCCATGAACTCTTTGAGGGTCTTTTCAACCTCTTTGACGTTCAACGCTGCCACGGTTTTGACATGCTTGACCCCCAGATCGCGCACCAGATTTTCAAGATTAATCATCGGGGCAGGCTTGCCTTGCAGGGTCTTGCCAGTGCCGGGGTTTTCCTGATGGCCGGTCATGCCCGTGGTGCGGTTATCCATGATCACTGTGATAACGTTGGATTGGTTGTAGACCACATTGA
>DHVR01000014.1 GCA_002412765.1 Leptolinea sp. UBA5203 | reverse complement strand
GAAGCCATGTGGCTCATGCTCCAGCAGGAAAAAGCCGCCGATTTTGTCATCGGTACCGGCGAATCCCACACCATTCGTGAATTTCTGGACGAAGCGTTCAGCTACGCCAATATGGATTGGAACGAGTACGTTCGCATTGATCCTCGGTATTTCCGTCCTACAGAAGTGGACTATTTACTCTCAGATCCATCCAAAGCGAGAGAACAACTTAAATGGCAGCCCAAGATTTGTTTCAAAGAACTTGTTCGTATCATGGTGGATGCCGATCTGGAATACTTTGGACTTCAATCTCCTGGTGAGGGCAAACTTATCATGGAAAAAAGCTTTGATAGTTGGCACCAATGGGATTCACAAGTCATCAGTATGAATGGATAGTCGATAAAAAAGGGCAGGACCAAAAGATATTTTTTTTTTTGAAGACACCATCATTTATGACTTGAATATTATTTGATCTTTTTACTTGTAGGGGCGACCGGCCGGTCACCCCTACTGTCTTTTATTGGTTATAGGATTGATACACTGCCAGAACAAGATCTGCATAGCGATAATTCATATCCCGGGGGCCATAAGCATTCAATGCCTCCCGTGAATCTCCACTGTAACGATTCAATAATCCACTCAGGTAACTGCTTCCGTATTGGATGTTAAAAACCGGATCAACCAACTCCGCCATGCTGGGCCGGCTGGCAAAACAGGGGCCATTGATGCACTGAAATTGGCTGGCCAGCCCATCCCTCGGCATGACCTGCATCAAACCCACTGCTCCACTATGCGAGAGAGCATCGGCAGCACCCCCGGATTCCACCTCAATCACGGCAGCCACCAAGATCGGATCCATTTGATGCTGGGAAGCATGTTCCACGATCGGTTCACACCAAAGGCGAACACTCTCCGGAATGTGGGTATTGGATTTACACTCAGAAATCAGTCCCTCGTTAACGGCTGGCTCAGAGGAGTTCGGGGGTGACTTCTGCAGCCGATAAGATGTTAATACCTGAGCTGAACCCATGATGACAAAGCTTCCCAAAAGTAGACCCAGTACAATTAACCAGCGCGGACCATTCATAGTACCCTCACAATATTGAATGAATCAATAATAGCACTTTTGTTCTATTTTTACAAGAACAAAAAACCAGCCATTTCTGACTGGTTCTGAGACTCTTTAATTTAATAATTTTGGTTAATTAAGGAAATTCCAGGGATTAACTTTTCCGTAGGTGTCGCTGCGCATTTCGAAGTGCAGGTGAGGTCCAGAGGAATTACCGGTTGATCCCATCAAGCCCAGAACTTGACCCCCGTAAACGTTAGCTCCACAACCCACACTCAAGCTGTCCAAATGAGCATACAGGGTTTGCCAGCCGTTGCCATGATCGATCACAATCACATTTCCATAACCCCAGTCGTTCCAACCTGCATAAACCACCACGCCGGCATCTGATGCAAAAATACCGTGTCCAAAATCACCCGCGACATCAATACCAAAGTGATTCGTCTCTGGGGACCAATCAAATCCGGATAGATATCGTTCGACAGCCGGCCACAAAAATGAACCAGTACCGATGGGTCCGTCATAGATTTCACCGCAAGAACCGGCACCCATGATTTTTGCCACAGCCGGATCATCCCGGGTAATACGAGGTGCACTCCAGGAAACAAATTCCCGGGTACCATTGGGAATGATTAACCAGGTTCCGACTTCAATATTCGGCGCCATGTAATCCCCAATAGTTTCAGCAGAGAGGCGATTCCCCTTAAAATTGATAATATCGTCAGGCGTTACACCAAAATAATCAGCAACCCCATTTAATCCATCACCTGCATGCCAATCATAATAAACACCATTGACTGGCAGAATATTTAATACCTGACCAGGGGAGAGTCGATGGGGATCATCCCCAAGGATGTATTGGTTGCCCCAAAGTATGGTTTCCGGGCTTAGGTTAAACTTCTCGGAGATACCAAAAATGGTGTCCCCAACTTCAACCGTATAGGGTATGACATCATAGCGAGGCTTATCCGCAATCACCGTATGGATATCGGACCTTCGTGGAATTCCATAAATTCCTCCACTGCCTGTAAAAACAGGTTTCACCGGAGGTACATTGGGGGTGGTCTCTGTATTTATCGCTGCTGCTTGGGCAACGACTGGACGGTTAACAGCTTGTTCAGGTAAATAATAAGTTCCCATCACCCAAACCACTAAAACCAACAAGACAAAAAATGTCAGTGCTGTGCCGGATTTAATCGCCAGTTCACCTAACCCAACCCGCAATATGCCGTCCCACACTTTACCAAGTCGAAGGGCGGGTTCATTATTCGCTTTCCGGTATTGATCTGGGAGTTTATCTATCTGATCCACGGAGGATTCAGGTTTATATTCGTTCATAAATCTACCTCTTGAGCCATATTATCATAGGCCCTAACACTGGTCAAGCATGCGACCTTTGATTATAACGGAATAAGATCGGACAGGGTATAATTAGCCTTGATATTTTAAGAACACGAGGCTAGCTTTGATAAACGAACTTGAATACAGTATTGGTAAATTGCTTCTCCAGCAGCACAAAAAATTAATGGTAGCAGAATCTTGTACCGGTGGGCTAATTGGACATCGCATCACGAATGTACCAGGATCTTCCGAGTATTATTTAGGCAGCATCACCGCCTATGCCTACGAAGCAAAAGAGACACTTTTGGGCGTTAAACACGAAACCCTATTACAGCATGGCGCTGTCAGCCGGGAAACAGTGATAGAAATGGCGTATGGCATACGTAAGACGCTATCGGGGCAGTTTCCCATGGAAGAATTGATCGGGCTTTCCGTCAGTGGTATTGCCGGCCCTGGTGGTGGTATGCCTGGCAAGCCTGTCGGATTGGTCTGGTTTGGCCTGTCCACGCCGGATGGAGATCACGCCTGGAAGTTCCTCTGGCAAGGCGATCGCATCGCAAATAAAACCATCTCTGCCCAACAGGGGCTTCAGATTCTCCTTGATTATTTAACAGACAAGCTTTCTCCTGATTCTTTTTAGATTATTAAGAAACCCCGTTTAACATGGGAGTGGGAAAGGAAAACACATATATGAAAAAGATTCTGGTTTTATCAGCCGATGCAGGGTACGGACATCGTAGTGCTGCCATAGCCATTGCCACTGCCTTGCAAATTCAATATGGTGAAGAATGCGAAGTCGTAGTCAACAATCCTCTTGAAGATGAGCGCACGCCGACTTTTTTGCGTGAAAGCCAATACGATTACGACAAAATCGTTAATAATATGCCTGAATTGTACCGGGTGGGTTTCGCGATAAGCGACGCCAAGGTACCCACTGCCCTTACAGAAAGCATTGTCACGGTTTTGCTTTTTGAAGGACTGAGAGACATCATCCGCGAGGTTCAACCGGATGTCATCGTCTCCACGTACCCCCTTTATCAAGTTCCCATTCATTTAGTCAAGACCATCTACGGCTTGGACATCCCCTACTATACCGTAATCACCGACCTGGTTTCGATTCACCAGTTCTGGTTTTCCGACCTTGTGCAGGGATGCATGGTACCCAATGAACTTGTCCGCCAAAAAGCGCTGCAAAATAAACTATCCGCCGAGAGAGTTCATGTCACTGGCATCCCCGTGCATCCCTCACTTTCCTTAGACAAACGATCCAAAGATGATATCCGGAGAACACTGGGGTTAAAACCCAATCTCCCTACCTTCCTATTTGTTGGCAGTAAACGCGTGGATAAGTTGGAAGACACCCTCAGAGTATTCAATCACTACGGGCAGGCCTTACAATTAATTGTCGTCTGCGGCAATAATCAAGAGCTCTATGATGCTTTATCCAATAAAGCCTGGCATCAAACGCATTTGCTCTATAACTTTGTGGAAAATATGCCGGAATTAATGCGTGCCTCCGATGCGATTATCTGTAAGGCAGGTGGGTTAATCACCACGGAGTCCCTGGCCAGCGGATTACCCATCATGATCACTGAAGCTATCCCTGGTCAAGAAACCGGTAACGCAAAATTTATACTGGAACACAAAGCAGGGTTTTGGGTTCATAATCCTTTGGAAACTCTTGAGGCACTGCACCATTGGTTAAGCTTTGATGGTCAATTAATGAAGGAACAGGCTCAAAATTCATTGAAAGCGGGCAAGGCTGATGCCGCATTCAAAATTGCTGAACTTCTTATGCAGGCTCCGCCGGTCGCAAAAATTGAAAAGAAGCGTCCACAGCCCATGTTATTAAAATGGTTTGATAACAACCATATCAATTGGGATTCATGAGAAAACAAAAAGAGCTGTCCAGAATTTCAGGGACAGCTCTTTCTTTTTCAGGAATGTCTATTTCCCCAGTCGTTCTCTTTCTTCCGATGCCACAGTGGGTTCCAATTTGATAAATAACGGCATGGGTTGATTTAACTTCGTCCCCGGTGCCAACTGGCTGGATTCCCATTTTCCACCTGCCAAGGATGGATCATAGCGCAGGACAGACCGAGAACCCAAATTATCCGCAACCTGGTCAACAACCTGGTCGCCAAATATTTTTGTTTCATAGCCAAAATAGCTTTGCAGTTTCTCGCTGGTAAAGGGTAAAAATGGCGAAAAAAGAATCTTTAAGGAATCAATGGCTTTTAGCGCCGTATAAACGGAACGAGCAGCAGCCTCTTTATCTGTCTTGATTACCTTCCAGGGCTCTGTCTGATCCAGATATTTATTGACCTCAGAGGCCAGCCGGACAGTCTCAGCTAGCGCTGCACGTAAATGGATGCTTTCAATTTCTTCACCTACCACATGAAAACCTTCTTCAATGGTTTCCAATAATTCAATATCCATGGCTTCCAATTTGCCAGGGTCAGGCACCAATCCATCCCAATTTTTGTTGGCGAAAGAAAGTACACGGTTGGCCAGGTTTCCCCAGGTAGCCACCAGTTCATTATTGTTGCGGGCGACAAACTCGTCCCAGTCCCAATCGGTATCTTTGGCTTCCGGCATGTTCACCGTGAGATAATAGCGCAGCGGATCCGGATCATAGCGGGTTAGGAAGTCCAAACCATAGACAGCCCAGTTGCGGCTGCCGGAGATTTTCTGTTTTTCCAGGTTCATAAATTCATTGGCGGGTACGTCATAAGGCAGAACAAATCCCTGCGGTTCAGGATTGCCCATCAACTCATCAAATTTGCGTTGAGCACCCAATAGTTCTGCCGGCCAAATGATGGCATGGAATGGAATATTGTCTTTTCCAATGAAATAATAAGTCCGGGCTTCGGGATTCGTCCACCATTTTCGCCAGGCATCCGCTTGGCCATTGGCCTTACTCCATTCTATGGTCGCAGAAAGATAACCGATCACCGCTTCAAACCAGACATACAAGCACTTACCATCTGCATCATCTACTGGGACCGGGATACCCCATTCCAGATCACGAGTGATGGGACGCCCGCGCAGCGCTTCGGCCTGAATTTGACCCAGGGACTGCTTTACCACATTCGGCCGCCAGTAATGTTGTCGCGCTTCCAGGAAGGAAACTACTTTATCCTGAATTTTTCCCAGATCCAGATAGTAATGCTCCGTATCCTTTAATTCAGGGGTTGACCCATCAATTTTTGAGCGCGGATTGATTAATTTTCCAGGTTCCATGAGATTGCCGCATTTGTCACATTGATCGCTACGGGCATTATCATAGCCGCAAATGTAGCAGGTACCCTCAACGTAGCGATCCGGCAGGAATTTTTCCTGGGCGGAAGAGTACCATTGGGGTTGTACTTCTTTGTACATAAAACCAGTTTCTTTCAAAGCCAAGAACATTTTTTGCGCTACATCAAAATGATTCTCGGTATGTGTACTGGTAAATAAATCATAATTTAAACCTGCCTTCTGAAACAACTCAAGGAAACCTTCATGATAGCGGGTATATACTTCCAGAGGCGTGACACCTTCTGCGTCAGCCCGAACAGTAATGGGTGTCCCGTGCGAATCGGAGCCGGAGACCATCAATACATCGCGTCCGCGTAAGCGTTGATAGCGCGCAAAGATATCCGCAGGGAGATATGCCCCTGTCAGGTTTCCGACATGAATAGGCGCATTCGCATAAGGCCAAGCAACTGCCACCAGAACTGGATCTGCCATAATTTTCACCTCTATCCTTCAAAATCTGAGTGGATTGTAACATGATTTCTTTAGCTTAACCTAGAAATTTCCACCTTCCCTAGGTGCTTAAAATCATGATTGCTTTATTCGGTTACTTGCAATACAATCCATTAGCTTGGCACAGAACTTTACTGATTTACTGACACGAGGGTTATGATGAACCGCTTTATAAATGCATTCCGCCGCTATCCGTTCCAATTTTGGCTCCTCCTCCTGGGACAGTTAATCACCACCACAGGATCAGGTTTCATTTGGCCGTTCATTGCCCTCTACATGCAGGATACTCTGACGATCAGCCTTTCAACAGTCTCTCTCATCATCACCTTGCGGGCAGCCGCGACTTTGCTCTCCTCGTTCTTTATCGGCCCCTATACAGATCGCATCGGACGGAAGAAAATTCTGGTCATCAGCCTGTTTTTTGGTGCGGTGTCTTTCTTTTTGCTTGATTTCGCCACCTCAATTTTCACCTTCGCCATTTTGATGGCAGGTTGGGGTGCGACCCAACCTTTATATCGAATTAGTACCGAAGCCATGGTAGCAGATCTCATTCCCCCGGAACAACGGTTAAGCGCATACTCCATGCTTCGGATCAGCATGAACATGGGCGTTGCTTTGGGTCCCATCGTGGGCGGCATCATGATCGCAGTATCCTATTCCTTCACCTTTTATATTGCAGCCGCTTGCCTGATTTTGGTCACTTTGCTTTCCGCCATCTTCATTAAAGAAACCCTGGATCTGAAATCCGGTACGCTGAAAACCAGGGGAGAATCCAAACTGGAAATGCATGAAATTTTGCATGACAAATTCTTCCTTCTTTTTTGTACCGGCATTCTGATCGTCTATATCATGTCCTCTCAGGTTTTTGTTTTATTATCCAGTTATCTTAATCAAAATTATGGAATTGTAGAAAATCAGGTGGGGATCATCATGGCAGTCAATGCCGTCACCATTATCACCCTGCAATTCTTTGTGGCGCGATTAATTTTCAGGATAAACCCCATTCATTTAATGACCGCTGGCGCCATCTTTTACATCATCGGTGTCAGCAGCAACGCCCTGGGATTCCAGATGTGGCACTTTATGATCAGTATGTTTATTCTTACCGTTGGGGAATTGATCCTCGCGCCTACCACAACCACCTTTACCGCCAATTATGCTCCCGCCAATCGGCGAGGCTTGTACATGAGCTTTACCGGGCTGGCAAATGGCGTAGGATATGGTCTTGGGCCTGTGTTAGGTGGCTTATTAAATGATCTCGTGTCTCCGCATGCCATTTGGTTTGGCAGCGGCATCGTCGGGCTCACTGCGGTCTTTATTTTCCTTTTGCTGGCAAAGAAATACCCCCAAAAAAGTTCGGGACAAAGCAGGGAAGCTGCTATTTAGTGGTAAATAAACTGCGCCGGCGCCGGCGGATGATCGGGGCGACCAACTTTCGAATCCAATATTTCGCAACAATCACGGAAACCCAACTGCCGCCATCCCGGCGGTGAACGCGGATCATCTCCGGCCAGCAGCGATCGTCCTCGGATACAGTTTTTGTATCGCCATGCAGACGAAAATTTGCCCAGAGTTCTGGAATATACTGCACCCCGCTGAGCTTCGCCAAGCGAACCCAGAGATCATAATCCATGGCAAAATAAAAGCTCGGATCCAGCGGGCCAACTTTGCGCCACAACTCTGCCCGGAAAAATGCTGCCTGCTGGCAGACATGCACATACCCCCGGCGCAACTGCACGTAACTGGTCTGGCGGGAGGGAAATTTGCCAATCACCTGATCGTCCGCGTCAATGAAATTGCCATCGCCATAAACCAGACCAATCTCGGGATGTATTTGCAGAAAGCTGACCGCGGCGCTGACTGCGCCGGGTTCATAACTGTCATCGGAATTCAACCAGGCAAGAATCTCCCCGCTGGCTTTAGCAAAGCCTTTATTGATCGCCTCAGTCTGGCCTGTATCGGGTTCGGAAACCCAATATGCCAGACGGTCGGCATAGCGTTCGATAATCTCCACACTGCCGTCCGTGGATCCCCCATCAATAATGATGTATTCCAAATCCTCGTAATCCTGGCTCAACACCGATTGAATGGTGCGTTCCAGAAACTTGGCTTGATTAAAAGATGGGGTGACGACCGTTACACGCATACCGATACTTCCTGTGTTTTTTTTATTTAGGAGCTACATTGTAACGCAGGTTTGTGGTTTTCGACAGAGAAGCTGCGTGGTGTGATGCATAAGAAAAAGTTGATACCCTTAGGGCAGTTCGGTTCGCAAGTCATAGACGATATAATCGCCGGTTTCTGCAAACACCGCATAATGCGTTTCCAGCATGTCTTTCAACGCCGGCTGGCGATCCAGCTCCCCGAACAGGGTGACCACAAAAAAGTCCTTGCCTTCTGTGCGCTGTTTGAACAAATCTGCGAATTCAAAGGTTTGGCCGGTTTCTGCCAGGAAATTAAAATCTGCTGAAGTGCCCCAGTCCGTGGGCGTGATCCAGCTCCAATAGGAAAGCCGATAGCCGTAATCATGCGCTAGAGAGACTACTGGCACACCATGCCCCAAAGTGTCGCCAATCTCAGTCCAGATTTTGATCTCATCCCGGTAATCCACCTGCTTGAAGCTTACCCGCACGTCCCATAAATACAGCACGGAGGCGAAAATCAGCAGTCCATAAACAACACTATGAGCCAGCCAATGTTTGTCGCGCAGGGCCTTGAACACCGCACCTCCGGCCGCCGCCAGACCAACCGCCACCATGGCAATCAAGGGCAATTGGTAATAATCGTGGGTGGCAAAATGGTGCGAGAGGGCCAAGCCGTTCAGAAAATAGCCAACCCAGATGCCCAAAAACATGCTGCGGATGGGTTTGGAAGAGATCAATAAGGTTGCAATGGCAGCGGCAATAAACCACTCAAAACTGACCACGCTGCTTATCAGACTTTTCCATTGCAGGTAAAAGATCGGATCCAGCCATTTCTCCGGGAAGAAACGCCCGCTGAATTGGCTCTGCAGAAGACCGGTGATATACATGCCGTAGACATGATAACAGGCGTATGGCACAATGGTCAGCGCCCCCATCAGCCAAACCTGTGGATTTTTCCAGACTTTTTTCAATCCGATGCCGAAGACCAACAGGCCAACCCAGGCACTGCCGATGTAGAAAACCGCCACAGCTTTAATGAAGATCGCCAACCCGGCCAGAAGTCCCGCCGCCCAGGCGGATTTCCAGGTTTGCAAACGGGACCAGCGGGCGATCCCCCACCAGGCGAAGACGATCATCGAGACCATCAGCGGATCGGGTTGAAAGGAACGGCTGGCAATGGCACCATACGGCAGGAACAAGAAAAACATCATGCCAATTAAGGCAGCCTGAAAATTAAATAATTCCAGACACAACAAAAACATACCCACGCCGCCGGCTGTCCAGAAGAGGATCGAGAGCAGGCGCGGGACCCAAAAGGCATCCGTACCCACTATGCGATACCCCGTGGCAGCCAGTCTTTCCATAATTTGCGGCTCGATGGTGCCTTCGGCTTTCCACTGGGTGAAGGACATTTCCTGCTGCCATTCAGGGATGGCCGGATTCTCTTGATAGTACATCCCGCGGGCAATCAAGTAAGAATGCATCTGCCGCGTGGGGTGAAAATCAAACGGATAATCCGTCAGGTCATATAAGCGGATGCCCAAGCCTGCCAGGAGCACAATCACAAATGCCGCAACCATGACAATCTTTTTCAAGGGATTTTTCTTACCAACTTCATTCTTCATCATAGAGAGTACCTTCAATACCCGTCCTATTCAGACAGGGGATGTTTAAGATCGTAAATCAGATACCCATCCCCACTAGCAGCCAGCGGATAGGTTTCCTGCAAAATGGCTTTCAAATCCGGCTGGGAATCCAATTCCTGGAAAGCGGTAATCAGGAAATAATCCGCCCCTGCCGTTTTCTCTTCGAAATAATTCTCGGTGTTCAGGTCATCCCTCCCAGCCAAAGATAACAGGTTCAGGTCAGCAGCGGTGGGCCATTCCAGTTTGGCAATTCGCCAGCCAAAATAGCGCAGGCGCATGCCGTAGTCGCTGCTCAAATCCACAAAGCTGTTGCCTTGAGGGATGGCATCTGCTATTTTCTGCCAGGCAGCCGGTTCAGCGCGATAGTCCCTGGAAAGCAGGATGGAGCGCGAGACATACAAATTATATCCACTGGCCGCAAGGAGCAGGCCAATCATCGCCACGCGCCAGAGCAGACCCTGCTTTAGAATGCTGGGGATCAAGTCATCAAACAAACAGACCAATCCCGCAGCAACGATGGGGATCAAAGCCAGATGATAATATTCGTGCGTAGTGAATTGATACGGAAATACCAGGCCAAACAATCCATAGCCAATCCACAGCGGCAGCAGCCAGGTTTTTATGGACTTTGTGCTCAGCAGCGTCCCCAATAAGGCTGCCGTCAGGGTAAACAAACCCAACAGACCCTTGAGCATAGCCAGCCAATCCGCATAGAAATTAGTGGTCCAGATCAAACCAGAAAGAGACCCTGCCCAGAAGGAGAGAAAATCTCCCGAGCGTCCAGGGTTGAGCAGCAAATAGTACACCAGCATAGGCAAAGCGCTCAAACCAGCCATAGCCCACACTTGACCATTGCGCACAGCTTTTCGGATGCCAAGGGTACAAAGAACAACACTGACCAGTACCGGTGCCACGAAAAGTCCGGCGAATCCTTTGACCAGCACGGTCATACCCGCCACCAGCCCTGTCAGGATTGCATTTTTCCAGGTTGGACATAGACTCCAGCGCACACTGCACCACGTCGTCGCCAAAATCCAGGTGACCATCCAGGGATCCGGTTGGAACGAACGGCTGGCGATCACCGAAAAAGGCAGGTAAAAGTACAAGGACAATCCGCCGATAAAAGACAGGAAGTTTGTCCGCTTGCGCAGGAGCAAGAACAAAAACCAACCGCCCAGAGTCCAGAAAAAGGCATTCACCGTGCGGGCAATGGCGATATTCTCGCCGCCTAGCAGAGCGTATAACCCGCCCACCATGGTCTCTAAAATCGGGGGTTCGTAGACTTCCAATGCCGCCGTATGGGTGGCCATGGCTTTTTGCTCTTCAGTGACATCCGGCAGCAGATTTAAATAAACCTGGCGGGCAATCAACGCGGAGCGCAGCTGACGGGTCAAGTGAAATTCCAAAGGAGGATCCGTGAAATCAAGCAGACGAATGCCAAAGCCGGCCAGAAAAACGACCAATAAAATTAACCGTTCCAGCCACTGGCGCCGGGAGTTGGTCTTCTGAGATGGAATGGATAGGGAATCAATCATGGCTTGCTTCCTGTTGCGCTGGAACTAGATGCGCCAAGCCCCTGCTTTGAAGACTGGCGTGAGTTTGCAGAATTTGTCGTTTACGATAGGATTTTTCCAATCTGTAGGTGATGGATTTTAATCCCACCCAGGAGAGAAAGGTAAAAAGGATTTTCTTCCAATCCTTGAAAAAACGAGCCGGAGACAATCTCAAAACCCGTCCATAAGCACGCAGGGACTGCCTGGGATTCCCGGCATCTGCCTGATAAAAGGCATCCAGCCAGAACGCCCCGGCTTGAATATCTTTACCCTGCCGCTGCCATATCGTTTGTAATAGGGGTTCTTTTGCCGCCCAATCCACTATACGCTGCGCATCCCGGCCAAAATGGGCTGCAGCGGCGATGTTTTTCGCATCCGCGTGATAGCGAGCCATCGACCATACGGCCGGCACGTAAGCAATTTTTGTCCGTGCTGCCATACGAATCCACAACTGATGGTCCAACAAATAATGATACTGCGCATCCAGCAGACCGCACTCCTCCAGCAAAGTGCGCCGGAAAAAGACCGAGGACTGTCCGATCATATGGAATTTCAGCAGGTCAGAGACTGTATAAGGATCATAGGTCATCAGATTAATCGGCTGCCCCGCCCCATCCACCGCCAGCACATCGCCATACACCAGGCCGACATCCGCATGCGTTTGAAAATAAGCAGCCACTTGCTCAAAAGAACCCGGAAGATAAGCATCGTCAGAATTAATCCAACCGATTATGTCCCCCCTGGCCCGGCTCAATCCCTTGTTGATGGCATCCGCCTGCCCGGCGTCGGGTTCGGAAACCCAGCCAGCCAGACGGGATTGATAGCGTTCAATGATTTCCCGGCTGCCGTCCGTCGATCCGCCGTCCATCACCCAATACTCCAGGTTGGGGTAATTCTGGTTCAAGACGGAGTCAATCGTCTCTTCCAGAAACACAGCCTGTTGATAGGAAGGGGTGATGATACTGAGCAGCAAGGGAGTTTCTTTCAAGATAGCCCTTTAAAATAAAGTGGTGAAATCCACTTTGGGGAAAATATCCAGTTTGCCATCCACGGTGGCATCCAAGATCTGGCGGCCATCCGCTTGATAGGCGTCCCGAGCCATGCGGTAGCCAATCTCGGAGGTTTCCAAATCCGGCAATTGCCAACGGAAACCTTTGCCAAAATAGGAGGGATTAAAATGATTGGGATCATCGCCATCCGAAACGATGGTAGTGTTGGGTTTGCCCTTGGTGGTGAAGTTATGGTCCACACCAATCAGAATGACTGTTTTAAACCCCATATGATAAGCCAACTGCAGGGCCACATTGGTCACCGTGGCACTTTCCCAAACCCGTTCGACAGCATTCTTTGCAAATTTTTTGCCGTAATACGTTGTGTACAAGAAATGCAGATGATCCGCAGGTTTCAACCACTTGCGCGCATGCCAGGCTACAAAACTGGGAATTTTTAAGGTCTGAATATCCTCGCTGCACTGTTCCACCACCAGGTCATTCACACTGACAAAATACGTGGTTTCAAATCCCAGGGTGGGGAACATGAGATAAATGCGATTCATGCCAAAGGTAATTTCATTTCTTAAGGGGGATAAATCCATCTTCTGCAAGCTGGGGCCATTGCCGATGATAAAACAGCGCTCCCCGGCATGACTATTCTTTAAAGCCGCGACTTTGCTCATACTTTCCCTGCGCCAGGGATGCAGCATGGCCAGCGGCCAGGTTTTCAGGATCAGGAGGCGATCGACGACCCATTTGGCTGCTTCCAGCACCGGGACCGGCAGAATGCGCTTGATGGTGTCTTTCATGGCACTCATTCCGTGCTCAAGCGGGCGGTCGCGCCGCCGTCCACAACCAGCGCCTGGCCGGTCATGAAGGAGGATTGCGTTTCATCGGCCAGAAAATAAATGGCACTGGCGATCTCGGAGGGCAAACCAACACGTCCATTGACCGTTTTACTGGCCAAATTCTCCAGACGATCCTGTACACTGGCCCCACCCAAATGTCCACGATCCATACCAGCGCGCAGCATGGGGGTATCCACGGCTCCAGGAAGGATGGCATTCACTCGGATATGGTCTTTGGCGAATTCTATCGCCATAGCCCGGGTTAAAGCCAGCAGGCCGCCCTTACTGGCGGCATAGGCCGCAATATTGGCCGAGGTAGCAATAGCATGTACGGAAGACACATTAACCATCGCGCCGCCATTGCCAGATTTTAACAAGGGATAAGCCAGCTTGGCACCCAGAAATACCGAGCGCAAATTGGAGGCCATCACCGCGTCCCATTCTTCCACAGACGTTTCGATAATAGGTTTGGCAACCTGATACCCCGCATTATTCACCACGGCTTCAAGGGAATGGGTAAAAGCCGCGGCTTTCTTGTAAATCAATTCCACATTTTCCGCCAGGGAGATATCCGCCTGGATAAACAGGCCGTTGGCTGGAAAACCATCCCCAAACACAGCCCGGTCCACGCCAACCACCTGCCAGCCGTGCTCAGCAAATAAAGCCACCGTCGCTCTTCCAATACCACCGGCTGCACCGGTGATCAAAACCGTTCGTGTTATTGTCTTGTCCATACTCTCTCCCAATCTTATTCTGCTGGAATGCCGCACAAATGGGTCTGCAAATATTGGTACCCGGCCGTTTCTTCAGTGCTGGGGTTTTGTTTTAAGGCCGCATCGGCCAGGGAACAAACCTGAGCCGTGAGATAAACATCGGATTTGATGATGGGAATCAGCCCATCCGCTTTTTCATAATTTCCGGTAAATACGTAAGCCCGTAAAAAGGGCATCCATTCGGACCAATCATCCGCCCGATCCCCGGCAGCTTCAGCGTCGGCAGCCAATTGCAGGATGGTTTCCCAATCCTCAAACTGTTCTGCCAGACTGGCTTTTTGATAATAATAGCACCAATCCTTTGCCGGTTCATCGCCAAAGATGGAGGCTGGTAATTGGGCTTTGTTCTTACTGGAGGGGAGAATCAGGTTAGCATCGGAATACTCGGCTGCTTGGGCGACCAGAGGATTCTCACTTGTGGAGAGCGGACTGACTCGGCTGTCCAACACATGCATACAGGAATTTGTGGACGGGACAGAGAGCACCAATGATTTTTCGTAATCTCGATCAAAGGTGATGGTGCGCATGGTGCGTTCATCGCCGCGTCCCAACTGCATGGCATGCAAGGTATTTTGATTAAGCACTTCTGAAATAATTTTCAGATCTTTGTCCTGGGGATGATAAATCAGATTAGCCGGACCCCAAATTTCGTAATCCTCTTCCATGGCAAAACCGGTACTGCCCATGGAGACCATCAGGACGGTGCCGTCTTCAAGTGCGGGCGTCCGCCAATACATTTGCCACCATAAGCTTTTCTGGGCATCCCAATCGGATTGGAATTCATAGCCGTTCGCAAGGTGGGTGAAGATCGCGGTGCAAAGCATCACTAGCGGCAGCCACATGCGCAGCAAAGGTTTTCCCCAAGCGCTAAGGGCTCCGATGAGGAACATCGCCATACCAATCGTACCGGGTAACGAGTAGCGGTCAAAGGTGTTATAAAAAGCCACAGAACGGTTGGAAAGGATCACTGGCAGCATGGTTACCAAAACAGCGATGGTTCCCACCCAAATGGCTTCGGTGGTCCAGGAGGAATCCCTGTGCTCTTCATCCAAAGGCGATTCCCGGGTGGTCAGGAAGACAAACAAAATACCGACCCCCACAAACACTACCAACACCAGGCTGCTCAGAAAATCCTTCAAGCGCATGGCAGAGATTAAGTGGTAGGGCACCACTGTCCAGCCGCCGATGATGACTTCAAAGAAGTCTTTAAATAAATTGGCGCCAATCGATAGGAGCTTGTAAAATGGATCGTTCAGGTACTGGTTCATCAACATGCCCACGTCGGTGGCAACGCGGGTGCTTTTAAAAATTAACAGACGCCATACCAGGAAGAGGATGCTCATCCCAGCATAGGGTAGATACCGCCACAGCGTCTGCTTCCAGGATTTCCACCAGACTTGTTCACTCTTCTGATTAGACAACATCCAGAAGACCGCCAGGCGAATCCCTTCCAGACCTATCATGTATTCCATCATCAACACGGAACAAAAACCCGTCAGGATGGCCAGCCCCATGAAGACAAACCGTTTGGCATTTAGGTTGGCCTTCAAAGCCGCAACGCTGACCGCCAGGGAGAAAACCCCCAGCGTGAAATTGATGATGTGCATTAGATATTGAATGGCATTCGGCTGCCGCAAAAATCCCGGATAAGCCGCGAAAAGCAAGGCCATCAGTAGGGTTTCATGCTGTTTGCTGGGCCAGAGCAAGCGCACCAGCCACCAGAAACTGAACACTCCCGCCAGACGAAAAGCAAAAGCCACCAGGTTCCAGGCAAATGCACCCTCGCCTAGGAGTTGATACATCCCGGCAAAAACATAGCCGATAAAGGGCCGGTCAATGGAATAGAGCTCAACCAGTTTCGCCGGGCCATTGGTCAAGCCCGCCCAGATCAGGTTCCAATCATCCAGATAATAGCCAAAATGATGGATGAACGGTAAATAAGCAACCGCCGAGATGAAGAGAATCATCCCGACCATCACCCAATTTTGTTTTTTTCTTAGTTTCGTTACAAAAACCGACACAAACCCTCCAAAACCTAACCGCTTTATTCGGCAAAAGTTGGACAAATATTAATTACCATAAATTCTTCCCCGCCTTGTAATGACGCAAATTCGGGTTTATACATCGTACAGAATTGTTCCGAAATGGATTTGTTCAAACGAAGGATGGCGCCCAAAGTATTGGCTTCATCATACCGTTCCAGACGGGCATAGGCTTCGTAAAACGGCAGCCATTCCATCTCATCCACTGGCTGTAAGCCCTGGGCACTGGCCTCATCTCCCAAACGGGCGATTTCTGCCCAGTTCTGCCGTTGATACGCCAGGGATGCCTTCTGATAGGTATAACACCAATCATGGGCCGGTTCCTGACCAAAGATGGAGACGGGCACCTGCGCTTGCTTTCCATCCGGGAGAATTTGTGACCAGGATGAAAACGGGGTTAAATAAGCAATCACCGGATCATCAAATTCTGAGACGACCGCATACTCCTTTCCGTAGACATGTAAGCAACTGGTGGTTGAAGGCAGACTGATGAGCAGATTTTTGGTAAAGTCCATGCTCACATCCACTCGGCGAATGGTTTTGCCATAACTGTCCCCGGAACGAATCCAGTGCACTGTCTGCTGATTAATAATTTCGCCGGAAATATCCACTGGGGTTTCAGGGTGGTAAACCAAATTAGCAGGCCCCCATATTTCATAACTCTCCGCCAGCCGATATTGCAGGGGTAAATACGGTAGTATTACCGTCCCCGATTCCAGATCAGGTGCCCGCCAGGTCAACTGCCACCAGACGGCACGCTGTGCCTTCCAATAGGCCGCATAGGATTGGGTGTTCAAAACCTGGGTCATAATGGCAATGACTAATAGCACGGAAAATAAAACCCATCTCGTCTTCTGGGTAAAGAGCGCGGAGAAACCGCCCCCAATCACCATCACCACGCCCAAACTGGCCAACAAGGTGTACCGGTCAAAAGTGAATGCCAGGCGAATTTCCCGATTACCCAAAATCACAGGCAGGATGGAAACCAGTATAAAAATCAAGCCAGCAATAATCAACTGCTTATTTATTTTTTGCTTAGTTTCAGACAAGGGGGATTTTGCCTTCAATGGCGGCTGAATCAAGATAATCATGATCAGCACTCCCACCAGCGCCAAACCAAGGGCAGTCAGGAAAAGGGTCAGGGAAACGTTAGTGGAAAGATTATAAAACGGCACGCCCCAGGCCAGCACCAGACTATTCCAAAATCCTTTGATCGGCTCAACCAGGAGACGCATCACCATTTCGAGGGGCTGCTGAAGATAACTGGCTCCCAGCGATCGCACATCCGTTACCGAACGGGCGCTGCTGAAGAAGAATATCCGCCAGATATAAAACAAGAGGAACATGGATCCACTTGGGAGGGTCCAAAGGACCAGCTTCTTGGCCCATGCCCAGTTCCATTGGAAGGGCACATCCTGCGACAGTCGTAGTCCAATGAACCCAATCAAGATCACCTCCAGTCCCATCATCCATTCCATAATGCCAAAACAAATCAGAGTCAGCGGCATGGAAAGGAAAATCAGGAACAGTCTTGTTCCGCGATGCTGGCTGGAATAGGCTTTGAGGGTCATCCAGATACCCAACAATCCGGAACCCAAACCCAGCAGATGATTGGAGTAAGCTGAGGCGGTAGGCATCTGTAAAAAGCCTGGATAGCATAAAAACAGAACCGCCATCATCGCATTAAGGGGTCTTCGACCCGGAAAGAGTTCATTGAATAGGCCGTATGCCACGATAGCACCTAGAATGCGCAATACCAATACATAGAGATGCCAGTTGATCACCGGATTACCCAAAAGGGCAAAAGTGGCCGCGTAAATCACCCCCATCAGCGGACGGTCGGTCAGGTGCAGATCCAAGATTTTGGCCGGTCCGAATAGGGTTCCTCCCCAGGTGACATGCCAATCATCGCCATAATAGCCAAGGTTGCCCAAACCGGGTAGGTAGGTCAGCAGCCCGAGCAGAACCAGGGTAAAAACAGAAACCACATCCGGGTGACGCTGGCTGTACTCACGAATGGTTCGAATCCACTTCATAAAGTGCCTACTCATAAAATCTGTTCAGATCAGCACAAGGGATATTCAGCGTTGTTAATAAGTTGCGGATGGTGTTCCAATGCACGCGTTCCCAAGCTGCCGGGCTGGAGTTGGTGTTGTGCGGAGCCAGCATGACATTGTCCATATGCATCAAAGGCGAATCCAATGGCAAAGGTTCCACTTCAAAGACGTCCAAAGCCGCGCCGGCAATCGTTTTATGTTCCAGGGCAGCGATTAAATCCACTTCCTTTACCAGCGGTCCGCGGGCGGAATTAATCAGCACCGCTCCTTTCTTCATCAGAGAGAGGGTCTTCTGATTAATGATATGCTGGCTGCTAGGATTCAAATCACAATTGACGCTGATAAAATCACACAGCGGCAGCATCTCGTCCAGGGACATCATTTCCACTCGGAATTCAGCCAGAAACTCCGGCGCGATAGGTTGAATATCATTGCCAAGCAGGCGCATGCCAAAGGCACTAGCCCGGCGCAATACAGCCTTGCCGATGTTCCCCACCCCAATTACACCCAGGGTACATTCACTGAGGGATTTTCCTGGAATTTTTTGCCATTCTCCGCGTTTGATGGCTTTGTCCATCCAGGGCTGCTGGCGGGCAAAAGCCAGCATGTAACCCAGCACACTATCTGAAACCGGCAAGGTGAAAGCATTAGGTGTATTACAGATTTTTATTCCCAACTCAGCTGCGGCTTTTTGATCAATCGAATCAATGCCGGTGCCCCACTTGGAAATGACTTTTAAAGCCGGCAGACAGGCTTCCAGAACGCGCCGGGAGTAGCGGTCATCACCGCAAATGGTTCCCTCAAACTTACCGGCATAGGCCAGAATTGCTTCCTCTTCCAAGCGCTCTTCCACTTTGGGCACAATCACCTGAAGACCATAGTGCTTTAGCACTGGCAAAAAACGATCCAGATAGGGCATCATATAGGGGGCGGTTAATAAAATGGTTGTCATGCTTCCTACCTTAATTTATGGTGTTGGTTGGCAGATTGGTGCGCTGGCTGAGCAAAACATCCGCAATGAGGAAGTCCAGTTCTTCATCAATATCCCAGGATTCCGCAGGATCCATGGCATACAAATACGGCCGGTATCCCAGGCGGTTTCTGCGTTGCACTAAATTTTCCCGTGAGAAAATGTAAATGCAGGAATTTTCTTCATAAACCGGGGGCAAATCCTGCGTTTGCAGCAGAATATTGGGATTGTGATTAATCGGCTGGGTAAGTTGATCCCACAAACGGGTTTTCAAGGGGGTGGCAGAAAACAGGGAATCGTATTCGGGCATGCGCTTGACCAGGCTTTGAATGGCGTCCGAGAGGGTCGCCGATTTCAATAAGGGATTGGTGCTGTGCGTCTGTAAATATAAATCTGCCTTAACCTGGCTGGTATCATACAGCAGGATCTCATTCATCGGAACATCATCTGCGCGCAAGTGCTCAGGCCGTTCCAGCAAAGTAATGGAAGGATAGGCTGCCCGAACATCCTTTAGAATCACCGGGCTGTCGGTATCAATGATAATCTCATCGATTTCTTTACAGGCCAACAATTGATCCAGAATATGGGCATACAACGGTTTTCCAGCCAGGATACGGAAATTCTTCTGGGGGACACGCTGTGAATGGTGACGCATGGGAACCAAAGCTGCAATTTTCATTTTTATTTTCTATCCTCCTGCTGTCGTTCTGGCATGGAACGCTCTGTATAGGCGATGGGTGCCACATCGCGGCTCTTCTTTGCCGACGAATTGACCCCATTGCCTGGATAATAAAAGGCTTGTTTTAATTTCCAGGTTAAATCGCCATATTGACGATATCCCTGATACGTACCAGTAAATTGACTCCAGCGGAACGATAGGATAGAACGCCAACTTGCTTTTAGTCTACCGCTTTTTTGCGCTGCACTCAAATCCACCAGGGTATTGGAAATCCACAAACGCAGGAATTCCCGCAAGCCGAAAACCGCGTGCGGGTAAATCTGCTTGAAAGCCATCGCCTCGCGCAGATAGCGGTTGTATACCCCTTTGTTATTCTGCTGATGTACATGGATAATTTCTGCTTCTGCCACATAAGCAATATCAAAGCCCTGGTCATGCGCCCACTGTGCCCAGGCTAAATCCTCCAATCCGGGCAGGGATTCATCATACGGATGCTGTTCCCATAAGGATCTGCGGATGGCCGCATTGGCGTTGTTGCAGAATGGATTGCTTTGTTTGTGGGTGGAAACATCCGGAAACCAGGAGAGAAAAATCTGGTTCTCTGAGAAATCGGAAGTGGGCAAGCCCCGCTGTTTTCCGTAGCTTAGGGCTACTTTTTCTTGCTCAAAGGGAGCCAACAGCTTTTCCAGCCAATCCGGGTAGACCGGGTATACATGCGCGCTGGCCAAGACAATCAAATCAGATTCCGCCTGAGCGATGCCGCTGTTCAGGGAAAAGCCGAAGGTGAAATCTTCCGGACGGATATGAACCACTTTTACCGGGAAGCGGGATGCGATAGCCACGGTGGCATCCGTGGAACCTGAGTCCACCAGGATGATCTCCAAAGGCTGCACCGACTGCTGCATGATCCCAGTGAGCAATCTGCCAATGTGTTCTTCTTCATTAAAAGCCCGGATGATGATTGAGCATTTTGGCTTTATGGCTGCCATAAAAAGGGTTCCCCTTTCAAAATACCATCAGTGATAATGCGCATGGTTTCCGAATTTTCCGGTTTGAGATCCGCAGCATGAAAATCCTTGAACCCGGTGTACCCTGCCAGGTATGGATCATTTTCGAGAAAGGCATCCATGGGAAGCGAGGTTTCAAATAATTGGGCGAATAAGAATTTGCGGGCATTGGCCTTATGTAGTTCCGGCACCTGGATATTATCCTGTTCCAGAAACGTTTTCACCAGGCTTGAATACTCAGTCAGGGTCTGAGGGAAATAGACACATTCCGTCTGCGTAAATCTGGCTTTGCCGGCACATACAACCGCCGCACCCAAAATGGAGGCTTCCAATCCGATGGTGGAATTATAAACCATGACAAATTTGGCACGTTGAATCATCTCGTACGAACTAAACGGTTCATCTGCTGGAATAAAGAGCACATTCGGATACTTCAAAAGTTGCTTCTGAGCCACCCAATCCGCAACGCTTTCCTGGCTGGCTTTCCCCGGCCGCACTTCATCCGGATGAGCCCGCAGAATAAACAAATAATCAGGATGTTGATGAACTAGGTCGGCCACCGAGTCCAGCCAATCAAACATAGTACCAAAAAGCACGTTGGCATGCCCTTGGCTGGTATCAAAGATGACGTTGGTAAACACCGGAATGATGCCTTTATACTGCGCGGCTTTTTCTAAAATGGAGGCATCCAGGCCTTTCATCCCCGACCAAAAACGTACGCCGGCCATACTGAAATCGCCCTGCATGCGGTTTGCCAGGTAAGCATCCAGGCGTTCATTTTGTTCCGGGTTCAGTTGATAATCCGCAGGCAATTCGATCGGATAAGCCGTAGCTTCCCCGGGAGTGAAAAATGCCGTCATCGGACGTAGCGCCACTTCATGGGAAATGACCCGAATGCCGCGCTGCTGAGCGGCCCACTTCAGGGTGGCTTCAGGGAAAAACATACCGTTGAAAACCACCACCGATCGCGGTTGGGTTTCATCCAGAATCTTTTCAAATTGAGCCAAGAGGGAAACGGCCGAACGAATGTATCTCGCGAACAAAGTCCGCGTGCCATCATTTTCCAATAAATTATGCCGCCGCAAGATCCAGCGAATGGATGGCAGTACAATGGCTCCTACCGGGAAATCCCCATGCTGGTAAGCTGCCAATTGCTGTACGGTCAGTCCATCAAGGACTAATCCATCCAGCGGGTTGAAAACCAGATCACGCACTTCCAACTGGGAGTAGACGGCATCTGATAAGTGTATGCATTTAGCGCAGGGGGGCATTTTTTCAGGATTATCCGCGTTGGTTCCCAAAACACAAGGCTGCAAGCCTGCCCGACAGACCAGTTGAACCGCAGGAATACCGCGTACTTTCAACGCCCAATGTGTCAATAATGAGAAGGCCGCATTCTGACTCAACCCAATCAGACGAGTGGAGGCATTAAACAAAAGCACGGGATTTTTTGGATTCCCCTGTTCATTTTTTTTATAATCCTGAGCGACTTCCGCAGCAATCGCGCGAATACGCCTATTTTGACGCAAACGAGTATAGCGGTAACCGATGGAACGTTTTAGTTTATTGATCATTTATGCTTCCACCATTAAGAAATCAGAGCGTGTGGCAGTCACACACATCCCAAATATTAACCAGGTATAAGGCAGGGCGAAGGTATCCAGGCTGAATCCTTCCCCGATCATGGCAATGCAGGATAAAATCGCAGCAAAACCGATCGTCTTCACCAGTCCAGAGCCGTGCTGGTGTAAATAATTTCCAGACCAGAGAATTGTCACCCAAAAGGCAAGGAAACTGAAAAAGCCAATCAGACCGGTTTCAGCCAATAAGCGCACCCACAGGTTTTTGATATTCGGCAGAGACGAATCCCGAATTAAGAGCTGGCGTACTTCCACCAATCCCCAACCGTCATTGGGCATGGCATCCTTAAAATAATAACCGGCATTCCCCAGCCCTACCCCTAACACAGGATGATCTTCAAAAATCTGCAATCCGGTCTGCCAGTATACCACACGGGATGCGAAGGTCAGTTTCTTGGCATAAGTAAAGAATTCCCCATTTTGAATCGTCTCCAGATTAAACATATCCTTCATGCGCGGATCGCGCTGCTGCATCAAGGTTGTCGCTCCAAAGAGTAAACTGATATAAAGCAAAATCAGACCGACAATCAACAGCGGTTGAATCCAGTGCCACTTCTTTGGATTCGGAATCCTTTTTTTGATCCATTGGATTAGGTGATTTTGCAAGACAAAAAACAAAAAAGCCGCCAGGAAAATGAACCCAAGAAAACCGATTCGGCTGGATGTAAATACCAATACCAGAATGCCTCCAAGCAGTAAAGCATCTTCCATTTGGAATTTCCATACCCGACATTTGAAGGCACTTTGCCGGGTATAGACCGCAGCCATCCAGAGGGGAAAATAAAAGACATTCAATTGATGCGCCAGCCAGGAGGGCTCAAATGCAAAACCGGTAGCCCGCCGGGCAAACATAGTCCCGTTGGAGAGACTTTCCTGAATCAGGCGCATCCAGGCGGGATAATGCAAATCAATATGCCAGTACAGAGCCTGGGTCAGGGACCACAGGATCAAAACCACTCCGCTAATGGCTACCCATTGAAAAACCAATCGTAACCGGCTCTCTTTAGTCATCCAGGTCTGGATGGTTAGGAAATACCCGATGCCCAACGCCAGGGTGATCAGCGCTTCAACGGTTGTTCTCCCAGTAGGTTGAAGTTTAAAGGAGGGGATTTCCAAAAAAAGCGAAGCCATGGCCGAAATCAAGGCAACAAGAAAGAAATATAATAGCGGAATATTTTGCACTGCCAATTTCTCCCCCCGCAGCATGGAGGGGATAAACCAGAACAGGGTGATCAGCGCCAGAAAAATCATAGCCGGAGGTGCCACCATGGTACCGCCCACCAAACGTGAGACCAAGGGCATACTGGTAATGGGGAGTGTAATAAATAACACTCCCCAACCAATTGCGTTCAGGGTTCGATACGATTTTTCCATGGAAGGCTAACCTGCTCAGGCAGATGGATTAAAGCACCCGGCGTAATTTTTTGCGGATAGGAATTTCTGAATCGTAAACTTTTTTAACACCGTCACCCAATGCTTGCTCAGTGACCCGAATGTACTTCACCAGACGTTCGAAACCACCCGGCTCAACGGATGCCGCCTGGTCCCCGCCCCACATGGCACGATCCAAAGTGAAGTGACGTTCCACCAAACAGGAACCCAGCGCAACGGAAACAACGGATGGGATCAACCCAACCTCATGACCGGAATAGCCAATCGGGCAGGGAAATTCCTCTTTTAGGGTTTCTACCATACGCAGATTTAACTCATCCGGCGCACAGGGATAAGCACTGGTGGTATGGGTGATAATCAAGCGGTCCATCGGGATCAATTTCATGGAGGTCCGAATTTCTTCCATGGTGGACATGCCGGTGGAAACAATCAAAGGCCGGCCGGTGGCCACCAGTTTTTTTAATAATTCAAGGTCAGTCAACGAAGCGGAAGGCACTTTATAACACAGCGGTTTGAAGGCTTCCAGGAAATCCACGGCTTCAGTGTCCCAGACAGAGGCAAACCAGTCAATCCCAAGGGACTTGCACAGGATGTCAATCTCGCGATATTCTGTCTCGCCAAATTCCACTTTATAACGATAATCCAAGTAAGAGATATAACCCCAGGGAGTCTCGCGCATTTGGGAACGTTGTTCCTCAGGAACACACAACAGGGGTGTTCGTTTCTGGAATTTCACTGCGTCCGCGCCCACTTCATGAGCTGCGCGAATCATGTCTTTGGCGGTTTCCAGATCTCCATTGTGATTAATACCAATCTCGGCAATAATATAGGTCGGCTGCCCTTCCCCAATCAAGCGATTTCCAATTTTTACTGATATAGACATTGTTACTCCTTCTCCAATCGATGGAGGATCAAATCACAAAGTTCCCGGACAGCACCGTGTCCGCCTTTCTCTTTCAAGATAAAGTCCGCCGCCTGTAGAACGGGAGGCATTGCATCCGGTACAGTCACTGCGTAACCGACAATTGGAAAGCAGGGTAAATCATTGACGTCATTTCCGGCATAGATCACCTGGGCTGGGTCAATCCCCTTCTCCATGAGCACTGCGCGTAATACGCCAGCTTTTTCTTCCACACCCTGCATCACAGGGACATTCATTTTCTTACAGCGGGCAGCTACCACACCATCCGTTTCAGTGGATAAAACAAAGACTTCCACGCCCTTGCCACTCAAAAAACGGATGCCCATGCTGTCACTGCGATTTGCAGCAACCGATTCATGACCGTTTTTGTCCACCCACACCCGGTTATCCGTCAAAATGCCATCAAAATCCAGCACCAACATTTTTACTATTTCAGGAAATTTCCGTTTTTGCGGACCAGGGGTGACCATCTCTAGTCCGCCTTCATAATAGAGGTACTCGTAACGCTGCCAATCGTAGAGGTTATCAATATCCACTGTATAACGCGGATCCAGAATCAAGGGCATGATCACGTCCCCGGACATGGATTTCTTTTTGAGTATTGTATCGCTGCGGATAGCATCAATATGGCCCGTCTGCCAGTAAACCGGCGGCAGTTCCTGACGGGGTGCATTATAGGGTTCTTTAATACCGGGAACATCCAGCAGATTCTTCATCACACTGGTCTTCTCATCAATCTTCCACATTTTGTGCGGGTTCTGTCCGGAAGGCACCACCCCGCGCACAGAATCCGCCTGGGGGTTCTGTAGCAGTATTTCAATGGCATTATCCACGCAATCCGGAGGTCGGATGGGCGAGGTTGGTCGTAATTGAATGACAATATCAGGCTGATAGCCTTCGTTTTCCTTAAGCCAGGTTAAGGCGTGTTCAAAAACGGGAAAATCCGTGGAGAGGTCCTGGGCATGTTCGGCGGGCCGCAAGAATGGAGTTTCTGCGCCGAACTGGCGGGCTACCGAAGCAATTTTTTCATCGTCCGTTGAGACAATCACACGAGTGACGTATATAGACTGGGTTGCAGCCGCAATACTATACGCAATTAATGGGTAGCCGGCAAATGCGCGAATATTTTTTCCAGGAATGCCCTTCGAACCGCCTCTGGCGGGAATGATGGCAAGTACTTCAGGCTTCTTTACCAAGCTGTCCATCCTCCATCCACCACCAGGTTGGAACCAGTCATATAGGAGGACGCATCCGAAGCCAGATACAGGATTGCCCCGTTCATCTCGTCCTGTTCAGCCATACGGCCAATTACCGTACGGGCTGCATACTTCTGCGAGAATTCATCATCATGATTGTTAAACACCCCACCGGGCGTCAGTGCATTGGCACGGATATTGGTGCCTGCATAATAGGTCGCCAGATAGCGGGTTAAGCCAAGCACTCCGGCTTTGGTGACGGAATAAAAGACCGGTTTGAATTGCTTTGGTTTGCCGTCACGTTCGTATAAACGTTGGTCCGGTCCCACCAGCCCATAAGTTGAGCAGATATTAATGATGGAGCCGCGATTCTGCTCCAGCATGGGTTTTACTGCCTCACGGGCACACAGGAACATACCGGTCAGATTCACATCCAGCGCTTCGCGAAAGGCAGCCACTGGGTAAGTTTCGAAATCATTGGTGTGCTGCCCCTGCTGAGAATCGTCAAATTTCGGATCCATGGCTGCACTGGATACCAGAACATCCACACTACCGTAGGTCTTCAAAGCAACCTGGATCATTGCTGCCACCGAGGTTTCGTCGGTTACGTTGACCTGACAGGCTGACACATTCAAGCCCTCTTCCCGCAATGTGGCTTCCAATTTTTTCGCGGGCTCTTCAAACAAATCCGCGATGATGACTTTTGCCCCCGCTTGAGCCAGGGTCCGGCAGAATTGCCGACCCAAAAGACCTGCCCCACCGGTAACAATGGCTACTCGTTGATCAAGATTAAATTTATCTAGGATATGGGTCATTGGATCCCTTTTCTGATTTACTTTTTATATTTATCGGGCAAGGGTACCTGCCCACTGGTGAATATATCAGCATTCTGATTGAAATTCTCAAAATCCAAATAGTTCCAATCCCCATCATAATTCGGGCAATACATGGTTACTGGATTCGGCACACTTCCATCCCAACAGCTATTAGGGGTGGGTTTGAGGAATTTTACGTCTTTTTCCCAATAGACGCTGCCGTCAGCGCCTTCAATTTTGACATGATAGGTTATGTCCCAAAAGGGCGGATTGATCATATAGCTATGTAAAATAAGGAAATGTCCTGAATTGCCATCCTTGGAGGAGGGAGACATGGGCGCTGTATACCAGGGTGACAAAGCCTTCAATTCATACACTTTCAGTTGTACCCCACTTGGGATGGGTTGATTAAAATGTGCATCTATTACGATAAAACTGGCAGGGATTTTTAATACCATCCCTCCATCTTTTTCATATGCAACAGAAATACCTTCATAATCGCCTTGATTGTCCTTGAAATTGGCAGGTATTAAACCAATTTCCACGGGAGCACTCCAAAGAATCACTCCTTCCTCAGAGAGTCCCAGAGGAGGGATGGGTGTACTGGTTGGTTCCGCCGTCGGCTGCATGGTGGCAGTGGGACTGGGCTCAAGTGTTGGGGCAATAGTTGCTGTATGGGTGGGGATAGCAGCTTCCGTAGCGGTCTGTGCGGCAGCCAACTCTACAGCGGCTGTAGCCTCTGCATTTCGCGTCTTGGTTGCCATCATAGAACTGACTGCAAGGGTGCCAATCACTAGAACCAGGACAATCCCTCCGATAATCAGTATTAGTTTAATTTTATTGGTAGATAGGCTCATAACATTTTCCTGCGCAAATTACTTGTTTATCGATTAATTATGAATTCCACCGGGAACCAGAGTGGGCATATCCGGATGTGGTTCGCGTTCCAGCTTGTCGGCATTAGGACATTTTAGGGTTACCGGATCCGGGACAGAGCCTTCCCAACACAGTCCAGCAAAGATACGGCTGACCAACAAAGGCCCTTCCCAATATGTCTGGGTTGGCCCCTGAACTCGCATCCGATAGTTAAGATTCCAGTAAGGTGGATCAATAATATATTGATGGCTCAAGACGGTAAAATAAGTATTTTCGGATTGCCCGTCATTAACCAGGGATCGAGTGTACCAAGATTGGGAATCTGAAGCCTGGAAAATCTCCACCTGAACATCTTCTTTCAGCGGCTGAGTGAATGTGACAAAGACAGCACAAGCACGAACAGGAATGGTCAATTTTATACCTTCAGCAGTCGGAGCAATTTCACTGACTGCAAAGAGAGTATCAGAAAATGATGCAGCAGCATCAATGGGCAGGGAGGAATCACTAGCAAGGCAGCGTATTTGCAAGCCATTTTCGGCAATGGACAACGGGATTGCTACAGTGGCAGTGGGCAGAACCTTGGTAGCCGTTGCTTCAGGCACCAAAATAGTGGGGGTTGATGTAACTAATACCTCAGGGGTATTTTCTTGGGTTATTGCACTGGTGGATTGAACTGTTATCGCTTGTTGGGTGACCGCAGCTACTTTCTTTTGATTGATTTGCGATAGTGAGAGCACAATGATCACGATCAAGAGAGCAAGTACAATAATTCCACCAAAGATAACAAGAATCTTTTGATTTTTACCTTTGGGATCAGCTGATGATTCTGACATAAGATTACTTCCTGTTCATTGTTTAAAGGGTTGGCAACCATCAATCTTACCACTTGACGGTTTATTCCTCAACGGTATCTGTATAGCGATACACAGCACCATCCATTCCTTGATAAATCAATTGTAAACCATCCGTTAGTTTTTCAATACGCTGCCTGGCTTGATCTGAATAAAGACCTTCAAATTGGGAATCGATCGAATCAAACAGAACCAGCACCGCATCATTTTCCTTAAACTGTCTCTGTCCTACATCCAGCAATTCTGCCTGTCCATAGCTAGTGAAGACCGCGGAAGGTTCATTTTGATAAATCTCCGCCAGCGGGTAGGATTGGCGACCCGTCAAAAATAATAACGCCATCTCCTCATTGGAGACGATGCCTTGATCCTGCGGCAGCTCACGCACAAAAGCCACCAGATCGGATTGCTGCCAGGGGACGGATTGAAATCCCAAACCATTCTGTAGTGTGCTTTCCACAACGCGGCTGCCGCGCCAGCCCGTCCATAGGACCAGCACTATCAAACCCAACAGGATGGCCGTTGGGACAACTTTCCTGTTGGAGGCTGACTTCCACGTCTGAACTAAAATCAAAACAATCAGCCAGAAGATCATCAAATGCATGGGTGAGAACATGCGCGTGCCAATGGTGATGGGCGGATAAGTCATCAAGGAAATAAACAAAGTCATGAGTACATAGAGGACAGAGAAAAGTACCAGGGTTACGCCAAGGCGAAATAGTTCCGCGTGAGTTCGTATTTGTTTTAAGAAAAACCAGGCACCCAGGACCAGCATGAGCAGGAAAACAACCAGAATCAATGTGTTTCCCCAGGCAGGGTAAAATGGCTGCCGGATCCAGGAATCGGGTAATAGCCAAAATAAGATTACGGATTTTAAACCGTCAAAGAAAGCTAGGATGCGTCCCCCACTGCCTGCCAAAGAATGGATACTGCGCGAGCTAACGGTTTGGGTCAGGGAAATATCCACCCAAGCCCAGATCCCAACGGGCAACATGGCTTCAAAGCCAAAAACCACGGATTTCCCAATCCGCTGCCAGAGACTGCCTTTGAAAAACATGAGCAGCAAGATGCAGGCGGTAGCCGCATAGACAATCGCGCCGTAGCGTGTCAGGGTGCTGAGTCCGGCCAGCAGTGCAGAGACATGGAATGCCCACTTCTTATCCGGATTACGGAAAAAAGTCAGTATCAGCAAGATGGACAGGGTCCCCAGAAAAATAGAGAGCGGCTCAGACATCACCCAGGAAAAAGCCGGCACTAGCACGGGAGAAAAAGCCAGCAGAAGACCCAAAGCAAGAGAAAACTTCCAATCTTGGATTAATTCATCTGTAGTTTTAACCACCATATAGAGGGTCAATCCAAAAAGCAGGATGTGTAGCCAACGAGCCGCCACAGCCGCATCCAATTGAAGTGCGCTAAAAAGGCTTAGGACCAGCGGAAAAAATGGCGGAAAGTATGGGATCAAGCGAAAAGTCCCGTCCGGATTGATCAACCCCAGACCAAAGCCCTGGACCAAATTCTTGGCTGAATTAAGATAAATTGTGGCATCCCCACCCACGCCGGCCCCCTGACGGGTACTCAGCCAAACCAGGACAGCACCCAGCATGGCGATTAGAACGGACAGTCCATCACGTTTTAGGAATGGTCTCATCGTCATTTTGCCTGATCCACAAGGAATACCAGTTCATCCCCCATGGTATCCACATAAGTCCAACCCTGTGATTCACAAAGCTGAATGATGGCTGTAGGATTTTCGTAATAGGTTTGATCCACAAAAACATACTCCACACCCAGGCTTTCTGTAAGAGCAATGCTTTCAGCATCAGGAAATTGTTCCATCACCGGGCGGATTTCACGATACTGCGCAGGGGGGAAAGCGTTGAAAAAGCCGCCCACAAAAGGTTTCTTATGAATTAATTGATCGTAAATATGTTCCTGGTCTTCCAGCAGCTCAAAGGGGAATTGCATCAAAGCGCCCTTACCCGGCTGAGCCAGGAGCCATTGGTCAGCCTCTCGCGGCTTCACTTGACCAAACTCCTGATACACGCCCGGATAAAACTCAAAACAAACCATGAATAACAGGATTAGGGTTAAGCCAATTTTAGACCAGCCCTGCCGCTTTTGCAGCAGCCAGCTTGCACCCAATCCGGCAGCGGCACTGCTGAAGACCAGAGCAAAAATACCAAAACGCATCAAGGCACGCAGTTTGGCAAAGAAAGGCAAGCCATAAAAGAACAAATAACCCGGCAGCGGGATGGGCAGGGTCTCGCGTCCAAGTCTTTCAGCCAATAGCCCGCGCAAAGGAATTTCCACTGATTGTTCATTCCAATGCAAGTCCGTACCCATGGCCAGAATCACTGCCACCAGCATGCCGATGAGTAAAAATCGCAGGACAACTTCCTGCTTCATCAGTTTTCTGTGCCACCAGGCTATAAACCATAAAACCAGGGCTACAAAGCCAATCGTCAGACTGCCTTCGATCCACAAATTACGGCTAAAATGCGCCCCAATCCACTCGCCCCACAGAAAATGATCCGTGGAAGGCAGGATGAAATCGGTCAAGCTGGCGGAATATTGGCGCACAATGCTGATGTTGCGGTCCGGCATATCCCCCTTCCCGAACAACTGGATATAAGGCCATACCCCTGCCAGCACCATTGGCAGCGAAACCAAACCACTGAAAATCAGATTCTTCCAAAAAGCTAGGTTCTTCAATTGTGACCGATCATGAAATATCAAAAGTATTAATGCCGTTAATCCCGTTACCAGTACACACATATAGAAATAATACTGGGAGGTTAAGGCAATCAACCCCAGGCTAAATCCGGTCAGTAAAATACTGCGCCAGCGCACAGTCTTGGCTTGCATCAAGTCCAGCAGTCCCCAGAAGAAGAGCGGAAACCAATGGGTGCCGGATAAGTTCAAATGCCCGATGCGGAAGTGCGCAAAATGATACGGCAGAAAGGCGTAGATGGTACCGGCAATCAAGGCCGCATCCCAGCGGCGGGTGAGATGGTGCACCCAGAGGGTCATAAAGAAACCCGAAAGTATGAAGGTCAACATCATTGCGGCGTTATAGGCAAAGATTTCGCTGCCGAAAAAAGTAAAGGGTAAGGCCAAAGCCAGATTAGCTTGAGTGATTTCGGTATAAGCCAGGCTCCAGCCTTCAGGGTAATTCAAAAACCAGATATTAAACGGATTAACGTGCTGGACAAATAAAGCTTCTTTGAACCAACCGATCATCCAGACAAAGTAAACATTATCGCCAATCATGCCGACCAGTGAATTACCCATACGGGTCACCAAAGGCCAGGTCATGGCGAGGGTCATCAGGGTGAAATAGATAAAAACCCAGAGTTGCGGTGTCTTTCGAATCAATGCTTTCAAATTAACCTCAATTACAGGGTTGTGATTTCCGATAATAAAATCTGCCGCTTCTGCGCGGAAGAACGGTGAATGGCCAGCGCTACTTGTTGCGCCAATATACCGTCCTGCAGGGTGCAGAAAGGTTCAACCTCGCCCCGGCATATCGCCAGAAAATGGCGCATTTCCTCGATAAACATGTTATTGCGGTCAAAGTTATCCGGGATGGCAAAGTTTTCCCAGACGTCCTTTCCAACTTGATAAAGTTGAACATGACCATCCTGATTATTCCAGCGCAGGGTTCCCTGCATGCCCACAATTTCCAGTGTGTGCTGCCCGGGTCGCTGCAAATAATCCAGATGGACGGTTCCGCTAAGCTCACTCGTAAAATGCAGGATGGCATCTGCCGTGTCTTCCACGTCCATCTCCAACTCACTGGCATGGCAAGTGCTGGCCTGCACCGCAGCAATGGGCCCAATTAACCAGGCGAGATAGTCCAGCGGATGGGACAAAGTATTCACCACTCCGCCACCCAAGTCCTTGCGAGCTGCATAACTCTTGCGGTAATCTTCCCAGGGATGCCAGGCCGGCAAGTATTCTCCCCAGCGGCAGTTGAAGTTCACAACCTGCCCGATGGCGTTTTCCGCCAGGAGTCTTTTGATGATCTTCAATCCGGGATGAAAACGATACTGAAAGCCGACCAGAATCCTGGAACCGCTTTTTGCAGCCACGGAGATCAATTCTTCCACCTGGTTCAAGTCATCCGCAATGGGTTTTTCCATGAAAATATGGCAGCCGGCTTTTGCCGCAGGGATGGCAACTTGCATATGCAAGGCACTCGGATTGGCCACAATCACTGCCGCCGGGTGAGTCTCCAGCAAACGTTGGAAGTCGGTTTCCACCGGAATTTGTGCGATTTCATCTTCGGGCAAGGTGCTTTGATGGGTGCGGTAAAGGATTAAATCCGACTCACCCAGGGTGAGCAAGTTACGCATATGCCGTCTGCCGATGGAGCCAAAGCCTGCGATACATATTTTCATGAGGTTATCCTCTACTTTTCCAGCAATTTCAGGAAAAACTCGGCCGTGTGCTGACCAGCGGTTCCATCCGTATAGGTGATTTCATCCTGGATGAATTTTGATCGGGCGTCAGCATCCAGCTTGGGATTCTGCAAGTAGGCATTGATCGCTTCCAATAATTGATTTTCCTGGAAAGCCACTTTGCCGGCATTCGCTAAACGAAAGCGCTGATGGGTCGGCCAGTCACCAATTTTGGAAAGCGCCAGGGAGAATTTTCCGGGGGTGTTCCAACCGCCGGGTGCATCAAAACATACACTTACGATCGGGGTGCCGTGTACCGCGGCTTCCACCACCATGGTGGAATAAACCGTCAAAAAGACATCCGAATAGGCCATCATGGAGGTTTTTTCCGGCATGTCTTCACCGGAATAATGACCTAGTTCTCCGCCCAACGGAACAGGTTCCACCACATGCACATGCGGATATTTCTTCGCCAGGGCAAAAATTTGTTCCCGCTCACCGGCAAACAAGGGTTCATCCATAAAATGATTGGGATGCAGGCGAATTAAAAGCTGACAGGGTTCGGAGAACTTCTCTTCCGCCACCATGCGAGCCAGAGGTTCAATGTTTTGATAATTGGGTGAGAAGGTAATAAAACTGCATGCATAACCCAACAGCTTTCGCTTGGGATCCAGATGGTGCAGATTGTAATACTCGTCCTTGGAGATCAACCATTCCTTACGGAAGTAACCATCATATGAAGGAATACCACCTACATGGACTTTGGCAGGGTCCCAATCGGAACCCAGTATCAATTCTTCTTTCTGAATTTCAGACCAGCATGTGACGGCATCCACCGGAGCGCCGGGAAGACTGTAGCTGCTGGGATTATCCCAACCCACAATCACGGCGGCGGTTTTAATCCCTTGGGCGGCGGCTTCACGGAGTAAATAGCGGTCATAACGCCAGCCGGGAGTACTGGCAATCACCAAGTCCGGTTGATAACGCTGGAGCAAATCGCTGTATAAGTGATCGGTATATTGCAATTGCTGTTTCACCACCCAGCGGCGGGCGGCCCTGGAACGCCGCATCAAACCAATCATTGCGCGCATAATGGGCATGATCCGTTTACGCCGCGGACTGGCCTCACCGGCCACTTGATCCACATGGCTGGTCATGGCTTCTACATTAATCCGGCGGGAAGCCCCCACCCGGCGCAGAAAATTCAACCACCACTGACGGGTGGGATCAACGGTTTGGTAATACTGCTTAGCTTGCCCCAAACGCAAGCCTTCCACACTTAACCCGGGCTGACCAAAACGGCGGGCAATTTGTTCTTTCAGCCCGTCATCGGTCAAAATCACTACTTCGTGGCCGGCCTTTAGTAAGGTCGGCACCAAATCACTCTGCAAGAAATAAATAATCGCCAATCCATGATCAGCACTGATGAGGATGCGTTTCTTTTCCATAAAAAGTGTTAAACTCCTGCTTCACTTATCGATCGTAATACCATTTAAAAATTCGGTCATAAATAAACAACATAACCTTGCGCACAAGGGAAAAATCCAACAGCTTGTACTTCAACCCCGGCGCGGCTTTTTTCTCAACGGACTCAGCTCCCTGTTTCACACTGCGCAGGGTATTGCTCATGTTCATCGCATACGGCTGGGTCGGCATCAGACGCAAATACCCTGCCTGGTTCATGCGCTCATCCAACTGCTTCACCTGCCCCATCGGACGATCCATGCGGAAGGGTAAAAATTGTTTCAGCACGTCAGTATAAGCCATAAACTGCCAGTGGGAAGCGCCGGTCAGGGCTTGAACTCCCTGATAGGTCAGCCGCACGTCTTCGCTAGCTGCATAATGGCTGCAAATTTCCTCTTCCGTCTGTCCCAGGCTTAGGTCAAACTCCTGGAACACTTCGTAGGGGATAAAATTACCATGCTCCACGGTAACATCCGGTTCCTGTTCCGCCCAAACCACGGAAGAAGTGTAAACCTCCGGCCGGGTACGGAAAGGCCGGG
Organism: Leptolinea sp. UBA5203; assembly: GCA_002412765.1. Taxonomy (GTDB): domain Bacteria; phylum Chloroflexota; class Anaerolineae; order Anaerolineales; family Anaerolineaceae; genus UBA5203. Next base: position 12,764 of record DHVR01000014.1, on the reverse strand, counting down.
CCGTGACCATTCCGACATTGGGAAAGGTTTCCAACAATTTCAATGATTCCGATAACCAGCCCGGATAAAAATAGCAGTCGTTATCGGTATAAACCAGAATTTCACCGGGGGCTGCGCCAAAGATCATATTCCAGGCGCCGCCTTTGCCCAAGTTTTTCTCGGAAAGAATCAGATATTGAATCAAACCCTCATCCCGCTGCCTGGCCAGGGTTTGGCGTACTTCTTCGCAAGAGCCGTTGTCAAAAACCAGCAAATCAAAGGGCAAGTCGGCCGTCTCACGAATCCGCTTCAAACAGGTATCCAGCACTTCAGGCAGATCGGCATAGAAACCACTGACAAACGGGATATAGTTTAGAACCGCCACCGTGATGCGCTCCGGTTGGGGAACTTCTTTTACAAACTTGGCCGGGTTTTGTCCTACTCTCATTCGTTTACTCCCCGTTACTTTTTTTATACTCCCTGATCCACTGCCGAAATTCATGATACCCGCGTTGTGGATGCAGGATGAAAAAGAAAATCTGTGCCAGCCAGTTGGCATGCAGGACGATCAAAGGGAAGATCTCCACTTCTCGCCAGAATCGCTTCCAGCTCAACGGAGTTTCCTGCAATTTACTGGGAGTAAGCTGGTAATCGGCATCCAATAAATTGAAGATCGTGCGAGAGCCGCCTGCTAATTTTACATTTTCAAAGGTTTCCGGCAGACGATAATGCGGCTGCCCCTGAGGGAGATGTCCATAATCATGATCCTGATGAACAATCAACACCGATTGACTGGCATCCACCAGCGGCCAGTTTTTTCGGCGCGCCTGATAAAACATCCAATTGTCCCATCCGGCTCTGCCAATGGCAAATGGCGGCATATGTTTGAAACAACTCTTCGGAAATAGGAAATAATCACTGCCGCCTGCCGGATGCAAACGTCCACGTTTTTTTACATCTCTTTGAAGATTTTTCACCCAGTTTTCCGGAAATTCCAGGGATTGCTGTACATCCAAATCCCAACGCTGCCCCACGATCAGGAATTTATCCCATTTAGCAGCCGTGATCATCATGGCTAAAAGAATATCGGGCGTTAAAATGATATCCGCATTGACATAACACAACATATCTGCACTGGCATATTGCCGAGCAATGGCAAATATATCACTCACCAGCGGTGTACCAGAAGAATTCCGGGCTACTTCGGGAAAATACCGCACCCCATATTCCTCGGAAACGGAAGCCATGCCGGTTTCTTCTCCGATCAAAAGAACTTCAATTTGATCCCCCAATGCCAGCCAGGAACGAATGGCGTTGCGTTGAATCAGGTTAATATGCTCATTAGTAAACGGTTTGGGAGCCGTAAAAATGGTTAATTTCTTCATGCCTTGTCCTGCGAATTTTCCTTCTGAGCTCGTGCGTCAATATCTTGAAAGGTCTTGTGCACGATCCCAGCATTGATCTCTTGAAGCTCCGGATGGGCATGCACTAAATCCAGGATTTCCTGGTAAGTCATATCATCCCGTCCGCCAAAATGCTCAAAGATGTTACAGATAAATTTAAAATCTTCCGGAGTATCTACCGTCCAACGGTAGTGCCCATAATCCGGATCTCGGCGTACCAATAATACATTGAACCTTCCCGGTTGATCATAGAGATATGGCATAACATGTTCACGTTCAAAGGGCAGCACGGCTTCCTGCCAGGCTCGCTCCAGCGCGGTAAAGGTACATACTTCAGTATCAAATCCGATGGGCACATTGCGTCCCCAGGGCAGACGATTGGCGGCAAAATCGACGCCGCTGTTTAAAAAAGCATCCACCGTCAGGTCAATTTCTTCAGGATCAATCAGCGGGCAATCTGCGGTGATACGGATGATCACTTCGGCATTGGCCTGCACGGCCGCCTGATAATAGCGATCCAGCACATCAAATTGGCTGCCGCGATAAATGGGGATGCCATATTGATTACACAGTGATTCTATGGGGTCGTCACTGCCATCCAGGGTGGTGGCAACCATAATTTCATCCACCGAACTGGCTCTGCGTGTGCGGTTGACAACATGCAGGAGCATGGGCGTTCCCATGATTTCTTTCAACACTTTCCCCGGCAGGCGGCTGGAATTCATTCTCGCCTGGATGATCGCCACAATGCGCGGTTTATCTAATAAATCCATCATAAAATAACACTCGTAGGTCCGGATTTCAGGTGACGAGCCTGATCGTAGGCTTCTAATAAAACTTTAAAATTCTTTTTCCAATCCGCTCTCTGCTCAGCCTTTTGGCGGGCAGCCAGCTTCATTGTCGGCCAATTGCGGCGCTGCGCCAGTGCCTGGTGGATGGCATCTGCCAGGGATTCCGCCAGACCGGTTTGAAACAACCAGCCCTGCTCACCCGGCACAATCCATTCCTGATTACCTGGAATATCCGAAACCAACGCAGGTAGGCCGCAGGCCAAGGCCTCCATTAAGGTGACGGAAGAGCCATCGCTGAAGGAACAACTCAGGTAAATATCCGCAGCTTGATAATACCGTACTAAATCCTGATTGGGGATATGTCCGGCCAAATAAACATAAGGCTCAAGTGCATGGTCCTTGATCAGAGAAAAGATTTGTTTTTCAAGAGATCCCCCGCCCAGCAGGAGCAATCGTATGGATTTATTCTCTTTTACTGCTTGCTCAAATCCCTGAATCAAGACATCCACCCCATAGATGGGTTCCCAGGCTCGCAAGGAAAGGAAAACCGGATTCTCCTGCCAGCCCAGGGCTGCTCGCAAATCAGAGCACTGACCCGGCTGAAATTGGTGTAGGTCAATCCCCCACGGAAATAATTTAATCCGATCCAAGGGAAATCCATAGGACTGGGCTTTGTCTGAAACAGCTTGGCAATCCCCCACAAAAACCTGGGTCCGATCCAAGGTATACTGCGTGATCCAGGTCATTTGTTCATCACGGTCCGCATCCATCAGCAGGTCAGATCCCCATGACATGCTGACCAATGGGGAAAAACCAGCCTGTGCAGTAAGAAACGCACAGGTTTGAATTGGACCAGCATGAATTAAATCAGGTTTAAATTCCTTTATTACTCGCTGTAAATCCTGCATCAGACGCACACTGAAACGGTAGGCAAAAGATTCTTTTCCGCCCAGCCATTCCACTTCCCGTACGCCAGCCGGCAGGGGACGCTCTTCGCGTTTAAGACCCTGTCTTTCCAGCCTTAAATACAAAACTTCATCCTCCGTTTCTGCCAGAGCAGAAAGGAAACGATGATCATGAGCCGTGTAATCCCTTGAAAAATATAGAACGCGCACTAGTCTCCCAAATCGGTCCAGCGCAGTTCTTTCCCTGCGGGAATATCCTTGATAGCGTGTGTTCCCAGTACGGATTGGATATGGTCTGGCCGAATGGCCCCTGGGGTGGCTGGCCTCAGGACATCCAGCATTTCCCTGGTGATCACCTCACCAGCTTTAATATCTCCATGCGCTCGAACACAGCGGCGTTGAACAATGACGGTATCCTGCTCATTTTCTGCAACAAACTTTTTCGTGGAACCTAAAGCTCGTTCCAATTGACGCGTATTCTCAACCATATCTGCCCAGGACATGGGATTCATGGCAAATTTGTGATCGGGTCCCACCCGGTTATTGTCATCGGTGAAGTGTTTTTCAATCACCCGCGCACCCAGTGCGACAGCTCCCAGAACAGTGGCATGCCCGGGAGTATGATCCGAAAGGCCCAAAATGACTTCTGGAAACATCAGCGCATACGTTTTCAAAACATTCAAGTGGATGGATTTAAAATTTTCCAAACTGGCAGTGTAGTTGGTGTTGCACTGCATCAAGATCAATTGTTTATTTATCTTTTGAATAAATTCAACCGCATGCTGAACTTCCCCAATATCGGAGGCGCCGGTTGCCAGGAGCACAGGCTTGCCTTTGCTGGCCATGCGTTCCAGCGATTCCAGCCAGTTGATATCCCCGGAACCCACTTTGTAAGCCGGCATGTAGGCATCCAGCTTATCAATGGATTCAAAATCATACGGCGATGAAAAATATTCAATATCCAGTTTTTGGCAATACTCTTTTAAAATCGGGGACCAATCCAGGGGCACTGAGGCATCCTGGTAGACTTCAAAAACGCTTTTCTTCCAATTCGCCTGATGGGACATTTGTCCAGTCATGGTGCGAAAACCATAATCAGATACAATTTTTGCAGCTTGAAAATTTTGGAACTTGGCGGCATGAGCCCCCGCCTCTTTTGCCAAGCGAATCAGCAATTTCGCCCGCTCAAGATCGCCGTCATGATTCGCAGCAATATCGGCTATGAAATAGGTGGGATGCTGATCACCAATCGTTCGGGAACCAATTTGAATCTCCATTTTCATCTCCTTTATGAGGACTGCATCAAACCCAGTACCCGTTCAGGGTACCCGTCTTGCGCTTGTTGATAAAAGCGCTCCACGCCATCCTGCCAGCCAGGCAGAGGTTTTCCTATGGCACTGGCCAATTTCACAGTCTTTAGACGTAAATCAGGGGAGCGCGCCGCGGTTAGGTCACCGTCATGCCAGGAAACTGGTTTAATCAAGGTATGATCATAACCAAAACGTCTGGCTAATTCATAGCCAAAAGCAAATTTTGTCATTGAATCCCATCCAACGGCATGGTACAAACCACTCAGAGACCGTTCGGTGGTTGCCATGATCACATCCACAAGGTCATTCACCATCATCGGGCAGAATTGTACATCCATAAACCCATTGACCGTTTGACCGACTTGTAAATTCTTGACAAACCACTCCGCCAGACTGCGTTTTCCACTTAAGCTCCAGCCAAAGAAATTGACCCGTAAAACCACAGCCGCAGGGTTTTTCATTAATACTTCATGCTCCCCTGCCAACTTGGTTAAGGCATATTGATTGATTGGGCAGGGTAAATCGTTTTCAGTATAAGGACCATTCTTTCCATCAAAGACAGCGTCCGTAGAGATATGTACCATGTAGGTGCCCATCTTTTTGCATAGCTCTGCCAGTTGGCTGGGAACTTCGGCATTTATCCGTTGGGCTAATTCCGGTTTCTGTTCACATTCATCCACATTGGCCATGGCAGCGCAATGAATCAACACATCCGGATGAGCCTCTTCCATCATGCGTTGGGTCTGTTTTACATCCGCCAGATCAACGACCATCTGTTGAAAAGGGACGTTCTGAAGCCGGTTGCTGTGGACCTGGCCAATCATATCTATAGACCCTGATACTTGCAGGCCCATATTCAAACCAAGCAACCCACTAGCACCGGTTACCAGAAATCGTTTCATCCTAATTGACCATTTAAATAGGCGTCTTCAATCGGTGCAATAATCTTCTGAATTCGATCCACATTCAGCCAATCTTCATTGGTATTACTGGCATAACGAAAATCAACTTCCAGTTTTTTACCTTTTGCTTCCCAATCCCGGCCAAACCACATGGCCTCGGCGGGCTGAACCACGTACATATCGTCCATTTCCACCGTGGTTCGGGATTCATCTTCTGAGATTAGTACTTCATGCAGTTTCTCGCCGGGGCGGATGCCTATCACATTGATTTTTGCACCCGGGGCTACAGCTTTGGCCAGATCTTCCACGGTCATGCTGGCAATCTTGGGCACAAAAACTTCACCGCCATGCATCTGTTCGACACAGCGAATAACGAAGCGCACACCCTCTTCCAGGGAAATCCAGAAACGGGTCATGCGGCTGTCGGTGATGGTCAATTCGCCCATCTCGCGTTGCTTCAAGAACACTGGCACAACGGATCCACGGCTGCCCACCACGTTGCCATAGCGGACGCAGCTAAACCGGGTGGCTTTGCCGCCAGCATAGGCATTACTTTGCACAAATAATTTTTCAGCGGCCAGTTTGGTCGCGCCGTATAGATTCACCGGGTTTACAGCTTTATCGGTGCTCAGAGCCAAAACCTTGGAAACCCCGGCATCGATGGCGGCGTCAATCACGTTGCTGCTGCCGAGAATGTTGGTTTTGATGGCTTCCATGGGGTTGTATTCACAGGCAGGCACTTGTTTCAAGGCGGCTGCATGAATGACAATATCCACACCGTGGAAAGCGCGGCGCAGACGTTCCTGATCCCGAATGTCACCAATAAAATAGCGCAGAGTCGGATGATCATATCCATTGGCGCGCATTTCATGCTGTTTTAATTCGTCACGGCTGAAAACGATGATCTTGGCAGGTTTCACCTCTTCCAACATCATCTTGACGAAACGTTTTCCAAAAGATCCGGTACCACCGGTAATCAACACAACTTTGTCATTCCAATTCATTGCACTACTCCACAAGGTCTAGAGATCAACTTACCTTTTCAGTTGATTTATTGATAACAATTAACGGGTACTGGCCGTGCCGCCCAAAGAATCCGGGAGCCCTCTCCTCCATCCAATATAAAAGGCGCAGCAAGGTTTTCCCAGCCAAAGGTTTATGAACCATGGCTCGTAAAAATCGCACATTGACACTGCGCCAGACAAAAATCTGGTAGGGTATGCTCTGTGAAAGTTCTGCCTTCATCCATTCCGGACTCGATTTCTGGATATATGTTCCGGTAGCATCGGCTGCTTTGACAGCAGTGGAAGTGGAAACTTTCACTTTTTTCTCTTGCTTACCGCGCTTCTCGGCAATCCAGATACCAATCGTTTCCATGATCCGCACCAGCCAGAAGCTGAGTTTCATCAAACCCGATTCCGTCCAGCCATTGATAATAGCTGCAGAACGGCCAGGCATCAACACCCGGTACAGTTCCTGGAAAGCAGGTTTTTTATCTTCAGCCGGTAGATGATGCAAAGTATGTAACGAAACTTCGCCGTCAAAGACATCCGCCTTGAATGGCAAATGGGCCACATCCGCGACCACGTACAAACCCCGCTCACCGACCCGTTGACGGGCTTCCTGCAGGGCAACAATGGAAATATCCACGCACACGCGGTAATCATAAAATTCCGAATATGTCAGATACTCGGGGTATTGTACAGGGCCGGAGCCTGCATCCAGCAGCAGGTGTCCGGTGGCGGAAATGTGCCGGTTCACGCGCAGATGGCAGCGCTGCACATACTCCTGAGACACGGGGCGCAAATCTTCGTAGCGCGCGTTCTGGTAAAACCCATCACTGAGCATTTTCCAGCCGATTTCATTATAAAATTGTCTGACCTGATTTTTTACTTCTGTTTCACTCATACATACCCTTAAAGTTAATTCATTACCATTTGATGGGTTTGCCAACCAAATGCAGGAAAGTTTCTTCATATTTCTTTTTGCCGTCTCCAGTCAGGGCAGACAGCAAATTGACATTCGTATAATCCTCCCAGCCTTTAACCAGATGCCAGGGGAACGGCAGGGGATATTCAAAGAAGAAATTGTAGGCGTAGCGCCAGGCTAATTCCGTCTGCTCTTTGGTTAAGCGGAATTTCGCCGGAGCATCCACTAGTGGTTTTAATATTTTGTAATAATTTACCCAGGAATCCGGATCCAGCGTGAATCCGCGGGTACGGTAATGCGTATTGCCAGCCACCACGACCGGGATGCCGCTCATGGCCATTTCCAGACCAACCGTTGTGGTATAGACCAGACCAAAATCGGCGATTTCCATTACGTCATAAGTATTAATTTCCTCGCGGGGTCCAATCAAGCGAATGTTTTCAGGCAGTTCCGGGAGAACATTGCGCACCACATCTTCCATCGAGGTTCCATGGGTTAGGACTTCACCGGGATGAATACGAATCACCAATTGAATATCCGGCACACCGGCAAAATACTGCACGGTACGTACGATCCACTCTTCCATGTTCTTGGAGAAGATTTGCCTGCCCAAAGTCAGGCTGTCGCCCAATACATTGGTGGCCAGCAACGCCACAGGGCGATGGTCCAGCTTCAGTTCCTGGCGAACTTTCTCGCCGCCGCTGGTTGGGGTTCCCTGCCATAAACGAGCAAAGTTTTCCCATAAAGCACCCTTCTGACGGGAACTGCATAAGCCCTTAATGCGTTCCATCTGGGTTTTGGTCAAACTGAGTTCTTTCCTGGCGTCCCAAAGATCATCCGTATTCTGGCGCATTACCTCATCATTATAGGCAATCCAGATCCGATCTCGTTGGTCACCAAATTCATAGGTCACCACGGGAATATTGAGCATTTTTGCCATCCGATAGACAACACCCATTTCAATGATGGTACCGTTCGGGATGACCACCACATCCGGCTGCCCATTCTTCATCCAGGCATGTGCGGTGCGGGCAATGCGCGTGTTTCGTTCCAGGCGCAGTTTATACATTTCGCTGGTTTTATCCACTTCTTCGGTCTGCAGGGTATACTGCACATCGTAATCGGTCACCTTGTCCACAATATCGGCGACGGCCGGAGGTAAGGGCTTAAAATTGGGTTTGACCGATAACAAAGAAGTGGAACTCATGATTGGAGAAAGTTTTTCAAGAACAGCCTTGGCGTAGGCATTTTGCCGGCGCAGGTCAAATTTATTGATCGGCACCTGCCAATCACCAAATGGAAGATAGCCTAATTCAACTTCATGACCCTGAGCCGCTAAGGCGCTGCCCAGTAAGGCGGCATGCTCAATCCAAAAGTGCATGTTGGCAAAAATATACACTTTCTGATTAGCGAAATCAGCATCCCGAACTTTGAAGCGGGAAGCTCGAATTTGTTGCGCTTGAGCCAAAATCTCCGGGATCGCGGCATCCAGTTTCTGTAAGGAAAACCGACTTTGAATCTGTTTTCCCCGATTGCGAACCAACCAGTACAATTCGGCCATGAATGGAATCTGACTGATCAGATTTTTAAGGTCGTCTTTTGTTGAGAATGCCATATTACTCCGCCTCAATTTTCCAGGCTAACCGGGGCCGCATCGGTCCCATACGATTTTCCACCCATTGCATCCCCGGCGCACCGGAAGCATCCACGTTGAAAATCAATGCCTGTTCATCATGAAAATAACTTTTTATCCGATATGAACTGGCGTTCATACCGATTACGAATCTGCCTTCATTCAAGGAATCAGCCGGAATGGTGCATCGGCTGATATATTTTCCTCGTGGACGAAGTAGCATCTGATCATAAAGCCCCGCGTCATCGGTATCAAAAGAAGTATAGATATACTCACCGCGTGTACTAAGAAGGTACATACCCACCCGAAGTCCCTTGATGTCCTCTGATAGCTCATAGCTGATTTCCAATTGGAAATCCTCAGTGGAGCGCACGGTATCGGAAACGATGCCTGCTTGATTGAGAATCTTGATGGAGTAGGGTCGAAAAGGAGCCGCGGAGGCAGGAATTTCATCTGCGTTCCAACTGCGGATGCCTTCCTGGGCATAGCCGCGCGAAAGGTAATAATCCACCACTTTCGCGGTAGGCGCGCGCATGATCAGCTCACCCTTTTCGATCAATAAACTTTCGGTAGTCAGGCGTAAGACGGCGGACATATTATGACTGACAAATAGGACAGTCCGTCCCTCCTGGGCCACATCACTCATTTTTCCCAAACACTTGCGCTGGAACTCCGCATCCCCAACTGCCAGGACCTCATCCACCACCAAAATTTCCGGTTCCAAATGCGCCGCAACAGCAAAAGCCAGGCGCAGAGTCATCCCGCTGGAATAACGCTTGACGGGCGTATCAATAAATTTCTCGACTTCGGAGAAATCCACAATCTCATCAAATTTACGCTCAATCTCCGCACGCTTCATCCCCAGGATGGCCCCGTTCAGGAAAATATTCTCCCGTCCAGTTAATTCAGGATGAAAGCCGGTGCCAACTTCGAGTAGAGCGCCAACCCGGCCGCGGATTTCCGCAGTGCCGGCAGAGGGCTCAGTCACGCGGGAGAGGATCTTCAACAAGGTGCTTTTTCCAGCGCCATTTCTGCCGATCACTCCAATCACATCGCCTTGCTTGATATCAAAGGAAACATCTTTCAATGCCCAAAATAGATCGCGATCGGATTTTCCATCCCGTAAGCGACGCCACGGAGCAACAAGGTTTTGACCCAGGTTTTCACGCAGAGTTTGATATTGTTGCACCGGCCCACCGATGCGGTAACTTTTTCCTAGCTTCTCGACACGAATTGCATAATTACTCATAGGTATTTCCAGTCTTCATTGTTGGTCGGTTAAACCATATCCGCAAATTGCCGTTCCATCCGGCGGAAATAAATCACTCCGCTGATGAGAACCACCACAGCTATGATCGAGGAAACCATCAGCATGGGTCCCGGCGCACTTGCTTCGATGCCGAGTAATGCCCAACGAAAACCATCCACCACACCAGTCATCGGGTTCAAAGCATAAAGCATTCTATATTTTTCCGGCACCAGACTGGCTGCATAGGCAATCGGGGTAATAAACATCCAGAATTGAGTCAGGAAGGGCAGGATGTAACCCACATCCCGGTAGAGCACATTCATGGCAGATAACCACAAACTTACACCCAACGCAGTAACCAGAGCCAGGAGCAAGAAAAGCGGCAATGTCCAGATATGGGCTGTGGGGGTGATACCGTAGAAGAACATCATCACGATCAGGATGATAAAAGCGATGAAGAAGTCCACTAATCCGCCTAAAATGGAGGAAAGGGGAAGGATAATGCGCGGAAAGTAGATTTTGGTAATCATATGCCGGTTGGCCACCAGAGAACGGCTGGCAATGGAAAGTGCCGTGGCGAAAAGCTCCCAGGGTAACAAGCCAGTATAAGAAAATACGGGATAAGGCACACCGTCAGAGGGGACTTGAGCCAACTCACCAAAAAAGATACTGAAGACGACCATCATCATAAACGGTTTTAAAATCGCCCAACTGGCGCCCAGGGCGGTTTGTTTGTAACGCACTTTTATATCGCGCCAGGTCATATAGTAGACGAGTTCACGGTACTGCCACAAATCCTTCAAATCAAGCACCGCCCATCCTTTGGGAGGCTTGATATGAACGACGGTAGGTTCCGCAGTTGCTTCGATTTGATGTTCTTTCATTCTTCAGTCCACTCAGAAATTAATGTTATTTCCGTACCCGATGATCACGATACCAGGCGATGGTCTTTCGCAGCCCTTCGCGGAAATTAGTCTGCGCGGTAAAGTCAAAATAGTCGCTCGCTCGGGAGGTATCCAGAGCGCGGCGGGGTTGACCGTTTGGTTTGCTGGTGTCCCAGACTAACTCACCCTGATATCCGGTTTCTTCAGCAATTAATAATGCCAGATCTTTGATGGAAATTTCCTGACCTGAACCCAAATTGACCGGTTCATCGCCGTTATATAGTTCGGAGGCCTTTAAAATGCCTTCCGCAGCGTCTTCAACAAACAAAAATTCCCGGGTCGGGCTGCCATCCCCCCACACCACCAATTGATCCACACCGGCATCCTCAGCTTCAATGCACTTCCGAATCAAAGCCGGAATGACATGAGAGGATGAAGGATTGAAATTATCCCGCGGACCATACAAATTTACCGGCAGCAGGAAGATGGCGTTATAGCCATATTGTTGGCGATAGGCTTGTGCCTGAACCAGCATCATCTTCTTTGCCAGGCCGTAAGGTGCATTAGTTTCTTCCGGGTAGCCATTCCACAGATTTTCTTCTTTAAATGGAATAGGTGTAAATTTTGGATAGGCACAGATGGTACCGATGGCCACAAACTTGGCGATATTCGCTTTCCAGGATTCGTGCATTAATTGCACGCCCATCATCAGGTTTTGATAAAAGAATTCCGCAGGGTGCTCCATATTAGCACCGATACCGCCCACATTGGCAGCCAGATGGATGACCATATCCGGTTTGGCATCTGCAAGCATCCGGATAATATCGGCCTGATTGACCAGATCATAATCCTCAATGCGCGGAATGAAGACATCCTTGACACCCCGCTCATGCAGTTTGCCAACCACGAAGGAACCTAAAAAGCCAGCTCCACCGGTCACACAGACTCGTTTATCCTGCCAAAAGTTATTATTCGTCATATTCTTTCCTTTCATCCATCGTTGATGATGGATGGAATACACTTTTTGATTTTACGGGTTCATTCGGATCAATTTGTACCCCATCCCCCCAATCAATAAAAATTTTCAAGCCAACAACGATAAGTTGAGGAGCAGAGGAATCCTGCACAATAGCCACATTTTTTTCCAGGCAGGTTAACCGACAGATATCCGCCACGTCTCCCTCCCCAATGATTCGAACAGCTTGGTAGTTCTTATCCTGGATGCGTTTCAAGGCCACCTGCATCCGGCTGCGTACCAAACGATAAAGTTCAAAGGAGGATTGGATATAATCGACGGCGAGGTTGGCTCGCAAGGCGAGACCTTCCGGGGTGATAATATAAAGCAGTTTCCGGCGGGCAACCCTGCTTACTTTTACGTATCCTTTTTGAATCAGGCGCTTCAAGTGCCAATTGACGGTGCCAACTGCCACCCCCAGTTGATTGGCAATCAAGGCCTGAGTCACATCCGGATTCTGTTCGATCTTTTCGAGAATGATTAAATCTCTGTTGTGGTCTGACAATGAGGTCTCCACCTTTCAAAATTCAACACTTGAATTATAATCGCAGGCGTGTAGTTCGGCAAGGGGCAGATATGCTAGAACCTGTCAGGACGGGAATAATGCGCTACAAGTTGACAGGATAAAAGCAGGCATGATAAAATCCTGATCATTAGACGCCCCCATCGTCTAGTGGCCTAGGACGTGGCCCTCTCAAGGCCGAAACTCGGGTTCGAGTCCCGGTGGGGGCACCAATGCAAAGAGGCTGTCCCAAAAGAAAGAA
>DHVR01000041.1 GCA_002412765.1 Leptolinea sp. UBA5203 | reverse complement strand
TCCACTTTCCGACTGGGGGAGGAGACCGCCCCGAAAAGCGCGGCACCGCAGGCGCGAATTTTTTTCAGCGTTTCATCCGGAACGGAAACACCCTGTTTCTCAAAACAAGCCCAACCAGCTTCGGCTTCCACGGTTTCAAGGTCGGGCAGGACTGCCCGTAAAACGCTCACGGCCGCCGGAATGACTTCCAACCCAATCCCGTCACCGGGAATGACACACAACTGCGGCATCTCAGCCCTCCCCTGGGAAGCGGCCGTGTTCTTTGATGTAGGGGATCATCCCGCCGACCTGGGTCACCAGGCGCACAAATTCCGGCAGCTCAGGCAGGTTGAGCAGTTCATCCCCGCGTAATATAGTTTGGGCGTCCGCGTTAAAGACCACTTCCTGCCCATCCAATAGCTGGCTGGCAATTTTCGGCGCCACATACAGGGGGATGCCCAAATTGATCGCATTGCGGTAAAAAATACGCGCAAAACTGTTGGCGATCACCGCCCCCACCTGCCTGCGTTTGAGCGCCTCCACGGCGTATTCGCGCGATGAACCACAGCCAAAGTTGTCCCCCGCCACGATCAAATCCCCGGGCTGCGCTTGTTGGGCAAATTCCGGCCTGGCTTCAATAAAAGCGGCCTGGCCCACGTCCTCATTGGGACGCATATAGGGTGCGTAACGACCGGGGACGATCTGATCGGTATCCACATTATTGCCAAATTTCCAAATTCTTGTCATGTTAAGCCTCTGCCTGATGAAGGAGTTCTCTCGGATCGGTAATCACGCCGCGCAGGGCGCTGGCGGCTGCCACGGCCGGGGAGGCCAGATAGATAAACGAATCCGGCGAGCCCATGCGTCCGCGAAAATTGCGATTACCGGTGGAGAGGCACACGTCCCCCGCCCCCAGCGTGCCCTGGTGCCGCCCCATGCAAGCCCCGCATCCCGGTGTGGTGATCACCGCCCCGGCATTCATTAATATTTCCAGGGTATCATCCTGCATGGCACGCAGCATTTCCTGATTGGAAGCCGGCGTGACAATGAAACGCACCGTCTCCGCCACCCGCTGCCCGCGCAGAAGATCAGCGGCTATGCGCATATCCTCGTAGCGCCCGTTGGTGCAGGTGCCCAGGAAGACCACGTCCACTTTCGTGCCATGCACGGCTTCAGCCAGCTCAACCTGATCCACCGAATGCGGCAGGGCTACTTGCGGCTGCAATGCCGCCAAATCCACCTCGAGGGTGCGGGCATACACGGCATCGGCATCCACAGTCAACCAGGCCGGAACGTCAAAACGCTGCGGCAGCAGATCATTGGGCGGAAACAGACCGGCTTTGGCCCCCAGCTCCACCGCCATGCCACTCAGGGTTTGACGATCCGCCAGCGGCAGCCACTCCAACCCGTGATATTCCAGCGCCAGATAGGTTGCGCCGTCGATGGTCAGTTCTTTTTCCAGCGCCAGCGCCAAATCCTTGGCCCCCACCCCGGCCTGGAAACGCCCGCGGCATTGGACGCGCAGCGTCTGCGGTACCCGCAGCCAGGTTTTGCCGGTCGCCCAGATCAGGGCGATATCCGTCGAACCCATCCCGGATCCAAACGCCCCCACCGCGCCGTAACTGGTGGAATGGGAATCCGCGCCCATGATAATCATGCCGGGCTGGGCAATCCCTTCTTCGATCAGCACCTGATGACAGATGCCCCGCCCGATATCAAACAATCGGATGCCCTGCTCACGGGCAAAGGCCCGCGTTTGATTTTGTTTTTCCGCCGTCCCCACCGTGGAGGCTGGCGCCACGTGGTCCATGACGATCACCAATTGGTCGGGATCCGCCACGGAGGTTTTCCCCAAATCTTTTTGCAGCAGATCGATGATGCTTGGCGTCAGCGAATCGTGGCTCATGACCACGTCGGGGCTTACAATCACCAATTCACCGGGCTGCACGGGGCGGCCCAAATGATGGCTGAATATTTTTTCTGTCAGGGTTTGTCCCATCAGGCCTCCTGTTTTTCCGGCTGAACGCCGTTGGCTTCTTCCAATTTCCCATTATGGGCGTTCATCAACAGACTATCCACCCCATCCAGGGTCAGCATGGATTCATCGGAAAGTTGTTTGATCTGGCGGGTGATGTTTTTGATCTCGTCATCCGTCAAATCCAGATTGAGCTGATCCGCCCGATCTTTGATTGCATTCCAACCCGTCAGGCGATGCGCAATGTGAATATACCGCGTCAGGCCAAAATCTTCCGGTTTCAGAATTTCATAAGTGGAGGGATTATTGAGTACGGCTTTGGCATGGATGCCGGCTTTATGGGTGAAGGCCGAATAGCCGGTGATGTAATTATTAAAGGGAATATCGACACCCACCATGCGAGCCACGGTTTTATCCAATTTAATTAACATCGGCAGATTATATTTGGCGACATACGCCGAATTATCCGCATACAATCGGGCGATCAATCCACCCAGCGGCGTGATGCCGTTGCGCTCGCCGATCCCCAGCACGCTGGTATCCACATGGGTCACCCCGGCTTCCAGGGCGGCAAAAGCATTGGCGATGGCGCAGCCGGTATCATTATGCCCGTGAAACTCAATATCCGTATGCACCCGGCGGCGCAGCTCGGTCACCAGGTCATAAATCTGGCGCGGATTGCCGATGCCCACCGTGTCCGCGATGCCCACCCGGTCAATCCCCAGGCGGTCCACGGCTTCATACAGGCGGAAAATATCCTCCGGATTGCTGCGCAGACTGTCCTCGGTACTGAAGCGCATCTCCACGTTCTGGCCTTTGAGGTATTCAAACACATCCCGGGAAAGATCAATGATCTCATCGATACTTTTCCCGTGGCTGAAATCCCGCAGGTAGGAAGACGTGCCAATGACCACATCCACGCCGTTCACCCCGCACTCCACCGCCACGCGGGCGTCCTCCAGGTTGCAGCGTACGTGGGTTAGAATTTTGGCATTCAACCCCATCCCGGCGATCATTTCACAATCTTTCAGGCTTTGCGGCGAGGCCAGCGGGCTGGTCACCTCCAGATACTCCACGCCAAAATCATCCAGCATCTGGGCAATACGGATTTTCTGGGTGGGGGTAAAAAAGGCATTTACAAATTGCTCCCCTTCCCGCAGGGTGGATTCAATAATCGAAAATTTCTCCAAACTCATGGCAATTACTCCTGGGTTCTTACGGTCAACGCCGCGGGGGTAGAGGACTTTCTCATCAGATAATCCACCATTTTTCCGGGGATATTCACGCCCGTGGGCGCGATGCTGTTTTTAAATTCCATGGTGTAATTCACTTCATTGACCGTCAGACTGCCGTCTGCCAGTTCAAATAAATCAATCGCCAGAATGCCTCCCCCCACTGCTTTGGCCGCCGCCAGGGAGAGGCGGTTGATCTCCGGGGTGACAGGGCAATTTTCAGCTTTGCCGCCGCGCGCGGTGTTGGTGATCCAGTGCTCCGAAGAGCGGGTGATGGCGGCGATGGTTTCATCCCCCACCACAAAGGAACGGATGTCGCGGCCAGGTTTTTCCACATATTCCTGAATGTAAAAGATCGAATGTTGATAGGAGCCCAGTACGGCTTTGTGTTCCAACACCGTCTCGGCGGCCTGGCGGTCATTGATTTTGGAAAGCAGCCGTCCCCACGAACCCACCACCGGTTTCAAGACCACCGGATAGCCCATCTCTTCAATGGCTTCCAGCGCAGATTCCGGCGTGAAAGCCACGCTCACTCGCGGCGTAGGTACACCGGCCATGATCAAGGCCTGGCTGGTTTTCAGCTTGTCTCCGCAAATCTCAGCGGTATGGGCCGTATTCACCGTGGGGATGCCCCAACCATTCAAAATCTCCAGCGAGGTAAGTGCCTGTGAATGGCTGATACAGCGTTCAAAGACCACATCAAACTGCTGCCAAAAGGTGGTATCGGCTAGACGAAACACAACTTCACGCGGATCAACCAGAACAACATCCAGATTGCGTTCCTGCATGATTTCCAATAACAATTTTTCTTCTCTTCTAACCACTGAACACAACATTGCAATGCGCATTTTCTTCTCCTAATAACTCTGTTCCCTGTCCTTCGACAGGCTCAGGAACCAGCCACTTCCGTGCCCTGCATCTCGGCAGGCTCGATAACCACTTGCCTGCACCGAGCTTGTCGAGGTGTCGAAGGGTGAAATACTACAAGCTGGCTATCGGCCACATCCGCTCCCCATACTACTTCCGTTCCCTGAGCTTGTCGAAGGGTAAAATTCCACAAGCTGGCTACCGGCCACGTCCGTTCCCTGAGCTTGTCGAAGGGTGAAATTCTACAAGCCGACTATGTTTATGCTTCGCCTTAACTTGGCTAGTGCGAGGATAAACAGCAGCGTCGTAATTTTCGGCTTCGACAAGCTCAGCCTACGGATGTTTCTGTTCCCTGAGCTTGTCGAAGGGTGAAATTCTACAAGCCGGCTATCGTCTACCTCCGTGCCCTCAGCCAACGAGACCCGGTGAAAACAAAAACGGGCTTGCCGCTTGATCTGGCAAACCCGTTTCCTGTCAACAACTCATTTTTCAATGAACAACAAGAAAGACCAGATCCTCATCTGATTTTTGCTTCTTGGCCTTCTTGCTGAAGAAAACTAAATTTTGATTCATGTTTTTGCTCATTCCTTTTAGAAATAAAAAATCACCCGACCGGGTGATTTGCATTGTTTGGGCGAAACACAAAGCGACCAGGTCAATTTATGACTGGGATGCCTTGGTCTTCTTGCTTTCGAGAACTAGTTGTCTATTCATGTTCGTCATTATACAGAATGGATGGGAAACTGTCAATAGGTTTGGGGAGAATTCATCAGATTAATGATTCTATCCATCTATGTCCAATCTGCACATAGTGTGATGTCACGCCGCAAAATAACAATTGCCGGACCCACTTCACAAGCGTCTATGCGGGTTGGACTGTGGAAGAGTCGTAGGATGGGTGGCAAAGCAATATGGATAGGAAATCCAGCATCGCCACCCATCAAATGCATCTCTTCCGATCAGTATCAAAATAATAGCATAGCTGTTGAAGATATGAATTAACCCAATCTATAATAAAATCAAGTGGTACAGATTTTTAGGATGGCTATTCATCGCTTTGTGGAAAACAGAATGATTTCCAGCCTGATAATTAAGGTAGCCGTAGGATGGGTGACTAAGAAGTATGGACAAGAAATCCGGCACTCGCAACGACAAGACAAGATTGAGTGTCATTGCGAGGCCCCAAAAGTTATAGTATGGGTTCAAATGGTAGGGCCGCGGCAATCTCCCTGCAGGTATTGTAGGTAGCTGGTAAAAGTAGACACCTATACCAATCCGGCGTGGAGATTGCCACGCCCCGCATAGATGAACTAAGGGTAGCACCATATGGGGCTCGCAATGACACTCGATGGGGCTAGTCAACAATTAATTTCTTGGCTGTCTAAAGACATCTATGATGTAGGAAGGGTGGCTAAGAAGTATTGATTAGAAATCCGACATCGCCACCCATCGGATGCATGTCTTTTGGGTTACGGAGCAGGGTGATCACCGGCAGGCGGGAATCCAGGCGCTACTGATACAACCTATAATTTTGGAATGAAATGCGTTGCCCCTATGTATTTACAAGCCGATTGTGTCATTGCGAGGAGGGCGTTTTTTGCCCGACGTGGCAATCCCTTCGATAAACTCAGGGCGGCGCTCAACGCCAGCCGTGAATTCGATAGATAAATTGAGAGCTTTCCTTATGATTATCTTTGATGATTCTAATGAAACTCCATCAAACATGGAGATTGCCACGCCCCGCACTGATGAACTAAGGACAGCGCTGTATGGGGCTCGCAATGACACTCGGTAGGATTAGCCAACAAGCAATTGTTTGCCGGTCCAAAGCAATTTAAGTCGTAGGATGGGTGGCTAAGAAGTATGGATCGGAAATCCGGCATCGCCACCCATCACATGTCTGCCCGCTGGTGGTATATTATAGGAAAATCAGAATTATTTTCAGTCGTTGATGAGGTGGAACTATGAGTCCTTCAGCCAGTATCGGGATGTTTTTTTTGAAGTGCGGTGCATTTCTGTTGGTTCCAGGTGCTACGCTGGGGCTGGGGATCTGGTTAATCAAGCGATTCATACATGATAATGACCGGTATGTAAATTTCGCCTGGGGTGCCATCGTTGGAATCATCATCGCCGAACTTTTCCTGCTTGGGGTTTTCTTTGACCCCCGAACAGATTGGACAAAATGGATGTCGATAATGAACACGGCAGTTGTGGCTGCCGTTGGAGGATTTTTCATTGTCATGGTCTTTCTGCCTTCGGTGAAAACGATCCTCCGTTTGATTCGGAATATCAACAAGCCGAAAGAGTATTAAGAATAATAGGAATCCCGCCTACGAAACGGTATCTTAACCCATATCAGCAAAACAAATATTATAGTACACACGCCTGGTTCTATGAGACGAGCTTTTCCTCCCTCCGCGCGCGGGGGGACCGAGGGGGGCTTTGAGCAGAATTCCAACCCGATTTGACCCTATGAACTGCAGCCTGCACAAATAATTATGTAGAATCGGTCTTCGGCAAGCTCAGGCACCAGCTAAAATGGAAAGCCCGGAATTTGACGGTTCACCCCATACCTCTTGACAAACCATTGTTATATTGTTATATTGGTAACTATATAACATACAAGAGGCCAATTCAATGGAAGAAAACAAACCCCTTAAAGTAGAGCGCATCCAAACCGGGGTGCGCATGGAAAAACGCATGTTGAAAGTGCTCAAGGCGCTGGCCGAAGTGCATGATCTTACCCTGGGTGATTTATTGGAAGGCATTGTCTTGCATGCCTTTGACGGCGTCCTTCCCTTTAATACCGAAGGCATTGCGCAGATTAACAAGCTTAAAGAGATCTACGGCATGGATTACGATTCCAGCGCCAGCCACCACATGATCGATCAAGAATAAACCTCGTTCATAACAAATAACGGGTATCCAGCGGATAAGATACGGATTATCCGTGCTATTTGATATTTAATTCAAAGGAAAAAATTATGCAACCAAACACCTCCACTCCTTCCGGGCGGATGGCTAAATTTGCCGCGCCTGGCTTCTATCTAATCTGGTTCGGCCAGTTGGTGTCTCTGGTCGGTTCGGGCATGACCTCTTTTGCTTTATCGCTATGGGTCTATCAGCAAAGCGGATCCATCACCCAATTCGCGCTGATCAATGTCTTCGCCATTTTGCCGCACTTGCTGCTCTCCCCGTTGGCCGGCGCTGTCATTGACCGCAGCAGCCGGCGGTTAATTCTGATCTTAAGTGACAGCCTGGCAGCCTGCAGCACCATCTTTCTGGCTGTGCTGTTTTTTACGGATCAGATCGCCATCTGGCATATTTTCCTGGCAGTCAGCCTTAATGCGGCGGCCGGCTCCTTTCAATGGCCGGCATTCATGGCCAGCATGACCCTGCTGGTATCCAAAGGTCAACTGGGACGGGCAAACGGCATGCTGCAATTTAACCGCGCCGCCGCGGAGATTTTCTCCCCCATGCTGGCCGGCGTGTTGATCAGCCAAATCAATATCTTTGGCATCCTGATGATTGACCTGGCTACCTTTCTGGCGGCGGTGATCACCCTGTCGATGGCTCGGATTCCACAGCCCATCCGGCAGGTCCGGGAAAAACCAGTCCCGCGCAATACGTTCTGGCAAGATTGCAAGAGCGGGTTCCACTTTATCCATGGTCAAAGCGGACTCCGTTGGCTGGTGGGGTTCACTGCCCTTTCCAACTTCTTTTGGGGCATGGTGGGCGCCCTGCTGGTGCCCATGATTCTTGAGTTTGCCGCTCCGGATCAGGTGGGTCTGATTTTATCTACCGCGGGCGTGGGCCTGCTCTGCGGCAGCTTGTTGATGAGCAGCTGGGGCGGCAGTCAACGAAAAATCAAGGGAGCGCTGATCTTTGAGGCGTTGAGTGCTGTGGGTTTCATCCTGATGGGCGCGCGTCCGTGGGTATGGATGATTGCAGCGGGCGCTTTCTGCGCACATTTCACTATCGCCATTGTTCAGGGTTCCGTCATGGCCATCTGGCAATTGAAGGTACCGGCTGAAGCACAGGGCCGTGTTTTTGCCGCCCAACAGATGATCACCCGATCCATGGCCCCCCTGGCGCTGCTTTGTGCCGGCCCCTTGGCGGATGGCGTGATCAAACCGCTGCTATCCAGCACGCCGAACCTCAATTCGATGAGCAGTTCCTGGATTTTGGCAGGCGATGGCCAAAAGATGGCGGTCATCTTTATGGGTATGGCAGTCGCAAAGCTGCTGCTGGTCCTGACCGGTGTGCTCAATTCACAATTACGCAAAGTGGAAGATGAGCAAGCATTGGACGCATTGGCTGCATAGGGGAAATAGGGGGTGCGTAGTACGTAGGATGGGTGGCTAAGATTTGTTGGCTGGAATTCCGGCATAGCTACCTATCGGATGGATGTTTGGCAGGGTAGGTGAGATCGGTGGAGCAAGCTCCACAAAGACAGGGAAACCGGAGGAGATTATTTCCTTCCACGATTAAGAGAAGAAAGGCTGTTAAAAATGTAGCGGCAATTCATACTCTGAGAGTACTTTGAATTGCCGCTACTTTTTTTTACAACCCCTTTGTTTTAGCGTGTAACAAAGGGCAGTTTTTTTTCTTCTTCGCTCAGACGATATACAGACAGGATCTTTGCATTCCCAATTTTCACTGCGTATATCTCGTCTTTGAAAGGATAGGGTTTGGAGAGCATATAGTAATTCCCGATGAAATAATCAGCTTCCTCCAGGGTAGACACCGCACGGATACGATTTGCTTCATCCAGCGGCAGAAGTTGCTGGGCAATTTGGCCGGCGCCTGTTTCCACGAGCATACTTATGGAATCTCCATCATCCACGGCAAGGATAGCTTCAATTCCCTCTCGATAGGATAATCCCCAATAATCCATCATGTAATTTTGTTGGACCGTGAGCATATCCTTGCCTGCCAGCCGATTAAAATAGACATTTTGATAGGGATGATAGTTAATCATCCACAGACCTGTGGGCAGCAAGCCGATAAGCAGAACAGCAATCCCCAAGCCAAGGGCTAGCGGTTTGCTCAAGCGGTTTTTGAGTTGCCGCCAGGACCAATTCAATCCTAGGATGGAAACCAATAAAAAGGGTGGATAGATGAAGAACATTTGCCGCCAGGCATCATATAAAACGGAATGAATTACAATGACGGTCAGGAGAGGCAGCAGAAAAGCCAGCAGGATCAGGGTTTCATCCCGCTGCGTGCTTGAGATTTCCTTTCTGATCCAATTTTTTTGATACCCTACGATAGTTATTAAACCTGGGATGAAAGTAAGCAAGTACAGGATGGGTGTGGTGATCGCTATCCAGACCGGGATGTAATACCATGGAAGCTGGGTGGATAATATTGAGCGACCCATAAAGAGCATGGCAACTTCATAAGGAAAATGACTCATAAACTTATAAGCTGTGAGAAAACCATGCCATGGATCAAGCCATAGAGCGGGCCAGAAAAGAATCCCGAATCCGATTGTCATAACCAGGTAAAGAAAAAAAAGGGAGACGGCGGTTTTCCAATGGCTGCGGCGGTTCCCTAATTCGATAAGCAGTCCCAAGACGGTTAGTGCCGGGATGATCAAACCTGGCAGGCGGATGGTAATCGTTCCGGCAGTGATGATGGCGTGGAAAAGTCCGCGCCAAAGCGTCTGTTTATCCAAAAACCAGAGCATGGAAAGCAGGCTCATGGTATATAGAACCAGAAAGGGACTATCTTTTGAATTATAAAAGGCGTCCGCAAAAATGCGCGGAGAGAGTACCAGACAAATTGCTCCAATCAGGGCCAAGCCATTATGTTTTGTTAGTCGTCTGGCAAGGAAATAAAAGAAAATGCACCCCACAAAATAAGCAATGAACGTCCAGAGATGGCGGGATAGATAAAGTTTCTGGATGGTGGATCCGTCCTGTACGGCTGCGAGAAAAACTTCAAAAAACGGCCCATACCAGCGATTCTGAATTGTTAGCAGGGCAGGATTTCCACGAAATACGTACTTAAAGTTTAAGATACTGCTATTCACCTGATCCGGTTCATCCCAACCCATACCGTAAGTTGAATGAATCATAAAACCCAGTATCAAAAGTCCAATAAAGAAAATGAGAGCCATCCAGGTAGCCAGGCTCATTTTTTTGATGATTCGGGAAATGGAATGCATGGCAGGTACTATCCTTTGAGATTGGTTTTGGTAAAAATAAGAAATCCGAACTGGTATGCCTGATGGGCGGCAACGTTTCCCAGCCCGTTTCCAGGTCAGATGATGATCATTTTATCATAGTAATTTGCTCACACACAAAAGGTAGCGCAAGCCTTAATAGTCTTAGCAAATTCGGATTCGTTATCTGGTTTCATCAGGAATAATTGCTTGACTTTTAAGTCTCGTTCACTGATACCTACAATAGTACCCTTAGTTGTAAATCTATTCCATCATATTTTACTGTTTATCGCACACCAGGCCTACCTTAGTAAGTTTGTATTGGCGTTTACAAAAATCGCCCATATTTTGACACCAAACATACCGGATTAATAAGGTTACTATCCATTTTTGGGGAGAATCACGTGAGCCTTTATGACACTTTGCGGGGAATTGATTCCATAATGAACCATTTATTTTATATTTTCGCCACTGCCCCCAGCTACTGAACACACAATGAATATTAAGTGCGTTCGGTCAACCACTGGACAAATCCAAAGGACACTAGTGCCTTAAACAAGCACGAAGACCTGCCATGAGTGACGCTGATCTCCTGCAACGGGTATGATGAAAAGACAGGTACCTACCGCTGGCGCACGGTCGTCCGCGCGGTTCAGATTCGAGTGGTGGATGAAGAATAAAAGGATGAGAGCGGCTTTCGCCGCTCTTGTTTTTGCGTACCCCCTTCCGCTCCCTGAGCTTGTCGAAGGGTGAAAACCGACGAGTTGGCTATGTTGAGTTATTACGAGTGCCAATAGCAACGCCGTTTTTTATGCATCAACTGGCGGCTCCTGCCTTTCGGCGAGCTCAAGAACCGTGTGCCGAAGGGCGATAACCGCTTCCCCTATCGGGGACTTTGTCGAAGGATGAAATTGAACAGTCTTGAATCCGATGGGGGCGATACCGGTTTTCCATTCAATACATCTCAGCCACCCAGCCTATGACCTCTCCCCCATCCCCTTTTCGTATATTCGTGGTCTCTATCCCCTCTGCCCCATTTCCTGGATGAACTTCTCTTTATTCGCCAGACGGGCGTTTTTCCCGCTGCTGGTCTTGATCAGCCAATGCGCTCCCACCAGATGGATGTGCCGCAGCGCCACCGCAGAGCCGGTGTTCACTATTTGCCGAATCTCCTCGGTGATGCGAACCCTCTCCTGTTCATCCTGCGTCTCCACTTCGGCCACCAGTACGACGTCCTCGGTGCCGGTCTCTTCATTAAACAAGCCGAATGCCACGGCCCTGCCGCCGTGCACACCGGGCACTTGATAAGCCAGGTATTCCAAATCCTGCGGATAAATGTTCTTGCCCCCCACAATGATCAACTCTTTCTTACGCCCGGTGATGTACAACTCGCCATCCGCCAGGTAGCCGTAATCGCCGGTGAAGTACCAGCCCGCATGCAGCACCTCGGCGGTGGCATCCGTACGGTGATAATACTCGTTCAGCATGCAGTCGCTTTTCAGGGCAATCTCGCCAATCTGGCGTTCCGGAAGCAGGCTGCCATCCGCTGCACAAATTTTAACTTCACAATTTTCCAGCGGCTTGCCCGCGGAAAGCATGGCCACGGCCAATTCCTTTTCGGACGAGGGAACAGCCAGGCGATCTTCATGAAGACTTTTTCGATCAATCCAATCCACCCTCACGGGCTGATCCACCCCGCCCTGCGTCACAGCAAAGACGTTTTCCGCCATGGCATAACAGGTCGCCAGGGCTTGCTCCTTGAAACCAAAAGCCTTAAAGCGTTGGGCAAAGAGTTGATGACTCTCCCAGCGCATGGGTTCGGAGCAATTGATTACCAGCCGCCAACTGGAAAGGTCCACGCCCTCCAATTGACGGTCGCGGATTTTTTGGGCGCAGAAATTATAGGCAAAATTGGGCAGCCAACTGATGCTTCCTTTATAAGCGGAGACGGCTTGCATTAATTTGTACGGTGCGCGCACCCACTCAAAGGGCGACATCATCACCACGGGGATGCCGCTCAAAATCGGCAGCAGAAATCCGGCGATCAGGCCCATGTCATGATACAGCGGCAGCCAGGAGACAATCACGTCTTCGGGCTGCAAGTTAATGGCTTTGCTATAAGCATCCAATTGGTTGAACACAGCCCGGTGCGCCAGAGCCACCCCTTTTTGCAGGCCGGTCGTGCCGGAGGAATGCTGCAACAGGACGATGGCATCCGCCTGCTGCTCCAATCCGGGGTAATTTTCGGGGAGGTTTTCCAGCGAAGCCGGGATGTCCTGCATCAGAATCACCTGACGCACCGAATCCTCTGGTCGCAGCGCGGTGCGGATTTCATTCTCGAATTCGCTAAAGGTCAGGATCGCTGCCGGCTGGGTAACCTGAATCAAGGCCGCCAGATCCGCGCGGTATCGTTCGGGGAGTAATTTCTCGGTCAGAAAGGGCATGATGGATGGCACGGTGCCATGCAGGACACAGCCAAAGAAAGCCCGCACCAGGTCCAAACCATGTTCCAAAATGAGCAGCACCACTTCCCCCTGCCGGATGCCCTGATCTGCCAGGGTTTGCTGCACGGCAGCCGAAGCCGTCAAGAGCTCCTGATAAGACAGGGGCGTATCTACCCCCAGGGCCAATAAATGCAGGCAAATCTGATCCGGCGTTTGCCGGCAGTGGGTCAGCAGGCGATGGCTGAAGGTTTCGTCCATCATGCCTGTGATTTTCGCTGCTCGATGAGCTGCACCAAATCGGAAAGGGTATCGAAAGTGGCGGTATTCAGTTCCGTATCGTCCAGAATGACACCGAAGGTATCCTCGACAAACAACGCCAGATCGACCACGTGAAAAGAGTCAATCAAGCCGCTGGAAAGCAAGGCATCCTGGCCATTCAGAGTTTTATCTTTTTGGCGCAGCAGTTCCTGGCAAATATAGCGGGAGAGTACGTCTTGCATTGAATTTTCCATGGGTCAGCCTTCTAGTATTATTTTTTTGGGATATCCTCCAATTGTACTATGGAGTAAAGACCGTTCCAAGTTGGTAGAAATTCCTGGAGCCAACAGGAAATCAGGATTACAATGGGAGCATCGTGGTACTTTGATCAAGGGGATTTAAACACGGAGGCTTTTGTATGTCCATCCAGCACTTTATCGAGAAAATGCCCAAAGTAGAATTGCATGTCCATCTGGAAGGGTCCATCCGGCCAGAGACGCTAATCCAGCTCGCGCAGCGCAATCAAGTGGATTTGCCTGCCAAAACCATTGAAGAACTGCGAAGTTGGTATACCTTCACCGATTTCGCCCATTTTATTGAGATCTACCGCACTTTCTCCCGCTGCCTGCGCTCGGCTGAGGATATTGAACTGATTACGCGTGAATTCCTGGTCGGTCAGGCAGATCAAAACATCCGTTACAGCGAGGTAACTTACACCCCGTACAGTCAATACCGGGAGACCGGCCTGCCATTCAAAGAACAATTGGACGCAATCAATACAGCCAAAGATTGGGCCAGGTCTGCGCTGGGCGTGGAGATGGGATTGGTACTGGATATTTCCCGAGATGTTTCCCCGCAGGAAGGTTATCTAACCGCCCAATGGGCAGTGGAGAATAGACATCAGGGCGTGGTTGCCTTGGGCCTGGGCGGCGATGAAAACGGCAATCCGCCGGAGAAATTCAGCCATGCCTTCCAATACGCCTATGAGGCCGGATTACCGGCCGTCCCGCATGCCGGGGAAACCACGGGGCCGGAGAGCATCATCGGCGCACTGGATGCCCTGCATGCCGTGCGCATCGGTCACGGCATCCGCTGTCTGGACGATGCAGCCCTGGTCAAACGACTCAGGCAGGAACAAATCCCGCTGGATGTCTGCCCGACCAGCAATGTGTGTTTAAAGCAGGTGGCCACGCTGGCAGACCATCCCCTGCCCCGTTTGATGGCAGAAGGTCTGCTGGTGACCATCAACTCGGACGATCCGCCGATGTTCAATACCACCCTCACCAGGGAATATCAGCAGATCGCAGAAGCCTTTTCGTTTGATCAACAGCAGATTGAAGAATTCGTCCTCAATGCAGTCAAGGTTAGCTTTTTGCCAACGGAACGGAAAGCAACGCTACAGACTGAATTTCAAAGTCAATTTCAGGTTTTAGCCACTCGCATATAAACGACAAGCTTGTATATGAGTAAATAAATGACATGTGCTTTATAAAAATATAAAATTGTCTCTGGCAAATATATAACGGAGATATTAAAAAAGGTAGTGGGAATTCAAAGTGCTCGCAGAGTATGAATTGCCACATACGCATCAATTGAAGAAATGTAGGATAAATCATCCAAGTCCATCACAGTTGCTTACAAAAACCTGCCAGGTCTCATAACCCAGATGCTCTGTATTTGTGCCAGACCTGGCAGGTTTGGATGGGAAACAATAAATGACCCCGTGCTAAACACCCCCCGAGGTCGGGGGGCAGGGGGGGCTCATGTGTACCAATATCCAGGACGAATCATCCAATTCTATCTTGCTAAACTAGTTATTTGTGATCCTCGAACCAGCGTATAGGCCCGCAAATGTAGGGGTAGGTTTTATGAGCCAAGCCCATCACAGGTAATTTCTAAAACCTACCCCTACAGGCAATTTTCTGGAAACAATATTTTTTGAAATTTGTTCCCTTAAGTTGATGTCTATGTGGCAATTTATGAATTGCCATTACCTTTTTAGACATCTCCTGTATTTATTTTACATATGCAAGAAGTTTATTCTATTTTCTTACGCGTTGAGTACCATATCAGAAACCTCTCGCCGCAGAGAATAGGGCATCGATTCAGCATATCCTAACCGAAGCAGCAATTGTGGGACTTCATGGGTCAGCCCAAAAACGTTTCCCAAATCTTTGCGTAAGGCTGCCACTTCAATGGGTTGGTTCATAAAGGCAAGCTGGATGCCCATGCCGCTCATGGTTAAGGCCAATCGTTGAAAAGTCCGGCCAGCCATAACCCAATCCTGCTTGTCATCTCCTGGGGTAGCCAGGAGGATCACCGCTGAAGAACTGCGCAGCATTTTTTCATCCGTATCTGCCTGTTTGGGTGCAGAAGAGGGGGATAAAAATAATTTACCCAGGAAGCGCGGAACACTTGGATTTCCCGAACAAGCACTGTAGAGACCATCCCGCGTGCGTTGGGCTTCATTTTTATTGAAACGCAGCCAATAGACCAATTCATCCAAAAAAGCTTGATCTGCATATTGGGCTAAATCGCCGGTTCTCACCAAATCCACAATGGCATCCATGGAATCATTCTCAGCCAATACAACGCTGCAATCCCCCGTCGTGAGGCCCAACAACGATTGTATTTGGGATTGGGGAATGCTCTTTCCATCATAGGCGGATCGGTTACACTGCCGGGAGGAGATGGCATTCGCCAGGTCCTGATCGGAGGATTGAGTGCCAGGCTGCAAAGTCACCACAAGGCTGTCCTCTCCTTGCGGAAAGTTGACTTCCTGGGTAGCCAGCCCGGCTGCATGAGCAGCAACAGACAGATTTTCCATTGCACACCCCAAACTCATCCATAATTCACGGTCATTCGGGTCCACGACCGGTAAGCGCCGGCTATAATCGGGGGTAATGCGGATGGCAGAATCCTCAATCCTGAAGTTCCAGGGCTGGGTATTATGACCCGAAGCCGCCAAAGAAGCCAACCGCACGAGTTCTTGTTTAAGCGTCTGATCCAATGATCCTGACAATTTACCGCCTTCATGAATCCCTGCAACCATCATCGAATAGTCCTCACGAGGTGCACAACCGGCCATGGTGGAGGATACCGCCAACGCACCAACTCCAATCAATGAGATCTTCAACAGTTCCCGACGGGATATTTCCTGTTCAAAAATGTTTCCGTTTTTCATTAGTTTTAACCCTTTTTCTTTAATGCATAATTATTTTTGTTTTCTGACAACAAATCTGTCGATTCCCGCAAAATTAACTTTCCCGTTGGATCGACCAACTTTCCGGTTGATCGATAAGCTCGAAAGGGAGCAAACCAGCCAGGTTTCGTCTCCCGACAATCTGCGCCTCAATCATTTGATCGGCGGATGGCAGGAAGACCTCAATTTGACGGAGCATTCCTCAGATAAAAAGCTCCGAAATCAGACGCTGAATTTCAAGCTGATAAAGCTCCCCGGTTTGGACAACAAAAAGTGGATATTGGTGCCCAATTTCCAGGGAGACCAGCCCATGAACATGAGCCCAGATGGTTATCGCCAGGTAGAGAACTTTGGCGTCCACCGCCGGTGCTCCGCTGGTCTTCCAGGCTTCCAGCAGGCTCTGCATTTGAGCGTTCTGGGCAACATCATCTTTCAGCCGTAAATTCCCGGCTTGATCAGCCAACGCGATGACCTCAACCAGGTGAACCATGGAACGCGAAGCAGCCGGCATGGTCATTTCGATCGGGGCGGTATACCCGGCAATGGGCGTGCCGAAGATCAACTGATAGCGTTCGGGATAGGCCAAAGCCCAATTCCGATAAGCCAATCCGATCGCAAGGAATCGCTGCCGATGATCCTGCTCCGGTAAGGCAGAGGTAGCGGCGAACAGCGCATCTCCAAAAGTGGAAAAGCCATCCACAATCAACGCGGTTACCAGGGCATCCCGATTGGAAAAGTAGTTATAGATCGAGGGAGCAGTGATGCCTAATTCTCTGGCAATGGCCCGTAAACTAAGCGCTGCGGCACCGCTTTCAGCAATTTGTTTCCAGGCAATGCTTAAGATGGCCGGCTGTAAAGTGCCCATCGAGGTCATCATTTTAGGACGTGGGGACATAAAAACTCCTATATACTTACACTGTTTATTTACAGCGTAAGTATATAGGAGCTCACATTCCTTGTCAAGAGGTGATTTTACAAAAAATATCTACCCCACAACTAATTATCAGAATTTAGTGAATCTCACATTCTCCTCGAGTTAAAGAATTCCAAGATTAAAATAGTATTTTCCTCAATCGCCGTAGGGGCCAAGCATTCGGAACGGCTTCATTAATCAGCCCATTCCATCGAATGCTTTGCCCTGCCCGCCAAACAGGATTTATCACTTTCCAGTGAAAATTCCATCCGAGAAAGGGCAAAGCATTTCTAGGATGCCGTAATTTGCCAGCCTCTTTTTGAAATGCTTGGCCCCTACAGGACAATATCGGAAAAAAATGTTTATACATTAATTTTCTTAAGGTGATGCATATGGGGTAGGTCTAAGTGCCCGTTAGGGTAGAGACCTCCCCCTACGTTGGTCGGGAATTGTTTGATTTTTTGGATTTGCTCTACCTTCTATTATTTGACCAGTTTTTTTCTTTTCAATATAGGTTTTAAACAGACCCTAAGGGTTTTTGTGAAACCCTTAGGGTCTGAGATTAGAACTACCCTAATCCATGAATTCATCCCAATAGGCATCACACTGCCAATCATTTTTCTCGGTCTTAACGAAGATGCCATCGGCTGTCTTGCGCGCCACAAATTCTTCGGATACTTGCCCTTCCATGCTCAGGATTTTTTCCTGCATGTATGCATCCATAGGCCGATAAGAGCGCCAGTTGGGCGGCATGGTTTCATGAATCGCATAGGACCGGCAGGCAAAAATCACACCGATTTTCTCGTGTGTATTGAGCGGCAGGTCCGCATTTTGGAATCCACGGATCAACTCCGGTACGGCATCATTGGACAGAGACCTCAGATAATCGTAATCCAGGGTATCCGTGCGATTCGTTAAAGTGGAGTGCTTTATTTGAGTGGAATGCCGCAGATTTAATTTGGTAATCAGCGCATCCACATTGGTCAGGCTCAAGGCATAGGTGAAAGTAAAACAGAATAGCATAAAGACCAGGGCAAAACGCCCTTTCTTGCCTGCCGCTTCCAAAATCATCATGGTGATCAGAAAAGCGCCCAGACACAGAATAAACACATGGGTATACATGCGCAGGCGGGTGAAGCCGTAAGCCGCTTCATATAAAGCCAGGCGCTGGAAGCTCGAAGCCAGAATAACCACCACCTCGCCCATCAGGAGGATGGACAGTCCGCTAAACCAGCGTTTTTGGGCCTTGGATTCCCGCCGGCTGATACTTTCCAAACCCAAATAAATAAAGAAGCTCAGTACCGCCACGACGATCAACTCGCTGAAGCCGCGCTGGGCGTACTCGGCATAATTAAATCCCTGTTGATGAATATTGCTCTGCCCGCCAAACAGATAATTAAACTGAATGGTAACGAACAACAAGAACATCAGATTGATGCTGCCCAGCATCATGGCGGTTTCAATCCAGCCCAAAAACGGGGTAATCAATTTCCGTGCCGGATCCGGCCTGTCCTGATTTTGCCTGGACAATAAAGCCTGGAACAAGACACCCATCAGAATCAGGGAAAATACCAGGACATAGCCGAACCTAAAACCATATTCCAGCAGATGATCGATATTAAACCAATCCAACATGAATTTGAGCTGCTCGGCAAAGACATGGTCCGCAGACGCCAGCAGCGATCCTAAAATCAGGAGTACGGGGATGGCAAACAGGGTACCGCGCAGAATGGAAAAGAAAAGTTTCAAACCGCCAGATTTTCCCGGTTCAGAGCTGGTTTTCCCCTTGCTCGCAGGGATGAGCGTATGAAAAACCTGCTGCAAACCGCCAAAAATCACTCGCAGAGTGGGGCCTATATAATCAATCAGGCGATAGTAAAACCAATGTCCGTGAGTGAAAGTAGCTGCCAGGAGGACCAGGCCAAACAGGGCTGCCACGGTATTCAGAAAAAAGGTCATCGGTTCAAGCCGCAATAAAGTGAAGGCCGTGGAAATCAAAATGAGGGCCATCAGGCCATAGCTCCTGATATTGGGACGAATTCGTTCGATGCCCGCCAACACCAGCAGTGCGGTAAGCGCCAAAAGAATCCAGATCGGAATGGAAATGCCTGGGGTATGACCCCAAAACAGGAAATCCACCATCCATCCCAAAATGAAGCCCGCCAGTAAAAATAGTTTTGGAAATTTCGCCGATGGATTGGTCTTTGGGTCTGCCATCCCATCCAGGTTTGTTTGTTCTTCAATCGTCATTCTTATTCTCCCTTGTTGGCGCTATCCATCAACCAACATGCTGACTATACCACTCCACCAGATCAGACCTCAAGCACTCAGGTGTCCTGCAACAAGAACTGGCAGCCACTTTAAAACGATTTTATGGAATTTTACAAGAAAAGACCTTGATTCGCGGTAAAATTAATAGGATTTGAAGTATCATTGGTTGCAGTATTTAAAATTCGGAATAGATGTGACAAAGTTGATCTTGACTGCCCCAATCAGCGGGGGTAACATTCATGGTTCGGCTTATTCGTTATTCTACTTATTTGGTACATAACCTCACGGATTGAGGTTTTGCGGAGCAATTGAATGAATCTTTTAGATGTAAAACGAGTTCTGATTGGAGAACCTTTTCCCAGCAGCATGGAAATGCACGAGCGCCTCGATAAAGTGAGAGCCTTGGCCATTTTTGCCTCAGATCCAATCAGTAGTAATGCCTATGCTACTGAAGCGATCATGAGCGTGCTGATTGTCTTGGGCAGTGGAGCTCTTGCCTTGACCTTTCCTGTGGGTTTGGCAGTTGCAAGTTTGGTTTTACTGGTCATTTTTAGCTATATTCAAACCATCCTGCATTATCCGGACGGCGGTGGCGCCTATACCGTCGCAAAGGATAATCTCGGAACAACAGCCTCCCTGTTTGCTGCCGCGGCGCTCTTGACCGATTATGTCCTGACGGTTTCAGTATCCACTTCTGCCGGCGTACGAGCTATTACCTCCGCATTTCCCCAAATGTTCCCTTTTCGGGTTGAAATCGCCATTTTAGCCATCATCCTGATCACCTGGGTCAATCTTCGCGGGGTACGTGAAAGCGGAACCATCTTTGCTGTGCCTACGTATGCCTTTATTGGTGGGGTACTTGTAGTAATTATTGTTGGCCTGGTGCGCTACTTTGGTATCTTTGGTGCGATGCCAATTGAAATCACCGATGTAGTCATACCGGCACAAACATCCGCAACCGGGTTTTTGTATGTTTGGATCATCCTCAGGGCGTTTGCCGGTGGATGTACCGCACTAACCGGCATTGAAGCCATCAGCAATGGGGTACGCGCTTTCCGTTCTCCTGAATCAAAAAATGCTGCCATCACCATGGTTGCCATGGGCGTCACCGCCATGTCCTTGTTTGTTGGTATCCTCTTTCTTTCCACTCACATTGGCCTGATCCCCAACGAAACAGAAAGTATTCTTTCCCAGATGACTCGGCGCATTGCCGGCACTAATTTTCTCTATTATTGGGTGCAATTCTTCACCGCCATGATCTTATTCCTGGCAGCCAATACCGGCTATCAGGATTTTCCCCGCTTGAGCTCCTTCCTTGCTGAGGACAGCTTTTTACCCCGTTGGCTGCAAAATCGCGGAGACCGCCTGGTTTACAGTTCAGGGATCGTTGCATTAGCCATTATCTCGTCGGTAATTGTGATTGTCTTTCAAGCGGATGAAATTGCCATGCTGCCCCTGTATGCTTTGGGTGTCATGCTCAGTTTCAGTTTAAGCCAATTCGGCATGTTCCGTCTGATGGGCAAAATTGCTCACTTGAAACCAGGCGAATCCATCCACACCAAAGTAACCCAAATCCATTATGAAAAGCATGTTCAATGGAAGCGGATAGTAAATGCTTTGGGTGCCCTCACTACCCTGATTGTCTTTTTGGTCCTGCTTTCTACAAAATTCACCGATGGAGCCTGGATCATCGCCATCGCGATTCCAATCATCATCGCCGCTTTTTCATCCATTCACCGCCATTATGGCCGCGTGGCAGCAGCCTTGAGTACCGTTGGTCTGACCGATGAATCCCTTAACGAGATTGCGGACGTGGTTATCGTCCCGATTGCAGATATTCACCGAGGCACCCTGCTGGCCTTAAAATACGCAAAACGGATTTCAAAGAATGTGCGGGCTATTACCGTGGCAACCTCACCCGAAATGAAAGATCGTTTCATGACCCGCTGGAATCGCTTCCCCCAGATTACCACGGGGATCGATTTATTGCTGATTGAGTATGATTTCCGCGATATTTTAATTCCACTAGTGGATTATATTGAACACGTCAATACTGTTGAATTCTGCGATAAAATCACCACCGTCGTCGTGCCGGAATTCATCCCGGAGATGAAATCCGCAAGATTCTTGCATAACCAGACCGCCAATCGATTACGCGCTTGCTTAATGGATCACAAAGACATCGTAGTCATCGAAGTGCCATTCCACATTGATTCCCAATTGGAAAAAATTGCCTGCGAAGTTGAGTTGGAAGAAGTGGTTGAAGACTATGTTGAACTTCAGGATGACACACCCATTGCTCCAACTGACGATTCTGCTTCTCAGGACGAATAGTTCAGCAGGTGAAAATTCTCAACCAATTCGCCTGATAGCTGGATAATCAATCAAAACCGAGTAGGATGACTAAATCATCCGACTCGGTTTTTTTTATCGAGGCCAGATATAACCCGTTCTTTTTGTGTCAATTATTAAATTTGGAATACCTTGGTGAGCGAAACCGCTCTCATGGTATACTGACCGGAAAGTAAAACTGGTAGAAAGATAGCTGAAGCTGGTCGGCATTTCAATGACTTGGTTTAAGCAGGTTCACTTTCAGAGGTGAAAATGGAAAGTTTGATAGGGGTATTGGCGATACTATTTTGGATGGGTTGTTGGTTCATGGGCGGTTATTTACTCGCAGTCAATTCATTGCGATTAAAACGGGAAGAAACCACTTTAGTTGGTTTTGGGGTCGGTTTCATTTTACAAGCCTGGATCGCCAATTTCACCGGGCGGGTTTTTCCTCCTTCCACAGCCTTCTGGCTCAGTGCCGTTCTGGTTTTGGCAGCGGGAATCCTGCTGACGTTTCTGCGTAAGGGCTGGAAATCCAGCCTGAAACAATTCCATTTCCCAATCGGGTATTGGATAGCTTTCTTCCTCATTACGTTTATATTTTTCAATATAGGCCGCGGCCTGGCCCTTTTTGATGATTATCAAAATCTCCCCATGGTATCCATCATTGCTGCCGGTTCCATTCCTCCGGTCTTTGCCTTAAACCCCGCGGTAAGTTTTAACTACCATTACTTAATGCTGCTCATTTCCGCACAATGGATGATTATTGCCGATCTTTTCCCCTGGACAGCCCTGGACCTCACCCGGGCCTTATCTCTGGGATTGGCCTTGATTTATGTAAATCTCTGGACGCGAAGGATGACGAAAAGTGCATTGGCAGGCTGGATTGGGCTGCTGTTTGTGGCATTTTGCGGAGGATTTCGTTGGCTGCTGATTTATCTTCCTGCTCCGATTTTAAATTTTATCTCCTCTTCGGTTGAAATGATCGGTTCCGGAAGCGTAACCGGTGAAACTTTCGCGCAAGCCTTGCAGAGTACCTGGTTGATTGAGGGTGTCGGACCGATCCAGTTTCCGTTTGCTTTTGGAAACGGCATCCATAGTATTCCCATCATGAGCCATGGCGGAACAGGCATTTATTCCCTGACCATTGCTTTATTAATTTTCTTATCCTATGGACGGTGGAAAAACATTTCCGGCCTGATGCTCACTTCATTTTTAATCATGGCCATGGCCATGGTGGACGAAATCTGGTTTGTCTTTTTCATGGTCGCCTCCGGACTGGTATTGGTGTATCTGATCCTGCGCAAGCAGCCCTATTTTGGAATACCCGCCTGGAAAGTGTTAGTTTTCATGTTTATTCCAATTGGGTTGGTCGTTTTACTCCAAGGCGGTGTTTTATCTGGCGTCTTCCAATCCATTGGGTCATCTGTAGTCTCCCCACAGGTTGCGAATACGGCTGAAGGATATTTTAAAGTCGGCTTTCATTTTAACTGGCCGCCAACCATTATTTCCGCACATTTGGGGCGCCTGACCCTCACCCATCCGGGGCAATTGCTGGCTGCCCTTTTTGAAGTCGGCCCCATTATTCTGATGCTGCCGCTGCTGGTAGTTTTTGGAATAAAAGCAATCCGAGCAAAGCAGTGGCTTTTTGGTACCCTGACTGTGGCAGCCCTGATCAGCGCGGTGACGGCCTTTGCGGAGTATGTCGGCCCTGCGGGAATTTCAGCCAGTGTGCGCCTGCCCTTATTTTGTCTGAACTTATGCAAACTATTTGCCGTCCCCTTATGCTGGTATTGGCTGAAAAATAAATCCCTGACCATCAAAACAGCCGCTGTTGCCCTGGCTTTCTTATCCATGGTGGGCGGGCTGTTTTATTTTGGTATTGAGAGTATTGCCGGACAAAAACCTGTTCTGAGCACTTTTATTGATCCCATGGACGCAGCCATGGAAAGAAAATATTGGGATCAATTACCAGAAGATGCGATGGTCTTTAATTTTTACCCCCCGCGTTCGGTCACAGTCTTCGCCCGCCCCGCCCGATCCAACGATACCTGGTATTCCACGTTAAAGGAATTTGACCTCCTGGCAGGCAATCCGGATCCTGTAAGCATCAGCGCAGCCGGGTATGATTATATCTATTGGACAGCCAAAGAATGGAATAATCTTTCGGATCCAAAAAGAGCCCGTTTCGAAAATCCATGTGTGGTTCTGGTGGATGAAATTACCCAATGGGATAATGATTTTCGGCGGCTGCAGGATATATCCGCATGCAAGCCAGCCCAATAAATGGGTTTCCATCATAATAAAAAAGGGGGGGGTAAATAATTTAGGGACTATCGACCCTGTAGGGGCAATTCAAGAATTGCCCCTACAGAGCTGACAGCCCTTACGGTTTTATAAGTAAAAATTCCAATAAGTACTGCCGGATTGGTTCAAACAAATTGTCATTTTTGACAACTTGTTTTTTTGGTTCCAGCTTTGCAATCCTCTATACAAATTTCAAACGGATCGCCGCGATTCGTAACATGCGCAGCAGCAGGACGCCGTGTTTCCAGCGTTCAATATTGGTCGTGCCGTAGGTCCGTTCGCGATAGCGGATGGGAACATCGATAATCTTGGCATTTTGTTTGACAGCCCCAAAGATCAAATCGAAATCGCCGAAGGGGTCGAAATCGCCAAAATAGCTGCGGTTGGCAGCGATTTTCTCATAATCCGTTTTCCATAAGACTTTTGTGCCGCACAATGTATCTTTAATGCTCTGACCTAACAACCAGGAAAATGCCAGACTGAAGAACTTGTTTCCCAGGAAATTAAAAAAGCGCATGGCTTCTTTTTCCATCGGGTATACCAGACGAACCCCATTGATAAAGTCCCCGCAGCCCTGCGTGATGGCGTCATAAAAGCGCGGCAAATCTTCCGGTGGAACCGTCAGGTCCGCATCCAGAATCATGAGGATATCCCCGGTTGCTTTTTGGAAGCCCAGGCGAATAGCATCCCCCTTGCCTACGCCTGTCTGCTGATAAACCTGACACGGCCTGTCAAATTCAGCAGAAATTCTCTTTATCGTTTCAAACGTATCATCCTGGGAATGCCCTTCCACAAACACAAGCTCTGTGCCGGAACCCATCTCTGGAACACGCTCAAAAATCTGCTGGATGTTCCCGGCCTCATTCCTGGCAGCCACAACAACCGACACCGAATGGCTTTTAATACTAGGGGTCGGCTTTTGACGAGCGATCATCATATTCGTCATACAAAGATTATCAAACGGCCAGAACCGTGCCAAGAATCGATTGAAGAGTGGGTTTAGCAGGGGAATCTGAACCGGCAGCAAAATTTCATGCCATGTACGCACCACTTCCATGCCGCAAATCTCGAAAAGATTTTTCATATCGGCGGCCGTTAACCAGTTTTGATACGATTGCGGTTTGGCTAATCTCAACTTTTGGGCAATTTTAAGGGGGATTTCCCATAAGCGGCTGTAAAAATTGATCACAATTCTGGTTTTCGAATGGGACAATTTATCGAGCTGTTCAAGTACGCTCTGAACATCCCAAATGTCATTGACCAAATCAGAGAGAATGATGTAATCAAACTTTTTGTCGATCACTGGGAGAAGATGCGCATCAGCCTGCATGAAATGTAATTCAGGGTGGGCTTGTTGAGCTTTTGATACATACTCCCCTGAAAAATCAATGCCCAACCCATAGGCGGGATTCACTGAAGCAAGTAAATCGCCTTTTCCACAACCAA
Organism: Leptolinea sp. UBA5203; assembly: GCA_002412765.1. Taxonomy (GTDB): domain Bacteria; phylum Chloroflexota; class Anaerolineae; order Anaerolineales; family Anaerolineaceae; genus UBA5203. Next base: position 8,822 of record DHVR01000041.1, on the reverse strand, counting down.
TTTCCAAAACATCCTGGCCGGATGGAATGATCCATTGATACACATGGTTCAAGCGCTTGTGGTATACCCCACTCCAACCCGAGGTTCTCTTCTCAGTGTTGGCAATCTCGCTCCACAGCGTTTTCCTACTGATGGAATATTCTTGAAAAGCTTTGTCTTCTTGATTAATATAACTAGACATGTTATTAAATTTACTCCTGACCTTTGCGTGCGGCACCCCATTGATTACCGATGGTAAGTATAACAAGAAAATGCAAGGCAACAACCCTTAAGCTGCCTCATGATTAAGTTGAATTCCAGGCATAAAATAAAATATTTTTATGCTGTCAAATCAAGGAGGAAAACAAAGGCCTGGCTGTTTACCCGGCCTCATCGGGCAGATACCGCCTCCCCCCGGGGTTTGGTCTTTTTTTTTTTTGGGGGGGGGTACACCAGCCTGCCTGAACGTACAGTCTTTCATGGTCCAATTCCAAATCTTTTCTATTTCGTGTATTTCATGTGGTTTGCCTTCATCAGCCAGCATAACTTGCATCCGATGGCTGGCATTGTCAGATTCCCAACCAATAAAACTCAGCCACCCATCCTTCATTTTTCAGCAGCACAATCTATGATAAAATTTTTTGATGCCGCTAGAGATCATTTCTGAAACGAAATAATAACAAGGAGCTCCATTGGGAATTCTCTCTATACCAATTAACAAGACTGGCGATGGAGTAAATGATCAATGAATTGGTTTTCACGATTCATCAAGAATATAAATTCAGCTACTTGGGCAGCCGTCCTGTTCTTTCTCTGTTTGTTTGTATTGGGGATTCACATTTATCCCAATTATGGCATTAGTTGGGATGAAAGAGCCCAAACCGAAATTGGTGAGAAAAACTACCAATACGTCCTTGGAAAGGATTCGTCTGCCCTGCAGATACAAGATCGTTGGTATGGTCCGGCATACGAGTTTTTTCTGCATTTAAGTCAAAATAAATCCAACACACAGCAACTTTATCTGAGCCGTCATCGTTTGATCTTTTTAACATTTTTAACAGGATGTCTTTTCTTTTACTTTCTTTGTAAAATCCTTTTAAGAAATCCCTGGCTGGCATTGTTAGGTGTACTTTGTCTCGTGGTTTCCCCCAGGATCTTTGCCGATGCATTTTATAATTCCAAAGACATCCCCTTTCTTGTCCTGATCATTCTTGGTCTTTGGTCCATGTTACAATTTCTCAATCATAAAACGTTTATAAATTTAATCGTCCACACAATTTTCAGTGCTGCACTCGTTACCATCCGGCTCCCTGGATTGATCATCCCCGCATTAACCTTATTCGGATTGATAATTGAAGTGTATTCCAAACGCACAACCATAAAATCCAGCTTGGCCTACTCATCATTCTATCTACTATTAGGAGCTGGCTTTGGAATCCTCATCTGGCCGGCTCTATGGCCTGATCCGTTGAATGGTTTTATCCAGGCGTTTCAATACATGAGTCATTTTCCAATGGACCTGACCATGCTTTTTATGGGGAAATATATCTCCTCTTTATCTTTGCCCTGGTATTACATCCCGGTTTGGATAGGCATCACCACCCCTGTTTTTTACTTAATCTGTTTCGTACCTGGATTGATAACCATCGTCGATGGTCAAAAAAGCTGGATCAGAAGGGAAATATCAATCGATCAACGGAACGAAATCCTGATCTTGTTGACATTTCTCCTGCCTCCGCTGATTGTGATCTTGATTAAATCGGTATTATACGACGCCTGGCGTCAAATGTTTTTCATTTATCCTGCTTTTCTCATCGTGTCCTTGAAAGGCATGCAATGGTCTTGGGCAAAACTCAATGGAACATTGTCACAATTGCAGGCTGCCGTATTGAGTCTGTGTATTTTGTTGGCTGGTATCCTCCCAACGGGTCTTTGGATGATTGAAAATCACCCTTATCAAAATGTGTATTTCAACCGCCTGGCAGGCAAAGACATGCTGACGATTCAGCAAAACTACGTGATGGATTATTGGGGATTATCCTATCGCGAGGGGTTGGAAGCTCTGCTTAAAATCGATAACAGGCCGGAAATCAGTGTGAATGTTGAAACAGATTCTGGTGTATATGCGGTGGATATCCTTCCAGCCGATGAGTCATTTCGTATTAAGGTTGTCTCAGACCTGAAGAACGCTGAGTATTTCATCGGAAATTATTATCTTCATCCGGCTCCTTACCCTTATACCAATGAAATCTATGAAGTAATAGTGGATAACGCGAAAATTCTATCGGTTTTTCGATTTACTGAAGAAGAGAGACAACAGTAATCCGTAATCCGTAGGTTGGGTTAGGAGCGTTATACCATAAACAGGTTAACAAACACACCGCTCCGCAACCCAACAGTCAGGCATCCGATGGGTGGCAATGCCGGATATTCGACCAAAAATACTCAACCACCCATCCTACGACCTTCACAAATCAAATACGAATTTTGATTGGCGCTCCGGGCGGGTCTATAAGGCCTGGGAAGGATTGGCGCATTTGATCAGACCCGCCCCAACATTGTTGTGCAATTTGAACAATGCAAGGGAGTTGGGTGTTGGCCGTAGGGGCAGGTTTAATCCCACACGCTAATCCAGGAGCCATCTTGTAAACCTGCCCTCCACGTATGCCAGCAATATACCTACTCCCTGGAATATTTCAGCATACTTCTGCTCCCTGAGCTTGTCGAAGGGTGGAATTGAACAATTTAGATTTGGAATTCAAGAGCCTAATTGGTTAATTTCTGGCTTCAACACTTCGACAAGCTCAGTCCGTTGGGTTAGGAGCGTCTGGACTCCCGCCTGTCGATGATCACCCCGCTCCGTAACCCAGCAGACATACTTAATGTGTCAAAATACTATTAGTACGGCGCTTTGGGCGGGGTTACAGAGCATAGGATGGATTAGCACGGTTGATAAACCCCGCCCCTACATGGATGGGCATTTTAACCATCATTGGCAAATGGCACACACCGCCTCCCCCCGAGGTCGGGGGGATTGAGGGGGGTTGCGGTTTCATCTGATTAATTCCTCCCTAAAACCTATTGACCTGTCCAAACAACCGTGATAAACTCATGCACATGAATCTAACTTCCCGTTTGCCTGAGATCAAGCGATTCCGACGACCCCTGTTTAACAACCAGCTGGGAGGCTTGATGCTTGGCTAAATCCGTTATCGGATTTTGACCACAACATTTTTGAAAAGTAAGCCTTCCACGCGGAAGGCTTTTTTTATTCTAATCACCCAGGAGAATTGAAATGGTACCTTGTCCAGAATGTGGCGCAGAATTTGATTTACCCGAGGGCACTGTCCTCAATGAGATTATTGTTTGTCCCGAATGCGGGATTGAGTTGGAAGTGATTTCTTTGGATCCGGCTCAGGTGGAAGAAGCTCCCATGGAAGAAGAAGACTGGGGCGAATAATCGCGTTTCGCGAAAAGAGGACCGTATGAAGACAGATGTCCGTGTTGGTTTATTATTGTCCCGCGTACGCGTGGAAGAAAAGTGGATCATCTCTGAATTGGAAAAACGCAATATCAGCTTCGATCATATCGATGACCGTTATGTGTATTTCGATCCGGAAGATCCACAGCCCTGGCAGCAGTACGATGTCATCCTGGAGCGCAGCATCAGCTACGCCCGCGGATTATACGCCCTGCAGCTTTTCAACCGCTGGGGCATCCCCACCGTAAACAAAGCCCACACGGCCGAGATTTGCGGTGACAAAATCCAGACCACATCCGTTCTGGCAGCCGCCGGCGTCCCTCAACCGCGATCCAAAGTCGCCTTCACCCCCGAATCCGCCCTGGAAGCCATTGAAGAAATGGGCTATCCCATTGTCCTCAAACCGGTGGTCGGTTCCTGGGGCAGGCTGCTGGCCAAAATCAACGACCGCGAAGCCGCCGAAGCCATCCTGGAACATAAATCGGTCCTGGGGTCCTACCAGCACTCCATCTTCTACATTCAGGAATACATCGCCAAACCCGGGCGGGATATCCGCATCTTCGTCATCGATGAGGAGCCCATTACCGCCATGTACCGCGTCTCGGAGCATTGGATCACCAACACCGCGCGCGGCGCAATGGGCGAAGTCTGCCCCATCACCCCCGACCTGGCCGATATCTGTTCCAAAGCGGCCCATGCCGTCGGCGGCGGTATCCTGGCCGTGGATGTGATTGAACATCCCGAACGCGGCCTGGTGATTAATGAAATCAACCATACCATGGAATTTCACACCGCCCAGCCAACCACCGGCGTTAACATCGCCGGCATGATTGTCGATTACGCTCTACAAGTGGCACGCAATGGCGTGCCTTCCTTTTCCTTAAACCAGGAGGCCCCATGCTAAGTGCCACCATCATCGGCGGATCCGGCTACACCGGCGGGGAAGTGCTGCGCATTCTCTTGCAGCACCCGCACGTGCAGGTCACCCAGATCACCTCGCGCCAGTACCTTGGACAATTTGTGTACTCGGTGCATCCCAATTTACGCAAACAAAGCGAACTAAAATTCATCTCACCCGACGCCATTGAACCCACCGATATTGTCTTCCTGGCCCTCCCGCACGGCGAAGCCCAGAAGAAGATCGGCGAGCTTGCCGGAAAATTCAACTATATTGTCGATCTTTCCGCCGATTTCCGCCTGAAGGATGCCGCCACCTACCAGAAATGGTACGGCGAGGAGCATCAGGCGCCGGAATGGCTGGATAAATTCGTCTACGGTCTGCCGGAAATCTACCGCGAGGAGATCAAACAGGCCAAATACGTCTCCGGTGTGGGCTGCAACGCTACCGCCTCCAACCTGGCCATGTTCCCGCTGGTCAAGGCCGGGCTGATTGACCTGTCTCAGCCGATGATCTTCGAAGTCAAGTCCGGTTCCTCCGAGGGCGGCGCCAGCGGCAACCCCGGCTCGCACCACCCCGAACGCGCCAACGTCATCCGCACCTACGCGGCTTACGGCCACCGCCACACCGCCGAAGTGATGCAGATTCTGGGCGCCAAACAAGTCTCCCTCACCATGACCTCCGTCGACCTGGTGCGCGGCGCGCTGGCCACCGGCCACGCCACCGTCAACAGCGGCGTGACCAAGAAAGAGGTCTGGGGGGCCTACCGCCAGTTCAGCAAGGAGAATCCCTTCATCCGCGTGGTGAAGGAAGTGAAAGGCATCTACCGCATGCCGGAACCCAAAATTCTGGCCGGCTCCAACTATGCCGATGTCGGTTTTGATATCGATGAAGAAAACAAACACGTCATCGCCATCTGCGCCATTGATAATCTAATGAAGGGAGCCGCCGGTTCCGCGGTGCAGTGCATGAACCTGATGCTCGGCCTGGACGAAACCGAAGGTATGCGCTTCTGCGGATTGCATCCCGCCTGAGTTGAGGAACCTATGACGAAAACCATTGTGATTAAACTCGGCGGCGCCGAAGGCGTACAGTTTGACCCAATCTGCCAGGACGTGGCCGAACTGGTCAGCCAGGGCGAACGCGTCGTGCTGGTGCACGGCGGATCCAACGAGGCCAACCTGCTCGGGGATGCCGTGGGCTACCCGGCAAAATTCATCAGCTCCCCTTCCGGTTACACCTCGCGCTACACGGATGCCAAAACCATGGAAGTCTTCGCCATGGCCGTCAATGGCAAGATCAACACCTTCCTGGTGCAGTCCCTGCAAAAAGTAGGTGTAAACGCCTTTGGCCTGTGCGGCCTGGACGGACGTCTGATGCAAGCCACCCGCAAGGAAAGCGTCAAGAGCATTGAGAACGGCAAAATTCGCCTGATCCGCGATGATTTCACCGGCAAAATTGATACCGTCAATACCGCCCTGCTCGAGGGGCTTTTCCAACTCGGGCTCGTACCGGTGGTGGCGCCCATTGCCATCAGCCAGCAGAGTGACGCCTTAAATGTAGATGCCGACCGGGCTGCCGCGATGATCGCCGGCGCATTGCAGGCGGATGTGCTCATGCTGCTCACCGCCGTCCCCGGTATCCTGCGCAATTTTCCCGACCCGGCTTCCTTGATTGCCAAAGTGGCCTATAACGAAATCGATACGGTGATCAACCTGGTGGAAGGCCGCATGAAAAAGAAAGTCCTGGGCGCCAAAGAAGCCCTGGACGGCGGCGTCAAACAGGTCATCATCGCCGACGGCAGCACCCAAAATCAACCCCTGGTGCAGGCCTTGGCTGGTCATGGGACGATGTTTTGTAAATAATTTAATCCCCCATATTTGTAGAGGCAATTCAAAGTGCTCGCAGAGTATGAATTTCCTCTACAGGTTCGGGGTTATGTGAATATAAACCCTAAGGGTCTTAAAGACCCTTAGGGTTTGAGAGGAAAGAGATAATGGCGTAGGGGCGAACGGCCGTTCGCCCCTACTGTTGGCAGACCCTTATGGTTTGTATAGAAAATATCTGATTTTCACCATCCTTACCCAGGAGACAACCACATGGATTTCATGACCATGGAACAGACCTTTACCTCCGGCGTGTACGCCAAACGCGAAATGACCCTGGTCCGCGGACAGGGCGCGCTGCTCTATGACGACCAAGGCAACGAATACATCGACTGCGTCGGCGGGCAGGGCACGGCTAATATCGGCCACTGCCAGCCCGCGGTGGTGCAGGCCATCACCGAGCAGATCAACCAATTGATGATCTGTCCGGAGATTTTCTACCACCCCAACCGCGCGGTTTTTTATCAGAATCTGCTCCAGGCGTTTGGCCCGGCCTACAACCGCGTCTTCCTGTGCAATTCCGGCACCGAAGCCGTGGAAGCGGCCCTCAAATTCGCCCGTTTCGCCACCGGCCGCCAGAAGATTCTCGCCGCCATGCGCTGTTTTCACGGACGTACCATGGGCGCCCTCTCCGCCACCTGGAATAAACATTACCGCACACCCTTCCTGCCCCTGGTGCCCGAGTTTGATCATTTCGCCTACAACAACATCGAAAAAATGGAAGCCATGATCGACGACCAAACCGCGGCCGTGATTCTGGAAGCCGTACAGGGCGAGGGCGGTATTTACCCCGCCGACCCCGCCTTCCTGCAGGCCGCCCAGGCTTTGTGCCGCAAACACGGCGCCATGTTGGTCCTGGATGAAGTTCAAAGCGGATTCGCCCGTACCGGCCAGATGTTCGCCTACATGCACGCCGGCATTGAACCCGACCTGGTCGCCATGGGTAAATCCATTGCCGCCGGCATCCCCATGGGGGCTGTGGCCCTGCGTAAGGAATTCGCAGACCTGCAGCCTGGCATTCACGGCACCACTTTTGGCGGTAATCCGGTCGCTACCGCCGCTGCCATTGCTTCCTTAAAGTTCATTCAAGAGAATCATCTAGTGGAAAACGCCGCCGAATTAGGCGCTTATTTCCAGGACGGCCTGCGCGCTATCTCCTCCCCTCAGATTCGTGAAGTGCGCGGCCTGGGTTTGATGATCGGGGTGGAAATTAAAAGTAAAGTCGCCCCCACCTTGGCCAAATTGGCCGAGGAAGGTGTGCTGGCCCTGCCGGCCGGGATGAACGTGCTGCGTTTCCTGCCTCCGCTGGTGATCAGCAAAGAACAAATCGATCAGGTGCTTGCCGCCGTAGCCAGGGTGCTGGCCGAATGAACGAAGCCCGCGCGCTGGAGACCCTGCAAGGGCTGGTAGGCAACTACAGCCCCAGCGCCAGCGAGCAAGGCGCGGTGGCCTGGCTGGTCGCACGCATGCAAAATATCGGCTATGCGCAGGCTTACATCGACCCCGCCGGCAACGCCGTGGGCGTCATTGGCCAGGGCTCCAAAACCCTCATGCTGCTCGGTCATATCGATACCGTCCCCGGTGAAATTCCCCTGCGCATCGAAGACGGAATCCTCTACGGGCGCGGATCCGTGGACGCCAAAGGTCCGCTGGCTGCCTTTACCGAAGCCGCCGCCGGCTTCACCTCCGACACCTGGCGTATTTTGGTCATTGGCGCGGTTGGCGAGGAAGCCGATTCCCCCGGCGCTAAATACGTACGCGAGCATTACCAGGCCGACGCGGTGATCATCGGCGAGCCCAGTCAATGGCAGCGTTTCACCCTGGGCTATAAAGGCTCCGTCTGGATGGATCTGCATTTTGAGCAGGCCATGGCGCATACCGCCAGCCAACTGCCCAGCGCCTGCGAAACGGCCTTCCAGACTTGGACGGACATGCAGCGCTTCGCTGCGGAATTCAACCAGGATAAAGCCAAAGCCTTTGAGCAGCTCCAACTCACCCTTCGCGGATTCAACTCCCAGGCTGACGGTTTCAGTGAAAGCGCCGTCCTGACCGTAGGCAGCCGCCTGCCCCTCAGCCTGCCCCCTGCCCAATGGCTGGAAGCATTGCAGTCCATTAACCTGGCTATGCGCATCGTCGTGCACGGCGAACCCCTGCCGGCTTATCAGGCCGACAAAAACTCCTTCCTGGCGCGTCTCTTCCTGCGCTCTATCCGCGCCGCGGGCGAGAAACCCGGTTACGTCTACAAAACAGGCACCGCGGATTTCAATCTCATCGGCCCCGCCTGGAACGTGCCCATCCTGGCCTACGGTCCCGGGGACGCCGCCCTCGATCATACCCCCAACGAACACATCCTGTTGAGTGATTATTTTCAGGCCATCCGCGTTCTTGAGCAGGTTTTACACGAATTGGACGCTATTTAATTCCCTGATTTTTCCCTTAAAATAGACAATCAGTATAAAACCAGACCTTCCCACTTTTGCGATTTTCAGGGGTTTTCACTCGCTAAAAGTGATTTGTTGATCTTTCAATACTTTTGGGGGAGGCCGGGAGGGCTGATTCGACAAGCTCATCAACCATG
>DHVR01000003.1 GCA_002412765.1 Leptolinea sp. UBA5203 | reverse complement strand
GCAGCCATATCCGCACCCTGCTGTTAACCTTCTTCTTCCGTTATATGAATCCCCTGATCGAGAAAGGTCATCTTTTTATTGCCCAGCCGCCCCTCTTCCGGGTGAAATACAAAAAGACCATTCAATACGTTTACAGNNAATTAAACCTGACCGAAGACAAAATCGATTTGCAAAGGTATAAAGGTCTAGGAGAAATGAATCCGGAGCAGTTGTGGGAAACCACCATGAATCCGGAAAAACGTACCCTGCTGCAAGTGACCATCGAAGATGCCGCCGTTGCCGATAAAACCTTCGACATGCTCATGGGCGCCGCCGTTCCTCCCCGCACCCGCTTTATCACCACCCACGCCAAGGAAGTTCGTAATTTGGATGTGTAGGAAAGAAGTTTAATAAGTCATCGAAACCCGTCTAAAGTCGAATGATTTTGACGGGTTTTTTTTACAAGAACCCCATTCATGAAAACCACTTGATTAATTGTATAAAAAGATGTATCTTTATTGTAGATACAATTGGAGAATCCTTATGCTGACAAAAGTTCAAAAATGGGGCAACAGTCTTGCCCTGAGAATACCGAAAGCCTTTGCCCTTGACGCTCAACTGGATAATGATTCCGTTGTAGATGTTTCGTTAGTGGATGGACAAATCATTGTTACACCCATGGCCGACCCAACCTGGACGCTTGAGCAATTATTGTCTGGTGTCAATAATGCGAATCTGCATCATGAAACGGATACCGGGTTGCCTGTAGGCAATGAAATTTGGTGAGACGATGACCTATATTCCAAATCGCGGGGACATTGTTTGGATAACTTTCACGCCACAGGCAGGGCATGAACAGGCAGGCCGACGCCCGGCATTAGTTTTATCGCCGGCATCCTATAATGCCAAAGTTGGTTTGGCGATTTGTTGCCCCATTACCAGCCAGATCAAGAATTATCCTTTTGAAGTGCTGCTGCCGGATGATTTGAAAATAAGCGGCGCTATATTATCGGACCAGGTAAAAAGCCTGGACTGGAAGACAAGGCAGGCAGAATTTATTTGTAAGTTACCCGAGGCAATCGTGGATGAAGTCCTGCAAAAACTTGGCACTTTGATTGGGAAATAATCAATCAAAGATTTCTGCGCGGTGTAAAGATCCTCAAACCCGAACATATCCGCTACATTACTACCCACGCCAAGGAAGTTAGTAATTTGGTTGTGTAGGGAAATTTGTTACAAGATGCATGATCATGTTGACACCACATCCAAACAAATCTCAATCAGTAGGTAATATGGTTTTGATCTCTCACCCTATTGGGGATAACCTACCATTTATGACAATCAGTCGATTAAGTAGCCCACCTTCAAGGTCTGAATACCAACTTAATCTGCATTTCAACCAGACCTGGAAGGTGTGGATGGAAATGCTTGCTCCATCTATAAATACTATTTTACTAATCAGATATACAATAATTTAATCAAATCGGTGGGAGGGTTTCTCTTGCCTGTAAACCATTTTATCTGAAGTATTCATCTTGGGTTGGTCAATCAGCATTATCTTTTTCTTATTTAGGAAAATTAGTGTTTAATTTGTAATTTTTTGCCAATTTTAAAAAGGGAATCACTGGTTATGAAATTGCTTTACGGGGAACGGATTGGTAAAACCGGGGAATTAGCCATAAGCTGTGTTGGGATTTTATTTGACCAAAGGAAAAATAAAGTTCTATTAATCCGCCGCACGGATAATCACCGATGGTGTTTGCCAGGCGGTTTTATGCGGGCAGGTGAAACAATATCAGAAGCATGCCAACGCGAGGTTTGGGAAGAAACCGGTTTAACTGTGAAAGCTAACAGATTGATCGGTATTTATAGCAATCCAAATATTTTGGCAACCTACGATGACGGAGGCAAGTTTCATGTTATCGTTGCGGTTTGCGAAGTGAGCCTTGTTGATGGGCAGCTTACATCAAGTGATGAAGCATCGCATTGCAATTATTTTACGGTTAGTGAGATTAATGAGTTAGATTTGGCTGATTTTCATCAAGAACAAATTCTTGATGGGTTTGCTTTTCATTCAATTGCCTTGTTAAAATGAAACAAACCGAACTTAAATTCGAATGAGCAAGCACAGATTCTAAACCTCGAATAACGTCCATATCCGCCAAGTCCCGCCCTTACCGGTTTCCCCATCCATTGAACACTGGAGTAAGTAAATGAAAAAAACCAAGTCTTTGCTCAATTACGCACTAATATTACTGGTTTTCCTGCTGCTTATAGCATGTACCGCGAAAACCACCCCACCACCGCCGATGGAAGGAACTCAAGGTTTGGTTTCATAGAGAAAAGAACATGCCAGGAATCAACACATGCAATAGACTGGTTGGATCCGCTGCCATTTTTGAGTAATAGTCTTTGCTTCACATTTTTCCTGCTCCTCGATAAAACCCACACCCACTCTCGGGTGCAAACCATGAGCTCGTTCTGTTCGAGATGTCTATGAATATGAAAAACAAACTCATTCTCAGTCTTATCCTTATCCTTCTCCTTGGTGCTTGCAGCCCTTATTTGGGTTCCAGCCACGGGGACCTTACACCAACTGAACTACCAGCAAAACCGCTCATTAATTCAACCCCGATCTACACCCTCACGAACAATTCAACAACCGGCAATGTGAGACCAACATCCAGCAGCACTCCCCCATTGACCTTACTGCAAACTGACCAGCCTCACCCACCCGCATTATCCCATTTCAGAGCCGGAGATGATCTCACTCTCACTTCCATTCACATGACAACGAACACACAGGGTTGGGGAGTAAGCGGTTCCAATATCTTGAGAACAGCCGACGGCGGCCAAACCTGGCGAGATGTCACGCCCCCCGAATCCTTCCCATCCGGGATAAACAGTTCCATCTTCGCAAGCTTTCCGGATGCTCAGACTGCCTGGGTGATTTATTCTATAAAAAGAATCTCACAAGAATATGTCAGGGATGGTCCGGTGATCCTTCCCGAAACATGCGTGTGGTTTACCACGAATTCCGGCCAAACTTGGCAGCGCAGCCAGCCTCTCATGCATGCACTCTATGAAGGTGGTGGGATTGATTTTACAACCTGGGCTGAATTTGCTTCCTTCGATGCCCAAACAGGCTGGTTGATGATTCGCGGTTGGTACATTGGCGCGGGAAATCATACCCCCTCTCAGCTCTTTGGTACTACGGATGGAGGTGCAACCTGGACTCTGATAAAAACCAATCCGTATTCGCCAACATCTTTTCACGACTTCACTGGCATGTCTTTAGCGGATGGCCAAACAGGCTGGCTGTCTTATCAAACCACGGGACAGATCGACCCAGACCCCCCGCACTATATAAAAATCAGCAGTGATAGCCTGACTTGGGAGCAGCACGAATTGCCTCCCCCTGCGGATGCTGTGGACTTATTCAGACAATATCCAACTTGCGAACCCTATGAGCTGAATCTGCCCATGGCAACCTCAGGAAGAATGCTGGTTGTTTGTTCTGGAAGCGCCAAACCAACAATTGGCTACCTCTATGCCACAGAAAACAACGGAGAGACTTGGCAAGCTTATCAATTGGCAGTTGTCCCGGAAAAACCCACATTATTATTTTTCGATGCCGCCAATGGCCTCTTGCTTGGACAGGAAATATACCTCACCAAAGACGGCGGCCATTCCTGGCACTACGTCAATTCCGTTGCCTGGGATGCTCAGTTTAGTTTTGTGGATACCCAAAATGGATGGGCAATCGCGCGCCAAGAACAAATGAATACCCTCGTCCATACTTCTGATGGGGGAAAGTCGTGGCAAAAAATCAATCCGAAGGTAGCTCCATGAAAAACATGGGGGGGGCGTATAGGAAGGTAATCAAGCCGTCAAACTCGCAGTTTTTTACGATGAGATCTCCACTCAATTGGATTTTCTCCGTCAAAATGAAACAGCATATAATCTTCAACCGGAAGCTGAAATAGTCAGGGTTTCCTACATGAGTAAACAGCAATACGAAATATTCATCCAATCCATAGAGAACGTACGTCTTTCCTGGCATGGATACGGGGAATATGAGAGGTAATTAATCGGGGCAAGGATGGAAATTCTCATTCAGGAAGAGATAGAGACTCAATTACTCAACGATTTGATCCAGGTTGATGGACTCGATTGGGTTGTTCTGATGTCTGTCAGGAAGGACATTCTGCGCGAATCGTTGATGGAAATCTAGGTAATTTACCCGGTATTGCAGTCGTGAATTCGTATGGCACAACCGTTGCGGAAGGTTGAATGGAGTTTGTTCACGTTTGTACGAGGTATAGTTTATGAATTCCAAAACTTCGGTCAAGATAATTGTATACAATTTCCAGAGCTATATCTCCAGACAGCCGGGGCACCTTCGGGTCTGCCCCGATTGTGGGAAGGAGATTTCAGTCCTTTCTCTCCCGGCTTCCAGGGTGGTAGATGAAATCCTCACTCTGGCTGTTATTCCATGTCATGAATTTACTGTTCTCTATCAATGTGAGCATTGCCATTGGTGGGCTATCCGCGAAAGCTGGAGCGATTGCGAAGGGAACTATGCGCCGGATTGTCTGGTTGTACCGAGCGAAAAGAGCCTGTCCGATGCCAACCAACAAGCTGAGCCGGATGCTTCGCCATGGAACCTGTTATTGCAGGACGAGCATCTCTATGACAAAGTAATTCCTCTGCCAGAAAATCTGGGGAAATTATTTACATAAAATGAAATTAGATGCCGGATAATTGGCCGGTTCTTTAATTATCTCTTAAGCTTAGGCTGACACTCAAGTAAGGAGTATAAAATGGATAACAAAACCATCTGGAAAATCATTACGGTTGTTGAACTGATCGTCGTAGCCACAGTCATTCTGCTTGACCTTTTCGTTCCAACCCTGGTCATTTTGGTTCTGATTTTCGTGTCGCTGCTCATTCGCCGCGAACACATCCGCACGCTCGCATTCAAACGCCCCAAATCCTGGCTTCGCATGGTTGGCTTTGCCATTGTCGGTGTTTTTTTCCTGCAATTGTTTGATGTCGGCGTGGTCATGCCGATTTTGAACCGCTTGACCGGTACAACGATCGATTACAGTGGGTTTGCACATCTCCAGGGTAACTTGGAGCAACTGGTTATGCTTTTAGTTATTTCCTGGACATTAGCCGCTTTAGGGGAAGAAATGGTTTACCGCGGGTATCTACAGAAATTGCTCACAAATTTATTTGGGACCACCCTTCCCGGTATTTTGTTAACAGTTGGAATTTCCAGCCTGTTGTTCGGGCTGGCCCATACCGAGCAAGGTCTGATTGGCGTAGTCGTTACGACCATTGACGCGCTGTTCTTCAGTTGGTTGAAATACAAGTTTGACAATAATCTGTGGGCATCCATTCTGGCCCACGGTTTTTACAATTCCATCGGGGTCATCGTTTTCTATTTTACGGGACCAATCTTTGGGCTGTGGTGAAATACCCGTTTTTCAATTTGCGATAAGTGGATTATTGACACACCCATTGTATCGGATTTCTTATTGGAACACTTGGTTTTAAGAACACGCGTAAAGGAACCAATATTGTGAATATCAAGGCAATATGTTTTGACGCAGACGGCGTTGTGGTTTATCCACAAATGCAGTTCTCGAAATACCTTAATGAAGAGCATGGCATATCACCAGCTATGACCCAACCCTTCTTTGATGGCATCTTTAACGATTGTCTGGTTGGCAAAGCAGATCTCAAAGCAGTTTTACCCCCATATTTAAATAAATGGCAGTGGAAAGGTTCTGTCGAGGATTTTATCGATACCTGGCTGCAGAAAGACCATGTTATTGATGCTCGTTTGATCTCTGTCATTCAAAACCTGCGTAAATCTGGATTCCTCTGCTGTCTCGCATCCAACCAGGAACGCAATCGAGCCGGCTACATGAAAACCAGTATGGGCTTTCATGACTTATTCGACCGGCTGTTTTTTTCCTGTGAAATGGGCTGCCAAAAACCGGATCCCGAATATTTTGAGTTTATCGAAAACTCGCTCAACCTGAAAAAAGAATCCATCCTATTTTGGGATGATTCCGAAACAAACGTACAAGCAGCCCTAGAGTTAGGCTGGCATGCAGAAATCTACAACGGGTTTGAATCATTTGAGAAGAAAATCAAAAAGTATATCTCCAAGGAATTGGGTGATCATCCAGCGTAGGGGTAAAGCATCCTGGGATAACGCGATTGATTAAGTAGACGTTTATCCCAGGATGCTTTGCCCTCACCTATGAATCAAAATTTACTATATCCCTCAAAATAACCATGGATTTTCAATAACCATATATTAACCCCAACTTTTTCAAACTTCCCTTTCCTTATTCCATCCCTAACCCAATCCTTCTCAGACTAAAAGATGGCACAATCCATCGCTTGGGATTAGAATCTATCCTGATTTCCCATTCCAGCACGTGAGGTACGCATCCCATGAATTCAAGCAAATATGTCGGCTACCAACTCAATCCTGAAATCACCTTCCTCAATCATGGATCGTTTGGAGCCGTTCCCAATCTGGTCTTTGAAACCTACCAACAATGGCAGCGCGAGCTGGAAAAACAACCGGTTCTGTTTATCGCCCGAAAAGCGCCTCAACTTCTCGCGGATGCCAGAGAAGTCATGGCAAAGTACCTTCACTGTCAGGCGGATGAAGTCGTCTATGTAACCAATTCGACTTATGGCGTCAACGTCATCGCCCGCAGCCTGGACCTGAAAGCCGGGGATGAAGTCCTCACCAGCAATCACGAATACGGCGCCACCAACCGCACCTGGCAATTTCTGGCAGGAAAGGCCGGCTTCACCTACAAAGTCCAGCCCATCAGCACCCCTTTCACCAGCCATGAAAAATTGTTGGAGGAATTCTGGGCCGGCGTCACCCCCCAAACCAAAGTGATTTTCCTCAGTCACATCACCTCTGAAACTGCCGCCATCTTCCCGATCAAGGAAATCTGCCAGCGCGCCCGGGCCGCCGGTATCCTGACGCTGATTGATGGGGCTCATGTTCCTGGACACATTGATTTGGATCTGACCGATGTAGGCTGTGATTTTTACACCGGCAATTTCCACAAATGGGTTTGTTCCCCTAAAGGCTCCGCCTTCCTGTATGCCCGTAAAGACTCCCATGCCCTGATTGAACCTTTGGTGGTCAGTTTCGGCTGGCAAAGCGTCTTGCCCGGTACCTCCACTCTGGTGGATTACAACGAATACCTCGGCACCCGCGATCTGGCTGCTTTCCTTACGGTTCCCACGGCCATTGAGTATCAAGCTCAGCATCACTGGCCGGATGTACGCCAGCGCTGCCATGAGATGACCAACAAAGCCCTGCAGGCCATCCAATCCATCACCGGATTGGCCAGCCTGTATCAGGGCGGCGACTTTTGGTACGGTCAATTGGCCAGCTTTGCCTTACCCAATACCTGGGAAGCTCAAAAAACAAAAGATAGCCTGTACGATACCTACAAAATCGAAGTTCCGGTTTATGTCTGGAATCAACAGCTATACGCAAGGATATCCATTCAGGAATACAATCCCTGGTCGGATGTGAAAGCCCTGCTGGACGCTTTGATCCAACTTATGAAAAACCGGCGGTCCTGAACGGGCTGCCGGTACATTCTTACGATAATGGCTTTGTAAGTCTAGTATCGCAATCCTGAACGGATAATCTTTCCCGGTAATTCGGGACCTTCAAAAATCATGCCAGTATAGAGCTGGACCAATTTTGCGCCAGCGTCCAGTTTTTCCTGGGCATCGGCAACATTCATCACCCCGCCGCTGGCAATAATCGGCAGTTTGCCTTCCGTACGGCGGGCAACATTGCGGATCAATTGTGTGCTGTGCGCCATGATCGGCACACCGGACAATCCGCCAAACTCACTCGCTTTAGGGGATTTCAATCCATGGCGATTTAAGCTGGTGTTGCTGATGATCACCCCATCCAAACCGGTGTCCAAAATTACATCCAGACATTCGTCCAATTCATCATCGTTCAGTTCAGGTGCCAGTTTTACCACAATGGGCATATTCTTCTGATATTTCTGGGAGACTTCCGCCTTTTTCGCGGCCACAGCCCGTAACAAACGATCAAAACGTCCCTTCTCTTGCAGTTCGCGCAGCCCAGGAGTATTAGGGGAGCTGACATTCACCGCCAGATAATCGGATTTCTCCGCAAACAGATCGATCAATTTCAAATAATCATCTTCGGCATTTTCCAGGGGTGTGGTTTTGTTCTTCCCAATACTGACCCCCAGAACCAGGTCCTTGGGACGTTTGCCATTCATGCGTTTGAGCATGTACTCAGCGCCGTAATTGGGAAACCCGCAGCGATTAATCACCGCTCGTTCTTCAGGGATGCGGAAGATGCGCGGTTTGGCGTTTCCGTCCTGCGGATTGACGGTGACGGTACCCAACTCAATATGACCAAATCCCAGAGCGGCCAGTCCGCGCCAACCTTCTCCATCCTTATCATATCCAGCCGCCATACCGATCGGATTGGCAAAATGAAGGCCCAGAAGATCAATCGCTGGGCCGTTCACTTTCGGATAATACAATGCCTTAATCAAGGCACGCGTCGGTGCCAGATTGCCTGCGAGTTTCAGCATTGTGACAGTTAAATGATGGGCGGACTCTGGACTGAGTAAAAATACAATTGGTCGATAGAGTGGGTACATATTAGTGGGTCTCCAGAAACTTGAATACAGCTTGAATTTGATCAGCGGGAACCTGACCTGAATCCTGCCAATAGTGCAGCAAATCAGAAAATTGCAGCACCGCATGTAATTGATAGCCTTGTTCTGCCAGCGCTTCAGCAGCGCCGCTTTGCCGATCAATCAGAACGACTACATCTTTTACCACTAATCCGGCTTCACGAAGTTTATCGATGGCCTCAAATTTTGATCCGCCGGTGGTGGCCAGATCATCAATAATCACAATTTGTTCACCCGATTGATAGTCGCCTTCAATACTGGCTTTGGTGCCATACTCTTTGATCTCTTTTCGTGGATAAATCATCGGCCAGCCGCCCTTTTGACTGATCAAAGTAGCCAGGGGCAAAGCCGCATAAGGCAGCCCGGTAATTCGATTAAAGGTCAGGGATCGGATGACTTCGGTGTAGGCATCACAGACTTTGTTCATCAAATCGGGGTAGGAAATCAGCCGGCGCAAATCCAAATAGATGGGAGAGTGCAATCCCGATTTCAAGGTGAAATCCCCAAATTTCACACACCCCGTAGTTAGCAATTGATCCCCAATTTGCTCAAGCAGCGTTTTCTCGACAGATATCCGGTTTGGTTTGCCATTGTCGCTGATAACTTGCCGGCGAATGCGATTGATCTCGTCAGATAGCATATCGGCAGCCAATTTCGGGTCATCCGCTTTGGAAATTCCACGGGAGACTGGCAGCAGCACCCCCAGGCCATCAGCCCTCAGACCGGCTTCTAAGGCTTCTTCCAAATCCCCGCCCTGAGCGCCAACCCCCGGTACCAGAAACCACATGCTGGGAGCAATCTGACGAATCCGCTGCAGAGCCGGCACCTGCGTGGCTCCGATCACCAGCCCGAGCTGATGGGTGGTGTTCCAGCGCTCTACCTTGCGGGCGATTTGTTCATAAAGGGGGATCCATTTTCCTTCATATTGCGTGGTTAAGTTCTGAAAATCATCCGCACCCGGATTGGAAGTTTTACACAAAACAAAAGCGCCTTTTTCTCGATATGCCAGGAAGGGCGCAATGGAGTCTTCCCCCAATAGCGGGTTCAAAGTAATGGCATCCGCTCCTAGAAGTGCAAAAGCTTCATGGGCATAGCCCTGAGCAGTGGATGCGATGTCACCGCGTTTTGCATCCAGGATGACGGGAATCTCATCGGGGATCAAGGCCAACACATCCTGCAATGCCAGCCAACCCTCCGCGCCCAACATTTCAAAGAAAGCCATATTGGGTTTATACGCCGCTGCAACCTGGGTCGTGGATTCAATCATCCGCTGACAGAATTCGACCAGTCCTTTCCGACTTTTTTCGGAAATTTCATCCGGATGTGGATCCAGCCCGATACAAAGGATGGAGTCAATTTGTTTGGCACGATCCTCAAGAACTTCAAAAAATGATTTCATGGTACCTTACCTATGTTGCGAAATTGGGACAAAAAAAAAGAGCCAAGAACGGCTCTTTTTGAAACGACAATGGCAGGATAGTGGAAATCCTGGATTTGTTGGGGGCATTGGGTGTCAGTCAAATATCTCATGTCCAGACAATTCTATACAAAAATAAATATTTGTCAAGGGAATTGATGCATAACAAATGAAATAGTATTTTCGGATTCGTAAACTTTTCCATTCTAGAGAAGATATCCCAAAAAAGGATTTTGAATAATTACGATTATTGATCGATCAATTGATTTATCAGACAAGCACGAGTAGAATTCTTTGAGTTTACCCAAGGAATCCACCACCATGAAGCTCTCCTTTCAGCAAGCAGCCAATAGTGCTCTCGCATATACTCATCAATTAATCACTGCCTACGGCCCGCGTTTGGCTGGCACGAAGAATTGTCTTCAAGCTGCCTCCCATTTGCGGGACCGTTTAGCCAACGTATGCGGCAAAGCTGATTTGGAACACTTTACTACCCGGCCAGGTGTCTTCAATGGTTTCTTTCTCATTGAACCAACTTTATATATTCTCTTTAGTCTGGTCGCCCTTCTGGGTCATATCCAAATCGCTGCCCTCGGTATCTTGTTAACGATTGTGTATGGCTTTTTACAGTTCGGATATTACAAGGAATATTTCGGTTTTTTATTTCCCAAGCGCACATGTGCCAATGTCATTGCATCCCTTGAGCCTATAAAGCGAGTTGAGCAGCAAATTCTGCTCAGCGGACATCATGACAGTGCCTATGAAATGCGCATGCTGCGCAGCCATCAACGATTCTATGGCTTAAAAATTATTCTTCCGGATATCGCTATTATGACCGGTTTGGTCGCTGCTCTGCTTTGGTTGGGAATAGAGTGGACGACCGGAAAAACGCCTGAAATAGCTATTGGATTGCAGCTCTTTTGGCTGCTCAGTATTCCCGTCGCTGGTACCAAATTCTTCATGGTAGGTACAAAGGGAACCCCAGGCGCAGGGGATAATTTGATTTCTTCCGCCATGCTGGTGGAATTTGCCAAATTCTTTGCAGCGGATTCCGGTATAAGCTCCCTTCAGCATACTCGCCTAAAATTTGTATCCTTCGATGCCGAAGAAGCTGGTTTGCGTGGAGCACGATCTTTTGCTGAAAACCATCTTCGGGAATTAACCTGCCTGCCAACTTACCTGCTCAATATGGACAGTATCTACAAGGTATCAGAGTTAAAATTTTTAATCTCGGATTTAAACCACACCGTAAAACTGGATAAAACCCTGGCAAGCCTCTGCTTACAGACAGCCCATCAAGCTGGATATCCCGCTCAACTCTCGACCATGAAATTCGGAGGGGGTTCCACCGATGCTGCTGAATTGGCAAAAATTGGCGTTCATTGCACCACCCTGCTTGCCATGCCGACTGATCTGATTCGCAGTGGTATGGTTTATCACACCATGCAGGACCTGCCTGAAGCGATCGAACCACTGGCTGTACAGGCTTGTCTGGAAGTGTTGCACAATGTGGTCATTCACTTGGACCAAAATATTTCATATGATTCACTTGGCTAAATTTTATATTTTTGTACTATGGGGTAACAAATCTCAGCCACATCTTTTCAATCCACAAAATACAAGTAATAATTCCTAAGAATTGAACAATTACCTGAAACTACTTTCCCGTCTCGTTGTGATTTAGACCATACACCATGGTTCTCTGCCTACTTTTTATGAAAGCTTTATTCAGCGTTTATGGTGAAAAAACTGTTTTGAATTATGATAAAACTAAGAAAGTACTAACTGGTTCTTTTGTTGCGCCATTCCATAATTGATGTGACCTTTTTACGAGGAAATGTATGGCAAAAATAATTGCTGTAAGTAATCAAAAAGGGGGCGTTGGGAAAACAACGACCTGTGTATCCTTAGGAGCCAATCTCACCGTTTTACAAAAAAAGGTGCTGATTATTGATCTGGATTCACAGGCTAACCTGACCATGGCTGTCGGCCTGGATCCCGACGAGATTGAGTTGGCCATCGCGGATTTAATTGATCCCGAAGAACGGGACGAATCCATATCCATCCAAGACATCATTCAAAAAACGGGCACCAATAATCTGTTCATCCTTCCCAGTGATGTTCGGCTTGCAGCAACCGAACAGGGAATCGTGGCTATCGAAAACTATGAATGGATCCTCGCCAACGCCTTAAAACCCATTCGTGAGGATTATGACTTTATTTTGATTGATTGCCCACCGGCTTTAAGTCCATTAACTTTAATGGCTTTGACCGCCGCAGATATGGTGTTGGTACCCGTTCAAACGGAATACTATGCAGCCCGAGGCTTGGAGCGATTGCTGGAAACCATTGATGCCGTACAAAAACATTTGAATCCTTCGCTAAATTACCATTTGGTCGCCACTATTTTTGATAAACGAAATCGTATCTGCAGAGAAGTGCTTGGACAATTACTGATGAGCTTTGAGAATAATTTATTTACAACGGTAATCGGCATTGATACCCAAATTCGAGAGAGCGCTGCGGCTGGCGAACCCATTTCACAGTACGCCTCAAAATCACGATCCAATCTGGAATATGAAGAACTTGCTAAAGAAGTCATTCAATTATTGAGCGAACAGGGATAGAAATGACAAAAAAGAATAAAGTTGAAAACAGCCTTGAGCGTTTATTTTCCACCAAGAAAAGCGACCTTTCGATTTTCAACCAGGAAACAACGCAACCTTCTCAGTCCGCTGAAGAAGTGAAACCGGTACCCGCGCCAGTCATCAAGCCGGTTGAGAAACCTGCAGCGCCAATCGCCAAATCGGTAGAGAAAAAAGAGAAAGCGGCTCCTGTAAAAAAAGAAAAGAATGAAGAAGCCAAGCCTCTTCCTCCAAAAAGCACACCGGAAGAAGTAAAACCTGCTCCCCCAGTGGTGGAAGTTGCTCCCGAACCTGTGAAGAAGAACTCTGCCCCTGTGATGGAAAAGAAGATCACGGTGGTTGAAGAGGATAAATCCAATCTTGATGTCCCTATGACCAATGCGATTGTCGCCAGTAAGAGTGAAGCCAGTTATGATACGGATGAACATCTGGTCATCTTCTCATTGGCCGGTCAAGCTTACGGGATCAGTATTATGATTGTGGAAAGCATCATCAAAATGCAGGATATCACCTGGGTTCCCCGGGCACATCCATCCATTGAAGGCGCTACCAATTTACGCGGCGTTGTACTGCCTGTCATAAATCTTTGTCATAAATTAGGACTGACCGTCTCGGATGACCACGAAAACAGCCGCATAATTGTAGTTGCAGTGCAAGACGTTACCGCCGGATTTGTGGTTGATAATGTAGAGTCGGTTTATCAGATAGCCGCCAGCGAGATTTCCCCACCCTCTCCAATGGTCAGTTCCATCAATACGAAGTACATCAAAGGTATTGCCAAGAATGGCGATCAAGGGCTGGTGATCCTCCTTGACCCCGTAAAAATTTTTGAATCCATCGTCGGCGAAACCGTTGATAAGAATCAGATCACACTCTTAAGATAATTTCATTTAGGTTGGCTTGAACTCCCCTTCCTTATGTATAATGGAGGGGAGTTATTTTATTTAAACCGTGAGGGACAATGGTAGAAAACCTGCTTTACAAAGCTGAACAGCTCGAAAACTATATGACCGATTTTTTCTGTAAGTTGGATGTACCCCTGGAGGATGCCCAACGCAGCGCTGAGATCCTACTCGCCGCCGATTTGCACGGCATCAGCTCCCATGGCATCATCCGCTTATATACATATTACGGCAGCCGTTTAAAGAAAAAACTGATGAACGCTGTTACCGCCATTAGTGTCAAAAATGAAACCCCCGCCACCTTGGCTCTGGATGCAGGCAACGGCATGGGTCAAGTTGCCGGTACGTATGCCATGCAGCGCTGTATTGAAAAAGCAAAAACATCCGGCGTGTGCTTTGCCACCGTATCCAACAGTAATCATTATGGAATCGCAGGTTACTATGCAAAGATGGCGCTGGCAGAAGATATGATCGGCATGAGCTTCACCAATTCCCAACCCCTGGTTGCGCCTACCTTTGGCCGGACGGCCATGTTGGGCACCAATCCCATTGCCGTAGCTGCACCCACCCAAAATGAAAAGCCATACATCCTGGATATGGCCACCAGCATTGTCCCCATTGGAAAGATCTCGGTTTATGATAAAGCCAGCGAACCCATCCCAGCCGGTTGGGGCGTAAATGCCAAAGGAACTATCACCACAGATCCCAAAGAAGTATTGGCTGGTGGGGCTTTAATGCCCTTAGGCGGACCGGATATCATGCGCGGGTATAAAGGCTATGGACTGGCGGTGATGGTGGATATCTTTTCGGGCGTCTTAGCCGGCGCTGCATTCGGGCCGCATGTCGCCCATCCCGCCACCGAACAGGATACCGCCAATGTGGGTCATTTCTTCGCTGCCGTTAATATTTCCTTCTTCCGCGAAATCAATGAATTCAAGCTGGACATGGACGAGATGATCCAACTGCTTAAAAATGCACCCAAAGCCGAGAATGAAGAACGCATCTTTATTCACGGCGAGAAAGAACTGGAAAAAGCCCAAAAATATCGACTGGAGGGAGTACCCCTGATGGAAACCGTCGTGGCTTCCCTGCAGGAAGCCGGGAAAGAAGTCGGTGTGCCGTTCGATTTGACGCCTATTGGAAAACGATAGATTACAAAAAACTCCGGATCAAATCCCGGAGTTTTTTTTATCCTATCCTTTAGTTCGTAATAAAATGCAGGCTTCGTGCCCCTTTACCCGAATATAGCCGGGGTCTTTGAAGCGATCCGGATTCTCCTCTGTAGAGAGCAGCTCTTTCCAGCCCGCTCGCTGCAGGTCCGAACCTAACGCCAAACGGGTTATTCGCCTTTTAAAATTAATAATCACCAGAATGGTTTGCTCATTATCCTGACGCAGATAAGCCAGCAAAGCCTTTTGTTCGAAGGTCACCGGCTGGAACATGCCATAACGCAATACCGGATAGTCCTTGCGTAACTGCAACACTTTTTTATAGACATGCCACAAGGATTGCTCATCCGCCATCTGGGACTTGACCGTGCGCAGATCGGCATTGACATGCACAGGTAGCCAGGGTTTTCCACGGGTGAATCCGGCATTGGCCGTTTCATCCCACTGCATTGGTGATCGGCAGCCGTCGCGCCCCACATGAAACGGCCAGTATTTTCTCCCGATTGGATCTTGAATTTCACTTCTTTTTACCGGAATATCCCGCATGCCAATTTCTTCCCCGTAATACATAAAGGGAGTCCCTCGCATTGTTAGCATTAACACCGCAGCGTTTTTCAGTATCCTATCATCCTCGCCTCTAGTGAAACGGGTACCCGTTCGCCTTACATCGTGATTATTAAGTACATAGGTCGGCCAGGAACCCTCTTGGAGCACATCCTCCCATTTCTGAATGACCGTCGCAAAGGCTTTTGGATTCCATTTGCATTCCAAATAACCGAAATTAAAAGCAGCATGTAATAACCCTGGCGCGCAATAGCGGGCCGCTTTTTCCGGAGTTGAGAGGAAGGTTTCTCCTACCGTATATCCATCCGGGTTATCGTCCACAATCTTGCGGATGTTCTTCAAAACCGGGATCAACTCAGGCTGATCACAATCAAACACATGCTCCTGACGATCAAAACCGCGAATGCCAAATTTTGAAGGATTGTCGCGATGTCTGGCATCTTTAAAATAGCCATTAAACACATCCAGACGGAAACCATCCGCCCCCTGCTTCATCCAGAAGCGAAAAACATCATAGATGGCTTCTTCAACCGCAGGATTGCGCCAGTTTAAATCCGGCTGTTCTTTATAAAACATATGGAAATAATACTCTTCCCGTTCGGGAATATATTCCCAGCCCTTACCGCCGAAAATGGATTGCCAACCATTAGGCACACTGCCGTCTTTTTTGGGAGGCAGCCACATATACCAATCACTAAAAGGATTGTCTTTGCTCTTTTTGGATTCCACAAACCAGGGATGTTGATCCGAGGTGTGATTAAGAACCAGGTCCAGAATCACTCGAATTCCCCTCGCGTGGGCATCTGCAACCAGGGCGTTAAAATCGGCCAGGGTCCCGTATTTGGGGTCAATATCAACGTAGTTGGAAACATCATAACCAAAATCCACATCCGGACTTGGATAAATCGGGGATAACCAGATGGCATCCACGCCTAATTCCTGAATATAATCAAGTCTCTGACGGATACCTTCCAAATCACCAATGCCATCACCATTACTATCGGAGAATGACCGTGGATAAATTTGATAGATAACTCCGTCCTGCCACCATTTTTTATCAGATCCCATACCGACTCCTTTCCGTGTACAATGTGAAATTGGTACTATTGTATACCGAAATTACGCTGAATGGGTGAACTTCCTTCA
The DNA here is from genome assembly GCA_002412765.1 of Leptolinea sp. UBA5203. Classification (GTDB taxonomy): domain Bacteria; phylum Chloroflexota; class Anaerolineae; order Anaerolineales; family Anaerolineaceae; genus UBA5203. Next base: position 161,017 of record DHVR01000003.1, on the reverse strand, counting down.
TTATGTGCTTGCAGTGCGGTTGAATCTATGTTAAAATGAATGTGTAACACGAGAAATCAATAAAGAAAGCAACGGAAAGTGGGTTCACCCCACTTTTCTGCTTATAAGGTCCTTTGTGGAGATTTTTCTAGATGAAGAATGAATTTGTACTAGCCTTTAATGAGGTCCTGGAAGAAAAACAGCTTCCTAAGGAAGTAATTTTAAAAGCAATAGAATCTGCGATGGTTTCGGCTTATCGCAAATCTGTCAACGCATCCACTGCCCAACATGTTGAAGCCCTGGTAGACCCCGAAACCGGAAAAGTCACCATTTCAGCAGAAAAGGAAGTGGTTGAAGAAGTTCAGGATGACCGCACAGAAGTAGCGCTCGAAGTTGCCTTAAAGGTTAATCCTGAAGCTGAATTAGGCAGTATGGTTGTAGTAGAAACGACACCCAAAGATTTTGGGCGCGTAGCTGCACAAACCGCTCGTCAGGTAATTCAGCAGCGTATTCGAGATGCAGAAAGACAATCCCAGCTTACTCATTATCAGAAACAGATGGGTGAAATCATCAGCGGTATCATTCAGGCCATCAACTCACAGGGTTTAACTGTAGGGTTGGAAATGCGGGCTGAAGGCACCATGATGAAAAAAGATATGATTCCCGGCGAGCGCTTCCGCATTCATGATCGCGTCCGCTGCCTGGTCTCCGAAATTAAAGATACTCCCCGCGGACCGCAAATTTTCCTTTCCAGAACGCATCGTGATTTCCTGCGCCGCCTTTTGGAAAATGAAGTGCCGGAAATTTATCATGGGGTGGTTGAAATTCGCTCTATCTCCCGCGAACCTGGCGAACGGGCCAAAGTGGCCGTTGCTGCCACGCAATCAGGGATCGACCCTGTCGGTGCTTGCGTAGGTATTCGCGGCGTCCGCATCCAGGCCATTGTACGCGAACTGCATGATGAAAAAATCGATGTCATTGAATGGAATGCCGATCCAGCTATTTTCATTTCCAAAGCCATCAGCCCAGCCCGCGTCGTCGGTGTTTATCTCAATGATGACCAAATGTCCGGAAAAACAGCCACCGTGGTTGTACCGGAAGATCAGCTCAGTCTGGCCATTGGCCGCGACGGACAAAATGCCCGTCTGGCTGCCAAATTAACCAGCTGGCGCATTGATATTAAAAGTATCACCGAAGCAGCCTCAGATGTTCTTTATCGCTTGCAAAACAATCCTGATCTGGTTGTCATGGCTGAAAAAGAACAGCCCAACTATGCCATCATTGAAGGCTTGTTAGCCAGAAAAGCTGAAGGCAGACCGATTAATCCTGAAGATTATGAGAAATTAAGTACCTTCATTGATCGTGTTGAAAAATTCTCCTCCAACTACGGAAAAGTCGAAGAAGCACCGGTCAGCAAAATCTCCGATGACGAAGTACATATGCGTGCAGAGCTGGCTCCGGAATTATTCACCCTGCGGGTACTGGCAACCGATCTGGAAAGCCGCCTTGCGGAACTTCTGGATGAAGCCGGATTCCATACGGTTGGTGACCTTTCCATCGCCTTAAAATTTCGCCCGGACAGTATTCTTAAGTTACAGGGTATAGGTCCAAAAGCCATGGCAGATATCGCTGCCATCGTGGCTTCCAATTTACAAAAATATATGCCAGCAACCATTGAAGAAGCAGAACAACCCATCGTCACTGAACCTGCCGCTATGGAAGGACCCGTACTGGCGGTACAAGCCGAGGATCAAATTGATCCTGCTGAAGCATTGACCTTTGACTCTGCCATGGAAATGGAACCCATGAGTGTTGCCTCCGAGCGCGGTAAAGGAGCCGAAATTAAAGTTGCACCACAGGAAGAAAGTATCGAGGAAGACATTTCCTTTGAAGATATTTTCACCCTGAAACCGGAATTACTTGACCCGATGCGCGTCCATGAAGACGTGGACGATGAATCTGACGATTCTCTCAGCGCCGCGGACAAGAAGAAGAAGAAACGTAAAAACCAAACCATAGAATTCGATCCAGAAGCCAACCTGGTTATCAAACATAAAAAGCATAAACGCAGTGGCGGTGGTGAATGGGATTGGGATGTTTAGTGCTTTGTAAAGGGACATTTCATGGGTAATCAAGTTAAGAAACCCAGAAAACATATTCCCCAACGCACTTGTGTTGGCTGTAGAGAAGTTCAAGGAAAACGGAGTATGCTCCGACTCGTCCGCACGGACGAGGGTGTCGTTGTGGACACCACCGGAAAACTACCTGGAAGAGGAACCTATCTGCACATACAACAGGAATGTATAAAATCAGGATTAAGTGGTGGCATTGCCCGTGCATTAAAAACAGATTTGTCTGTAGAGAATCATAAGCAGTTGAAGGAAGTCTTTCAACCCTTGCTGGAGAAAGCTCAAGCAGAACAATCAGAATTGATGACAGAATAAGAAACGTAAATTAGGGGTGGCTGCAAAACTAAGGGAAACCGGTTGGCAGCCACCATCTCTGTCAGGGGAATGACAAGGGGTGTATGAAACCAGGAGGTGCATATGAGCGAGAGTAAACCCATTATTTTACCAGCGTCAATTACCGTTCGAGATCTCGCGAAGGCCATTGATACGAGTCCCATTCAGATCATCAAAATATTGATGGCGAATGGTGTTATGGCAAACATTAATCAACAAATTGATTTTGATACTGCTGCCATCGTAGCCAGTGAATGCGGTTATGAGGCCAGCGTTGAAGTACTTGAAGAAGAATCCGGACTGGAAATCAGTGAGATCCCTCATTGGCGTCAGGTTATATCCGACGAAGATGAAGCCAAACTGGTCAATCGTCCTCCCGTTGTGACGATTCTTGGACACGTGGATCACGGTAAAACAACCCTGCTGGATGCCATCCGTAACACACATGTAGCAGATAAAGAAGCAGGCGGTATTACCCAACACATCGGCGCGTATCAAATTGAAGCAAAAGGTCAGAAAATTACCTTTCTGGATACCCCTGGACATGCTGCGTTTACTGCCATGCGTGCCCGCGGTGCTCAGGGTGCGGATATTGTTATTTTAGTGGTTGCCGCGAATGATGGTGTCATGCCCCAAACCAAGGAAGCCATTGCCCATACCAAAGCCGCACAGGTACCCGTCATTGTGGCGATGAACAAAATGGACCGCCCGGATGCCAACCCGGAATACACCAAAAATCAGTTGGCTGAAGCCGGCCTCGTCCCTGATGAATGGGATGGCGATACCATGATCATTCCCGTCTCCGCGAAAGTGGGTACCGGCATTGATGATCTTTTGGAAGCCATTTTACTGGTCGCCGAAACCAATGGCATCAAAGCCAATCCGGATGGGAAAGTAATCGGTACTGTCATTGAAGCTGAAATCGCCAAAGCCCAGGGTGTGGTGGCTACACTCCTTGTACAGAACGGCACCTTGAAGAAAGGGGATATCATCACCGCGGGTTCCGCAAACGGCCATATCCGAGCCATGTTTGATTATCGTGGAAAACCGATCAAGAAAGCCGGCCCATCCACCCCTGTGTTAATCATGGGGCTGAGTGATGTTCCCAAGGCTGGGGATAGATTCCAGGTCTTTGATAACGATAAAGTCGCCAAGGCTTTTACCCAGAACATCAAAAATCTTGATAAACTTAAATCACAATCCGCACCGCGCGCCACCCTGGAAGAATTATTTGCAAAGGTTCAGGCTGGAGAAGAAAAAGAGCTGCGTCTGATTATCAATGCCGATGTACAGGGCTCCCTCGAACCGATCATTAATTCCATTAATGACCTGGCCAAAGACAGCGAAATCAGTGTCAATATCCTGCACAGCGCCACCGGAGATATCTCGGAATCGGATGTTATGCTGGCAACCGCATCTAAAGCCATTATTATTGGTTTTAATGTTAAGGCAGATAATGCTGCCAAAGCACAGGCCGCTTCAGAAAGAATTTCCATCCGCCTGTATACCATCATCTATCGTTTGCTCGAAGATCTGGAACGGGCCCTAAAGGGCATGTTGGAACCCGAAATGATCGAAAAAATTGTCGGTCATGCTGAAATCAGAGCTGTCTTCCATATCTCCAAAATTGGGGATATCGCCGGATGCCGCGTTATCGACGGTGAGATTCATCGCAATGCCAAGGTACGTATCAACCGCAACGGTGAAGAAGTATATGTCGGCGAGTTATCCTCCTTGAAACATGAGAAGGATGATGTCAAAGAAGTAAAAACAGGTTGGGATTGTGGACTGGCTTTCAAGAATTTCACTGAATTCCTGCAAGGTGATATCGTTGAGTGCTATACTGTTCATAAATCTAGTCAATTTTAGAGATTGATATGCCATCACAAATTAGAGTAGACCGTATTGCCGAGCGCATTCGGGAAGAATTAGCAGAGCTGTTTCTCTATGAACTAAAGGACCCGCGCATTACAGGGACCTATGTCACAGATGTTACAGTGGATCGTGAATTATCGCATGCAAATATTTATGTTTCTGCTTTGGAAGGAATTGAACGACAAGAGGAGATTCTCACCGGTCTGAATAGCGCCAAGGAATTTATCCGGCGATATCTGGCGAAACAAATCAACTTGCGTTCATTTCCAAATATTCGTTTTCACTGGGATGCAACGCCTGAAAAAGCGGACAAAATTGAAAAATTATTGGCCACTATTCGAACGGACTTACCGGAAGAAGAAATAGATCAGGAAGATGAAGATTCAACACCTAGTGACGAACACGAATCAACAAATACACGATAGAATTAAGCAAGCAGAAACTATTGCTATTGCTGCACATATGCGTCCGGATGGTGATGCAATCGGGTCTGTTCTTGGTTTGGGCTTAGCTCTCCAGGAAGCAGGAAAAAAAGTACAGTATGTTTTACCCGATGGCATCCCAAACCGGTTCCAATATTTATCCGGTATCGAGCACATTACCAAATCTTATGTTTTACCCGTCGACTTGTTTATCCTGGTTGATTGTGCTGACTTAGGTCGCAGTGGTGGAGTATTTGGCGAACGCCAGATTGACATTAATATCGATCATCATAAAACTAATACCCATTTCGCTAGCATTAATTTGGTTGAAGATAAATCCGCAGCCACTGCAGAAATCATCACAAATCACATACCAGAATGGGGCTTAACCCTCACCAAGGCATCCGCAGAAGCCTTACTCCTGGGAATTCTAACCGATTCCCAGGGATTCTCCACCAGTAATACCACTTCGGCCACCCTGCGCTATGCAGCTGTCTTGATGGATGCGGGTGTCAATTTACCAGCAATCTATGCCAAAGCCATCACCGAGAAGGATTTTCAGTCGGTGCGGCTTTGGGGTCAGGGATTATCCAAACTAAAAATTGAGGGAGGTGTTGCCTGGACAACCATCACTCAGGCAGATCGAAAAGAAACCAATTATCAAGGCAATGATGATGCGGATTTGGTGAATTTCATGGCTACCATCACAGAAGCAAAAGTTTGTTTGTTATTTAACGAACAACAGAATAGCCAAACCAAAGTTAGTTGGCGTTCCAAACCTGAAATCGACATCTCGGTTTTGGCAGCAGAATTTGGTGGGGGGGGACATCCTTCAGCAGCAGGTGCGGAAATTCGAGACACGATTAATCGTGTCCAGAAAATGGTCTTAGCTGAAACCAAAAAATTTATTGAGGTATATTTTGAACAGAGCATCGATCCTTCATAACCACAGTCAAACGTTCAAAATTAAACAAAACATTATTCGTTTCTGTTTATGGGGAGAGAGATAAAATGAATACAAATAAAGAAATTAATTTAGCCAATGCAATATCGGGTGTTTTAGTCATCGATAAACCGGTGGGTTTAACATCACACGATGTAGTTCAAATCGTTCGACGTGGTACCAATATCCGTAGAGCTGGCCACACTGGCACGCTGGACCCCCGTGCCTCGGGGGTATTAGTGGTTTTATTGGGCCCCGCCGTTCGCTTGAGCGAATATGTTTCCGCCTCCGACAAACGGTATCAGGCTATTGTGCGCCTTGGCGAGAGCACCGATACCTATGATGGAGAAGGACAAATCTTAAGTGTTTCTCCCGTGGATATCACGGAAGAGCACTTTAAAGAAGTGCTATCCCATTATGTCGGCGAAATTGAACAGGTTCCGCCGCCTTACTCTGCCGTTAAGGTTCAAGGTAAAAAAGCCTATGATATGGCCAGAGATGGGGAAACACCGGATCTTAAACCTAGAAAAATCATCGTTCATAATCTTGATTTATTAGAGTGGGAAGCCCCTGAAGCAGTCATTGATGTATTCTGTTCTTCAGGTACCTATGTGCGTTCTCTCGCCCATGATTTGGGGAAAGAATTGGGCTGCGGTGCGCATCTGATCGGATTACGACGAACAAAAAGCGGACAATTTACCTTGCGTGACGCAGTCCCTTTGCGCAAATTGCGCGATGCATTTGAAAATGGCACATGGTATCAGTTTCTCATCCCGGCAGCCGAAGCTCTTTCCGATTGGCACACCCTAGAATTGAATCAGGAACAACTGGACCTTGTTCAACACGGCCACCGCATTCCAGGCGATGGAGAAGCAGGCACCATGGCTCGTGGTATCACCGAACAGGGAGAACTAGTTGCCCTATTTGAATATGATGGTGAGCAAAAAGAATGGCAGCCTAAAAAGGTTTTCTTTCAAGAATAAATCAGATCAGGGGGATCTGATTCAATACCCTCAGACACGCTATGCAACAATACAACTCCCTTGACGAGCTTTGCTTACCTTCCTCCTGCGTGACAATCGGTGTCTTTGATGGCCTCCATCTTGGGCATCAAACCGTCATCCGCTCCACGGTGACCATGGCGCGTTCTCTTGGTTTGCCCTCTGTTCTAATCACCTTCCATCCCCACCCGGCAGTAGCCCTGGGTAAGATCGATCGCCCTCAAACTTTACTGGAAAACGAGGAAAAGACCTGCCTCATACAACAAATGGGCATAGATCATCTGGTGACGATGAAGTTTGATCAAGCCCTGGCCAACACTCCTGCAGAAGATTTTGTTAGCTACCTGATCAAACAACTGCATATGCAGCATCTGATCACAGGTGAAGATTTCTCCCTTGGCAAAAACCGGGAAGGCAATCAGGCAACCTTAAAACAGTTGGGAGAACAAAACCTATTTTCCCTGACGCAAGTTCCGGAAGTTGATAATCAAGGAAAAAGAATCTCCTCGACCACCATCCGGGACATGATCCGTAAAGGGGATATCCACCAGGCCAACAAACTTCTGGGGCGTGCCTATCACTTCAGCGGATCAGTTATTGATGGCGAGCATCGCGGCAGAAAAATTGGCTTTCCAACGGCCAATTTACTCCCCCACCCGGACCGTCTGGTACCCCGATTCGGGGTATACGCCACCCTGCTCTCATGGCAAGGCAGAAACTACCCGGCCATCACCAATGTCGGGTCTCGGCCCACCTTTAATACCGACCTTGAAAATATCACCATCGAGACGTATATCCTTGATTTTACGGATACGTTATATGGTCAACCCATTGATTTACATTTTTTCGATTTCATCCGTCCGGAGATTAAATTTCCCAACCCGGACCTGTTAAAACAACAAATTCAAACCGATATTCAAACCGCCAGAGAGATTGTATCCCATGCCAAAGACAAGACGAATCTATTTACTGGATCCACAGACCCTCTCCCCTGAAACCATTGCGGTCACATTTGCCAAGACCTCCCGTTCCCCCCTGCCATTTGATACCATTGCCGCCGAATTATCCGCTGAGAAAAGCGCTCAATTTCATGAAAAATGGGTAGTTGGTTACGGCCACGCTTCAGTTGCGGAACATGCGGTCCTGCACATCGCTGTAGAAAATATTTCCCGTCTGGCTGTTGAAAATCTGGAAAGCAACCGTCTGGCCTCCTACACCGAAAAATCAACCCGATATCAAAAATGGGATCAAACCAGCTACCATATTCCTCAGGAATTACAGGATCATCCTTTGCTGGCAACCTATATTGAATTGATGGATCATTTATTCCAACAATACGAAGCCTTCCTACCCAAGCTGGAAGTACTGGCTCAACAAAAATTTCCCCAATTGGAGGGTGAGAGCCCTGCGGCATGGGCACAGCGTATTCGCACATCCTATATTGACGTTTGCCGGTTCTTACTCCCAGCGGCCTCCCTGGCCAATGTCGGCGTGACGATTAATGCCAGAGCTCTGGAACACGCCCTGCAAAAGATGTTTACGAATCCTCTGAGCGAAGTCCAGCAAATGGGTGCGGAAATCCGCACAATCGCTCAGGCAGAAGTGCCCACTCTGGTGAAGTACGTCGCACCGGCCGATCATTTGCAGACCGCCGAAACTATCTTCCAGCATTTACCCCTGGTGCAATCCAATAAAGAAAATTCAATCTCAACCTGTGAATTGGTCACCTGGGATGCGGACGGCGAAAATCGTGTCCTGGCTGCTGCGCTTTATCGGTACAAATCTATTAGCTATGCGCAGGCTTTGCAGCAAATTGTACTGCTTACCCAGGAACAAAAATCTGCTCTGATCAAAACAATATTGGATTTGCCTGAAAAATATGATATTCCCATTCGGGAGCTGGAACATATCAACTTTACGTTTGATGTAGTCCTCGACCAGGGTGCTTACTTTGAATTAAAACGCCACCGCATGATGACCCAATCTCCGCAAGCCCTGTCCCCCACCTGGGGTTATGCCACTCCCTTGTGGATCGCCGAAGCAGGTTTATCCCAGGCATATGCTGCCAGCATGCAGCGTATCATCGATGCCTATCCACTCTTTGAGGCTCAGATGCCCGGAATCGGTTCTTACCTGATCCCCAATGCCTTCAATCGAAGAGTATTGCTGACCCTTAACTTGCGCAGCATGTTCCATTTGATCAAACTGCGCTGTGCGCCCAATGCCCACTTTTCCATCCGCCTGATTACCGAAAAAATGCTCGAAAAAATCAGCGGCATTTATCCAACCATTGGAAAATACTACCAAGAATATTCCTGCCAATCCTGGCAGGACCTTGAATCGACTTACTTTGTGAGAAAACCATGAACCTGAAAACTTTTTTTTGGAATCAAGAGGAGAACCGCCTGCGAACTGCCTGGCGTTTGTGCCTGTATATCCTCATTCTACTGGGTACGACCATGGTTTTGGGATTAGTCAGCGGAGTTTTGGTTGTCATCGCCCGCTTCATCTTTTCTGGATTAATGATTGACCCAACCTACACCAATATTTACCAGATGGTTTTGATTACCCTGGTGATGATCATCGGTACCTGGGTCACAGTTCGCTGGGTGGATCGCAGGAAATTTTCATCCCTGGGATTACAGTTTGGAAGAAAATGGTGGCATGATTTCGCTTTTGGTGCATTTTTGGGCAGCTTCCTGATGGTTCTCATCTTTTTGACCGAGTTGGCCTTTGGCTGGATCACAGTAGAAGGTACCCTTTTCAGCCATCCCGATTACACCAATTTTTGGCTCGCTATGATCGTGTATGCTTTTCAATTTATCTGTGTTGGTATTTATGAAGAAATATTCTCGCGAGGTTACCAGTTAATCAATCTGTCTGAAGGATTTTCCTTCATCAAGGACCGCAAAACGGGCTTATTGATTTCTTATCTGATTACATCCAGTATTTTTGGTCTCATGCACGCCATAAACCCGGGTGCCACTCCTGCCAGTGTATTGAACATCATGGCAGCCGGACTTTTCCTGGGACTTGGCATGATCCTCACCGGCCGTATGGGACTCTCCATCGGGCTTCATATCACCTGGAATTTCTTTCAAGGAAATATATTCGGTTTTCCAGTCAGCGGAACTGAAACCGGCGTAAGCTTGATCCAAATCACCCAACGTGGCAATGAATTGCTCACTGGGGGGAGTTTTGGCCCCGAGGGTGGCTTGATCAGTATCCTGGCTATTTTGATGGGCATGGCCTGCATTTTCGCCTGGGTAAAATGGCGGGATGGAGAAATTCAACTGAGCGTATTATCCAATCTTTATCCAACACATCCGCCGGTTGTGTCAACGCTAGAAATTCCTGAATGAACTGCTGAAGGGTTAGTTATTTCCCTTCATAGGGTTTAAGAGAAATCTGATTCATGGTGACAATGATGATGGAACGTGCATCATATCGTTCAAGCAGGGTATGCGAGACCTGACCCATCATTGTCAGGGAAATAACCCCATGCACCTGCCCCCAAAGCAGGACCGCCATCAAATCTGGCTCGGTATCACGCAGGATACCCACTTTTTGACAAGCAGAAACCACCGCCATCACCATGCGGAAGGTTTTTTGGGAAACCTCCACAAATTCCGGGTATTCTTGCTCTTGTTCTAAATAACCAGAAAACATTATCTTAAAAAATTCGTTCTGATGAATGGCAAATTGGACATACGTCCAGGCAATTTCAATCAATTGCCGATGTTCATCGCCTGCGTGAGCCTGAATAGCGGCGTCCAATTGGTCATAAAGCAGTTTATACCCTTCCGTTGAGATGGCCGCAATTAATGCCTGTTTATCTGAAAAGTGAGCATAGGGCGCTGCATGACTGACCCCTGCTTTTCGGGCCACACTGCGCAGGCTTAAGCCGTGTAAGCCGTCTTTTGCCAGGATCTCCACCCCAGCCTGAATCAAGGCATTCTTTAAGTCGCCATGATGGTATTTTTTCTCTTCCATGCCTCAATCCTACAGCAGGTTCTTGACACTGTCAAGTTTAAGTTATACAATCTTTACAGTGTCTAGTTTTTATCTGGAGGTCTCATGGGTATCTACGATTCAGAAAAACAATTAATTGTCACAACAGCCCAGGCGCTGACCCGCGATGGCTATCTCATGGCCACGGGTGGAAATTTATCCGTCAGAATTCCCAATGCAAATGCCTTTGCGGTCACCCCATCCAATTTCGATTATCTGAAAATGACGGCCGACGATATTTGTGTGCTGGATTTTGATCTCAATTCCTTGGAAGGCACCCTTACCCCCTCCGTGGAAGCCGGCATGCACTGCGCCATTTATCAAGCACGCCCGGATGTAAATGCCATCGTCCACACCCATCAGGTGTATGCCAGTGCCTTAACCTTGATTAAAGCCCCCATCCCAACCTTATTTGACGAGCAAGCCCGCTTTCTAGGCCGCAGTGTGGAGATTATCCCCTATTCCCCTTCCGGTACCGGTATGCTCAAAAAAACCGTTGCGAAACATGTCAAGAATCATAATAATGCCTACCTGATGCAAAATCATGGCGCATTGCTCTTTGGACATGACATGGAGCGCGCCGTTCATAATGTTGAAATTCTGGAAAAATGTTCTCTGGCCTACTTGATCGCCTTATGTAGTGACCGACCGATCAGTAAAATTCCCCTTTACGTTCGTGAAATAGCCTTTTCAAAACTTCGCAAAGACCAAAAAAAGGTCGTCGAAGGCATCCACCCAACCTCCGGCGAATAAACCCCTGTAATCTCCCCTATAGGAAAGATCAAATGACAACACAAACCTATGCCATTTCCACATATCCGGATGTCGAAAACATCTATCGTCAATTAAATGCTTTGATCAGTCAGCCCATGCGCCGGGTCAAACCCGAGGCGATGCAGACCTATCTGCAACACTTTGAAACCCGCTGCCAGAAATCCAAAGCCTTAACAGATGAAGCCAAAAAATTGATTCCAGGAGGCGTGCAGCACAATCTGGCTTTTAATTACCCCTTCCCCATCGCCATGGAAAAAGCCGAAGGCGCTTTTTTGACGGATGCCGATGGCAACACCTACATTGATTTTTTGCAGGCTGGCGGACCCACCATTCTGGGCAGCAATTACGCACCGGTGCGGGAGAAGGTCTTTGAATTATTAAAATCCTGCGGACCAGTGACCGGACTGTTTCACGAATATGAATTAAAACTAGCCCAGGAAATCAACCGCCTGATGCCCGCTGTAGAAATGTTCCGCATGCTGGGCTCTGGAACCGAAAGTGTAATGGCAGCCATCCGTGCGGCACGTGCCTTTACCAAAAAGAAATACATCATTAAAGTAGGCGGCGCTTATCATGGCTGGAGTGACCAGATGGTTTACGGCTTACATATCCCAGGTACCGGCCGTTTGGAAGCTACTGGCATTCCGCACGGCGCCAATGCAAGAACCGAAGAGTTTTTTCCCAACTCCCTTAGTGCCCTAAAACGGCATTTAATCTTCAATCAATTTCGCGGGGGCACCGCTGCGGTGATTCTCGAACCGGTGGGACCCGAAAGCGGTACACGCCCGGTTCCCTTTGAATTCAACCAGAAAGTCCGCGAACTGTGTGATGAATTCGGTGCTTTACTGATCTTTGACGAGGTCGTGACCGGCTTCCGGCTGGGCCTTGGCGGCGCGCAGGGATACTTTGGCATCAAGCCCGATTTGACCGTCTTCGGTAAATGCATCACCGGCGGATACCCCATGGCGGGTGGTGTCGGCGGCCGGCGCGATGTGATCAATACCTTCGCCGCTGGCATTGGCGGCACCGGAGAACGGGCTTATATCGGTGGGACCTTATCCGCCAATCCAATCTCCTGTGTGGCCGGATTTTACGCCATAAAAGAGATGGAACGCACCAATGCCCCCGTGATTGCCGGACAGGCTGGGGATCGTTTGACCCTTGGCCTGCAAACCTTAATCACAAAATATGGCTTACCCTATGTGGCTTTCAACCAGGGTTCCATCGTCCATCTCGAAACCTCCGGTGTCATGCTGTTGGATTTCCGTAATCCTCTGCGGTTAGCGAAAGAACTGAAGCCGCGAAAACATATGATGGAAGAAATGGGCGCAGCCTATATGGCCAATGGCATGGTCACGCTGGCCGGCAGCCGTATGTACACTTCCATGGCAGACACCAATGAAGTCATCGATGATGCTTTGAGCCGCTTCGAGGTCATTTTCAGTAATATTGCCGCATAATCAATAAAAGCAGGAGTTTCTATTCACTCCTGCTTTTTTCATAATCTCTGTAAAATAATTTGTAGTATTAATTTCCATCCCAAATTTTTTCTAAACATTGAACGGGTTTAACAACTTCCACCCTGCACCATTTCGAAGGAGTACCGATGGATAAACAATACCGCTTATATGGTTATCGCTGGATCGTTTTGGGGGTTTTCATGTTCGTCAACCTGACGATTCAAATCTTATGGATTACCTATGCTCCAATCACCGGCCCCGCTGCAGCATTTTATGGCGTTTCTGACCTCCAGATTGGCTTCTTTGCCATGTCCTTCATGATTGCTTTTATCCCGCTCTCCATCCCGGTCTCCTGGATGATCGATACCCTGGGTTTCCGCCTCTCGGTGAGCATTGGCGCGGTCTTAATGGGTGTTTTCGGTTTGCTGCGCGGCTTTGCCGGCGCGGATTACAACCTGGTATTGGGCAGCACCATCGGCATTGCCATCGCGCAGCCCTTCTTACTCAATGCCTGGACAAAAGTCCCCGCCAACTGGTTTGCCATTGAAGAACGCGCCACCGCCGTGGGCTTGATTACCCTGGCGAATTTGGTAGGTACCGCGCTGGGCATGGTCCTCACCCCACTGATGACTGAAACGATGAGCATTCCCAATGTCCAGATCATCTTCGGCGGAATAACTGCCTTTTCGTCCGTCCTGTTTTTGATTTTCGCCAGAGAGAAACCAGCCACACCGCCCTGCCCGGCAGGAGAAGATGTGCGTGCCTTGATGTTGGACGGCTTAAAAAACGCTTTGAAAAACAAATCCTTCTGGTTGTATTTATTCGTTTCCTTCATCGGGCTGGGACTGTTCAACGGTATCAATACCTGGGTGGAGAATATTATCCGCCCGCGCGGCTTTACCCCCACGGACGCTGGTACCCTGGGTGCACTCATGCTTGTGGGAGGCGTGCTGGGAGCAGTGATCATCCCTCCCATCTCGGATAAGCAGCGCAAACGTAAACGGTATATTCTATTAGGCTTCGCCCTATCCATCCCTGGATTAATTGGCCTGACTTACGCCACCCAACTCTGGCTGTTGTTTGTATCGGCCTTTTGGTTCGGTTTCTTCCTGATTAGCGCCAATCCCATCGGCATGCAATATGCCGCTGAAGTCACCCGCCCCACCCCGGAAGGCACATCCAACGGATTAATTCAACTATTTGGCCAGGCCTCGGTGGTCTTTGTTTACATCATGGAAGCAGTGAAGACGCCGGATGGTTCCTTCACGCCTGCCTTATTACTGGCCATGGGATTGTTATTGATCAGTATCCTGCTCATCAGCCAGATGGAAGAAAGGCAGACGGTATCCGCATGACAAATGAACCTGTAATTCTGTCCATCGATTTGGGCACCTCCGGTATGAAAACCGCTCTAATTACTGTCCAGGGTGAAGTGGTGGGCTGGGAATCCCAGGCCATTGACCTCATCGTCACACCGGATGGAGGTGCTGAACAAGACCCCGAGAATTGGTGGAATGCGTTTTTAACTACCACCACAAAATTGCTTCGAAGCAATCCGCAAGCTGCCAAGGCTGTCGAGGCGATCTGCTGTTCCACCCAGGGAGAAGGCACCATCCCTGTCGATCAGCATGGCAATCCCCTTTCCAACTGCATCCTATGGATGGACATGCGCGGAGCGCTGAATCTCAAAAAACAATTGCATGGCAGGGTTAATATCGATGGCGCGGATATTTTCAAAGTGCTTCGCTTTATCCAACTAACCGGCGGCATGCCTTCCATGACCGGCAAAGATCCGGCTGCCCACATGCTGTATATCCGTGACAACCGTCCAGATGTCTATGCGAAAACCTATAAATTTCTTAACGTGCTGGACTTCCTGAATCTGCGCTTGAGCGGAGAGTTTGTCGCCAGCTTTGATTCCATTCTCACTTCCTGGGTCACTGATAATCGCAACCCGGACCAGATTGTCTATCATGACAGCCTGATTAAAACGCTGGGGATTGACCGGGAGAAACTGCCCGATATCGTCTCCTGCCAGACCGTGATTGGCACCCTGCTGCCAGAGCTAGCCCAGCATTTAGACCTTTCCCCACAAGTAAAGATCGTAGCAGGCGCCATTGATACCACTGCGGCAGCCATCGGTGCCGGCGCGGTTGAGGATTATCTGCCTCATTTGTATATCGGCACATCTTCCTGGGTGGCAGCCCATGTGCCTTATAAGAAAACGGATATCCTATCGAGTATGGCCTCCATCCCCTGTGCCCTGCCCGGCCACTACCTGCTGATGGCCCTGCAGGCCACAGCCGGGGGAAATCTCACCTTCTTGCGGGATAACATTCTTTATCATAAAGATGAATTGCTTCAGGAGGCAAATGTTCCGGATATCTTCAAAGTACTGGACCAAATTGCGGATCGTGTTCCACCAGGTTCCAACGGGGTCATCTACACCCCCTGGATTTGGGGAGAACGTGCACCCGTGGATGACCGCACCGTGCGGGCCGGGTTGTACAATTTATCCCTGCAAAACAACCGCCAAGATATCATCCGCGCCTTTCTCGAAGGGATTGCCTTCAACACCAACTGGCTGATGGACCCGGTACAAAAATTTATAGGGCAGAAACCATCCCGTATTCACATCGTCGGCGGCGGAGCCCAATCCAATGTCTGGTGCCAGATTTTCGCTGATGTACTGGATATGCAGGTTTGCCAAGTCAATGATCCCATTCAAGCCAATGCCCGTGGAGCTGCCTGGATTGGTGCCGCAGGATTGGGATATATCCAATTATCTGATGTTTCTCAACTTGTCACCTTCCGGGCAACCTACACGCCGAACCCAGCCAATCGGGAAATCTATGCAGAAAAGTTTGCCATCTTCAAACAGATTTACAAACAAATGAAGCCGATTTATCAGCGGTTGAATGGAGCGGCTTTAAAATAGGTCTTGTCTCTATTTGACATAATATCTCACTGGTATGAGAAGAACTTATTCAATGAGTATCAAGAAACCAATTTTGCGGGGCTATCAAACCAGTAGCGGCAATTCATGAATTGCCGCTACTGGTTTGATAGCCCGACGAGGAATATTTTGCTTTTTTGTTTTAGAAGGTTTATTTTTGAAGTGAATTATGAATTTTGTTCTTCCTTAGAAAAAATTTCAATCCTGTATAGAGCGGTCATGACGACTCTATACAGGGATAAGAAGATAAATCAATCAATTGGTATTTTCTCACCGAACAAAAATAAAATCAATAAATTTGTCAATAATTATCCAGGTTGTACAGACAAATACAAATTGGTACTTGACAAATGTTTTGAAAGATTTATAATCAAGAACAATAACATATAAGAAAGACTTTGAAGAGGACTAGTACGATTTTTCAAGGCGGCACAGAGAGCAGAGACCGGTGAGAACCTGCCCGTACAAAAAATCCGAATGGACCTTAGAGTTGCAGGGTGAACCTAATAGTAGCCCTCGCCGGAAATGCCACCGTTATCTCGGCTCAGGATATAACCGTTTCCTACGGCGTATCTGAAT
Source organism: Leptolinea sp. UBA5203 (assembly GCA_002412765.1). Taxonomy (GTDB): domain Bacteria; phylum Chloroflexota; class Anaerolineae; order Anaerolineales; family Anaerolineaceae; genus UBA5203. Next base: position 144,555 of record DHVR01000003.1, on the reverse strand, counting down.
AAGTGAGACTGGCTTAACCTATTTTCCCGGGTGATCTCATCCGGGATTTTTTTGTTAAAAATAGGCATAGCTGTCTAAGTTGGGTGGTACCGCGGATTAAACATTCGTCCCTTTAGGGGAGGAATGTTTTTTTTTGCCAATTTACTAATTATCGAGGGAAACTCGAACAAAAAAGGAGATTAGAAATGAACCAACAAACACACTTTACTTTATCCGAAAATGACATCCCTACACAGTGGTACAACATCAACGGTGACAGCCCAGTACCGCCGGCGCCTGTCCTTCATCCGATCACCAAAGAACCGGTTACGCCTGATTTCCTCAGTGCCTTGTTCCCCATGCCGTTGATTGAACAGGAAATCAGTCAGGATCGGTATATTGATATTCCTGAAGAAGTGCGGGATATCTACAAACTCTACCGCCCTACCCCCATGATCCGCGCCCATCGGTTGGAAAAAGCGTTGGGAACACCCGCACATATCTACTACAAATACGAAGGCGCCAGCCCTGCCGGCAGCCACAAAGTTAACACAGCCATCGCCCAGGCCTATTACAATAAGATCTCTGGCGTAAAATCATTGACCACTGAAACCGGCGCTGGCCAGTGGGGTTCAGCTTTGTCCATCGCTTGCAGCTTCTTCGATTTAGATTTAGATGTCTATATGGTTAAATGCTCCTATCAGCAAAAACCTTACCGCCGTATTTTGATGGAAACCTACGGCGCTAATTGTTTTGCCAGCCCCACGGATCGCACCGAATGCGGTAGAGCCTTCCTCGCGGAAGACCCAAATTGCCCCGGATCGCTGGGTATCGCTATCTCTGAAGCGGTCGAAATGGCCCTGAAATCCAATGGAAAGATAAAATACAGCCTGGGTTCTGTCCTACACCATGTCCTTATCCATCAATCCGTAATTGGAGAAGAATCCTTAAAACAGATGGCCATGGCGGACGAGTATCCGGATGTAGTGATCGGCTGCGTCGGGGGCGGATCCAATTTTGGCGGGATCGCTTTCCCCTTCCTGCGTGAAAATCTACGAAACGGGATGAAAACCCGTCTACTTGCCGTGGAACCCACCGCCGCGCCGTCCCTCACTCGGGGTTTATACACCTTTGATTATGGGGATACCGGCCATATGACTCCGGTTGTTAAAATGCATACCCTGGGACATTCATTTATTCCTGCCCCCATTCATGCTGGAGGGTTACGTTATCATGGAATGGCACCAACAGTCAGTTCCTTATATGATGCTGGTTATTTGGAGGCTGTTGCCATTCCCCAGATTCGAGCCTTTAAAGCTGGACAATTATTTGCAAAAACAGAAGGCATTCTTCCTGCTCCAGAGTCTAATCATGCGATTTGTACTGCAATTAATGAAGCCCTGGATGCTAAAGATAAAGGCGAAAAACGGGTCATCCTCTTCAATCTCTCTGGCCATGGTCACTTTGACCTGAGCTCCTATGAAGCTTTCAACAATAATAAAATTGTAGATTCAGCTATGTCGGAAGAGTACATCCGTACAATTTCATCCCGCGTACCGGATTTGCTGTCCATCCCCGTCTGATAAATCAGTTTTTGTGGATTCAAATCACTATGTCGGCAAGTTGCCGGCATAGTGATTTAAACTGGTAATCGTAAAGTCAAACGCATGGTTTGATTATTCAACTCCGCATTTACAATTTCACCCCCAAGAAATTTCCACAAAAGAATTGATTTTTTCCAAAGCGCATAGATCTCATGATAATTTCCCTCAAGCAAAATTTGCGACATCATCTGATCAAAATCATCGATGACGGTTATTCGTTTCATGAAATCCATTCTGCTAATTAAAACAATAAATAATTCGTCCGCACAAATAAAACTTTTCAATATGCAATCCTGATCCACTTCCATGAAATGCATGCAGGACTTGATCATCCCACGAATGGCCTCTTCAAAAAAATGAGCATCCGTTGGAAATTCCAGCATTTCCGGCAGTTCATAAACCATTCGCACCTGGGTCCGCTGTCGGATCCGCTGGAATTGATCAACAACCCGGCACAGGATTTCTCGGATATCTTCATTTTGTTTTTGCTTTTCCAATCGGTTGGCATATAGTTTAAAGATCGAATTGGGAATTAATACCCCCTCATTCACTCGATCAAGATTATAGATAATCGTTTCCAAACTTTGAGCTTGCTGCTCGGTGATCTGCCCCAAAAAGCCATGCGTGATTAAATCCGAATAACCCCGTATGGAAGTCATTGGATTTTTTAGTTGATGGGAGAATTGAGAAACGTAGCTGGAGATCGCGGTCAACAAGTCAATATGTTGATCCTGGTTAATCGTTAAGGTATGATTGGTTAGCATGCGAATGATGGATAATAGCAGCATTCGCTCATAGGCATATCCTGCCAGAACAACTGCATCCAACAATTTTCCTTGTGACTCCTGTACCTGCTCCGGATTCATAAAATCAATCACAAACCAGCCTAATAATTGCCCTGTTCGAGCACCCAAGCCTGCAATGCATGGGTTTTGGACCAAGTCACTATCATTCACCCAATAATGCGCACTGCGGTCCTCCAGCAGGATAACGTGTGAAATCAACTGCTCGGATTGATTTTCATCCAATTCATGCCGGTATGCAGAAGGATTCCCAACAGAGCGATAGCTTGAGAACGGGATATCTTTTACCCAAAGATCCATTTTTGCGATTGGAAATTCGGGTATCAGCATTTGTCGAAAACTATTCAAAAATATCTGTTCGGAATCACAAGAAAATAGTTCGTGCATAAGCCTCCAAATCAATAAAGGTCTGCTGAGGATACCATCTCACCGTTAATCAAGTTGATTTTCTAATCATAGGCTAATCGGACAAAATTACAAATCAATTTCTCCTTAAGATTATCCTTTACTATAATTATAGAGGGGATTTCTATTTGGATAGAATGCCAAAGTGAGAACAATTTCTCTTTTGACCATTACCGCATCGGATAAAGAATATTTCAATTTCCATCCAAACATCTCAAACGCATTAAGTGCAGTCCCCCTCTTGCACAATTCCCAGAAAAACCTATTATGATGTATATATGAAAAACGAGTTCAACTATCCTTATCAAGCAGAAGTCCAGAATCTGGTTCTGGAAAGATTCATCCCGCCATATTATGATGGCGGAGTAAATCCATGGTTGAGTTCATTTTGCAATCCGGGGGATTTTCTGTTTGATCCTTTCGGTGCCCACCCTCTCCTTGCTCTAGATGCAGCTCAAATTGGCTTCAATGTCTACGTCAACACGCCAAACCCCATTCTACAATTAGCACTCAAGGTATTTGCTTCTGCCCCTACCCAGAAAGATTTCAACCGGGCTTTGGCTGCCTTTTCCACCATCAAACGTGGGGATGAATCCCTTGAACAACATCTCAGCTCCTTATTCAACTCCAGGTGCCCCCAATGTGGAGAAATTGTACCGGCAACGGCATTTATCTGGATCAAGGATGCGTCACTGCCAGCCCGAAAAATCATTAATTGTCCCAAATGCCGTCAATCCGGGGAATATGATGTTGATGCTTACGATATCCAAGTTCTGGATATCGTTGGCAGCGCCAAACTGCACCATTCCAGAGCCCTCTCCAGTGTCTCTGATCCGCAAAACCCGCTTCTGCCTGAAATCAAATCCATGCTGGAAATCTTTCCATTGCGGTCCTTATATACCATCCTCAATATGACCAATCGCATCAAAGGGAATATTCAGGAGGAGAAAAACCAGTTGCTGCTATTGGCTCTGCTGCTGAATTTTTGTGATACCTGTAATGCCCTATGGGATCCGGAAAACAAGCGCTTTCGCCCCAAGCAATTGATCGTCCCTTCAGTGTACAAAGAAATGAATCCTTGGCTGCTCATCCCTGCATGGATTGAATCCTGGAGTCACTACAAAACGGCCATCCCGGTAACGACCTGGCCAAATGTCTCAAATGAACCAGGGGGCAGTATCTGTTTATTACCTTTTAGATTAAAAGAAAGTGTCTCTTTGATGAAAAACCAACCCATCAAAGCCGTGATTGGGATTATTCCCCGCCCATCCAATGCTTTCTGGTCTCTATGCGCTTTCTGGAGCGGCTGGCTATTTGGACTGCCTGCGGTAAAAAATATGGCCTTTGCCTTCAATCGTAAGCGCTATGACTGGAATTGGCAGGCTGATGCACTGGCTGCAAGTTTTGAGTGGATCAATCAATCCATAAATGAGCAAACACCGATTTTTTTGAATACCCCGGAGCTCAACCCTGGGTTTGTCTCATCACTGTTTGCTGCAGGACATAGCGCAGAATGGATGCCACTTTACAGTGCTTTGAACATAGAGGAACAGAACCTTTATAGTGTCTGGCGGCAAAAAAATGCTGGTTTTCCACAAAAATCAACGGTTGAATCTCAAAGTGCATTAAAAAATGCCTTGTTGGATGCCGTAAAAGAAATCAATGAACCCATACCCTATTTAGCACTGCATACCCTTTATTGTACTAATTTCAGCCAAACCATGATCCCGGAAGATGAAAGCTCATTTCAACGGATCAAGAACGGGATCAATCAAATCTTCAAGACATCTCCGCTCTTTTATCGAACCAGGGGGAACAACAAGGAAAGTGAAAGTGGATACTGGTGGATCAAATCCAACCTGGATTTCAATCAGAGGCTGACCTATTCCGAACGCGTGGAAGCATTCACTTATCATCAAATCCAGCAGGAGGGTTGGCTGGACGAAAACATTTTCTTTCAGCAAGCTGCATGCCTGTTCTCAGGTTTGTATTCCCCCTCACATGAGCTATTGAAGGATTGTCTTCAAGCGTATGCCATCCATGAGGGAAACGGTATTTGGAAACTGGCAGAAATGGATCATCCCGAGCAGCGAAATCTGGCAATCGTTGAAATCCAGGGAAAATTATCTGAATTGGGATCAAAATTCCAATTTATTGTCACCACAAAAAACAAAAAAGTCATCTGGAAGAAGGATGCCCTCGAGGTGACCTTTCATCTTCTGAACAGCGGAATTTGCAGTCCTTTCTTTCCGATTGCTTCACAACCAGATGGACATTTAACTGTGATCCTCTTCCCGGGCAGCAAATCCAAACTCATTCATCATCGGTTGGAGATAGATCCACGCTACCATACCCCGTGTTCTCTGGTAAAGTTCCGTCACATCTTGCAGGTCATTGAAGCAGATCCACCAGATTCGGAACAGTTCTTTTCGCTTCTCAAAGACGATGAACCCGCCAGAGAAGATATGCGCCAAATGAGTCTGTTTTAAGGCGCCGGAGCGATTGTGGCCGTCTCTGTGGGCGGCAGGGTAGTGGTAGGGGTCGGTGGAAGTGTTGGAGAAGCTGTAAGTGTCACCGAGGGCGTTGGCGTGATTGTCGGTGTAGCTGTAGGAACGGACAGATTGATGTGAATCAACTTTTGAGCATCCGTGTCATTCTTACTTTTCACGGTTAGCTTCAGGGTCACGGTGCCTGAGGGAATATCAATCACATCCCATCTATAAATCAATTCCGGCTGTTGATATTGTTTGTCTGTAGTTTCTACCAGAGTCTTCCAATCCTCAGGATCTGAACCCTTTCCGTACTCCAATTTGTAATTCTTAAATAAATCTCCAGCACGAATCAAGGCATAAATATCCACAGGACTGGAAGTAATGGTCTGACCTTCATTGATACCGGCAAACAGAATCTCTGGCCGAGGGTCTTTTTCTTCACAAGCACGATCCGGTTTATAGTACAGATCTCCCGTAAATCCTATGTTGTCCAACCAGGATTTTCCCATTTCAGTATTTTCAAGCCACTTTCTAGCCCATTTGTCTTCAACATTGATGACATTACGAGCCACCACATAATCCGAGCAATAGGGTGAGGCCAGAAGTTCGGTCCAGCTATCCATGGATACGCGCTGAATGATATCCTCATTGGTTGGCAAAGGCCCCTGATTAAAAGCAAAGTATTCCTGAGTTTGCGCCGGACACCATTCAGCCGGTTCAGCGCCGGAGACCGCGCAGACAGTTTTCAAATCAACCCCTTCCGGACGAGTAAAACCAGCGGTGGTGTCATTGTAGCGGGTGGAAATAATTTGCTTCATCACCGCCGCCCAAATGGGGGCAGCCCCAGTCAGGCCGGTTGTGTTTTGCATGGGCGTATAATCTGCATTACCTATCCAGACCCCAACTGCAACTTCGGGAGTGAAACCCAAAGTCCAGTTGTCCCTAAAATCATTGGTGGTACCTGTTTTTGCAGCCGCCTGGAAAGGCAAATTGATTACCGGGTTCGGTCCAAACATAGGCACGCGCGCATTGGTGTCCGATAAAATGGAACTGATCAGGAAGGCGTGTTCCTTGCGGATCACCTGCTCGCCTTGCGGTTGTGTATACTCATAAACCAGGTTTCCCTGATAATCTTCAATTTTTAGAATTCCAGTTGGAGGAATGCGATTGCCGCCGTTGGCATAGATGGCATAAGCGCCGGTTAACTGCAATAAAGAGACATCCCCACCGCCAAGGGTCAGCGCCAGGCCGTAATCTTCCCGGGTGAGGGTGTCAATTCCCATTCTCTGGGCAAAACGAATGAATCCCCCCGTACCAGCCTGATCCGGATCTTCATAAATTCCAATAAAATCCAGCGTTTTTACTGCCGGTATATTATATGAATTAGATAAAGCCGCGCGCACAGTGACAGGACCATGAAACCGCCCGTCATAATTGACCGGAATGTATGGATCACGTGGGTCATCCGGATTGCCAGAAGGAGGAAACTCACTCTCCACATCCCAGATGATCGTGGCGGGCGTCCAACCTTTCTCAAAGGCAGCGGTGTAAGTCAGAGGTTTCATGGAGGAACCCGGCTGCCTGGGGCTGACCGCCATATTGACCTGCCCGGAAATAGATTCATTGTAAAAATCAGCCGACCCAACCATGGCCAAAATCTCACCGGTTTTCGGCTTCAACACCACCACCGCCCCATCCGTGGCGTGATAATCGATTAGGGATGCGATCTGTTCTTTCACCGTCGTTTCTGCAAATGATTGTATCTCCGGATCAATAGTCGTAGTCACCGTGAATCCGGATTTGTAGATCATATCTGCGCCGTACTCTGCTTCCAATTGGGTTCGAATATACTGCACCCAATGGGGGAATTTCATAACGGCTTCCTGTGCTTTAAATGGATAATTTTCTATTTCCTGCAAAGCTTCCGTGGCAGCCACGGCATCCACACAGATCGGTTGTTCATTATTGCTAACTTCAATACAGCCCTTTTCCTGGTTATAGTTGTACATCAAAACCAGCACCTGGGTGAAGCGTTCGATCATTTCCTCGCGATTGGTAAAAATATCATGTACCGCCGGCGCTTGAGGAATACCAGCCAGAAACGCACTTTGAGCCAGATTTAATTGGGCTGCAGAAGTATCGAAGTAAGATTCTGCTGCGGCCTCAATCCCATAGGAATAATTGCCGTAATTATTTTCATTCAAATACAATTCGAGAATTTCATTCTTGCCATACAGCCGTGAAATCTCTGCGGCTAAAACGATCTCCCGTGCTTTTCGTTCTATGGAAACTTCGTAACGTTCCTCGGGGGTGAACAATAATTTTTTCGCCAATTGTTGCGTAATCGTCGAGGCACCGGAAATTACCTTTCCACCGGTATAGTTTTGCCACAAGGCCCGTGTAATAGCCACAGGATCAAAACCAGGATGGTTATAGTATTCCTTGTCTTCGGTGGCAATGGTGGCGGCAAGCACATACGGGGAAATTTTATCCAGGGTGACATACGTGCGTCTGCCCTCGTTAGGGTCGTTGATTTCGTACAGCAATGCACCATTCCGATCCAGAATGCGGGTAGTCTCAAACTGGGAGGCTTTTCCCCGCAAATCTGAGATGTCGGGCAAACCCGCTGCGATGGAGAAATATTTAAAAATCAAGAAAGTAAGAATGCTCAAGCCGATTACAGCCAGGATAAAAAGCAGCCCAATTAAGATTTTTAATAGACAGCCATTATTCTTTTTCAGCTTGATCTGTTCTTCTTTCGCCTTCGGAGACGGATGGGGCTTTTTTGGAGTCTCATTGCCCATTCTGGGAACCGAAGCCGGTCGACCTGACTTCGCCGTTGAGCGATCAACCCTGGGGGTAATTGCTTCCGGGGACGGTTTTATTGGCCGGTTTGTTTGATAGGCAACGGGCGTCACCCGGGTGGCATCCTCATCGTTTTCATCTTCAGGTTGATTCAAATAAGGCCGGCGGGCTACTTGCTCCTGTTTGGGAAACTCCGGCCTGGCAACTTCCTGAGAGAGAGATGGCGGCAGGGTTCTTTTAACTTGGTCAGCCTGACTTGTAATCCCCTTACCGGGTTCATTTTCTGCCATAAACCAGCTATTTTCCGCTTGGTTTTCGTCTTTCGCTGGAAGAGATTCAGTTGGGTTTGTAGTTTCATGCCGGCTTGAATGATGTTCAAAAAGCAACCATTCCCCGGTTTGGCCAGATCCATTGGAGACATGACTCTCAAAATCAAAGGAATTGTTTTCCTTGTTTCCGGAGTCCTGAGTCATGCGATGCATACGATCCAGTGGGGCTGGTTTTTTTTCTGATTCCTGATCATTGGTTGGTTGAATTTCTTCTGGCATGATTATTTCCACTTTGTTTTTATTTATTACCTAATTTTAGCACAATGACCGGGGTTAGAAAATCATTGGGTGTTTTGATTTGACATGGAAAAAACCTACCCTACAATACAAACATGGCATCAGTACAAAAAACCTCCAGATTAACGAAGATAACCCTTTCCACTGAGAAACACTCCGGTGAATTCGGACTGGACCTGGATTTTAACTGGTCTATTGGCTGGAAAAAATGTAAACCGGATGCAATTTGCATTCAACCTATTCTTGAAAATTACTCCTCACCCATTACCTTGTTCCCAAGGTTCAAAATTGAATCAAAAATGGTCCAATCTCCGGGTGCTTTTTTCAGCCCAATCCAGGTAAACAACTATTTTCCTACGGTTGCGGAAATCAATTACCAACCTTGGGATGGGATTGAATGCAGTACAGAAATGATGATCAACAATCAGGGACATTTGGTCGTCAAATTTAGTTTACTGTCTAACCTAGAATATCCCACAAAGATAAATTTGGAGTGGTTTTTATTGAATTCCGCCAGTGCCAGTCGGCAGGCTGTTCCCCTAAAAAATGGTAAAGGCCCATATTTACAAACGGAGATCGGTGCCTTGATCTTGCAAACCTGTTTTGATGGAGGAGCAAGCTTCGGACAGGAATCCATCCCTTCATTGACTCAATCCATGGTGATGGAACCAGAGTTGAGCAATGAATTTATTCTCCTCATCGGGCATGGACGAACCTCCAGTGAATGTCAGGAGTCATTGAATAGGGTTAAGGGTCAGGATTGGGACGCGCTCATGGCACGGGAAGCCATAACCCATTCCAGTTCGTTGATTCATATAGATACCCAAAATTCGGAATGGAATGAACTTTTCCATTATTCCCAAGTTCATGCGCTGCGAATCATCAATGGAACCAACCTGGCTAACAAAAAGTCTGCAGATTTCAAATCTCCAACCCACAGTTTATTTGAATTAAAACACGGCTTGAGTATCAGCGGAAATTTATTAGCAGAGAAGTTCAAAACGCTCCTCTCCGATTTTTATACAAATCAAAAAGAGAATGGACAAATTTATTGGATTCAACCAGCACCAAGCCACACCATGCAAGGCACGGCCTTCCCCATCGCGATGGACATGGCACTACTAATCGTTCAACAAACCAGGGATTTAGATTGGCTGCAATCCCTCTACCCAAAATTGAAACTGGGACTGCTGGCCTGGTTTGCAGATCAAAATGATAAGGACAGAGACGGTTGTCCAGAGTGGTCACACCCATCCCAGGCTGGTATGGATGAAGCCATCCTTATGGATCAATATCCCTTAGTATTCCATCCCTATCATTTGAACAAGATGGAAAATCCCGGTTTGTTGAGCCTGCTTTATGATGAGCAAACTTCCGCAGCTACGCTAGCTGATCTCCTCGGTTTGCGGCAGGATGCCGTACTCTGGCGAGATAGCGCCGAGAATTCTTTGCAACACATGAAACAATTTTGGCAGGCGCACAAGAAAACCTATCAAGTCCTGGATTACAAAACCCACCATAATCAACCCGCCAAAATGATCCATAAAGGAAGTGGGGATGCCCGGCTGGTTTTGCAATGGCAGCAAACACAACTCTTCCGCATTCAAATTGTCATCACCCTGCAGGAGGCATACACCCGGCCTATTCGAATCAAAATCATTGGGTCTGCTCAGGATGAAAGACGCGAAGAGACCATCCATTATGCCAAATTGATCTGGCAGAAAACCCAGGTCGTCGGCATCACAGATGCGGTCTATGACAACCTGGAGGAGATCCAGATTTCAGGATTAAGGGCAGGTGAAACCTGGGTCATTCAAACCCTGCACTTCACCTATCAAGATATTTCGATGGTACTTCCATATCTTCACAAGAACTCTGGCAGGAAGAAAGAATATTTAACCCATTTTCGCGCCGTTTTAGAGCAGAATTGTCAAACCTACGGCTTGCCACTCCTGCAAGCGCCGCAGAAGGCGTTGCATGCCCATTGTGTCGCCTCCATACCCTGGAATAGTCTCCTGATTGAAAAATTAATAAATCATGGCGAGCTTGATTCAGCCGTCTGCTTGTTTGAAAAAATCATGGCCGCAGGAAGTTTGCAGTTAAATCAGGAAAGCAGTGTTTCCAGTTATTATGATTGTCAAAGTGGCTTGGGATTTGGAGCAATAAATACATTGCAGGGATTAATCCCTGTGGCCCTTTTCCTACGACTCATAGGAATCCAAAAAATTAATCATGATGAGATAATCATCACTCATTTTAACCCTTTTCCTGATCGGTTTACGGTACAATATAGAGGAATTAGTCTAACCCTATTACCTGACAAAGTGGAATTATCTTATCGGGGATTGATGGATAGCATTACACAACCCGGAACTTATCAGATATTTTTCCACTGAATGTTGTAAAATAAAAGAAAAGGAGTAATAGCATTCATGCAGAATGAAGAGAAAGAACTATTAATCGTTGCTGTAATTCAATCTCAGGATATGGATACCGCACAACGTGCATTGGAAGCTATTGGTGCAGCGATTGAAGAACTGCCAAGCGTGGGTGGTTTCCTGGGGAAAAGAAATAATACACTTCTGATTAAAGTGACCTCCATGGAAAAAGATTTAGCTATAGATGCTTTAAAACAAACCTGCCGTCAGCGTATTGAATACATTGCCGTACCTCTCGAGAGTGCACCCTTACCTTTGCCCACACCAACTCCCATTACCATTGGCGGTGCAACCGTTTTTGGTTTGGAAATTGAAAAATACGAGGAGTATTAAGCATGAAACTAATTATTGCAATTGTTAACGATACCGATAGTGAAAAAGTAATCCACTCCTTGACCGCAGAAGATTTTCGCGTGACATTCATTGCCTCAACCGGGGGGTTTTTACGCCGGGGTCATTCCACATTTCTGGTAGGCGTAAATGATGATCGTGTTGAAGCTGCCATTCAAATTGTAAAAGAAAACACGTCGGTTCCGGATAATCCGGAAAAGAAACGTGCCACATTCTTTGTACTAAATGTAAGTCAATATATTCAAATTTAGTGTATGATAAAGTGAGTTAGTTTTTCAGTTAAGGGAATTTGTTTAAATTAAACTCATTCCAACGGAAATAATTTGAATTTTTTGCCAAAGAAGGAGATAAAATATGGAATTCGGTCGTTCATTCTCATTCGTATTTGAAGACAGTGATTGGTTCAAGAAAATTGCCATAATGGCATTGGTCTCCTTGATCCCAGTTCTTGGACAGTTAGTTATTATGGGTTGGGGTGCAGAGATTATCCGTCGGGTTGTACGCGGCGCAGATGTACCCATCCCTGAACTGGATTTTGGTGCTCAACTTTCCGATGGGTTCAAGCTTTTTGTCATCAGCCTGGTCTATGCATTACCCATCATTGTCATTGGCCTTGTGATGGGAATTGTCATGGGCGTCTCCTCCTCCGTGTTGGATTACGATACTGCCCAAACTGTCACCATGATTTCATCCATTTGTTTTGGTTTGATCAATATTGTATTTGGCATCCTGATTGCATTCCTGATTCCTGCAGCCTTTGCTAACTATGCAATCAAAGGCAATATCAGTGATGGTCTGCGAATCGGAGAAATCTTCGGCCTGGTAAAAAACAACCTCTCTGCTTACCTTTTGGTCTTCGTAGGCATCATCATCGGGAGTTTTGTTGCCAGCCTTGGCTCTATCGCATGCGGTATTGGTGTGCTCCTGACCGCAGTTTATGCCAATGCCATGATCATGCACCTGTACGGGCAAGCTTACAAAAAAGCTACTGCGGCATAAATTTCACCAAATCAATCAAGTTTTTGAATGTCCTATCGAGTAGGGGCGACCAGCCGGTCGCCCCTACTGATATATAATCTAATTTTTCAAATCGCATTTGGGATTTTCATTAGAAAATTTACAGACTACGTATTAAACAATGGTCCTATTCCGCAAATTCTTGAACTTCATAAATAGAAACCGCAAAATGCTTTTTTCTCCACTCTCCTGCCCCAACCCCCATTTTGACGCATAGATGATCCAAAAATTCTTCTTTCTTGGGAATACTCTGCCAGACTTGCGGCAGAAAGGTTGCCCTGCTCTGACCTGAAACCAGCACTACCCCATGCACGCCGGGCTGTAATTGATGCAACAAATCCTCGGAAGTTTCATAGGGCAAGGGTACGGGTTGGGATAAAATCGAGATCTCATAATGTAATGCAGTTAATTCATCCACAGATACGGGCGGGAAGCGGTAATCCTGGGTTCCCGCTGCAATAGCGTGTTCTACCACATCCTGATACAGGGGCTGGGTTGCAACCAGGGTTCCAATGCAGCCTCGTAATCGACCCCCGCGTTGCAGAGTCACAAAAGAAGCTCCATCCTGCTTTAGCTCATCATCCAGCATAGTTTTGTCCACACGAAACAGTTTCTTATCCCTAACCATCATCTCCAGCGAGTCACGTGCAATGGAGAGTAACAGGATTTGGTTTTTCTTGTTCACGATTTGTTTCATAATAGCTTTACCCCTCCATACCTGCGATTTGTATACACTAGATGCTCTGCGACATTTCCTTCGCGGACTGCAACAACCCTGCCAAGCAATAATACGGATTGTGCCATTTCAAACGTATGTTCAACTGTACAATCGAAAAAAGCCAGACCACCCTGAATAAAGGGTACCTCACTTAACATGGTGAAGGTGGCCAAGCCTTCAAAACGATTCAAGTGATCTTCTTCTTTTCCAGCAAAACGATCCGCGATTAACTTTTGATTCAGGGATAATATCGTAATTCCGAAGTGGCCGGATGCAAGTGTTTTCTGTAAAGTGCGCGTCGCTTTAGCCATGGTCACGGTCACCATGGGTGGATCCACTGAAACTGAAGTAAAGGAATTTACAGTCATTCCGTGGGGAGCAGAATCAGCGATGCAGGTTGCGATAGCCACTCCTGTTGTCCATTTTCGCATTGCGCTGCGAAATTCCTCTGATTGATTCATCAATTCTCCTGTAAAATAGATAAAAGACATCAATTCATTGATACAATAAGATATTCCTATTATAGGGTTTAATAAGATAAAAATTCCATCCGATTAACAACCTGGAAGTATATGAATCAAACCTCTGAAAACAATCCACAACAGGAATCCAAGCAGCCTGAAAACAAATCTTTCAGCATGATTAAAACCGTGCAAAATATCCTTTTTGCAGGGTTGATCAGTGCTACCCTTTTTACCCTCTGGACACCTAATAATATTTTTTCCAATCAACTCTTCCGCGAAACTATTTTGAATATTGAGCTCAATCAACAACAGCAATTCCTGCCCAGTGCAACCCCCATGCCGCAAAAAAGAATCGGCATAGTTGCAGGTCACTGGGGAAATGATTCCGGCGCGGTCTGTCCGGATGGTTTAACGGAGCTGGACCTCAATTTACGCATTGCCACCCTGGTTAAACAATACCTCATTGAGGATGGCTACACCGTTGATTTATTACAGGAATTCGATCCCCGTCTGAGTCAATATACTGCCATGGCGTTAATTTCTATTCACAATGATTCTTGCGATATTATTAATGATGAAGCGACAGGGTTCAAGGTTGCTGCTGCAGCATCAAACTCCTACCCCGAAAAATCGAATCGTCTGGCTAGTTGTATGATTCAACGCTATCAATCGGCAACAAGCATGCAATTCCATTACAACACGATCACCGCGGACATGACCAGTTATCATGCCTTTGGGGAGATCAACCCCGATACCACCTCAGTCATTATAGAAACCGGTTTTATGAACCTGGATCGAAAAATATTGACAGAAAACCCCGAGATAATTGCTCAAGGAATCGTAGCGGGAATTAAATGTTATGCGAAGAATGAACCTGTTACCGTGGAAGTAACCACTGCGCCCATAACACCTGCACCACAATGATGAGCCCAATGTCAGAAGAAACGTATCGTAAACTGATTCAACAAGCGATGCAAGCCTATAAATCAAAAGATTATGCGCATGCTCGCCTGCTTGCCCATCAGGCGGTTCAAATCATTCCTGGAAAAGATGATGCCTGGCTGATTTTAGCCGCCTGCTCATCCACCAAACCCAGATTGGAATACCTGCGACGGGCTCTCAGTGTTAACCCCCAAAATAAACGTACACGGGAACAGTACCGCCTGACCCTGCAAAAACTTTCGCCAGAAATTGATGCCGAACAGCAAAAATCTAAACAGGGGAAAATTCGCTTTCCCTTTACCTTGTTTGCCATTTTGCCCTGGATTATTGCGATCTTCTTGTTTGGCAGCGGATTCATTTACTTCCTTGGAAATACCGGCAATACTCCAACTTTTCATACCAGCCCATTTGCAAAAAATATCTATGCCCAGCTTTATCCAACCAGTACCCCGCTTCCCACCCACATAATTACGGATACGCCATCTCCCAGGCCAACCCATACTCAAGAGCCCTCTGTCATGCCAAGTGAAACCATGACACCAAGACCCACCTCCACCTCCTTCCCGACCGCTACAGCAAAACCCACCATCACTGGCACCCCTACCCTAACCATCCCCTTAGCGGCGATGGGTGAAGCCATTTGGATTGATATTGATCTCAGCGATCAAAAGCTGTTTGCTTATGAAGGTTCAACGATTGTCAATACCTTTATCGTCTCAACCGGAAAAGATACCCATCCGACCATACCAGGGGAATATCGGATTTATGTTAAATATGCACAGGACGATATGGCTGGCCCTGGCTACTATCTTTATGATGTTCCCTATGTGATGTATTATGACCATGGATTTGGTATTCATGGAACGTACTGGCACACTAATTTTGGTACACCCGCCAGCCATGGATGCACGAATATGCGCCCGGAAGATGCAAAATGGTTGTTCGAATGGGCATCCGTTGACACACTTGTCATTATCCATCCATAAACCCCAATAGGTTTTTTTTATAATCTTCTAATACAGCTTCTATACGAAAGCTATAATTTACCGTTTATAATAGAATAAATTGTAGAATCATTAGTAGAGTAAGTTCCAAGGAGTAATTGAATGCCTGCTAAGCCGTTGTTTGAAGGCTTAATTTTTGACGAATCTGACAACCCAGTCACTGTATCATATGTGGGCAGTGAACCCTGCTATGTTGTACTGGATGGCGATTTCCATCGTCACGTTCCTTCGGAAGGTGTGGATAGACAAGTTCTTACTCAGATTAAAGACAGCCTGGAAGGTCATGAAGATCTAATTCTTGATCAAACTATGAAAATGATGGGACAGGAAGATATATTCACTAAAGCCATTATCGCCAACCAATTAAAAAATATGGACCAGCAGATGGAACAATTGCTGCAAACCGGTTTTCCGGATGATGGCCGGACCTATATGGGAATGGTTGGTTTTAAAGTGATCATCAATTTCCATGGAGATGTGATTCGCGTGGAGCAACCTGGCGGCATAGCAGATGATGAAGGCGGAGATTATTAATTGCTTGCATCAAAACGTGTTATGTATTACTATCTGAGGAGGTAAAACATATGACTTCAGAAATTATCATCGAAGTAAACGAAGCAAATTTTGAATATGAAGTTATGTCCTACTCCCAAAATGTACCCGTCATTGTGGATTTTTGGGCCACCTGGTGCAGACCCTGTAAGACACTCTCGCCCTTCCTTGAAAAATTAGTTTTTGAAGCTCAGGGTGCTTTCCGGCTTGCAAAAGTGGACGTGGATCAAAATCCAAATTTAACCCTACGTTTTGGCATTCGCAGCATTCCAACGGTCAAAGCCATAACGCAAGGTGAAATTGTGGCTGATTTTGTCGGCGAACAACCAGAAGCCCGGGTGCGCGAATTTATTCGCAAAATTCTCCCTCCCAGCCAAAACAGTTTAGCCCAAGAAAAAGCTGAAAGCCTTTTATATATGCAGGACTGGGTATTAGCAGAAAATGCATTCCGCGGCGTACTTGAGAAGGAAGCCTCTAATCCTGCTTCCATCCTGGGATTGGCAAAGTCGTTAATTCCTCAGGGAAAGACCAAAGAAGCGTATAAATTGCTGATCAATTTCCCAATCAGCAGGCATCTGGCGCAGGCTGAAATTTTACTGCCCTTATGCACCGCCATGTTAGATCTCAATGAAGGTAATCTAAAAGACGAATCTGAATTGGATGCCATGTATATGAATGCCATCCGATTGGTTTTACGCGGCAATCTGGAAGCCGCTATTGACGGTCTGCTGGATATCTTGCGGCGTGACAAACATTTTCATGATGACAGTGCCAGAAAAACGATTCTAAGTATTCTGGAAATCATGAATGAGGATAAACCAGAAACCAGAGCCTATCGGGCAGAATTAGCCTCAGTTCTTTTCTAAAATACAACAGGGCCGTTGGCCCTGTTTTTTGTTAACCTAATTCTTGTTTGAAATTTTCAATCATCTCAACCGGCGTCGGATCCGACCCATAGAGCATGGCAAGGTAAAAGGCAACGAAATCCCCAAAGAGCAGGGTTGTCCATTGTTGAGTCAGAGAGGTTTCGCCGATCGCTTCAATTAAATCCGTATTGAAACCTTCCAACATCATACTTTTACGAGTCAATTCTGAGCGCAACTGATTGCGTTCGTGGTCAAATTTTGATTTTATAAACAGCGCCATGGTCGTTGGGATCAATTCTTCCGGATTGACCAAACCAGCTAAAGTATTATGATCAGCTTCGGGTAAAAATTCAAATTGTGCCCAGGCTTTGGCGACTTCGCTGATCTGTCCCTTCCAGCGGCGCGCGACAGGTGTCATTATTCCGCATCCAAATACCGCCACCCAGCGATTCTGCAATTGTCCTGCTAATCGTTTGGCTGGATTTCTGGTGGTGCCAATTTCAACAGCACAATTTTGCCGTAACAACTTCATTGCTTCTATCGTTGCTTCCAGGGCTTGGCTTTGATCAGGGATCCATCCTATTCTCGAAAATAAAGCCAATAAAATGCCGAATGAAAAACCCACGGCTGCCCTGGGTTGACCCTTGTGTTCAAAAAGCCAGGTCATAATGCCGTCCGCATGAGCTCTTTCCATCAATTTGCCGCCTGTACAGACGCAAATCAATTGACACCCATTTTTCTTTGCCTGCTCATAAGCGGATAAGGTTTCTTCGGTGTTTCCAGAATGTGAAGAGGCAATAATCAGTGTGTTTTTACCTTTCGCCCAGGTGGGTAGATCATAATCCCGATGCACAATCACCGGTACTGCGGCCAAATCCGCGATGTAACTTGCCAGTAAATCCCCACCAATAGCCGAGCCCCCCATACCCGCGATGACAATTTGAGTCACCCCTTCAAGTTTTGGCAAAGGTAATACACTGCCAAGCTCCCAGGCTTTCATCAGTTGCTCTGGCAAGCCAAAAATATGCCCGTACATATCAGAAAGATCAATTTTCTCAATTTGATCAACAGAATCTAAAACCATAATTTACCTCAAGAATTAGGGAGTGTACCAGGTCAGGTACTCAATCTCTATCTTTTGCCTTTCCAAATCGATGCGATTTAATCGGATCACCCCAGGCAATCCTTGTGTGCTTAGAAAACAAACCGATGAGGATAGCTCAATGGCCTCTATGGCACTTGAGTCTGCAGTTTCCAGGTTATTCAAACAGTCGTCTTCTTGTGGGTTTCCGGCCTCAAACAGAGAGACCTTTGTCCGGTTGAGCGGATTTAATACCAGGCCAGCTTCTGTGACCATGAACTGAATATCAGCTTTTCCAGCCAGATCTATCATGCCTTTGTCCAGATCAAAACCCTCGCCTGGAGAAAGTTCAATTTTCCCGGTAAGGAAGACGTCCGCCGGAACAGTCAGGGTCGGCAGGATAGATGGTGTCACAGTAGTTACGGCTATAACCTGGATCCTTGCCCAAAATGGAAAGGCGCCGTTGGGTCCCAATCCAAAACACACCTTCTCAGGATCGCAAATCTTCCAATTGCTTTGATAAATCCCCTCCTGAAGCGGAGCAGCCATATCCACTGCAATTTCAACCATTTCATTGGGTAGCACCGGATTAATAATTTCAACGTGATTCGAAATACCCAACGCATCTCCGGAGAACCATTCGATGGTATATCCATTGGTCCATTCACAGGTTCCAACATTCTGAATTCGCCAAATCTTGATAAATTCTTTACCAGGATTAAGGATGGTTCCATCCGGTATCGTAACATCTAAAGGATTCCCTGCCACAGCAATCTGGCATAAAGCAGGATCAGGGGATAGCACTATTCCTACTGTTGATGTTACTTCTTCGGTAGGGGTGTTGGTTTGCGGATAGGGGAAAACTTCAGGAGTTGAACTCACTGAGATTGTTGGTAAAAACTGGTTTACAGCAACCCCATCACAGCCAGCAGTTAAGCTAATCATCAAGATAACAGTGAGAGAAATGGCAATGGCTGGTGGTAAACCGGTAACTATTTTCCAGCCTTTTTTAGGCCAGTTCACCCCACTGCATTCCTTTAGTTTTTGCAATGCTCTCCGCATAAGCCCAATCGGCTGGTGTATTCATATTATAAAAGATTTCTGGATTCTCAGATTGTGGGTCAAATAATTTGACCGGATATTCCAATATTTTAGCATGATCAAACCAGGAAATCAATTTTCTTTCGTCTTTCAAAACATCGCGTTGAACATGCTCCTTACACACCTCTCGGTCATAAACGGCATGAAATGGTTCATAACCTGCGTAGGTCGTAGGAACAACCGCATCCATTGAATTGGATAAAAGAAGTTGATATTCCGTCTCCAATAATTGAGGATTGGCAAACGGCATATCACAGGCGACTAATCCAACAAACTTTGTTTCTGCCAATGTTAAAGCCGATAATAGTCCGCCCAATGCTCCATGACCCGGTATCACATCCTGAACAACCGGGATGGAAACTTCTTGAAACAATTCAGGGGTATTGGAAATAACCATCATCGGATATCCAAGAACAGAGAATCGATGGATTAATCGCTCGATTAAGGGAATGCCCATAAAAGGCTTGATCGCTTTATCCGCGCCCATGCGTTTGGATTGTCCACCTGCTAAGAACACAATTGTAAACATAGAGTTATTATAGTTTGAAACGTCCCAGAAACAAAGTACTTTTAAAAAAAGTCATTCCGCTGATTCCCGGCAAAACGATCAAATAAACCGAATGCAGAATCAACGGAATGAATGGTGGGTAAAAAATAGGGGGATTTAATCTTCTTGTTTGCGTACCCGAATGGAAGCTATTATTTTCATCAGGAACCAGATAAAGGGCAAGGCCATGGCGGGAAGTAGATAATTCGGGGCCGGTTTCTCACCCTTTCGATTCAATGCAATTTCGTATTTCGTATCCGTTCCATAAATTTTTTGATCCAATGGTATGATACGCAGGAAATAAATCGCATCTTCATCAGACATCCACTCCAGGCTGGATGGAGTTTCCAAGGAGGTTGGATACACCTCACTCACTTTTGTATACCGGTCTGCACGATACACCTGCAATATCGTTGCCGCCGCCCCGGATAAGGGCGTAGAGATGATGTTGATTGTCTCCCCTTCGTTTAAGGGGAAGGTGATCCAATCTTCATCTCCAGAAGGGCACACGGAATGAATTTGAGTTTGCCCAATTTCCATCATACTGGCTTGAACCAGCGCTGAACTGGATTCATTGGTTTCGAACTCATCCACCGCACAGGAACTTTCAATCGTTGTGCTGGTTTCCGCGTTCACTGGCAGTTCTTCCACATTGCCTGCTGCATCCACACTTTGCATGCGGAATTCATAGGTCATTCCAGGTTCACCCAGATACCAGGCTTGGCGAAGCTGCCCTGGCAGTGGTCTTTCCCAAACCTGCCATTCACCCATAACAGGCTTAACCTGAATTACAAAATGATCCAGATCTTCACTGCCGGTATTCACCTTCCATTGAAGTAAAATGGCTGTCGATGCTGTACTTGAAGGCAAGTCCAATAAGTTCGTCTGGGAAGGATCATCCACTGGTCCAACCGTGAATTGAATACTGCTTTGGGAGGTGCCAATAATATTCCCGGCTTTCAACAGGAAGAGATACTCACCCTGTTTCAGTATGCCGGCGTTGAAGGTCTGCACCAGTTGAGGACCGGATTGAATAAAATAACCGTCCGGGCCGCTTAATTCCCACTCATAAGCGGTAACCGCAGGATCCATCTCCCAATTCAGGATGACTTCATCTTCCACCGTTGGGGACAAATCTCGGGCGTTTCGCGGCTGCTTCAGAACCGGTTGCTTGGGTGGATCTGGCTTTTTCACAATTTCAATCCCAACAATCTGGCTAATTGCCAACTGACTATCGGCAAGATTATTATCTGAAGTTAAAACTACCGCCTTATCTCCGTCAAATGCCGAAGAAGCATGCAAGTAAGCAATGGCTTGATTGCCAATTTTTAAGGATTGAATGCCATCCGTTAGCAGCGTGGTTATTTCGCTTTGAGAATATTTCCCATAATTCAGAACCATACATGCGCCGCCATAATCCGGGCTGGAATAAACCCCCACCTGATTCAATGCCGGCACACATTCCGATGTTTGCTGAGGACAAGTGTATTTCTTTTCCAGTTTAACCAAGCCCTGGAATCCTTCAGAGGTCTTGCCGGCGGTATCCACCACCTGCAAGGATATGAAAAATGGCCCATTAGGAATACCAGCTTCACATAGATCAAGTTTGGTCTCAAATGGAGTTGTTTTCATCAAAGGACCGATGGGAAACCATGTTCCGTCGTAGGTCGCAAGAACCTGCACAAAAGCAACGCCGTAATCATCCTTGCCAGTACCTTTGACTGTCAGATAGCGGGTTGAAACAGTATCCTTATCTTTTGGGGTTGAGATGGCACCTGTGGGTACTTCCCGATCCCCATTCTCAGAGGTATACCAGTTGCCGGTATGATACCCGGTTCCCAATTTAGGGAAGGTTTTGGCTTCATATGAGGTACGCGGCCTGCCCCCATTAACATCCACATCATCAAAAACAATGTCCACGGAAGGTCCCCATACCGATCCAGGCGTGGTGTGAACATGGAAATGTAAGTGATGTCCGGAACTGTAGCCGGTATCATCGGCGTTGCCAAGATACTGCCCCTGCACAACCATCGTACCAGGCACGCGCAAGGCAGCAGGGATACTATCCTGAGCCAGATGATAATAAACCTGATACGTTGTCGGTGTCGTAGTGGTATCTTCCAATACCAGGTAATTGGCGTGTTTAGTATTTCCGTTTGGATACTGCCAGACCGCATATTTCACCCGCCCCCCTTTGGCAGCCACCACCGGGAACATCGTACCGTCGGCAAAGTCATATGCAAATCTACAGGTGGCTGGGCAGGATTTATATAAATACACATGACCAATACTCCCGCTGACTCGAACGGCTTTCCCAGCCGGCCAGGGCAGACGATATCCGGTATACACCTGACCATTATGAGCCTCTTTTTGCTCATTCGCGGCAGTAAATAATTCCATTTCGTAATTAATCATAGATTCCGGAAATTCAGCCAACGTATCACGCCAGGACGGATCAGTCTTCAGGATAACAGTCCAAACTAAAATGCCATCTTCCGAAGGTTTCTTTGTCGCCAGCGCCAAGCCTGGTTCGCCAGGTTGGATGGTATTGCTCGTTTTATCAACAAATGCGAACCAAATCATGGCCATCGTATGATCATCGGTATATTCAATTTCATCAACCACCGGGTAACTTTGTTTGAACATTAAATCGGTTTGGTTATTCTTAACCAAATCCTGAAATAAATTATCCAGCAGGACCGAGTCCGGATCCGAGAAACTGTGCGGAACAGGCGTCGCAAACGGCTCATAACTCTCATCCAGACCAGGTTGATCACCCACCGGAGTGCAAGCAGCTACCAACATCATCACCGTTAACAATGATATGGAAAGAGGAACAAGAATTGAGTGATTTTTTTTCATTGCGATTACCCTGACCCGAATTATTTTTTTGATGCTTGTACCATTGCAAGGTTTATACCAGATTATCAGGCTGCTCTTAAAAATAAAACCTGCTTGCACAGGCTTACTTTGGTTTTAACTCAGGTGAAAAATGATATTTTGTTACTTGGGCCTAACAAATGCATAATGAATCACCTGGGATGGACACTGATCCACGCAGGTACCACACAAGATGCATTCCGAATTCTCCATCTTTCCATTTTGAACCATGGCATTCACATCCAGACTCATCAAGCAGTTCTTGGTGCATTGTTTACAATTCGTGCAATCCTCTGAATTTGCCTGTAATTGCAGAGAAGCCCAACCCAATTGATTACGTATCCAGCGTCCGATCATCATGAACGGCGCCATCCAGCAGATGGTATGGCAGCTGGCTCGTTTTCCGACAAAAGCTGCAATTCCAATCAGTAAAAACACAACAGAATAATATATGATGAATTTCATGGGTTCATCGACGGAAATCCCGTGATCTGTCATATAGAGAAAATCGACAGATGTGTACCCGCCCGCCTTTATCACCAGCCAGGCAATGATACTGACCCAGGGGATCCAAACCATCCATTTGATCCAATCCATTTGTTTGCCATTCACCAGACGATTATTGACTGGTTCAATGATCTCCTGCATGCCTCCTCCGGGACAAACCCAACCACACCAGGCACGACCCAAAAACAAAGAAGAGAGGAACATCAAGCCAAACAGAATCAGACTGCCATTAACAATGCCGTGCATGGCGCTGTCGATGATGACGTAAGGGGATAAGAAATTCATGGTGATGGGGAAGGACAAAAAAGCAATAATCACCATGGCTTTGCGAATTCTTTGACGGGTGGGTAGTTGACGATTCATGGGATAACTCCTATAAATTTTTAGGCGCTGGGGACTTCCCCATTCCGAATTTTGTTTATAACTTGCTCAATAAAATTGAGATTACTTTCCAACATATTGACACCAACATCCAGAGTCAGCATCCAAAAGAAGAAATCCCGGGGTGAATGGGTATACTGCGAATATTGCTTTGGATCACGGGAAATCTGGGCATAATGAGCCAATCCCATTTTGATATTAACCTGTGCTCGTTCGAAGATCTCCAGTGCTTCTTCATCCGTCAACTCACTGGCGAAGAACACCTGGATCATATCTGCGCTCCGATTTTCTTCCGGGGGTAAAGGTGTGGTCAACCAGCGGCGAAATTCATCCTTTCCTTCAGACGTGATGGAGTATTCCTTCCGATCCGGTCTGGATTCCTGCTTGATGACCTGGTTGTTAACCCAACCCAATTTGGTCATACGGGAGAGGGTACGGTAGATTTGGCTTTGATCCGCCGGCCAAAAGTGCCGGATGGAGGTATCAAAGATCTTTTTTAAGTCATATCCTGAATAAGGACGTTGATTAAGAAACCCAAGAATGGCATGTTCCAAAGACATAATAGATTCTTCCAATATAGGATTAGTACTATATAGTACCAATCCTATATTACAAGTTACTTTCTGTTTTGTCAATGCCTGCAAGCAAAAAAACCTCATCTCACCGTAAAGATGGGGAATGAATAATCTATTGATTAGTAAATAAAAATGGACCCTAAGTGGCTCAGAGTAATATTGGGGGAATCAAACGCAACGCGTATAGTAGGGAATTAAAAGAAAAAACCCGTTTTCACAGGTTTATTCTTGTGGCGAGAGTGAGAGTTGAACTCACGACCAAGGGCTTATGAGTCCCCTGCTCTGCCACTGAGCTACCTCGCCGTGTCAGTTGGACGGGAAAAATAATACTATGGTTTGGACCTTTTGTCAACAATCCATTGTATTTCGTAGGGTGCTGTTGAGCGGTTCAATAAGCCAACCATGATGTTCAACCTTGAAGCCCTACCCACCAAATGCCGGAATGATCAAGTTTCGACGAAGCGCTCCCCTATCCATAACTTATCCCGGTGGGAATCCCAGTCTTTTTTCTTTCATGGAGACAAAAGCTCCCAGGCCAATAACAATGTGATCCAAAACCTCAATATCCAATAATTTCCCAGCTTTAACCATGTCTGTGGTTAATTTAATATCCTCAGGGCTGGGGGACGCATCCCCGCTGGGATGATTATGAAACAAAATCACGGAGGCCGCATTGATCTGTATGGCAGATCGGAATATTTCGCTGATGCGCACTGTGGAGGCATTTAAGGACCCGCGATACAGACGGTTAATCTTGAGGACTCGATTGCGCGTGTCCAGCACCATCACCCATAGATTCTCCTGTGCCAGAGCGGACATCTCATATTGCACCAGGTCCACGGCATCCTGCGGGCTTTGAATGACCGGCCTTGAGGTTTGCTTCAAGGTCTTCATTCTTGCGCCCAATTCAATGGCCGCCTTGATCTGCGCCGCTTTGGCCTGACCTATACCATTACACTGACATAATTCAGCATAATCCGCCCTATACAGCCCTTCCAATCCCTGGTGAGTATCCAAAAGGCGTTGTCCGAGCTGCACGGCATTTTCTCCTTTCTTCCCCACCCGCAGAAGAATTGCCAATAGTTCCGCATCCGTCAGGGCTTGCGCCCCAATTTCTGCCAAACGTTCCCGAGGGCGTTGGTCACTGGCCAGATCCTTAATTCGGTAGAGTTTTTCGATTTCTTTCATCGTTTCCACCAAAGATTTAATGAAATTTTATGGGGTGCAGGCTATGATCCCGCCACTTAATATACTATACTCAAAATTAGAAAAAATAAGGAAAAAAATCGATCTCAGTTATGGACGCAACATCAGAATTAAAGGAAGCCATCAATCTGGCAAAATCGGGAAACAAAACCGAAGCTGCCAAAATACTTTCCAACATTCTAAAAGAGCAACCAGAAAATGAAGTAGCCTGGTTGTGGCTTGCTTCCTGTTTAAAAACCAACCAGCAAAAGATTTATTGTCTTAACCAAGCCCTTGCGTTAAATCCCGAAAATCAAACCACTCAAAAAGCGATCCATAGAATAAAAGAAAGTGACATCAAACCTCAACAAGAACCGGATCAGCCAACCAATCCGAACCCTCGTCCAAAAACAATCATTATCCCAAAAAAGTCAGAGGTTCCCCTCACTGAAAAAAAACGCCCGCGATGGCCGGTATTTCTTTTTTTTGGTGTTATAGCAATTGTCTTGTTCTTCTTCATTTTCCAACCCCCAAACCAGCCGGTGCCACCTATTGGTTATGAAGGTTTGTACCTTTCCAATCTGGATACTGGCCCCCTCAATGATCGTCAGGCGTATTATCTGCTGCGCTTTTATCCGGATGGGACGGTTATGGGAGCCACAATCATCGGTTCAACGGGGCAAGTGAAGGATTTTTGGTCTGCTTTTGTTTACCATAATCATTTCACCCTGGATTACAAAGAAGATTTTCCATATGGGCAATATCAGGTAGGACAGGAGACGCCCGATGGGAAATTGATCTCTTTCACCCTTGAGTATAAGTATGTCGGTCATCCTGACTATGATAAAAGGGTCTATACCGGCTACATCAATGAGAATGAGACCTATGTATCCGAATGCGATATCAATGGTGCCAATTGCACCAAACGAATCTATTCAAAAATTAAACAAGAAACGATCACACCCTAACCCGATTTTTCCTTCCTCCGATTGTAGTATTCTAATCCAATAATTACCCCTAAAATAAGAAATAAAACAACCACACAAGCAATCGCACTGGTATCCAGTACATATTGAACATCTGCATTGTATTGTGAAACAGGCACCCCGCCTTGTCCAACAACAGTCGCAGCCAGAGTGTTAATCAAATCATCCGTTGATTGCGGCATGGAAAGTGAGCTGGGTAGCGTTGGCGCAGGAGGCGGGGGTGCGGATGCAACCATGATGGCCGCGACAATCGAGCCGATGCATAGTGCTAATATGACCAGTGAGATGAGTGTAGCAATGATGATTTCTTTTTTTGAATACACGTTTCCCTCAATCATTTTCCGGTTTTCCTGGAACCATTTAGGTTCCAGATAATTTTATACGATGTAACCTACTTCATGCTATAATTTTCTTATTGGAGAAAAAATGAATCTAGATTTTACATCACTTAACAATCTTACCCTAATTCTAACTGCTTTTTCAGCAGCATTTGTCATTGCATTATGGTTAAGTTTAATTATCTGGACTTTACGGGACATAAAAACCCGTACAAAAGATATTCTGTTCCATATTCTCTCCATGCTAATTGTAGCCGTTCTTTTCCTCCCCGGAATCGTAATCTACCTAATCCTTCGCCCCGCCCATTCAATCGAAGAGGAATATCAAAAATCCCTGGAAGAGGAAGCACTATTACAGTCCATTGAAGAAAATCCTCTCTGCCCAGGTTGTAATCGGCGAATTAAGGAAAATTGGGTAGCCTGCCCAAACTGCCATATTAAATTAAAGAAACCTTGTGAACATTGCGGAAATTTGATGGACCTTCCATGGAATCTCTGTCCGTTCTGCGCAACGCCTGTTTCCGGTGCAAGAAAAGAAGCGGATGGCAGCCCAATCAATCGTTCCATTGATGATTTCTCGATGGATTTTGAACCCTAAAGCCAGCATTCCATGATCAGCAGGAGTTCCAATCCTTGGATTATCTCGTTATTGGACACATCACAAGCGATAAAACAAAATCCGGATATCAAATAGGTGGGACAGCGGCTTATGCAGCTAAAACCGCTCAAATACTTGGGCATACCCCTGGAATTCTAACTTCCTGCGCAATCAACCATCTGGATCTTACGGAAATCGCATCGATTCCTGTGTTTTCGCCTCTGAATAAGTCCACAACGATCTTTGAAAACATACTGGTAGATCATCTACGCAAGCAAATCATCCACGAATGGGCTGGCCCCATCTCGTTAGAGGCTCTACCAACTGAATGGCTCTCCCCTTCAATTGTCCACTTCGGACCCGTTGCCCGAGAGGTGGACCCGGGATGGGTTCATCAATTTTCTGCTTCATACAAGGGCTTCACTCCGCAGGGTATCATGCGGTTCTGGAACAAGGATGGCTTGGTTTATCGGACACCGATCATACCCGATGGCAGGATCTTAAAAGAGTTTAATGCCATTATCTTCAGTATTGAGGATATCGCCGAAGATGAGGATATAATAGATGCATATGCTCGTGACAGCCAGGTATTAGCGGTCACAGAGGGTCGTAAAGGCGTACGAATCTACTGGCAGGGTGATATGCGTTATTTCTCGGCGCCGGTAGTTGATGAAATTGATAGTACAGGAGCTGGTGATATTTTCGCCGCGGCATTCTTCATCCGCCATGCGCAAACCAAAAATCCCTGGGAAGCGGCAAGATTTGCTGTGCAAGTGGCAGCAATATCGGTTACAAGAACCGGATTGGAAAGTATTCCAACTGCGGATGAAATAAAAAAACTAACCTTGGAAATTTTATAAGAAACGGGCTATGACAAAAATATATACACTGGTAAATCAAAAAGGCGGTGTGGGTAAAACCACGTCCGCCATCAATATTGGAGCTTATTTAGGATACTTTGGACAAAAAGTATTGTTGGTTGATATGGATTCCCAGGCCAACGCAACATCCTCCTTAGGCGTGGACAAAGCAACCGTAAAAAATGGAACTTACGAAGTGTTGATTGGCAACGCCACCGTACTGCCCAATATTTTACACAACCCGCGCTTAAAAATCTCCTTGCTGCCCTCATCACCATCCCTGGCTGGTGCAGAAGTTGAGCTAATTGATATGGAGAATCGTGAAACAAGGCTATTAAAAGCCCTGGAACCGATAAAAGACCGCTATGATTACATTCTCATCGACTGTCCCCCATCGCTCAGTTTACTGACCATTAATGGTCTGGTTGCCGCTCAGGATGGGGTACTCATCCCGGTGCAGTGTGAATATCTAGCTCTGGAAGGATTGGGTCAGCTCACTCAAACCATTGAACGGGTAAAGAATTCCATGTTCAAAGACTTACAAGTCCGCGGCGTGATCATGACCATGTTTGATGGTCGCACCCGTCTGGCCATGGACGTGGTAAACGAAGTACGAAAACACTTTCCTCAAAAAGTACTGGACACCATTGTGCCTCGCTCGGTAAGAATCGCTGAAGCTCCGTCTTACGGACAGCCCATTACCGTTTACGCTCCCGAATCTACTGCCGCCCTGGCTTACATGGCGCTCACCAAAGAAATTTTGGCACAGGATGGCATTATCATTCCTGATCCAGACGGAAAGGGATAACTCTATGGCAAAAAGAAGCGGTTTAGGCAAAGGGTTGGAAGCCCTCATTCCGACCACCCCACAATTTGAAACCCATGGAAGTGGTGAAACCGGTGTCATGATGGTCGCGCTCACCAAAATTATTCCCAACCCCTGGCAACCCCGGCATCAAATGAACAACGATGAACTGGAATCTTTGGCTGCATCCATCCGGGAACATGGCATCATACAACCGCTGATTATTTCAACGCATCCTGATGATGATCAAATATATATTCTGATCGCTGGTGAACGACGTTTGCGGGCTGCAGAAATCGCCGGATTGAAAGAAGTTCCTGTCATTCTACGGGACACCACTGAACAGGAAAAACTGGAACTGGCCTTAATTGAAAACGTGCAGCGCGAAAATTTAGCCCCCCTCGAGACTGCCAAAGCCTATTTGCAGCTCAACCAGGAATTTAATTTATCCCATGATGAAATTGCCACACGGGTGGGCAAAAGCCGCGTAGCCATTACCAATACGCTGCGGCTGCTCAAATTGCCCCCATCCATTCAAAATGCCCTTAGCGATGAAAAAATATCCGAAGGGCATGCGCGAGTATTGTTGGCTTTACTCAGTCCGCAATCCCAGACTGCCGCACTACAAACCATTTTGTCGCAGCATCTCTCTGTTCGCCAAAGCGAAGAATTAGTCCACAGACTTCAAGGTGAGAAAAAAGCATCTCCGGTTAAAGAAAATAAAGCGCCTGAAATTAAAGAGATTGAAGATCAGCTCCGACTTGCCCTGGGAACAAAAGTGACCTTGAAACATGGAAAAAGTGGGGGCACAGTCACTTTACACTATTATTCCGATGAAGAATTGAATGCGATTATAGAACGATTTTCGGAGCGATAAAATGCAAGTTCTGATCAATGCCAGGATTCTGACACAGGATGCAAATCACCCCCGGGCAGATGCCCTGGCGATTGAGAATGGGCAACTTGTCGCTGTTGGAAATAAGGATGATATCCTCTCAATTCCATGCAAAGAAAAGAAAATCGTTGATCTCCACCAATCCGTGGTCTTGCCTGGATTGTGTGACAGCCATATCCATCTTGGACAGTACAGCCAGGGATTATCCAAAATTGATTGTGCTACACCCACGCGCCAGGCCTGCCTCGACAGGGTTGCCCTCGCTGCCCAATCGGCACAACCCAATAGCTGGCTGTTGGGCCATGGCTGGGATCAAAATTTATGGGAGGAAGGATTTGGCGATGCAGCCATGTTGGACCAAATCACCACCCAACACCCCATTTATCTAACCATCAAATCACTGCACGCCGCCTGGATAAACAGCCGGGCATTAAAACTTGCAGGAATTCATGCCCAAACACCGGATCCCGCGGGCGGCACGATCCTTCGTCATTCGGATGGTTCCCCAACCGGTATTCTGCTTGAATCTGCAGTAAATCTGGTCGAAGCTGTCATTCCCAATCCCAGTCCAACTGAGATGGCGAAATTAATCTTTGAAGCCCAATCCAGACTCTGGCGCATGGGCATTACCGCCGTGCATGATTTTGATGGCGCTCTCACCTTTCAAGGGTTACAACTTCTGAAACAAGAAAACGCCTTAAAATTAAGAGTCGTAAAAAACCTGCGGCAGGAACAATTTGCCGGTGTTCCTGCATTGGGAATCCATCCTGCATTTGGCGATGATATGCTTCGCCTGGGTGTATTAAAATGCTTCATGGATGGAGCCATTGGACCTCATACGGCATCCGTTCTCGAACCCTTTACCAACAGTACTTCCTGCGGTGAATTGCTCTACTCAGAAGAAGAACTCTATCAGGTTTATCTCCATGCCAGGGAACAGGGGTTTGCTGTCGCTACCCATGCTATTGGGGATCGAGCCAACCAATCCGTACTGAATGTCATTGAGAAAATCCGTACCTATGAGACTGATCATCAGTTACCCTGGGTACGCTATCGCATTGAGCATGCGCAAATCTTACAGCCAGAGGATGTGGAACGATTTGCCAGCCTTCAGGTCATTGCCTCCATGCAGCCGATCCACCTCCCAATGGACATTCACACCACAGATACCGCTTTAGCCGGCCGAGGAGAGCAGTCGTTCGTTTTCAAATCCCTGGACAGCCGGCAGGTGAAACTCGCGTTTGGCTCAGATGCGCCTGTTGCTGACCCCAATCCATTTTTAGGACTACATGCTGCGGTCACGCGGATGGATCCTGCCACTGGAAAATCCTGGCATGCCAATCAACGGTTAACCCTGCAGCAAGCTTTAGACGGCTACACGCTTCATCCAGCTTTTGCAGCAGGAATGGAACAGATAGCCGGAAAACTCTCCCCTGGATACCTGGCTGACCTAATCGTCCTTGAATCTGACCCAACCACCCTATCATTTGAGGAATTACAGACCTGCTGCCCGCTGGCTACTATGGTCGCCGGAGATTGGGTTTTCTCTACACTGGAAGGGACCGAAAATGACTGAAAAATCTTTCTACGCCCCTGAGCAGTTGGTTCCAAAACTGGGTGAAACCCTGGTAAATATGGGTTTGCTGAATGAAGAAGGTCTAAAAGTTGCTTTAAAAGCGCAAAAAGAACAACCCAAATATGCCAACATCCTCCTGGGTGAAGTACTGATTGATTTGAACTTAATTAATCAACAAACCCTGAACGCGGCCGTCACCGAACAAATTTATATTTTAAAATCACAATTACTGAAAGCCAATCAAGATCTTGAAAAGAGAGTACAGCAAAGAACCCTGGAACTTCAAAATGCCTTAACCAAATTGGCGGAATTAAGCCAAATGAAGGCTAATTTCATCTCCAATATTTCGCATGAATTACGCACCCCCCTTACCCATATCATTGGATACCTTGAATTAATTGGGAATCAGGATTTAGGGCCGCTAACCAGTAATCAAAGCGCTGCCGTCAGTACCATGATTCGTTCCTCCTCCCAACTTGATAAACTGATCAATGATCTGATCATGTTCACCTCCATCGAGAACGAGAACATTAAGGTTTACTTACAAACCATTGATCTTTCTGTTTTATTTGAAAGTGTGCTCATCAAATCGCAGCCCTTTGCAAACCAGCAATCCATAAAACTTACCCACCATATCGCTGAAACGGCAAAATTTGCCCAGGCAGACCAGGATAAACTACAGTGGGTTATTTTACAATTGATAGAGAATGCCATAAAATTTTCAGCAAAGGGTGGTAAAGTTAGCCTGTCAGCACAACCAGAGGGTGAACATATCCGCATTTCAATCACGGATAACGGGATTGGAATCCCTTCAAGCCAATTTGAACGCATTTTCGATCCTTTTTATCAAATCGATGGTTCAACAACAAGAAAATATGGTGGGACTGGCATGGGACTATCCTTAGCAAAAAAGATATTATTGCTGCATAAAAGTGAGATTCGCGTAAAATCCAAAGAAAATATGGGTAGTGAATTTTCCTTTTTATTGCAGAAACCCTTATAATGTAAAGAAACAGACTATGGGAAGGTGGTTATGCCGCCAAAAAATTTGCCTGTATTACCAATGAGTGAAGCTCTTTCGTTTTCGCAAATCATCAATCATGCGACCGACTGGAAAAACAGCATTGATGAATTGATTCAGATTGCCAGAAAAATATTAATTTTTGATAATTTTGTGGTGTATCTCAAAGAAAATGATCGAGATCAACTGGAAGTCGCCTATGCGAAAGCCATGGGTAGAGGGAAAAATTTCGAAGGGGACATTGCCTGGGGCGAAGAAGCCGCCAATCAAGTTCTGATCACAAAGTCCCTGATCCATAAAATCCCCGCCGGCGATTCTGCAGAGGGTAGAATCAACCGACCCTATATCTTAGGTTTGCCCATTATCTCCCGGGATGTCATCTACGGGGCAGCCATCCTGGTTCGGTTTGGGAACCCGGAGTTCTCTGAGGAGGATTTCTATGTTGCACGTTATTTAGCAAATTTGCTTTCTTTATTATTTGACAAACATTATTTGCTAAAAAAAACACAGTACTTGGAAGAGAAGAACAAACAGACGCTGCTGCAAGAAAATTTTGTTGCCACCATTACGCATGAATTGAAAAGCCCACTTGGATTCATTAAAGGGTACACCACTACTTTGCTGCGTTCTGATGCCAATTGGAATGAAAAAGACCAACGCGAATTTTTGGAGATCATCGACCAGGAGACGGATCATCTGGAGAGTATCATAGAAAATATCATCGATTCGGCTCGCTTACAATCCGGTGAAATAGCCATTAATTGTGTTCCAACCCAATTGGATACGATTATTAATGATGTCGTGACAAGAGCCAAATTAAAAGCGCCAAATATACACATCAATGTTTACAAAAAAGAAAAAATCCCCTTGATCCAAGGGGACCCCTACCGCTTATCTCAAGTTTTTGAGAACTTAATCAATAATGCCATCAAATATGCGGAAGGATCAGATATTGATATCACCGTATCCAAAGGACAGGATGAGGTGATCATCGCAATCCGTGATTTCGGTCCGGGGATTGATACCACTTATCTGGATTTAATTTTTACCCGATTTTTCAGAATCCCATCGCCTAAAACCACCATTCACGGTTCAGGATTAGGTTTGTATATCTCGAAAATGATTATTGATTCACATAATGGCAACATCTATGCCACATCACTGCCAGGAAAAGGAGCTACCTTTCACGTTCATCTGCCATTTAATACTGAGAAAAATGAGTAACTGGGACGAGGATTTGGATTACAACTAGGTGGAATATATGGCTAACATTTTAATCGTAGATGATGAACTCCTATATCAACGCCTGGTCAAGGTAAATCTTGAACAGGAAGGGTATGAGGTATATACTGCCGGTGATGGCGAGAGTGCATTGGATATCATTACCGATAAGAATTTTGATCTGGTGATTTTGGATTTAATGATGCCGGGCATTGATGGGTTTGAAACCTGTCTACGAATTCGCCAGTTTTCAACCATCCCTATCATCATGTTGACAGCCAAAGGTGAGGAAGAGGATCGCGTAAAAGGATTAAACGTGGGAGCCGATGATTATATCGTCAAACCATTTTCAGCAACCGAATTGATCGCCAGAGTAAAAGCAGTGCTGCGACGGGCCAGATCCATTGAAACCGTCTACCAGAGCAGATATTTTATCCATAAGAGTTTGAAAATCGATTTTGCCAAAGCGGAAATTTGGAAAGAAGATAAACAAATTTACCTTTCTGCCACAGAATATCGGTTATTAATCCATTTTGCTCATAATATTGGGAATGTCTTATCAGCCAAAGATTTGCTTGCCACAGTTTGGGGTGATTCCTATAAGAATGATAAAGAGATCCTTTGGGTCAGTATTGCCCGACTGAGACAAAAAATAGAAGATCAACCAAACCGACCAAGACATATTGTTACCCGGGCAGGTCTTGGGTATATCATGCCAGCTGAAGATTAATAGAGGAACCACTTATGTTTACCTCATTTGAAGATAAAGGGAAAATCTTTACCAATATTGTTACGAAGAAACCTGTTGAGGTTCAAATCCAAACCAGTATTCACCGCATCCATGGCTATGTCCACGTCCGCCCTGATGATCGCATCAAGGATGAAATCAATCAGAATGAACGCTTCCTGGCGGTCACCGAAGCAACAGTATTTGCGCTTACGGGTGAAGAAATATTAAAAACTGACTTTTTGGCTGTAAATCGGGAGCAAATTATCTGGATGTTCCCAAAATCCGACCAGGATATGGAATAATCGAATGACAATTGCGAGTAATTCGAACCTCCGGAAAGAGGAAATCCTTAAAGTAAAAGCCTACCTCATCTCCATGATCAGCCGTGAAATGGAAGGGTTGACGGGTCCAAATGTGAACCAGGAAAATTTGGTTACTCAATATTTATCTTCCTTCTATGCGCAAACCAAACTTCAACTTCCCAATACCATTCGGGATCAACTATTTCATGACATTCTGGATGAACTCTTGGGATTTGGGATTATCCAAAGTTTGCTGGATGATCCGGACATCAGCGAAATCATGGTCAACGGCCCCAATAAGATCTATGTCGAGAAAAAAGGCAAGTTGGTTAAGACCAACATGAAATTTGCCAACAATCAGGAAGTGATGAAACTGATTGAAAAAATCATCTTCCCTCTTGGACGCCGCATTGATCGAGACAGCCCCACCGTGGATGCGCGCCTGCCGGATGGTTCCCGCGTGAATGCAGTCATTCCCCCTGTCGCCGTGGATGGACCAGGGATAACGATCCGGAAATTCCAAAAAGAGAAACTGGGCATTGACCAACTGGTTGAATATAATTCCCTTACCCCGCAAATGGCTGAATTCTTACGAGCCTGTGTTATGGCTCGCTTGAACATCATTATCTCTGGGGGTACCGGTTCCGGAAAAACAACCCTCCTGAATGTATTATCCGGTTTTATTCCAGAGGTGGAGAGAATTGTGACCATCGAAGATGCGGCCGAGTTAAATTTACAACAAGACCATGTTTTCCGTATGGAAACCAAACCCACTGACATTGAGGGAAAAAACTCCGTAACCATCCGCGACCTGGTTAAAAACTCCCTGCGTATGCGTCCAGACCGGATTGTGGTCGGTGAGGTCCGCGGAGGCGAGGCTTTAGATATGCTCCAGGCCATGAATACGGGCCATGACGGCTCTTTAACCACTTTACATGCAAATACACCCCGTGATGGTCTTTCCCGTCTGGAGACGATGTGTATGATGTCCGGTATGGAATTACCCATCAAGGTGATCCGCCAACAAATTGCTTCAGCCATTGATCTGATCGTCCAGCAATCCAGGTTGAAGGACGGCAGCCGCAAGGTGACCGCGATCACAGAAGTTGCCGGTATGGAAAGCGATACTATCGTGATGACGGATATCTATCGTTATGAGCAAACGGGTGTGACAGAGGAAGGCGCTGTGATTGGATCATTCAAACCCACTGGTTTCCGTCCCCTGTTTTCTCCACGGCTGGAGGTTGCTGGATTCCACCTCGGCGCTGAGATGTTCGGCGCCAGTACGGTTGAAATTCTTCAGCGGAAACGCTAATCATCCTGTCAGCAGGAAATGCTATAATTGCTGCAACCTAAAAGATGGACGGTTCTCTATGGAAAAACAAATGTTGCTGCGCCAATTAAAAAACAAAAAAATCGGTGCACTTTTAATGGATGCCCGAATGGCATCTTCCAGAAACATTGACGAATGTGCTCATATTTTGTCCCTTTCGCGTGAGGACTATGTCAGTTTTGAAAAAGGGCATAAC
This sequence comes from Leptolinea sp. UBA5203, assembly GCA_002412765.1. GTDB lineage: Bacteria > Chloroflexota > Anaerolineae > Anaerolineales > Anaerolineaceae > UBA5203. The sequence goes on along the minus strand of DHVR01000003.1, from coordinate 108,431 downwards.
GCTCCATCCGTGCCGCAACTGGAGGCCTTGAGTGTGTATCTGGATATTTCTTTGGATCATTTCAAGGGGAAATCTTCCAAATATGAAGCCCAACAAACCGGATACCGCAAAAACCTGGAAAAAATTATCCTGGTTAGAGATCGCATCATTGGAGCAACCATTCGCAAATCCAGAACTGAACAGGAATTATCCCTGGACCAGCTTGGTGAAAAAACGAACATTCCTGCAACGCTTTTAGAAAGCTATGAATTTGGCAAAGTTCCGATTCCGCTACCCGAGTTGGAAATTATTGCTGATATCTTGCATCAGGATATTGACTCATATTACGAAAAAATTAATGAGAAAATATCCGAAAAAAATCAGCAAATCAGATTAAATCAATTCCTAGAATTATCAGACCACTTGCAGGAATTTGTGACCAAACCCATCAATCGACCCTTCCTTGAACTGGCCAATAAATTAGCCGATCTACCCGTTGACCGATTGAGAAACGTAGCAGAAGGACTTTTGGAGATAACCTACTAATGACAGACAAAGAAACCACACCCGAGCAGCAAGTAAAACAAGCCTACAGTCTCTATCAGAAGAAACAATACCGGGATGCCGCCAACCTTTTCTGGCAAATATCAAGCGATTTCAACAGCCAAAATGAAGAAAGTAAAGCGGCCGAGATGAAAAATAATGCCAGTGTGGCCTGGTTGATGGCCGGTGAAGCCCAACAAGCCCTGGAAGCCGCCAAAGATACCCATCTGGTTTTTGAAGCCCTACAAGATGATAAACAAGCCGGTATGGCGTACGGTAATCAGGCTGCCGCCTATGAAGCACAGCATGAATTTGAAACTGCCTTAAGCTTTTACCAGAAAGCTTCAGAAAAATTATTAAGTTGCGGGGAAAAAGAACTCCGCACAGTGGTGCTAAAACAAATATCCCAATTGCAGTTAAAAACCGGCGAGCACCTACAAGCGCTAGCCTCCATGAATACTGCTCTGGATTCCACCCCCAAACTGAGTGGAAAAGAAAAATTCCTAAAGCGGTTCTTAAGCAAAATCTTTCATTAATTTTATCAATGACCCGCGAAACCCAGCAGTATACTATACGCCATATCCAACCGGATGATTTTCCTACCATGCGGGCTTTTTTTAATTCGCCCATACACCTCCATCAACACCTGGATTGGCATACACCGAATGAAAGACTACACTTCACCCCTTTCTGGATTGCCGAACGAAATCATAGCATCCTGGGTGCCTTTTGCAGCCCTATTATCAAACACCAGATTTCCTGGATTCAATTATTCGCCATAAAAAAAATGATCTCCCAACCCAAGGCATGGCAAAGTTTATACAACGCTTTTGTGGAGTATTGTCACGAGAACGAAAAGAGTATCCAGGTTTTCAGCCTGGCGTATTATCCCTGGTACGTGAAATTGCTCGAAAATGCAGGCTTCCAACCAGCTTATTCGATCGTCACACTGGAAAATGAGGGCATTTACCTGCCCGATTTTCGCTTTACTACAAACGATTATGCCTTAGTTCCAATGACCCTGGAAAATTTCCCTCTTGTGCATCAGTTGGATATCCTGGCTTTCGATCTCCCCTGGCAGATGACAGACGCCGCTTTGTTGAAGGCTTTCCGTAGTTCCATTTATGCCACCATGGTCACCCACGATGATCAAATCATCGGCTATCAAATCACCACTGAAGGGGATAACACCCTGCATCTGGCTCGTATCGCCGTCCATCCGCAGTTCCAGAATCAGGGCATTGCTGGATATTTGATTCACGATTTGGTATTATTCATGAAACGTTTCCATTTTAAGTGCTTATCGGTAAATACGCAAAGTAATAACCATGCGTCCCTGGCACTTTACAGGAAAATGGGTTTCTTTAAAACAGGTTCAAGCATACCCGTCATGGTGCAATCGGTTTAATGGTTTGATTGACATTTTATCCAAGGAGGATTATTCATTGGGAAAAAAACAGGAAATTAGAGCAAAACGGTTACGCACGCAAAAGGTTAAGCAGGGATTGACCATTTTCGCCATCGTCCTGATTGCTGCCCTTTTTGTTGGCTTTTTGATTTATCCATCTCTAAAACCGGCAGCTGAATTAGTCATACCCGCATCGGTTGGAACCTTTGATTCAAACGATATGACCCTGGGTGATCCAACAGCTCCCTTAACGGTTGAAGTTTTTTCAGACTATCAATGTCCAGCTTGTGGTTATTATGTGCAAGATACGGAAATGAAGTTTATTAAAGACTATGTATCAACAGGAAAGGTCTATTATATATTTCGTCCCTTCAATTTTCTAGGTCAGGAGTCCATACTAGCCGCAGAAGCAGCCTATTGTGCTATGGAACAGGGCAATTTTTGGGACTTTCATGATGTCCTGTATCATAATATGCCTGGTGAGAACACCGGCACATTAGATGATGCACGTCTTACCCGTTATGCCACATCTATCGGTCTTAATGAAAAAGATTTCAAAGCTTGTCTGCAAAGCAATCGCAACCTGGCACAAGTAGAAGTGGATAACACCTACGCAGATACATCCGGTGTTACCGGCACACCGTCCTTTAAAATTGGGGATCAAGTTGTCGGATATAAAGATCTCATCGCCACAGTCAATGCAGCATTAGCGAAATAAAATAAAACCGGTCATGCTTGTGAAGCAAGACCGGTTTTTCTTTATTCTTACAAGACTTTCAAAAGCTCCAGAATCCACACCAGCAAGGGGGTTACAAAGAGTGCCGGAAGGAAACTGCCAATTCGAATCTTCTTTAATTCCAACAAACTACCCAGGCCAATGCCCATGATAATCACACCACCGACAGCCGTCATCTCGGTCATCATTAAGGGAGACATAATGTTTTGTAATTGCATGGACAGTAAGGCAATGGCTCCCTGGTAAAGAAATACCGGAATGGCAGAAAATACTACCCCAATACCCAAGGTGGAGGCAAACGCCAGAGCTGCAAAGCCGTCCAGTACTCCTTTCAATGCCAGGGTGTGATAATCTCCGGAAAGCCCATCTTGAATACCACCCAAAATGGCCATGGGACCAACACAGAAGATCAAGGAAGCCATTACAAAACCCTTAATAAAACGATCCTTATCTTCGGCGGTAGAATTTGAATTATTACGGGACAGCACCTTACGTTCAACCCATTTTCCCATCTCGAGGATCTTTTCTTCAATATGCCACCATTCACCTAGAGCTGCGCCAATCAAGATGCCGCCAAGGGGGAGTAGAATTTGGGTGGAGTCAAGAAACATACTGATGCCATAAGCCGTCACAAATAATCCGATTCCCGAAATCACAGTTTGTCGTAATTCCTCGGATAAACGGGAACCAAATATTGTGCCCAATGCACCCCCAACCAGGATGGTTATTAAATTAATCAAGTTTCCAATCATATGTCTTTTACACTTGTTACAGTGATGTCCTTTTTGATTTTTAGCACATAGATTTCCAATAAGTAACAATAAGAACTGAGCCGATTCATGAACTGCAAAACAGCGGAGTTCCTCTCGGGATATTCTTGATAAAAGCGTACAATATCTCTTTCGGCCCGACGTACAATGGTTCTGGCCACGTCCATGATCGCACCCAGTGGATGATCTCCTGGAACAGAAAACTCACGCGGAACAATCACTTGTTCTTCGAAAGTGCGAATTTCATTTTCCAGCCAAGTGACATCCTCTGCGGAGATTTTCACAAATCTTTCGTCGTTCGCATCCAGACTTGCCAGGTCACTCATCACATAATATAACTTTTTTTGAATGCTCAAAACACTTTTATAAATCTCATCGTCCTTTTCCAAAAACGATCGAAACAAACCCATAGCCGCATTGGCTTCATCAACTGCACCGATGGCATCAATCCGTAAATCAGATTTCAAAACCCGACCTTCTCCGATGATTCCCGTTTGACCGGTATCGCCACCGCGAGTATAAAATGACTTCTCTTTCATGGCATCACCCTCTTATTTTAATTTTGCGATACAAATACCAGTAGTTCACTTCAGGAAATCCTGGTTCCATCTCACTCCCCCACACAAACACATCCGCATGTGAAATGGCCTTTAAATTTTCATCCATCGCGGCCAAGGAAATCAAGGCGGAATCACTGAATTGAATCTCTTCATTTCCTAACAATTGCAGGATGGTTCTCCAGCGCACAGAATAGGTGTAATTCCGTGCATAAGAACGATCATCTATCAGATCCTGTAAATAGGCATGCCAAAGATCCAATCGGGTCTTATGCTCCATTTGGGCTTTAATGATCCAATGACTTTTCCATTGAAAACGGATTTGATTAAATTCTGCTAGTTTAGCATCAATTACTTTCTTCTTTTCACCTTCAAAAGAAAGACAAGATAGGCGAGCCACACTCAAGAGTAAATTCCCCGGCGTTAATCGCGAGCGGGGATTGACAACTTTCATATGGGGATGGGTAAACAAAGGCCAATACAATTCTTTGGATATTAAATATCGCTCTAATTCCTCAACAGAGAGGGTCAGTAGAGCGATATCTTCTTCAATCATTTGGTTTGGACTCATTGAATGACTCATCCCATGGTTCAATCAGGGGGTTTCAGTTGCCTGTGCAGGAGCTTCATTCTTTATGCTGGTTATTAAAAACCAGTCGGCTACATTTGAGAATCGATCGCTTTGGTCATACAACGGTCCGATTCTTACGCCATTTACCTTGGTACTGACCGCATAGTTATATACAGGATAGTAAAGTGGGATAGAAGGAATCTCACGTTCAAATATAAATTGAAAATTCCGGTACATGCGCTGACGTTCACTGAGGTCCGTTGTCACCCGGGCTTGTTCCAAATATTCACTGGCAGAACGATCACTCCATTGGGAATAATTCTGACCACCCGTTGCCTGGGCTTGATCCCAGAAAGGATAGGGATCAGGATCCGGCATGCGATTCAAATTAATATCAACCAAAGCTGCCTGATAAGCACGATTGGCTAAATCCGTGTTGATGATGGTCTCATAGGCTTCAGCGCGCAAATTTACTTTGATATTAAGCAGTGCCCAATCTGATTGAATGGATTTTGCAATGGCTTCATGGAATGCGTCATTGGGATAAACCAATTCCAATTCCAAGCGCGAATCTGCTTTCTCTCGAACCGGATCTGCATCACTCTTAATGATGTATTCTTCTTCCTGCAAAATCGCTATGGCTTCTTCCGGACTGTAGCCTGCTTTCAGAAATCCGTCGTAATACGCCCAGGAACCAGGCAGCACAGGGCCGTAGGCAACAAATGCCTGGCTATTTAGCAGCCGATCCACAATCCACTGCCGGTTCAATCCTTTCAACAGCGCCTGCCGTATCTCAAGCTCCTGTAAAAATGGAATTTGAGGATTACTCAAATTCAGGAATATGATACTCATTTCCGGATTCCGCGCTGTGTAAAGGGATAATTCTTCTTCTTTCAAAACATCAGGCAATATCGCATCACTGACCGAACCAAGACCCATAACTACCCCATCTTGATAAGCCAGGAAAGCTGCTTGTTCATTGGGATAGAATCTAAAAATGATGGTTTCAATATAGGGACCATCCAGATAATATTCAGAATTCATGGCCAGCACGACACCCACGATTTGTTCATTTTCAACAATCAATTCTTGGAAGCGATAAGGGCCGGAACCGATAGGCTGTAAGTTAAAGGTATGTTCAGCCAGATCCGTCATGTTTACCCCATCCAATAGATGGCGCGGTAAAACTCCAAAAGATAAATAATCAAAAAACGGAGAAAACGGCTCGGGTAACACAAACTGGATTGCCAAAGGATCATCGTAGGAGAGATTGACCTCGATTTTATTCCAAAATGCCTTTACATCTTCAGGAAACAGGGAATCAGATGCGCGAATCAGGTCAATCGTAAAGCGAATATCGTCATTAGTGACCATTTCACCATCATGCCACTTGGCATCTTTACGGAGGACAAAATTGTAAATCAAGCCGTCCTTGGAGATCCCCCATGACTCAGCTAAATCACCCTTCGGCATTCCGCTGCTGTCAAAAGCAATCAACCCGCTAAATAGTAATCGATCAATGTCCTGATCTACATCATTATAAATGTCCAGAACAGGATTCAATCGTTGGACCTGGCCAACAAGGGCTTCTGTATAGATTCCACCTTGAACAGGTTCAGGGATGATTTCTTCCGTGCCAGGTTGTTCACTAATTAAAAGCAAACCCACCACCAGGCCGGTGAATAAAATGATCAGTAACTGCCATCGAATTTTTTTCATACGCATCACATAATTTAAAAAGGGCGTCTCAAACCATGATGAGTCGCCCTGGTTTCATTGGATGATTATTGGGGGATCGTACGATTCAATCGTTCTTTATTTGGTAATAATCAAAGAGACAATTGCGAGTACAAAAAACGCCACACTCAAACCAATGGTGATATAAAACAGAATTTTTTCTACGCCACGACGGGCTGAAAAAACGCTGCCGGAATCAGCACCGGTTAATCCACCTAAACCAACACCTTTGTTCTGCAAAATAACGCTTACGATCAAGGCAATCGAGATTATAATTAGGGCAATGTCAAAATAGGATTTTAATTCCAACGCATCCTCCTGTTGTGAATACAGCAGATCAAATTATACCTTTGTAAAAGTGAAACCGTCAACCGTTATGGACAACGAAACTACATTTAACTTTCATAATCATACCACCTATTCAGACGGTCATGGAACATACCAGGACATTGCCAATGCTGCCTCAATCGCTCAAATTGACGCAGTCCTGGTAACAGACCATAACATCCGCCCCCGCGGTCTGGAAAAATACTACACCACTCCGGGAAAAGACATCCTGATTTTAACCGGCGAAGAAATTCATGACCGTACCCAAAATCCTCAAAATAATCACCTGCTGGTGATGGGCGTGGAAGAAGAACTAACCCGACTTTCTGCTGATCCGCAATGGTTGCTGGATCGAATTCAGCAGTTAGGCGGCCTTTCTTACCTGGCTCATCCCAATGAAGACGCATTTAAGCTCTTTGGCGAACCGGAAATATCCTGGAAAAATTGGGAAATCAGCGGATTCAACGGCCTGGAAATCTGGAATGCGATGAGTGAGTTTAAGACCGTTACAAAAGGGTCTGGCTTACGTGCCCTGCTTTATGCTTATTTTCCCCATCTCATGGCACACGGCGCTCACCCACTGACTCTAAAAAAATGGGACGAACTCTTACTCAAATCATCGTTTGTTTTGGCTATCGGTGGAACGGACAGCCATGCCATTCCCTATCATTTGGGGCCGCTAAAACGTATTATTATGCCCTATGAGTTCCACTATCAGACGGTTAATAACCATATTCTTACCGCAAAACCCTTGAGTGGAAATTTCCAGGAAGACCGCCAGATGCTCTTTTCTGCGCTCCGGCAGGGCCAATACTTCATCGGATATGATTTACCCCACAACACCCGCGGATTTCGCTTTACGGCCAAAGGACAATATGACCAGTATCAGATGGGATCCTTTGCTGAAAATGAAAAGAATTTTACCCTACAAATCCGTCTGCCCCGCCCTGCAACTTGCCATCTGATTCACAATGGCAAACGTGTGCAAAGCTGGCGTCATCAGGAGATTTGCACCTTTCAGGCGACTGAAAAAGGATTTTACCGGGTTGAATGTACCATTCCCTTCTGGGGCAAACAACGGGGTTGGATTTACAGCAATCCCATTTTTCTGGGTGAACGAAAGAAATCATGAAAACCAATAACATCACCCGCATGCTGGATGCCAAAAAAATCAAGTATCAAAGTTTTGAACTTCCCGAAAGGAAAATCAGTGCCCTGGACACGGCAGAGATGCTTCAGGTTGCACCGGAGTTGATTTACAAATCCATTGTGCTGCTGCGAACCACTCCACGCACAAAACCGATCTTGGCCGTCATCCCCGCAACCCATCAAGTGGATCCATCCGCGCTGGCTGCTTTTCTTAAAGAGAAAAAAATAAAACCCGCCAGCCTGGCCGAAGCGGAAAAACTCACCGGCTTGCAGGCTGGAGGCATCTCTCCTCTGGCGCTCATCAATAAGGGTTTCCAGATTATATTTTCCAATCAGGCAGATCAGCATGAATTTATTCATGTCTCCGGGGGAGAATTGGGATTGAATCTGCGTCTGACTGTTAAAGACCTGCTCATCCTGACCAATGCCAGAACAGGTTCCATCTCCACTCCACTCGAAGAGGAATGATTATCCCTTAATCACCGCCAGCGGGAGTAATCTTGCTACGCGGTGGGCAATGCCGGCAGTCGTAACACTTTCCACCACGGCATCCACATCTTTGTAGGCTTGTGGCGCTTCCTCTGCCAATCCCTGAATGGATGCTGTCCGTACCAAGACCCCATGCTTTCCCAACTCTTGTATTAATCCCCGGCCATCCACCAGCTTTTTCGCTTTCTGCCGGCTTAAAGTTCTGCCTGCGCCGTGGCAGCTGGATCCAAAAGATTTCTGCATGGCTTCGCGGGTACCCGTCAAGACCCAGGAGGACGTCCCCATACTTCCGGGAACCAACACCGGTTGACCAATTTTTTGATACAGATCGGGAATATCCGCCGATCCAGGGCCAAAAGCCCGAGTGGCTCCTTTGCGGTGTACACAAACCCGGACTTCCTTCCCCTGCACCTGATGCATTTCTATATTGCCCATATTGTGGGCAACATCATAAACCAGGTTCAATTCCCTGCGTTTGACTTTCCCTGCCAGTACGTCATCAAAAACCTGGCTTACCTGGTATGCCAACGCCTGACGATTGGCAAAGGCGAAGTTAGCCGCGGCTCCCATCGCCCCCAAATAGCTTTGCCCCTCTTTGGATTGGATATACGCATAACTCAAATCCCGATTTGGGGGAATAATGTGTTCTTTTTGCATGGATTGCTGCAAAATCTGTAAAGCATCCCCGCATACCTGATGGCCCAAGCCACGCGACCCGCAATGAATCATCACAGTGAGATTCCCCTTCACCAACCCCATCATCGCGGCTGCCTCTTCATCAAAAATCTCATCCACGATGCCAACTTCCAGAAAGTGATTTCCGGAGCCCAGAGTCCCCAGCTGATCCACTCCTCTTAGTTTGGCACGCTCACTGACCGCGTCCGGGTTGGCAAAGCGCAGGCAACCATTGGATTCCGTATGTGCAATATCCTGAGGACTGGCCTGACCGTTTTTCTTCAGCCAGAATGATCCTTGCTCAAGAATCTGATCCAATTGTTTCAGGTTAATGGGAAACTGGCTTTTGCGCCTCATCCCGCTGGGGCAGGCCTGGTCCAAAGCCAGCAGCAGATCATCCATCCAGCGTTTGGCTTCTGTGTATGGAATCTGGCTGGCAAGCAGACGAACCCCGCAATTGATGTCATACCCTATCGCTCCAGGGGAGATTACACCCGTCTCATAATCCATGGCGGCAACCCCGCCGATGGGAAAGCCATAGCCCTGATGAACATCCGGCATCACCATGACATTGCCGACAACTCCAGGTAATGCTGCGGCGCTCCTGGCCTGTTGGAAGGATTCGTCCGCCAGGGCATCCTGCAAAATCTCTTGGTTTGCAATCACACGAACGGATACCTGCATGGCGCCTTCTTGAGGTATCTCCCATTCAACTTCGCTTAGTTGTTTAAAATCCTGAAGAGTGTTCATTTTTTTCATCCATTCCGTTAGACATCAAAAACGAGGATGGTATGCAAACCGGCATCATCCTGAATAAGCTTCATTTGATGATAGGTAAGCGCTTTAATTTCCTGATACGGTTCAAGGAACAATCTGCCAGTGTACAGAATCGTGGCCTGTGTTCCATTGATCTGTACATCCTGAGGAATGAAGAGCAAATCCTCAGTCTCCAGATGAAAAAGAATTTCATTCATTCCCTGAACCAGAACATCTTCCAGCACAGTAAAAACAAAGAAAGCGGTATAAGTTATATCTGACGGATGGGAGTCTGAAGTAATCCCCATTAAATGCAGCATGCCCAGGGCTGATTGTTGCAGAAGCCCCAAAAAGGTCCCTGCCCTCACCATCAAGGCAAGATCCGCCGTGTGCTCTATCTCTTTATAGGTATCTATCATGTTCGCTTTTCTCAACCTTCAGTATAATTATAGTATATGGAAAACAGATTGGATTTTATCGAACAGATTTTAAAAGGTTTTTTTGAACAACTTTCCGAGGCTGACAACGAGTGGATGCGGCAGCTCATGCAATGCATTGTGCAAGCCCTTTCACTGCATGCCATTCCCCAGGAGGATGGTTACTCCCTCCTCCCCGAGATTGTGCACGTTTATGTTTCCCCTGAAGATGAAAAACGCATATCAGATGTACAGCAATTCATTCAGATTAGCAAGAAGGATTTGCAAGCTCAACTGGCCATAGAGCATATGATCTCGCGCAATGAATTGTCCATCACCATCACCTCCAGCCGCGATGTTGCCAAACACGAAATTAAAGTAGTCGCCATACCGGTAGCCAGTAAGCTGGAAGATACCGCAGTATTAACAGGATTTTTGCCCACAAATGGCAAGAATCCACAAAGATCAAAAGCATATTTACTTTTCCCAGATGGACACGATTTTCCTTTGGACGATATGATCATCAATATTGGCCGCAATCCTGAAAATAACCTGGTGCTGGATTTTCCCATGGTCTCCCGTCATCAGGCCCAAATTCGCCAAATCAGCGGAGTGCACCATCTGTTTGATGTTCAATCCACCAGCGGTACCTACATCAATGATGTCATGATTGAGCATGGTATACTGAACAGCGGAGACGTAATCCGCTTCGCAGATCAAAAGCTCATTTACGTTTCAGAAGTCTCTCAAACCATTCAAAATTCTTCCATTGGAGATTTTGATACTCAGGAAATCATTCAGTAAAGGTCATAGACAACTATGAGTGCTGCCATTGTTCTTCTACTTCGTGTAATACTCAGCTTGCTCTTGTTCGCCATTGTGGGGTTCACCCTCTATATCCTCTGGAAAGACGTTCGCAATACCCAGCACTCGCACTTAGCCCAGTTGGTAAGACCGATCTATTTACATCTAGACCCGGATGCAAACAGTTCAGCCAAGAAATACACGGATAATGAAATCCTGATTGGAAGAGATCCGGCATGCAATTTCACCATTACCGATACGGCCATATCTGCCCGGCATGCGCGTTTGTATTTTAAGCAAAATCAATGGTGGGTGGAAGATCTGGGTTCCACAAATGGTACCTTCCTGAATCTTGAACCCCTCACAGCGCCGGTCATCCTGGTGGACGGCGATCAAATCAAAATTGGTACCCATGATATTCTATTGTCCATCATGCAAATTGCGGATTAGTCTATCCGCCGGGCAACAGCGATCAGGGAGGTTCCAAAGGGCATCCGCACACCAGCCTGGATCAAGCTGCCTTCCAACCCCAAGATGAAACTAATTAATGAATTCACCAGCGGAATGATGCGCAATTCCGAATTAGTTTTCGCTGTTAAGGCATCTTCACTGAGAGATTCCGGAGCCTTCCCCATCTGGAAAACCCTTCGAACAACCCAGAGAATGGGGAATATCAACGCATTGGTATAGCTGGAGAAAACCAGTTCCAATCCCGCATCTTTACAGGCTTTTTCCAAACTCTGAGTGGTATAGCGGCGTTTGTGCTTGCCGGCGACATCAAAGTAGCTCCATAAAACGGGGAAAGCCGGCACACTGATCAAAAGTTTCCCGTTTTCGCGTAGTAGAGCCGCCGTATCCTGCAAGACCAGCACATCCTCATCCAAATGTTCAATGATGTCAAACAGGCCGATCCAATCAAATTCCTGCGCAAAAGGGGAATGATGAATATCGGCCTGAATCAGAGATGAATTACCCCGCAGCGCTGCAAAAACCAATCCCTCCCGGAATAAATCCATCCCAAGAATACGCTGCCCGGAAAACCTGGTATTCAGGTACTTCAATACATTCCCGGTTCCACAACCAATCTCCATTCCGATCATGGTTTCGGAGAAAGTCGCAGAACAATATTTTTCGATCAAACCGCCAATTAACTGATTTCGGGAACGAAACCAAAAATGCTTGTCCTCAATCGCATGCAGCGGTTCAAAGAACTTTTCATCATAGCTTGGTTGAGAGGCTGTCATAGTCACACCTTAATAAAGTATGATATATTGTACTTCAACAACCCTTATTCCAACTGAAAAAGCGGTTAAAATAAAGATACTTCAAGTATATGGTAAGCTGGCATGATCCCAGATCAGAAGGAGAAACCATGAGAAAAGATCCTATCTTGGCTGTTATTGGCGGGTCCGGGTTATACGAAATGGACGCGCTAAAAGAAACTGAGCTGCAAGAAATAGAAACCCCTTATGGTAGTCCAAGCTCACCCATCATGCGGGGCACACTGGATGGTAAAGAAATTGCATTCCTTGCCCGGCATGGGTTTGGTCATGTGGTTTCCCCTACTCAAATAAATTATCGGGCAAACATCTATGCCCTGAAAAGTATTGGGGTAAAAAAGATAATCAGTATCAGCGCCTGTGGTTCTCTGCGCGAGGATTACAAACCCGGCGATATCGTCATCCCCGACCAACTATTGGATTTCACTAAGAAACGGCAAAGTAGTTTTTTTGAAGAAGGCCTTGTGGTCCATATTGGATCAGCAGATCCCTTTTGCCCGAACTTACACAAAACTGTTTGTGAAGCCATGAATATGACAATTCATGACAGCCAGCATCATGCCAGATTGCACCGCACCGGCAGCCTGATCACCATTGAAGGGCCGCGCTTCTCCACCAAAGCAGAATCGAATCTTTTCCGTACCTGGGGTATCTCGATTATTGGGATGACTGCCTGCCCGGAAGCCTTTTTAGCCAGGGAAGCGGAAATTTGCTACACCATCATCGCCCATGTCACCGATTATGATGTATGGCATGTTTCAGAAGAAACGGTCAGTGTGGAGATGGTCATTAAAACCCTGCAAAAAAATACACGCCTGGCGCAAGAATCCATCCGAACCTTATTAGCCATGCTGGATGAATCCCAGGAATGTGCATGCAGCCATGCTCTGGCAGATGCCTTGCTGACACAGAAAACGGCGATCCAAAAATCGGCAGCCGATAAAGCCTCCATCTTCATTGAGAAATACCTTTAATATGTTCCGATTTTTGTTCCCTACAAAACCCGGTGAGACAAATCACACCCAAAGTATTTTGTTTCGCCTCGCCACGGCTTTCCTGACCTGCTACTCGGTGATTCTAACCCTCTCCCCAGCCGTCCGCCAGCATTCCTGGCAGGTTTCTTACCTGTGGACCCATTGGATTGGTTTGCTGTTTTGGGGTTTCGGCTTTTCCATGATCTACCGAAAATTGGTCAAAATAGAAATCAAAGCTGACCCGTTAATTCTGCCCATTGTGGCGCTTCTGATCGGATGGGGACTGTTAAGCATATACCGCATCTCTATCTATTTCGGACTGCGCCAAACCATTTGGATGGTTTTGGGAATCCTCTTAATCCATTTCGGGTTGGGGTGGAAGCAGCTCCTCCAGACCTTATATCGTTATAAATATGTCTGGATCACCCTGGGAATCTTCCTGATGGCTCTGACCCTCATTTTCGGGACCTATCCGGGAGGTATTGGCCCAGAATTATGGTTGGGCGGTTATGGATTGTATTTTCAACCATCAGAAATTTTAAAAGTCCTGGTTATTGTTTATTTGGCCGCTTATCTCTCCGGCTTTTCTTCCTCAAATTTGACCAATGCGCGTCTTTTATTGCCCACTCTTTTTATCATTGGCATTGCCAGCGGAATCCTGGTCTATCAGCGTGATTTGGGAACTGCATCCATTATCTTGCTGGTATATGTCCTCTTTCTTTATATGGCGACCCAGAAACGCAGGATGCTTATTTTTGGCGGCATTGCCATGGGAGCTGCCATTCTGGCAGGATACACCCTTTTCAGCGTCATCCGCCTGCGCTTATCCGCCTGGGTCAATCCCTGGCAGGACGCAGCCAATTCAGGATTTCAACTTATTCAATCTTTAATCTCCGCAGCTTCGGGTGGAATTTTTGGCTCCGGCCCAGGAATCGGTAACCCCTCATTTGTGCCCATAGCCCATTCAGATTTTATTTTCTCATCCATTCTGGAAGAAACCGGGGTAATCGGCGGCACAGTAATGATTGTGCTCTTTATGGTCTTGCTGCATCGGGTGATTAAAATTGCCCTGAGTGCCTCGAGCCAATATCAAAAAATGCTGGCAGCCGGATTAATCGTCTATCTGGTGGTGCAAAGTCTCTTAATCATGGGCGGAAATTTACGCTTATTCCCCCTGACCGGTGTTACCTTGCCCTTTGTCTCCTATGGCGGATCATCCTTGTTGAGTTCCATGTTCGCGTTATTGATCTGGATGCATATTGATGCCAATCAAACCATCCTAACCAAACCTGCACAGCTGTCTGTCCGTTCTACGCTCATTGTAGAATCCGGCTTATTAATCCTACTGAGTGTTCTCTGGATGGTTACCCTGCGCTGGGGAGTCTTGCAGGCTCAAAGTTTAGTTCAACGAGCCGATAATCCAAGAAATGCCATGGCAGATTCGTATGTTCCACGCGGCAATATACTGGACCGCAATCATAAAGTATTGGTCGAAACCGTAGGTCAGCCAGGAAACCTAGAGCGGCAATTGACCAGTCCTGCCTTGATCCAATTGACTGGATATTCAAATTTGGCTTATGGACAATCCAATCTTGAATCCAGTTTAAACAATTATCTTCGCGGTATGACAGCCAACCGCAGTTCGGAAATCTTTTGGCATCAATTATTGTATAGCCAGCATCCTAAGGGACTAAACATCCGTCTGACCATTGATCTAGATATTCAAAATTATACCGATGACTTATTGAAGGGTCACACCGGAGCGGTCATTCTGATGAATCCCATCAACGGCGAAGTTCTGGCCCTTTCGTCATTTCCTTACGTCGAATCCGAGAATGGCGATCTGGTTTTAGCCATTTCAGAGCAATTTAATGATCCCAATTTGCCCTTGATCAATCGTGCAGTCCACGGACTCTATCCGCCGGGATCAGCGATAAATCCTTTCCTGTATACATGGTTATCCTCCCAAAATAATTACATCCCATCACCGGGGGATTCGGAGCAGATTTGCTTAATCCAAAATGCTGATAAATCCCAATGGGTTAGTAGTTTCGAATCAGGTTGTGAGAGCCCATATGCAACTTTGTCACAGAATGTAAGCCAGAATGAATGGCAAAAACTATTATCCGCCTTTCATTTTCTGGAAGTACCCGATTTTCCTTTGACACAGGCTGAACTTCCGCCTTTCTTGGTGGATGAGAAAAACGCTCGCTTGGCCATCTCGGATTTACCTCTAATCACCCCACTGCAAATGGCCGTGGCTGCCAGTGTGTTTTCGAACCCCGGCACCCTGTCCTCCCCAGTTCTCAGTTATGCCGTAGAGACGCCGCATCAGGGATGGGTCATTCTGCCCAAGAATCAATCTGTCCCGGTTCAGGAATTGTCCAGCATTAATACAGGCGAGTTGCTGGCTGACAATAAAGGGAATTTTTGGAACTTCATCGGTCAAGGCACCCGAGATGAAGGCCCTGTGATCTGGTATGTATCCGGAACAACTCCCACCTGGAACGGCATGCCGCTGATGGTGGTCATCCTGTTGGAAGAAAACTCCCCTACAACGGCAAAGCAAATTGGAGATCAGGTTCTTTATAAGGCTTTGAACTTGAAATAAAAACGGGTTTTATTTATAAAAGAAGGGCGACCGGCCTAAAGTGCCCTTCTTTTATAATTTGTATGGGTGCCCATGTGCATATGAAAGGCCTATTCCATCCCGGTCAGGGGCGAGCCCTGCCTCTGCAATTACTCGCTTGCAGGCCGTTTTGGGGGGATATCAAATTTATAACTACGTCTTTTTGATACCCAATCCTTGGATTTATTGAATCCGGATGAAGCGTCTTTTACCCACCTGCAAGACCCCGGGGTGAGGGAACTCCACCATCGCATCTGTTAAGACTTCACCGTCCAAGCGTACGCCCTTCTGCTCAATCATGCGCCTGCCTTCGCTTTTGCTGGCAACCAGCCCGCTATCCACCAACACATCAATGATCAAAGCGCCTTTAGTCAGACTGAAATCCGGCATTTCATCCGGAACATCCTTCTTCTGGAATAAACTGACAAAGGCCGTTTCCGCCTGCAAGGCCTCCTCTTCACCGTAGAACGTCGCTACTACCTCGCGGGATAACTGCATTTTTGCATCACGAGGATGGACTGCACCAGAAGCCACGCCGCTCTCCAAAGCAATAATCTGATCCGGTTTCCAGCGGGTCACCAGGCGGAAGAATTGCCCCATGGCCGTATCCGGAATGGACATGACCTTGCCGTACATATCCTCAGCATTGGTATTGATTGGAATATGATTGCCCAGAGATTTACTCATCTTAACCACGCCATCGGTGCCGGGTAAAATACCCAGAATGATGGCGATGTTTGGCTTCTCGCCCAGGTAGGTCATCAATTTGCGGCCGGCGGTGACAATATTAAACAATTGGTCCGTACCGCCAATTTGAATATCCGTTTTTAAGGCATAGGCATCGTACGCCTGCATGATCGAGTAAAAAGTTTCATGCAAGTAAATCGGATCGCCTTTATCCCAGCGCTGTCGGAAATTTTCGCGGGATACAAACTGCTGCAAAGTGAAATTGGAAGCCAGTTGGATCAATTGCACAAAATCGATTTTGGAGAGCCATTCAGCATTATAGCGAATCTTGGTCTTTTCCGGGTCCAGAATACGAAAAGCCTGAGCGGCGTAGGTTTGGGCATTCTCTTCCACTTCTTCTGCTGTTAATCTTGGGCGAAGCACATCCTTATCTGAAGGATCTCCAATTAAGGAAGTAAAATTTCCAATTAGAAAGGTAATTTCGTGGCCCAATTCCTGGAATTGGCGCATTTTCCGCATGGTAACAGTATGACCCAGATGTAAATCCGCTTTGCGCGGGTCATAGCCGGTATAAATACGTAACGGGCGGCCTTCTTTTTCAGCCAGAATTAAACGTTCTTTCAGCTCGTTGCGCATGGTTTCTTCGAGATTTTTATCGCCATACGCCGTACCCTGCATCAGGTATTCTACTTGTTGATCAATATTCATGGGGTCCTCCATTGGAATCACGGCGTAAATAAACCGAAAAGATTCCCCAATTTTAACATGATCTTCCAAATCAGGGAACTATTGCATTATTTTCGCCTACACGAAGGAATGAATAGCATCCGATAGATTTTTCCACTTAAAATCATAGCCCATCTCCAATAATCGCTCCGGAGCAACATTCTGGCTGTCAAGAACCAGGGCACTCATTTCCCCCAAGATCATGCGGATGGCAAAAGCCGGCACGGGCAGCCAATAGGGACGCGAAACCAATTTTGCCAGAATTTTGCCGAATTCTTCAAATTGCGCAGCTTGAGGGGCGCAAACATTGAAGGTTCCGTTGGCATCTGGGTTCTTAATCAGACTGTGAACGATAGCTGGAAAATCATCGATATGCAGCCAGGGCAGGTATTGCCGTCCACTCCCCAGATTCCCGCCCACAAACATATTGATAGGCAGCATCAGACGGGGCAGAATGCCGCCCTGTGGGGTTAAAACAACCCCTGTGCGCAGAATGACCCGTCGCACACCTGCGGCCTCCAGATCGGCTGTAGATTGCTCCCAGGCTGCACAGACATCACTCAGAAAACCTTCTCCTCTGGTGGATGTTTCATTCAAAGATTCATCTCCCCTGGAGCCGTAAAACCCAACCGCCGAAGCCTGAATAAAAATTGGCGGTGGTGTTTTCATAGCCAGGATGGCTTGCTGCAGAATTTTTCCGGATTTTACCCGGCTTTCCAAAATCTGCTGTTTTCTTGCAGGCGTCCACAGCCCGGCACCAATATTCTGGCCAGCCAGATGAATGACCGCATCCTGCCCTTCCAATACCTTCTCCCAGCCATCCAATCCAACCGTAGTCCAGCGCCGAACCTTAATCCTCGGGTCATCATCCTCACCCCTGTCGTCCCGACTGAGAATGGTAAATTCATCATCTTTAAATAAGGTGTCATAAATAATTTCCTGACCCAGTAAACCCGTTCCGCCCGTGATAAGAATTTTCATCAGCTTTTCTCCATGCTTGATTAACCAACAATTAACATTCTGGATATAATAAAGAATAAGTTTTGGTTCATTTTGTTAATGAATTTTTAAAGATCGCTGTTTATACTATACAGTATTAGGATAATTGATAGTATGTCAGCTGCTGTTTTGGTGTTGAACGCCAATTACGAACCCATCAATATTTGCAATTATCGTCGGGCGATAAGTCTAATTTTGTCCGAGAAAGCCACCATGCTTGAAAATGGGCGAGGCACCATCCATACCGCCAGCGCATCTTTTCCCCTCCCCTCTGTAATCCGTCTTCAGCATATGATTCGCCGCCCCAGACCGTCCATCGCTTTCAGCCGCGGAGAAATCTTCAGGCGCGATAAATACACCTGTCAATATTGCGGTACCCCCTCCAAACATCTGACCCTGGATCATATTATTCCGAAGAGCAAAGGTGGGGCTGATACCTGGGAAAATGTGGTCACCGCCTGCTCCAATTGCAACCATCGCAAGGGCGGGAAAATGCTGGAAGAAACCAACATGCAATTAATCAGGCGGGAACTGGTCCCGCCTAACAGTATCGAGTATATTTTTAGTCGCCATATGGACCTTAATACGGAATGGATTACTTACCTGAAAGGCTGGTAAGGGTGAACTAAAAGCGGTTTATCTCTTTTAAAGATTTAAATAAATATTACCTGTTTATCTTTGGCCAATTCAATGGGGGCATTAAAGAATTTTTTGCCATCTTCCAGCATGGAAAAGACTAATTCATTGTCTGTTGGATAATGAATATACATCAGCCGTTCTGCACAGGCTTCCGCCGCGATTTGGGCAGCCTGGGCTGCAGAAGTATGGCCTTTAAGGGCTCCGGAAGCTTCATGGATAAGGATGTCAGCGTCCTTGGCTAGTTTGACCATGGCCTGACACGGTTCGGTATCGCAGGAATAAGCCATGACCCTGTGCTGGGGTAAAAACTCCACCCTTATACCAACTGTTGGAATGAGATGCCGGACAGGAGAAGTATAAAGCTCCACATCGGCATCCGCGATGGCCAGGTGCATTTCTTTTTCAGGGATTTCATGGAAAGCAATCGGGTAGAAGTTCGGCCATTTTTTCCAATCAAACAAGTCCATCATTTTTTCAATCCGGGAAAGCGCATGGATATTGGCATAAATGGCCATGGGTTCTCTGCGGCCGATTAACCATAAATCCATCAGCATTAAAGGCAAACCACTAACATGATCCGGATGGAAATGGGTTATCAAAATATCAGTGATGGAATTGGGGCCAACACCATTGGCTGGAAGCGACCGCATGGGATTGCTGCCGGTATCAATGAGAATATTTCTTTGTCCGGCCTGGATGAAAAGATGGGAATTATCCTGCTCTACATCCGCAACTGCATGTGCACTACCCAAAATGATGATTTTACCCATCCTGCCTCCGCTATCGGGTCAGAAAATAAATAATCTGGGGTGTAATCCAAACTTCAACCATGGCAGCCACAATTAGGAGTGGAAGGATGACGCCAATCAACAATCGGCACCATTCGCCAATGCCATATAAAACAACTTCGCCAATCGTCTTTCCGGATGCAGGGGAAGCGATCAGCGCACCAATCCGCAGGACAGCCGCAGTGGAAAGCAACAAAGCCGGAATTTCAAAGATGCCGTGTGGAAGTAAAAATAAGAGATAATAAGTTAAAGGGATACCATTCATGGCCAGGACGGCACCCAAATAACCGGTTACCCCCATGGTGACAATCACCGGTAACATGCCTAATACGCCCATGGAAAACAAACCCAAAATCAAGCCAACAAATACCACCCTTATATTTTGCATGAAAATCCCCATCACAGGCTGCAAAGTGTACATGGGCCATACTTCCAGTAATCGCTCAACCTGGGCAGGGATACCCGCCACTGTTGAGGAAGGCAGTTTAATTGGAAACGACTCAATCTGACTATGTCCAATCCACAGGCTGACACATAACAGCCCTAAAGTCAGCAGAAAAGGCATACGAATTTTCTTCAATGAATCTGTTACGGCTAATTTGTACCATGAAAAAACAGTTTTCTTCCCAGCCGTGAATCCATCCACAAACACGCGCCAGCCCCAACGAATATTGAGAACATCAATTTCTTTCCCTAATAATTCTTCGCGTTGGAAATGAGAAAGGCCCACCCGAATCAGTAAAATAGAGAGGACTAATAATCCAAAAACAACCCACCACAAGGAGGCATTGGTGCCCCAAAACATCAGCACACTTTCACCTTGAATAAGAAGCGCAGAGGGGATAACGATGAAACTGGCTAATAAATTGGCAGCTCGTACAGAGGTGGCATGGGATGAAACTACTACAGCACCAGCAACCATCATAAAGGCTTGAACCGTGGTCAGGATGATAATTTGCCAAAGAATTCCGGCTGGCGGTAAGGCTATGCCTTTCATGACCAACCCAATGGCATAAACTCCCATGCCGATGTAACTGGAGATCAGCGGGGGCACCGTAGAAGAGATTAGTTTTCCCAAATAGAGCTGCCAATCTTCCAATGGGGTATTTAATAAGGGTTCAATACTGCGGCGCTCTTTTTCACCCACAAAGGAGTCCAATGCTATCACCAGGGAGACACTAATCGGGAAAAATCCCACAATCATCAGGAAGAAGGGGATCATGCGTTCCCCAACAATCACAGCGCCGTATTTTTGAGCAAATCCCATCATCTGTGCGGCAGTGAAATTCATCAAAAATGGAAAGAATATCGTCAAACCCAAAACAGGGAAGATAATTCTCCAATCCCGAAGCTGATCCCGGATTTCACGATAAGCGACAATTAAGGCGGGTTTCATGGCAAGCAAGGCTGATTTCATTGTGTATCCGTCGCCTGATGAATCGCTGCCAGATAAGCATTCTCCAGCGAACGATGAACTTTATGGAAACTTAGGACATCGACCCCTGCATTAACCAAAAGGCGAATTAAGGCAGGATTATTTATTTCAGGATTCTCGATTCGAAAATGCAGGGAGGATTCTCCACGCCGCATGAGTTGAATACACTCAGGCAGCACCGGAACTTCGGAAGGCAGGATTGATGAACTGGTGAGAATATATTCTTCCGGACCCAACAAATTCCGTTTCAAGGCCTGGACAGTATCATACTGGATGATTTTCCCGTGCCAAATGATGGCAATTTTATCGGCCAACAGTTCAGCCTCGGTTAAATTATGCGTGCATAACATGATCGTCCGATCTGCACTCTTTAAGGTTTTAATGGCATCTCTTACCATCTTGGCGCTTTCCGGGTCCATGGCGGATGTCGGTTCATCTAAAAGAAGGACCGGCGGTTCCGGGAGTAAGGCCCTCACCAGAGCCAATTTTTGCCGCATCCCTTTGGAGTATTCTCCCAGGCGCTGTTTCTTGAACTGACTCAGGGTAAATAGACCCAGAAGTTCTTCAATTCTAGCTTTTGATTTCTGGCGGGGTATGGCATATAGATCGGCGAAGAAAAGCAAATACTCCACCGCATTCATACGATTGTATAGTCCGTGATGTTCTGTTAAAACACCCACCGAGGCACGAACTTTCGCTGCCTCGGTGACTACGTCATAACCGGCGATCCTGGCTCTACCGCTGGTGGGAGCCAGGATGGAGTTCAACATGCGTACGGTTGTTGTTTTTCCAGCGCCATTCGGTCCTAATAATACCAACGCCTCACCTGAAGAAATATTCAGGTTTATTTCATTGACAGCGGTAAAATCTTCAAATTTTTTGGTTAATTTTTCCGCAAATATCATGGGCTGCTAGGGATTCTGACCGAACGAATCCGTCCTTTGTTATAGTCTTATTCATTAACATCCGATTTTTCTGAGCTTTTTTTCACGAAACGAATGATTAATGCTATCGTTGATGCTATGGCGGTCACAGCCATCAGATTCTGATTAATATTCATGCCCGCAACTGGAGAATACTCCAGGCGGATAAACTCCAGTAAAAATCTGCCTATTGGATAAATCACTAAATACATCAGGAAAATATCGCCGGCATGCAGCTTGGCAGCAAATTTTCGTCCCACCCATAACAAAATCGCCATGTTCATCAGATTCCAGATGGATTCGTAAAGGAAGGTGGGGTGATAATAAGAAATTTGCTCAAAGCCAGGTAACCGATAAGCGGGCTCAATGAAGATTTTCCAGGGTAGGTCCGTAGGGAGGCCATAAAGCTCCTGATTAATAAAATTACCCCAGCGGCCAATAGCCTGCGCCAGGGCCAATCCGGGGGCCAAATTATCCAGCCAAATTGGAAAGCTTTGATGATGCTTGCGCATGTAAATATAGAGGCCAATCACCCCGCCAATTACTGCACCCGGGATACCCAATCCCCCATTCCACGTTTGCAGAATGGCCATGGGATGGGTAAGGTAATAGGATGTGCCGTAGCCGGCTGCCACCAGGGAAGCGGATGGTGTAAAAACATGCCATAACCTGGCGCCGATGACACCCAAAATGATCACGATGGGAAATAAATCCCAGGCCATTTCAGGGTCTAATCCTTTTCTTTTTGCTTCACGACCAGCCAACCAGGCTGCCATGACTGCCCCGAACATAATAATGATGCCATAATAGTGTATCTTTAATGGGCCAATACTAAAAAATTGTTGCATAAGGGGGGTTCCTTTTCATTTTTTTTCTATCAGCTTTCTATACTTCCATATCTCGGTGGGCTTGTTTGCGCACATGGATGATTCGCTGCAATGCCGTTATTTGGGTGAAAATAGCCAGAATCCATAAAGCGGGGATGGTTAGATTGAAAATCAAACCGGGAATTAAGACAAAGTAACGTTCCACACGAGAAAGTATGCCTATTTTTGCATCATAGCCAATGATTTCCGCACGGTTGCGAATATAAGAAACCAAAACGGATCCGGTAGCTGCCAAATATACCAATAAAACAGCCACCCAGTTTTCTTGCAGGGTGTAGTAAATAAGCAAGCCGCCCAGAATGACAAACTCGGAATAGCGATCAGTAACGGAATCCACAAAACTACCAAAACGAGTTGATTCGCCCTTCAAGCGGGCCATCATCCCATCCAGGTAATCCACTGGCGCCATGATCAAAAGGACTAGGCCGGCAACAACCATCTGCCCACGAGCTGCAAAATAGGCTGCAACGACATGACCCACCAAACCAGAAATGGTTACTGTGTTGGGTTTAATCCCCAACTTCAATAAGAAACGTGCAATTGGCTCGAAAGCACCTTTGAATATTTGACGCAATTTGTCAGTAAGTGTTTTTGGTTCATTATGCACTACTTGTTCCAAAATTCCCTCGCAGGTATACAAATTATGATTTCACCTTATGCTATCGCACCAACAGAGGACTGTCAAGCAGTCCCTATTCATCAAACTCTTCCTCATCCATGGATTCAACATCCGGTTCATTAGATTCCTCCGGATGATCCTCATGCCATTCCTCGGATGAGACAAGTACATCCCTCTCACGACCTCCCCCCTGAGAAGGGCCAACCACGCCCATCTCTTCCAACTCATCCATCAGACGAGCGGCACGGGGATAACCAATGCGTAATTTGCGCTGCAACATGGAGGCACTGGCTTTACCGCTGCCTTTCACAATTTCAATTGCCCTGTCCACCAAATCATCCGCTGTGGAAGAAGCTTTGCTATCTTCTACAACCATCTCTTCCCATGGCGAATCACCGGTTTTGGTTATGGCTTGCTGCCAGTAAGCAATCACCTGATCAATTTCCTGGTCTTGAATATAAACGCCTTGGGCCCGGATCGGAGAACTGGATTCCGGGTTGAGGAATAACATGTCGCCTTTACCAAGCAAAGTCTCTGCCCCATTACTATCCAAAATCACGCGGGAATCCATCATGGAAGCCACGGAAAAGGCGATTCTGGCGGGGAAATTGGCTTTGATCAAGCCTGTAATAATATCCGTGCTGGGGCGCTGGGTAGCCACAATCAGATGAATACCCACCGCGCGCGCGAGTTGCGCCAAACGCACCAAACTATACTCTGTTTGTTCCGGCGCAGTCATCATCAAGTCTGCCAACTCATCAATGAAGATAACGATTCTGGGTAAAGGTTCTTCTCTGCGTTCATTGGCACGTTCATTGAAGGCCTGAATATCCCTGACTTTGGCATTCTCTAACAAGCGATAACGCCGGTCCATTTCTGCAATCGCCCACTGTAAAACAGCCAGCATACGCTCGGGCTCGGTTTCCACTTTTCCCAGTAAATGTGGCAGGCCATTAAAACGCACCAACTCAACCATCTTGGGATCCAGCATTGCCAGCTGTAAGCGATCCGGCGTATTGTTCATCACCATCCCTAGGGCAAGGCTGGTAATACAGACGGATTTACCGGAGCCTGTGGTTCCGGCGATCAGTAAATGGGGCATCAGCGCCAGATCAGCTACCACCGGCTGACCGGAAACATCCCGGCCCAGTGATAGCGCCAGGGGCGAGGTAATTTTTTTGAATTGGGGTGACTCGATGATAGATCGTAAGCGCACTGGATGAACCGAAGGATTCGGCACTTCAATCCCAACGAAGGACTGTCCGGGGACCGGCGCTTCAATACGCAATCGACTTGCGGATAAAGCCAGAGCCAAATCCTTGGAAAGATTGGATATCTGTGAAACACGGATTTTCTGTTTGATGGTATTGCCATCAATATTGACTTTCTCAATAAATCCCGGTTCTACCGCATATTGGGTAATGGAAGGTCCAGCACGGAATCCTATGACTCTGGCGGGAATGCCGAAATCAATTAAAGTCTTTTCAATTTTCAAAGCCGTATCATGAATAAAGCGTTGATCCTGCACAAATTCAGGGTCGTCCGCGAGTAAGTCCAAAGGAGGCAAGGGGATGGATGGCGATTCAGGTCTGGTTTTTCGCAATTCAACCATAGGCTCAGCTGGAATCGCAGGTTTTGCAATAGGCGGAGAAACAGTCTCAGTATCATAACGGACCACCCGCTCCGGGTTAGCAGGTGCGTTCTCTTGCAGCCACTCTTCAAGCCATTCACCAAGTACCTGGAACATCCCAAAGCTATAGCCAATTAAACCGGCTGCAATAAAAAACAAAAGCAAAGTACTAATGAAATCCGGAAAGATGCGGTCCAGAAATACAGAGAGTCCCCAACCCACCAACCCACCATCACTGCCAGCTTCAGCACGGTCGATGGAGTTGCCGCCAATAATGGAAAAAATGGCCAACACCGCAAAAAAGAAAAACTCCAACGCAATGATGCGCGTCAGATCCTTGCGGATGGCCAGGTTGAATTGTCTGCGTAGTACATAGATGCCAAAAGCCAGCATGTAGATGCTGATCAGATAGGTACCCCATCCAAAGGATTTGCGTAAAAACTCAATCAGCCAGGTGATGAAGTATCCCCGGCTGATTTGAAAACTTCCTAATAGGGTTAAGATAGAAAATGTGATTAAGACAATCCCAATAATATCCCAGCCAAAGCGGCTGAGTATTGAAGCAATATTTCCATCAGGGTTAATAAATTGATGAAGACCGGTTTTTTTTATTTGTCCGGATCCAAAATCTTTTTTATTCGATTTTGCTGATGGGACAGGTTTACGCATCAAGATCTACCAGACCCAGGCCCAATCGTCTTCTTTCTGAATCAATGTGCAAAATTCTCACAGCCACTGTTTGTCCGGGTTGAATCATCTGTTCAATGGTTTTATCAGGATCAGATAATTCAATCGAAGAAACATGAATCAATCCCTCTACCCCTTCCGGTAATCTCGCAAATGCACCAAAACGTGTAATGGAAGTGATCAAAGCCGTAGTTTCGTCACCGGGTTGATAATGGTCCAGCAAAGAATACCAGGGGTTGGTATGTAATCGTTTCAGACTCAAAGCAACCCGTGAGTTCTGTTCACAGACTTGAAGCACCAATGTTTCAACTTTTTGTCCGACTCGAACCACATCACTGGGATGCTGCACCCTCCCCCAGGATAATTCGGATACATGAATCAATCCTTCTACGCCGCCCAGGTCAATAAAGGCACCAAATTCTGTCACATTGGTCACAACACCGGAAGCCAAAGCGCCAGGTCCAAGAGAACCGAATAATTCTTTGCGCTTCCCTTTCCCTGCCTGAGCTGCCCGTTCGGAGAGGACAATCCGTTCCATGGCAGGTTCACATTCGATAACTTTCAATGAAATCTTTTTGCCGACGTATTCATTCAGTCTACGCTTTCTTTCTTCTTCCGTGGTTGCCCCCGGCATTTCAACAAGATGGGAGATGGGAACAAATCCCTGAATGTTTTCACCCAGCACTAATAATCCACCCCGATTATACCCGGATACATCCAGGGAAATTACTTCATCATTTTCGTACAACCTGCGTACAAGTACCCAATCAACTTCAGGTTCTTCGGTTTCTTCTTCACCAATATCAAAGGTCTCCCCATCGACCCGATCCAGTACTTTGGTTTCTTCTGATAATACAGACGCCCACCACCCTTCATCTAATTTATTGTCATGGTTCTGAGGCATAGATGGGTCAAAATCATAGGTTGACATGTTTGTGCTCCCTCCCCGGCGTTGCGTGTGAATTCCATTATATTGTCAATAGTTTACTGGAGTTCACTGAGTATTGTACCAATAGTTGATTCCATTATCCAAATTGATTTCGGGCCAAATTTTCAGAGTCTTCGATGTGTTTGGCGATCGATTCAACTGCTATTCGCTGTTTTCGGTAAAAATCAGCTTCTGATAATGCCAGTTTTACTGCAACTTCCCGTACTTTTTTCCCTTCAATAAACTTCATTTCCAATATATTATACAATAACCATTCCCCTGTAAAGTGCCTTTCACCCTCGGGTCTTATACTTTCAATTGATTTCTGTAAAATTGCCCGCATTGCATTGCCAGAATTGCCTTCATGCTCAGATAAAAAGTCTTGGGCGAACATCATTTTTAGCAATGGGTTATTGGTTAATTTAGGCCCACCCCAATAATGAGTAAGTGCATCCCGAACCCATTGTTCAATATTTTCCTTCTTTACCGGCGGATCTTCCCGGTACAACTGTGAGCCGTCATAACTACCTGCGGCTCGCAATTCCTGTAAGCGTTCAATGGAGGGCGTTAATGTTTTTAAGGCATCCAAAATTCCTTGCTGCGTGCGATGATCTTTTAATGCCGTACCAGCCCTACCCGCCAGGATTTTTACAGCATGAATAGCTTCTTCATCAAAATTCAACTCTGCGGCATTTTTAATTCCCAATAATCCAATAACGGTTTTTCCCTGATCCTCATCGGAATATAATGGCACAATCATGTCATTGCCCCAATTAAAGCGCCAGACCCCTTCATTTCCGTTATTTACTTTCTCCAATAATTGTTCCGATAAATCATCATTCTGGATATTATGCTTCCCTATCGTGTAAACCAATTCCATCCCGTTTTCGTCCAAGCCCACAATATAGGCACCCGCAACCTGCAGCCGGTCACAAACCGCGGAAAGGATCATCTCCAGAAATTGCTGCAAGTCCTTGCGGGTGATCATATGCTCTTCCAATTGAACTAGCAGCTCAATTTGTTCATGATCCCCTTCATTAATAAACAGCTTTTCCAGGATTGGAAAAAAGAAAGTGATGGAAAATTCGCACAGGATAATTAAGACCACCATCCCCAGCGAGATATACCCTGAATCCGAAATGCCAAACCAGGTACTCAAGCGGCGGGTAAGGGTTACCGCGGTTAAGACTATGATGGCCGTTACGGGACCGCGCAATACCCACTTTAAGAGCCGGCCTTTAATCAGACGGTTCGGCCAGGTGACGCCAAAGAAGGAAACCGAGTAGGTCATAATGATAATCACGCCGCCGATGATAAAATTTATCAAAGCGGCTATTCCCCAAAAGACGAGTCCATGACGTTCGGCAAAGGTAGAACCAAACAATAAATAGGGAATGGAACCAAAAGCAGGGAACAAGGCAGCTATGATTAGATAGACCATGCGCCGTTGACTGGCTCGCGTGGTGGTTCGGATAAAGGTTCGAAAAAAGTTATACCAGGCCAGCAACATGACGCTGATAAAATAGATCAGAAATAAGGCGGATAAAAAGGTGGGTTTAAAAAACGGAGCTGGACCGGTGGTTTGAAGTTCACCTAGCATCCAGCGCGTTGGAATCAAAAACAGAAGCACAACTGAACCCATATATAACAAGCGGGTTAACCATTTTCTGCGCCAGCGGCTGACCTGACCAGTCGTTGCCAGGAGGGCATCCGAAAAATGAAAATATGCCGCCGGCAGCAGGATAAGACCTACCCACTGAAATCGCAGCCAAAAATCAATCACCTGCAAATCACTGCTGACACTGCCAATGGCATCCGCACTGAACAAAATCACCAAACACATCATGATAATCGCAAAAGATTGGGCAACCCGGTCTTTTAAATTGAACGTTAGGGAATATAGCAAAATAGAAAATGCCGTAATGGCAATACCGGCAGATAATAGTTGATTTGCTGTTTGCAGTAATATTAATATCAGGTCCAACAAATGCTTTTTCCTACCTTATCAGGGGATGTGCCTAACGCGCAAAACGTGAATAAAAAAACACAATATCCTGATTTGGATAATAATGGTCGTTATATCCGCAGAATTCATAGCCCAATTTATTGGCCAATTTAACTGCCGGGTGATTCTTCGATTGTAATTCCAAAATGGTTCTTTTCAGATTATTCATGGCTGCCCATTCATTGGCTGCAATCACCAACACGCTGCCAACCCCCTGTTGACGTAAATCCGGACGCACCACCAAATCTCGAATCCAGGCGGCTCCAGGCGCACGCCCTTCCAATAGGCGAACATAACCAACCACTTCTCCCTTTAGCAGGGCAACGATGGTCGTCGGATTGGTATTCTGTTCTTCAAAAATCCTTTTTATGGGATAAGGATATTCAAGCTTAATTTTCCGGGGTAGGCGGATCTCCCGTAAATGAATTTGAATTTGACCATCTTCAACCATTCGCTCCATTTGCCAGACATAGTTGGTCAAGACAGAATGATCCAATTGAATCAGATCGGGGATATCAGAAAGCATGGAGGGTCGAACTTCTATTTCAGGCATTTTATTCTTCCTCAGCCAGGATGGTGACGGGGATTTCGCAAGCAGGTAAGGTTTGACTCTCTAAATTAATAACAACAAGACGAAGCAAATAATCCCCTGGAAGTTCCGTGCTCGGATTCCAAAAGCCAACACTCTTTTCAATGCCACCTTCGTCACTCGCTGCAATGGGAGTCCATTTATTGCTGCCGGACTGACTAAATTCATATTTATAAAATCCAAGATCTTCAAAATTCACTGTGACGATTAATTCTGTGGAACTTCGGATTTCACTGCCTGGTTCAGGAGAAATCCATTCCAACTTTCCTGCCTCACACCCTCCCGATACCAACGGACTGAGGGTAACCACCGTCGGCATGACCGTTTCATCAGGTTGAGGGGTTGTTCCCGGAACTTCGGTCTGCCCCCCCTCGAAGCTAAGCGTCGCCGTGGGTAATGCAAGCACATCCTGATAGGATGGAGCGATATACGTCACCATACTGAATTCCATAATTAGGATAACGCCAACCACCATGAGAACCACCAATGAAGTGGTGATTGTACGCATGGCTGTTTCCTTTTCCAAGCCATAAAGCGCTCTGCGCCATTCACGCAAAGCAGAAAGAAATCGTTGGAAATAAATCAGGAAAACAATGCCAAATAATACATAAATTACAATCTCATTATTTTCCAAAAAAGTAAAAAAAGGCGCCATACAATCTTATCCTGAGGGTTAACCGTTCAGTAAAAAACCGTCATCCACGGAGCAGGAACCCCGTTTATTGGAAGACAGTTTTTTAGCGGAACGACATTTTGTCGCTATGATTTAGGAGAGTTGATTTAATACACCTAATAAAATCGTCTTTAATTTTGGCACAATCAATTTACCAGCTTCCAGAACTTCTTCATGAGTGGTTACCGTACTGCCGTCCAGATTGGCTTTGTTGCTGATACCAGAGATACCCAGCACTCTCATCTGACCATGCCGGGCCACAATCACTTCCGGAACGGTGGACATGCCAACGGCATTGGCTCCGATGGTGCGCAAGAAACGTAAATCCGCGGGGGATTCAAAAGATGGTCCAGCCAGGCAGATATAGACACCCTGATGCGCAGCAATACCACTTGCTTTGGCCGTCGCCAGCGCGATACGGATAAATTCCTGATCATACGGCTGGCTCATATCCGGGAAACGGGGACCAAACTCATCCAGGTTGGGGCCGCGCAGCGGATTCAAACCGGACATGGCCAACAAACTGATGTGATCGGTAAGGATCATCACATCCCCGGGTTCATAAGCCGGATCAATCGCCCCGGCGGCGTTGGTTACAAACAAATTATTAATCCCCAAACGCTGCATCACCCGCACGGACATAGTTACCCGATCCATGCCATAGCCTTCGTAATAATGGGCACGTCCCTGCAATACCAGGACAGGTTTCCCTTGCAGCAGCCCGATGACCAGACGGCCCTGATGGCCCTTAACCGTGGATGCCGGCCAATTCGGGATGTCTTCTGTGGCAATGCTATCGGCTTGCTTAACAGCATCCGCCAATTCACCTAAACCGGAACCCAGAATCATGCCTGCAATGGGCTTGTGCTGGGTATGTTTGCGAATATAATTTGCAGCTTGATCAATTTCTTGAAGGGTAAGAAATTTATCCATCCGTTTCCACTCCTTGATCTAATGATAAAATCGGGTTCCATTAATAATTATAGCAGAATGCAAAACGAGTATAAAAACCTTCCGCGGTGTTTAATGCAGCGTAGAGATAACCTTTTGGAAAGCATCCATCGTTTGAGCCACTGCTCCGTCATCAATCCAATAATGCGTCACCAGACGTACGGTTTCCGCATCCACACCGCCGATTAAGATACCGTGGCTTTTCAAACCCGCAATCAATTGCGCAGCCTTAAACGGTGAAGACTCTTTAAGGTGGATGAAAATCATGTTGGTATCTTGAGTAACCCCCGCGAGAGCATCCGACGGGATAGACCGGATGGCTTCAGCCAGTCTGGCAGCCCGGTCATGATCTTCTCTCAGCCGCGTGGTCATACCTTCCAGAGCAACGATACCGGCAGCCGCGATAATCCCGGCTTGACGCATACCGCCACCCAACATTTTGCGGATTCGACGGGCTTTTTCAATAAAAGATTTGCTGCCGCACAGCACTGAACCCACCGGAGCACACAACCCTTTGGATAAGCAGAAAGTGATCGAATCCGCAGGGTCAGTCAACTCGCGTACATCGCAATTGAGCACCGCAGCAGCATTGAAGATGCGGGCACCGTCAATATGCAGTTTAAGATGATGAGCAGCCGCCAATTCTGCTACCTGGCGGGTATAGGCTGCGCTGATCGGGATGCCGCCGCAGCGATTTTGCGTATTCTCCAGAACAATTAATCGTGTGACCGGATAGTGAATATCATCCGCCCGGATGGCTTTTTCAATATCTTTCAACTTAAAGGTGCCATCTTTCTGATTGGGAATGGTATGCGGGTGAATGCTACCCACCACAGCAATCCCACCGGCTTCATGTAAAAAGGTGTGCGAGCAATCCCCCAGAATCACTTCTTCTCCTCGTTCGCAATGCGCCATCACCGCCAACAAATTACCCATCGTTCCGGAGGGAACGAATAATCCGGCTTCTTTGCCCATCTTTTCTGCCGCCATGATTTGCAAACGATTGACCGTCGGGTCATCCTGAGAAACGTCATCTCCAACCAGGGCTGTTGCCATGGCCGTTCTCATTTCAGGGGTGGGTTCTGTGACAGTGTCCGATAATAAATTAATGATGCGCATCTGTGTTCCTCCCATTAATTGGCGTTGTTGGACTGTTCTTTTTCCAATTTGTCCAGGACAGCCTGTAAATCCGCTGGCAAGGGCGATTCAAAGTGCATTTTTGTTTTCTGTCCGGGCAAACAAATGCTCAGACTGGCAGCATGTAAAAATTGGCGTTCAATGCGCAGCGCCGGGCGCTTGATGCCGTAGAGTACATCCCCGACTACAGGACAGCCGATAAATTTCATGTGTACCCGGATTTGGTGGGTGCGCCCCGTAAAAATATCCACCTGTAATAGGGAGTTATCCCGATAGCGTTTAAGGGTTGTATAACTGGTGATGGCATGCTTGCCGCGGTCATCCGAGAGGACCGCCATACGCAGCCGATCCTTGGGGTCCCGTCCGATAGGAGCCTCGATACGGCCCACAGGGGTTGGCGGATGCCCGGTAACCAGGGTCAGGTAGCTTTTCTCCACCAGGCGATCCTTGAACTGTTTTTGCAGCCATTGATGCGAGGTATCATTTTTTGCCATCAGGATAATCCCGGAAGTGTCCTTATCCAGACGGTGAACAACACCAGGCCGTTCCACTCCGCCCACGTTAATCGCCTGTGGAACATGGGATAATACCGCGTGAACCAGTGTCCCGGTTTGATGCCCTGCAGATGGATGAACGACCATCCCGGCAGCTTTATCCAGGACAAGTACATTCTCATCTTCATACAAAATTGTTAAGGGAATGGATTCCGGCTGAAGGGTATTAACCTTTATTTCAGGGATTTCAATACGGACTTCATCCCCATTTTCAAGCATGGTACCCGTCTTGGTGATCTCGCGGCCATTGACAAAGACACCGGCATTTTTGATGATCTGCTGCAATCGTGAACGGCTGAATTCCGGCAATTTCTCGGTTAAGAAATGGTCCAACCTCTGCGCTTCAGGTTGAGTAAATGGATACGTATATTCGACCAGAGAACTCATTCAGTTTGCTCCTGATGAGTCAGCAAGGCTGGTGTTGAATCCAGGGAATCGATGGGTTCAGGTTCTTCCGCACGAGCTTTCTTTTCTCTGCTTTCTTGAATCCACATCCCAATAATGAGGACGACAACCCCCATAGTAATGGAAGCATCGGCGATGTTGAAGACCGGAAAATTGCCCACAGAGATGAAATCCACCACATAGCCCACCACAATCCGGTCAATCAGGTTACCTATGGCACCAGCCAATTGCATACCCATGGCAATTTTTAATGGCCATTCATTCTCAGGGATGCGCGGGTAGAAGTAGATGATGATCAGGGAGACGATAACAGCCAACACTTTAAAAACATCATTCATTCCCTGAAACATGCCAAAAGCCACACCGGTGTTATACCAATGGATAAAGCGAAAGAAAGAGGAAAACTCAGGGATAGGATAAATCATTTCACCCAGAGCAATATTTTTTAAGATCAACGATTTGGTAAACTGATCCAAAATGATGATAACGCTTGCGATAGCGCCTAATTTCCAGTAATTTGCAACGATCTTCTTCAAAAAGTCCTCCAGGAACAACCACATAACTCATACAAGGGGTACAGGCAAATTTCTACCTTCCGTTATTATAACAGCTTCAACGCCTTCCGACCCGTTTATTGTTCCATCCGTGAGACTGCGACGGCCTACAAGTCTTGCAATACATATGAGTATCATTGCAAGCAAATCCACAGCGCAACACACTTCATTCCAGACGAAACTGAGCGGATGTAAGAAGAACATAGTCTGCCCCACTTGCTTCTTAAGAATTTGGCTCTCAAAATTTCCTGCCGCAAACCACCCCCTTTTTATTTGTTCTTGGATCAGAATTTTGGGGGAGGAAGAAAAGAGGATTCATTATGAGGTAATAATGAATCCCAACATTGCGAAACATCCCGTCATGCGATGAGATTGCCGCATCCCACCAAAATAAAACCAGACCATCGACACTTCGGTTTGCAATAAACCTACTTGGGTATCTCTGGAAAATCATTGAAAAAAACGGGCGCCGTATCCAACCAGTGTTAGGGTGCGAGCATCGCACCCCTACGTCTTTTTAAATGATAACACCATCTCTCTGAGTTTTTCCTTAGGCTAAGGATGTAAGCTCGAGGGGGCAAGCTCATCTTTGTAGAGATATTCAATCACAAACAAAAAGAAGCCGGTTTTCACCGACTTCTTCAAGTTCAATACAAGTTTATCCTAGGCTTTTTTGATGCCGATGCTGACGCTTTCGCCGTCAAATTCGTCCTGAACGAAAGCATCCATCCCGCTGGGATTGCCGGCCTCCAATTTCAAGGTCAGAGTTTCTTCCATAATATATTTCTTGAATGCCAGAATTGCCTGTTCCAAACCCTTGCTGGCCTGGAAGACCAGTTCAATGCGATCCGAGATTTCAAACTCGGAATTCTTGCGCAAATCCTGGACCCTGCGTACAAATTCACGGGAAAGTCCTTCCTGCACCAACTCCGGCGTCAGATCTGTCAACAAAGCCGCCATTAAGGCACCTTCGGTTGCCACCGCATACCCTTCACGGGAGTCAGCACGAATCTCAACTTCTTCCGGCAGAATCTCATAGCGGGTATCCCCGACCTGAACCTCAACACTTAACCCCTGCAGCAATTTCTTGCCGGCTTCATCGGCGGCCAGGTCGAGAATGGCTTTACGGATGGCCGGAAAGGCGCTGCCGTATTTCTGACCCAATTGCTTGGGCAGCGGACTCAGCGAATAGGTCACCGCTTCGCCTGCAGCATCCAGGGTACGCACATGTTTGACATTCAATTCATCAGCAATAATATCCGCATACTTTTCCACCACGCGGCGTTCATCCGCAGAGCCAACCGAGAAGGCGGCTTCCGCCAACGGCTGACGAACTTTGCGGTTGGCTTTGTTGCGCGCGGCGTGGCCGACAGATGCCAGCTTCATCACCAGGGTCATTTCCTGATTCAGAGTGTCATCAATCAGGGAGGCATCAAAGGCAGGCCAGGCAGCCAGATGCACCGATTCAGGTGCGTTGGCATCCAATGGTCGCACCAGATTCTGGTACATCTCTTCCGCAATAAACGGCATGGTGGGTGCCAGGAGCTTGGAAAGCACGCTCAAGGCTTCATACAAGGTAGCATAAGCTGCGGTCTTATCGTTATCGGATTCACTCTTCCAATAGCGGCGGCGGGAGCGGCGCAGAAACCAGTTAGAGAGCTGATCCACAAACGTCTCAATCGGACGGGTAGCTCCCAGCACATCATAGGTTTCCATGGCGTGGGTTACATCCCGAATCAAAGAATGCAGCGAGGAGCGCAGCCATTGATCCAGGTCGCTGTACTGTACGGGCTCATCCGAGGGTTGCCAGCCATCCAGATTGGCATAGGTAACAAAGAAGGAATAGGTATTCCAAATCGTCAAACTGAAATTACGGATCACTTCGGAGACCAAATCCGGGGAGAAACGGCGTTCCTGCCCAGGAGGGCTGGCGGTATACAGATACCAGCGCATGGCATCCGCTCCGTTTTTATTAATCACGTCCCAGGGATCCACAACGTTGCCTTTGGATTTGGACATCTTTCGCCCTTCTCCATCCAGAATCAGCCCCAGGCAGATGACATTCTTGAAACAGATTTCATCAAACAACAGGGTGCTGATGGCATGCAGAGAATAGAACCAACCACGAGTCTGATCCACCGCTTCGCAGATATAATCCGCGGGGAACTGCTTACGGAACATCTCCCCGTTTTCAAAGGGGTAGTGCCACTGGCACATCGGCATGGCGCCGGAATCAAACCAGACATCAATCAACTCGGGTACGCGGTGCATGTCCTGGTGACACTTCGGGCATTCCACCACCACCTGATCCACATAAGGACGATGCAAATCCAGATCCGTCAGATCACGTCCGCTGGCTTTGGATAGTTCATCCCGCGAACCAAATGCCTCTTGCTTATGGCAATTGTCACAGATCCACACGGGTAAGGGCGTTCCCCAATACCGTTCGCGGCCCAGCGCCCAATCGATATTATTCTCCAGCCAGTTACCAAAACGACCATTTTTGATATGGTCCGGGTACCAGTTAATCTCCTGATTTAACCCCACCAGACGGTCTTTTAATTTCGAGGTGCGAATAAACCAGGTTGGGCGGGCAAAGTACAACAACGGGGTTGCACAACGCCAGCAGAAGGGATAGGAGTGGGTCACTTTGGTGGTACGGAACATTAAGCCACGCTGATCTAAATCAGCAATGATCAGCGGATCGGCATCTTTGACGAAGATACCCGCCCAGGGACGAACCTCAGGCAGGAACTTGCCATCCGATGCCACAGCCATTACCACCGGCAGATCGTACTCATTGGCCATGACCATATCTTCTGCGCCATAGGCAGGAGCCGTATGAACCAAACCGGTACCATCTTCGGCAGTTACATGCTCGCCAAGAACAACATAGTAGGCTTCTTTTTCAGTTGGAATATAGGTAAATAGCGGCTGATATTTCTTCTTGAATAATTTCTTGCCCTTAAATTCACTTAAGATACGCACAGGTTCTTCGTGAAAAACTTTATCCAATAGGGCTTTCGCCAGGATCAGTTTTTCGGTGGTGCCATCTTCCAGGGTTCGTTCAATTTTCACATAATCCATTGCCGGGTGAGCAGCCACCGCCACGTTGGAAGGCAGGGTCCATGGGGTGGTTGTCCAGACCAACAAAGAGGTATCCGGCTCGTCAACCAGGGGCAGACGGATGTAAATGGAAGGATCCTCGGTATCGTGGTAACCCAGGGCGACTTCATGATCGGATAAGGGCGTGCCGCAGCGAGGGCAATAAGGCACAACCTTGAAGCCCTGATAGAGCAGGTCTTTATCCCAGAAATTCTTTAAAATCGACCAGACGGATTCTACATATTCATTCTTGTAGGTGACATAAGCGGTTTCCATATCCACCCAATACCCGATCCGGTCGGTCAGTTTTTCCCATTCCTGAATATAAGAAAAAGCCGATTCGCGGCAGAGCGCATTGAATTTATCAATGCCGTATTCTTCGATTTGTTGTTTATTGGTAAAACCAAGTTTCTTCTCAACTTCGATCTCTACCGGTAAACCATGCGTATCCCAACCCCCACGCCGGCTGACATGAAAACCCTGCATGGTTTTATAACGGGGAAAGAGATCCTTAAACGCACGCGCCAAAACATGGTGAGAGCCAGGTTTTCCATTAGCGGTCGGCGGGCCTTCGTAGAAGACATATTCCGGTCCACCCTCGCGGGACTTCATCGATTTATGGAAAATATCCGTTTCCTGCCAAAAAGCCAGGACCCGTTCTTCCATTTCTGTTACGTTCAACCGGGAATTTACTGGTTTAAACATCCAACCTCCTGAATAAATCCAACTTAAGATCAATTTAAAACAAAAACTCGCCCCAAACAGGGACGAGACATAACTCGCGGTACCACCCTGCTTCCCACCGACTGGCAAGCACTCATCAAGTACATTTCCCAAAGAATAGACTTGCGCCACAATAACGGATGGCGAACCCGTCTCACTTACTTTTAGTTCAGATCAAAGCTCCGGAAGGATTTTCAACCAGTTCTTCTTACCCGGCTCACACCAAACCCGGGATCGCTGCAAGAAACTTCTGGCTTACTCGTTTCCATCAAAGCGGTTGCATATTGCATTGTTATGGCTGGATTATGCCATAATCCAGCAAATTAATCAATATTTGATCAACTGACCGGATGGAGAGCCAGTTCTGCCAGACTGACAAACATCTGCTGAACCTGCTCCCCGCTCAAAGCACTGGTTTTAAAGAGCGTAGCGCTAATGCTGGCAGCAAAGGCATCCGGTTGAATCGCTGGAGATTCACTCAAATCCTGTTTGTTGGCCACCAGAATAAAAGGTACCCGTGGGGCAAAAGCGCGAATCTCTTCCACCCAGCGGGTCAGATGATCAAAGCTCTCCGGCGAGGTGCAATCATAAACCAGGGCGGCGGCCTGGCTGCCGCGATAAAAATTTTCGCGTACGAATTGAAAGCGATCCTGTCCAGCCACATCCCAGATGGAAAGTTTTACCGGCTGATCTACGATCATCATCTCTTTCACTTGAAAATCAACGCCTATGGTCATCACTCTGGATTCTTCAAAGCGATTTTCACAGAAACGGCGGACCAAGGCTGTTTTTCCAACAGACCCATCCCCAAGGAAGACAATTTTTACAATTGGATGTGATGCCATGGATTTTCCTTACCTGGTTAGATGCAAAAAGTATTCCTGCGGACAAACCAAAAGATCCGGATTGATCGTTGGTTGATTTAGAATTTTTTCATTGGCGCGCTCGAAAACCCCCTGCAAATGATCCAGGGTATCCAATCGGTTCTTGGACGGCTCAGTAGAAAACAAGGCGATGGTGGTGGTTAATTTCCCGGAAATAAAACACAGCCATTTTCCGCCCTCAATTTGGGTGGAACGGACCATGGAACCGAAGATTTCTTTGGCAGCCGAACGATAGGCATGCAGCATGGGAACAAATAAAGCCGAATCAATGCCGAATTCCCCTCCGGTGCGTAAGGGAATACCCGATTCGTGATCATAAATGGCAAACCCCAGAAAACGAGCTGAATGTTTGCGGCGAATTAAAATGGACTGCCCAT
Source organism: Leptolinea sp. UBA5203 (assembly GCA_002412765.1). Lineage (GTDB taxonomy): Bacteria > Chloroflexota > Anaerolineae > Anaerolineales > Anaerolineaceae > UBA5203. The sequence goes on along the minus strand of DHVR01000003.1, from coordinate 69,726 downwards.
CCGCTACTGCCTGTTTCCAGGCATCCGATTCAGGATCGGTACTGATGTATTGCTCAATCATTTGAATCTCACTTTGATAGTGAGAATACAAATCCTCAAACTGACTCCGATTCAGGGTTCCTTCAGCAAACCGGGAAGCCAGGGCATTGATCTTGTTGCGCACCTTGGTCAAATACAAACTGGCGTCCTCATTTAACGGCAGGGGTGCCACGGGTTGCTTTTCTTCTACAGAACTTGGAACAGCCAGAGCAGGCTTAACCTCCTTTTTAATACGCACAGTTTGATCGGTGCTGAAGGTGTCTGCTTTGGATTCGCCCGAGATTAATTGCTTGAATCTTTTGAACATGGATCAGTTTCCTGTCTGTGCTTATTTAATCACGCCGTAAAACAAGGGTAAGGGTTCAACAGGATGATCCGAAAATTTTACCGCAGTGGTTAATAATCGTTTAGCTTCCTGTAAAGACTCTTCACTATGCGCATGGATGGTTATGAGGGGTTGTCCAATTTCCACCGACTCCCCAACTTTAACATGCACCATCATGCCTACCGCATGATCAATTGGATCAGACTTGGTTTGCCGCCCTGCGCCCATCATCACGGAGGTCTCCCCCACAATACGAGCATTTACTTCGGCAATCCATCCTCGCTGAGTACTAAGGACTGGATCAATGAACTTGGCTTGAGGCAGCAGGGATAAATCTTCAATCTGTCGTAAGGAGCCGCCTTGCGCAGAGACCAATTGTTTGAATTTTGTCAGAGCAGCACCGCTGCTGAGGGCTTCTTCAGCCATCTTGCGCCCGGCAGCTAAATCCGGCGCTTCGCCGCCGATGACCAACATATGGCTGGAAACGATCAAACAATGCTCCATGAAATCTGCCGGGCCTTTGCCATGCAAAGCTTTCACGGCTTCTTTCAATTCCAGAGCGTTTCCAACGGCTTCCCCCAAAGGTTGATTCATATCCGAGAGCAAAGCCACCACATCCCGCCCACTTAATCGGCCAATGGAAACCATAAGATGAGCTAATTCTGTGGCTTCCTCCAGGTTTTCCATAAAGGCACCAACGCCTGTTTTTACATCCAGAACAATTTTCTGTGCTCCGGCAGCGATTTTTTTACTCATAATGGATGAAGCAATCAAGGGGATGGACGGAACGGTTCCGGTTACATCGCGCAAGGCGTATAATTTTCCATCCGCCGGTGCTAATTCACCGGTTTGACCCGCCAAAACAATACCGATTTTTCCTAACTGGGCCATAAATTCTTCCGGGGTAAGCTGGCAGCGGTAACCCTCAATCGATTCCATTTTATCCAGGGTGCCCCCGCTGAAGCCGAGTCCCCTGCCGGACATTTTTCCCACGGGCAGGCCGCAAGCTGCCACAATGGGTCCGGTCACCAGGGTTGTTTTATCACCCACACCGCCGGTGCTGTGTTTATCCACGGCAACTTTAACTACACTGGAGAGATCAATCCGATCCCCACTGGCCACCATCGCCAGCGTCAAATCAGTGGTCTCACGATCCGTCATGCCTTTTAATAAAACTGCCATGGCCCAGGCAGCCGCTTGATAATCCGGAATATCGCCGGTAGCATAAGCATGAATAAACTCCTGAATTTCTTCAGTCGTAAGTTCAAGACCATCTCTCTTTTTGATAATTACATCCACTGCTCGCATAAAATTCCTTCTTCAGGCAACAATAATAAGGGTCATTCCACCTTATTATCGTATCTAAACATCGTTATTTTTTCAATTAATTGAAAGTAAATATATTATAGGAGAGAATACATCAATCCTTATAATCTTAACATGAAATTGTGTAGAAACGAAGCACAATAAGCTCCATGGAAATGAGCATAAACAAACCAATGGAACCTGCAAAAATAACCTTGAAGTTAGGATGGCAATAAAGATAAAATTCAAAATTCTAACTGTACTTAAGGTCGAGCAATCACCTCATATCCACTTTTCCCCCAAGCAGTCATGCCACCCGTCATGCTGGTGACCGATTCAAAGCCTGCCGCCATTAAGGTGTCCCTCCCCATGGCACTTCGCATGCCGGAGGTACAAACAACATAAATGGGCACATCCCGCGGAAGTTCCTCAATCCTGCTGCTTAGCTGTTCCAACGGAATCAAGGTCGCACCCTGGATATGCCCAGCCCCCCATTCTTGAAGTTCACTGAGCGCCCGGACATCGAGAATATAAGCCCCTTGCTGCCAGGCATCATGCACTTCTGCCGCACTGACTTCAAGGGGCACCTTATTCAACTCAGATTTTACCGGCAAAACATCCGGAATAATCGGTAACAGAATCGAAAAAAGCACAAGAATTGCCAATGCTCCCCAGACAATGGACCGGATTATTTTCTTTGGTTTTTCAGTCATGCTGATATCCTGTGTAAACCACCATAAGAAAGCGTTTAGGAAAGTAGAGTACCAAACTCAGAGGCTGCAAAAAATACCGGAATTCCCCGATAAACAGTCAGAAAGATGGATGATTTATCAAAATCGAGAGTAAACTCACGGACCAGTAACGATCTCAAAACCTTGACTGACCCAGTCATTCATCCCTCCATCCATACTGGTGACTGACGCAAAACCTGCATCGAGCAAGGCATCCCTTGCGGCGGCACTGCGATTTCCAGAACGGCAAACCACATAAATCGGCTTATCCTTTGGAAGTTCACCTAAACGGCTTGTCAGTTCGCCCAATGGAATCAGCGTTGCTCCGGAGATATGCCCTGCATTCCATTCATCCTGTTCTCTCACATCCAGGATAAAAGATCCTTCTTTCCAGGCAGCATTTACTTGTCCCGGGCTGACCTCCGTTGGTAGTAAGGATGCCGTTGAATCCACTGGGGAGGGTTTAGGAATTGCCAAGAAAACAATAACTAGAACCACGGCAACTGCCAATAAGGCCCAACCCAGGAAACTTTTTTTCTTCTTTGTTTGTTTTTTTTTCATCTCGACCTCTTATGACCTAATGATTAAATATTCAATTGCGAATGCGTAAATCAATGTCTATTAGATGATGTTATTGCATTTTTGTTACAAATTAATCCAGGCAACATTTATAGCAAGTATAATTGACCTAACCCAAAATCACTATTCAATTTTCCAAATCATGAGAGCCAGCGTCAACCAAACTGGAGGAGAGACATGGATCACAGCATTGCACATTCGGAATTTTTCAAAGCCCCTCTTGAGATCAATCAATTTAAGGACATGCCGTTCAAACCGTTAGGAAACTCCGGTCTTTGGCTGCCTCGTGTTGGTCTGGGGACCTGGAAATTTGGCATGCCCGAGACTGGGGATGAATCCAGAGTAGATCAAGCCACCGCTATGCACATATTTGACCGCGCAATAGAACTTGGTGTTACCTTCTGGGATACCGCCCCGCGCTACAACAATGCCTCGGGGAATTCTGAACGGGTCATCGGCTCTTGGTTCCGAAACAATCCGGATCAACGCCGCAATGTGGTCATCGCCTCAAAAGTTTATGGGGGTATGGACGGCTTAACCCCCAACCATTGCCGTTTGACCCGCGGTAACGTCAAGGAATCCGTTTACGCGTCGCTGGAACGCATGCAAATTGATTCCATGGACATGCTTTACCTGCACCATTATGATCCCGTTACCCCAGTAGAAGAGACCTTCAGCGCCCTGGAAGATTTAATTCGCGAAGATTTGGTTCGTTATTTAGGCGTCTCTAATTTCACGATTGAACAACTCAAGCAGCATCAAAGCATGGAATCGCTGTACAGCATCCGATCCCGTATTCTGGCTGTTCAGAATCAATTTGATATTCTGCGTAAGGAACCTGTGGAGTATTCCGGGGTTTTGGATTATGTGGGTAATCAGGGCATGGACTTTATTGCCTACTCCCCGTTAGCCGAAGGTTTTCTCACCAAACGCTATTTGGATCTAAAATTGGTTCAGCCCGGTGATCGAATTTTCGACCAGGGTATGCTAGCCGGCCTGGCAACGCCTGACAATATCGCCAAATTGCAAAGCCTTAGCATGCTGGCTAAAAGTTGGGACCTGGAAATCAGTCAATTGGTCTTGGCCTATACACTAACTCTTCCCGGCATGGGGCCGGTCATCCCGGCAGCATCCACGGTGAAGCAATTGGAATCCAACGGCCAGGCAGGGAAAATTATACTCACCGAAGAACAATGCTTGCAAATTAAACAAGTTGTTGGTTGATATTCAACAAAATCAGATCAAATACTCATTTAATTTTCAAAAACCTTTTTGTGTAAAAAGATTATCCGAAATTTGCTGAATGAAAACTCAGGTTCAATCCATGAACTAAAAAACTGCCCTGATTTGACTCAAGGCAGTTTTTGTTTATTTTGATTTATGATTTGAGGAAAATGGTGACTTTGCGATTGGGGTCTTCCCCGACACTGCTGGTGGAAACCTTCGGGTGATCCCGCAACTCAAGATGAACAAATCGGCGTTCATTGGCTGGCATGGGTTCCAACACCTGTCTTCGGCCAGTGTGAATGGCCTGGTCAGCCATGCGGCGGGCAAGCTGCTGTAATTGTTGCTGACGGCGGGAGCGATAACCTTGAACATCCACCAACAGAGGAATCCAACGGCCAAGCTCTTTACCCACAATAAGGTTGGTTATGTACTGGAGCGCATTGAGGGTTTCCGCTTTTCTGCCAATCAAGATGCTAAGGTCAGCGCCGCGAATATCCACTTTAACCATCGGGTAGTCCCGGGAATCTTCAGGTTCCAGAATGGTAGAGGATACGGTTGCATGAACGCGCATTTTTTCCAAAAGATCTTTGACCACCTGCACGGAAACCTGTTCGGCAATCTCAATCTCCTGAGCTGTCATGGAAGGATAATCACGGTCCGATTCGGTGGATAACATTTCAAAAGCTGTAGCTTTCTGAGTTTCCACAGGCTTGCCGACGGCATTGGGTGAGTTCCTAACGATAAGGCGAACACGTGCCTGGCGAGCCCGAATACCGAATAATCCACGACTGCCAGCGTCCAGCACCTCCACTTCTACTTCTTCCTGAGACAGACCCAATTGTTCCAGGCCTTTATCCACAGCCTCGTCGATCGATGGCGCAATAATTTCTAATGTTGCCTTCTCTTGGCTCATGTTGTCCTCTTAAGGTTTCGCGAACTAGATCACTTAGATTTTACAATTTGCTTTTTCTTGGAGGGGAACAAGTTGTCCATGTTCAATTTTCCCAAGAAAGCATATTGCAAAATACCAACTACGTTAGAAACAAAAAAGTATAAAGCCAGACCGGATGATAATGTGTAAGCCATGTAGCCCATCAACAATGGCATATAGATCGCCATGGTATTGGACATCATGGATGCCTGCGCATTCGAGGGATCTGCTGGAGGTGTGATTAGCTTGGTTTGCAGGTAGGATGTTACGGTGACGACGATGGCCAGAACAGGAATGCCAAAGGGCAAGAAGCTCAGGTTCAACCGTTCCGGGCTGCCCAAATCCATCCAGAGAAATTGACTGTTCAAGGGGATGAAGCTGTCCATTTTCAACAACGCCGGGTAAATATGGCGGGTGAAATCAAGTAATTCCAATGGCGTGCTGGCTAAAGATCGAATCAGAGCCTGATAAAGTCCAATAATGATGGGGAATTGGATCAGGGTAGGCAGACAGGAAGCCATCGGATTGATGCCTTTCTCTTTATAAATCCGCATCTGTTCCTGTGCCAATTTTTCTTTGTCGTTCTTATATTTCTTCTGAATCTCCAACCAATCAGGATCTTTCTGCATGTCCGATAAACCGGAAGAACCTTTGATCTGGCTGACTGTGAGAGGATGGGTAACAAGGCGCATCAAAATGGTGAATAAAATAATGGCTACACCAAAATTGTGGCCAACCATCTGGTAAATCCAAAGCAAAACATTGATAAATGGGGTAATAATGATCGTATCCCACATAGGTTTATATTCCTCTACTTGAGCTTGTAATCCCAGATTTGATTTCCTTTGAAATCAAATGAGTATAATAAGGCATCCCCACCCTCAACACCAAAAATCAAAGTGTCATTCACGACAATTGGTGTACCCATAATCTTGCCGGTTACGCTTCTTGTCCATAGTTTAACGCCCGCTTCATCGATGGCAACCAGGTCACCATTTTCGGTTGGGAAAACGACACCATCAGTAAACTCAACGGCTCCACTGATAATGGAACCATTGATGGCGACCTTCCAAATTTGGCTGCCGGTTTCGGCATCAAAGGCATAAACATTGCCGCCCAGATCTCCAAAGAAGACCTTGCCGTTTTTTACAATTGGGGTACTCCACAAAGCTGCATCTACTTTGGCAGACCAGAGGATAGAACCATCCTGTGCATTGAGGGCATAAAAGCTGCCATCCAGTGTACCGATGTAAAGGAGATTCTCCACTAAGACAGGGGAGAACATCGAGGCGGCATCCAATTGGGTAGCCCAAACCTGCGTTCCATTTTGCCGATCCACAGCGTAAAGATTATGATCCATGGAAGACAAATAAATGGTAGTATCATCGGCAACAGGTTTTGCCCATAAGGCATTCTTTGTCTCAAAAGACCAGAGCTTGTTGCCATCCTTATCCAGGGCATACAACTTATGGTCCGCATTGGGAGCAAAAATTTGTTCCTGATCAACCAAGATACCGGCAATATATTTCCCCTGAGCCTCATCAAATGTCCAGGTCAAGCTGCCACGGTTTTTGTTAATCGCACTTAATTTATGGTTATAGGAACCAACAATGACGTTATCCCCTAAAATTGCAGGTTGGGAGAAAAAGGTTTGGGCGTTATCCGCTTTCTCAGGATACGTCCAGATCATGCCGCCGTTGCTGCTGTCAATCGCATGGACTTCGGTTTTATAAGCCAGATAGACAGTACCGGCATCATCTGCATTGACTGCAGGCCAACTGCTGCCGGTTAACATACCGCTGCCTGTGCAGGCACTTAATAGAAAACTGCCCAAAAGAAAGCTGAGAAGCAGGACACCAATTATTTTTTTCGATTTCATATTTTTATTAACCATTTTAATAGGATTTATTCAAATTTATAGTAGGGGATCCAGGCCACCTGAATTATAGGGGTTACACCGAAGTACCCGCCAGATGGCTTTGAACCCACCCCGCAATGCTCCATATTTATAGATGGCACGATATCCATAATGGGAGCAGGTGGGATAAAACCGGCATGTATCCGCAGGAAGGATAGGGGAAATTACTTTTTGATAGGAACGGATAAACAGCAAAAAGAACCAACGGGGAATATTGAAAAATGTAAAGGGTAAATCTTTCAACCGGGGTTCAGTTTGTGGTGTTTGATCTTCGAGCATTAATTCCATCGTCATTCATTTCGCCTAGTAGTCCTGCCCGCCGCAGTTGTGCCTCAATAGCCGTCTGCAATTCCAGATAAGATGCTGCTTGGAGTGGCGTGCGAGCTAAAATCAATAGATCCCAACCGGGGGCGAAACCTGGATATAGCTGCCGAACACATGCGCGAATTCTGCGTCTGCAACGATTCCGGACGACGGCATTTCCTACGCGTTTACTGGCTGTGATGGTAAACCGAGTGATGCCGAGCTGATTTGGAAACTTGATCAATACAAAGAGCGGGTGAGAAAATGACTTTCCATTTCGCCTCACCCGCTTGATTTCATTGGATCGGGTCAGGCGAAATGGTTGTCTCATTCAGCAATCAATCAACAAACTATGATTTTCGCCACCCCTGATGAAGTTCCCATTAATCATTGTCCAATCCGGCAGCAGAATATCCTACCAACGAATACGTTTCACATGATTGTTCATGGAAACTGTCAGTTTGTGACGACCGCGCAAACGGCGCCGTTTTAATACTTCACGGCCGTCGGATGTTTCTGAACGGCTGCGAAAACCATGTACACGTACACGGCGTCGAATTTTGGGTTGATATGTCCTTTTAACCATACAAATACCTCTTTATCAATGTCTCTGCATAATTTTCACGAAACTATATTATAACCTATGCTTTCAGGTTGGTCAATTCTACCAGCTTTTTTTCTACCGGCTTTTTGAGCGTTTTTTCAAAACCACTTTTCATATCATTAATGGTGACGCCTTCTTGTTCTGAATTCATAGGTATTATTGTATATTTCCCTGAAGCATGGATTGTACCACGCCCGTAATCCGTATGGATTCCAGTTTTCCGAGTCGATCTTCTGAACATAGGACTTGCGTTTTCAAATAGGTATCCGTAAATCCTGTCAGTTTCCAGGTATTCGGCGCAATTTGAGCACTGTGTTCCCATAGAACCTGGAAAGTTTTATTAATTTGCTGCATTCGAAATTGTCGATGCAACTGCTGGAATTGCAGGCGCATAATGCGGCTGCGTTCCTTCTTTACTGCTGAGTCAATTTCCGGGGAGAATGCCAGCGCAGGCGTTTTCGGACGGGGAGAATAATTGAAGACATGCCCGCCAGAAAAACCCACTTCTTCAACTAAAGCTGATGTCTTTTCAAAATCAACCTGTTCTTCCCCTGGAAAACCAATGATGATGTCCGTCGTCAAAGCCAGGTCCGGAATGAGGGCATAAGCTTCTCGAACCAGCCGGACGAAGTCCCTGCTGGTGATGCGCCGCCCCATTCGCTTCAGAATCCGATCCGAACCCGATTGTAAGGGCAAATGAAAATGGCGGCAAAGCCTTGGATTTTCCCATAGTTCGAAAAAGGACCCATCAATATCCCAGGGTTCCAGCGAACTGAGGCGAATTCGTTTAATATCCGATTCTTTCAGGATCGTTTTCAGCAAAGTCCTGAGCGTATCGGACTGGGAAAGATCTCTCCCCCAGGATCCCAAATTGACACCGGATAAAACCACTTCATTTACACCACTCTTTGCGGCACTTTGAATCTCTGAAAGGATACCTTGTATTGGAAGACTGGTACTTTTCCCCCTAACAACGCGGGTGACACAAAAAGTACAAAAATTGTCGCAGCCATCCTGAACTTTGATAAAGGCCCGTAAATCGGCATAGGATCCAGGCAGGGATGGCCAGGATTCAGTTTGTGACGGTTTGCCTTCTACATCCGCTAAGCCCAGAAATTCCTGCGCCAAAGTGTCTTTATTCTCATTCAGAACCAATTGGACAATATTATCCATCTGGGCAGCCCGTTCGGGTTCCAGGGTGGACCAACATCCGGTGGAGATAATTTTTACTTTGGGGTTTACGCGCGCTGCCAAACGGATTTTCCCTCTCGAATCCGAAGCGGCTTTGGCAGTTACCGCACAGGTATTGATCACTACAAGATCAGCTTCTAAAACATCCGCGACGACAACGTGACCCGCCTGAAGAAACTTTCGGGCAATTCGTTCTATTTCACTTTGATTGAGTCGGCAACCAACCGAATCAAGGAATACTTTCATGAATCTTTCCTGTCTGGAAATTTAATCTTAGGATGCCCATTGTATCACATCCAGTTCCCTAAGGCATTTGCAGCAATCGCGTCGCTGCCCGGGCATAGGTGGGGTCATCCATTCGGGTGACCTGCTCCAGATAATAGCGCGCTTGAGCTGTATCCTGCCGCTGCTGATAAACCAGACCCAGATAATAATAAACGGCTGGAGATTCTTTCACCCTGTTATTTGCCTGCAACAACATGCGTTCGGCAGTGACCAAATCCCCTTTATGCAGCAGCATCTGGCCTTCCAGTAGGTATCCCTCAGCATCCCCGGGTGCCAGGCGGATTATGGCTCGGGTTTGTTCCAGACCTGTTCCGGCGATATCATATTCGTACATCAAACAAAAACGCGCGTAGGCGGCTCGAATTTCCAATTTCTCCGGAGCAGCAGAAATTGAGCGCTCAAATAAATCGGCCGCCGATTGGATATCCCCTGCCTGGGCCAGGGAAGAACCGGCTTCAATCAGCCATTCCGCTACATCCGGCTGATTGGCGGCTAATTTCATCCAATAGACATAGGCGATTTCCGGATCAGTGTCACGCCAGTACAGCCCCAACAAACTTCGTACGATATCCGAATCCCCTGCTCGTTTCATCGTCTCAGCAAGTGCAGTTGATGAATCTTTTGCCTGGTTTTTTAAAGTAATGGCCAGATACGCCCAACCTTCGGCACGATCCGGCTCCAATTCCAGTGATTTCCGAAAACAACGTTCTGCCAGCTCCCATTCTTGAATATTACTATACGCATTTCCAAGACGATACTGCGCCACGTCCTCCGACTCCCCTTCGGCTTGTACTATCGCTTGTGCGATCTGGTTTTCAACATCGCTCAGTTTAAATGAGCTGTTTTGGGAGAGGAGAGCATATCGCATGCGTTCTTCACTTGACATCAGGGCAGCGTAATGCAATGCCTCAGCCAAAGCGGATGGATTCTCCGGCTGCCTATCCACCCACTGCTTTGCCAATTCTGCGGCTTGTTCGAGATCACGATTTTCCTCGTACTGGTTTATCAACAATTGATAAGGGGATGAGCTGGATTTTGGATTTAACGCTAACCAGTTCTCCATCTCGGTGGCAGCAGTGTCTTTTACTCCCTGCAATTGCTGCAATGAAAAAAGCGCCAGCATGCCTTCTTCCTCCAGGCATCCGTACTCTTTGGCAGTTTGATACTGCAAAATCGCTCCAGGGATGTCCCCGGCCGTCGTGTAAAGGCTGCCTAATCTTGAGGAAACTGTACACTGACCAGGGTAAATCTCCTGAAAAGTCAGGATTCCAGTAAGCTGCTCTGCCATTTCCTGATGCTTTTCCCCTGCCTGGATTAACGCCAGCGCATTTTCATACCGGGTTGGGTAAAGGCGACCCGGCAATAATGCAACGATCAAGAAAGGAAAAAACAGGATTCCTGCCAGAAAAATGAAGCGGCGAAATTCAGGAAAATTAATCATTCCCCATCAGAGGCCAGTTTATTTTGCTGCCCGTAGCGCTGCCAATGAACGTTTTTCTCTTTGTATTTAGTATGAGGTTCTTTATCTTCAGCAGGATAACCGACATAAACAACGGCTAACGGCGCAATATGCCGGGGCAGCTCTAAAACTTTGGCAATGGCATGGCTAAACAATTTAACCGGGTGAACCCCCAACCAGACACCGCTCAATCCCAATGCTGTGGCAGCCAGCAACAGATTTTCCACGGCTGCGCTGCAATCTTGAATCCAAAATTCCGTGGCAGACAATTTATTTTTCGATTTAAATTTGTTACCGCAGATGGCGATCGCTAATGGAGCCTTGTGCCGTCCAAAAATCAAAGTTTGACGAATTTTTTCCAGTATGCCTGCTTCAGTAATAACAACAAATTCCCAGGGCTGGTTGTTCATTGCGCTGGGCGCAGCCATGGCAGCTTTTAACATCATCTCTATCAATTCCGGTGGAACAGGCTCAGTTTGGAATTTGCGAATACTGCGCCGTTTAAAGATAAATGCCAGATTGGGATAGGAATCAATTTCTTTCATGGCTAACCTCGATCCTCTGAATTTTGCTTCCTTATTATAAATGGTTTTATGCTTCATCGGAAAATAAAATGACTGCCCATCAACCTGCAATGGACAGTCTTCATTTCACCAAGCAAATAATCAGGAATGTACCAATAAATACCTACAGGCAGAATGAAAATTCTCTGCCGAAACTGGAACAAATCCACTTACAGGAAGATGAATAATTTTACCTTCTGAGGGATCGGATCACAAAAAAGAGTCCCAACGAAATTAAGACCAAGGGTCCGGTAACTTTCAAAAAGAGTGCACCAAACAAGGATCCGACAAAGGCAAAGAACACCAGGCTGATGATCATCATCCAAAAGCCGACTTTGACCGTGTCTTCACCCCAGCCGCCAAACCAGGCTGCCGCCATTAACCCCAGCCCAACACTGCCGGGAATCAGCAGCCAGGCAAAACTCCAGGAAACCCAGTCATGGGTAAATGTGTTGTAAAAGAAAATCAAACCCAATACAGCCAAAATGGTACCGGGAATGAAAAGCGAGGATAGGCCTTTGCGAGCCCCGGGAATCACCAAGGGGGGAACAAAAAAACCGGCAGCCAGGATAAAGAAAATGAACGGCCAATACGTGCGCATGGTCAATCCTGGAATAAAATTAAAGAAAAGAAACACAAGCCCAAAGCCAATCAGTAACAAAGCAATAACAACGTTTCCACGTTTATCCATAAGGTTAATAATCCTCCTGTACTAAGCATCCAGATTCGATTCCTGCAGGAAATGAGGTCTCTACAGAAATCACTATAGAATAGCGCCATATTCTATTAACCTATATACGAGGAAAAATCAAAAGCGTTGCAATGCAGTCTACTCTGGTTCAATTTCATCCTTTCCAGATAGGTGGGTAAGTGAAGATTGTACTTTAATGCTGTTTAATCCGGAGGATAATTTCCCGAGTTGTACTTTCATATCGTCGCGAGTGTTTCCCAACATGGTGATCGCTTTGGAAAATCGGCCGTCTAATTCATTTTGCAAGGCATCCAGATAAGTTCTGGTACTTTGTAAATAGATTTCCAATTGTTGGTAATCCACTTCCTTGCTGTTTTCCAGGATAGTTTGGAACACCAATAATAAATACGGGATGAACATACTGTAACTGATCAAGACCACATCCAGTTTCATGATATATACCTGGACCTGGGAGCATAAATCAAACACAGCATCCGGCACCGCGGCAATACCAAAACTAGACGTCAGGTTAGGATCCAAATATTTTCGTACTTCACGGGCTTTTTGGATGACTTGCTTTTCAATCTGGTTTTTGATGACCAGTTTTTCTTCCATACTCTCGGTAGAATAAAATTTTTCCAGCAGCGCAGTTGCCGTCCATTTACTGTCGATGGGCAGAATGCGGTTATTCGGTAAGCGCAGCCCAAACTCAACTACTTTATTATCGATGGACAAATTCCTCACCTGCCACTCTGCCGGCAGTTGGGAGAAGACGATATCAATAATATTCTCTCCCGCCGCACCTTTGGAATGCGTACCAGCTATGACCGCTTCCAAACGCTGAATGGATTCAGCGGTCTTCATTTCAATATCCTGCCGGGACCTGGCATGACTTTGTAAGGACGCCAGAGAAGCCTGCGCCTGACTGAGGCCCTGCTGGATCATGGAGGAGGATGTAAACAAATTGCGGGTAATTGTGCCGGTTTCCGTCAAACGGTTCCCCACCCCATCCACCTGTTGGCTGATTTTATCCTGGGACCGCTCTAGTTGGGACAGGCGCTCCACTAAATAATGGATTTCGGTTTGCAACAAGCTCACATTTTGATGATCACCCAGTCCATTATTTTTTCTCTGATAGAAAAAATAAAAGATAGCCCCAGCTCCAACAATCAGGAAAATTACCTGGACTAAAATAATCAGGGAGACGATTAACTCCATATTGGTCATCGAAATACATGCTCCAACATAACCGCACTATGATTACTAAGCATAGATTTCTTGATCCCCATAAATCGCGAGAATTTCACCAAAATAAAGTCGATGATAATCCTTTTCCGGATAATGTCCCTGGATGCTATCGTCCAGGAAATTTCCCGGACGCAAATCATCCCAATACATCTTGCGGCACTCGATAATTAAATCCGCTTCGGCGAAACCCGGTGCAGCTATAGTTTGAGAAGGTATGGCCGTTAAACCGGAGGCCTTGATTTTATCCCCATCCCGGCCGGACTTCGCCCCCAGCATCGCAAGAGCCTTGCGATATTGGATTGGGAAGGCGGTTAAGGTGAATGTTGGATGTTCATTGATAAATTGATAGGTATAACGCGTGGGACGTACAAAGACCTGTACAAAAGGCTTGCCCCAGACACTCCCGATGCTGCCCCAGCCAACCGTCATCGTGTTATAGGCGTTGCTTTGAAAATCACCGCTGGTCAATAACAGCCATTGTTTTTCCCAAAGATGATACGATTTTGCTGAAAATATTTCTGCAGAAATCATCTTTCGATCCATTTCACCCTCCACATTGCTTTAATTCCAGGATATTCCTATCGTACCATAAAACCTTATAATAGAACATAAGATCAATAATAAAAAACTGCCCGAAGGCAGTTTGATTTTATTTTGTCCTGTTCAAGACGATTTCGTTCAGGGTGCGTTTTGGAACATAGTGAACACCCTTCTCGTCCCGCCAATATTTTATCGATCCATCCGGCGGAATGGGAGCGAGCTTCACACTTTCCATCGGTTTTCCCAAGGCTAGCACCAGCAATATTTCATATTGATTATCCAGCTCAAGTACTTCTCTGAGCGCATCCCGCTTAATACTCGCGATCATGCAACCCCCATAACCCTCTTCCGCGGCGCCCAACAGGATGCTTTGGGAGGCTATGCCATGATCCACGCCAAAATTTTTGCTGATCTCCAGATCCCCAAGGATGACAATATAGGCAGTTGGTCTCTCCCCTTCGGAAGGTCCATCCCAATCCTTCAAATATCCAGCCCATGCCAGGGTTGGGAAAATTAATGCATTTTGGCTTTCATCGGTGCTGATGAAATATTTTAAGGGTTGCAGATTGGCCCCGCTGGCAGACAATCGTCCCAATTCCACCCAGCTTAAGAGTTGAGCTTCGGATATCCGCGAACTCTGATCAAATCGCCGAAAACTTCGGTTCCGGGTTACCAATTCCTTTAGCATGCTTACCTCCTTAATTTTTTATCATCCTGATTTCCTGGAAGATGAATCAATTCCCAATTGAAATATATGAAAAGGGTTATGCCACACATTTCAATAAATTCTTCCAATGCAGCCAGCAAAGTATACGGGAAGTTACCAAGACCATAATCATGGCCAAATATGGAACCGATGATTTCAATTCCAATTACACCCAAAATATACAAAAAACCAGAAACAAAATATCCGATCTTATAACGAGCTGGCATGGAAAGCACAAAGCGTAAGAAATAAAATCCGACGAGAATTAAGACTGGAATGACAGGAATATACCAGGCAAAAAACAATGCCCCCGTCGTGTGCAAGTAGTTTCGAACAGGTTCGGTCAGTTGTTCATGAATCACCAATACTTCATCCAGAGCCAGATAAACAAAAATTAGGGATAGAAAGTACCACTGAAAAATGAATTTCCCTTTCTTTTGTTGAACGTCGCGTGCTTTTACAAATAACAACAAAGCACTGAAGAGAAGGATGAGGCCGGAAAAATATGTGGGAATATTTTTCTCACTATCTACAAAAAACTCAACGATAAGAAAATCAAGATAATGATAATATGGGGTGAAATATTTAATCGCCTGGAATCCAATGCTGAGCAAGGCCAATAGTACCGTGCTAAAGAATAAATCTGTGGCAATTCTTCGTGCAGGGATATCGGATTGAACCCAGTTCTCGATCCGCTTTATCCGAAAAAGTTTTAATCCGCCTTTGGGGTATATAACAATAAAATACAGCTGCAAGAATAGAATCAAGGATAAAAATCCCAGGGGCAATAAGCGCGGCAAGGTGATGCTGTACTCGTAAGTGGGGTCCAATCCCAGCCACTTAAACAGAAGGTATGCCGATAGGATGATTCCTATTATTGAAATAGAACCCAGGTTATACAGGGATTTCCGCTCCGAAAACTGGTACAAAAGAGCAGCCAGTTTCTGCCCGGCTTGCATTTTATAGCGGATGGCTGCCCAACTGGCAGCAAAAATGACAAATAAAAGTACTAGAAGTGCCAGGGTTGCAAAGCGCATACCTGAAAAACCCAACACGGGCATACCATCACTGCCTGCTGAGGCGGGTACGGAAATCAGGTATCCCGAAGCCAATAGCATTTCAAACCCTGAAATGAGAAATAAAACCTGAATTGATTTAATAAATTGCTTCATTGAATTCCATACCTGAGGAGAATTTTAAAGTAAATGGTTAGGAAGGTGTTTTACCCTTCTTGCCTGCCCCTAATTCCCGGCTGCGCTCATAGGCAGCCCAGATGGAACGGGAAATCGCAGTCCGAAACCCTGCTTTTTCCAAATAATATAAGGCTTCTGCGGACGTTCCCCCCGGGGAGGTTACTTCACTGCGCAGGTGAGCCGCATGGTCTTTCTTGTGGTCGTAATAATTCACGGATCCCCGTAAGGTCTGGACCACTAATTTTTCCGCAATTTTGCGCTGGAATCCAAGATGAACCCCGGCATCAATCATAGCTTCCATGAAGAGAAAAACATAGGCAGGCCCGCTGCCAGAAAGAGCAGTTGCCATATCCAGGTATTCTTCTTCATCCATAAAGACTTCTTCCCCGAGCGATCCCAACACGGAACGGGCCAGGTCGCATTGGGCTTCTGAAACCCCTTTGGACGTTGTCCAGACGGTGATGCCTTCTCCAATTTGGGCAGGCGTATTAGGCATGGCCCTTACAACGGCCGGGTGGTTCAAACCTTCGGAGATATCTTTAATGGAAGACCCAGCCACAATGGAAATAACCAACGCAGAAGCTGGTATTTTATCCTGCAAGCCTTTAAGAACTTTCTGAATGCGCTGGGGTTTCACGGCCAGGAGAATGACGTCTCCCGCTGAAGCAGCCTGGATATTTTCCGGGGTGCAGTGAATCCCGTAATGCTTTTCCAAATATGCCAGACTATCCAATTCCGGTCCGGCGGCAATGATTTGCCCGGGTTCAGCAACCTTCTGACGAATCAATCCGGCAATAATTGCCTCACCCATCACGCCGGGTCCAATAACACAAAATACTGTCTTTTTTTCCATCTCTGTTACTCTCCTACTTGATCTGCCTGCCAGCGCACAAAAATTGAGGTGGGCAACCTTCTATCAGCGCTTTTTTCAACCAAAGTCAATTCCCCTGCAGTACTTGACCCGGTATACTTTTTCATTAAATCATCCATGGCGTTCTTCAATGTAATGGAAGAAGCCTTGACGGCATAGGCGGTTAGAATCACAAAATCGGGTTCAGGTGTCAAAATTGCCCGACAGGCTTGTAAAAGATTGGGGATTAGTTTGTAAAATTCCCATACTTCCCCTTTCGGTCCCCTGCCAAATTTGGGGGGATCTAGAAGGATACCGTCATAATAGGATTTTCTTCTGGCTTCCCGTTCAACAAATTTAATGGCATCATCCACAATCCAGCGAATGGGTTGGTTTTCAAGACGGGATAGCTGCTGGTTATCCATGCCCCACCCGACGGATTTTTTTGAAGCATCCAGATGAGTCACCGTTGCGCCGGCTTTGGCGGCGGCCAGGGAGGCGACACCGGTATACCCAAATAAATTTAACACTTTCAGCTTTCTTTTCTCGTGCTTGATGCGATTCTCCATCCATTCCCAATGCACGGATTGTTCCGGAAAAATGCCGATTTGTTTGGTGTTGCCAATCTCAAGACGGATTTGTAATCCCCTATAGGAAACCATCCATTGGTCCGGCATTTTCTTATAGGTTTCCCAATGGCCGCCATTTTTTTCCTGGGTAACCACAAATTCTGCATGGGCTGCCGCCCATTCTTTTTCGGGTAAAGCCGGCGGCCAGATAGCTTCCGCTTCCGGGCGAATCAAAATATAAGGTCCGGCTTTTTCCAATTTTCGGCCATCGCCGCTATCCAGAAGACAGTACCATTCATTTGGATAAGATTCCAACACTTGGATAGTCACTGGCGTTCGTCTGGCGGATACTTTCGCGTTCTCTTTCATAAGGTCCATGGGTATTTAGGTTTTTTTTTCGGTACTGAAATCACAATAGATTATAATAATCCTATTCAGGGGGCTTGGCAATATCGTCAGCGTTGAATTGGAGGTATCTTTATGGTAACAGATTTTAATCAAATGATTGACCGAAAACAATCCGACAGCTTGAAATGGAACTGCAACAAGGATGATGTAATTCCTTTATGGGTTGCAGATACTGATTTCTTATGCCCCCAACCTGTGATCCTTGCTCTGCAAACCCGTGTGAAACATGGCATCTTTGGTTATTTTAATGCTTTTGACGGCTTAACAGATGCCATTGTCCAACATCTAAAGTTACATTTTAATTGGCATGTTCAACCCGAAGATATCCTCCTTATGCCGGGTGTTGTCACTTCGCTCAATCTGGCCTGTCAAACGGTTGGCAACCCAGGCGATGGGTTGATCACCAACCCACCCATTTACGGACCCTTCTTGCAGCTTGCCGCCAATGGCGGTTTTGAGTCACAGTTAGTGGACCTGCAGCAAAAAAGTGATGGAGGCTATACGCTGGATTTGGATGATTTTAGGGCAGCCATCAAACCCAATTCAAGGGTATTCGCCATGTGCAATCCCCACAACCCTGTCGGCAGGGTCTATACCCGGGAAGAGTTGGAAGCCATTGCCACCCTCTGCATCAAACATGATCTGTATGTTTGCTCCGATGACATGCATTCGGATTTAACCTATAGTGGGCATCCACACACACCCATCGCATCCCTGTACCCGGAAATTGCCAAACGTTCCATCACCATCATGGCCCCCAGCAAGACTTTCAATATCGCCGGCCTGGATTGCGCTTTTGCAGTCATCACCGATAAAGCCCTGCGCAAGCTATTTATTAAAGCTCAAAAAGGCTTGTTTGGTCGGGTAAATCTATTCGGCCAAATCGCCGCCGAAGCCGCTTATACCCATGGACAAACCTGGCTGAAGGAAATGCTGGTTTATCTTGAATCGAACCGGGACTATATGGTCTCTTTTGTAAATCAGGAATTAAACGGCATCAAGATGACCTCCCCCGAAGGTACTTTTTTAGCCTGGCTGGATTGCCGGCAGACACCTTTTGCTAAAAATGCTGCTGCCTATTTCCTGGAAAATGCGAAGGTTTTGGTTAATGACGGCCATTTCTTTGGCGAAGCAGGCAAAGGATTTATCCGCATCAATTTCGGCTGCCCAAGAAGCACCCTGCAAGAAGGCCTGAGGCGTATCCAAAGCAGCCTATAGCTCTTGGACAAAAACCATGAAGAAAAAAACTACTTTACTGCTCTTCTTGTTTATGACGGTATTCTGCTGCTTACCGGCTGGCCTGTCTGGAGCAGGGTCAATCCTGGTTGTGGCCGATCCTTTCGAAAAAGCGGATTCAGCCGTCATTCTCAGTGGTGGCGAATTGGAACGCGTGGATAAGGCTGCCATCCTGTATCACAACCAAAGTGTCCACTCCGTGATCTTAACCGAAACCGGAAACACGGTTCGTGATTTGGATGCCACTTATACCAAACTGCTGAAGGAGCAATTACGTCTTCAAGATGTCCCAGATAATGCCGTGCTCATCACTGATGGAATATCGACCAGTACCTTTGCGGAAGCAACCGCGGTTAAGGATCTGCTATACAAGGTCAACCTGACCTCGGTCATCGTAGTGACCGATCCATATCACACCTTCCGCACACGGATGGTTTTCCGTGAAGTATTCGCCAGTTCAGAAAAAACGTTTCGAGTAATCCCCTCCGATAATCACTGGTACAAATCCACGACCTGGTTTTTATCCAAACGCGGATGGGATACCACAATCAGAGAGTATATGAAAATAGTCGGTTATTATTTAGGGTACAAAACAGATTCACAATAGGTAATTCTATAAATTCAGTATACAATATCTCTATCACAAGTTGTCTGTACTACGAGGGTAGAAAAATGCTTAATTCCGATAGACGAACCAGCTCCAGAACGAATAAATTTCCATTTGCCCATACCTACTCCATTGTGGCATACGATCCGGAAACCGGAGATCTTGGGGCAGCGGTTCAATCTCACTGGTTTTCTGTCGGCTCCTTAGTTTCATGGGCGGAAGCCGGTGTGGGGGTTATTGCAACCCAGGCGATCGTGAATGTATCCTACGGACCTAACGGCCTGAAACTGATGGGAGATGGATACACCGCGCAACAGACTTTGGACAAATTGCTGGAGCAGGATCCTCAATCCAGTGTCCGTCAGGTCGCCATGATCGATGCTGCGGGAAATGTGGCTGCACATACAGGAAGCAAATGCATTGCTCAAGCGGGCTACCACACCGGAAAGAATTATTCGGTGCAAGCCAATATGATGTTGAATGATTCCATCTGGGGAGCCATGTCCGAAGCCTATGAAAATAGCACTGGCCTTCTGGCTGAACGTATGCTTGCCGCATTGGAAGCTGCCCAGGCTGCGGGTGGAGATGTACGCGGGCAACAAAGCGCTGCCATCCTGATTGTTAGTGGAAAAAAATATGAGCAGCCCTGGGAAGGGATTCAGATGGATCTTCGTGTCGAAGATCATCCCATGCCGATTCAGGAATTGAAACGCTTGGTACGTCTTCAGCAAGCTTACACCTTAATGAATGCCGCCGATAATCAAATCGCAAAAGGACATTTTAGCGCTGCAACATTGTCCTATGAACAAGCGACTGCGTACGCCCCGGAAGTCATTGAAATATCCTTTTGGCGTGCTGTAGCGCTGGCTGAGATAGGCCGCTTGGATGAAGCCATGCCCCTCTTTAGAAATGTATTTGAACAAGATCCTCAATGGGGCAAATTACTGCAAAGGCTGCCGGATGCGGATTTGTTCACGGACAATCCAGCCATTATGAAAAAAATATTGAACTTGCTCACCGAATAAATCTCTCAAAAAAAAAAACCTTGCGGTTGTTTTTTTTACCAGCCGAGAATAGAATTTAGCGCACTGACATACTTGGAATAATTGGTCACTCTTAAGGGGAATTCCGCCAGAATATCGGCAAAGTCTTGATGACCATGCATATCCCGCTTGAATTCAATGACCATGGTGTTGGTTTGAGGCATGCCATAGCGCATGTTAGGGGAATTATAGACCCGTTGATCCCAGGCTTTCATCTGATAATCCAGCGTAACCCGGGTAACGCCATCTGCGGAAACAAAATAATCTCGTTTATACGTATTAATGGATACAGGGACAGTCGATTTTACCAATAAATGCATTTGATCAGTGGTTTGCGCCAACATTTTTTGTTGGATGACCTTCCAGGAATCATTAACCAAATCAAGTCCATTAATTCTTTCGACAATCTTCGAACCCACCATGGCATCTTTGCGCTTAATCTCCAGTTTTCCATCCACTTGCAAAGATGGTTCATGGTACCAGCGGAAACGCATTTTTTGACGGCTTCCGCTGCCGCTGATGTGATCATTGAATGCGCCCAATTCTTCAGTATCAAAATAGATGTTATTGACCAGACGCGTGGGGTATGCCATGCGAAAAGCTGCAGAATGGTTTCTGATCCATTGACGCACTTCATAAATGCGCAGACCATCATAAACCATCTTTATTTCATACCGATTTCCATTGCCAATTTCCATAAGCTTTATCGTCTTAAAGAAAAATTTCTTTTAATGCCGCTGCTTAATTATGGACTAGCCACCCAGCATATTATTTTGTTCCACCAGACTCACAGAGCAGCCAGGAACTTCCTGTTTTAATTTATCCATCAAAGTAGCAATGACTTCAGAATTTCGCAGAGTGATGTAGTAGGTTAGTCCAAGGCGACCATCCTGATGATCCATGCGGCGTAAATCAACCTGTGGAATCAAATCAATGAGTAATTGATTGATTTTGGTAAACATCACCGACCCAGCCTGCTCACTATCCACATCAATGTTCAAATAGACACTGTGAGATGCACCCCGATGCAGTTTTAGGCTCTTACGCATAACAAGGTAAAGCATGATCACAATAACTGCCAGAATAGTTGGAACCCGTTGATCTGCACCTAATCCCAATCCGATGGAGATGGCAAAAAATAGAAAAATCAACTCTTCAGGGTCTTTAATGGCTGTCCGAAAACGGACAATGGATAAAGCACCGACCAAACCCAGGGATAAAGCCAGAGACGATTTCACGACGGAGATGATCAAAACCGTAACCAATGCCAGCATGGGAAGGATGGGTGCAAATTGAGAGCGATTCGACAAAGATTGCCCAAAGCGAACATAATACCATGAGACGATCAAAGATAAGATAACTGCTAGTCCTAGATTAAGAGCTAAAGAGACTAAAGATAATGGCGCAGGAGCAGATAATTCCATAGAGTTTCTCCCAAAAAAGCGATTTAATTCTCGTAGTTAACAAGGGATTAATTCATTATTCCCTATCATAGCAAACTTACCTGATTGCATCAAGGGATCATGTCGGCAGCAAAAATCTTCAGGTATTCCTTAACCTACCCATTATCCCGAGATTTTCCTTTCCCAAACTGCCGTTCCAATAAATCCACGGACAAATGAATCATGGTGGGTTTGCCGAATGGAGTGCTGCGTGGGGATAAACAAGCTTCCAAATCCTGTACTAATTGAATCTGTTCAGTCTGGGTCAGGCTTTGTCCTGCTTTAATGGCTGCCTCCTTGCTCAAACACGCAAAGATGCGGGTTTCCAATTGATCCGAGAAAGTTTTTTCATCTTCAGCGTAATCATCCAGCATGCCGCGCAGAATCATTTCCGGGGATTGCCTTTGAAAAAGGGTCGGCACAGCCCGGATGCGAATGGTATGGGGTCCAAAGGATTCGATGTCAAAGCCAATTTTAATCAGAACTGGTTCAATCACCTCGAGATAATTTGCCTCTTCCGGGGTGAATTTGAGAATCACGGGTTCCAAGAGAGCCTGCGAAGAAAAACGATTGGTTTCCGATTGCATCAATCGCTCAAATAAAATCCGGCTGTGGGCAGCATGCTGATCGATCAAATACATGCCGTCAGGCCCTTCTGTAATAATGTAAGTCTGGCCAATTTGCCCGATCACACGCAGGAGCGGCAAATCCGATGCCGGTAAGGCTGGTTGTGGGTCTGGAAGATCCTGCTTTAGATAGGGGTTTTCAAATTTTTGAACTGGGTCATCCGCTGCACTGGCTAACGCATCCCAACTTAAATCTAATTGTCTGGAATTCGGTTCCGTTGGAAAATGCTGCCAGGTGCTTTTGGGAGGAATCCCCGGCATGGGGGTGTAACTGAGCAGCGCCCGCCGAACAGCTCGCTGGACTTGTTCATAGATCATTTTCGAATCCCGAAAGCGGATTTCAGCTTTGGCTGGGTGCACATTAACATCCACGGCTTCGGCAGGCAATTCGATAAACAGCACCACCAGAGGATACCGTCCAACCGCCAATAAGTTTTGATATCCGGAGAGGACGGCCGAACTGACGGATTTATCCTGCACCCAGCGCCCGTTTACAAAAAAGGTCATCTCCCGGCGATTGGCACGAGTGATGCTGGTTGGACTGACAAATCCGTGGATGCGCAGGCCTTCTTCTTCCAGGGTGACGTTCATCATTTGTTTGGCGGTCAGTAAGCCGTATAATTCCCCAAATATCTCCCGGAAATTTCCATTGCCGGCAGTCTTGAACAGGGTCTGACCATCATGTTGTACATGAAAACGAATGCCCGGATAAGCTAGAGCATTGCGGGAGACCAGATTATCAATTTGTCGTTTTTCTGTTTGGCCGGTCTTCAGGAACTTGAGTCGGGCAGGTACGTTGTAGAAAAGATTACTGACCCGCACACTGGTTCCCATGGGCAGGCCGAGCGGTTCAACTTCACCAACCTTCCCCCCCTCGACCCTGACCTGGCCGCCCAGTTCTGAATGGATTGTTCGCGAGGACAGGCTGAGCTGCGAGACAGAAGCAATCGAAGCTAGCGCTTCCCCGCGGAATCCAAGTGTCTTGATGGCAAATAAATCCGCTGCAGTTTGCAATTTACTGGTTGAATGGGTATCCACCGCCAGACCCAGCTCTTCCAAAGGAATACCGCTGCCGTTATCCGAAACTTCAATCAAACGTACGCCAGCCTGTTCAATGGCAATGTCGATGGTGGTAGCGCCGGCATCAATGGCATTTTCCAATAATTCCTTGACCACAGAGGCAGGACGTTCCACCACTTCACCGGCGGCAATCTGGGAGGCAATGGTGTCTGGCAGTTTTCTAATCATAAGCGTCCTCTAAGGGTTGATGTTCGTGAAATGGTATGCCCCATAGGGAGATTATACCAATCTTTAATCTGATAGACATGCTGATTGACGGGGTTTGCCGATGCGGTTATCATCAAAGTATCCAGGTTGGTCGGGTGACTGCAGCTGCGCTTGACGCAGTTGAGGAAAGTCCGCGCTTCGGAGAGCATGGAGCCGGGTAACACCCGGGACGGGGTAACCTGTCGGATCGGGCCACAGAAACAAACCGCCCAGTAATGGGTAAGGGTGAAATGGTGGTGTAAGAGACCACCGGAGACTGCAGCAATGCAGCTGCCGGGTAACCCCCTCCAGAAGCAAGGTCAAGCAGGAACAATATCCTTCGGGATGGGAGGCTGCTCGTCTTCCTTGAGTTCCGGGTAGACTGCTCGAGCGTGCCGGAGACGGTACGTCCAGATAGATAGTCACCCAGGCGGGCAACGCCCGCTGGACAGAACGCGGCTTACAGACCAACCTGGATACCATACACCATCGAGGTGCAGCCCCCTACCGGGGACAGGTATCAACCTGGATACCAAACTGAGTTTAGATATCTTGGGAGGAATTAACTCATGAAACAAATTATCGCCATGGGCGGAGGCGGATTTTCCATGGAGCCAGATAACCTGGCACTGGACCGCTTTGTTCTTAGCCAATCCCCTAAAAAATCCCCCAATATTTGCTTCCTGCCTACTGCCAGTGGCGAGTCCCAGGAATATATTATTAAATTTTTCACCGCTTTCAGCAGCCTGGATTGCCGGCCTTCGGTTTTATCCTTATTCCGTCCTCCGACCAAAGATCTTCGTTCTTTCATTCTGGATAAAGACATCCTGTATGTTGGCGGTGGGAATACGCGCAGTATGCTGGCTTTGTGGCGGGAATGGAGTCTGGATATGATTCTGCTGGAAGCTTACCATGAAGGCAGCATTCTGGCCGGTATCAGCGCCGGAGCCAACTGCTGGTTTGAACAATGCACCACGGATTCCGTCCCCGGTGAAATCGGCATGCTCGCAGGGCTGGGTATCCTCCCGGGCAGCTTCACCCCGCATTACAATGGAGAGGCTGAACGCCGTCCCGCCTTACATCAGATGCTGGTCAAGCAGCGCATTAAGCCTGGATACGCCGTGGATAACAGCGCCGCCCTGCATTTTGTGGATGGCGAGCTTGCCCAGGTCATCCGCTCCGTCCCCACTGCGCAGGCCTGGCAGGTTGATCTAGTTCAGGGACAAGTGGTGGAAACTCCTCTGGAGATGCTGCAAGTCTAAATTCGGGATAGTCCCAGAATAATTCAACTTACAAGGCTTGAAGTAATATTTCGCTCATTTCCTTTTCTGTCAAAAGAATGGGATTACCCTTCATGCTGCTTGAGTTTTTCGATTTTTCTACAATCTGCGGGATATCCTTCGTGGTAATCCCGTATGATGCCAGCGGAGGAATTTGAAGTTCAGCACGAATGGTATCCAGCCATTCAATGCCATCCTCGATGGTCGCGCTCTCATCCCCAGTAAGAATATGTGCAACATCCAGATAGCGCTGCATGGCAGGGTTTTGTGGCTCTCGTTTTCGCAGCGCCTTGACATTCATCTCACAGGCGACCGGCAGCAATCGGGCACAGACTGCCCCGTGCGGCGCATCAAACATACCGCCCAACGGACCGGCAAATCCATGCACCGCACCCAATCCGGCATTCGCCAGACACAAGCCCCCCAGCAGACTGGCCCAGGCCATATCTTCACGAGCAGCCCGACGGTCCCCATATAGAAAGGCTTCCTGCAGCGAGCGTCCGGCACATTGGATTCCTTCCCGGGCAAAAAGATCGGTCATCGGGTTGGCACGTTGGGAAACATATGGCTCAATTAACTGGGTTAAAGCATCCATGCCGGAGCTGGCGGTAATGGCCGGCGGCATGCTCAGGGTTAATTCCGGGTCAACCAAAGCAATGGTTGGCAGAAGAAAGGCGCTGCGCAAACTTACCTTAACCTTTTTCTCCGTCACGGCCAGCACGGCATTGCGGGTAACTTCCGTGCCCGTCCCGGCGGTGGTCGGGATGGCAATCATTGGGGCGGAACGGTTGATCAGAGGCAAATTCTTGCCCACAATTTCCAGATAATCCAGCAAGTCCCCCGGATTAGTCAGTAGGGCCGCGATGGCCTTGCCGCTATCCAGCACACTGCCCCCGCCGAAGGCAATCACATAATCACAGCCTTGGGTTTTGGCAAATTGCACCCCTTCCAGGATTAGTTCGATGGTGGGTTCGCCGCTGACTTTAAAAATAATCCAGGACAATTTTTTATCATCCAAAAGACGTGTGATTCTTTCCGGCTGGGCACCACCGCTGCCGCTAATCAGCAGGGCTTTTTTACCCAACGGTGCCGCTAAATCAGCTAATCCGCTGAGCTTGCCCGAGCCAAAGATGATTTGAGCCGCGGTAGCAAATTGAAACTGCATCGGTTGCATCACCATTCGGAACCATCCGGAGCAAGGGGGGTAAACCAGACACCCTGGCGCGGTTCTTCCATCATCCCGGCTACGGTATCCCGCCAGGTTGCATAATGAGCGGTTTCTTTATGCCGGGCAGGGTCTTCCTCTGTGCGGTAGGCTTCCACCAGGATGAAACGGGTTTCATCCTCTTTTTCCTGATAAAACTCAAAGCGGGCAATGCCAGGTTCCTGGCTGCTGGCCGCTACATTGGCGCGGGTCGCGATTTTGAAGGATTCGATAAATTCCGGTTTTACTTTCATATGCACGTGAACCACTTGCATGCCGCCTCCAGATAAAAATCAATAACAGTGATTGTAAACGAAGACCTGTCCCCCAGTCAGGTATAAATTAAATAATTTGGGAGTGGATCATACCCAGTGAACCAGATCGTCAAAATCTTTCCGTTTACGGGCGACTGGGTGTTCATCCGGCACACCAAAAGAAATTGCCGCGATCAGCGCAGAATTCTCTCCCAACCAAGTACTCAATTCCTCGTAGGCGGAGAACACATCGCAGATCCACAGCGAACCCAGGCCGAGTTCCTCGGCGGTCAGGAGCATGTTCTGGATGGCCGCGCCAATGGATTGAAGATTAACCACATCGAAAAAGTTCTGATCTATGGATTGTGGCATCCATGGTGGAGAGCCAAAGCGATCATAGACAAACACGGTAACAGGCGCCTGTTCCATCACCCGGATGGTGTATTTCGCGGAACCCGTATCATTTCCCTGGCTTTCGTTACGAACGATTCCAGCACGCATCTGGGCGATCATTTCAGCCCGTTTCTCACCTTGCACGACGTAAAACTTCCACGGCTGATTGTTTTTACCGGATGGCGCCAGCAAACCTGCCTGAAGAATCTTACGAAGGGCTTCCTCTGAGACGAGGTCTGGCTTGAAATTACGGATACTTCGCCGATTGGCGATGGCTTCAAACACTTTCATGGAACTACCGCCCTGTTCAGAGGGAGGAGACTCTTTCGGCTTCACCGGAACGTATATCTCCATCTGCATCTCGCCGACGCCATTGTAAGGTAAATAATATTCGAAACCGACAGCTCGATTATCCAATTCAAACTCGGATTTGTAAAACCACTGCCCGTATACTTCCTGCACTGTCGCGGTCATGGTGCTCATCAAACATTCAAAGACGGCGTATTTGGCCGCTGGAATGACAAACTCCCTTGTTCCTGCGGGAAGCACTGGCAGCTTAGCAACCGCCACCCCGGCAAGATAAACCAGATGATCGCCCTCGCTAAAAGTAAGGCCGTAACAGCCGCCGTCGATGCTGTAGGATTTGAGCAGCGCGTCCATCGGCATATATTGTTTTTCCCAAATCTCGCCATAGTTAAATTCCCCAAGCTGCCCGGTCGCCCCAACACCAATGACAGTAAACGATTCTCTATCAACAATCCGTGGTTCCAGCATTTTCCCTCCAAAAGTTTTGGACTTCCCGATCATTATAGAGAAAAAATTTTAGTATGTCAAAAGAGATTTAATAAGGGCAGATTAGTTGAAGAAAACCTTAGAATGGAGTGGTATTACAAGAAAATTGGCTTACTACTCAAATTCTACATATCGTCATTGAACTAAACCCCGTCTTCTCCATTCTCTGGCTGGATTAACATACAGACTCATCGCGGTTCATGATCATGAAGAACCACAATTTCGCAAGATTGGAACATTCTTTTGTACTTGAATGTGTTTTAATCAAATTATGCCGGCACAAAGAAATCCAATTAAGATACAAAATCAAATTCAACACTTGGTTGATTACATTGAAACCCATCTGGATGAAGTCCTCTCTCTGGAGATGCTTGCCAATGAAATTGGCTACTCGCCATTTCACCTGCACCACATCTTCCGTGCGTATACCAATGAAACCCTTGGCGGTTATATTCGCCGTCGTCGTCTTGCTAATGCACTCCATTGGTTAACGCACTCAGACAGACGGATCATTGAGATTGCGCTTATCTGCGGATACCAATCTTCGGCTTCCTTCAGCAAAGGATTCCGTCAGATTTATGGCATAACCCCTAGTGAAGTCAGGAAATCATTCCGGATTCCAGTATCGATATCAACCATTCAAATTCGTCCCAATCGCCAAAGGAGTTATCCCATGGAAAATGAAATTCGAGAAATCCCCGATCAACTTGTACTTGCCGTGGAAAGAAAAGGATTGACCCAAAAAAATTTCAACAAAGCCGCCGATGAGGCCTTCCTTATACTTACCCGCTTCATCCGACTCAACGGATACGGGTCTCACGTTGGTGCCTGTCTGGGCATCACCCCGGATGAGAATGTAGACACGCCGTCACAAAATGCCCGTTACATTGCAGGCTACTTCCTGAAAGGAGACCCAAAAATTGAATTGCGTGGTGAAGTCAATAAACTAACCCTGCCAGGCGGTCGCTATGCTGTCTTTGTTCATAAAGGCCCCTACGAAGTACTTTGGAAAACCTGGGATCAGATTTACCATGACTGGTTCCCAGAATCCGGCTTCACCCTGAGGGATGCGATGCCTTATGAGGTGTACGTCAGGAACAAACAGGAATTTCCCCCACAGGAGTTAATAACTGAAATTTATATTCCAATTCAATAAATGAAGCCCGTTAACCTACCCATTCGATATGAACTTTTTATCGGATGGGTTTCCATCACAGTTTGAAATTCCAGGCTTCGCTGGAGAATTTATTCTCAGCCAGTTCTTTTGCGCGGATCATCTCGGCAGGGCTGTAACTACCCACCATAATATCTTTACCCAAACTGAAGCCAACTTCCAAAGCCTTTTGCAAGGTCAACATGGAAGCATCCAATTGATCGGAGACACTGGTCACTCTCTTTTTTACGCTTTTTATCAATTTATCTGAGATTTTTTCTTCACTGACGTTCAACAAGGTAAACATGGTTTCCACGTCCACCTGGTATAAAATAGTTCCGTGCTGCAGCAAAATCCCATTGCGCCTGGTTTGTGCATTCCCGGAAATCTTCTGTCCATTCACCAAAATATCATTAACCGGCTGAAAAGCAGCCTGAATATCCAATGCCTGCAAAGCCAGGATGATCCCCTGACAGATTTCTTCATAAGATGCCACAATATTGGCCGGAAATTGATCCAGAGGGGCAATCAAGCTGTAAGTCACTTCGCCAAATTCATCATGGTACACCGCCCCACCGCCGGTCATGCGCCGGACGACGTCCACACCAAAGTCACGAGTCTGCTTCAAATTAACTTCATTGCGTATCCCCTGAAAAATTCCAATGGAGACCGCTGAAGGCGTCCAGCCATAAAAACGGATGGTCGGCAGACTGTTGCCTTTGCGCACCTCCTCCATGATGGCTTCATCCAGCGCCATGTTCATGCAGGCATTGAAATACTGAAAAGGAATCATGCGGTATTTCATGATAAGGCCTCGTCCAGTATGGAAACGAAATCCTCCGGGCAAACGCCAATCAACTGGGCGTTCATCTCAGTCAACAGGTTCTCCAACCGGGTTAATACCATTCCGGGTTGCAGCGGCAAGGAGGCCTTCTTCAATTCAGAGACAATGGCATCCAGGGTTTCTTCGGGGTGCAGAAAAAAATCTCCGGTGATAATTAGCTCGTCAATTTGGTCCGAATAAGTAATATCCATGCGGACCAATTTTCCGGCTGGAATTTTTCGAATGACCGTTTTCTCAGGCATAGTATTCTCCGTCCAATCAAGGGTTCAAAACCTGATTAATCCTCAGTTGGTTTCCCGTACAGGCTTTGATGGATGATACTCAATTGACGCACCTGCTCGGCAGCATGATACGAGGACCGTACCAGTGGGCCGCTTTCCACCCAAGAAAATCCAATGGATTCACCGTATGATTTAAGTTCGGCAAATTCTTCCAAGGTGTAATACCGATCAATCGGCAAGTGACGGCGACTTGGCTGCAAATATTGCCCGATGGTCAGGATGTTCACGTCCCAACTGCGCAATTCACGCATCACTTCTTTTATTTCATCCACCGTCTCACCCAACCCGACCATCAAACCGGATTTGGTCAAAACCTCGGCATCCATTTTCCTGGCATTTTGCAGGGTAGCGGCAGACCATTCGTAATGATCCTGCGGTTGAACCAATTTAAACAATCTGGGAACCGTCTCCAGATTATGATTTAGAATCTCCGGGCGTGCATCCATGACGATTTTCAGCGCATCTGTTTTGCCTTTAAAATCCGGAATTAACACCTCGACAGAGCATCCAGGCAAACCTTCTCTAATTTTCTGAATAATCATCGCAAATAAGGTCGCACCACCATCTTTCAAATCATCACGGGTTACGCTGGTAATCACGGCATGGTTGAGATTCATGGCTTTCACAGCCTGCGCAACCCGGTCAGCTTCTTCCCAATCTACTGTGCCTGGTTTACCGTGGCGCACATCACAAAAACCGCAAGTCCGGGTACAAATGTCCCCTAAGATCAGGAAGGTGGCCGTGCCGCTGCCCCAGCATTCGCCCATATTCGGACAACCGGCTTCTTCACAAACCGTATGCAGGGATTTTGACCTCATTAACCCTTTCAGCCAATCCATAGTTTCAGCGTCTTTTTGGGGAAGCTGTATCCAGGGTGGCCGTCTGCGCGGGGTAGTATCTATCATAATAGGATCAATCCGATCCCGGGTAGGTTTATAAGTCATAGGATTCTCCTCCTTTAATTATACCGATTTCAGCTCTGATGTATGCGGCACGTTTTATCTATCACCTCCCTTGACCCATATTTTTCTCTAATACCAGTATAATAAGAGTTAATTATCTGAGAGGAAGGTTATCCAATGGAAGAAGAAGTACAAGAAATCGCCACTCCTTACAAATCTAATTATTCATTAGGTATCACCTTTACCATATTAACCCTCGTCGCTGTTGCAGGATACATTCTCAGCATGTTTTTTCCTGCTGCTTCCTGTTTAAGCAGTTTGGGTTCCATTATTTCTTTCATTCTGTTAATGGTATGGTTTCACCGCAGTTATCGCAATTTGGCTTCATTCAATAACATGGGTCTGAAATATTCTGCCGGATGGGCAGTTGGCAGCTTTTTTGTTCCCCTGCTCAATTTGTTCCGCCCCTATCAAATCGCCCAGGAGATCTGGACCGCCAGTGATCCCGAAGCCAGCACCGTGGGCTGGAAACAGTCCAAAATTAGTATAGTGATTATTCTTTGGTGGATTAGTTTGCTTTCCTATTCCGGAATTACATTAAGCACTACAGGATACGGCGTCTGGTTGGGCTTTCAAAGCGCCATAAGCGGCGTACAACCGGATGTCGCCCAAGTCAGCGCCATTGGCATCCCAGTTTTGGTAAGCTATGCCGTGAATTGTATCCTCAGCATCAGCCTGGTCACCTTAATTAACGATCGCCAGGATGAAAAAGCGGAGAAACTGGACTTGCTGTAAATCCTCATCAAATGCAATTTGGGCACATTCATCCCCCTGCTCACGCGGGGGGATTTTGTTTAATCCTGTAAAATGCTGTCTACTTGCCCGATCTCCTGGGCACTCAGTGCAGGAGATTCCAAACTCTGGACCGCATCCACAATTTGGCTGCTGCGGCTGGCACCAATCAAAACTGAAGTGATAACTGGCTGACGCAGAATCCAGGTAATGGCAAATTGCGCCATGGTCTGTCCACGCTTTTTCGCCATCTCATTCAAGGCACGTATTTTCTTAAGTTTCACATCGGTTAAATCTTTCTCTTTCAAGAAAACGCCGGATCGTTTAACCCGAGAATCCTCCGGAACACCTTCCAGATATTTATCGGTAAGCAAGCCCTGTGCCAGGGGAGAGAAGACGATCGCTCCCATGCCCTGCTCTTTGAGCACATCCAACAGGCCATTTTCTATCCAACGATTAAACATGTTATAAGAAGGCTGGTGAATCAGACATGGCGTTCCCAGGCTGCGCAGACACTCTGCTGCCTTGCGGGTATCATCGGCTGAATAGGAGGAAATGCCGACATACAACGCCCTGCCGCTACGAACAATGTGATCCAGTGCGCTCATGGTTTCTTCCAGCGGGGTGTTGGGATCTGGCCGATGATGATAAAAGATATCCACATATGGCACCCCCATGCGCTTCAGGCTTTGATCCAGGCTGGCGATTAAATACTTGCGTGAACCAAAATTACCATAAGGACCCGGCCACATATCATAGCCGGCTTTACTGGAAATTATTAATTCATCCCGGTATGGCTGAAAATCCTTCTTAAAGATCTTGCCAAAATTCTCTTCTGCCGAACCATACGGCGGCCCATAATTATTTGCCAGGTCAAAATGAGTGATTCCCAGGTCAAACGCGGTGCGCAGCATTAGCCGCGCATTATCCATCGAGTCCACATCCCCAAAATTGTGCCATAACCCCAGCGATATTTTCGGCAGTTTCACCCCACTTCGCCCACAATGTTGATAGATATCCTTTTCGTAACGGCTGGAATTTGCTTGATATGCTTGGTCCATTTTATATTCCTTACCTTGAATGTTTGATGTCACTATCCCTATCATACCCGCAAACAATGCCCAAATTCAATGGAGGCACGCCCCGCTCACCAAAATAGATTATCGCCTACATATAGATTTGCGATTTACTCCTCTGCCTTTGAACCTGGTGAAAATGTCCCCCTAAGGTTACGATGGTTAAGTGCTAAGATTTAGACAGGATAAATGTCAAATAATTGCTGTAAATGGATTAAAATGAAACTATGCAAATTATACTAACCCACGATCAAGCCGATTTTGATGCGATAAGTTCCATGCTTGGCGCTTTTTTACAGGATGATCACGCCTTGCCCATCCTGCCAAGAAAATTAAATCGTAATGTGCAGTCCTTCCTGGAATTATATGGGTCCGAGCTGCCATTCCTGGATCGCACCAGTTTGCCCCGCCAGGCTATTGACCGCATTATTTTGGTGGATACCCAGGCTTTGATCACATTAAAAGGACAATCCAAAAATACCACGGTTCATGTGGTGGATCATCATGAAGTGAAGGATGCTTTCCCTGCAGAATGGACCATGGTGAACGAGCCATTAGGCGCCTGCACCACCCTGTTTGTGGAACAACTCATGGAACACCACACCACCATCAGCGTGATCCATGCCACGTTGCTGATGTTGGGCATTTACGAAGATACCGGCTCCCTTAGCTATATCAGCACCACGCCCAGGGATATCAAAGCCGCGGCCTATTTATTAGAAATGGGCGCTAATTTACGCCTCGTCAATAAATTCCTTAATCCGCCGCTCTCCACCGATCAATATCGGGTCTATCTGCGCATGCTGGATCAGCAAGAACTGATCATCGTAAAAGGGCAGAGAATCCTGTTCACCTATGCCAATGCCGAAGACATGCAGGAAGAGATTTCCAGCATCGCCCATAAAATCCGGGATCAGATCGAACCCGATGCCCTCTTTTTGATTGCCAAAACCTCCGAAGGCTTTCGTCTGGTGGCCCGCTCCCGCACCGAACGCATTAACGTCAACAAACTTGCCAAACATTTTGGCGGCGGCGGACATGACCGCGCTGCCGGAGCCTTGATTGATGAGGATACCCTAGACCCGGATGAGGGACTTGCCTATGAATCCATCAAGGAAGCTATTCTCACCATCTTGCCTGAAATCATCCTGCCGCCGATCACTGTCGGGCAGATTATGTCCCGGGATCCCATGCTGATTACGCCGGAAACACCCCTCAAAACGGCCGCTCAATTGATGCAGCGCTTCGGCTATGAGGGCTATCCTGTAGTTTCAGGCGACAAAATCGCCGGTTTGTTAACCCGCCGCGCTGTTGACCGGGCACTCATCCATCAAATTGATATCAACACCGGCAGTCTGATGGAAGCCGGTGAAGTAGCGGTCTATAAGAATACCCCGCTGGAAGACCTGCAGCGGTTGATGAGTGAAACCGGTTGGGGACAAATTCCGGTGCTCGATCAGATCACTCAAAAAATCATTGGCATTGTCACCCGCACGGATGTCTTGAATGTGCTGGTGGAAGGCAGGGCGGAAAAAACACAGGAAAAAAACCTGAGTGATTTGCTGCAAAAAACTTTGCCGCCAGCAAAATTGGGCTTACTAAAAATCATTGCAGATATTGCCTATCAAAATCAAATTGCCGCCTACATCGTGGGCGGATTTGTGCGTGACTTGCTTTTGGACCGGCCAAGTTTTGATTTCGACATCGTGGTCGAGGGAGATGCCATCAATCTAGCCAAATCCTTAAAGAAAGAGTTTGGCGGACAGGTCACCACTCATTCCCGCTTTGGCACTGCCCGCTGGGACATCCAATCGATTCAGCAAACCTTGCTCAATTCGATGCCATTTAATGGATTTGAAAATACCACGGACTTACCCGACAGCCTGGACTTGATCACTGCACGTACCGAGTTCTATACCCATCCCACCGCACTTCCTACCGTTGAACGCGGAAGTATCAAGTTGGACCTGCACCGCCGCGATTTCTCCATCAATACCCTAGCCTTGCGGCTGGATGGCCGTCATTTTGGCAACTTATACGATTATTGGGGCGGGCTGAACGACCTGAAACAAAAGAAGGTACGCGTGCTTCATTCACTTTCCTTTGTGGATGATCCCACCCGCATGCTGCGCGCCATCCGCTTTGAACAACGCTTTGATTTCCATATTGAAAACCGCACCCTTGAACTGATGAGCGAAGCTCTCCCCATTTTGAAACAGGTCACTGGTCAGCGCCTACGCCATGAATTCGATCTGATCTTCAGCGAAAATGAACCCGAAAAAATGCTTAAGCGCCTGAATGACTTGCAGCTCCTTACGGCCATCCACCCGGATTTGCACTGGCCCGCCGATCTGGATGAGAAACTACATAGGGTCTTATTTCAAGAGTATCCAAGTTCCTGGCCATTGGAACCCATCCTTGATGGATTACCTGTACGTTGCAGTATGGCCTATCAGGTTTGGTTTCTTGGGCAAAAAACTTCGCGCTTGAGTCAAATTATCAGCCGCTTCCGTTTTCCCAATCTAAACGGTAAGATGTTCCAACAGACCTATCAGCTCCTGCAAAAATGGCAGGCCGTTGAGGTTCAATCCCCCAGTCACGTTACCAACCAATGTGCGCGCCTGCCCCTGCCCGCACTTTATGCCTTACGTCAATTTGTATCTCCTGAATGGAAAACTGCCCTGGACCAGTATGCCGTCACCTGGCGGCACATTAAACCATCCATTGATGGCAATGACTTGAAAGAACTGGGGCTGGCACCCGGCCCACGCTATAAAGAAATCCTCACTCAATTACGGGATGCCTGGATTGATGGGAAGATCACTTCCAAAGAAGAAGAAGTGCAATTTTTGCAGGAGTTGATTCACGCCAATCGTGAATCTTGAATCAACCCACCATGCAAGAAACGATGGACCTATTAACTGCTATTCATATTCGTGCTTTGGAAAAACCGGATTTACCGGCCCTGGAATGGGATGGTGCCTATACACATTACAGAAAACTGTTTCAAATCGCGTTCAACCGCCTGAAAGCCCGCAAAGGACTGGCCTGGTTGGTTGAACTTCCCCAACATGGATTAATTGGTCAAGTTTTTATTCAACTGATTTGCAACCGCCCTGAATTAGCGGATGGCATCAGCCGTGCTTATCTGTATTCTTTCCGCGTAAAACCTGCCTTTCGCGGTAAAGGGGTCGGCAAAGCGCTGCTTAACTTTTGTGAGCAGGATTTGATCAATCGCAAGATGACCAGCGTTACCCTCAATGTTGCTAAAGACAATAAGGAAGCCATCAAGTTATACTTGAACCGGGGATACGAAATTATAGCCCCAGAGCCAGGCATCTGGCAGTACCAGGATCACTACGGTGTCTGGCACCAGGTAATTGAACCGGCCTGGCGGATGGAAAAAAAGCTAGTTCCTTAACGCCTGAAGCAATGCTTCCCCACTCAACCCTTGTTTCTCTTGAAGATTAAGATATTGTTCCAAATCAAAATTCACTGTACTTGTTTCCCCTGACTGATTGAAGACGAAATGGAAATTCTTCGGATAGCTCGCCCATTGGGGATTCTGCTCCAATTCGGGGATCAGGAGGGTCATTACCTGTTCAATTTGCTCTCCCATCCAGGTTGCAGTTTGTGAGGATTGCATTGTGTAAGAAACGGTAATTTCCATATCCTTGGCTGAAAATTGCACAACCCGGTTAGTCAGAATATCAACACAGTTTTCGCCATACCAGGCTACTCCCATTTGAATCATGGACTGCATCGACTGAGGGATGACCGCTTGAAATTGGCTGGTCAACTCAGGTTCCGGAATCACCGCCCAGGCATAGGCACATTGCACTTCAACCGTCTCGGTACTCTTTACTTCAACAGAACTGGCTGTCTCGACCAACACAGGCTCAGCGGTTAAGGTCATGCGAGCGATAATCGTTGCTTTTCCGCTGGCAACCGCCTCAGTATCAAAAGAGGAATCCGACAGAAATGGCGTAAAATCACAACTGGCAACGGATAAGCTGAACAGCAGAAGAAGAATCATTTTAGTAATTCGCATAAGGTTTTTCATTGGCATCCCGGGTTCACTTTAATCTACTCCAATTTGGTTCATTGACAAGTTTATTAGAATAAGATGAATATTCGCTGTTTAAAGCAAGCAAGTGTTTGATATAATAAAAAGGCTCATTGTTTTTGTAAAAGACATTGATGACTCCTATCTGCAATTTTACATTAACGAAGTGAGCAAAACCAGCCTGGAGGAAAGGGATTCACTTTCATGAAAGAATACACTTCTGATTCAATTCGTAATATTGCACTTGTATCACATAGCAGTGCCGGAAAGACAATGATGGCAGAAGCCTTTTTGAATTTCACCGGCGCAACAACACGTTTAGGCAAAATCGAAGATGGTACCACGGCGTCCGATTTCGATGAAGAAGAGATCCGCCGTCAAATTTCCGTTTACACTTCGATCATCCCAGTAGAGTATGACAACAAAAAAATCAATGTATTAGATACACCTGGATATACAGATTTTGTTGGCGATATGATTTCGGCTTTAAGTGTGGTCGAAGGTGCTGTTGTATTGGTTGACGCTGTCTCCGGTATTGAAGTGGGTACGGAAGTTGCCTGGAGTTATTGCGAGCAATTCCACCTGCCAAGGCTGATTGTCATTAATAAGATGGATCGTCCTAATGCCAACTTCGCCAAAATATTCGCGGCCATGGAAGAATTCTCCGACACGCGATTAATAAAGTTCCATTTACCGATGGGTGAAAAAGAAGATTACAAAGGAACCATTGACCTGGTCTCTATGAAAGCCTTCATCGGTAATAGCAAAACCGGCGTGGAAATTCCCGCAGCCTTTAAAGATGACGCAGAAACAGAAAGAATGGCTTTAATTGAAGCCGCTGCCGAAGGCGAAGATGCCTTGCTCGAAAAATATCTTGAAACTGGTGAATTAAATGATGAAGAAGTAAAACGTGGTCTGCAAAGCGTGGTTAAATCCGGAAGTTATATTCCTGTATTAGTCAGCGCTGCCGGCTCCGGAATCGGTGTCGCCCCCCTGCTTAGTGCCATGGTTGATTATTTACCTTCCCCAGCGGAAGCCCCTCGAGCAGCCACTTTGGGCGGTAACGCAATTGAATTACAGGGCGAAGACTCCGGTCCTCTGGCCTGCTACGTCTGGAAAACCACTACGGATCCCTTTGTTGGAAGACAAAGCTTCTTCCGCGTGTTTTCCGGAACCGTCTGCTCTGACAGCCGGGCGTGGAATGTGACGAAAGGTGTTGAAGAACGTCTGGGCTCCGTTTCCATTATGCGCGGTAAGGAAGCCATGGGTGTCAAATGTGTGCATGCCGGTGATATCGGCGTTGTACCTAAACTGACTGAAACTTCCACCACCAATGTCCTGACCACAAAAGAAAAAGCGGTTACTCTTACCCCTCCCACTTACCCAAATGCTCTGTATCGAGTAGCCGTCTTCCCCAAAACCCAGGTGGACAGTACGAAAATCAACTCCGCCCTCTCCAAATTATGCGAAGAGGACATGACTTTAACCTGGCATAATGATCACCTGACCTTCCAAACCATTTTGCAAGGTATGGGCGATCAGCATATTGATGTTGTCATTCGCCGTGCCGAAAGTAAATTGCAGGTCGGCATCAATGTGGATGTCCCGCGCGTCCCCTTTAAAGAAGCCATCAGCGGCAAGGGAGACGCCCGTTACCGCCACAAGAAACAATCCGGTGGTTCAGGCCAATTTGGTGAAGTTGCCCTGCGCGTTGAGCCTTTCAAAGACGGAGATTTTGAATTCTCCAATGATGTCTTTGGCGGGTCCGTCTCCAACAGCTACATGCCCGCTATCGAAA
This sequence comes from Leptolinea sp. UBA5203, assembly GCA_002412765.1. Lineage (GTDB taxonomy): Bacteria > Chloroflexota > Anaerolineae > Anaerolineales > Anaerolineaceae > UBA5203. The sequence goes on along the minus strand of DHVR01000003.1, from coordinate 31,006 downwards.
AAGGCGTCCGCAATGTGATGAAAGAAGGCGTTCTGGCTGGATATCCGGTCTCCGGCATCCGTGTCAGTGTCTATGATGGTAAAGAGCATCCTGTAGATTCCAAACCTATCGCGTTTGAAATTGCCGGTCGCGGTGCTTTCAAAGAAGCCTACATGATGGCTAATCCAATTCTGTTGGAGCCGATCATGAATGTTAAGGTTGTTGTTCCTGAAGAATACATGGGCGACGTCATGGGCGATATGAACACCCGCCGCGGTCGTGTTCAGGGTATGGAAACTGAAAAAGGCCGTTCCACGGTCTCAGCCCTGGTTCCTCTGGCCGAAATGCAGCGCTACACCACCACCCTTCGCTCCATGACCGGTGGACGCGGTATTTTCACCATGGAAGAAGACCATTACGATATGGTCCCCTCCCATATTACCCAGGAAATTGTCGAACAGCGCAAGAAAGATTTGGCCCATTTACAGAAAGAAGAATAACATTATCCAAACTCCTAAAAACTCAAATGGCTGGCACTTCGCCAGCCATTTGCTATTAAGCTGTTGGTATAATAAATTCAATAGCTTGGGAGAAACAACGCTGAAAAAATAATTTTATGGAGATGGAATGAGCTCTTTGGAAGAATATTTGGAAAGTGTCTGGGATGGAATTCTTTCTGAGGATGAGGAGATGATTCAAGAGACCTTCGTTTCCCTTTCTGCAGAAGATCAGCAGGTTGTGTTGAACCACCTGCAAAAGATGGTCAGCGAGTCGGGGTGGCATCCCTTTCAGGTACAATCCGCATCAAAAGCCATCAAGGTTTTAAGCGGATTTGATCCGGCATAGCTGGAAATTTGTTCAATTAATATATATTTTTTGTAAATAATGCAGTTTTTTCCCGGTTTCCGCTTGCATTTGAGATTCAATTCAGCATAATTAAACTAAATCATTAATGATTGGATTAGCCATTCAGGCAAACCCTGAACAGCAAAAAAAGGAGCATCCCATGTTCGAAAAACGAACGCTTAAACGTAGGCACCTGATCTATTATTTGCGAATCATGGATAAAACGACCAATGAATTGATGGGTCACCTGGTGGATATCACAGCAGAGGGTCTCATGGTCATCAGTGAAACCCCTTTTGAAACAAATAAAGAGTTCCACTTCAGAATGATGCTCCCCAAAGAGATCATCGGTAAAGAAGATCTGGAGTTCTCCGCAGTCAGTCTCTGGACAAGAAAAGATGTTAATCCGGATTTTTATGATACCGGTTTCAAACTTTTGGATTTAAACGAAGCCGATATGCTCCGGGTTGATCAACTGATTCACCACTTTGGTTTCCAGGATTGACAAGCCCTTCTCATAGACTGGTGACGGTTTTTGGATCCGCCAAACCTGTCTTAGGTGATTCTGCCTATACGGATGCAATGAAACTTGGCGCCCAACTGGCCCAGCTTCATTTGGGCGTCGTCACCGGAGGCTATATGGGTACCATGGAAGCCGTTTCCAAAGGTTCAGCCGAAGCTGGTGGAACTGTTGTGGGGGTCACGTGTGAAGAAATTGAAAACTGGCGGCCAACCTCTCATAATGCCTGGGTGCAAGAAGTCATCCACTGTTCATCGCTGGCAGAACGGATTAAACGGTTAATTCAGGAAGGAAATGTGGGACTGATTGCCTTACCGGGGGGGATTGGCACCCTGGCTGAAATTGTCCTCTTTTGGAACCATATCATCATCCACCCCGAGGATAGTCGTCCCATGATTTTCATCGGCAAGGCATGGCAGGAAACCATCCAGGCTTTTTGCGCTGCGCAAGAAAGTTATTTGGATAGCAGCCTGCCTGAAAACTTTCATTTTGTTTGTTCCGTGGATGAGGCTCTGTTGTATTTCAAGCAGGCTGGTTGATCGAGGGTTTGACCCATCGTCCATTCTATGATATATATTGGCAATCGAATCCATCCTACAATTGGTAAAAAAACATCCATGAAACAAGAAAAATTAACCACCAGAAGTGAAAACTATTCCGAATGGTACAACCAGGTGATTCAAAGAGCCGAATTGGCCGATTACGCACCAGTCCGTGGTTGTATGGTCATTCGTCCTTACGGTTGGGCGTTATGGGAAAACATCCAAGCTCAACTGGACTCCCGTTTTAAAGCCACAGGGCATGTCAACGCTGCCTTTCCTTTACTGATCCCCATGTCCTTTTTGGAAAAAGAGAAACAACATGTAAAGGGTTTTGCTCCCGAACTGGCCGTGGTAACCCATGGCGGCGGTCAGGAACTGGAAGAACCGCTGGTGGTTCGCCCCACCTCTGAAACCATTATCGGACACATGTATTCCAAATGGATCAAATCTTATCGAGACTTGCCGGTTTTGATCAATCAATGGGGCAACGTGGTTCGCTGGGAAATGCGCACACGTCTCTTCCTGCGTACCCTGGAATTCTACTGGCAGGAAGGCCACACTGCTCATGCCACCTACGAAGAAGCCGAAGAAGAAACCTTGCGCATGGTCAACACCTATGCAGAGTTTGCCTATAACGAAGCAGCGGTTCCAGTCATTGTAGGTAGAAAATCCGAAAGCGAGAAATTTGCCGGCGCCTTGCGCTCCTATTCCATCGAAGCCATGATGGGCGACCGCAAAGCGCTGCAATCTGGCACCTCCCATAACCTCGCCCAGAATTTCTCCAACGCCTTTGACATCAAATTCCTGGACGAGAAAAATGAACTCCAATACGCTTGGACAACCTCCTGGGGTGTCTCCACTCGCTTAATTGGAGCGATTATCATGACCCACGGCGATGACCAGGGCTTGATCTTCCCACCCCGCCTGGCCCCCATCCAGGTGGTCATTGTACCGATTTACCGGAATGACGAGGAAAAAGCCAAGGTTCAACCGGTGGTAAATCAATTAAAGGTCGAATTGGCCGCTTATCGCGTTAAAGTCGATGAGCGCATGGAACAAACCCCCGGTTTTAAATTCAATGACTGGGAAATGCGCGGTGTACCTTTACGACTGGAAATTGGCCCCAAGGACGTGGACGAACAGCATATGATGGCCGCCCGCCGGGATGTTCCCGGACGGGATGGAAAGGTCATCCTGCCTCTGGAAAATTGCTGCGCTGCAGTAGGTAAACTGCTGGAAGAGATTCAAGCCGCTTTACTGGCTCGGGCAACCGCCTTCCGCGACGCTAATATTCATTCTCCCGAGACTTATGAAGAATTGAAGCAAGTCGTGGATTCGGCTTGGGCTTTCTCATACTGGTGCGGTAACCCTGCCTGCGAAGATAAAATTAAAGAAGATACTAAAGCTACAGTTCGCTGTATTCCATTTGATCAACCCAAAGAGCACGGAGCCTGTATTGTGTGCGGCGCCGATGCCACTGAAAAAGCCTATATTGCCAAGGCTTACTAATTTGTGAGCACGGGCGGCAGGTGACCCTGCCGCCCTCCTTTTTCCTATGACTGCTGTAAACCTGACCAAACTCAATGTTGAAATCTATGAACTGCTGGAGTTTTTTACCCGGCCAGTGGAATTTCATGAACACTTAACCAGGCTTTTCAGCTTTTACAGTGTCCAGGTATTTCGCAGCGGACAGACCACCCAAAATAACCCCAGAATAAAGAGGTATCATCTGCCCCTATTGATTGGCATGCAGTTTGAGCGTTTGATTCGCAAACGCAGCCAGGAAAACCCGGATGCTGCCCTGCGTTTATTTGATGAACTGATAACGGACCCCTACACGGAAGTATGTGATCTCGCTGCCAGCATCCTGGGAAGCATTCCCGCCACCCATGCGCATGCAGTATTGGACCGCATATCAACCATCGGCACTGCCTGGCAGCGGGATGACCGCCTGCTGGATTTTCTGCAGCGCAGCACTGCAGCAATCATCGCCAGGAGTTCTCAAATTTGGCTGGATTATTTGGAACATACCCTGCCCATCACCATCGGCGATTCTCCACGATTTGGGCTGCATCTCTTACAAGTTAGCATCCAGCATGAATCCTTTGTCAATACTCCATTTTTCTTCAGACATTTCCTGCTTTTCTTCCCCAACGCAGACCTACGCTACCGCCAGGATTTCCTGACCATTATTAGCGAGCTGTACCGCCGCTATCCAACTGAGAGCCTGCACTTCTTTGAACAAAGTCTGCTGATGGTGAACAATGATGCCATCTTCCGTATTTTCCGCAAGTTCCTACCCAACCTGGCTGAATCCAGTCGCCCCCGCTTCAGGGAAATTCTAAAACGATAAAAAACTTCCCCTTGACAGCCCTTGCCTTCCATAGGTTGATTCCATCTGGTATAATTACTCCAATGACTGGTCCTTTCGGTGGTAGAAATTCTACGGCTGGAATGGAGACCTGCAAATAAAAATTGCTACAAGGAGTTAGCAGACGTCATGCCTTTACAAAAAGAGATCAAAACACAACTTATTCAAGAGTATCAGAAACATCCTACCGATACCGGTTCCACCGAAGTTCAAATCTCCATTCTGACAACTCGTATCAAACAGTTAACCGAACATTTGAAAATCAATAAGCACGATGAATCATCCCGACGTGGTTTGTTGATTATGGTTGGTCGACGACGCCGCTTGATGAATTATCTGCGCCGCAAAGACTACGTGAAATACTTGGATCTTGTTCAAAAACTGCAATTACGAAAACTTAAATAAGTCAAAAAGACAGAATAGATGGAGTTTTCCATCTATTCTGTTTTTTAAGAATATCAGATATATCTTATGTGAGATATACTAATAAAATTCCCCTCGTGGGTTGGGCATTGAAAATGCTCCGGGAATGTCCCTTGACCATTTTCAGTTCCTAACCATGCGGGGGAAAAGGAAGGAATAAATTTAATGATTAAACCAGTTGTAAAAGAATATAATGCCCCCGTTGGTGATCAAATCATCACTTTCGAAACAGGCAAATTAGCTGGTCAGGCAGGTGGTGCGGTTACAGTTCGCATTGGCGACACGATCGTTTTCTGTGCTGCTACCATGTCCGATGACGTAAGGGAAGGTACTGATTTTCTACCCCTTACTGTTGATTATGAAGAAAAAATGTATGCTGGCGGAAAAATCCCCGGCTCATTTTTCCGTCGTGAAGGACGTCCAGGGAATGATGCCATTCTCGTTGCCCGCTTGACTGACCGCTCCATTCGTCCCCTTTTCGCCAAACATATGCACAATCCCATCCAGGTGATTTTGTACTCGCTCTCTGCGGATACCGAAAATCCTTTGGATTTAATGTGTATCAATGCCGCCTCGGCTGCTTTGATGATTTCCAACATCCCTTGGGAAGGCCCCATCGCTGCTGTCCGTATTGGGCGCGTGGATGGAAAATTTGTGGTCAACCCCACTTACGCTCAGATGGATGTCTCCGATTTAGACCTGCGCATCGCCGGTTCCAAAGACGCCATTTTGATGGTCGAATGCGGCGCCGATGAAGTCCCTGAAGCAGTGATCGTGGAAGCCGTTGCTTTTGGCCATGAAGCCATGCAGCCCCTGATCGACCTCCAGCTCCAGATGGCCGAAGAAATTGGCAAGGTAAAGGAAATCATCCCCGAGCCCGAATCCAATGAACCCTTTATTGATCAGATTCGCAATAAAGTTGCCGCTGATATCCACACTGCCCTGGTCTCCCCTCACACCAAAGCAGAATATGCCCAGGCTGTGAAAGACATTGAAGCCAAAGTGATCGAAGAAATGATCGCCGATGCCGAGAAACCGGAAAAAATCACGGCTGATATCAAACAGGCTTTCCATGATATCGAAAAAGACATCATCCGCAATCGCATCATCGAAGAAGGGATTCGACCTGACGGCCGCAAATCCACTGAGATTCGTCCCATTTGGTGCGAAGTTGCTTACAGCCCGCGTGCGCATGGTTCAGCCATTTTCACTCGCGGTGAAACTCAGGTTTTGACCTTTGCCACCCTGGGTACCCCTCGTGAAGCACAGGAAATTGATACCCTCTCTCCCACCGATACCAAACGCTACATGCATCATTACAATTTCCCCTCCTTCTGTACCGGAGAGGTAAAACCCTCCCGCAGTTCCTCACGGCGTGAAATTGGCCACGGCAACCTGGCCGAACGCGCCCTGCTTCCCATGATCCCATCCGAACAAGTATTCCCCTATACCATTCGTCTGGTTTCTGAAGTGATGGCCTCCAATGGTTCATCCTCCATGGCTTCCGTCTGTGCTTCAACCCTGGCCCTGATGGATTGTGGTGTTCCGATTAAAGAACCCATCACCGGTATCGCCATGGGATTAATCAAAGAAGGCGACCGCTATGTCATTTTGACCGATATCCAGGGCATGGAAGATCATCTTGGCGATATGGATTTCAAAGTGGCCGGTTCCAAAAATGGCATCACCGCTTTGCAGATGGATATCAAAATCAAGGGTCTATCCTCCCAGTTACTCTCTGAAGCTTTGGATCAGGGGCGTGTGGCTCGTATGGAAATCATGGAAATGATTCTCGAAACCATTCCCCAACCTAATTCTGCATTAAAACCGCATGCTCCTCGCATCTCCATCATGAAGGTTGCCATTGACAAAATCGGCGCCATCATCGGACCGGGCGGGAAGATGATTCGTGCATTGCAGGAAGAAACCAAAACCAAAATCGATATCGGAGATGACGGCACCGTTTTCATCGCCGCTCTGGATGTGGAAAGCGAAATGATCGCCAGAGATCGTATCTCTGCATTGATCGAGACTGCGGAAGTTGGCCGCATTTATACCGGTAAAGTCGTGCGCATCGCTGATTTTGGCGCCTTTGTCGAAATTCTGCCTGGTACCGACGGTATGGTTCATATCTCCCAATTGGACTCCGAACGAGTTGAGAAAGTGGAAGATGTAGCCTCCCTGGGTGAAGAGCTGACCGTGATGGTGACCGCCATTGATGACAATGGCAAGATCCGTCTTTCCCGCCAGGCCGTTTTAGAAGGTTGGACCGCGGAAGAAGCTCTCAGCCATGACAAACGCAAACCCAGCACCGGTGGAAGTTCCTCTTCAGGAAATCGCCGGGGTGGCAGTGGCGGCGGTGGATCTTACAATCGAGACCGCGGAAGCAGTGATCGCGGCGGAGACCGTGGTGGTGATCGCGGCAAACCATCCTATCGCCCTCGCTCAGATTCAGACAACAAAAAAGATTAATCAATCCTAACCTTAATGATAAACAGGCTGCCCGCGGGCAGCCTGTTTTTGTTTTACGAGCCTTTATCGATCTCTACCTTAGCAATTTTATGGTTAAACGGTAATTTTCTCCAGCCCATACAGGGCTCAGAATTAATCCTGTGTGGGCAAATAAGGCATCTCTGGGCCGTCTATCTCCAACATTTGAGCAACAGCCGCTTTCATGGCGGTAAGTTCGTCCCAGGCATATTCTGTGGTTCCAAAACACATGGATTGTTCATGACCTTTCCCGCAAGCGATAACAATATCCCCTGCCCTGGCCATTTTTACACCCAATTGGATTGCCCCGCCCCGGTCAGGCATCACAAAATAATCTTTGCCTTCCTGTTTGCCCTTCTCCTGCATGGCTTGGGCCATCTCTGCCAGAATACCCTCCAGAGATTCCGTGCGCGGGTCTTCCGCCGTCAGGATGGTGATATCCGCCAGATCCGCTGCCACTTCAGCCATCATGCGGCGTTTCTGTTTATCTCGCAATCCAGCCGACCCAAATACGGTAATCAGGGTTCCTGAGGAAATTTTTCGGGCTGATTTTAAAGCAGCCTCCAGGGCAAAGGGAGTATGCGCGAAATCCACGATAGCCTGGAAGGGCTGCCCCATCTCAACTTTTTCCATGCGGCCTGTCAGCCGCTTCACCTGGGATAATCCCTGTTGGATGGTCTGCATGGGAATGGACAAGCCCACATGGGTTACCCCAATAGCCGCCAAACAATTTAGGACGTTATAATCCCCTAATAAGTGGGTATGAAAATCAAAAGTCTCCTGCCCTAGATGTGCCCGGAATCGAATCCCATCCGAATCACTGGAGGGCTCTTCTGCCCACAGGTCCGCATCGGGACTTAACCCATAAGAGAGCTGTTGCACATGGCTGGCAATCGCATGCAAGTGAGGGTAACTGCGATCCTTGAGATTTAATACAGCCAATGGCGTGGTTGGATGGACCATGTTTTTTTGGTGTCCGAGATCCTGAAACAATTTCGCTTTGGAATTTATATAGCCTTCGTAAGAACCGTGATAATCCAGATGCTCATGGGTGATATTAGTAACAACCCCAAAATCAAAATCACAAAAAGCCACTCTATGCTGGGCAAGTCCATGAGAAGTGGCTTCCAATACCACATGGGTAACCCCGGCAGCAACCATTTCGGCCAGGTATTTTTGTACTTCAGGAGCCTCAGGTGTGGTCACATGAAAACCAGTATCAATCACCCGATCACCGATCACGGCATTGACGGTGGAAACCATGCCTGCATTCAAACCGGCAGCCCGCAGAATATGGTAGATGTAATTCGTTGTGGTGGTTTTTCCATCCGTACCAGTAACCCCAATGACGCAGAGTTTTTTGGCGGGAAAATCATTCAGGTAGGCTGCAAACCCTGCCAGAAGATAACGCGAATCTTCGACACAAAAATATGGAACCGAAAGGTCCTTCTCAAGGGATTCCGTCCCCACCACCGCAGCCGCTCCGCGTGATACCGCATCCTGGATGAACTGATGACTATCAAATGCCCCCCCCTTCCAGGCGAAGAATACGCTGCCGGGTAGGACCGATCGTGAATCAGAAACCACACTGCTTACGGCCTGACTGAGATCCAATCCGGAATTTTGTGGGGTCAATTTGAAATAATCGCATAAAGCCTGTACTGAGATCTGATTTTGCATAGATTCCGCCTTATGAAAAAATTGGCGAACTATAGATCATAGTCCGCCAAAAGTTAACTGTATTGAAAAAATCTTAGAAGAGCGTTTGTTTCAGGTCTGCTAATTGGGATGAGATCGACCCATCAATAACGCGATCCCCAACCCGAATGATAATGCCTCCCAGGATATTGGGATCGACGGTATAGGTAATTTTGGCGTCTTTACCCAGCTTTTGCAGCAATTCTGACTGAACCCGACTTTTTTCTTCATCGCGAAGAGGCAGTGCACTGGTCACCTGGGCTTCCGTTCCCGAGAGGGTTTCACCTTCCAGAATAACAACTTTCCCGCCCTTTACTCCGGAGAAGAATTCTTCGAGTAAGGCTTGCTGTCGTTTTTCATCCTGCATTAAAGACTCGCCAATTAATTTCTGTGCACCGGCGATGGATAAGGTGATGACCTGGCTGCGCAGACTACCCAACAGAACCGAGCGTTCGCCTTCCAGTTCAGCTTTTGCATTCTCACGATTCTTGGCCAGTTCGGCATCGGCCTGGGCTTTAATTTCCCGGGCAGCCGTTTCAGCACGATCAGAGGCTTCACGTACAATTTCTGTCGCTTTGGCTTGGGCTGTCTTAACTATTTTGTCGGCTTCATTTTCAGCATTTTCGCGGGCTTCAGAAGCGATACGGGCATCTTCCAAGCCTCTTGCGATGGTAAACCTTCTTTTCTCCAAAACGCCGAGCAAAGGTTTGATCACCCAGGCACTGATGACCAGGATCGCAATCGCGAACATACAGATTTGGACAAGTAAGTATCCTAAATTAAGACCTAGATTTTCCAATTTCTTACCTCCAGGGTTTCCTGTCCTACAGCACGAACAGCATTAAGAATGCAATTACGAGACAATAAATTGCAATCGCTTCCGAGAAGGCGATGCCCAAAATCATGTTGGTAAACAAGCTACCATACGTATCAGGATTACGAGCCATGCCTTGTAAAGCACCTAAAACGCTCAATCCAATACCAATACCACCACCAAGCGCACCGATCATGGATAAACCTGCGCCGATAAATTTTGCAGCCTGAACAATATCACCAGTCATCTGTTAAGATTCCTCCAAATTGCTTCTGTTTTCATGAAAAAACTAATTTCCATGAAAAGATAAATTTCTATTCGTGTGCTTCATCTCCATGACCTTGCATGGCTTGAGTCATGAATACCAAGGTTAACATACCAAATACAAAGGCTTGAATACCGCCAATACCAAATTCAAAAACCAAAATTGCTGATTGCATAAACACTGGAACCATGCTGCCGACAATAAATAACAGCACTGATCCGGCAAATATATTACCAAAAAGACGGAAGGTAAAAGAGATGATTTTTGAGAACTCTGAAATCAATTCCAATACCCCCACCACAAAATCCAGTACCCCCAAAAATGGCTTTTTGAACATGGTGGTGAAGTTCAGGAATTTTGAAAAATATTTTATGCCGTGCGTTCGAATCCCAAGTACTTGCGTCATGATTACAGCAATCAAAGCCAGTGCCGCGGTAAAGTTCAAATCTGTTGAGGCAACCCTGACATAAGGTACAATGCCATACAACTCACCCGTTGCATGACCTTCCTCCCCTTTTACAATGGCTGAAACACCCAGAAAGAGCTCTTGCACTGGATAACCATGCTCGGATGGATGAAGAAGACCAATACTATCCACACCGGGTAAAAGCTCCATCCAATTGGCCATGATCACAACCAGGACGATGGTAGCAAAATAGGGGAATATAGTTTTGGCATGCTTCCCTGCGGTGGTTTCGGTTAGATTGTATAACACTTCAATAACGGCTTCGAAAGCACCTGCCACCCCTTTGGGGATCAGATCTCCCTTGCCAACAGATTGTTTAACCATAAATGCAAGAACAAATAAAATCAGGTATACCAGAAATGTTGCTACCAAAGTATTGGTCATGTAGAAATCACCAATAACGGGTAAGGTAAATAGTTTTTCCGAAATCACCTCTGGAGCAACCTGGATATGCGGCATTAAAGGAGGATATTTGGATGCCAGAACGCCGCCGAAAATGGCGATTCCAAGGACAATCCATCGTTTCACACCCCAACGCCACGTTCGGGTTTTTGCTTCTTCCAAATCAATTACCTCCTAAAGTTCATCCTTGCCAATAGAATCGGACATTTTTTGAAAACGTTTTATCAAGGCTTTTACAATCACGATCATCACGATCAGTGAGACTGGAATGCTGGAAAGTACTAGTCCCAGTGTAAAAGCAGGTCGGGTCATATATTTTTGGTCCAGCCACATCCCTAAAAACAAAGAAACCAGAATGATAACCAGGGTGGATAATCCCACCAAACCGGTGGTAAACACCAGAGTCAGGTTTAGCATTTTTTGTTTACTACTGATGTTCGTTGGTCCCTTTAGATACGTCATATCGAGATTATAACAGAAGTATACTTTCCGATACAGACCCATTTACCCAAATTGAGAAGCATAACCATGACATAATTTTACATGATTCGCGGATTGTGAATCAAGTCTTCCCTGTGTTGTGAAGCCAAATATCTCGTAAAGGGAATATAAAATCGGCCTTTACAACATCCGTGTAAAACTATACCAGCGAGTTTTCTTGACGACTTCCTGCTGATTTTTCGCTTGCCAAATCAGTGCGGGAGAGCCGGCCCAATGTGAACCATACCCCGGAAGATAAGACCAGAATCAAGCACAGGATGCGCAGCATGGGCATTCCTAAGGAACCTATGGAGAGTACCTCAAAATTCAACTCTTTGGCAAAGATGAGCACCTTTTCATTTCGGATGCCGTTTAATTCCCGATAGTCTAAGCTAACCGTATTTTTCAAATAGGCCGCTTCATGATCCAGAGGCTTAATCTGCCATGAAAAGGTTTGATCCTTTAGCGGGGATAGCGTCAAACTTGTTTCGCCAGGCGGCTGGATCAGAACATTTGACAAATCATTTGCGAATTGAGCATTTATGACGTACACTCCCCAGATGTCTACAAGCCTGGGATGTTTTAATGTGCAAAAATCCATGCATCCCTCACCCCGCACCTGAGGGATAGGTTCGCCAATGCCAAGAATTGCTTTTACTTCGTGGGTATCGCCCAACTTGAGATATTCAGGAAAATCCATCGTTAGTGTTCGCTGGGTCGGGAACTGGTAATTTTCCTTGTTGACTTCAGACCAATACGTGGCAGGGAAATCGATGGAATATATCTGCCGTGGAATAGGCCAGAAGGACCATATCAGCAGACATAATGCCAGGAAATTGAGCAGAACAAGCAAAATCCCCAGGATTGGGGAAAGCTTCTCTTTCCAAAACTCAAAGCGTTTCATTGTCTCTTTCGATATGCTTGGCTTCATTCCAAAAAGCATCCATTGCCTCAAGGGTCATGTGTTCCATGGCTAATCCCTTTTCGCGGACCTGGGCTTCGATATGTCGGAATCTGCTAAGGAACTTCTGGTTTGTCTCTCTTAAAGCGCTTTCTGCGTCCACATTGTACCAGCGGACCATATTGACGATGGCAAATAGCAGATCACCCAGCTCTCCTTTTAAGTGGCTCTCATCCGCCTCGCGAACTTCCTGCATTTCTTCGATGATTTTATCCATCACGCCATCAATATTCGGCCAATCAAAACCAACTCTGGCGGCTCGCGCTTGATAGCTTTGTGCCAGAGCCAAAGCGGGCATATCACTGGGAACACTGTCCAGTCTGCCTTTATGTTCATCTCTTCCGTTCTCTTTCAGGCTGCGTTCTTCCGCTTTCAGGGTTTCCCAGGAGGTTAATACCTCTGCGCTATTCTCGCGATGTTCGCTGCCAAAAACATGCGGATGGCGGAAATGAATTTTCTTGTAAATACTCTGGAGGATATCCGTCATATTAAAAGAGCCGGTTTCACTGGCTATCTGGGCATTGAGCACAATTTGCAGCAACAGATCTCCAAATTCTTCCTGCATGGATTCTTCATCTTCTGCATCCATGGCATTGAGAACTTCATAGGTTTCTTCCAACAACGTGGATCTCAAGGTCTGATGGGTTTGTTCCCGATCCCATGGGCAGCCTTCCGGTGCGCGTAAATGAGCAATTTGCTCCAGAAAGTCCTCAAAGGAAGAGCCTTTTTCTAGAGCAGGCACGTATAGGGAACTCAGCAGGCCAATATGCTTCGAGCGGTCAATCTCATATAACGGAATGACTTCCACAATTTCTTTTGTTGTTCCCGCGGCATGGATGAAATGAACTTCATGGATATCCGGAAAAACCGTACTTAAAATCAGTTTCAGATCAGAAGCCACGTACGCGGAATAAACCTGCCCAATCAAAGCTGGCAAGGAAGGACTGTAGGTCAGGGTATGCTGTTGGTTGATCTCCAGTGCATCCATCAAGACCAGTCCCTGAGCATAGGGATCCACCCCCACCGCATGTAGACAGGGTTCAATGAAACTTACCCCAGCTACCATGTTTACCGGAATTCCAGCAACTTTTGCCCGTCGATAAATCTCCGGTCCGGTGAACTCGGCCACCCCCGGATTTCCAGGGACGGCATACACCACACCTTCCGGTTTCTGTCCCAACTCAAGAATTTTCTTTACAATGGATTCATATACTTCTTCAAAAGAATCCGAGCTTTCGTAGAACTCATCAAAAGAAATCCATTTTATGGATGCAGGGAATTCACTCACCGCAGGGTGCTGAGAGGTGCGTAGATAGACCACAGGGGCTTCCTGCAGCACTTTCATGGCTTGTAGTGTGATTTGGTCCCAATCCCCTGGGCCAAGACCCATAATGGTTATTCCCTTGCGTTGAGTAGTGTTTTTCATAGGCATTTTGGCTTCATTTACTCCGCTTTGTTTAAAACAAAACCATGCTGACCAGCAAAAGTACTGCCGGAGCATGGTCCTGTTTTTGTCACATAAATCAGCAGACGCTGAAAAATATTAACGTTTGGTATAAGTAGGTGCCTTGCGGGCTCTTTTGAGACCTGGTTTTTTGCGCTCTTTCTCGCGAGGATCACGAGTCAAGAAGCCGCCTTTACGCAGGGCTGCAATTGCATCAGGAGTGATTTTGATCAAAGCACGGGCCACGCCTAAAACCACGGAACCGGTTTGACCACTGACTCCACCGCCATTCACTTTCACGGTTACATCAAAGGTTTTTTGACTTTTTCCGTAAGCACCAAATACAGCCAGGATAGCTTCGGCATCACCCAAACGAGGGAAATATTCATGAATATCTCGATCGTTTACAATAAAGCGACCAGAGCCGTCCATGACACGAACGCGGGCTGTGCTTGACTTTCTTCTTCCAATACCTTCATAATATTGTGTCATTTATAATTGCTCCCTTGATTACGCTACCGTTTGTGGGTGTTGAGCGGCATGCGGATGATCATTACCACGATAGATTTTCAACCGGGTCATCAACTGACGGCCCAATCTATTTTTAGGCATCATGCCCCATACAGCTTTTTCAATCACCCGCTCGGGATTTCTCTGCATCATATCGCGCAGAACAGTAGTTGTTAAACCACCGGGGTATCCTGAATGGCGATAATAATTCTTGCTGTCCAGTTTCTTTTGAGCAAACTTTAATTTACTTACATTTATAACAACCACAAAGTCACCCATGGCTGAGCCGGGGGTAAAGGATGGTTTATGTTTTCCCAATAAGTAATGAGCAATTTGAGTCGCAATGCGGCCCAAAGTTTCCTCATTGGCATCAACCAAAATCCATTCTGATTGTGGCGTTCCCTTAATCACGTAGGTTTTTTCCACGGTTTATATCTCCAATTTCTGATAGTTCCAAATGATATCGCCCAGACGTTTTGATCAACTGAAATTCCTGTTCGGATAATTGATAGCGTACTTCTTTTAAATTCAAGCCTGCTGCTGGTGCTAATCCTTTACTGAGCAGATCACCCGATTGAATGCCGGAGGTAAAATCCTCCAGGGTCATCCGTGAAAGGCCGATCTTCACTAAACAATAAACGATCCGGCGTACCATATGGTACAAAAAAGCATTAGCCGAAATGAAAAATAAGTACTTACCTTCAGCAGGATTCTCCCAATGGGCATCATAGATTGCACGGATGGTTGTCCCGCCAGATACTGGCGGGCGTCCAAAGGCTGCACAATCGTATACCCCAGGTAAGACCTCCGCCGCATTTTGCAATGCTGGAAAATTAAGAGGAGGCCATACACGCCAGGCATATCGTTCGAGCAGAGGTTGTCGGGTTGGAGCGGAAAATATTGTGTAACAATACGTTCGCGCTCTGGCGTCGAACCGCGGGTGGAATGAATCCTCCACGATACAACACTCATTCACAGCCACATCCTCAGGTAGAAAGGCATTTAATGCCTGCATCAATGCTTCACTGGAATGATTCCAGGACAAATCAAATGCAACTACCTGACCAGACGCATGCACGCCTGTATCTGTTCTCCCGGCAGACAGGATACTGTTTCCAGTCCAGCCTATTTTTCGAAGAGCCGCTTCAACGATCAGTTGAACAGTGCGGTCATCGGCCTGGCGCTGAAACCCTTTAAAATGGGTTCCGTCATAAGCAAGTTTCAGTTGGTAACGTACGGGTTCCATCCGGAACTACTCCGGAAGGTCTATTCTTCAACCAATTCCAATACAACCATTTCAGCGGCATCACCCAAGCGGGGTCCGAGCTGAAACATACGAGTATAACCACCGGGGCGTTTCTCGTAGCGTGGAGCAATTTCATCGAAAAGCTTCTTAACCATGAGCGGCTGACCACCCAGGATTGCAGTTGCTTGACGACGGGCATTCACTTTATGAATATCATCTTCTTTCGCACTATTCTTTGCCAGCGTAATCAGTTTTTCCGCTTGTCCACGGATAGCCTGTGCTTTAGCACGAGTAGTTTTGATTTTTTCATGAGTGAACAACTGACTAATCAAAACACGACGCAAGGCGCTTCGTTGATCTTTTGTTCGACTAAGTTTTTTACCTGCTACATGATGGCGCATAGCATCTACTCCATTTCTTCTTCATCTTGCAGATAGCCTTTTTCCCGCATTTTGTCTCGTAATTCATCCAGGCTTTTATCGCCAAAATTACGGATAGACATCACTGCTTCGTCGCCCTTCTCTAACAGGTCCAGCACATCACCAACAGTGGTAATGCCAGTCCGTTTTAGGGAATTGAAAACCCGAACCGATAAATCAAGATTTTCAATAGGCGTTTCTGCAGCTTCACTGGTTAAGCGACTGTTTGAAGGTTCAACTTCGGGGCTAACCAGGAAAGTCTCTTCATCAATACCGGAAATGTACCGCAAATGATCAATCATAATTTTTGAAGCAGTAGATAGCGAATTCTCGGGAGAGACTGTGCCGTCTGTCCAGATTTCCAATTCGAGACGATCGTAATTGGTACTCTGGCCGACACGCGCTGATCCTACTGACCAATTGATGCGTTTAATCGGTGAGAAAATTGCATCGACAGGTAAATCACCAATCGGTAAATGGCCGCCGCGTTCATTAGCCGGGGAATATCCGCGGCCTCTTTCAACGGTCATATCAATTTCCAGTTTAGTGTTGTTATCATCCACTGTAAACAGGTACAGATCGGGGTTGACAATCTCAACCTCAGCAGGACACTGAATATCAGCAGCGGTGACAACACCTTCACCACGCACTTCCAGATGTAAATGGGCGGTATCCACATCATGCAAAATCATCCGCAATAATTTTACTTGCAGGGTAATTTGAATAACGTCTTCCCGTACACCAGGGACATCACTAAATTCATGAAGCACATCCGTTACACGGATTGAAGTTACTGCAGCGCCTTCCAATGAAGAAAGAAGAATTCGTCGTAAGGTATTTCCAACCGTTACACCAAATCCACGCTCCAAAGGACTGATGACAAATTTGCCATAGTTCCTTGCTTCAGCTTCTTTTTCAACTTTCGGTGTTACCATATTCATTAGAGCAGTCACACTTCACCCCTTTCCGGTGAAACTTGTGATATCACGCACCGGGTATGGTTACTATCTGGAGTAGTATTCAACAATTAGTTGCTCATCCAGATTTCCGTCAATCTCACCACGTTCTGGCTGACGTAAAACCTTCCCACTGAGGGTTTTCAAATCACGGGCCAACCATATAGCACATGGACGACCTTCGGATAAATCCGGTAACGCTTTCATCATTGGAGTTTTGCGAGAACCCTCGCGCACTGTGATTTCATCACCAATTTTCATAATCATGGAGGGGATATCGGTACGACGTCCGTTCACCATAAAATGACCATGGTTGACCATTTGCCGGGCTGCTGCACGACTGCTTGCGAAACCCAAGCGATACACGACGTTATCGAATCGGAATTCCAAGGCCTGCAACAAATTCAAACCAGTAAGGCCGCGTCTGCTCTGAGCAAATTTAAAATTGCGGCGGAACTGCTTTTCCAGCATACCGTATACACGGCGTGCTTTTTGTTTGGCACGCAACTGGCGGCTATAGTCAGATTGGCGGTTATTTCGAACTGCCATACCTGCCCGGCCATGCTCACCGGGGACATAGCTGCGCTTGTCAAAAGCACACTTGGGGGTGAAACATCGCTCACCCTTTAAAAATAATTTCTCACCTTCACGCCGGCATAATCTACATACCGGACCAGTATATCTTGCCATTTGTCTTCCCTCTTACTAAACGCGGCGTTTTTTGGGTGGGCGACAACCATTGTGCGCCACCGGAGTTACATCCGAAATTGATCGTACACGAATGCCCAATGCCTGAATGGCACGCAGGGCAGATTCGCGGCCGGGACCAGGTCCCTTGACGATCAAATCAACTTCTTGCACACCCATGGACATGGCGGTTTTCAACGCCTGTTCTGCAGCCAAACGCGCTGCGAAGGGAGTGCTCTTTCGTGAGCCTTTGAAACCGGCAGAACCGGCGCTACCCCAGCAAACTACTGCACCCTGCTGGTCGGTAACACTCACGATAGTATTATTGAAGGATGCAAAAATGTGCACCTGGGCAGAAGATAATTGTCGCTTTACTTTTCGCGAAGAACCTGCCCGACGCGATGATCTTACATTTTGTGCCATATCACCTCACTAGATTTATGTCCACCAATAGAACATTTCCTGACTTTAACCTGCAGAGAAGGCCTGGAAGAGTTTCAGGTAGCCGCTGGGTATAGAGAAGGAAACCCAACCTGAAGCCATTCCACAGCCTTCTGAACCAGTTTATTTCTTGGTTGCTCCACGGCGACGACCACGACCAGCCACTGTTTTCTTTGGGCCTTTCCGGGTGCGCGCATTGGTTTTCGTACGCTGGCCGTTCAAAGGCAAACTTCGGCGGTGACGTAAACCGCGATAACAGCCGATCTCAATCAAGCGTTTAATGTTCATCTGAACCTCGCGGCGCAGATCACCCTCAACCTTAAAATGCTTGCTGATGAATTCACGTAAAAGATTCGCATCGCTTTCGCTCAAATCTTTCACCCGAATATCAGGATTGATATTCGTGTTTTCTAAAATTTGTTTCGAACGAGTTAACCCAATACCAAAAATATAGGTTAAAGCAATTTCGATGCGTTTATTGCGCGGAAGATCAACACCTTCAATTCTCGCCATAGTACTTTATCCTTGTCGCTGTTTATGCTTTGGATTTTCGCAAATCACATATAATCGCCCTTGCCGCTTGACAATTTTGCATTTGGCGCAGCGTTTGCCGATTGATGCAGTAACTTTCATCTGGTTACTCCTTTTCCTTCTTGATATCCAAAGCCAAAGTAAGTATTATACTTAATCTTTGGCTTACTGTCCAGTAATCTGATGCGGTGGTGTCCCATCCGCCAATAAAGTAAGAATTACCGGACCATTTTCAGTGATTGCCACTGAATGTTCAAAATGCGCAGTTAATGAACCGTCTCGGGAGGTGACTGTCCAACCATCGGGCTGAACTTTTGTCGCCGCTGTCCCTACCAATACCATCGGTTCAAGAGCTATTGTCATTCCACTTCGCAGTAACATGCCGTTACCAGGCTCACCGTAATTTGGGACTTGGGGGCCTTCATGCATACGGCGCCCTACCCCGTGTCCGGTGTATTCCTTGGTTACAAACAGTCCTTCCTCTTCCACATAGCGCTGCACCGCGGACGAGATATCGCCCAGCCGGTTGCCTGCTATCATTTGGGCTATCCCAAGATAGAGTGATTTTTCTGTGACTTGCAACAGATGCAAGGTTTCAGCGGAGATTTCGCCAACCCCCACTGTAATGGCGGAATCTGCGACAAATCCTTCAAAAACCGCGCCACAATCAATGGAGACAATATCTCCTTCGTTCACTCTGCGTTTCCCTGGGATTCCATGTACCAGTTCGTCATTAATACTGACGGTTGTACTGGCTGGATATGGGAATGGCCCGGGATAGTTTTTGAACGGCGAATAGGTGCCATGTTTTACTAACACTGCTTCAGCTGCATCATTTATCTCTGCTGTGGTTACGCCAGGCCGAATTACTGCTTTCGCAGCGGCCAGTGCCTCAGCATTGATCTCGCCTGCTTTACGCATAATGGCAATTTCTTCATCGCTTTTGATACTAATTTGCCTGTCCCAGACCATGCTATTTAATACCTTTATGCCTTTAACTGCTTTAACAAAATTTCCGACACTTCATCGATCGCTTTCGTGCCATCCACTTCAAACAAGAGATGAGCCTTGGTGTAATACTCAATCAGAGGTGAAGTTTGATCCATATAAACGCGGATCCGATTGGCAACCGTTTCCGGTTTATCATCGTCTCGTTGATATAATGCCGAACCATCCAGATCACAAACGCCCGCTTGCTTGGGAGGATTATACAGTGCATGAAAAACATGCCCATTTTCCTTGCAAGTCCAGCGGCCGCTCAACCGGGCAATCAATTCATCAGCGGGAACCGCAATGTAGGGAACACAATCCACATGCTCACCCCGTTCGGCCAGTTTTTCGGCTAATGCCTCAGCCTGGGCCGGGGTTCTTGGAAAGCCATCCAATAAAGCGCCATTCTCACAATCGGAACGGGTTAAGCGTTCCCCAATCATGGAAATGGTCACATCGTCCGGCACCAATTCCCCGCGATTCATAAATTGTTGAGCTAATTTTCCAAGCTCGGTTTCATTCTTCAGATTCTCACGAAAAATGTCTCCGGAAGAAATATGAGCCAACTTTAATGCTTTTGAGATAACAGCCGCCTGAGTGCCTTTGCCAGCACCGGGAGGACCTAGTAAAACAATAAACCGACCAGACATCTTTTTTACTACCCTTTTATCAGGCTTTCTTCGTAACCATGCAGCTTCAACTCAGTCTCAATAATCTGGAAGGTATCACGAACCACACCCACCACAATCAACAAGCCTGCTGCGGAGATTACAAATAACCCACTTTGTCCCAATTGAGGGATCAGGAACCCGAGTAAATAAGGTAAAGCAGCTACAAAACCGAGGAAAAATGCACCCACAAAAGTAATCCGTTGTTGTACTTTGTTCAAATAGCGCTGTGTTGCCACACCACGAGTTACACCGGGGATTTGTGCACCTTGCCGTTTCAGGTTCTCACCATAATTTTGCTGCTGGAACAATACACTGGTATAGAAGAAAGTAAATGCCACTACCATAATGAAGTATAAAAATGCGTAGGTGGTATTTCCGCCGCCAAATGTGTCACGGAACCAGGTTGCCACACTAACCACCCAGGTAGTTTCGGAATTGATAAAGAAACCAGCCACAATTGCAGGGAAGGTTAAGATGGATTGTGCAAAAATCAAGGGGATCATACCGGCCATATTGACCATTAAGGGCAAATTGCTGCGCACCGGCATGGACATGCGGTTGCCAACTCTGCGCCCTGGGAACATCACCCGCACATTGCGACGACCTTGTTGGACGAAGACAATGGCGTAGATGATCAAAACCAGAAGCACAATCATCAGCAGGAACATCCACCAGCCGTTCTGCTTGTCACTTAACAGGCCGATGAGGTTTTGGGGCATCCGGGATACGATACCGGCAAAAATGATCAGGGAAAGCCCCTGATTCGGGATACCGTACTCAGAAATCAATTGCCCCAGCCAGATACCAAACATAGTCCCGGCAACCATGGTAATTAAGATGGTTACCGAAGGCAGTAAATCTGGCCCTGTAAAACCAAAATTATTCAGGATGGGAGCCCCCGTTGGGGAAGCAGCACTGAAAAGGTTAATCTGACCGATGGCGGATAACAATGCCATAGGGATTGTTCCAATCACAGTCCAACGCTCCATCCACTTCTTTCCTTCCGTAGGATTATCCTTCATCTTCCGCTCAAGAGCAGGAATGATGGGAATCAACAGCTGGAGAATAATCTGAGCTGTGATATAAGGATAAACACCCATAGCAAGAATCGAGAAATTGGTGACCGTACCACCCGAGAGCAAATCTAACAGATTGAAGAGGTTACTAGCTGCACCACCACTGGTTGCCAAAGCAGCCAAAGCTTCGTGGTTTACCCCTGGCACCGGAATGTTGGATGCCAGGCGATAGATAGCTAATAACATCACCGTTATCAATAACTTTTTTCGTATATCTTCAGACTTCCATAAATAGCGCCATGCTGACTTCTTCATGGGTGTTTCTCCTTTTCAGTAATCGTGGCCTGATTACGAAATAATTTCAACCGTACCACCAGCAGCTTCGATTTTTTGTTTGGCGCCTTCAGTCACACGGTGAGCACTTACTTTCAAGGCAACAGTCAATTCGCCGCGACCCAAAATGGCAACTGGGTTACTTTTAACATTGATCAGACGTGCTTTCAGCATAATTTCTGGGGTCACGTCGGTATCAGCATTAAACCGATTGAGTTGTTCCACGTTGATTTCATTGTATTCAAGCTGATTCGGGGGAGTAAAGCCTTCACCCCGGATAAACGGTAAGCGTCGGAAAAAAGGCAGGTTACCACCCTGGCGGTATAAACTACCACCAGAACCAGCACGTGCACCGAAACCCTTTGTACCGCGGCCGCAGGTTTTACCCTGTCCGGCAGCAATACCACGGCCAACACGTTTCCTGTTCTTTTTTGCGCCTTCATTTGGTACTAAATCATTGAGTTTCATGCGACTACCTACTCTTCTGTATTAACCAAATGGCTAACTTTAGAGATCATACCGCGAATTACCGCAGAATCTTTATGGTCGACCGTCTGGTTGATACGATGCAGACCGAGGGCCTTCACAGTATCTTTTTGTCGTTGTGGGTAACCAATCACACTTTTCTTCAGTGTGACGTGCAATATTTTGGGAGTTTCGATTGCTTTCTTAGCCATAATTTATCTCCGTTCCCAAAATGGCATCAACTCTTCAACTTTTTTACCGCGGCGTGCAGCTTCCACTTCCACAGATTTCAGTTGGGATAGAGCATGAAAAGTTGCTTTAACCACATTAAGTACATTCGCACTCCCCAGAGATTTGGAAAGAATGTCACGCAGACCAGCGGCTTCCAAAACGGCGCGCACACTACCGGCAGCGATGACACCAGTACCGCGGGAGGCTGGTTTTAGCAGCACACGGGCACCGGCCACTCGGCCAAATACTTCATGGGGAATCGTGGGTCCAGTGATGGCGACTTTATGCATATCTTTACGCGCCCTTTCGGATGCTTTACGCATTGCGTCAGGTACAGCATTTGCTTTACCTGTGCCCATACCGACTTTACCATTATTGTCACCGACAACAACCGTAACACGGAATTGGAAACGTCGTCCACCCTTTACCACTTTAGCTACACGAGCAATTTCAATAACACGTTCGTCAAATTGCTCTTCAGTTACCTGGTAATCTTCTCTTTCAACTGCCAAGGTCAAATTCCTCCATTACTCAAGCGCTAAAACTGTAGGCCAGCTTCGCGAGCTGCCTCAGCTAAAGCTTTTACCCGACCAAAGTACCGAAATCCACCACGGTCGAAGACTACTTGTTTCACGCCACTTTGCTGTGCGCGTTCCGCAACCAGTTTGCCAACCATTTTGGCTTGTTCAGTCTTGGTCAGACTTTTGACCTGATCACGAAGTTGCTTGTCAATTGTTGAAGAAGCAACCAGCGTGACTCCCGCTTGATCATCAATGATCTGTGCATAAATCTCATTTAAACTGCGAAAAACACTTAAACGCGGGACTGATGCAGTACCGGAAATAAATTTTCTTACCCGGCGATGTCGTTTTTCTCGAGCTTCGGATCGGTTCATTTTAGCCATAAAACATCACCTTATTATTTCGTCTTCCCAGATTTACCTGCTTTTCGACGGATGCGCTCTTCCAAGTAACGAATGCCTTTACCTTTATAAGGTTCAGGCGGGCGAACGCCACGAATATTTACAGCAATCTGGCCAACGGCTTGCTTATCAAATCCGCTGATTTTAATTTGGCGGGTTTTTGTATCTACTTCAAATTCAATCCCTTCCGGAGGAACTACTTCCACAGGATGAGAATATCCAACATGCAGGATAAGGTTTTTACCATTCATTTCTGGCCGGTATCCTACCCCATCCACCTGCAAAATTTTTGTGAAACCATCGCTCACGCCTGTAACCATATTCTGGATGATGGCCCGAGTTGTCCCATGCAGAGCACGGACAGACGGATCATCGGAGCTTCGGCGGATGACGACCTGATTTTCTTCCAGGGCGACTTCCATGCGGGGTGAAAAGAGGAATTTAAGTTCTCCCTTTTGACCTTTCACCTGCACTTCACTTTGTTTGATGGTGACCTGCACGCTGGATGGTATATTCACCGGTAAACGACCAATACGTGACACAGTGTTACCTCCTTACCAGACTTTGCAAATGAGCTCGCCGCCCACATTTAATTGACGCGCACGTTGTCCGGTCATCAAACCTTTGGGGGTGGAAACGATAGCTACACCCAAACCGGATAGCACCCAGGGGATATCCTGTTTGCGCGTATAAATTCGACGTCCTGGTCGGCTGATACGTTCCAAACCGGAAAGTACCGAGCTGCGCTCACGACGTTCTCCTACATATTTCAATGTAATTTTCAAGTTCATAAAGGCAGCACTTTCACCTTCAACAACTTCGTAACTATCAATGAAACCTTCTTCCTTCAAAATGCGAGCTATTTCAACTTTCATTTTTGAATTCGGCATCGAAACCACCGTTTTTTCGGCCATGATCGCGTTTCGGATGCGTGTTAGCATATCGGCAATTGGATCATTTACGCTCATATTCCTACCTCCTCCGAACTACTACCATGATGCCTTGGCTACACCAGGAATCTGGCCTTTCAGAGCGAACTCTCGAAAGCAAATTCGGCATAAACCAAAACGGCGCATATAACCACGCGGTCGACCACACACCATACAGCGATTCCGAACCTGGTTCGGGAAACTTCGTCTGTATTCACGATACTGCATACATTTTTTTGCCATATTAACCCTTCCCGAACGGCATACCGAATTTTTCCAACAAAGCATAGGCTTTGCTGTCATCATCGGCTGTGGTTACGATGGTAATTTCCATACCGCGGATCTTATCGATTTTGTCATATTCGATTTCAGGGAATATGAGTTGTTCTTTTAAACCCAAGGTATAGTTGCCGCGTCCATCAAATGCATTCCCCGAAATTCCGCGGAAGTCACGAACACGGGGCAAAGCAATATTAATCAGCCGATCTAAAAAAGCCCACATTTTATCGCCACGTAAAGTTACTTTAGCGCCAATTGCGCGGCCTTCACGGAGTTTAAAGTTAGAAATGCTTTTTCGTGCTTTGGTAATTACCGGGCGCTGCCCTGTAATCAGCATCAAATCACCGACTGCACTATCCATTGCTTTTGGGTTATCCATTGCTTCACCCAAACCAATATTCAGTATTACCTTCTGAATGCGGGGAATCTGCATGGCGTTGGCCAAACCCAGATCCTCTTTCAGCGCAGGTGCAACTTCATTAATATACTGCTCTTTCAGTCTGTTCATTCTCTACAGCTCCATGGTGGTGTCATTCGTCAATGGTGGATTCGCACTTTTTACAGACACGAACTGCTTTGCCACTATCGCGATTTATACTCACCCTTGTGGGCTTATTGCATTTAGGGCACACGAGCATCACATTGGAGATATGAACGGGAGCTTCAAAGCGTACGATTCCGGGATTGATGGATCGTCCCTGGCTTTGTACTTGTTTCTGATGTTTGCTGCGCATGTTCACACTCTGAACCACCACGCGTTCCACATCATTATCGACTTTGATCACTTCGCCGCGCTTTCCCTTGTCTTCAGCTCGCCCGCTGATAACCTGCACTTGATCACCCTTACGTATTTTGAGTTTCATAGCTTTTCCTATCTTCCTCTGCTACAGCGTCTCTGGTGCAAGGGAGACAATCTTCATAAAGCCCCTCTCACGAAGTTCGCGCGCTACTGGTCCAAAAATACGGGTGCCCTTTGGGTTGGTTCCATCGGTATCCAGAATGACAGCAGCATTGTCGTCAAACCGAATCGAGGATCCATCTTCACGGCGCCATCCCTTTGAACAGCGAACAACAACTGCTTTTACGATCTCACTCTTCTTGACCGTGCCTTGAGGTGCTGCAGCTTTGACGGTACACACACATACGTCACCAACTCTGGCATACCGACGGGTTGAGCCGCCCATGACATGGATGACCAAAAGCTCGCGTGCTCCTGTGTTATCGGCTACTTTAATACGAGACTCTTTCTGTATCATGAGTTACGCTCCTTCGCCGTTTGTTTCCAACCGCACGCCCTGTTCCAGGACTTCTTCTACGATCCAATGAACTTCGCGGGAAATCGGGCGGCTTTCAACTATGCGTACTTTGTCACCAACTTTACAGTCCAAATCGTCATGAGCTTTGTATTTCTTTACATCAAAAATTACTTTTTGATAAAGCGGGTGCCGATAAGTCCGTTTGACGGCAACAGTAACTGTTTTTGTCATCTTATCACTGATAACAACACCGGTTAAACGTCGTCGATTGTTCATGCTTCACCTTCACTTTGAGATTTCAACTCTAATTCTCGCTTGATCGTCTCAAATTTTGCAATGACGCGACGGACCTGTTTTAACCGACTCGTATCGGTGAGCTGACCAGTCACCATTTGGAATCGCAAGTTCATGGATTCTCGACGGACTTCGGCAATTTTTGAGTTCAGTTCTTCGACTGATAACAATCGTAATTCACTTGTTTTCATGCTTGTTCTCCTACCAGGTCGTGCCGAACGATCGTTTTAGTTCGAATGGAGAATTTATAAGCAGCCTGATGGAGAGCCTCTTTTGCTACTGCTTCTGGCAATCCACTGATCTCAAAAATAATTCGTCCCGGCTTGACAACCGCTACCCAATACTCCACATTACCTTTACCTTTACCCATACGGGTTTCGGGGGGTTTCTGTGTATAGGGTTTATCAGGAAAAATTCGAATCCAGATTTTGCCACGACGCTTCATCACACGAACGGTTGCACGGCGTGCTGCTTCGATCTGGCGGGCTGTTACCCAACCCGGCTCGAGTGCCTGCAATGCGTATTCGCCAAAAGATATGTCCGCGCCGCGGGTGGCTTTTCCTGTTAAGCGCCCTCTTTGTTGCTTGCGAAATTTAACTCGCTTTGGCATTAACATAGTGCTACCTCATTTTCACTTCTAAAGGGTCCGCAGCGCTTATTCGCTTACGTACACGCCTTCCGTGGTGGTGGTTTCCGTTTTCTCTTCATTACCAGGGATGATGTCACCCCGATAAATCCAGGTTTTAATACCAATTTTGCCATAGGTGGTTAAGGCTTCTGCACGCGAAAATTGGATATTGGCGCGCAGTGTCTGCAACGGTACCCGGCCATCACGAAGCCATACGGTACGAGCCATTTCAGCACCGCTCAAACGACCGGAGACTTCAATCTTGATCCCCAGTGCGCCCTGGCGCATTGCTTGCTGAATTGCACGTTTCATGGCACGGCGATAACTTACCCGTCTCTCAATTTGGCTGGCAATATTCTCTGCCACTAATTGAGCGTCAAGATCTGGCATGGAGATTTCTTTGATTTCCAAATCAATCTTTTTCCCAGTCAGTGTTTCTAAATCCTGACGGATTTTCTTAACGGTTTCACCTTTTCGACCAATTAAAATACCTGGTTTGGCTGTGTTAACAACCACTTTAACTTTTCCAGGAAATCGCTCGATATCAATGCGGGATACACCGGCCCGTTTTGCTTCGGCTGCAACTAAAATGCGGACTTTAAAATCCTGCTGCAGTTGGGTAAGATATTCCTTACCTTCAGCAAACCAACGCCCTTCCCAAGGCTGATTGATCTTCAGACGAAATCCAATTGGATGTACTTTACGACCCATATTTTCTCCTGGTGTCTCATCTCTCATCCGAACCTTTCGGCTCAAATGATCGAGCTACTGGCTATTCCTTATCACGCAAAATGACAGTAATGTGTGAGGCACGGCGCAGCACGGGTTTGAACCGGCCACGGGCACCAAAACGCCGCCATTTTCGTGTGGGAGCTTCATCTGCTGTAATCCGATACACGTACAAATCATCACGGTTTAACCCAAAGTTTTCTTCTGCGTTGGCTACTGCGGAGGCTACTAATTTGTAGACCGCGGG
The DNA here is from genome assembly GCA_002412765.1 of Leptolinea sp. UBA5203. Taxonomy (GTDB): domain Bacteria; phylum Chloroflexota; class Anaerolineae; order Anaerolineales; family Anaerolineaceae; genus UBA5203. Next base: position 3,525 of record DHVR01000003.1, on the reverse strand, counting down.
AGCAACTGCTTTTGGGGTAAATTGCAGCGTGTTCAATGCATCTTTCGCAGGCAGACCTCTCACCGTGTCAATGACCAAACGAGCTTTCTGGGCTGAAACACCACAATAACTTAAACTGGCTCGAATATCCATGAGTTGGGTTACCTCCTCTTCGATGACTTTTCCTGGACGTGTCCACGAAAAGTACGTGTTGGTGCAAATTCACCGAGGCGATGACCTACCATGTTTTCAGTAACATAAATCGGTACATGCCTTCGACCATCATGCACAGCAATGGTGTGTCCCACCATCTGCGGAAAGATTGTGCTATCCCGGCTCCAGGAGCGGATAACTTTCTTTTCGCTGCGAGCATTCATTTCTTCTACTTTTTTCAATAATTTAGGCTCGATATACGGGCCTTTTTTTAGCGATCGTGACATACCTTCGTCCCTCTCACGCTTCTATCATCTAATTTGGTTCGACTAGCGGCCACTACCAGAACTGCGGCGGCGAACAATATACTTGTTACTCAACTTGTTTTTACGAGTTTTGTAACCCAGGGCTGGTTTACCCCATGGAGTCTTCGGACCAGGCATACCTACTGAAGTACGTCCTTCACCACCACCATGCGGATGGTCGCGTGGGGACATAGCACTACCGCGAACGGTAGGCCGAATACCCATGTGACGTTTACGGCCAGCTTTGCCTAACTTAATATTTCCATGATCCAGATTACCTACCTGTCCAATGGTTGCATAGCAGACCTGACGAATCAAACGTACTTCGCCAGATGGCATACGAACCTGGGCGTAATCGCCTTCCTTGGCCAGTAATTGAGCAGAGGCACCCGCCGAGCGAACCAATTGTCCACCGCGGCCTTCGTACATTTCCACATTGTGGATGTTGGTACCTACTGGAATACTGGAAAGGGGCAAACTATTTCCAATCCGGATCTCGGCGGTAATTCCCGCCATAACTTCATCACCAACTTTCAAACTGACAGGAGCAAGAATATAACGCTTCTCACCATCTGCATAGTTCAATAAAGCGATACGAGCAGTTCGGTTAGGATCATATTCGATCGTCGCAACCCGTGCTGGAACACCGCGTTTGTCGCGCTTGAAATCAAGCAAACGAATGAAACGACGAGCTCCACCACCACGATGTCGTACAGTCACCCGACCATAAGAGTTGCGCCCCGAATGTTTCTTGCGGGGAACGATCAAAGATCGCTCAGGTGTATCTGTGGTGATTTCCTCAAATGTATATCCGGTCATGCCACGCAGACCGGGTGTTACCGGTTTATAAATTTTTACAGCCATTACTCCACCCCTTCAAAGAACGGAATGCGATCATCGGGTGCCAACGTGACAATGGCCTTTTTGAACACTGCTTGCCGGATTCCCATACGGCGGCTGCGTGCCCTGCGGGACCGCTTTGCCGGAACATTGATAATGTTTACCCGTAATACTTTGACTTCGAATAAGAGTTCTACTGCATCCTTTACCAAGGTTCGGGAGGCACTTCGATCTACTTCAAAGACATATTGGTTCAGCTTGTTAACCAGGTAATTACTTTTTTCAGTTACCAATGGTCGGCGGAGAATCTCATAAATCGTTGTCATCTTGCCTCCTACCTAACCTAAAAACCCTGAAATCGTATCCAATGCTGATACTGGCATAACCAGATGATCAAATTTCATCAGATCGCGAATATTGAGATACTGGGCCAATAGTACTTTTGCATCCGGAAGATTATTGGTAGAACGAATTACATCTGTATAGCCTTCTTTGCTGGGGATCACTACCAAAGCAGTGGCGTTCCCAACCAATTTATTCAAGGAATAAGCCATCAGACGAGTTTTCGGTGCTGCCAATTTCATATCATCCACCAGAACAATACGTTGTTCTGAAGCCTTTACCGATAACGCTGAGCGTAACGCAGAGCGGCGCATTTTCTTCGGCATAGCCTGTGTGTAATCACGGGCATGGGGTGTGTGAATCTTTCCACCACCAACCCACTGGGCTGACCGATTAGAACCTTGACGCGCTCTACCAGTACCTTTTTGTTTCCAAGGACGGCGTCCGCCACCACGAACATCATGACGAGTTTTCGTTTCATGTGTTCCAAGGCGTGCGTTTGCCATTTGGCGTACAAAGGCCTGGTGCATTAAATCCATGAGGATCGGGGCTTCGAAGATATCAGACGGCAAATCCACTGTACTTACCTTCTGACCCTCCATATTAAAAACATCTACTACCATAGTCATCGCTCCCTTTACTTCGGAAAACAACGGTCAGTTTGCACTGACTTATTGCTTTCGCGCCTCCTTGATCATTACCAGACTACCGCGTGCACCAGGTACCGCACCGCGAACACCCAGTAAATTTCTTTCCAAGTCAACGAGTTCCAGTTTGAGGTTTTGTGATGTAACCCGATCATTGCCCATATGACCCGGCCCACGTTTTCCTTTAAAAATACGACCAGGTGTGGTTCCGGCTCCCTGAGATCCAGGAGTACGATGTCGGTCAGACTGGCCATGAGTTTTAGGCCCGCCTGCGAAACCATGTCGTTTGACTACACCAGCAAAACCACGCCCCTTGCTGGTTCCAACAACATCCACACGTTCGCCAACAGAGAACAGGTCAACTTTAACAATATCGCCTTCTTTGACCTCAGGATCTTTGGCACGAAATTCCCGCAAGAACCGTAACGGGGGTAAATCTGTTTTCTTTAAATGACCAAGCTGCCCACCTGTAAGTCGTTTTGGTTTTGTTTCGCCGAAGCCAAGCTGTACGGCGGAATAACCATCGATCTGAGGTGTGCGGACTTGGGTAACGAAACATGGCCCAGCTTCAATCAGTGTGACTGGTACAGACAAGCCACTCTCATCGAAAATCTGGGTCATGCCGATTTTCTTCCCTAAAAGCCCTTTAAACATTCGGTTGTCTCCTTTAGTGTATAGAATAAGACTGTCACCTGGGCAAGGCTGCATCATCTTATAGTAATGTAGTCAGTAATTAGCTGCGCACTTCCATTTTTTTGTACGCTCACAAAACTACTCTTGCATTACCAAATACCTATCAAACTCTATGATTATACCGCAAAGCGGTATATTTTCCTATAGTATTGGTAAAAACAGGAGCATCCCCTGTTTTTACCAATACACACTGGTCATGCTTTAGATTTTGATCTCGATGTCCACACCAGCGGGCAAATTCAACCGCATCAGCATATCAATAGTTTTGGCATCCGGTTCCATCACATCAATCATGCGGTTGTGAGTCCGAATCTCAAAATGCTCGTGGGAGTCTTTATCAATAAATGTTGAACGACGAACTGTAAATCGTTCAATTTTCGTTGGGAGGGGTACTGGTCCAACCACATTGGCGCCACTTCGTTCTGCAGTTTCCACGATGCGTTTGGCGGATTGATCCAGAACCCGATGATCATAGGCCTTTAAGCGAATACGAATTCTTTGTTTTGCCATTTTTTCCTACCACTTTCCTTAATCAAGGATCTCGGTAATCCGACCAGAGGCAACAG